>NZ_CP150254.1:167500-1578217 GCF_037975445.1 Peribacillus sp. FSL P2-0133 | reverse complement strand
AACCGGCAGATCCACTTCTTCAGGGTGCAGCGTAAATGGGATAATATCCCCTTGCTCCAAAAGCACGAGTGAATTTTCTCCCTGCAGGCTCGCTTCATCCATAAACCCGGCACCATTTATCACGACCGCGCGTTTCCTGCCTAATTTATGTAGGACTTCCGCAAAAAGCTCGAGCATATCACGTCGATTAATTCCCATTAATTGCGTGTCGAGTTGGACTGGATTTGTCAGAGGACCGATTAGATTAAATATCGTCGGGATTTTCAGTTCTTTTCTCACTTTCATTATCCGTGCAATATTAGGGTGGACCGATGGAGCAAATAAGAATGTGATCCCATTTTCCTCCAACAGTTCTTTTAACATGTCAGGCTCCAAGTACAAATTAACACCTAATTCTTCCAATACATCCGCACTCCCCGTTTTGCTTGAAATGCTGCGGTTTCCATGTTTGGCAACCTTGACACCGGCCCCGGCAAGAACGAATGCTGATGCTGTACTTATATTGAAGCTTTGTGACCCATCTCCTCCCGTTCCGCAATTATCCATAACATTAATAGAGCTTGTTCGTACACTTCTTGCTTCTTTTCTCATGACTCTGACAAGGCTTGCTATTTCACCTGCGGTTTCCCCTTTGGATTTTAGGGCAATGATGAAAGCTGCCATCTCGCTTTCGGTTATATCTTTAGAAAATAACGCTTGGGCTGCTCTGCTCATCTCTTCTTCCGTCAATGTTTGACGCTCTGCTAACTTCGCTAAATACTCCTTCACCGCTAACTCCCCCAGTCGTTTTTTTATAAGATGGATTGTTCCTTCTCAGATTGGAAGGTTCCCGCAATCTCATAAAATTGATGTAATAATTCCTTGCCGATTTTCGTCCCTATTGATTCAGGGTGGAACTGTAAACCGTAAAGCGGGAAATCTTGATGTTTCAGGGCCATAATCTCCCCATCATCCAGTGCTACTGCCGTCACAGTCAGTTCATCTGGCAAACTCGCCCTTTCAACTACAAGGGAATGGTAACGCATTACCGGGAATTGTAAGTCCTGTTTGGCAAATACACCTGTTCCATCATGTTCGATAACCGATGTTTTCCCATGCATGATTTGTTTCGCTCCAACCACATTCGCACCAAAAACCGCCCCAATGGCCTGATGCCCCAAACAAATGCCTAATAGCGGAACCTTTTCATAAAAATTACGGATGATTTCCATACTGATACCAGCATCTTCCGGCCTGCCGGGTCCCGGGGAAATGACGATTGCCATTGGATTCAGTTCCTCAATTTCCGCAAGGCTGATTTCGTCATTCCTTTTTACTATGATTTCTTTTTCCACTTCTCCTAAATATTGATAAAGGTTATAAGTGAACGAGTCATAGTTATCAATTAATAAAATCATTTTGTGTGAACCTCCATTAAAGCGCGTGCTTTATTTTGTGTTTCTTCAAATTCCGTTTTTGGATCTGAATCATATACAATTCCTGCCCCTGCCTGTACATAGGCCTTGCCATCTTTAATGATCATCGTCCGAATGGCTAATGCCATATCAAGATCCCCTCCAAAACCTATGAACCCTATCGAGCCCGAATACATCCCCCGTTTACAATTTTCCAGTTCATTGATCAGCTCCATTGCCCTGATTTTTGGAGCACCTGAGACTGTTCCGGCAGGGAGGCAGACCGTCAGCGCATCTAAACTCGTGAACCCTTCCCTAAGCTTTCCGCTAACCTTCGAAGCAATATGCATGACATGCTGATATCTTTGAATTTCCATTTCCTCGGTAAGGTGGATTGAACCGATTTCGCAAACCCTGCCAAGATCATTCCTACCCAAATCAACAAGCATCTTATGCTCGGCAAGTTCCTTTTCATCCATCAGCAGGCTTTTTTCGAAGCCTTTATCTTCTTCATCCGTTTTCCCTCTTGGTCTTGTACCGGCAATGGGATTAACATGAACCATTCCTGATGAAACACTGATCAAACTTTCTGGAGACGACCCAATAATTGTATAGTCACCAAATTCTATATAAAACATATAAGGAGAGGGGTTGGCTAAACGTAAACGACGGTAGGCATCGAAAGGCTCCCCATCGAAGTCCGCTTTGAACCTTTGTGATAAAACAACTTGGAACACTTCACCAGCTATAATCGCTGATTTAACTTCAAGGACCATTTTCTCGAATTCATCCTGACTGAAATTCGATTTGAATTCCAAATATTCCGACGATATTTCCTTTGACGGTTTACTTGCCTGATTGATTTTTTCCTTCATCCCCAATAAACTTTTTTCACTATCTTCTTCCGCAGTCAAAAGATGGATCTTCTGTAGAACATGATCGAATATATACAGTTCTTTATAAAAGAGAAAATGAGCATCAGGCATTTGCAGAGAATCAGGAGGCACCGGACCTATATTTTCATACAGACGAATGATATCATAGCCCATATATCCGATTGCACCACCGTTAAATGGCGGAAGATGTATGGGAGCCTCTCCTATCTCCACTAGTAATTCGTTTTTTAGAAACTCGATGATATTGATGTTCTTTACAATTTGATCACCTGTTTCAGTATCTTTCACATTTACTTGGCCAGCAAGTGATGTCACTTCCAGATAAGGTTTTGAACCTAGATAGGAGTAGCGGCCGTTGTCATGATGCGAATTTGAGCTTTCCAATAAAAACTTCTGGTCACCATCTAATTTCTGAAATATGGCAATGGGTGTGTGGATATCCCCTTCAATTGTGTCCATTTTGAAACGGAGTATTTTTTTTTCATCCAAATTATTCATCTCTCAATTCCCTCCCGATTCTTATGCGCTCTTATAAACCCCTGGAAGGGAAAACCCTTTTGGCCAAGTGCCGGAGTTTTCATTTCCTCTGGTTTTTTGATTTTTTCTCTAAAAGGTATATATATTGAAATCCCAATAAAAAAATCCCCCGCAAACACAAATATGTGTCTGCAGAGGACGGTAAACCGCGGTGCCACCTCAAGTTGGAAAAACGCATCATTTTTCCCTCTCAAGCAAGAAATGAAAAATTCTTGCGATTACCCTTTAACGGTGGCAGCCGAGTTTCCCTACTTATTTCAAGAAACCACTCATAAGTCCATTCATCTTCTTATATCGTACCGGTTTCCACCTATCCCGGCTCTCTGTTACGCATCTAAAAAGATTACTACTCTCATTCATAGATTTAATTATCATTTCCATAAAAACGCAAAAAGGCCCCTCATCCAAAGGACGAGGAACCCGTGGTACCACCTTAATTAGCTAAATTAGCTCACTTTACGGCATTAACATGCCTATCTCCACTAACGATGAGATAATCGCCAAAGCCTACTCCGTTCATCCGTTTCGGTTTGGGGCTCGGAAGTCCATTCGCTTAAATTCGTTCACCAGTTTTCAGCAACCACTGGCTCTCTGCAGAACATCATTAAGGTACTCTTCTTCGTCACTGCCTTTATCATTTTCTTGCTTATTATGTTAAAACAATCTTTTCAGTAAGTCAATGGAGTTTTCTAAAAATATTTTTAATTTTTCATTTTTATCCATTCCCCGTCATCGATTCCTTTTGCCTTCTTAATAACAAGATAGGCTGAATAAGTGCTGACTGATTCAAACTCATCCGTATACTTTTTTTCATCCGCCTTACCGGGAACTATTTCCTTGAATCTTCGGTAAGCCTTCATAAATTCTTCCTTTTGTATTTTATTTTCATAAGCCTTTTCTACAGCTTCAAAGAATTTGATCACATCTACGATTTCTTCAGTAGACCAATCAAGATCCATTGGATATTGATAATCCATACCCTAAACACGCTCCTTCTAGATAGTTTTTCATGCTGTCCGGCAGACCATGCATCATCAGTCTGCCCATTTTGAGCGAATTGCTTCCGCCTGGTCGATAATCCGACTGAATAGTTCAGCAGTCGATGGTACATCATGAATCAGCCCCATCACTTGTCCAGCCCAAGCAAAGCCTTCACCTTCGACACCGTCATGGATATAACGCTGATTCGCTTTTCCGCTTATGTAATCCTTCAATTGTTCATATCCGCCGTTTTCTTTTTCTATTTCAAGGATCTTATCGGTCCAGCTGTTTGCAATTACCCTTGCTGGTGCACCAATGGAACGCTTGATGACAACCGTATCATTTTCTGTGCCGGAAACCAAGGCATTTTTATATAATTCATGTGCATGAACACATTCCTTGACTGCTATGAATCGTGTTCCCATCTCGATTCCTTCGGCACCAAGTGCCAATGCTGCCATCAAACCTCGTCCATCGCCAAAACCACCCGATGCGATGACTGGAATATTAACGGAGTCCACAACTTGAGGAATTAACACAGAAGTTCCGATATCATCACGGCCTAAATGTCCTCCACCCTCCTGACCAACTACCATCACCGCATCTGCCCCAAGCTGTTCAGCCTTCATTGCCTGCCTTCTTGCAGCAACAAGCACGAGTTTTTTCACCTGGGTTCCTTTGACGTAATCAAGAAATGGTGCAGGGTTGCCGCCGGTTACGGAAACAGCTGCGATATCCTCTTTCAAGGCTGCTTCCAGCATGTGTTCATAAGGTCTCCCATGCTGACCGATTGCAAAGTTCACACCAAACGGTTTATCCGTCAATGATTTGGTTTTTCTAATTTCATCTGTCAGTTGCTCCGGGTTGTCCAAGGACATGGCCGTTACCTGCCCCAGCCCTCCTGCATTCGAAACTGCCGCAGCCAGGTCTGCATATGCTAAATGGGCCAATCCCCCTTGTACGATTGGGTATTGAATACCTAACAAATCGGTCACACGCGTTTTCCACTTCAAACTCCTCAGCTCCCTTTTCATTTTATGTGGTTTGTTTATTTAGCTCTCAAAAATCATTAGTTTCATTATGGCAAATATTGTTTAACCGTTCAATTTTTAAACTCACCTACAATATTGATAAAAGAAGAATTCTTGAGTAAATCCAGTAAATACTAGGAAAATGGACATTTATAATCTGCTCATAATTTTATTGAGCCCCTTAACAATAAAGACATATATAAATTGTTTAAGTCAGGACATTAAAGTCACTCTAGGCATTTATTATAAGACGTGCTATAATTCATATGTTTTATGTCTATCCACAAGTTTACTAACCATACGATGGAATCGGAGAAACATACGATCATTAATAGAAAGGGAGTATGTACTCCCAAATATTACGTACCTATTTTATTGAAAAGGGGCCACAAAGAATTGTCACAGAATGAAACACCCTTATACACTGCCTTATTGCAGCATGCAAAAAAAAATCCCGTTCAATTTCATATTCCAGGTCATAAAAAAGGAAAAGGAATGGACGCTGATTTCCGTAATTTCATTGGAGAAAATGCATTATCTATAGATTTAATCAATATCGCTCCACTCGATGATCTCCATCAGCCAAAGGGGATCATTAAACAAGCTCAGGATCTTGCCGCTGAAGCTTTTGGGGCGGATCACACATTCTTTTCCGTTCAAGGAACAAGTGGAGCAATCATGACGATGGTCATGACAGTTTGCGGACCTGGGGACAAAATCATCGTCCCAAGGAATGTACATAAATCCGTAATGTCTGCCATTGTGTTTTCCGGAGCTGTTCCCATTTTCATCAATCCTGAAATAGACAAAGATTTGGGCATCTCACACGGAATCACCGTAGATGCCGTCGAAAAAACTTTAAGGGAACATAGCGATGCAAAAGGATTGCTTGTCATCAATCCAACCTATTTCGGCATTTCGGCTGATTTGCAAAAAATAGTGGAAGTTGCTCATTCCTACAAAATCCCAGTACTGGTAGATGAAGCACATGGTGTCCATATACACTTCCATGAAGACTTGCCGATGTCAGCCATGCAAGCTGGAGCGGATATGGCTGCAACGAGTGTTCATAAACTGGGCGGTTCACTAACGGGAAGTTCCATATTAAATGTAAGGAATGGATTGGTTTCCGCAAATCGTGTTCAAGCCATATTGAGCATGCTCACAACCACCTCAACCTCCTATATCCTTCTGGCTTCCCTGGATACGGCCAGAAGACAACTTGCGACGGTAGGCAGGGAAATGATTGATGAAGCAATCAATCTCGCAGGGTATATCCGCGAGGCCGTTAATGAGATTCCTTATCTTTACTGTGTCGGCAGCGAAATTCTCGAGAGTGAGGCAGCCTTTAGTTATGACCCGACTAAATTGATCATATCCATCAAGGAATTGAATATTACCGGATACGACGTTGAGAAATGGCTTCGTGAAAAGCATAATATCGAAGTGGAACTTTCTGACTTGTACAATATCCTTTGCCTGATAACACCTGGAGACTCAAAAACAGAAGCGGACCTTCTGATTACTGCCCTTAGAGACTTGGCCGATGAGTTTAAGGAAATGGCGGCTGAACATGAAAAGATCGAAGTCCTGCTTCCTGATACACCACCCTTGGCTTTATCACCAAGGGAAGCATTTTATGCAGAAACCGAAGTGGTTCCCATTGAGGAATCTGTCGGCAAAATTAGCGCTGAGTTCATCATGGTTTACCCGCCTGGAATCCCAATCTTCATACCAGGTGAATTGATTACTGAAGATAATATCAATTACATCCGGAAAAACATCGAGGCCGGCCTTCCTGTTCAAGGCCCTGAGGACCCAGAAATAAAATATTTACGTATCATTAAAAATTGATTGATCCCATCAAACCAGAGCGAAGTGCTGCTCTGGTTTTTTTGCCCCCTTTATTATTGAGCATGTAGCTCCCGATAAACTGAAGATTTTCGCTTCATTGACTTCTATAAAAAGGGTGCTCCAGGTTACAATCCTGAAACACCCTTAAATTCTATTAATCTTATAATCCTGTTTCGATTTATTTTTCAGAGGCAGCTGTATCACAGCTTTGGCAGTTGTGATTGTGTGTATATAGTACACTTACTTTTTCATCTTCAAAATGTTCAATCGTGCTATTGCAAGTTTGACATACGATAGTTCCCATTTTTACAACCCCTTCCTCTATATTGTATGCATCAATGACGTAATGTAACCGCTTTATATGAATTATAATATAACACATTTATTATTTCAAGCTAAAAAGTATAACATATATACTTTTTTCCCATTTAATGAACCCTCTTGTAGGAAGCAATTGACTCCAATCGTTCGTTAGACGATTCCTTTTTGGGCCCTGGAGCTCATTTCATCACACCTCTTGCTTTTGCATAGCAAGGTGAAAAAGGAATTTCGTCTTTTAATTTACATATAGATATGTATATAATACATCCATAAAATGTTAATATAATCTTACATCCTATCGATTTAAGGGGGATCCACATGACTGAAAATGCCTATATCAAACTTGTTCCTGAGTCCGTGAAAGGGACTGTAACCATCGAAGATGTGAAAGAACTGCTGAACTATTATCAAATGATCACAGCGAAAACCGGAAAGCAACTGGATTGGGACTATGATAAGAAAGCATTTCCTTATGAAATGAAAGAACCAGAAAAGATGAAAGATAAGGCCATATATCTCCAATCCAAAGAAGATCGATATCACATGATATTGATAGGCGTTGACCAAGAAGTCGTTAAGGATGAAGACGGATCAGAGCGGATTCAATCCTATATCCAATTTACCCTCCCTGAAACAGCAACTTTCGGTGATAAGGGGAAAGCTAATGAACTGTGCAAGTTCCTTGCAAAGAAATTACGGGCGCAGCTACATCTCTTCAATAAACGGGTGATGTATTATTATCCAAGGAAATAAAAAACCTGCAGAAGCCGGAATTGGCTCATGCAGGCGTTTCAATTAACTTTGGATCAAGAATCTCATAACCATTCTTTTGAAAACCTTTCACGATATCCTCAATGGCTTCACTCGTCCATTGCCGGTCATGCATCAGTAAGTTCGCACCATTTCCTAAATAAGGGCTGTTCAACATGATCTCCCTTAAAGCTTTTTTATCCTGATACTCTTTTTCCCAGTCGTATCCATATGTCCAATTCATGACCAACATTTTTTCTTTCTCAGCGACTTTTTTTGAATGCTCGGTATTCAATCCAAATGGCGCCCTGAAGTACTTAGGGCGTACCCCTGTAATGCCTTCTACCAAATTGTTCAATTTTACGATTTCCCGCTCTTGTTCCTTTTCGGTTAACTGTTTTAAATTCACATGGGAATAAGTATGATTACCGATAGAAAAACCCATTTCATGAATTTCTTTTAGCTCCGCTTTATTTTCATCATTTCCAAGAAAGTGACCGTTCACGAAAAAAATCGCAGGTACTTCAAGGCGCTTCAGCGTCTGGGCGATTTTCAGAGAATATTTATCAGGTGTATCATCAAATGTTAACAGCACAACTTTCGGATTTGCATCCCCAATTGGTTTAAATGACCAATATTCTTTGTCCACCCGATATTCTGCCTTTACATGCCCATCGACAATTGTTTTTGACGTTTCGTTTTTCAGATCTTTCTCTTGCTGGCTTTCATCTTGGACCGTTGTTGTCGTTTCCACACTTTTTTGATTATCATTTTCCGTTCGACTGGAACTCGGACCATTGCATGCCATCAATAAAAATGATATTAATGTAAATAATGCTACTCCTTTGTTAATCATGGTTCCTCCGTGGTTTCTTGTGTCATTGCGGCTTGCTTAAAAATTCAATAAACGGGTACTAGCATTTCCAAAAGGATTTGCAAAATACCGTAGCATAATAGACTTATCACGGTAACAAGCATTGTTCGCCTATTGGATTTTAAAATCATTTTACCAATGTAAATGGCTAGATAGGAAAAGACCAGAAACATGAATACTTTGAAAACGAAACGATCGTTAACAGACAGCCATTCAACTAATGTATACCCACTCCAAACGATTAGTTGAAAGAGGATTACCAGATAATTTTTCAAGTGATCCACCCCATTTTGATATGAATATATCAGCCATGATCTTTTTATTGGCAAAAAATATTCCTTTAACATATCGCTCATCTTATTTTTTTATCCTTTATTACCTTTTTCAAACCCTTTCAAGGAAAAAAGTAAGAAGTCCTTTTATAGCTTATGCCCTTTTTACCCTTTTCATTTAACAAGCGTGAAGAAAATCATGACTGGGGAGTCATCCTTCATATTTGTATATCTGGCAAACAAAAAAAGCGTACTGCATTAGGCAGTACGCTTTTTTATAAAAATCAATTACTTGATGATGTGAATAGGAGTTCCAAGGGCAACTTCAGCAGCTTCCATTGTGATTTCCCCTAAAGTTGGATGTGCATGGATTGTCATTGCGATATCTTCGGCAGTCATTCCTGCTTCGATAGCCAAACCAAGTTCTGCAATCATATCAGAAGCGTTTGGTCCTGCAATTTGTGCTCCTATAACCAATCCGTCTTCTTTGCGAGTGATAAGCTTCACAAATCCGTCCGTATTATTTAAAGAAAGAGCACGTCCATTTGCAGCGAATGGGAATTTAGAAGCAAGCGCTTCGATTCCAGCTTCCTTCGCTTCTTTTTCATTATAACCGACAGAAGCAAGTTCCGGTTCAGAGAATACAACAGCCGGAATAGCAAGATAGTCGATTTCAGATGAATGTCCTGCAATGGCTTCAGCTGCAATTTTACCTTCATAAGAAGCTTTATGAGCCAACTGAGGTCCAGAAACGATATCACCGATTGCGTAAATGTTTTTTACGCTAGTACGGCATTGTTTATCCGTTTCGATCAAACCACGATCAGTCATTTTGATTCCGACTTGCTCCAGGCCGATCTCTGCCGTATTTGGACGACGTCCAACTGTTACTAAAACGTAATCGGCTTCAACTTTTTTCTCTTCGCCTTTTACTTCATAAGTAACGGTTACACCTGTTTCAGTTTCTTCCACGCCTTTAGCATTTGCTTTAGTAACAATTTCAGCACCCTTGTTTTTAAGGTTACGCTTAACAAGTGCTGCCATTTGTTTTTCAAAGCCTGCAGAAAGGATTTCTTCCGTACCTTCAAGGATGGTAACTTTAGTGCCGAAGCTTGCGAATGCTCCGCCAAGCTCAGTTCCAATGTAACCTCCGCCGATTACCACGATCGAACTTGGAACTTCTTCCAAAGCAAGAGCACCAGTGGAATTAAGTACACGTTTCGTATATTTAAATGACGGAATCTCGATTGGCGATGAACCAGTGGCGATGATTGCGTTTTTAAATGTATATGTTTGGGCTGAGTCTTCATTCATAACACGGATGCTGTTTTCGTCAACGAAATAAGCTTCTCCAGTTACAACATCAACATTATTACCTTTTAATAGGCTGCTTACACCGCCTGTTAATTTTTTAACAACAGAACCTTTCCAAGCTTGTACTTTAGAAAAATCAACAGAAACTTTTTCTGCAAAGATACCCATATCTTCTGAATGCTGAGCTTCATGGAAACGGTGTCCAGCCGAAATTAAAGCTTTCGATGGGATACAGCCTACATTCAAACAAACTCCGCCGATTGTTCCTTTTTCAACGACCGTTACTTTCTGTCCAAGCTGTGCTGCGCGAATTGCGGCAACATATCCCCCTGGGCCTGAACCGATCACTAAAGTATCTGTTTCGATTGGAAAATCTCCTACTACCATTGTTTACGCCTCCATTAACAATAATTCTGGGTCGTTCAATAACTTTTTGATATGATTCAATGCATGTTGAGCTGTTGCTCCATCAATCATGCGGTGATCAAAGCTCAGTGATAATGCCAGAACTGGAGCGGCGATAATTTCCCCGTCGCGTACAATTGCTTTTTCGGCAATGCGTCCAATCCCTAGAATGGCAACTTCTGGATGATTGATTACAGGTGTGAACCATTGACCGCCTGCGGAACCGATATTCGTAATGGAGCAAGAAGCACCTTTCATTTCGTTAGGAGCCAATTTGCCGTCACGGGCTTTCGTCGCTAATTCATTAATTTCTTGTGAAATAGCAAAAGTTGATTTACGATCTGCATCTTTTACAACTGGAACGAGCAGTCCTTTGTCTGTGTCTGCCGCAATTCCGATATTGTAATAGTGTTTATGGATAATCTCACTAGCCTCATCATCAAATGATGTGTTAAGCATAGGGAATTCACGCAATGCACTTGTTAACGCTTTAACAACATAAGGTAGGAATGTAAGCTTGATTCCTTTTTGTGCAGCAATTTCCTTGAATTTCTTACGGTGAGCAACCAATAGCGTCACATCGACTTCATCCATTAATGTAACATGCGGAGCTGTCTGTTTGGATTTCACCATTGCTTTGGCGATCGCTTTTCTCATGCCGCTCATTTTTTCGCGAGTTTCAGGATATTGCCCTTCTGGAATTGAAACTTTTTGTTTTTCGGTTGTTTCCGTATCATTTTGTTGTGAAGCTTCACTTTGAGCTGCCGGTTGCTGTGGAGCAGTTTCGCCGTTTTTGAAAGCATCTATGTCATCTTTCATGATGCGGCCGTTATCCCCAGAACCAGAAATCTCACGAATATTTACCCCTTGTTCGCGTGCATATTTCCTAACAGAAGGCATGGCGATGATACGTCGTGAAGGATCTGCCTCAACTTGTGGTTGTGATCCCGCGCCCGTTACACCATTATTTTCTTGAACCGGAGCAGTCTCTTTCTTGACTTCCTGTCCAGCTTCAGCAGTTGCTTGAACCTGGGCCTCCGTATTCTTCTCACCTTCTGCCTTCGCTTCTTCTCCATGATCCCCTTTAAACTGAAGATTTTCATAACCTGGAGCATCGAAAGTTACAAGTACATCGCCAACAACGGCAACCGTTCCTTCTTGAACAAGGATTTCTTCAACGGTACCTTCCACCGGTGATGGGATTTCAACAACGGCCTTATCGTTCTGAACCTCGCAAAGCACGTCATCTTCTTGAATCTTATCTCCTGGTTTTACAAACCATTTCACTATTTCACCTTCGTGTATACCTTCTCCGATATCAGGGAGTCTAAATTGGAATGCCACTGAGTTCAACCTCCTATATTAAATCATACTTAGTGCTTTGAATAAAGTCCTTTATCTTGCATTACCGTTAATGCGATATTACTTTCCCAAGCAGGACATTCATTCCCATTACTTAAGATTGTTAAAACTTCAAGACTTTAGTCGCCGTTTCAATAATGTCTTTATAATTAGGGAGCCATACTGTTTCAGCTTGTGAAAACGGGAATACCGTATCAGAAGCCGCCACTCGCAACACTGGAGCATCTAAGCTCAAAATGGCACGTTCGTTAATTTCCGCTACGACATTCGCTGCTATACCAGCTTGCTTTTGTGCTTCTTGAACAACGATAGCGCGTCCAGTTTTTTCTACAGAAGCAATGATTGTATCGATATCCAATGGAGATACAGTCCGTAAGTCGACCACTTCGACGGAATGTCCTTCCTTAGCCAATTCCTCAGCTGCCTTGATGGATTCCTGTACCATCGCACCATACGTAATAATGGATAAATCCGTTCCTTCTCTTTTCACATCCGCTTTTCCTAATGGAATTGTATATTCTTCTTCAGGAACTTCCTGACGGAAAGAACGGTACAATTTCATGTGCTCAAGGAATATGACAGGGTCATTATCACGAATAGCTGAAATCAATAAGCCTTTTGCATCGTAAGGAGTGGAAGGGATAACTACCTTTAACCCTGGTTGCTGAGCCATTAAACCTTCCAAGCTATCAGCGTGCATTTCCGGAGTATGCACTCCGCCCCCAAAAGGTGAGCGAATTGTAACCGGTGCACTGTAACGTCCGCCTGAACGGTAGCGCATACGAGCAAGCTGACCGCTTACGGAATCCATTACTTCATATACAAACCCGAAGAATTGAATTTCAGGAACAGGACGGAAACCTTGTAAAGAAAGACCGACCGCTAATCCACCGATTCCAGATTCAGCAAGAGGTGTATCGAATACACGATCTTCACCGAATTCTTTTTGAAGATTTTCCGTTGCACGGAAAACTCCTCCATTAACACCAACATCTTCCCCAAAAACGAGTACATTCTCGTCATTCTTAAGTTCTGTACGTAATGCTTCTGTAATTGCTTGAATCATCGTCAATTGAGCCATGGCTTACTTCGACTCCTTCTCTTTATAAATTTCATATTGTTCTTTTAAGTTATAAGGCATTTCTTCATACATGATTTCAATCAGGTCTGTAACCTTCTGCTTAGGTTCTGCATCTGCCAATTTGATCGCTTCTTTAATATCGTCTTTTGCTTTTTCTATCGTTTCGTTCTCTAATTCTTCATTCCAAAGTTTTTTGTTTTCCAAGAACTTGCGGAAACGAACCAATGGATCTTTCAGTTCCCACTCGTTATCCATTTCGGAAGTACGGTAACGTGTCGGGTCATCCCCAGCCATCGTATGCGGACCATAACGGTAAGTTAATGTTTCAATCAATGTAGGGCCTTCACCATTAATTGCACGTTCACGCGCTTCTTTAACGGCTGTATAAACGGCCAACGCATCCATACCATCAACTTGGATGCCAGGGATACCTGCAGCCACACCCTTCTGGGCTAATGTTTTCGATGCTGATTGCAAATCAACCGGTGTCGAGATTGCGAAACGGTTATTTTGCACGATGAAGATAGCCGGCGCTTTAAATGCACCTGCAAAGTTAATTCCCTCATAAAAGTCACCTTGTGAGGTTCCGCCGTCACCAGTATATGTGATGGCCACAGCTTTTTTCCCGCGTTTCTTCAACCCAAGAGCAACTCCTGCAGCTTGGATATATTGAGCGCCGATAATGATTTGAGGGGAAATTACATTGACGTCTTCAGGAATTTGATTTCCCTTAAAATGTCCCCGGGAGAATAAGAATGCTTGCCAAAGCGGAAGGCCATGCCAAACGATTTGCGGAACATCACGGTAGCCAGGCAGAATGAAATCTTCTTTTTCCAAAGCATACTGGGAAGCGATTTGAGAAGCTTCTTGACCGGCAGTCGGTGCATAGAAACCTAATCTACCTTGGCGGTTCAGTGATATAGAACGTTGATCCAAGATGCGTGTATAAACCATACGACGCATTAATTCTTGCAATTGTTCATCACTTAAATCAGGCATTGCCGCTTCATTAACGACTTCTCCCTCTTCATTTAAAATTTGAAAAGTTTCAAATTGTTCTTCTACTTTCTTAAGCTGATCCTGAACATTAAATTTAGCTTGTTTAGTTTTTTGAGCCATTTGGCACCTCATCCTTTCATTAAAAAGGTTTGCTATTATTATTCTATAAAGCAAAAATAGTTTGCTTTTTAGTTTCTTCAACAATTCATTCTTTTATTTTTCCCTTAAGACCAATCCTCAAACGTGGATATGCTTAATATGTCTCAATCTTATTCTGTACCATAAAAAAAATCAAGGAAAATGATACAAGAATTTTTATAGATTAAGTTTACAAGATGAATTAACATCAAGTCAATCACTTGGAGTTCCTTATAATTTTGATTTTATAGAATTTCCAATACTCATACTTCTTCTCTGTATTAGTTTTGACTTTACAACTGTACTATTAAATTTCCCCTAATTTTCAATTTAAGGATGGCAAAGGATAACATTTAAATCCCCCAGCATATCGGATCAATTCCAAAACCGCTTTAACTATAGGCATTTGAGCCTTCGGAATAATATTCCAAAAAAATTTTCAAACGCTTTCATATAAGTCTGCTGTTAGAATTTTGATTATCGTTTTTTTTTAGTACAGGTATGAAAATTCCCCTCAAGCTGGTTGCACAAAAAAGGCTATTCTAGAATTTTCCAGACCCTAAATGAACTGGATTGAACAAAAATATGGGCTGTGAGTGAGAATCACAGCCCATCATTATTTATATTATTTTGTTGAATCAGCCATTTCTATGCCGGAACTATCATAAAAACTTTCTTTTTTTTGATTTGATTTTTCCGTTAATGCATTAAATTCCTCATTCGCTTTCAAAACCTCTGTATAAGAGGTATTTATTTTCTCGATTTGCACTTGTAATTCATCCATTTTCAAATCCTCTTTTTTAAATAGTTCATATAATTCACGATCATAAGCCAGACTTTGTTGATATGCATCATATAAATTATCGTAGGTGCTATAGCGCTCACTCATGACCTTTTTCATTTCAGTCGCTTCTTTTTTTATTTTTTCATCCTCTATTTTCCCGATTTGTTCATCTATCTGATTGAATTGTTCTTTTGAGGATTGCATACTGCTTTGTTCCTTTTCAATTATTTTTTCCCTTTGGTCGATATTCTTGGTGGCTTCATCTGAAAGCTCGACGATCTGTTCATAATCATCCAATCCAAGTTTAATTATTTTCTCATATTTTTCTTTTTCTTTTTTCTCCAAATCATTAAGTGGCTCTTGATGCTCGGTGAAATCACTTTCCTTTTCTGCAGTTTTCTCTAGGATTTTGTGGATTCTTTCTTCCGGTGAACCATTAAAACAACCAGTCAAGATCACAAAAGAAAGAAGTAAAATAACATATGGACCAAAACGATTCAACATAGACAGCTCCTTCTGATAGTACTTCGAAGATTCATATTTCTCTAAATTCCCTTATTAGCCGCAAACACTTGTTACAATCATATTCCGAACAGGTTTTTTTCATTACTGGGCGCCAGCCTACACCCTTTAAGCCATACTGCATAGGCTGTAGGGACCGTTTCAAATCAGAGTGGTCAGCATTTTAATAATACAAAAAACGGAGGTATGAAATTATGTATGGAGGTTACAACCAGGATTGTTGTTATCCGGTTTCCGTTGCACCCAGCTATGGTTATGGTGATGGTGGAGGCGGCTGCGGCTTTGGAGGCGGCTTCGCTCTAATCATTGTCCTGTTCATTCTGTTAATCATTGTCGGCGCGTGCTTTTGCTAACCAGATAATTACTATTACCTTTACCCGAAAATGTTAACTATTTACCCTAATTCACAAAAAATGATTTATTTTTTTAAATAGACCTCAACACGCAAATAATATAATGGCTGGGATAGGAATTAATGACTTGATTCCATCCCTTCCATTTTTCTTTCATTAGATCATCCATTAACTTTCAGTATTTTTTTTGTTAAAATAATCCTATACATATTATAAGAATTTTTGTGGGGTGAAAGATTATGCTTACCATGGATGATTTTGTTAATGAAGACGATCCAATCTTAAGGCAAGTCGCGGTAGAGGTTCCGCTTCCGGCATCAAATGAAGATAAGCAACTTTTAGCCAGCTTGATGGAATATGTCCAAAACAGCCAGAAGCCCGATATTGCTGCACTATACGGGTTAAGGGCAGGAATTGGCTTGGCTGCACCACAGGTGAATGTTTCAAAAAGGATGATCGCGGTTCATTTGAAAGAAAAAGATGGTCAACTGTATAGCTATGCACTTTTCAACCCTAAACTCATCAGCCATTCAGTGGAAAAAGCATATTTGACATCCGGAGAAGGCTGCCTTTCCGTAAATCGTCCCGTTTCCGGCTATGTGCCCCGTTATGCTCGAATAACGGTTGTGGGTACGGACCTGGAAGGAAAATCGGTTCAGCTCCGCCTGAAAGGCATCGCAGCCATTTGCTTTCAACATGAAATCGACCACCTTAATGGAATCATGTTTTATGATCATATCAATCCGGAAGACCCCTATGCCATACCGGAAAATTCAATTGCGGTGGAAAGGTAACGTAATAAGCAAAACCCCCGTCTGTTGGTTGACGGGGGTTTTGTTTTTTATATCAGTTCAAGTTCCTTCAAACCAAAAAGTATGCCATCATCATCGACATCCTTGGTTACAAAGTCGGCCTCTTGCTTCACAAGTTGACCGGCATTCCCCATTGCCACGCCATATCCCGCTACTTTTAACATCTCTATATCATTTAAGCCATCTCCAAAGGCGTAAACATCCTCCAGAGCAAACCCGACTTTTTCCATTAATATTTTAATGCCTTCAGCTTTTGAACCCCCGAATGGAAGAACATCCGTTGAATACTCATGCCATCTAATGAAATGGAAGTCATCATATTTCCCAACAAAGTTCCCTTCTTCATCTTCCGAACAGAATAATAAGGCTTGGTATATATCATGGTCCTCATAAAAATCTGCCACATGTTCAGGGTGGGGAAACTTCAGGCTGCTTAATGCTTCTTCAATTCTGCTATGATGTGGAACACTCGATTTCATTGTCTCCTCATTCATGAAAACGATCGGTATTTCATTTTTTTCAGAATGTTCGTGGAGCCGTTTTATCTCAGGTATGCTCAAAGGGTTTTTATAAACGACTCTCCCTTCAAAAACAACGTATTGTCCATTGAAACTTACAAATGTATCGATACCAAGCTCTTCCCTTAAAGATTCGAACATAAACGGAGCCCTTCCTGTGGCAATCGCTACAAAAACCCCGCTATCCTGCAGTTGCTTAATGGCTTTTTTTGTTGAAGCAGGTAACTTTTTTTCATGATCAAGCAACGTTCCGTCAATATCAAAGAATACGATTTTCACTAACGATTCACTTCCAATTCATTCATTTTTTCCTTTTTTAATATGTACCCATTTAATAATTGTCATCAAGATAAGTCAAGTAACACAACCGGATTCCACTCAATTTACGTTTTTTATTCACGAATGGGCATATACTATTCTTAATAGAAAAATAACTCAGGCTTCTTAGATTACTTCTCCCATCCTTCTTGCCTCCAAAAATCCCAGCTGCATGTTTGAATGAGCCTTTTTTTTCAAAAATGGGCCAAGGACCTGTAAAGACGTATTTACATTATTGAATAATCCTATACAATAATAATTAAGGGAGCGTGATCGCCATGTTAAAAAAGCTTCGTAAAAAGCTTGCTAAACAATGGAATGATCTTTTAAGAAAAAAATCTATCGCATAATTTGCCACTCATTCCTGCCTTGGCCGTCATCCATATGCGAATTTTTTTCGGACAGTCCTTCAAAAACTTGCGGAGGGCTTCTTCCTTGTTGTAAAGTTCTTGTTAAGCATTCTTTCTTTCTATCTTGGCTTTTATATGGTCAGGTGAATACATATTTCAATAAAGATATGAGGCGTAGTGTTTTCATGAAACGCTGTACACAGTCGTACTGTATTAATTAGAAAGAAATCGTTTACGAAAAAAAAGATCCCATGATTTAAGTTTTACACATGGCAAAAACGGATAGGATATAAGATAGAGGAAGACACAATTGGATTGATACCAGAATCGGCCATCTATTTTTTTATATACTTTTATACATTGGTATATTTAATTCATCAAACCCCTTCCGTTTTTATGGCGGAGCTGGGTTTATTTTTACATGATGTTGAAAAACATGAAAAAATTGTTGTTTTTATATATAATGAAAAAAGCAATGCAAACAAGTGAGGAGAGATTAAAATGGTTTTTAAGGTATACTATCAAGTAACCATATCAGAGGTTCCCATCAGGGAGAATACTAAAACAATGTTTGTCGAAGGTGAATCCGTTCGTGACGTTCGTTTAAAATTAAAAAAGGAACCTTATAACGTAGAAATCGTATTACCTGTAACCGGAGCATATTTAGAATATGAAAAACAAAATGAAGATTACAAAGTATTGGAGCTATAATTTATGAAATTTGTAAAAAACGATCAAACAGCTGTATTCGCCCTGGGCGGTTTAGGCGAAATCGGTAAGAACACATATGCTGTTCAGTTTCAAGATGAAATCATCATCATTGATGCTGGAATTAAATTTCCTGAAGATGAGCTTCTCGGTATTGACTATGTGATTCCAGATTACAGCTATTTAGAGAAAAATGTAGATAAAATTAAAGGTGTTTTCATTACTCATGGCCATGAAGACCATATTGGCGGGATTCCTTATTTACTTAGAAAAGTGAATGTCCCTGTGTACGGCGGAAAACTGGCACTTGGACTGCTTCGTAATAAATTGGAAGAACACGGCCTTTTACGTCAGACAACCATGATTGAAATCAGTGAAGATGAAGTGATCAAGTTCCGGAAAACGTCCGTCTCATTCTTCCGCACAACTCACAGTATCCCTGACTCTTATGGAATCGTTGTAAAAACACCACCTGGACAAATTGTCCATACTGGTGATTTTAAATTCGACTTCACACCAGTGGGCGAGCCTGCAAACCTGACCAAGATGGCTGAAATCGGTAAAGAAGGTGTATTGTGCTTACTCTCGGATAGCACTAATAGTGAAGTGCAGAACTTTACTATGTCCGAAAGCCGTGTCGGCGATACCATTCAAGACATTTTCCGTAAGGTTGACGGCCGGATTATTTTTGCAACGTTTGCATCGAACATCCATCGTCTTCAGCAAGTTGTTGAAGCAGCCGTGGCTAACGGCCGTAAAATAGCCGTTTTTGGCCGAAGCATGGATTCAGCCATATCAATTGGACAAGATCTTGGTTATATTGTAGCGCCTAAAGATACATTTATTGATGTACAGCAATTGAATCGTATGCCTGCGAATAAAGTAACCATCCTTTGTACAGGGAGTCAAGGTGAACCAATGGCAGCATTGTCGCGCATAGCGAATGGCACTCACCGTCAGATTCAAATCATTCCTGGTGATACTGTAGTATTTTCATCTTCACCTATCCCAGGTAACACAATCAGTGTTTCCAGAACGATCAATCAATTATATCGTGCAGGAGCAGACGTCATTTCAGGTCCTTTGAATGACATTCATACATCAGGACATGGCGGACAGCAGGAACAAAAGCTAATGCTTCGTTTGATTAAACCAAAATTCTTCATGCCAATCCATGGTGAATACCGTATGCAAAAACTACATGCCCGCCATGCAGTCGATTGCGGAGTTCCGGAAGAAAATTGCTTTATCATGGATAATGGTGAAGTTCTATCCCTAAGTGAAAACACAGCGCAAATTGCTGGTAAGATCCCTTCAGGTTCGGTTTATATCGATGGAAGCGGCATCGGGGATATCGGTAATATCGTTCTCCGTGATCGTCGAATCCTTTCCGAGGAAGGCCTTGTCGTTGTCGTTGTCAGCATCAATATGAAGGAATTCAAAATTGCATCCGGACCTGACATCATCTCACGCGGATTTGTTTATATGAGAGAATCTGGAGACCTTATCAGCGATGCTCAATCCTTGATAACTAAGCATTTAAATAAGGTGATGGATCGAAAAACTACACAATGGTCTGAAATTAAAAATGAAATTACAGACACTTTATCTCCATTCCTATATGAAAAAACTAAACGCCGTCCAATGATCCTGCCGATCATCATGGAAGTCCAATAATAAAAAAAAGCCCAGCCATCATTTGGCTGGGCTTTTTTTGTTTAGATTTGTAAATCTCGAACGTTGAATTCCACTCCAGGCACTCGCTTTCCGCGGGCGGTCCGGGAGCCTCCTCGGCTCCTTAGCGCCTGTGGGGTCTCCCTTGGACGCGTACTCCCGCAGGAGTCTCGAACACCCATTCCAATCAACTTTGTTTTAACAGTTAGATAGAACTCCTTTTGCCTACAGGCTTTTTTGTTTTAAAAAAGGAGTATTAACACTTGAGGTGATAAGGATGCTTGAATAGATTTTCTATCGTATCTTAATGGAAAGCTTCCAAAAGTAAACTGATAAGAAGCATATATTTGTTGATTCCACACTGTGGAAAGCCAGTGCCGGAAACACGAGTTTATCAAGTACGCCTTCAAGAAGAACTAAATCAAAATAGAGAGTACAAATCATCCAACCTATTTGTGCGACTTGTTCACTTTTATCACAGTGTACGAAAGTAAAGATCATTTGTGTCATTATGTAGATGTAAAATCTATATATGCGAAACGCAAAGAAACAATATTGCGTGTACTCGCAGATGTAAAAGAAAAGAATGGTTTTCGTAGGACTACTTAAGGGAATTAAAAAATTGTCGATGCAGGCAATTCTCTATAACTACTTCAAATCCAATAAAAAAACAAAAAGGTTTCGGAATGAGACCATTCCAAAACCTTTTTGTTTTCCTTTGATAAAAGCGCTGCTCGATTTTAGCATGACACTTACTTATTCTACAATCTTTTTTTCGAAACGATTGATGTCGGAATCTGCTCCAATGACGATCAATATATCGCCTTTATGAATTAAATCGTTTGCCTGAGGAGAAACATTGATTTCATTCCCTCTTTTGATCGCGACTATATTCAGCCCATAATGAGCACGGATATCAAGGTCAAATATCGAGTTTCCATTCATCTTTTGGCTTGCAACAATTTCGACGATGGAGTGTTCATCAGAAAGCTCTAAATAATCGAGAATATTATTGGAGACGATATTATGGGCAATCCTTCTCCCCATATCTCGTTCGGGGTGCACGACATAGTCGGCCCCGATTTTACGAAGAACCTTCTCATGATAATCATTTTGCGCTTTAACCGTAACATTTCCGACACCCAATTCCTTAAGCATAAGAGTCGTCAATATACTAGCTTGAATATTCTCGCCAATCGCTACAATGACGTGATCAAAATTCCGAATCCCTAAGTTTCTCAGTACATTTTCATCTGTCGTATCCCCTACTACGGCATGTGAAGCTATTCTGGCAAATTCATTCACTCGATCTTCGTCAGCATCGATAGCCAGAACCCCTAATCCTTCTTCAGCTAATGTCTTGACTATGCTGCCGCCAAAACGGCCAAGTCCAATCACCGCAAATTCTTTTTTCACAATAAGCCCTCCAACGTCATTCGTTCTCTCTTTAGAGCATGTTCTGTACTGAAAAGCATTTTTTACGCTTCGCTTCCTTTAAACGTTATATAGTCCGTTAAGTGATTGATCGCGAGTTCAATCGCAGTTTCATCCGGACTTAACTTAGCGTGGTGCAATCCGTAATCCGATGAAACCCCCAGCCAGAACATGAATCCTGGAATCTCCTTTAACATATAACCAAAATCTTCACCAGTCATCGCTTCCGTACAGCGATGCAAATGAACAGCAGTTGACTTCTCTGTAAATTCCATGAATTCCCGGGTCAACCGTTCTTCATTATACACCTGGTGATACATCGCACCATAGTCGATTTCAGCCAAGCACTCATATCCCACTTGTATGCCATCCACAAGCGCTTTTATTCTTGCCTTGACCTTTACCATCGATTCGGGGTTAAGGGTGCGTATTGTGCCTTCTAACCGCGCTGTCTCCGCAATAATATTTTGAACGGTGCCTCCAGTAATCTTCCCAACTGTAATGACAGCTGAATCAAGTGGATTGACATTCCTGGAAACGATTGTTTGCAGCTGCCCTACAAGCGAGCATGCCGCAATGACCATGTCATTTGTTTCATGCGGATAGGCTGCATGCCCTCCTTTCCCCCTCAAATCGATGAATAATTCAGATGTATTGGCAAATAGAAGCCCTTCTTTAACGGCAATCGTCCCAACTGGATACTCTGGAGCAATATGTAATGCAA
This sequence comes from Peribacillus sp. FSL P2-0133, assembly GCF_037975445.1. Classification (NCBI taxonomy): domain Bacteria; kingdom Bacillati; phylum Bacillota; class Bacilli; order Caryophanales; family Bacillaceae; genus Peribacillus; species Peribacillus sp. FSL P2-0133. Next base: position 1,555,811 of record NZ_CP150254.1, on the reverse strand, counting down.
GAATCATATCCGGCTTCCATTTTTTCATCGTTTCCGATTTAAGCATGGGTTCAGCTCCGCCAGGACCCTCTTCTGCGGGCTGGAAGATGAATAGCAAGTCATCATCGATTGGATTTTCGGTGAAATATGTCAATAATCCCAAACCTATGCTCATATGAAAATCATGACCGCAGGCATGCATATATTCATCGTGGTTGGATGCGAACGGCAATCCAGTTTCCTCTTTTATCGGCAGACCGTCAATATCAGCCCGGTAGCCAATTGTTTTCCGCGGGTTCATTCCCTTCACTTTCACGAATATCCCAGTCCGCCAAGTTTCTATTTCCATTCGCTCCGGGGCCAGTTTCATTATGTAATTCAGTAGGTATTGCTGCGTCTTGAATTCTTTGAACCCTATCTCCGGTATTTGATGCAAATCACGCCGGATCTCGGCAAAAGGATTTATTTTCACATTATTTCCTCCTATACAGAAAGCGTGGATATATTTATCCACGCTTCAGGCAATATTCACTAAAGAAATTAAAGTTGACGAAGTTCTTGCATGATTTCTGTTTTTGATTTTGTTTTTTCGTCAATTTGTTTAATGACCCTCGCCGGGATACCAGCAGCCACGGAGTAAGGAGGAACGTCTTTCGTTACAACTGCACCAGCCGCCACAACTGAACCTTGACCGATTTTCACACCTTCTAGTACGACCGCATTAGCTCCGATTAAAACATCATCTTCCAAAATGACCGGTTGTGCGGAAGGCGGCTCGATGACACCTGCTAAAACGGCACCTGCACCTACGTGACAGTTTTTACCCACTGTTGCACGCCCGCCCAGTATTGCGTTCATGTCGATCATTGTGCCTTCACCGATGACAGAACCAATATTGATTGATGCACCCATCATGATTACTGCGTTGTCTCCAATGGATACTTGGTCACGGATTATTGCGCCAGGCTCGATACGGGCTTTGATGCCTTTTAGGTCCAATAAAGGAATGGCAGAGTTTCGGCGATCATTTTCAACTACATAATCCTCGATTTTTGATCCTGCTGCCTTGATTGCTTCTTCGACTTCAGACCACTCACCGAATACAACACCTGTATTTCCTGTTATGAAAGTTTTAGAAGCTGGACCAAAATCCATGCCTTCTAAATCGCCTTTGACATATACCTTTACAGGTGTAGATTTTTTACTATTTGAGATAAAAGAAATAATTTCGTTTGCATCCATTTTATTCATTCCGGGTAAACCTCCTAAATATGTATCATTACTCGTTTTAAATTTACCAGACAACTGCCGGCAAGACAAGTTGAATGTCACTCTTATATATTATTCTCCCCTATTGACATTTTCGTCAGCTGACCTATAACATTCCTTGGTCGCGAATATGCTCTTTCACCACTTCCGTGAATGCTTGCACTTGCTTTAACTGGAAGGCAGATTCATAGCCGCAAAGCCATGTATCTCGTTCGATTGAGTGGTTATGCCCATCCAGTAGAGGGATTTTAAAAACATTCGTATCTTTATCATGTAAAGTGATGGCTGGCAGGATTGCATATCCTATACCATTGAACACCATTTGTTTGCATGTTTCGATTTGATCCACGACAATGGTGTTTTTTGGCGTCGTTTTAAATTGCCGATGCCACCAGTCCTGGATTTCCTGATAATAATTCGAATCGCTTTTAAACTGAATGAATGGCCGGTCCGTTTCGAACACTTGATTCAGTTCCTTCATTTCAGTATCCACCAAATAAAGCATATCCGTAAACAAATGCTGTTTTACCCCTTTCCAATCCGGGGCTCCCCTTATGATGCCAATATGCACCTGTCCTTCATACAAAGACTTTAAAATTTCACTGCTCCAGCCAGTGATTAAGGAAATTTTGGCATACGGATATTTTTGAACGAACTTTTTCAATACTTGGGGCAGCCAATTTTGGCCGACAATCGAAGCACAGGCTATTTTCAAAGTCCCATATACTTCATGGTCCATAGCTTGAATACTTTCCCTGACCTTTTCTTCTTTTTCGATGACCTCATTGGCCAAACGAATTACCGCTTCACCTGCAGGCGTCAGTGACAGCCCTTTTTGTGAACGCAGAAACAGTTTCGAGCCCCAATCCTTTTCTATGGATTGTAAACGCTGTGATAAAGCCGGCTGGGAAACGAACAACCGCTCAGCTGCTTTTCTCATATTCATTTCCTGAGCAAGCACGGATAATAAATGAAATTCTGAAAATGACATACACACCAACCTCTTGATAATTAATTCTTATCATGATGATTTAATTTATTTAAATTTTATTATCAACAAAGTCGGCTTATAATACAAGAGAAAAGAAACGGGGTGAATATCCTTTGACGATCATTTTACTGCTTGTCATCAGTTTTGCAGCATCCTTTGTCGGCACATTGGCTGGGAGCGGCGGCCTTATCGGAATGCCATCCCTTCTTTTGATAGGTTTACCCATACACCAGGTTATTGGTTCAGTCAAATTTTCCAATATGTTTTCTTCTTTTTCTAGCTTTTATATTTTATTCAAGAAAAAACAGCTAAAATTGAAGGATGCCCTCCAGTTAATCCCATTTGCCCTTTTCGGTGGCTTATGCGGTGGCCTGCTTGCTAATTCATTCTCTGAGAAGGCAATGAATTTGTTAGCCATCTGTCTCTTGACTGTCGCTTTGATCATGAATTTCATAAAAAAACCGCAACCTTCCGATGAATCGGATTGGCATCTCCCAAAAAAGGTTTATCCATCCCTATTCGGAATCAGTGTCTATGACGGAATGTTCGGACCCGGACAGGCAACCATGCTCATGTATACCTTTTTAAGAAATGGTGCCACCTACCTTCAATCCCTGGCCTTTACTAGATTCCAAACTTTCATTAGCTGTACAGCTGCATTCATTACCTATTTCATTGCCGGTAACATTGCATGGGAGATTGCCATTTATTACACGATCGGTTCCCTTATCGGATCACAGCTAGCCTTGCGTGTGGCGCAAAAAATCTCCACTCGACAATTGAAATTCATTTTACATTCGGTTACGATCGCATTGTTAATTCAATTGGTCATCAGAGTCGCGTTTCCTTAAATGCAAAGGCAAACTCTCCATATAAAGAGTCTGCCTTTTTTCCCTACGCCTTCTTATTCTTCCTTAGTCTCGTAAGTAACAGGAAGCTGATTACAGAGAAGACTAGAACAATTAGATAAATAGTCTGTAGAGACAATGTAAGTCCTTCCTGTAAAACATTTACCACATTTTCAGGAAGCGACATGCGTTCTTCACTGTTCAACAGTTTATTTGCCGTATCTATCGTCACTCCCGAGCCGGCTGGCGCATGTTCATTCAAGTAGGCTTGAAGCCTCATATTCATGATTCCTCCAAGTAATGCAGCACCTACAGTATTTCCTAAATTACGCATGAACATATTGGAAGCTGTCGCAATGCCCCTTCGTTCCCAGCTGACGGTTTTTTGAATGACGACAATGAATGAGGTAGAAGTCAAGCCCATGCCTACACCGACAAAGAAGGATCCCATGGCAGCAATAATCGGCCCAGCCTCCGGCTTCATCCACACCAGGATCAAGCTCCCAAGGATCAATGAACACCCTCCAAGGAGGGAGGTTGATTTGAATCCTATTTTCATCAATAACCTGCCAGAGACCATTGATGCGATCGGCCAGCCAATTGACATGGCTGTCAATGTAAAACCAGCTACCGTAGGCGAGCGTTCCATCACCCCCTGAACGAATGTCGGGAGGAAACTTGATAATCCGATCATCATCACCCCTGTCGTCAGGGATACAAGATTGGCAATCAGAATGGAACGCTCCTGCCAAATTTCAAATGGCATCATCGGTTCGGCCGCTTTCTTTTCCTGAAGAATGAATAAGATGAAGGTGATGATGGCCACTAATGCCAAGGATATGACTGGAGCTGAAGCCCATGACCATTTCACTCCTCCTTCTACGAGTATCACCATAAGAGTGGATATGGATAACGTCAATAGCGTTGCACCTAGGTAATCGATATCACGTTTTTTCTTTTCGATATTTTCATGAAGGAAAAACCAAATCCCAATAAAAGATAATAAGCCCAAAGGGATATTTATCCAGAAGACAAGCTTCCAAGTCAGGGACTCAACGAGCAAGCCGCCCAAAGCTGGCCCCATGACAGCCGAAATGCCCCACACGCTCGATAGATACCCTTGAACGCGTGCCCTCTCTTCATTTTTATAAATATCACCAACAATTGTCGAAGCTACAGGAGCTACTGCCCCCGCCCCAAAACCTTGTATAAAGCGATATATGATGAGTTCCGTCATAGAATCTGCAAAGCCGCAAAGAAGGGAGCCAATTAAGAAGACAATGATTCCAAATAATAAAACAGGTTTTCTCCCGAGAATATCCGATAGCTTTCCATATATCAAGACTGTTACAGCGTTCATTAGCAAATAACCTGAAAACACCCAGCTGTAAAGTGAAAAACCGCCTAAATCACTTACAATGGCTGGCATTGCCGTCGAAACGATCGTTCCTTCAATAGCATTCATAAACATAGCCAACATGATGGCAGCTAATATGAAGGGACGTTTCAATTTTTTATTCTGCACCTTAGCACTATTCACTTCTTGGCCCAATTTCAGCATCCTCCCCTAATAGACCCTACTGTTTATAGACTTTACCACTAGCTGGATTAAATATGTAAAAACAAGAAAACTCGCCAACTGGCGAGTCTTGAGGTTAACTATCATTTTAAGCCTTACTTATTTATCGGGTGTATTTTGTTTAAATACCTTTTTCAGGATTGCTCTTCTCGTTAAGATACCTTCAAATACATGTTCGTCATTCTCCACACAGACAAAAGGATGATCAATCAACAATTCCACACCCTTGGTCAATGTATCTTCAATATGCAGGCGAGGTATTTCTATATTCATTATTTCGGAAACTTTTTTATTCTCAAGATTATCAAATTCAATTCGTTCCAGTCCCAAGATTGAATCAAGAATGACTGGTGTGCTAATTAAACCATGCAGTTTATACATCGGATCTAACACAGGAATGGCCGTATAACCGCTCTTTGTTAATACCAATAGTGCATGTTCTAAATTATTGGTTACCTGCACGTGGGCCACGCGTTCAGAAGAAATCATTAAGTCTTTAACGCTGGATTCCAATAAATCCCCATCATGAGTACCGATCATGTTAAAACCCCTTACCATATGTTTTTATATACAGCTCTTTCTATAGTTTAACATATGTAAGCAGAAAAGGCTCATTCCTAGACCAATAAAATCCCAAACGGCGGGATTTCTGCAAGAGATCTTTAGCCTTTACTAGTTTTGATGTTAACCTGTTTAAAACCGCATTCCGGGCATTGATAAATCACATTTTGGTTCGATTGTGCCGTTAATACATTATCCATTTCTCTTTCCTCACCGCATGCTGGGCATATTACCATTGGATTTTTCATTTTACATCCCTCCAATTAATAAGATGTGTAAATTTCACTGCTTCATTCACAATAAAAAAGCCGCTTCCAAAGGAGGCGGCTTTTCGTAATTTTTTTAAGATTGAAGAAGATCAAAGATTTCAATGGTAATCATATCAATATTATCGAATTGATATTTGGATGATTTCCCTTTATCACTGTATACTTCAAGCTCGAACATTTCTGTTTTGCTGAAATATGTAACCTGGCACTTTTTCACACCATCTATTTCAAAAAAACGTTGAGCAGATTCAGATTCCTTCGCTTGCTCTTGAAGACTTTTCAATCTGGTAAGGATGCCCTGTAATTGAGACATACTCCCTCTCCTTTCTGAATAAAACCTTTTCGATAGGTTTTCACTATACCATACTTTTCTATCCAGTAGCCACGCTGAAATAAATTCAGAATAATTTAAAACTTCATTCTTTACATGGCACTATTAACAGAATAAAATAAGGAATGGATTTTGTACATGAAAAATTTTTTGGGGGTAGATTCTGTTGCAAAACATTAGTGAACTTGGTTATCGCATTTCATTGATTGATGGTTTTGATTTGGATAGAAGAAATCGTACAGGTACATATGTAATTGCCGATGAAGACATCACATTAGTCGAAACTTCCGCCAGCCCTTCCATCCCCCACTTAATGAAGGGGCTCGAACATTTGGGAATCGCCCTCGAAGATATTACATATATCATTCTTACCCATATTCATTTGGACCATGCAGGTGGAGCAGGACTTTTTTTACAGCATTGCCCGAACGCCAAAGTGATCGTCCATCCAAAAGGTGCACGTCATCTAGAAGATCCAACACGTTTGATTGCTGGGGCTAAAGCAGTCTATGGTGAAGAATTCAACAAGCTTTTCGATCCGATTTTACCTATTCCGTTTGAAAGAATGCTGATTAAACATGATCGGGAATCCCTGCAAACAAGTGATAATTCAAAGTTGACCTTTTATGACACTCCCGGGCACGCAAACCATCATTTAAGCATATTCGATTCGGTTTCAAAAGGGATGTTTTCAGGTGACACCATAGGCATCTATTATCGTGAACTCGATGAAGAAGGTCTGGAATTTTACTTACCTTCCACATCGCCAAACCAATTTAACCCCGAAGCGATGCTTGCAGCAGCGGAATTGTATGAAAGCATCGGCGTCGAACGTATATATTTTGGCCATTATGGGGTTTCCGAAAACCCTAAGGAAGTATATAAACAACTTCATTACTGGCTGCCTAAATTTGTTGCGACTGCCAAGTCGGCATATAAGGAATATGCGAGCTTTGAGGAACGAGTGGCAGCGACCAGTAAAAATATTTTCACGGAAGTCGCCTTTCATTTAGGCGAAAAAGGAATCACCACAGATCATCCTGTTTTTGAAATCATCGCCATGGACCTGAATGTTTGTTCCATGGGATTGATAGACTATCTGGTAAAACAGGAAAAAGTTAAGTAGAACGGTACTTGGGGTGTTTTCCTATTCAAATGTCCTGGCATCCTCTATAATGAAAAAATAAACCTTACCTAAAGAATACATGGAGGATTGAAATGAAAGACGTTACGCTATATACCCAACCTGATTGCCCTCCCTGCAAAATCATGAAAATGTTCTTTGATGATAATAATGTCGTTTACAAAGAAAAGGATATTAAAGCAGATGGACAAGCCCGAAAAGAATTAACGAATAAATACGGTGCCTATTCCACACCTACGGTCGTCATCGATGGGAAAGCCATTGTTGGTTTTGAATTGGACGAAATAAAAAAAGAACTGAATATATAAAAAAAGTCTAGAGAAGGCCGTGACCTCCTCTAGACTTCTTCATTTCAACTCCATATTTTTCAATTTAAAGAACTTTCCTTATTTCATTTTATCACTTTCATACTTTACATCCATTACCTTCCAAACGCCATTTTCCTTTTTCAAAGTAACTGATTCAACATGTTTTTCCATCGATACCGGTCCGTCCCCAGTGTCCTGGAACTCCTCCTGAACATAAATGACATCACCGTTTTTCCCATATACAATTTCCGTATTCTTGTCATAACTGAAAAAAGGGATATAATACGGAGCGAAATCTGATCCAAATGCGGTATAACCGCCATCGACTTTCACTACATTCGCTTGGACAAACTTCTTGATGAAATCACCTGTGAAATGTTTATCCAACTTCCCTTCTATCGCTTCCTTAGTACGTACTTTCTCACTGATCGAACCTTGGTTCTCCATGGCATCCTGTACCAAAGATAGTACTTCCTCTCTATGTAAGCCCTCCGCTGAAGCAGTGAACCCTCCACTCAAAAATAAAAGGACACTGGCAAGACATGCAACTAGATACTTCCTCATTACAATCATCTCCTTGTTATAGAGTTTCTCCTAATGGTTATGATTTTTGCCTATGCCTTTCAATACCCGTCAAAATCAAAGCCAAACTACAAAATCAAATTCTTCGGGATACCTTGATACCATTACCCATTCTTCACAATAAAAAAGGAGATTTCATGATATTGAAATCTCCCTCTCACAATTATCGAAAAGCATAGTAAAAAATAAAACCGGCAACCAAAATCGTCCCGACGAAAAGGGAAACGAATACCGGGTTCATTAAATAAGGATGTTCTTTAACGGAATCATCGATAGTCGAATCATATCTGGCCTTCACTTTCTGTGCCCTTGCTACAGAATAAGTATAAAAGAGCAGATATAATGCCATGATTGTAACGATTATGATTAGAATCCAGATGTACGTGCTCAAAATATGTCTCCTCCAAGCGCATCATTTCTGCTTATCGTTACACATTTAAAGCGATTATATTCATGAATCGATATTTATAATAGTGCTTCATTTTCATATAAATAACTATAAGAAAGATCACAGAAAATGTATTCCTTATTATTCAGGGGATATGAAAAGGTCCGTATAGTTTCCCCCGTTTCGATATCACTGTATAAATCGGATAGTATTCCTTTTTTCTCATTGCGCATCTTTACGATATTTTCGAGAAAATAAGGTCTCCAGCTCCAATTTTTATTCATATAATTGGGTTGGACTAACCATTGCCCGTCCTTATGTAGGATATTGGGGGATTTTTGATACCCCTCTTCATCACAAATATAAAGCCGAAAACATACAGAATCCAACTTTTTCGCCAAAATACCGAGAAAATCTTCATGGGAGCCGTTCCGCTTTTGCTGTTTTAAGAAATTTTGCATATTCTCGTTGAATTGCAAAGTCTTTTGATAAACGGCTTCAAGCTTCTTGGTCTCTAAAGAAATGAAGGACTGACATTCTTGATGGAATTTTTCACGAAGTAAATCTTTATTAATGAATTCGCCTTCCGGTTTCGCCAAAAAATACCCTTGATAATATCGTCCCCCATTCTTCCATGCAAAACGAAGCTGGTATTCGGACTCAATGTTCTCAAATAGTAAATTGGCGCCGATTTTTCGCGCAAGCATGCTTAGAGAAAACAGGATTACCTGATAGGCATCTCCACCTGAAATGCGAAGCTGGTCCAGGTTAACTTTTAAAATATTCGGAGAAATCTGTGCGATTCGGTCCAATTGCGTATCTTGTCCTAAATGATCTAAAGCTATCTTAATCCCATATGTTCTAAAGTAAGCAAGCACATGCTGCAAAGGATCTAAGTTTTCCGGGCTGATTGTGTCTGATAATTCCAGTACGATCCGGTGCATTTCCTCCGGTTGAAAATGACGATGTAAAATCTCCATGAATTCTTCGCCATGATCCAGCATAAGCAAATTAGGATCCCTGTTGATAAAGATAAGAAAATCTTCACCATAGTCTTTTATTCTCTCCAAAGCAATTTCAAGTACGTAATTATCCACTTCCACCCTATACTCTTCCGGCACTGCAGAATTGTGAAAAAAAGGTCCAAGGCTTTTATATTCCGATTGTTCCTCATAGCGCCCTAGAATTTCATACCCGATTACCTGATGTTGATCTGCACTGAAAATCGGTTGAAAGAATGGTGTCACCCTGTCTAAATTCTTTAATATCTTTTCTGTATCCATGATGCATCTTCCCCCTAATTACGAAAACACCAATATGCCAAAATTATACCATTAGTTTCTTGCATTGATAATAAATATTTTAATTCCTACTGCATAACTCTTTTTTCAGAACCACATTCATCCAATCCATTTGAAAAGAAACACATTGAAAAAGCATTGTCCATAAATGGAACAATGCCTTATGTCTTATCAAAAAGGGAAGAACCACGGGATCGTGATCACCATGATAACGCCAATGAAGATCTGTATGGATATCCCGATCATGATAAAATCTTTATGCTTGTAATCACCCGCCGTCATCACAAGCGCGTTGGTAGTGGCAACCCTTGGAGTCGATAACGCCAAACTGCCAGCAACGGCAAGGCATATAAACACAGGTAGGGGATCGATGCCTTGATTCACCGCAGATGTCAGTGCAATGGGCGTCATGATTACCGCCGCGGCTCCATACGGGATGAATTGGCTCAGGATCAGTGTCAGGAGATAAAAGAACGCTAATATGCCGTGTGCCCCGATATTACTGAATAAAACGGCCAGCCAATCACTTATCATCCTCACTCCGCCCGTATTATCCAATGCAGCCGTTATTCCGAACATGGCTGCAATCAAAAGAACAGGTTCCCAGTTAATCTTTTGGTAAGCATCCTCCATCGAACGGACACAGCCAGTGATCACCATCAACAATGCGGCCGTCAATACCGATAGTACGGCAGGGACGGACTCCATCGATAATAGAATGACCATCAATGCAGTGATTCCCAAGGCAATCCATGCTTTGCCCTTGGAGTTGACCGGAGAGCCATCTTCCGAGGTACTTCCAATAACGATGACATCCTGTAAATCCGAGGAAATCCTCTCAATGTTCTCCCATTCCCCATGTATCAGGATTGCATCCCCCGGTTTAAGGCGTTCCGTTCCGACATCGGCTTGAATATATTCGCCATTCCGATTGATTGCAAGCACATTACATTGGTATTTCTCACGAAAATGCACATCAATCAAGGTTTGATTTTCATAATCCGAGTTCGGGACGATCAATATTTCTGTCAATCCAAATCTACTGCTAAGAAAATGTTTCTTTATTTGTTCGGTATTGAAATGTTTAAACTCCAGTTCATAGTTAAGTGCCAATCTCTCAACTGCTTCTTCTTCCCCAAACACCAAAATGATATCTTCAGGATGAAGAACCTCATCCGCCCTTGCTGAAATCGTCAGCTGTCTTTGCAACAGCGGTAATTGCTTATCCTTTGGCTTCCGCTGGATTTCAATCAAAGTCAATTCATACTGAATAGGAAGCTGGAGGTCAGACAGCCTTTCTCCAACAATATCAGAAGTAGCGGGTATATGCAGATAATGCAATCTGTCATATACTTTGTACATGCCTGCAAGCTCCCCTGCCGACAGTCCCTTGACACTATTGTTCGCGGCAATCGTCTTCTCGGGAAGCAACAGGCGTCCGAGTGTCAACATGAAGAATAACCCTGCTGCAAAGGCGATCAAGCCCACGGGTGTAAAGTCAAAAAACTCTAATGTCCCTATTCCGTTTTGCCGTAAGACATCAGCAACGATCATATTGGAGGGAGTACCTGTCAGTGTTAATAGCCCTCCAATACTGCTTGCATAGGCAAGTGGCAATAAATACCTTGTCGGACTTGTTTTTTGTTTTAAGGCCATGCTCATAACGAGCGGAAGCAGTATGGAAACAATTCCTGTTCCGCTTAAAAAGGCACTTAATATTCCTGCTGTCAGCATGACGATAAGCAGCGATTTCCATTCACTGCCCCCACATAAACCCAACAACTTATTTCCTGCCTTTTCCACGATTCCTGTATTTAACAGGCCGGCACCGACTATAAATAGCCCAGCCAGCATGATGACCACTTGGTTCGCAAACCCGGCCACTAGTTCATCCAATGTAAGAATCCCCAGTAAACCCAGAATGGATAGTGCACTAAGTGCAATTAAATCTGCTCGAAATTTCCCTTGTATAAAAAGCGCGATCGCGCATAGAAGTATAATCAGTGTAATAAACATTGGTTCGGTCATCATGTTACCTCCGTATAGATGTTCAATTTCAAACCGGATACGGTTTCATCAAACTCCAGTTTACATGTTTTTCATATGCTCATAGAAGATATTTTCTTCATTTTATGTATATTGTTTGTTAGTATGAGGAAGTAACATTTTTATATTAGATAGGTTGATTAATTTGAATAAACCCATATCCAGAAGAACATTCTTAAAGAAAAGTTTTGGTACATTGGCTACCTTAACCGGTTTAGGTATTGGCGGAAACTATTATGCCCATAATTTGGAACCTAAGTGGTTAGAAATCAAGCATAAAATCATCAGCCACCCGCTTATCCCAAAAGGTTTTCATGGCATGAAAATGGTCCAATTCAGTGATACGCATTTAGGCTTTCAATTTCAGCTTAAAGATTTACAAGCAATTGTCAATAAGATAAACCAACTGGACCCTGATGTTATTTTATTTACCGGAGATTTGATGGACCAGCCTAATAAATATAAGGATTACCAGAAAATCCCTCTCGTTTTAAATCAGCTCAAAGCGCCACTTGGAAAGTTCAGCATCTACGGTAACCATGATCATGGGGGATATGGCTCAGAAATTTACAGCGATATCATGGAAAAATCCCATTTTACCATGTTGCAAAATACCTCAACTAAGATTACCTTATTAACGGCTGAAGAAATAGTCATTGCCGGGGTTGATGATGCCATGCTAGGAAAACCTGATTTTGAAAAAGCACTATCTGGCATTCCTGAAGAAGTGTTCACCATTATGCTTTCGCATGCCCCTGACCTTGCCGACACATCAAGGACTTATGACATCCAGTATCAAATAAGCGGTCACAGTCACGGAGGACAAGTACAAATCCCCTTTGCCGGTGCCCTTGTAACTCCCCCATACGCTGAAAAGTACCGGGAAGGCACGTATGAAATCGATTCATTAACTTTACATGTTAATAGAGGGCTTGGCACTACCCGTCTCCCATATCGTTTCCTTTCACGTCCGGAGTTGACAGTTTACGAATTCCAATCCGAAAAATGATAGGAAAAGAATACAGGGGAAAACCGCCAGACTTTTTAACAAAACCTGTGCGAATAAAACGACTTGTTGCCATAAATCATGTGTAATGGACTCCTATGAATTATAGCATTAGAAGTATATCTGAGAAAACCAGGTTTTTTTTACCAGTACCAAATGGTAGTTGCCATAAAGGTTATACCATACTTAAATAGCCGCACAGGAAAGTTCCGATACACCCTAAAACAGACACCGTTATATAGATAAGGCTATCTATATAACGGTGTTTCCTAATAAGTTCAAGTGTTTCCATGCTGAATGTTGAAAAGGTCGTAAAAGCACCCAGGAAACCTATTGTCAGAAAAACCTGCAAAGATAAAGCCCAGCTTTCTTTCTGTGGAAGCGCCATTCCAAGCCCAAAGGAACCTATAAGGTTAATCAGTAAAATGCTAATGGGTATCGAGACGGCTGGCAATAGCCTATTAAAAATAATCTGCAAGACATATCTTGAGGCCGCTCCCAAAAAGCCTCCTATAAATACCAAAAGAACCTCAATCAAAGGGACTCACCTCTCCGTCTATTAAAAAGTCCCAGTCCGAAGAAACCAGCAACCAAACCAAAAAAAAGCGTGGCACCAATATACAGTCCCGCCAATGCCAGAGAAGTCTGCAGTAGATCCACCACTTCTTGTGAAAATGTGGACATCGTGGTGAAACCGCCGCAAAACCCGCTGCCCAGCGCTAAAAAAACAAGCGATCTCTTTTTCGAGGCGAAATAGCCATTGATCATTCCAAGTAAAAAGCTGCCTACTATATTTATTAAGAGGGTTCCAAACGGGAAGAAGGAATGACCAGCAGTCAAGATTACGCAATATCGCAATATCGCTCCAGCCGCTCCTCCAAAACCGACTGCAAAAATGCTTTTAAACCGATCCATCAAGGTCCCCCCAAATTATTCTCATAAGTAGATTCATTATAACAGATTAAGATGAAACAGGCTCTTTTCTTAAAAAAATCCATACTATGTAAAGAATTTGAGAAAAGGAGGCAAATTATGCAAACACAGTATTTTCCTTACTACCACTATCCGCAGACCATTATGCTACAGAACGATTACAGAAATGCATATGGGAATGAATATGGACCTGAATATTGGAATGACGAGCGCTTCTTTCCTTTCTTTCCGCTATTGGCGCCTGTAGCTTTTGTTGCAGGATTGGCAATTGGACCGTTGCTATTCAATAACCGTCCACCTATCTATCCTGTCTATCCTCCATATCCTCCTCCATACCCGCCCGCTTACCCTCCTTACCCCGCTTATCCAGCGTACCCTGCTTATCAAGGCTTTCAGGGTAACCAGCAACAATTCGGCGCACAGGCTGGGGTATCTGAAAATATCAATATATACACTAAATAAGGGTTGGAAAGAAGGCGACAAAAGCGCCTTCTTTTTCTTGGACTAAAAGGCGTCGGATTGAATTTTACTTCCCTATATATTTTGAAGTGGTATAATATGAAAATGAATAGATGGTAAAGTGTTGGGAAATGATGGTCATACCCTAGAGATGTACATGCATTATTTTTTCACTTTTTTCTGCCTGGTTGCACACACGTCTCTATTTCAACCAATATATAAAAACGGGTTTTTACTGAAGGAAGTCTGTTTATAACGTCCTTCTAACCTCATTAAGAAAAGGAGTTTCCACAATGAACCAAACGAAAGGACATTCTGAAAGGGATGAGTTTTCGATAAACTCCCTTGCCCAAGCCGTGTTTATTGTCAATAAACATGCAAAGACTGCATTGGAGCCCAAGAATTTATATAATTTAAAACGACTCGCATTAAGCAAGCTTATGCAAGAAGGAAAAGCGAAGAAGATTGGACTTCATTTCTCTGATAACCCTCGCTTTGCAGCACAACAATCCGACGTCATTGTCGAATGCGGATCATATGTTTTTCATTTACCTCCCACAAAGGAAGATTTGAAAAAACTACCCCACCTCGGCAGCCGGGCAGCTTCCATACGGAACCCTAAAGCCGCGTTGTCATTATCCAAGGCAAAACAGATCCTGCAAACTTACGTTGGACAAGCAGGTGAAAAACAACCGAACAATACCAACATCGAGAAAAAGGCTCACGGACGTGGGTCGGTCAAGCAACCTTTTCACAATCCATTCCCATCCTCCTTTTTAGGAAAAGGTTCCAAGTATTAATCATTGATAAACCAAACGGGCCGTGAGGTAACGCCTCATCGGCCCGTTTTCACATTCATAATACCAATCTGTCTATCAACTTTATAAGCTCTGCAATTTCTGGCTTGCTGATTTGTGCGTTAGCCCCTACGACCTGACCTTTATGACGAAGGCTGTCAGTAATCAAAGAAGAGAAAATAATCACCGGCAACCCAGCGAGTTCCCCGTTTTCCTTTATTCTTCTAGTCAAATGATGTCCATTCATTTGAGGCATCTCAATATCGGTAATTACAAGATGCACTTCATCTTCAACCACTTTTCCTGATTCAATTAAATTCTCCAGATAATTAAATGCATCAAGTCCATTTTCATAAAACTCCAAGTACTTGAATCCCGCTTCTGACAATGTATCAAAAAGCAGCTTTCTCAGTAATGGAGAATCTTCTGCAATCAGGATTCTCTTGTCTGAATTTTGCCGGGTACCAAGCTTTTTAACCTGTTGGATGTTTATTCCTGATTCTGGATTGATTTCGACCACTATTTTTTCAAAATCAAGTAATAGTAACATTTCTCTATTTAATTTTATTACTCCGATAATCTGACTTTCAAGGCCTTGATACATATCCGAAGACTTTTCGATTTGGGACCAGGAAATACGGTGGATCTGTGTTACGGTATGGACATGGAAAACCACTTTTTGCTGATTGAATTCAGCCACTATGAATTTATCCTGCTCAGGAGTTTCAGATGGCGGAAATCCTAAAGCATACGCCACATTCACAACTGGCAGGACTTCTCCACGAAGTTCAATGATCCCCTCCACATTTGGATGGGAATGAGGGACAAGCGTGATGGGGACAGGATTAATGATTTCCTTCACCTTGATTACGTTAATGCCGAATTTATTCTTTCCGAGACCGAATTCCACTATCTCAAGCTCATTCGTGCCACTTTCCAGTAATATTCCTTTATTTGCTTCCATTGTGTCATCTCGCCCTTCTCTTACTTTTTCATTTCATAATTCCACGAAAAATTATGGTTTTATCAATGAACTCATACCTAATAATTCGGTTAAATATTTCTTTTGTTTAGAGCACAGATAAAAAAAGGATCAAGAAGTGATTATCTATTGAAGCCAAACTAAAAAGGGACCCATCAGAGTCCCCCTTTTTCCAAGTTCATTTTTCACCATTGCCATTCCGCCCATCATATCGATCGTAAAGGGCCTGTCTCTTCGACATTCCCCCCTCCATGATATAACCGACATGGGTATAAAGCAGACCTGATAGGGTGGTCGCAAAATAACGCCCTTCATCCCTTCCAAACCCTATTCGCATTTAGAGGAAAGCAACAAAGAATATAAAATAAAGCTTATATGCATGTGGAAAAGTGAATTGATGATGGTCCCCCCGATTAAAACGAATAAACCATTCGTTTTCCCTCAATTTCCATTATAAAAAAATACTCATCTCAAATGAAACTTAGAATAGCAGGCCAGTTGGGTCATTTCATCTCTTTCGCGACGTATTCTTTGGATTGAGCCAACCTTTTTTAACAAAGAATAAAAACATCATCAAGGCAATTCCGCCCATCATTCCAAGAATGAGGAAATAGCCATAATGCCAATTTAATTCCGGCATATATTCAAAATTCATCCCATATACGCCCACTATGAAGGTCAGCGGCATGAAAATGGTAGTGATGACAGTCAATGTCATCATCGTTGAATTCATATTATTAGAGTTCACAGACAAATAACTATCACGTATATCGGATGAAAAATCTCGATAGGATTCAAGCATTTCAGCCAATTTAAGAAGATGATCGTACACATCATTAAAATAAAGGTGCTGATCTTTCAAGTAATTCAGTCGCTCCGATGAAATCATTCTGTACAATAAGTCACGCATCGGCAATATGGTCCGACGGAGCCTGGACATATCTGTACGTAAATCGAAAAGCTGATCCATCAATTCGTTAATCGTGTCATTTTCAGTATTTTCCTCAATGCTACCCAATTCGCTTTCAATTTTATAAACAGGTGGGAAAAATTCATCGACGATCCTGTCAATTATCCTATGCATCAAGAAAAAGGGACTCTGCTTCAACATTTTATTACCAGCAATTTCTTCCCGTACCTTTTCCAGTTCAATCATATCTTCCTTATGAAAACTGACTATCCATTTTTCACCAACGAACATATCCAATTCCACTGCTTTTAATGCCTTCTCCCTTAGAGCATGAATCACAAGAAATTGGTAACCCTCATAAAAATCCATTTTTGGACGTTGATTAAAATCATCCAGGCAATCTTCAATTGCCAGCGGGTGAAAGTGAAAATGATTGGATAAAAGTTCGATTTCCTTGTTTGTGGGGTTGGAAAAATCAACCCAGAACCACTCGATATCCGGATTATTCATTTCCGTTAGCGGTAAATCAAAACTGATTTCTTGATTAGAAGTAATTGCGCAAGTCCTTATCAAATGTATCAACCCTCAAAATTTTCTTATCATACATTATACCTTTAATTCATTAATCTCAAAAAGTTTTCTCCCCCATCCAAACTAAATGATAAAATAGAATGAATGAGTCAAACATAACATAATTCATGTAGTTAGATAAGGGAGGATATTCATAGATGGAACATTTAATAAACCCTCTAGTAAAAGACGTACAAATATCAGGAATCCGTAAATTCTACAATATGGTCGCTGATATCGAAGGCACCATTTCCTTAACGATAGGACAGCCTGACTTTCCAACTCCAATGCATATTAAAGAAGCGGCAAAACAAGCCATCGATAATGACTATACCGTTTATACTCACAATGCCGGCTATCTGGAATTAAGGGAAGCCGCTTCAAAATATGTAAAGGATAAATACAAGCTTAGCTATGATCCGGCGAATGAAGTCCTAGTGACTTCTGGTGCCAGCGAAGGCATAGATATTACCTTTCGGACGATTCTCATCCCAGGGAACGAAGTAATATTACCGGGTCCGGTATATCCGGGATATGAACCCATCATTAAGATGTGCGGTGCAACACCTGTTTATGCCGATACAACAAAAAATGGATTTCGTTTGACTGCAGATATAATTGAAAAGTACATAACCGATCATACACGGTGCATCGTTCTGCCCTATCCATCGAATCCGACCGGGGTAACATTATCTGCCGAAGAATTATTGGACATTGCCGAACTTGTAAGGGGCAAGGACATATTCATATTGGCTGATGAGATATACAGTGAACTGGTATTCGATCAGGAGCATGTTTCGATTGCCACTTTCTTAAAAGAACAAACCATCGTCCTGAACGGATTGTCCAAGTCCCATTCCATGACCGGGTGGAGGATTGGCCTTCTGTTTGCGCCTGTAGCCATCTCTCAGCATATCCTGAAGGTTCATCAATACAATGTAACTTGTGCCTCCTCCATATCGCAGAGAGCTGCCTTGGCAGCATTGACGGCAGGCAGAGATGATGCCATTCCCATGAAGACTGAGTATTCCCGGAGACGGGAATACGTATACAGTCGCTTACAAGCGATGGAACTGGAAATAGTCAAACCAAATGGTGCCTTTTACTTCTTTATAAAGCTGCCAGAAGGCTATGCCTCTTCCCTTGATTTTTGCCTCAAGCTTGTTCAACAGGAAAAAGTGGCAGTGGTCCCTGGAGATGCCTTCTCTCCCCTTGGCGAAGGGTACTTCAGGATATCTTATGCCTATTCCATGGAAACCCTTGAAAAGGCTTTGGACCGTATTGAAGCTTTTTTAGCTAAAAAGTAACCGAAAAAAAAAGTGGCCTTCAATTGAATGAACAATTGAAGGCCACTTTCCTAATTTTCAAAGATGTCAGGCTACCGAAGGTTTTTCACAAAACCAGTCAACTAATACAATCTCCGTAAAAAACGAATTTCCCGATATCCTTCTTCCTTATTTGTCGTGGTAAGGCTCACTTCAACGATGGATCCAAGTAAATCAGCCATCACTTCTTCAAATTCCTTTGCGGAGCGCGGCTTTGAAAAACCTAAACTCTTCAATTCGCGCATCAGGATCTGAAAACCGGCATTCGTTTCGATATGACTGAATTTCACCGGCAAGATTAGCGGACTTTCATTCATTAATTTCAGATCCCAACGAATGGGCTTTGTTTGATGAATGGTTTTTTCTCGTTTAAAGCCTTCAATCCTTACAATATATCGACCATCTTCTAATTCCTGGAATTTCATATTAATATCATCGAATTCGCCCATAGCTTTCACTCCTTTTTGTAAAGGCTGTCGCTATCAGCTTATTCATGGTAAAGAAATGCTAGCACTTAATTATAATGTTTATATAACGCCTGTGTACCGCTATTTTCCTCGCCAGCTTCTGCCAGCCCCTCATATAGGGATTTGCTTAGGCTTAATCCAGGAGCGTCCATTCCCATTCTTTCCGCTTCATCAAGTGCAATCTTCATATCCTTGATAAAATGCTTGATATAAAAACCAGGTTCAAAATCCCCTTCAACCATACGCGGCACAAGATTGGACAGTGACCAGCTTCCGGCAGAACCCGATGATATGCTTCTTAATACCCGTTCCGGATCCAACCCCGCCTTTTGGGCATAGGAAATCGCTTCAGTCACTCCGATCATATTAGATGCAATGGCGATTTGATTGCACATTTTCGTATGCTGTCCCGAACCAGCCGGGCCTTGATGGACAACATTGCTGCCAATGATATCAAAAATGGGCAGGACCGCTTCAAATGCCTCACTAGACCCGCCGACCATGATCGTAAGCTTTGCATCACGGGCACCGATATCTCCTCCGGAAACCGGTGCATCCAATGATTCCATGCCTCTTTTCTTGGCTTCCTCCGCTATTTTCACTGCCAAAGACGGAGTCGAGGTCGTCATATCGATTAAATGGGTTCCTTGTTTCCCGTTTTCGATAAGCCCATTTTTCCCAAGATAGATTTCTTCCACATCACTAGGGTATCCTACCATGGAAATGATCACATTAGCTTTCTGCGCAATTTCCTTTGGTGCAGATGCCCACTTCGCACCCTGTAAGAGCAGTTCACTTGCCTTATCCTTCGTCCTTGTATAAACAAATACCTCAAATCCCGCCTTAAGTAGATTTGCGGCCATGCTTTTTCCCATAACTCCTAAACCTATGAAGCCGATCACTTTGTTCGATTGTATCACTGCAGATTCCTCCAAATCATTTTGTTTCAAAAATCCTTAAATGGACTTTATCATTCCTCCGTCAACTAAATAGGACTGCCCCGTTAAATATGTATTGGCACCTGAAACAAGGAAAGTAACGAACTTTGCAAATTCCTCAGGCTCCCCATAACGGCCAACAGGGATTTTGTTAATGGATTGTTCAGTCATCTCCTCAGGAGTGACGCCTTGTTTCTCTGCATTCATTTTATCAAGGTGCTGAACGCGGTCCGTTGCGATTCTTCCTGGTCCAACTGTATTGATCAATATCCGGTCTGGTGCTAATTCTGAAGCTAACGTCTTTGACAATCCAACGATTGCAGTCCGGAATGTATTCGATAGAATCAATCCTGGAATCGGTTCCTTAATGGATGAAGAAGCAATATTAACAATTTTCCCGCCCTGTTTTTTTAAATGTGGCAAGCTCTCTCGGATTGTCCTTATGAAGCTTAGTAAATTAAGTTCGAAAGATTGTTGCCATTCTTCATCATTGAAATCTGTAAATGAACCCCCTGGAGGACCTCCGGCGTTATTAATAAGAATATCGATACCTCCGAACTCTTCAGCAGTCTGCCTAACCAAGCTTTTAATATCTTCAGCTTTTGTTATATCCGTTACCATATAAGCAACTTTACCCGCCCCAAGCTGCGATATTTCCCTTTGCACGGCAGCAAGCTTTTCTCCATCACGGCTGGCTAGCATGACATTTGCTCCTTCTTTAACCAATTCAGCTGCCATGGCCTTCCCCAAACCTTGACTTGAAGCTAAGATCAAGGCATTTTTCTTTTCCAAATGTAATTCCATATTTTATCATGACCTCCATTTTCTCAAATTTATAATTCCATTATATCGCCATATTCGAAAAGTGAAAAATCTGAATAATCATTATTGTGATTTTTTATATCCAGCGGTCACAAAAAAATTGCCGGTTGGATAACCCAACCGGCGTCAAAGGGGGAAATGAGAATGTCAGCTGCCCTAATAGAGCTAAACAACTGTGCTTGCTTTTTATTTACCCCCATTTTGGTGCAATAAACATTTTTTCTTAAATGTTCAAGCAAAAATTATAGGAAAGCACCCCATCCGAAGATTCTGTGGATGGGGTGCCATTTTTCCTCATTTTTTTTATTTCTTCAAAGCGTTAATTACCGCTTCTTTCACATTATCATTCGTATCCAACCCTAAAACTTCCTGAGATAGTTTTTTCATCTCTTCAAGCGAAAGTTGGCTAATTAAAGAACGTGCTTTTAAAATCGAAGTGGCACTCATTGAGAATTCATCAAGACCCAATCCGATCAAAATCGGTATGGCAATTTCATCTCCAGCCATTTCCCCGCACATCCCGGCCCATTTCCCTTCTTTATGAGCTGCATCTATGACCATTTTAACCAGGCGTAAAATCGCTGGGTTATATGGTTGATATAAATAAGATACTCTCTCATTCATTCGGTCAGCGGCCATCGTATACTGAATCAGGTCGTTAGTGCCTATGCTGAAGAAATCGACTTCCTTAGCAAATATATCAGCCATCACTGCAGTTGAAGGGATTTCAACCATAATTCCGACTTCAATTTTTTCGGCAACTTGAATGCCATTATCAAGCAATTCCTGCCTAACTTCAGCCAAGACGGCTTTAGCCTCACGGAATTCAGCTAGTGTGGCGATCATCGGGAACATGATTTTCAAATCCCCATAAATGCTTGCGCGAAGCAGGGCACGGAGCTGAGTCCGGAAAATCTCCTGCTCATTTAAGCAAAGGCGAATCGCACGGTATCCAAGGAAGGGATTCATTTCCTTAGGAAGCTCTAAATAAGGCAACTCCTTGTCTCCGCCTATGTCAAGCGTTCTGACGACTACAGGCTTACCTGACATACCTTCCAGCACCGCTTTGTATGCCTCGAACTGCTCTTCTTCACTTGGAAAGTCATTTCTGCCCATATAAAGAAATTCCGTACGATATAACCCGATGCCTTCACCGCCATTTTGATGAACGCCATCCAGATCTTTCGGAGTACCGATATTTGCAGCCAATTCCACATGATGGCCATCATTTGTAACGGTTTGTTCATGAACCAGTTTAGCCCACTCAGCCTTTTGCATGGCATAGGCTTCCTGCTCCTCTTCGTAGCGTTTCACGAGTTCCGGAGTAGGATTTATGTGCACTTCACCCTTTAGCCCGTCAATAATGACCAAGTCACCATTTTCAATGGACGAGGTCACTGATTTTGCTCCAACGACTGCTGGAATTTCCAATGAACGTGCCATTATGGCTGAATGGGATGTACGTCCACCGATATCGGTCGTAAACCCTTTGACGTATGCCGGATTCAACTGTGCTGTATCGGATGGAGTCAAATCCTCCGCAATGATGATCACTTCTTCAGCAATCATGCTTGGATTTGGAATATGAACACCTAAAAGATGCGACAGTACCCGTTTCGTGACGTCACGGATATCCGCTGCCCGTTCCTTCATGTATTCATTATCCATTTGTTCAAACATCGTAATGAACATGCTTGCGGTTTCATTTAAGGAAAACTCAGCGTTGACGCTCTCTGATTGTATTTTATCCTGAATGGGAGTTATAAGTTCCGGATCAGCCAAAACAAGCAGGTGTGCGTCAAAGATAGCGGCTTTATCGGCCCCTAAATCTTTTTCGGCTTTATCCCTGATTATCTCCAATTCATTTGTTGACTTTTGAATAGCTTCCTTAAAACGGGATATTTCCGCCCCGACATCTTCTATGCTTCTTTTTTCAATCGATAAATCTGGCTCTGTCAGTCGATAGGCTTTAGCGATGGCTATTCCGTTTGAAGCTGCTATTCCACTAATCAAAGTGGACATTATTCTGCTAATCCTTCTCTGTTCAACGTTTCAGCAAGTGTATTTAGTGCATCATTTTCATCGCTTCCTTCAGCAGAAATCGTAATTTCCGCACCTTGGCCAATACCCAGTGACATTACACCCATAATGGACTTAAGGTTCACTTTTTTCTCTTTATAAGAAAGGTTTATTTCTGAATCAAATTTTCCTGCAGCTTGTACAAGCAATGTAGCCGGACGGGCGTGAATTCCTGTTTCTGCAGTTACTGTAAATGTTTTTTCTACCATATAAATCAATCTCCTTTAAGATAAATTAACAAAAATAGGTTATGTAAGGGAGTTTCTCCATCCACTCAGGAAAGAAATGAAAAAAGAAATGCCCTTTTCCTTATCAGAATAGCATTATCATTCCCAACAAACAAACCAAAACTATTGGTACCTACAAAATATTACAAAAATATAGATGGAACTGCAACTATTACTTTTCAGATTCTTCAAAGATTAAATGGACAACTGTGCATTTTTGGTAAAAAAAGCCCTGAAACTCAGCATAATGAAAAGGACCACCGTTAATGAAACACTTCCGAGAATCCCGATTAATATTGCAATCTGGTATTCAATGGCGATGAGCGGGCTTATCCCAGACAGGATTTGCCCTGTCATCATTCCTGGAAGGAAGATAATCCCCATCCCGAGCATATTGTTCAAAGTCGGGAGCACTGCGGAGTCGAATGCAGCATCCACATATTTCTTCACAGCCCTCGCTGGAGTCGCCCCAAGCATCAACATCGCTTCCACCTTTTCACGATTACTGCTAATCCCATCATGGAGGTTTTTAAGCGCCAATGTCACTCCAGTCATGGCATTCCCCACGATCATCCCTGCAATTGGAATGAAATACCTCGGCTCATACCATGGCGTGAAATGGATCACGACCACATTAAAATAAAACAAGGCCGCCATGGGTCCTGACAACATACTTAGGATAACCATCCTTTTGATTTTCTTATTAATTGTATAAGGCACTTGCTTAAAAATATTATGGATGGAAAACAGGGTCATCGCACATAAAAATCCTAAAGAAAGTAAAGGGTGGGGATTTTCAAAGATATATGTCAAAACATATCCGGCAAGAATGAGTTGGACCGTCATCCGTACCGTAGCGAGCATGATTTGCTTTTCCCGTGAAATCCCTCGCCATTTCACGATTATGAGCAGAATCACTACAAATAGGTAAGCCGCACAAAGACGCCAGAACTCAATATCTATTATCCCATTCGCCTCCATTAATAGTCACCCTCCTTCGCCTTTTTCAGAACGATTCTCTTTTCAGCACATATTTCCGCAAGCTGTTTTGAATGGGTTATCATGATGACCGTTCCTTTTTCCCGCTTCACTTCTTCTAAAAAACGGCTCATGACCGTCAGCTCGGCTTCTTCATCAAGAGCTGAAGTCGGCTCATCCAGCAAATACATCTCTGGTTTCAATAAAAGTAACCTCGCCAGTGCCAGCCTCTGTTTCTCTCCGCCAGAAAGATTCTCCGCCCCCTCGTCTAAAGACTTCTGCAACTGGACGGTTTCAAGTGCTTTAACCAATTCGGCTTTATCCTTTTTTTCCCGTTCGGTCAATTCCAGGCCAATCTGCAGGTTTTCTTCAATCGTACCCGGTAAAGTGAACGGTGCCTGAGAAAGCATTGTGACCTTACGCCGGAGCTCTATCGGGTTGAATTCATCCAGCAACCGATCCTGATAATAGATCGAACCGCTATCCGGGTCATCCATCCTGTTCAATAATCGGAGCAGTGAGGTTTTCCCTGCACCGCTTTCCCCGGTCAAACAAGTAACCATACAAGCGGATATTCTCAAATCATCAATTTTCAAAATCCCTTTATACCTAATATTTTCAAGCCTAAATATCATTTTTACACGCCTGCCTCCCTTACTTCCACCTTATCATTATAAGAAACTATCATGATATGAGGTAGCGATGATGTAAAAATTTCAATGATTTTCATTTTCTTTCCCTTTTTTATAGGTTAGTATTATTCCTGCCGAATATATCCATGACGGACGTGGAAAACACCTAAATAAATGGAGGGACTTATCATGAACGGAAATTCCTTTTTACATTCTTATCTGAATGTTTTTCTCCTGACTGCACTTTGCCTGATCACGTTGTCTGGCTGCCAGGCTGCATCAGATAACCTAATTAAGCAATCCAAACAGGAAGATTCAATTTCCAACGAAGACATCCGATCCAGTGCGGGTTCTTCAAATGAAGAAAAAGGCAAGACATTCACAGCCGAGATCATTAAAGTTGTTGACGGAGATACAATAAAAATCAAAATGGCTAATGGAAATGAAGAAACGGTCAGGCTCCTTTTGGTAGATACTCCAGAAACCGTGCACCCATCCAAGCCCGTTCAGCCTTTTGGACCTGAAGCAAGCAAATTCACCAAGGAACTAATGCCAGCGGGTTCTGAAGTGGAAGTAGAAACTGGCATAGGTGAAAGAGATAAATATGGCCGACTGCTGGCCTATTTTTATGTTGACGGTAAAATGGTGAATAAACTCCTGCTTGAAAAAGGACTGGCCAGGGTAGCCTATGTTTATGCACCGAACACGAAATATCTAGATGAATTGGAAAATATTCAGAAACAAGCCCAAAAAGACGAAATCGGTATTTGGTCAATTGAAAACTATGCAACTTCAAAGGGGTTTGATGATTCGAAGTCCGTAGAAGCTTCAGTGGAAAAGCCAACTGCATCTTGCAGTAACCCGCAAATTAAAGGGAATATAAACTCTAAAGGCAACAAAATATATCACATTCCTTCGGGCCAATATTACGAAATAACCAAACCGGAAGAAATGTTTTGTACCGAACAAGACGCACAGGATGCTGGATTCCGAAAATCGCAAAGTTAACAAATACAATGGTTAATAGTATGCCCGCTTCGGAAATCACAATTAAGAACGTATAAGGGGGCTTAAAAGAGGATCAGTTTGCCTGCAGTTTTTTTATTTAAAAAAGTTCCAGCTTGATTTCAGAAATCCGCTCCCTTTCCGCCGACCGTCCGCCGGGCCTCATCAAAGCAAGCAGTTAGAGGGTCTCGGCCAGACAGTTATTCGGGAGGAGTGTCGCAAATTGTTTTACTTTCATGGTTCGGGATGTGACCATTCTGAACTCCCTTTGTCGATAAACTGAACACCTCCCCATGATATATGGCTTTACATTAAATGAAAAACACATCCAATCTAAGGATGTGTTTTTCATTTGGCCATCCCCTCATTAAAGTTCTATTGAATCAACATTTCCCTATTAATAAGATCCTCGTTAATCCCTTTAAAACCCACTGTTTATTCCTTCCATTTACCCTTTATGCCATTTGGCTTTAGCCGAACGATTTATTTATGGTAGAAGCACCCGGGAATACAGGAAAGTGCACTTTCTAAAGGTGGCTTGCTTAATGGAAGATTTCTCAGCACTAACGTCTGAATTTACGCCGATGATCCATCATATAATCCGCTCACTTTCCATCTATAAAAATAAGGATGAATATTTTCAAGTAGGATTGATTGCTTTATGGGAGTCATATAGGAAATTCGATGAGGAATACGGTAAGTTCTCCAACTATGCCTTTACGGTAATTAAAGGAAAAATTCTGAACGAATTAAAGCACCACCATAAATATGAAGCCCACACCGAACCATTTGACTCCTTCATTCTAGAGATTAAAGATCCATTTTCAATACACGATGAGGCTTTTGCCATCGATAATATCTTAACCTACACGGATGGATTGACACTGAATCAGCAACGCTGGCTTTTACAGACGTACTTGGAGAATAAAACGGTGACTGAAATTGCTGAAGTATATCAAGTTACTACCGCAGCCGTAAATTCATGGAGAAGGTCCGCTTTAAATAAATTAAGGAAACAATTGATTTTTCCATAATGAATAATTTAGGGTGGCTCAATCATGAGCCACCCCCCAAAATATACATTAACTTCTCGCTTCTTCTAAATACGTATAAATTATCACACCGTTATGTTGAGCATTCCCCCGAAAATGTTTAAAGTCTTCCCTTTTAACAAGAACCTCACGAAAAGGTAAAAATTCTTCTTTTGTTATCCTGAATTCATCCATTTCCCGATTTGCCAGTTTATCGAGTACATCTTTTGCTTCTTCTGCATTCATAAGATTGTCCTCCTTAATTATCAAATGTTCTATCATTTCTACAGGAGAAATTCCGTTTTTATTTTAACATAAGCTTGCCACTTAATATAATTCAGAACTTTTTGAGGCCCACTGCTACATAATTCTTTACGAATGCTTTAAAATAGTGCAAACTGTATAGTAAAATATCATAATGTAAAATGATTGGCATTTTTTGTACATAGAATTACATACTGGTACGCATAACTGCGTTCACAAGATATACCAAATTATGCCACATCATTACATCTGCTTCATTACAAGAAATCGTACCTTCCTTTAAAAGTTTAGCTTACTGTACCGACATAAGAGATAACTTTTTCTCTTACTAGCACTTCCCACGTCAAAATCTAAACTGCAAGATGTTCGAATAATCCAATTACTCCATAGTTACTTTTTGATCATTGGAAACAAAATGGGAAAGGATGATTACCATGAAGAAAGCGGAAGTTGGAAATATCATTGAATTTAGAGAAGGCTTAAAAGGAATCGTCGAGAAAGTGAACGAGAACTCAGTAATCGTGGACGTCACGTATATGGAAAATTATCGTGATTTGGAACTTGAACAGAAAACCGTCGTCAACCATAAAAATTATAAAATCATAGGATAATTCAATGTACTCAAACGGGATGGTTACTAGATGACCATCCCGTTTTTCACTTTATCGAAATCCTCCGAATTGATTCTCCCGCTTTTTGTAACCATTTCCATTTCATACCGTCTAATTCATTAAAGGGCAAAACACCTGTATTTGATGCAGGTATATCCAAATTCAGATTGGAATTTCTATCAGAAAGATGAGGGGAACACATGATTAGTTGGACACGTTATATTGGCTGTGTCACATTCGCCGCTTTTCTTCTGTCTGGCTGCGGTACGACCATAGACGAAAATGCAGATGAGCCACAGGAAGATTCAGTAAAAGAAGGGAACGAAGGCAATACTTCTCAAGGAGATAATCACAATAACCGAAGTGATAACAAAGTAAGACTGATGGAGCAAAACCTGCAGTATACAATTAACGGGGAAGCAAAAGAAAAAACAGCTTTCCTAAAAAAAAGTGATAACCAGCCGTTCAGCCTCTATGTTTTGCAACAATTCAGATTAAGTGCCGAAGAACCAGGAAAGGATATTGTGTTCCTGACTGAAGATGACTCCATTTATATGAGAATCGAATTGTTGAAGGCGGATGTCAATTGGGATGAGGTGGAAAAAAATGTTCAAGCCCAGCTGAAAAGCATTTCAGAAACAATTAGCGATCCTTCACTTGATGTCGAGGGCGGAACGGGCTTTGAAGTGGAAAGCGGCGATGATGTGATCACTTCCATATTGCTCAAGGATGAAAAATCACCCGTCCGCTTAACTATATTCACGAAAAAAGATAGAGATTACCGGGATGCTTTTCTAGAGATGGCTAAGACGCTGATGAAAAGGTGAACATCCACTATACCCTGATACGGAGGGCTAAGGACTGGCCCCCCGTTCTTCATTACTCCTTCCCCGCCTTGCTTTTCCAGACCAATATTAAAAAAAGGAGGCTTATGTATCCAAAAACCGGATAAATATATCCTAGTAACCTTCCATATCCGAATTCACTGATGATCAAAGCTATTAAAAAAATCACCGCTATGATCATCATGCTTGGCAATTTAATATAATTGCTGATTTGCCTCTGTAATCCATATATGTTTCCGATGACCGAAGTGAATATCTCCCCGTAAATCACCAAAATGAACATCCAATATAACTGACTGGCTGCCGTTCTCATAATAACCGCTGAAGGAATTTCATATCTATTCACGTCAGGAAGTGTCATAAGCGAAAAATGCCCCGTCAATAAAATGATCGTCAGGAATATCCCCCCAAGAATTGCACCATGTTTAATGACCTTTTCATCTCGAACCTCATACGCAACCGGAACCAGCACAGCCTGTGCCAAAGCAAGGTTAAAGGCTGTATAGGCAAATGGTGACAAAATCATTTTCACGGTGATCACTTCATCAGGAACTTTTGTAAGGGTCTTAAAGAAATCCCCATTATCCAAAGTCGAGAAAAAAAGGATCAAGCTAAAGCAGATCATGATCGGTACAACAAAAGAGTTCACAGTGAAAACACCGCGCATGCCCATCATCAGGACCAAGGATGCCAGTATGATCGTAGACCAACTTCCTATACTTTTAGACACGCCAAGTTGTTCTTCAAAAACGGCTCCTGAACCCGATATCATGACAGCCGTCACCCCTAACAGCATGATAAGGAAAAAGAAGTTGATGATTCCCGCTATTTTCCTCCCAAAAAGAAATTGGTTGAACTCCTCATAAGAAGATGCTCTTATCCTTGCGGAAATGAGCATGATTTTCGTCCCAGTGAAAATGAAAATATAACCTGCTATTAAAATCCCGATAAAGCCATAAGAGCCATAACGGGTAAAAAACTCGACAATCTCTTTTCCAGTTGCAAATCCTGCACCGACGACTGTGCCTACATAAACTGCTGCAATCTGAAAACTCCCTGACCACCTTGACAGCATACTCTCCCCTCCTCACTACATTTATATGTAAGGAAGAGATATTTAAGACAAGCCGAGCGATATTCCTTTCGTCGGCTGTTTTTTTCCTGGGCTAACATTCTCTCATTGTGAAGTCTGAAACTCCCTATGCATTTCTCTGTGGAGCTTAAATCAGCACTTTTCATGCCCAACATTCCGAACGTATGAAAGATTTAAAAAAACGCTTGGAATTATCTCCAAGCGTTCGTATCATACAGCCTAATTTTTCATAATGCCTTATCATCTACAGTGGAGAGCCATTCGTCTATCACCTTTACAACGGACTGTACAGTACCGTCATCAAATGGAGATTTCAGATTCGCAGATTCAACAAGATCAAGGAACGACTTGCTGCCTCCAAGTTGGCACAGATTCAAATAATCACCCCAAGCCGTTTCATCTTTTTCAGCCGACCTTTTCCAGAATTGGAAAGCACAAATCTGGGCCAATGTATAGTCTATATAATAGAAAGGTGATTGATAAATGTGGCTTTGCCGCTGCCAATACCCGCCATTCTCCAAGAATTCATTTCCTTCATAATCGCGATGTGGCAAATATTCCATCTCGATCTTACGCCAAGCCTGCTTTCTTTCAACGGGGGAGGCATCAGGATTTTCATAGACAAAATGCTGAAATTCATCAACAGCTACCCCATACGGAAGGAATATGAGGGCACCGCTTAAATGGGAAAACTTATACTTTTCCGTATCTTCCTTGAAAAACAGCTCCATCCATGGCCAAGTTAAAAATTCCATGCTCATCGAATGGATTTCACATGCTTCATATGTAGGCCAATAATACTCAGGAATGTCAAGTTCACGGCTGCGATACACTTGGAATGCATGGCCTGCCTCATGCGTCAAAACATCTATATCCCCGGAAGTACCGTTGAAATTAGAAAAGATGAATGGAGCTTTATAGTCTTCTATAAAAGTACAATAGCCACCGCTTTCTTTTCCTTTCTTCGCCACAAGGTCCATCAGGTCATTATCAATCATATAGTTGAAAAACTGATTAGTTTCAGGCGAAAGCTCCTGGTACATCCTTTTCCCATTTTCGATGATCCACTCAGCATCGCCTTTTGGAATGGCATTACCCGTTCTGAAATGAAAATTCTCATCATAATAGTTCAGTTTCTCCAATCCAAGACGTTCGCGCTGACGTCCCTTCAGCCGGGTGACAAGCGGTACCACTTCCTCTTTCACCTGCTTGCGGAATGCAGCAACCATTTCAGCATCATAATCAGTCCGTGTCATTCGATAATACCCAAGTTCCACGAAATTCCCATAACCTAGCGCTGTCGAAATCCCATGCCTCACCTTGACAAGGTCATCGAATATACGATCCAATTCCGCCTGCTTTTCTTCAAAGAAACCGTAATATGCCTCACTTGCATTTTTCCTTAACTCACGGTCCGAGGACTCCATAAAAGGCTGGAGCTGCGCAAGTGTTAATTCTTTTCCATCAAAGTGAATTTTTGCTGAGGCAATCAATTGTGAATATTCACTTGATAATTTATTTTCTTTTTGCAGCTGTGGTATGATTTCAGGCGAAAAAGTTTTGAGTTGGGCCTCTGCCAGGTCAAATAGTTGAGTTCCCCATTTCTTCTCAAGCTCCTTACGATATTTCGAGCGAACGAGTTCATTGTAAAATTTTGAAGTTAACTCTTCCATTTCAGGGGAGAAGTCATCTAAATAATCATTCTCAGCTTTATAAAAATCATCATTTGTATCAATGGAATGCCGTATATAGACCAAATTAAACATCGTACCTACATAATTTCGGATTTCATTTATTTCTTCCATGGCTCTTATTTGCGCATCAGCATTAGCAGCGTCAGTAAACTTTTCCAAAGCTTTCATGAATCGGGTTTTAATTTCATCCATTTCAGGACGTTTATATTCATACTCATTAAATTTCATATGTACGCTCCTTTTCACGATTTAAAAACATTTTATCAACCTGAGTAGCGTTATTCATCGAATTCGTTTTCAAGACACATTCACCATTATCACGGTTATCGTAATATAATTTAATTCGCCACAGCGTTATTAAAAACCTTTATGTCCTCAAAACAAATTCAGATTTTATCAGAATAAAAAACCAGCACCTGTAGTGAAATCCGGGTGCTGGTTCTTTAGCTAATTTTGAGCGGAATACCCAATCTTTTTAAGCAATTCGATAACGGTGGCCTTTTCATCGTGCGTAAGTACACTCATGATATCATCGATTCTTTTTTCATGCTCAGGAAATACTCCTTCAATAAAGGCCTTTCCTTTATCCGTTATTTTTGCAAAGGTTACACGGCGATCCTCTTTACATGCTATTCGCTGTAGATATTCCTTCTGTTCAAGTTTATCCACGACATAGGTAATGCTGCCGCTAGCTAGCAGGATTTTTCCGCCTATTTGCTGAAGGGGCTGATCCCCTTTATGATAAAGCAATTCCAATACGGCAAACTCAGTTGGATTCAAACCCTCTTCAGCTATATGTTTATTTACCACATCATTAATAGATCGATGGGCTCTAGACATCACAATGAACAGTTTCAAAGACTGTTGGATGTTATTATTCTCCATAACTTCACAACCTTAAAAATTTTTAATTAAAATATCTTGAATTAAAAGTTATTATATGACATAAAGACTTTTTTGTCAATCTACCCTGTTAGTATGCACTATTGTTTAATCATTCATTTTGATATACTTGAAAAAAAAGCTAAAGTAGTGACAATCATGAAAACAAGGCATAAATTAACCGCATATCTACTTATTGTTATTTTACCATTAATTATTCTCTCAATCATTTATTGGGTACATTTAGAACGTTCCATTCAAAAAGAAAGACAGGAACAAGCTGAATGGGCGGGAACGGTTTATCAAGAATACATAGATCAAGTTATCAGAGAAACGAAGGAAAACCTTGAGCTGCTTAGCCTTAGCAGTTCCGTGCTTTATATGGATAACAAAAAAACCGAACTTCTTATGAAATGGATCAAAGATACAGATTCCAGGTATGCCGGAATCTATTGGCTAAATCGTGACGGTGTCTCCATTTCAGGGACGAATAAGAATTTCAATCATTACTATTTAATTGAACAGAATGATATAGAACTTGCAGTAAAAACCCAAAAAGCCGTTGTTGTAGGAACAAAGGAGCTATATAGCCCTGATTACAATTATTTTTCCATTTTTGCTCCCATTCTGGATCATGATAAAAAAGTGCAAGGGTTTTTATTGGCACATATCAGGCTGGATCATATGGAAAATATATTAAAGATTCTCAGCCCTGGTCATACCTTTAAATTGGAAACAAAGGACAAAACCCGAATTTTAGATATAAATGCCGACGAATTTACTGGACATTCTAAATGGGTGGATGTTCCTTTGACCGAAGTCGATTGGAAACTATCCGTCAAAGTGCCCGATAAGATTAACACAAATAACATCAATGTATTTTTAATGCTTGTCTTTTTCACCTTCTTTTTTACTCACATGATTTATACCATCGTGGAGGAGCTGATCGTTCGCAGGAATACCAAAAAACAAAAGTTACTAAACGAAAGGCAAAAAATAGATTTTGTCGGTACATTGGCTGCCAGTACTGCACATGAAATAAAAAACCCACTTACCGGCATAAAGGGGCTAGTGCAGTTATTGGTTGAAAAACACCCTGAAGAACAAGATCAGTTCTATTACTCTGTCATCATGAAGGAAATTGAACGGATCAATAGTATCGTCAGCGAATTTTTGATTTTAGGGAAGCCGATGGCCCAGACTTTATCCTTATATGATATCCGCAGTATCATTGCTGAATTGAGACCAATAATAGAATCAGAAGCACGTCACTTCAATATTGAAGTGGAATGGAATATCATAAAGGAGCCGATCCTGGTTCATTGTACAAAGGACCAACTCAAACAAGTCATCCTCAACATTGCCAAAAACGGTTTCGAGGCCATGGAAGTTGGGAAAAAGTTAAGGATTCGAATTCACCATGAAAATGAATGGGCTAAAATCATGATCACCGACATCGGGCAAGGACTGAAAGAAAAAGAAATAGGTAAAGTGTTCGATCCCTTCTATACATCGAAAAAGGAAGGAACGGGATTAGGGCTATTTGTGTGTAAACGAATAATTGAATCTTTTAACGGTACCATAGAGTTTTCAAGTAAACCTCTGAAAGGTACAACCGTAACAATCAGCTTACCGCTGATAAAAGACCACCCTTAGCAAAACTTTGAAGAGTTTCATTTTTTTATCAATGCCAGTAACGATTCCGATTTATTTAAAGGTGTCATGCATACGGTGCATGCTTCTTGAATCTATTTATGGAATAGGTAAAAATCTTAATCAGGAAGAAGGAAATATACAGATGGGAAGTATCGCTGCCATTAAAACAAAACCGCAAAAACAAGATATGACTCTGAAAATCATGATCATAATTGGCATATGCCATTTAATGAATGATTCTCTTCAGGCCGTCGTACCGGCCATGTTCCCAATCCTCGAAAAATCAATGTCGCTAACATATACACAGCTGGGAATGATTGCATTCTGCCTGAATATCGTCTCATCCCTCCTGCAGCCGGCAGTTGGATTCTATACGGATAAAAAGCCAATTCCATATGCATTGCCCATTGGGTTGACCAGTACTTTAATTGGGGTCATCATTCTCTCAATTGCCCCAAACTATACCATTATCCTTGGTGCAGTCATCTTGATGGGCTTAGGGTCGGCCATATTCCATCCGGAAGGCTCTAGGGTGGCCTATATGGCAGGCGGACCAAAAAGAGGCCTGGCACAATCGATTTATCAGGTCGGCGGGAATAGCGGGCAGGCACTTGCCCCACTCATCACAGCCATCGTGCTTGTTCCTTTTGGTCAAAAAGGCGCACTCTGGTTTGCCCTGGTTGCCTTGATGGCCGTTATCCTATTGCTGTATATTGCCAAGTGGTATTCCCAAAAATTAGTTCACTTCCAGCCTAAAAAGCTTGCTGCAAAAATAATCAATAAAGAGCGGTCCCATAAAGTGGCCAAAGCCCTGGTATTGATATTATTCATAATCTTTGCCCGTTCCTGGTATGTATCGTGCATGACGAACTTTTACAGTTTTTATTTGATCGAGCAGTATTCATTCACGATAAAATCCGCACAATTTTTCCTATTTGCCTTTTTGGCCGCCGGTGCTGTAGGTACATTTTTTGGAGGTCCGCTTGCTGATAGATTCGGGCGTAAAAATGTCATTTTCTTTTCTTTCGCTGCCAGCATGCCAATAACCGCACTTTTACCATTCGTACCTCCTACAGCCGCTTTTATTTTATTATTGATGGCGGGATTCATTATAATGAGCAGTTTTTCCGTCACTGTAATATACGCACAGGAATTGGTCCCGGGAAAAGTCGGAACGATGGCAGGCTTGACAGTGGGGTTAGCCTTTGGAATGGGTGCCATTGGATCCGTTTCATTGGGAGCCATTGCAGATATAATTGGAATCGAATCCATGATTAAGCTAGTGGGATTCCTTCCATTACTGGGGATCATCAGCATACTGCTGCCGACTGATCTGACATTGAAAAAATGGTATACAGAAGAATGACTGCAAAATAGTTTTTTCCTGGAACATTTTCTTTATGTCTAAATACAATAAATTATTGTTCCGCCCAAAAATTCACTAATGAGTAAGTACCATACAAAGGAGAAATTTATGAGTGGAGTTTTATTAGGCAGCATCCTATCTGCTATGTCTACAGGGTTTGGTGCGTTACCAATCTTGTTCATTCAAGGTTCAATCACACATCGATTCAGAGACACGCTTCTGGCATTTACGGCTGGAATTATGATGGCTGCTTCGTTATTGAGCCTGATCCCGGAGTCTCTGGCCACCGGAGGATATATGCAGCTAGTCATTGGGGTTTTTCTCGGGGTAATGACATTAACGATCATGGAAAAAAACATTCCTCATATCGATCTCAGCCATACGAAAAGTGGCATTCAGTTCGATGAAAAGGCTTTGCTCATCATCACTGCCATTACACTCCATAATATTCCTGAGGGTCTTTCTGTTGGGGTGAGTTACGCCTCTGATACTGCTGATACAGGTAATTTGATCGCTTTTGCCATCGGCCTGCAAAATGCTCCGGAAGGCTTACTAGTCGCCTTGTTTTTAATTAATCAAAAAATCGGTAAACTCACAGCGTTCCTGATAGCTACCTTAACCGGTACCATCGAAATAATTACCGGCTTACTAGGTTTTTATTTAACCTCTTACATTGGGTTCCTGGTTCCATACGGCCTAGCTTTCGCCGCCGGGGCCATGCTTTTCATCGTTTATAAGGAATTGATTCCTGAAAGCCATGGGGATGGTAATGAACGCACATCTACCTATTCCTTCATTGTCGGCCTTTTGTTCATGGTCATATTATTGGAAGTTTTGTAACTCCCGAACTTCCTCCATGGCTGGCTCCATCAAGTGAGTCAGCTCTTACTTTTCATTAATCAGTGTAACCCATTCAGAAAAATTAAGACTTCTAAACCAATCCCGATGCATGAAGGACACCTTCTGGTGGCCTCCCCTCGATATATACCCCAAATCCAAAGGAAATTCAAAAGATATATTGTCTTGATTATATAAGTCTTTCATTAATTGTTTTCTGATATGTTTACAAAGGTTCATTTCACCAGAAATCACACAAAGTTGCTTGTCTCCTTGCCTGCTACTTTAAAAAATCATGCATGCATTCAAATCCCCTCTAAAAGGAAATGTCGTCATTAAAGGGTTGCTGCACAATAACAACCATCTCTTCTCGCTTATTTCTCACTTCCACTGATGAATGATGTTGAAGGATTAAATACTCATTTATAAGTTTGTCAAGCTGCTCACTTTGGCGAAGGGTATACTCATGATTTAGTCCATACATTTTGGCCAGCTCCATCATTTCCCAACGCTTCATTCGAATCTCAGAACAAATTTCCGTTGCACACCTAGAATTCATAACAACATTCACTACTCCTGCCTTTTTAAAGTTACATTATAATAAAGAAGTATTACAAAATATGCCTTATATGTAAATAGATTCGCAAAAAAAGACAAAACTTCTTAAATTGCGATAATGCTTTACCTACCAGCAGACAGGATATGACGGAAATTTCTAAGCATGAACCTCTAGATTGATTATGACGATTTCATATGAAGCCCGCTCCGAAAATCGATTCGAAAGTTCTGCAATTTGGATGTCATTCTTATTTTCCGCTTAATTACTTCGGAAGCTTCTCTATAATGGAAGCACAATATTTTTTATGGTTACAACCCTTAATTGTGATTCCAAGATAATAAATAATGAAAAAAGGAATCCAATAAAGGATTCCCCATTAACTAATGAAAAATTTCATATGCTTTCCGTTAACTAAAAAAAGGTTTGGAACATCCCCTTCTGCATTACTCAAATGGCAAATAAATATGAAAGCTCGTCCCTTTTCCCACTTCGCTTTCCACTTCTATATAGCCATTGTGCTCTTCAATGATTTTATAGCTGACCATGAGCCCGAGCCCCGTTCCCCTATCTTTCGTCGTATAAAAAGGTTCACCCAATTTTTTTAGCATTTCCGTTGAAATCCCCATGCCTTTGTCAGTAATTGAAATGCAAACGTATTTCTCTGAAAATCGGCTTGTTTTAATGGAAACAGATCCCCCATCCGGCATGACTTCCAATGCATTTTTGATGATGTTAATGAACACTTGCTTTAACTGGTTCGCTTCACATAACACGTTAAATTCATCTTCTTCAAAGTCTGTCTCGAATTGAATATTTTCCAATAGTGCCTGAGCGGCCAGTAATTCCAGTGTCTCTCTCAATATGGTATGAACATCCTGTTTGAAAATTTTTAGCGCCTGCGGTTTTGCCAGTACCAAAAATTCCGTGATAATGGTTTCGATTCGCTTAATTTCGGAAGTAATTACATGAAAGTATGTGGAAAACTCCCCCTTAACACCATCCTCAAGCAACTGGATAAAACCTTTTAAGGCTGTCATTGGATTCCTGATTTCGTGAGCAATTCCCGCCGCCAGTTCACCTACTACATTCAAAGTATCCGATTTTCGGATTTGTTCCTGCATTTCGAGATTTTTACTCACATCACGGAAAATGCTTAAATTCAGGTTCGAATATAAATTTTTCCTCGTCAAAAATTCAATATGCTTAACCCTTCCATCTTCGTATGTTATCGGAATGATGGAAGAGTAGACCTCATGCTTATAAACATTTTCAATGTGAGCGTTCAAGACTGGAGCATTTTCAGGAATTTTTTCGATGAATCCCTTTACAGATAAAGATAGCAGTTTGCGCTTCGAAATCTCCAATATTTTCTGACCAGCTTCATTAATATCGGTGAACCCTTCATGATTCCATAAAATCAAGCCGTCTAATGTTCCCTCAAAAATCTTCCTGAACTTCTTTTCACTATCCCTTAATTCCTTCTCAATCAGCCAGCGCTCACTGACATTTCGAAAGATCGTTACGTTATATCCGTCACCTTCATGTTTTTTGGCAGTCAATTCAAGCAATTTAATTTGGTTATTAGGCATTTTATAAATCAGCTCACCCCGCACCTGGGTGTCTCTTTCAAACGTCTCCATCATCTGGCCAAAATGGTTTTTATTGCTGTACACGTATTTCCAGATATGACTGCCGATCAAATCCTCTCTGCTGGATTCGAATATTTTACATGCTGAATGATTGACCCGAAAAATAATCCCGTCATCATTCCAGAATATGATTGCGTCCATGGACTGATCGAATAATTCGGCAAAAATCCGTTCGCTCGTCTCTAACTTTTTTTCTATTATATTTGATTCTGTAATTTTTCGAAGCACCGACATATATAATTCATTTCCTACCGTTGAACTTAACGAGAAAGTGAAATGATGCAGTTCATCCCCAACCTTTATCTCTACCTCTCCTTTGAAGTTCGACTCATCAAAGGCTCTTTGTATGCTCTCATCCCAATATTCCCTATAATATGGGGATATGAGGTCCCTCATATTCTTACCGACAATATCTTTTTTCGGGATGCCCAAGACATGGATAAAGGCATGGTTCACTTCCATTATTATTCCTGAACTGTCAAATAGAACGATGCTTTCTATGGCTGTATCGAAAATGTCCAAAAACATCTGCCTTGACATCCTTGTTTCCCTTGACGAAGAAACATCCAATGTCACATCCCCCAAACGGTAGAACTGCTGTCCTTCGGAAAAAGAGCCTATACGTATAAACTCTATTTGCTTAAGGGCTCCGGTATGTAGCTGGATAATTTGCCTTTCACTTTCATTCGAGGTTTTTAGGGAACTTGAAACTTCCTGGTTATTTAAAGGGATGACATCGAGAAAATCAGTTATCTTCATGGACTCCAGCTGCTCTTTCGCGGTTTCCAGCAGGGCACAAGCAGCATCATTGGCATAAGTGAGACGCAGTTCCTCATCAACCCTAATATAAGGCTCTGACATCGAATTGAAAATGTTCAAAAACCCTTCGATCTGTTTATTCAATTTTAAAATTTCCTGTTTATATTCCGTTTCATTCTCATAACCGATTTTCATATTAACCCCCCTCATCAAAACCCATACTTACCAACTTTATTCGACATCCATCTTGATTTTCCCTCGGTATTTTTCGAAAATCGGCGCAATCAAACCATTCCAAAATTATCCTATATATCAAATTATAGTATATTGAATACTATAAAACTTAGCGTTAAGCTTAATTTAAGGTTATTATAATAAATTTAATAAATATTGATTTAGTACAAGGTATTTAGGGTATAAGAAATAACAATGCTTTCTAGCTACCTTAAAAATTTATTAAATGGAGGCAACGATGAAACAACGTGATTTTTTCTTCGATAACGCCAAGTTCATTCTTATGGCTTTTGTCGTCTTTGGACATTTGCTGAATACGTATATACATGACAGTGAAACGATATATGCTTTATATAAAACCATTTATTCCTTTCACATGCCTGCCTTTATCCTTGTTTCAGGGTTCTTTGCGAAAGGTTTTTATCAAAAAGGGTATTTAGGTAAAATTACTAAAAAACTGATTTTGCCCTATATCATTTTCCAATTGATATATACCGTTTACTACTATTTCTTATATGAACGTTCTGCCATTACTGTAGACCTGCTTGACCCCCAATGGTCGCTATGGTTCCTGATCAGTTTATTCTGTTGGAACATCATGCTCCTTGGTTTCTCAAAGCTAAAGCCATCTGTAGGCATAGGTTTATCTTTTTTAATCGCATTATTGATTGGATATATTGACAATATCTCCAATTATCTTAGTCTCTCCAGGACATTCGTTTTTTTCCCGATGTTTTTGATTGGGTACCATTTAAGCAAGGAACATTTAAAAAAACTATTCACTCCCAAAGTTCGTTTGGCTTCACTTAGTGTCATGTTATTGATTTTTATCGGTTTTTATTTAAATGCCGATATCAATTATAAATGGCTGCTCGGTTCGAAACCATATGCCGAACTTGAAGATGCGACAATCGTGTCCATGTTTAAACGCCTGGGATTTTATGGATTGAGCATAATTTCAGTGTTCAGCTTCCTTTCGTTCATTCCACGCGGACAATACTTCTTTACGAACTGGGGTAAACAAACCCTTTATGTCTATCTGCTGCATGGTTTCTTCATTCGGTTTTTCCGTGAAAGCACCATCCAGGAATACTTCAGCAATACAGAGAGCTTTATCATGCTCGCTGGCCTCTCATTCTTGATTACCGTATTATTATCAAGTGAAATGATCGCTACCATGGCGCAGCCGATCATCGAATTGAAAGCGACCAAGACAAAACGTTTCATGACTAAAACGAAAGAGTATATTAAACAAGCTTTTTAAATAAAACGGATGAAGCATTTTCTGCTTTATCCGTTTTCGACTTTCAAGCTGAAAAGATTCCCCTTCAATACCATAACTCATTTTTCAAATGGAGTACGCTATGGTAAAATTACTCGTTAGTGCTTGTTGGCTTAAAAAGACATGTACACGAAAGGAGCCAGGCGTTTCTTTTACGCCCTTTAACATGAATATAATAATCAGTACTCTTAACGCAAAATATATCCATACATCGCTATCCATCCGATATTTAAAAGCTTATGCCCAGCCAGATTATGATGTACAGCTGGCAGAATATACGATAAAAGATCCAATTATGAACATAGTTGGTGACCTTCATTCCAAAAAACCTGATGTCATAGGGTTCAGCTGCTATATTTGGAACATCGAGGAAACAATGAAAGTCGTAGCCATGCTGAAGAAGATCAATCCAGAATTGGTTATCATTCTTGGCGGACCTGAAGTCACCTATGATGTTGGGGAATGGCTTGATCAAATTCCCGGGGCTGATTTCATCGTAATTGGCGAAGGTGAAGTCACCTTCAAGGCCCTTTTATCTGAAATTGAAGGTTCGAATGACTATAAGAAGGTCGGCGGCATTGCGTATCGACAGGATGGAAAAAAAATCATCCAGCCTCAGAACGGCAAGGTTGATTTGAAATCCCTCCCTTCTCCCTATCGTTTGGAGGAAGACCGCGGCGATCTATCTAAACGTGTCACCTATATCGAAACTAGCCGAGGGTGCCCGTTCAGTTGCCAATTTTGCCTTTCATCGATTGAAGTGGGTGTCAGGTATTTTGATCGTGAAAAGATTAAAGAAGATATCAGGTACCTTATGGCTAATGGTGCCAAGACCATTAAGTTCGTTGACCGAACCTTCAATATCAGCCGAAGCTATGCAATGGAAATGTTTCAATTCTTAATCGATGAACATCTTCCCGGTGTGGTTTTCCAGTTCGAAATCACGGCGGACATCATGCGTCCGGAAGTTATCCAGTTCTTGAACGATAATGCCCCTGCAGGATTGTTCCGCTTTGAAATAGGGGTACAATCGACGAATGATCATACGAATGATCTAGTTATGAGAAGGCAGAATTTCGAAAAATTGACCAGAACCGTCACGATGGTAAAAGAAGGTCAGAAAATTGATCAGCATTTAGACCTAATTGCCGGGTTACCTGAAGAAGATTATCATTCTTTCAGAAAGACTTTCAATGATGTTTTCGAGCTCAGACCCGAAGAGATGCAGCTTGGTTTCTTAAAGATGCTTCGTGGTACTGGCTTACGGATACGTGCTGATGAACACCAATATATATACAGCGAACATGCTCCATATGAAATCCTAGGAAATAATGTTTTATCCTTTGATGACATTGTCCGCATTAAACAAGTTGAAGATGTCCTTGAAAAATACTGGAACGATCATAGAATGGATCACACCACGGAATATCTTGTCAAAACAGTATTTCAATCACCATTCGACTTCTTTCAAGATTTCGGAACCTATTGGGATGATCAAGGCTGGTCACGAATCGGACATCAGCTTGAAGACTTGTTCAGACGCTTACAGCAGTTTTTGGCTTCCCGGGAATCTGCTGAACTGAAAAACATTATCGGACTCATGAAATTGGATTATTTCATGAACCAAAAATACAAACCACGTAAGCCTTGGTGGGAAGCTTCATTAGATAAAAGTGGGCGGAAAGAGATATATGAAGAGATTCTGGATAAACCTGAAAAGCTTGGTTCCTCTTTCACAGCCTTGGCACTTAATGAAAAAGAAATACACAAGCACACATTGCTCGAGGCACTTCCCTTTGATTTGGAAACGTATTTAGCTGAGGGAACAATCGTCGAGAAACCATCGTTCATGCTTGCCTATTTTGATCCGAGTGGTAAGGGATCAACGATATTCCCTCTCTCAAAATCTGACAGCATTATTTTTT
Source organism: Peribacillus sp. FSL P2-0133 (assembly GCF_037975445.1). NCBI lineage: Bacteria > Bacillati > Bacillota > Bacilli > Caryophanales > Bacillaceae > Peribacillus > Peribacillus sp. FSL P2-0133. Next base: position 1,513,398 of record NZ_CP150254.1, on the reverse strand, counting down.
AAGAATAAGGACGGACCCAAGAATTGGGTCCGTCCTTATTTACTTATCACTATCACGTTTTTTATTTTCTTTTGCCAAAATTTCATAAATTTTGGTTGCGTTCATATCGCCGCTAAATTCGATTCCAAATTCAGTTCGTACATGTTGTCCCATCTTTTCCTGGCTGTTCTGTTTTTCTTTATCCATTAACTTCTTCCTTTTCTGCCTTGCTTTGAATTACGGTTGGCACCTTTCATTGCATTTTCCTCCAATGCGAACTCATTGGAAAATTCATTTTCAGCCTGGTTTCTTTTTGGCGTTTTACTTGCTTTGACAGCACCATCCACATTGGCTTTCCGTTTCATTTTCATCCACCCTTTTCATATAGTTTACATTTTAGAATGGGGTAAAAATGCCTGAAATTATTCAGGGATAATATAGGGACAGACGAGAAAAATAACCGTAAAACGGAAAGGGAGACACTACATGAAAAAGAAATTGGATTCACCAATTGTCGACGATACACAACCACACCAAATTAACGCACCAAGCTTTAAGGGAACCGGCATAAAACCACAGGCTCCATTCGTCAATGATTATGGAGTCGTCATTGGCGACAGTAAATATGCATCTGAAAACTCACCACTCGAAAATTGGAGCGAAAATACAGACCCGGAAATCATGGCTGGAGACGAATGGATACACCCCACTAATGATATAGGCTGGAATTCAACTGAAAACCGTGAACTGTTAGAGGCTAAAAAAGCGCCGCAGCCGCCTTTCATGCATCCCGATAAGGATGTGAGCACTGATACGGATTGAATCGTTCTTGAGGGTCCAAGGAACTAGTGAAACCTCATTAAAATACAAGGGGTGCATCATATACACCCCTTCTTCTCATTTTACCTGCAAAATCAACTTCCCTTTCGTTTGACGGGCATTCATTTCCTCATGAACGGCTGCTGCCTTTTCAATTGGGTAGATGCCGCCGATAGTTAGCTTAAGTTCCCCGGACGTGACGTAAGAAAAAAGATCTTGAATGCTAGGCAACAGCAAATCTGGGTGTTTCATGATCTGTGGCAGGAAAAAACCTACGACGGATTGATTGCGCCTCATTAATTGCTGCGGGTTCATCGTATAAGGCTTACGACTGGCATTACCAAAAACCACGAGACGTCCAAATGGAGCCAAACATTTCAAAGTTTTATTGAAAACATCCCCTCCTGCCATTTCCAGCGCCACGTCTACTCCCTTTCCGGACGTGACCTCACGGACTTTCATTTCCCATCCTTCTTTCGTGTAATCGATAAGTTCATCTGCCCCCATCGATTTAGCCAGTTCCAACTTTTCCACTGTGCTGGCGGTAGCAATCACTTTTCCAGCCCCGAAGATTTTGGCTAATTGTACGGCAATCGTTCCCACTCCACCTGCAGCAGCATGGACCAATACCGTTTCCCCCTGTTGCATGCGTCCCATTGTCTTTAGAATATGATAGGCGCTCAGACCTTGAAGTGGCAGGGCAACAGCTTCATGAAACTGTATGGCATCAGGAAGCGGAATGGCCGAGAATTCATCTGAAAGGGCATATTCTGAATATCCACCCGATTCAATTAAACTCACTACCCTTGTACCGGGTTTGATTTTGGTCACCTTTCCACCAACTTCCACCACAACGCCAGCCACTTCCGCACCTGGAATGAACGGAAGCGGCGTAGGTACCACATATTGCCCTTCCCTTCTCGCTGTATCTGCATAATTGACGCCGACACAATCGATTTCAATCAGAACTTCATGCCCAGTTGGCACGGGCCTTTCCATTTCTGTCAATTTCAGTACTTCCGGTCCGCCGTATTCTTCAAAATGAATGGCTCTCATCTTTATCCCTCCCTTATTAATTCCCTGTAAATTCCGGTTTTCTTTTTTCTTTGAATGCTGCAACTCCCTCCAGATGATCTTCTGTGGAGGCCATCAAGGTTTGCGTGATACGTTCCTGTTCGAGCATTTCATCAAGTGTAGCCGTAAATGAATGGCTAACGAGCTTTTTCATCATCCCATAAGCTTTTGTCGGTCCATTTGCCAGCTTTTCCGCAAGTTTCAATGATTCCTCTTCAAGTTGATTGAGTGGATATATATAATTAATGACACCTAACTGGTATAAGCGTTCCGCAGAAATTGGCTCGGCAGTAAAGAAGAGCTGCTTTGCAAGGTGGGGCCCTACTAATTTAGGTAAAAAATACGAACCACCTCCATCAGAGATCAGGCCTACCTGTGAAAAACTCATGGCAAATTGACTATCATCGGAAGCCACGATCAAATCACAGGCGAGTGCCAAATTAAATCCGGCCCCTGCCGCAAATCCATGGACGGCAGCGATTACGGGAACCTCAGAAGCATCCAGAGCCAATATGCATTCATTCATTCTGCCAACATGATCATACAATTGACTTGCAGAGGCCTTCCCCATTGACTTAACGTCACCTCCCGCAGTGAATGATCTTCCCGCCCCTTTGATAATGACTGCCCTTATATGTGGTGTTTGTTTTACATCCTTAATCGCTTTCGTTAAGCTTGCAATCATATCCGGGCTAAATGCATTCAAGCTTTCAGGACGATTCAAAGTCAGGATCATTACATTATCGGTTACCTCTGTCAATAAGTGTTCTTTTAACATTTACCCATCCCCTTTTTCTATTTGATCAACCAGCCGCCATCCACCAATAAATCCGTCCCAGTCATATAGGAAGCCTCCGGCGAAGCAGCAAAGGTAATGACATTACTTATTTCCTCCGCTTTCCCCACTCTTTCCAGTGCCGTGTTCCGTTGAATCGACTTTACGAATTTTTCATTTTGCAATCCATCCTCCGTTAAAGGCGTTTCAATGAATCCCGGTGATACGGAATTGACCCGAATGCCGGCTGCAGCGAGTTCCAGTGCCAATGATTTCGTTAAACTGATGACCCCTGCTTTAGCAGAGCTGTAATGCGGGATGAATGCCCCTGCCTGATGTCCTGACAGTGAAGCCACATTCACGATTGCCCGATTGATGGCTTTATTTCCACTGCCAACTCCTTCTTCCATCACTTTTCCCAAGTACTTGGAAACTAGAAAGACACTTTTCAAATTGACATGTTGAATCATATCCCAATCAGCTTCAGATGTATCCAAAAGCTTCGAGGACTTTGATCCACCTGCATTATTGATTAAAATGTGAAGGTCACGATATTGTTCCTTCACATACATGGCCAGATTCTTTACATCTTCCTCGACGGTAACATCTGCAGGGAAAATGTCGGCTACGGGAATCGTGTGCCTTGCATTGATTTCTGCAGCTGCTTCCTCCAGCTTTCCTTTCGTCCGCCCTACCAACAACACTTTTGCCCCTTCGTCCGACAGGCGCATCGCTGTAGCTTTCCCAATACCGGAACCTGCACCTGTCACCACCGCTATTGACTGTAAAAATCTCATGCCCTTCACTCCTTATCCAGGTATTGAACTACGTTTCCTGCCTTTTCAATTCAGCTTCGATCTTTCCATCCACCAACTCTGGGACAAGATCCATCGAACCTTTTTGCGCCGCCAATTCCAAATCTGCGATCAAGCTGTGTTTGTCAAACAACTGTCCGACATATGATGATTTCAGGATATCAAAGGCATTTTCGCTATTCGTTCGATAAAGCGCTTTTGCAGCCTTTGCTGCATCGTTGAGTATGAACGTACCTTGTGATCCAGCAATCAGGCAATCTATCAAATGACCTGCCCCGTAAAAGTCTTCCAGACTGAATTCACCAGAGTTTCCCGAACAAACGATGATGATCGTTTCTGTTTTATGATGTTTTTTTATTTTTTCAGCAACTGACGGATTATTTAACAAAGATGCGATATAAACCTTTTTGGCAGCGGCTGAATTCCTTAGCGCAACCGTTCCATTAGTCGTGGACAATATTAAAGTTTTGCTAGGTACCAACTTACTCAATAGCGTCGGACTTGGATACATTAAATCATCAACCGGCTTTGCTTTTAGTTCCCCTGCCACTATGGAATCCCCCTGGTCCAATTCCTGGCATTTCACCAAGGCATCCACTGGATCCATGACAGGTATCACCTGGCGTGCTCCATCATGAAGTGCTGAAATAATCGTTGTGGTCGCTAATAACACATCCAGGATGACCGCAACTTTATCCCCCTCTTGAAGCTTTTCCCTATTTATCTCTTCTTTTTTTAGTAGCAAATGAATGTTTTGTATATATTCCATTTAATTAAACTTCCTTCGCAGCTACATTTGCAGCATGAGTGAGTAAGCTTTTAACCGTTTTTCCGAGATTGGAAAAACGGGGATCATTTGTCTGGCCTTTTTTATATCGATAATAGATTTGCTGAAGGATGACAGCTAACTTAAAATAACCAAAGGTTAAATAAAAATCGACGTTGGAAACATCCCTGCCGCTTCTTGCTGCATACGACTCGATAAATTCCCTTCGTGTCAGGAAACCGGTTAAAGTCGTGATTGACGCTTGACCCACACCGAATTTGATAAGTTCCGGGTCACCGCTTTCCGTCCAGTAGCTTAAAGCCACTCCTAGATCGGCTAGCGGATCACCAACGGTGGACATTTCCCAATCAAATAAACCAACCATCTCTGTAAGATCCTTGTTAAACATGGCATTATTGATCTTATAGTCATAATGGATAATTGAAGTCTGGCTATATTTCGGGATATTCTGTTGAAAATAATCGATAAGCGGACGAATTTCCTTGTTTTCATCTGTCTTTGCTCTCTCATAGCGGGAAATCCATCCGCGTACTTGTCTTTCAATGAACCCTTCAGGTTTGGAAATTTCCACCAACCTCGTTTTCTCATGGGGAATCGAGTGAAGATCAGCAAGCCGATTGACCATCACATATGAAAGCTGTCTGCACTTTTCAACAGTAGGCTCGATTCCCTTGGGAAATTCGGTATCTATTACAATTCCATGTTTCCTTTCCATTAGGAAAAAAGGGGCCCCCGCAATCGATTCATCATCCGAGAACAGAATAGGCTCGGGAGCTGCTTGAAAATATGGGTTGATTGAAGAAAGGATATGATGTTCACGCTTCATATCATGTGCCTTTGGAGCAACAGGACCAAGAGGTGGCCTTCTGAGGACAGCCTCCCACTCACCAATTTTCAGCTGATAGGTCAAATTGGAATAGCCCGTGGAAAATTGTTGCAATTCTAACGGTTCATTTGGAAGATCCAATACATTTTTTCTTAGGAAACCTTCTAATGCAACAATATTCAGTTCCTCGCCGGGCCGAACAGGAATCGTATCGTCAACCATGTTCTTCCCTCCTTTAGACTTTTTTCATTCTAATTATGAACAAGATGTGAAATGAGCTTTTCTTTAATAAATTCAGGAATAGGTTCACTTTTTTGATTCAAAAAATTAAAACAGACTAAAACTGCACTTCCCCTAGCAATCACTTCCCCAGTTTGTGAACAGAGGATATCATGGACCATTTCACAACTTTTCGTACCTACCTTTGTCAAAGATGTACGGATGGTCAAGAGTTGATTGAAAAATCCCTGAGCAATAAAGTCGCATTTAGTGGAGGCTAACAAAAAATTCCAAGATTCGACATTCGCCGCTAGGCCTAAATCTTCAAAAAATTTCATGCGTGCTTCTTCGAGGTATATGAAATAGCTTGTGTTATTGATGTGGCCCAAAGCATCCGTTTCGGAAAAACGGACGTTGACTTCCAATTCATGCATAAGACCCCTCCTTGATTAACGATGTACGAAAGCAGGTTTACGTTTATCCAAGAAAGCGGAAACCCCTTCTTTAACATCTTCAGTTTGGAAGATTTCTTGAAAAAGATTCGTTTCAATCTCTAGACCTTGTTCAAGCGTTGCCTCACTTCCTTCATTAATCGCTTTCTTGATTCTCGAAAGTGCCTGAAGTGAGTGCCTTGTCAATCGTGAGGCCAAGATTTTCGCTTCCGATAAGCCGCAGCCTTGCTCAACGACTTTATTGACAAGCCCGATCTTTTCCGCTTCTATGGCACCAAGCGGATCACCGGTAAATATAATCTCTTTTGCTTTTGCGTTTCCTACAAGTCTGGACAAACGCTGTGTACCGCCAGCTCCAGGAAATAAGCCCAATTTTACTTCCGGCAGACCAATTTGAACCTGTGTTTCTGCCACTCTCAAATCACACGCCAGAGCCAGTTCGCATCCACCGCCCAAAGTCAGGCCATTTAATACAGCTATCGTAGGTTTAGGTAACTGGTCGATTTTGGTTAGGATGGCATGACTTTCCTTTACCATTTCTTTCATATTCGGGTTCCCCATCATGTTAGGGAATTCTTTTATATCAGCACCAGCGGCAAATGCGATATTGCCTGCACCGGTTATGAGTACCGCAACAGTTTCAGTATCTTTTGAAAGTTCATCGAATGTTTCTCCCAATTCTCTGAATACTTGTTTACTGATTACGTTTAATGGAGGATTATCGATGGTGATGACCGCAAGCTTATTTTCCTTAACCACTCTAATTAATTTTGTCATCAATTCTTCACTCCTTGGTTTGGATAATCATACCAGCCTTTTCCTGTTTTCCTGCCTAATTGTCCTTTATTCACCTTTTCTTCTATACAAGCATTTGGCTTGTCTTCTGGATTTCCAGTTTCATTGTATCGCTGCTTCATGACAAAATATCCCACATCAATACCTGATAGATCCATCAGTTCAAAAGGGCCGATGGGATGGCCTAAAGCTTTCCTGCAAATTAAATCGATATCCTTATAGTCCACAATTCCTTCCTCATACAAATATAAGGCCTCACGCTGCAACGCTCCCAAAATTCGGTTTGCTACGAATCCCGATATCTCTTTCCTTAACAAAACTCCTGTCCTATTCATTCTCTCTGTGACTTCCATCGCAAGTTTCGCTGTTTCCTCCGATGTTTGATCACTCACGACAACTTCAACACAATCCATTATTAGAGGCGGGAAAAAGAAATGCATATTAATGAACTTATCCGGACGATTCGTCACACTAGCAATCAGGCTATTGACAATCGTTGAACTATTCGTTGCAAAAATGGTTTCTGCTGGCGCCAATTCTTCAAGTCTAGCGAAGACTTCCCGTTTCACATCAAGTTTTTCAACAACCGCTTCAATGATCAAATCAGCTCCACTGGCCGCTTTCTCAAGATCGGTGGTATATTGAAGACGGCTAAAAGCAGCCAACTTACGATCTTCGGACAATTTTCCTTTTTGAACCCATTTAGTCAAAATGACGTCCAATTTTTCTTGGGCTGTATTCAACGCGTTTTCCTGAACATCCTGAAGAATCGTTTCGTAACCTCCAAGTGCAGCAAGCATCGCAATTTGATGCCCCATCTGCCCAGCCCCAATTACGGTTATTGATTGAATTTGCTTGTTGGTCATGCCTTCTATCTCCCTTCTACTAACTGGTTAGTATGTAACCTGGTCACGCTTCAATTCCCTGCAGAATCATCCCCATAAAAATGGCTGCAACTTCCTGTTCGGTTTTTTCACCTTCTGGGTCGAACCAATGATAGCTCCAATTGGCCACACCCAAAATAGCAAAAGAGATGATGGATGCATCGAGATTGGAACGTAGTTCTCCGTTCTCGATGCCGCTAATCAGCACTTGCTCGATTTTATTACGGAACTCATCCCGCTTAGGAAGGATTTGTGCAAGTTTTTCATCACTTAGATTTTTCATTTCACGGAAAAACACCGTTGCGCTGGATTTTTTGGTTTTGATGCTTTTTAACAGCATCAATACCATATCGAAAAGCTTATCCCTACAACTTTTCCCAGGATCCAACATGATTATTTCCTGCTCACTAAGCAACTCGCCTATATAAGCTAGATGAATATCCATAAGCAACTGCTCTTTGCTCGTAAAGTAATAATAAAACGTTCCCTTCGTAACCCCGACCGACTCGACGATATCGGAAATCGACGTTTCACTAAAGCCCTTCTTTTCAAATAAGCGTATGCTATGTTCTGTCATTTTTTCTTTCATGTTTGCATCCTCGCAATCTGTTAAAATTTCAGCTGAATTGATATCATACGCGTTCGTACTATCAAAGCCCTCTTATTTCCTGGAAAGTTCTTCTCTTAAAGCACGCCTTAAAATCTTTCCGACATTTGTTTTCGGTAACTCATCACGAAATTCAACGAAATGCGGAACTTTATAAGCCGATAGGTTTGCTCGGCAGTAATCGATGATTTCCCGTTCATTTGCCGTTTTATTATTTTTAAGTACAAGCACAGCTTTTACCGACTCCCCTCGGTAAGCATCTGGAACTCCGATGACAACCGCTTCCTGGACAGCAGGATGTTCATAAAGAACTTCCTCTACATCTCGCGGATATATATTATAACCACTTGCGATGATCAAATCTTTTTTCCTGTCGACAATATAGAGATAACCGTCTTCATCAACTTTGGCGATATCACCCGTATAAAGCCAACCATCCCTAAGGGTCACCGCCGTTTCCTCCGGCATATTCCAGTAACCTTTCATCACTTGAGGTCCTTTGACGACCAATTCCCCCAATTCGCCAGGGGCCATTTCTTTTGTCCCGTCCCCCAGGTCCATCACTTTATATTCAGTCGAAGGGAAACCAATCCCGACGCTCCCAGGCTTCCTTTTTGCAAATGCCGGGTTACAATGCGTTGTTGGCGAAGCTTCCGTAAGACCGTAGCCTTCCAATATCTTCGCACCTGATTTTCGTTCGAACTCACGCAGCAGTTCCACGGGCATCGGTGCACTTCCGCTGTTACAGACCTGGATTGAGCCCATTCCATATTCTTCTGCCTTTGGATGATTCGTCAACGCTACATACATGGTCGGTACACCAGGAAAAGTGGTCGGCTGTTCACGCTTAATTGTTTCCAGCACCTCTTCTATTTCAAATCGTGGCAGCATGATGGAATCACCCGCAATATACACGGATAAATTCATTGCGGACGTCATTCCAAAAACATGAAAAAGCGGGATGACCGACAGCGTTCTTTCAGAGCCCATTTTTAATTCATGCTTGAAGAATTCATACGATTGAACGACATTGGCCAGAATATTGCTGTGAGTCAGCATCGCCCCTTTTGAACGGCCGGTTGTTCCTCCTGTATACTGTAGAACGGCTATATCATTTTCCGGATCGATTGATACGTGATTGATTTTGCCGTCCCCCGCCTTCATGAATTGGTCAAAAGAAGCATCAGGCTGGAAATCTGCATCCGAAGACTGAAGGCTTACGGCGATGATATTTTTCAGATTTGCATGTTGCTGAACACTTTTCACTTTCGGGTATAATCCATCCAATACAACGATCGTTTCAGCACCGGAGTCATGTAAAATATGCTGAAGCTCCCTTTCAACCAGCATTGGGTTGATTTGGGTGATAATGGCTCCTGTTGCCAACGATCCATAATAAGCTATAACGTATTGCGGACAGTTAGGTAGCATGATGGCGACACGATCGCCTTTTTGAACACCTTTTTTTTGCAGGGCTGAAGCAAAGGCTTGCGACGCATGAAAAAGTTCCTGATAGGATATCTTTCGGTCATAAAAAGTAATAGCTGTATTGTTTGGATAGGACTGACATGCATTTTGAAGGATCCTTTGCATCGGAAACTCAGGGACTTTTATTTCCTTTGAAATTGAATCAGGATAAACGGAAAGCCATTTTTTTTCATTCATCATTTCATACCCTCCAGCCATATTTACTCATCTTTCATTACTTTGCATGTGAACCCCCATCGACAATCAAGATATTTCCAGTCACAAAATCGGATGCCTTTGAGGCCAGGAAAACCGCTGCCCCTTTCAAATCATCATCACTCCCTAATCTTTTTAGCGGCGTGGAATCCAAGATAGGATTCTTTCCTTGCTCAAGAACCCCTTTCGTCATTTTTGTCGGAAAGAACCCGGGTGCGATTGCATTAACATTGATATTATGCTGACCCCATTTAACAGCTAAATCCTTCGTTAAAGTAATGACCGCCCCTTTACTCGTATTATATCCGACCGTATCGAGCACCCTCGGGTCGGTCCCCCCTAATCCGGCAACGGAAGCGATGTTTATGATTTTCCCATGTCCCTGTTCAATCATGACCCTGCCTGTTGTCTGGCTCATGATAAAGGTTCCGGTTACATTGACATTCATCACCTTCTGCCATGCTTCAAGGGGCATGTCGACGGCTGGTGCCCCCCAGGATGCCCCGCTATTGTTTACTAAAATGTCGATGGCACCAAATTCACGGTAAGTTTCGTTAACAACTTCCTGTACATCTGAAGGATTGGTGATATCACACTTCAGGGAAAGCGCCCTGACTCCAAACTTTTCGATTTGTGAAGCAACTTCGTCGCATGCCTCCTTCTTCCTTGAACAAAGAACGACATTTGCCCCAGCTTCGGCAAAGCCGGTCGCTATTTGTGCTCCCAATCCTCTCCCTCCACCGGTTATGATCGCCGTCTTTCCAGTTAGATCGAATAAGTCGGTAACTTTCATATTTTCACCTCATGCTTTTGCTGGTATTTTCGAAGTTCTATCTTAGCAACTTGTGAGCGGTGAACTTCATCGGGACCATCAGCAAGCCTTAAAGTCCGTGCATTTGCCCAATGTGCAGCAAAAGGGAAATCATCGGAAATCCCTGCAGCTCCAAAGCCTTGGATGGCCCTGTCCAGCACATTCAATGCCATATTTGGTGCCACCACTTTTATCATGGCAATCTCCGCCTTCGCTTCCTTGTTCCCGACAGTATCCATCATATAAGCAGCTTTTAAGGTCAGAAGTCTTGCTTGTTCGATTTCAATGCGTGAATCAGCAACCCACTCCATGATCACACCTTGTCTCGCCAATGTTTTACCAAAAGCGACACGGTTTTGAATGCGCTTACATAATTCTTCAAGAGCTCTTTCAGCAGCGCCGATCAGCCTCATGCAATGATGTATCCTTCCGGGTCCGAGTCTTCCTTGGGCAATCGCAAATCCTTTGCCTTCCCCCCATAGAATATTCGTTGCCGGGACCCTCACATTTTCAAAAGTGATTTCGGCATGGCCATGCGGGGCATGATCATAACCAAACACAGGGAGCATTCTCTCGATTTTGACACCCGGTGTATCCAGCGGTACAAGAATCATTGACTGTTGTTCATGCTTGGACGCCTCAGGATCCGTCTTACCCATGACGATGGCAATCTTGCATCGGGGATCACCTGCGCCTGAAGACCACCATTTTCGGCCGTTTATGACATACTCATTACCCGTCTTTTCTATCCTGCATTCGATATTGGTCGCATCGGAAGACGCCACTTCCGGTTCTGTCATCGAGAAACATGAGCGAATTTCCCCAGCAAGCAAGGGCTTCAGCCAGAGTTCCTTATGTTCATCTGAACCGTATCTCACCAACACTTCCATATTACCAGTGTCCGGCGCATTACAGTTGAAGATTTCAGGCCCTATCGACGACCTACCCATGATTTCACAAAGCGGGGCATATTCTAGATTTGTTAAACCCGCGCCATAACCGCTATCAGGTAAAAATAAATTCCATAATCCTTCTTCTTTTGCTTTTGCCGTCAATTCAGATAAAATCGGGGGTATTTCACTCCAGCGGCTCTTCTGTGCTTCAAGCTGCTTCTTGTATATTGATTCATTTGGGTAAACGTGCTTTTCCATGAATTCCGTTAACTTCTTTTCCAGATCTTTCACCTTTTGAGTATGTTCAAAGTTCAAATTGAATTCCTCCTTTTAAACTTACTAACCGGTTAGTATGTTATTACTCTTAAAGTATATACATAATATTCAGATTTTTTCAACGATTAAATCATTATTTTCTTGTCATTCGTGGCCCTGCATCCGGACCTTTTCGTTCTCACTATATTCCCTTTGTTGGACGGTTGGAAAGATACAAACGATTTTCGTACCTTTTTTCAGTTCACTTGTGATGAAAACTTTTCCTCCGTGCTTTTCGATGATTCTAAAACAAACGGAAAGACCCAATCCCGTTCCTGTTGTTTTTGTAGTGAAAAATGGCTCTCCTACTTTTTGAAGGGAGTTTTCCGGGATACCCTCCCCTTCATCCAAAATGCTCAAAAAAACTTCCCCATTTTTTTCATTTATGCTCACAAAAATATTTCCGCCATTCGGCATCGATTCTATGGAATTTTTTATCATGTTTATTAATACTTGCTTGATTTGATTTTCATCAAAGTACATAAAAATAGGTTCTGAATCATAATTTTTATGAATTTGAATATTGTTCAGTACGGCATTTGTCTCCAACAGCGTTACGACATGGTTGCAGCTCTCCTTTAAATCCTTCTCAAGAAAAACCGCCTCAGCAGGTTTCGATAGCAGCAAGAGTTCATTCAGAACTTGCTCGATTCGATTTATTTCCGAAAAAATAATATCATAGTATTCCTGCTTTTCAGAACCGCCATCTTTAATCAACTTCACGAATCCCATTATCGCTGTCATCGGGTTCCTGACCTCATGTGCAATCCCTGCCGCAAGTTGGGCAGCCGTTGATAATTTGCTTGATGTGATTGCCAGGTGTTCGTTTTGGCTCACAAGCTTTTCCTCCGCATGTTTACGTTCATTGATTTCCGATAATATGCCCGCCGTCCCGATAAATTTCCCAGCGTCATCGTAAATTAGTTTAACGAATGCTTCAACCCAACTTGTTCCCTTTTTCGCATTTAGTTTAATGTCCGCACGAAAATATTTATCCCCTCGATGAAAGGAGTCCGCAAAGGTCTTTAATACGTCTTGATAAGAAGCGTTATCCATATGCTTAGAAAAGTGAAGCCCCAGGGATTCATTCACGGTTGCACCACTCATTGATTTCCATGCCGGGTTTAAATACAACCATTTACCTTTCTCATCCGTTTGGAAAACGACCTCATTGAAGCTATTGATTAATTCTTTAGAATAATTGGAGATAATGCGATAACGCCCTTCGCTATCCTGCAACAAAGCAATCGTTTTCCGGTTATGATCGAAGATGGCACCCAAACACCAGGCAATGGTTAAAATTACGATTAAATATATTCCTGCAAAGGCGGAAAACCTTCGTTCTTCATGCCCCAGCCACCCTATATAGGGTAATATCAATATGAAGAAAAGGGCAGGGACAAAGATCCTTCCAGTATATTTCTTCACTTCTTCCACCTCCTCACCAAAATGATTTATACTTCATCCGAATGAATTCAAAGTAAGGGGGCAAATTAAGCATATTTTTGTATGTTTAAATAGTTGAATTACTCACTTATAGGTAAATTTCAACATTTTTGTCCATGATTCCTGCAAACAAAACAAAAAACCTTTCCTAGATGGAAAGGTAATGTTCTACTTAAATCATTTACCCAATGATGACACGTTCCTTTGGATAATGATAATTTTCCGTAACTTCTTTATGGCCTATGATATACAGGAGGGACGTTATCCCAACACGGCCAATGAACATAATGATCATAATGACAATCTTACCCGTATTACTGAGTTCAGGCGTAATTCCCATCGAAAGTCCAACTGAACCAAAAGCCGAGCATACTTCAAAAATGATTTGCATCAAAGTAAAATTCTCAGTAATCGATAAAATGAAGACCGCAATTATGCAAAGGAGCGATCCCATGATCATAACTGCTGTCGCCTTACGAATATCATCGGGATGAATCTCCCGCTTGAACACTTTAATGGAACGCCTTCCCCTCATGAAATTCCATAAAAATAGAATCATGATGGCCAGAGTCGTTGTCCGTATCCCTCCCCCGACTGAACTTGGGGATGCTCCAATGAACATTAAAATGCTCAGCAATAAAAGGGTCGGTTCCGAAAAATCGCTCACATTCATCGTTGCAAGGCCACCACTTCTAGTATTCGATGACATAAATAGAGAGTAAAAAAAAGATTCGTGCCAGTTTTTATCTTTAAAAAACCCGTTCATTTCCAGCAAGTGAATCAGGATCGTTCCCCCAATGATAAGGGAAAAGAAAGTGACTGATGTCAGCTTCGTGAACAAAGAAAAATGAAACTTATAAGTACGGGCTTTATTGGATAAAAACTCTTTCAACTCAATCAAGACAGGAAACCCGATTGCTCCAAGGGTAAGCAGGATAATCGTGATGAACTGTACAAAATAATCGTCTTTAAATGGAATCATTGAAATACCGGTAATATCAAAACCAGCATTCGTGGTGGCACTTATGGCTAAAAATAAGCCATTTAAAAAGGCTTCTTTCCAGTTAGGAAAATAATTCAGAAAGTAAATGCCTAAAACTAGAGCTCCAATCATTTCAATTACGACAAATATCTGAATGATTTGAATCAATAATTTAACAAGCCCCGAAAGATTCGATTGGTTTTGATCTGTCATGATCAATTGTCTTTCCTTCAAACCGATTTTCTTACCCAAAATCAACCAAAAAAACGTTCCAAGTGTCATAATGCCAATACCGCCAAATTGGAGAACAAACATTAGAATGAAATAGCCTACCTCATTATACACTTCGGGTAAACTAACAACTGTTAGGCCTGTTACACTAACTGCACTTACGGCTGTGAATAATGCATCCATGAATTTAAATTCCACGCCTGGCTTAAGAGCAACCGGCAGACTCAACAGTATGGTCGAGATACTTACGGCCAAAAAGTAATAACCGACGATAAGCTGAGCGGGTGTTAACTTTGATAATATTTTTTTGATAGCAAACATAAAGAGTTTCCTTTCTTACTCCTTTATAGTTATGCGAATCACATAACCATTAAAAATCTAGTTTACCCTTTTTTCATTCTTTTTTCATTCTTTTTTCCATTCTCTTTTAAAACTGACTTACTTACAACAAATAGGCAGGTTTACCAATAACTTTGATGCTGCTCATATAAGTAAAACTCCACATTCTACTTATACTATCATTACAGCGGCAAAAGCCGTTGAAAAAGTAAAGGGGAGATTCAAATGGCTAACAGCAGTAACAACCTTCTTGTTCCTGGAATCGAACAAGCATTAGAACAAATCAAATATGAAATTGCATCTGAATTCGGTGTACAATTAGGTTCCGATACTTCAGCACGTGCCAATGGTTCAGTTGGCGGAGAAATCACGAAACGTCTTGTACAACAAGCACAATCTCAACTTAAAGGTCAATAATTCTTATTACAATTTAATATCCATGGCTAAGAGTCCAGCTGCATGCTGGACTCTTTTTAATCATTATGTCCATTTCCGTTTCCATTATTGCCTTTACCCCATTTCGACTTATCCCAATCTTTCTTATCTTGTTTATATTGCTTATCATGGTTATCTTGCTTACCATGTTTATCCTGCCTATCCTGTTTATCTTGCTTACCTTGTTTATCTTGTTTATCCTGGTTATTTTGCTTCCCTTGTTTATCCTGCCTGTCGTGCTTTTTATGATCATTATTATTCTTTTCATTGACTGATGGAACTTTTTTCACATCGATCTTTTTATCACTCTTTTCATTTTTCTGCTCGTTCTTTGATTGGTTGCTGTGATCGCTATCCGATTTTCCTTTTGGCTTGTTGCTTTTTTCCTTGTTTCCATTTATGGCATTCCGTTTTCCAATTGTATCTACCCGTTCGGTTTGTTCCTTAATTTTGGTAAATTGCGTTGCCGGGCCTTTCCTTTCAGTCGGTTTGGCTTCATTTGCCGGCTTTTGCTTTATTTCAATTGCATCATTCTCTTTTTTCTTTTCCCAATCCGATTTGTTTTCCGTACTCAGCGTTACACCCTTCTCTTTCGGAATAACAACCTTTCCCTCGATTTTTTTATCTGGCGCTGGAGCAGGCTCCCTCTTATTGACTTTTACCTTTCCTTTATCTTTATTCAACTTCTTTTCGAGATACCTACCCGTGGATATGCCTTGTTCCCTTGCTTGCTTCCGATCGCTTTTTGTTGCCTGGATCACTTTCATTCTTGTATCAGAAACATTATCCTGCTTAGATATTTCTTTTATCTCTTCTTTTAAATTCTTATCCAGTTCTTTATTTTTTTCCAATAACGTTGTGGAAACGACTATTTGTTTATTTCCTTTCAAATAACCAAGTTGCTTCGTCGTTTCAACGATTCGGTTTGTAACAGTCTTTATATTCTTGCCTTTCCAGTCCTTCAGATGATCAATCACAAGCTTGCCGTCTTCATTTAAACCGGTAAGTTTGAGAACTTCTAAATCATCGTCAAGCTCCAATTCAATGCTTGGATTCACATCTATCGTCATATATGCCGACACGGGACCAGAGAAATAAGAAGGAAGAATCGAAAAGAGTATCAAGAAGGTGGAGGCAATGCTTAGCACGGCCGTTTTTTTGAAAGATGAATAAAAATTGGAAAAAGCTAAAGTGAAATTTTGTTTAGCAGGTGAAAAAGTGATTTCCTCACCCACTTCATATACCCGTTCCTGCCTTTTGGTTTTCAGAAATTCACCCTCGGGGGTCAATAGGGTTACATATCGCTTATTAACTGAAAGAATAACTCCTTTTTTCATCCATCGATAGCCCCTTTTATATAATCATTCAAATACAAAAAATCTCCGTTTATTATGATTGCCACAGCAATGATGTACTTTCTGTTCCGTTCAATCGTTTTTCTGCTTACTTCCACTTTTCCCTCAAGCTGTTTTACGGGCAGCCGCTTTTTTGCAAACAGGGTTTCTTTCAGTTCGTCATCTTCCATTAACAATTTAGCGATCATGATAGCTCCCTTCCTGGCATCTGCATGTTTGGGAGAGTTTTCAACTAAATCCTCAAATGACAGACCAAAATCCTGTAGATGGCTTATATAAAGCTGAATTTCTTCTTTTCTTCTTTCCGATTCCTTCTGCTTCTCGTATTCATTGATGGAATTTTCATTATCGATATATATATGGCTTTGATCATTATCATCATTCAGTGATAAATCCAATAGTACTTCTTTTTGTTTGGATTGGCTTCTTAAATAATCTATAACCCTTCGTTTAACGAGGGTTTCGGCAAATGCCAATAAAGAACGGCCTTTTTCCGGGGAATATTTATCGATTGCCTCGTTAAAAGCAATCATACCAATACTGAATTCATCATCCGATTCGTATATGTAACGTTTGCAAACCGACGAGACGGTTTTCGCAATAAAAGGTTTGAATGACTCTATAGTATCATTACGAAGGCTAATATCCCCTTGTTGAATTTTCAATACGGTTTCTTCTAAAGAACGCTTTTTTTTGAATGCTGTAAACAACAATCCAAGCATTTGCTCACCTCGCTCCTGTTGAACATAAAATACGCATCAACATACTTATCTTAAGCGGAGGGAGTCTAAAAGACAGTACCAAAAGAACTATTTTTGCAATTTAAATGAAATCACATAATATATCAACATGATAAAATACTTAGTTTTTTCTCGTTTATTACAGTGCAATTACAGTAAAATAACTTTTTCCGGGTTTTCGTCCAATACAATGGGACAATTGTCATTTTTATAACCGGAATTTAATATTCACATCTTTTAACATATCATACGTAAACATACCTGCGCTTTTGAGGGTAATCTCCATAAATACATTAAGAAGCAAAAAAAATAGGCGTGACCAGCACGCCTGTTTTTTTAAGCTTCCTGTATTTTTTTCTCTTCTTTTTCTTTTTTGCTTGAAATGATCCAAGCACCTGCTGCAATTCCAATCAAAACAGCCCAGAAAATCGATTTCCAAAGAGTTGATTCAGGGAAATGATGATCGATGACAGCCAATGAAGGGTGTGCAAGTGTGTGTACCGCCAATTTCACTCCAACCCAACCCACAATCAAAAATGCTGCCATTTCAAGTGAAGGACGCTGATGAAGCAACTTCACGAATGCAGTTGCTGCAAATCGCATAATGACCAATCCAATCAAACCTCCGAGGAACATGACAGCGAATTGCCCTCCGTCAATACCGCCTACTTTCATCCAGCCTGTTGCAGGAAGTGTAACAGCCAGTGCGACGGCAGCCAACATGGAATCGATTGCGAAAGCTATATCAGCCGCTTCAACCTTTACCACGGTCATCCAGAAGCCAGATTGCTTTTTGGGTTTCTTGATTTCCTTATCACCTTTACCAGCGTATTTTTTGTAAATGTTCTGAAAAGCAATGAAAAGTAAATAAATCGCACCGATTGCTTGAACTTGCCACACGTCGACAAGAAAGGAAATAAGGAATAAACTTGCAAAGCGGAAAACAAAAGCTCCCATCAGACCATAAAACAAGGCTTTTCGCTGTTGTTCTTTTGGCAAATGCTTAACCATGACAGCCATGACGACTGCATTATCCGCAGCAAGTATCCCTTCCAATCCAACCAAGATAAGAAGGACCCAGCCATATTCCAATAATATTGATGCTTCCATCCATTCAACCTCCAATAGTTAGTATTTCCTTCCTATTGGCATTGGCAAAATAAAAAGACCTCTGCCGTATAGGCAAAGGTCTTGCTGAACATGAAATCATGTCAACAAAGCCGATGAATGTTTAACATCCACGTAATGACGACTTTGTTTTAGGGCGAACCCTAACGCTACTCCCCTTTGAAAAGGAAAATCAGTTATTAAGTATATTAATAGTATACGCGCGAGTTATGAAAATAACAATCTTTTTTATAAATGGATCTCACTTTCGGTTCCCTTTGGATAATTTCATCAATCGCAAATATTCTTTGCCGAAACGAATCCAGTTCGGTTTGGCAGAAAAGTAGTTCTGAAACAGCGATAAAAAACTCGGGTATTTCCCTTCATATGGATACCATTGTATTTCTGTATTGTTTTTACCATTATCGATCATGATCGCTTTTTCATGGCAAAAAATCTTCAATCCATGCTCGCCATGATAGCGGCCAACCCCACTTTGTTTGGCACCGCCAAATGGTAAATGATGATTAGCAACCGTTATCAGCACATCATTGATCGTCACCGCCCCGGTTACTAACCGTGACGCAATCCTGCTTGCTTTTTCCCTATCCATTGTCCAAACGCTGGAATTGAGTCCATATTCACTTTCATTTGCCAGGGCGATCACTTCTTCCTCCGTATCGAAAGGTATAACAGGCAACACGGGTCCGAACGTTTCTTCTTTCATGATTTTCATGGAATGATCGACATTGGACAGAATTGCCGGCGGAATGAAATGGGTCTGTCCCTTTTTCCACTCTTTTGGAGGTGTTCCGGTTTCAAGTACGGCCCCCTTATTCAGTGCATCCTCCAGGTGTCCAGCCACAATATCAACTTGTGCCGGGAAAGTCATTGAACCGATATCATCGTTCGATTGCACTCCCTGCCTCATGGACTTCGTTTTTTCTTTAAGAAGCATTAGAAATTCCTTATAAACAGGTCGTTCCACATATACCCTTTCTACACTCATGCACACCTGCCCACTATTTGTGAAAGCCCCCCATAGAGCCCCGTTCACAGCCCGCTCCAAGTTAGCATCACGCAGAACGATCATCGGATCCTTACCGCCAAGCTCCAGAGTCGTTGGGATCAGGTGTCTTGCTGCGACCTCACCAATCATTTTTCCAGTCCTTACAGATCCAGTAAAAAATATATAATCTGGTTTTTGCTCAGTTAATGCCGCACCCAATTCTTTCCCTCCATGGGCAAACTGTATAGTCCCTTCTGGGAAACCAGCTTCAAGAAACAGATTTTCGATGCACACACCAACTAAAGGAGTTACCTCTGATGGCTTGGCGATGACTGTATTTCCCGCTGCTAGAGCATTAAGAATAGGTACCATGGAAAGCTGCAGCGGATAATTCCATGGTGAAATGACGAGAATTGTTCCACGGGGCATATAATGGATATAAGATTTTTTACCAATTAACATGAGTGGAGTGGTGACCTTCCGTCCGGAAAGAGTCTTCACTGCATGTTTCTCGATATGCTTGATTGCATCAATCGTGGGCATGATGTCAGCAACCAGCGCTTCAATTTTCACTTTTCCCGTATCTTTTGAAACGACTTCAGCTATTTCATCCATTTTTTCAACCATCAATAATCGAAGCCGTTTTAAATAGTGCAGTCGTTCCTTGATGGGAAGATTCGACCATGATTGGAACGCATGTCTTGATTTCTTATATATATGAGGAATCGACTTCAATGGCGTTGGGACGATTTCCGCAATCTTCTCACCTGTTGCCGGAGAAAACACTTCCAACTTGTCATGTATTTCTTCCATAACTACTCCCCTTGCTTTACCTTATTTTTATTGGTAATCCATATCATTTTTATCCTTTAAATAAAGATCGACCTAGGAGGAACCCCTTCCCTGAAATGCAGCAAAACTTCTCGGCTGCAGTGCTGTCAAAACGCCCTTTCTAAGTGACATTTTATAGTAGCGACTCTATTCCACTCCTTAATATGCCAGGACGGATTGATAAGAGTGCCTGACTACTTTTCTTAAACACTTCATGAGAGAAACGTTCATAAACTACTAAACGTACGAGTTTTTTCCTGAACCTTCTTATATAATGCCAGAGACGCAGCAGCCTGTATAATATAATCGATTGGAACCAAGTTCACAACCGTTACCCTCTCCCCATAAAATCCCTGTTCGATTCCCTGCAACATAATTGGAGCTAAGTATACCTCTTAAGATGAGTTATTCTTTTAGCAAATTCGTGTACAGTATCCGCGACATCACGTCACGTTTTACAATTCATTTGGTGAAACCCATGAACTACGGCCCAGTCATCAATAACCTTGAATAGTAATCTCTATAGCTCCGCATAAATGGAATATATAGTAAAAAGTTTTCGGTATTAAAAGGAGTATTCACATTTACTATCGAAGGTAATGTATAGGAATCCAAATTTGGCTATAAGCAAAAAGGAAATCCGGGAGACTAGTTTATCGGTTTTAGTGTTTAATATTGGGTAATGGAGGATAAATTCATATTATCGAATAAAAATTATTATCTATATAACCGATTTTCCGTTACTATATAAGAAGGCGATTTTTTCGCGCATACATATTTGAGGTGAGCGCACAAGTGAAAAGAATAATTAAAGCATACGACTTCCCTATTTTCATCGCTGTCGTATTACTCTGTTTGTTTGGTTTAGTCATGATTTACAGTTCGAGTATGGTTACTGCTGTTGCTCGATACGGTCAGCCCATGGATTTCTTTTTTGAGAAACAAAAAACGGCCTTTCTCATTTCATTCCTGGCAATGATCGTCACGATGATCCTTCCTTATAAGATGTACAAAAACAAAATGTTCTTGATGTCTATGATGTTTGGAATGGCCGGTGTCCTTTTGATGCTATTTATCTTCGGCCATACAGCTGGAAATGCCACAAGCTGGTTCAAGGTAGGGACAGCATCGATCCAGCCAGCAGAATTTTCCAAATTGGCGATAATCATTTATCTGGCCGCCATTTACGGAAAAAGGCAGGATCGAATCAATAGTATTGATAAAGCCGTCATCCCCCCGATTTTCTTTCTGGTATTCATCTGTTTTTTAATCGGGATACAACCTGACTATGGAACGGCAGCAGTCATTTTCCTGATTTCAAGTACCATGATCATTTCATCCGGGATGTCTTTTAAGAGCATATTCAAACTTTCTTTGATTACTGCGATATTCGTTGCGATATTCGCATTAGGAGTACTCGTGACAGGTAATTTCTCATCCGTCCTCTCAGAAAATAAGGTGTCTCGTTTTACGGGGTTTGCAGACCCTTTCGGAAAGGCAGGAGAAAGCGGGTATCAACTCGTCAATTCATTATTCGCGATAGGATCCGGTGGCCTTACTGGAGTGGGACTCGGTGACAGTGTACAAAAATACGGGTACCTGCCTGAATCACATACTGATTTCATCATGGCCGTCATTGCAGAAGAGCTCGGGATATTCGGAGTCGGGTTCGTTCTTTTGACACTAGGTTTTATCGTCCTAAGGGGGTTTGTGCTTTCAGCAAAATGCAAGGATCCTTTTGGAAGTCTTTTATTGATCGGCATCTCATCCATGATCGGCATTCAAGTTGGCATCAACGTTGGCGGAGTGACTGGTCTTATCCCAATTACAGGGATCACTCTTCCATTCATCAGTTATGGAGGATCTTCCTTACTGCTGCTCATGCTTTCAATGGGCATATACCAAAATGTCGTAATGCGAATGAATATACTTGAACAGAAAGAACAGGTCGTGTCCATCCCAAAAGATGAGATTGCGTCTTCAAAATAATCGATCAAATACACCCCTGACATTTATTTTCATGTCAGGGGGTTTCCTTCTCTGTAAGGTTATTGAACTTCACATAAAAAAACAGGCAGTCGAAACCGACCGCCTGTTTTTTTCATTTATAATGGATACCGATTTTCGTAAAGCCAGAAATCAGACTGAGCAAAGGACAAAGTAGGCAGAAGAATGCAAATGGGGCATATTCAAGGGTTGAAACACCCAATACCTGTGTCAGGAATACACCGCAAACACCCCAAGGAACCAGAGGATTCACAACTGTTCCCGCATCTTCAAGTACCCTCGCAAGCGTTTTGGGCTGCAAGCCTAAATCTTCATATTTCTGCTGAAAGGCTTTCCCAGGCAGTATAACTGACAAATACTGTTCACCCACCAGGAAATTCACACTGATTCCTGCAAGTACAGTAGCGGAAATCACTTTCGCTACACTCGTCAATGAATCCTGGATCGCTTTTAAAATAGAAGGTATGACTCCCAATTCGAACAATAGTCCGCCCATGGCCAATGCCAACAACACCATCGAAACGGAGAACATCATACTTTCAATCCCGCCCCGCGATAAGATTGAGTCAAGTTGATCCATTCCACTCTTGAGTACAAATCCGCCGTATAAAATATCTGCTAGTTTTGCAACCGTCAAATTAGGCGTTTGAATGAAAGCGATGATGGCTGCCGAAATGATTCCTGCCGACAATGTCGGAATGGCTGACACCTTTTTCAAAGCCATGATTAGAACGATGACAAACGGAATCAAACTCCATATGCTTATATTCGTTTCCATTTCCAGGGCTTTGGTCATGGCTTCGATTTCCTCAACACGAGCAACTTTGACATTCGGTGAAAGGAAGTAAAAGATGATTAGCGATATTAAAAAACCTGGAATCGTAGTCCAAAGCATATTATTAATATGTTCAAACAATGGTGCTCCAACCGTTCCCGATGCAAGGTTGGTAGAGTCGGATAATGGAGACATTTTATCCCCAAGAAATGCACCGGAAATGATTGCACCGGCTGTAATCGCCAACGATAAATCCATCGCAGTCGCCATACCTATTAAAGCAACGCCGATTGTGGCTGATGTTGTAAGTGAACTCCCGATACAGAGCCCAATTAGCGAACACACCAGAAACGTGATCGCATAGAAATATTCCCCAGAAATCCAGTCAAACCCATAGTACATGATGGTAGGGATCGTCCCGCTTGCCATCCAGATGGAAATCAGCATTCCAATGAAAAAGAATATATAAATGGCTCCCATACCAGTACCTGCACCTTTGACGATAGCCGCCTCCATAATCGAAAATGGCAGCTTCTTGATCTTCCCATAAACAAATAAGAAAAGGATTGCCGCAATTATTGGAATATGGGGGGCAAGTCCATAATGTATGATACCAGTTGCAATGATTAAGAATAGAATGGCCAAAACCCCAATTGCTTCAAGTAAGGAGAGTTTTAGCTTTGCATCTTCAAGACGCATGATGTATTTCCCCGCTTTCAATGTTGTATATTCTCTGAGGTAAGGCTTGGACCTTTTCACTCCTCACAATTACTGAAACGCTTTTAAGCACTAAAGTACTAGCTAAATATATAGGAGTTTCAGGAGATTGTCAAAGGAATATTTTAGTATAATACGATTTTATCAGCGATACTTCTCTTCACTGATAAAACGCAAACCATTACCACTCTCCTTCCGATAGATATATGTTCAATTCATTCCATCATAATGACTTTTATGTGATTCGATGATTAATTGGGCTAATTGCAATGCCTTGGTTGACTCATTGATCTTTACTAAATAATGAAACAGCTTTTTCTCATAATGATCGATCAGGACTATGTAGCCTGTTTTCCGGAAATAGGGCAGAGCTTCTTCTTCTATTAAACGGTAGAATTTTTCTTCCTCTTCCTGGATTGCATATAGATGCAATTGAAAATAAAAGGGTGGCATGCCATTATGTTTTTGGGCAAGTCTCAATCCTTTTTTAGCTAGGTCCGTGAGCTCTGTATCATTCAATAACTTTCCTTTTATCGCGTTGTTGATGTATCCATCCAAAAACATCGTGTAAAAAGGATTATCTTCATCAACGAGTTGAAGCGCCCTTTCGTATAATTTTCGTGCATCATCAAACCTTTTCCTTCTATAACATTCGAAAGCAAGATTGTTAAGGAGCTTGGATTTACGATCATATGCCTGGCACGTATCACACATTTTTATTAAGGAATCGTATTTTTTCTTGGTATCATCAAAGTCGTGAAGTTCCCTTGTGTTCAACTGAACAAGCATCATCGTTTCGGTATCGATGATTCTTAGTACATTCAATGTTTTCTGAAAATAGGCTAGCGCTTTTTCAGCGTAATAGTAGGATGCAATATTGGAATGTGTTGAATGGTGTGCCAGTGCAAGATGATAATAATACTCATTGTGATGGTATCCGGAATGATCAATGCTCGTAAGGATGTTGATGCAATCCTTGAATTGTCCAGTCAGAAAATAATAGATGCCCATAATATGTTTTAAATAATTGCGTTCGTATGATGAGAGCTGTGACTCTTTCCCTTGGATGATTTGTATCGTTTCAAACGCTTTCTCCGGAAGGTTCATGAATAGATGATACCTTGATAGGATTAAATTATAGGAAGCATGAAAATCAGGAAGCTCTCTAAGCGGCTCATCTTCTATTTCTTTTTTTAATCTAGCGGTGTCTTCCGTCTGTTGTGAAATCAAAGCATTCTGCCACTCATCAAGCTTTCCGCTCAGCAGATGGTATTTTCTCACTTCTTCTGTTATATCAATTTGCAGCCTCTCGGATAACAGGGTTATCATCTCTTTGGAATACTCGGTAATCCCACGTTCAATCTTGCTTAAATGTGTAATGGAACAAATTCCTTGTACAAGCTCCTTTTGTGTCATTTGAGCTTTTTCCCGATAAAACTTAATGATTTTACCCTCCACCAAAAATTCCCCCATGTAACTTTTTCCTCCCATTATAGCAAAAAAAGTAAAAGCCCCAGGAAAATTTCTTTCCTGGGGCAAATGCTATTGATTCGTTTCTAGTCCTATGAGACGTAAAAAGTATTCCAAACCTTTATTGCCGATTTTTTCTTTCGGCACTTTATTACTTGGTGCATCCGGCCCTTTCGCCAAGAAGTTTTTCTCGACATGGCGGACGTCCAATTCATCAACGATACCGTCTTGATTGATATCTTCTTTCACTAAGGAGTTATCTTTAATACCATATGCATCAACGACTTCCTGAATATCTTTAATGTCGATGACTTTATCTTTATTGATATCTCCTGCTAGATTCATATTTGGCCTGATTCTAATATTCTGTCCTAGAAGTGTTCCATCTTTTTCTTTACCTGGAACGAAGTTTGTATAGCTCTTAAGATGTGATGGCGTTTCAACGACAAGCGTATATTCTTGGTTTGATGCAGGAATCCCTTTGACTATATATTGTCCCCAATCATCAAGTGTTCCAGGATATTTTTTCCCAGCTTTTGATTGCGCATAAACTTTCACACCGATTTTGGTGATATTTCCTGGCTTTATATAACCTTCCTCACTTAAAAACGCTTCTGGAGAAATCGATCCGTTTAAAGTTGAGTGCTTAGAAATAATTTTATATCGGTCAACGCTGTAATGTGGAAGATCGGTTGCAGTATTGCCTCCTTGTTTTATATAAGAAGCTTCCCCTACATCCAATCCCGCATATAAATGATAAAAGGTATCATCGACAAGTTTAAAGGATACATCCAGTAAAGGCATATCTCCGTTTAAACCTTTAAATGCCTTTCCTGTTAATTCAGCGCCAACTTTGACTACATTAAAATAATCAGCATCATTAACGACTGGCTTGGTTAAAGAAACATCCAACCCTTTTTCTTTTGCATATTTTTTTATTTCACTAGAAAGTTTAGCATTTTTAAATTGATAAAGGTCACCTTCATACTTGATCGTATATTCTCCTGAAAGGAACCGTTTTACATTATTGACTGATAAAGTCATGGTAAAGGTATCATCCTTTTTCAGCACTTCTTTATCATAGTTTGATGTTACATATTCAGTCCCTTCTTTTAAAAACACATAATCTTGAGGATTCATTGCTGTTGCCATATCTGTAGTTGCCAACCTTAGATAAAGTGCATCATTTGCAATATCACTTTCTTCGATTCCGAATTTCGTATTTCCTTCAGGATCGATTGGGAATTCCCTGCCAAAATATGCGTATTTGCTCGTATCGTAAAACATAGTATTGGAAGTTTGGTCATAGTCCAAACCTTTCTCTTGAAGTACTTTTACTGTCGCATCATTGACATTGCCGTGTACATAGAAAGCCTTCTGACCATCTTCTTCTGTAAACATCGAGTCATTTATTTCATATACGCCTGGTTCTTTGTCCCATTTTACGTCTGGAGGGGTGTTATCGACTATTGCGGCCGTGCCAGCTGAGTAGGCTTTTCCCGACTCATCACTTCCTATGAACTCTAGAGTGTAGTCCCCTTCTGGAAGTTTCTTATACGTATCGGAAATCGGATGCTCTGGATCGTTTGTAAATGGATATACATGACCAGTAAACGCAAAAAGAATATAATATGGTCTATCTGGTTCGAACCTAGAAGCATTGAGGCTCCCTACGAATCCTAATGGCTTACCGGACTTCGTATCTTTTAGGATAACATCCACCGTTTCCATTGGGCTTTTCAACTGAAACATTGCATTCATAAATGGATTATAGTATTGCCAAAACGGAAAATCATTAGCAATTGATGGACTGTCCGTTTCAACATAATCAATACCTTTATCCGTTACGGTGATCGAAAATGGAATTTGATACGTTTCTTCATCATTTTCAGAATTTGTGATGTGAAGGTATCCTTCATATGCCCCTTCTTTTGCTGTTGCAGGAACGATGATGGTTGGTTCGATTATTTTGGAATTACCTTTGGCCACTGTAACCGACTTCTTCACTTTTACCTTTACGCCATTTGCATTGGCATCTTGTACACCTTTAATATTTTTATGGTATTCAACATCAATGGTATATTTTTTCTTTTTTCCCTTATTTTCAATTTCCACTTTTTTCGTGAGTTCAATCGCTTCATCATTGTCTCTTATATATTCCCGGCCAAATGCAAGTGAGCCCGTTTCCTCGTTAATTTCTGTCGTTTTATCACCTTCGACAATTTCGGTTTTATCCAATACTTTTATCGAAGTATCCACATGCACGGCATCATAGGCATCGATACGGCCTGCCCCTACTTCATTCACCGAATGATCTTTTTGTAAATCAACGGATGTATTCATGAGTGCTTCTTTCACATCAAATGGGTCATAATCCCCGTGTTCTTGTAATATTAAAGCAGCAACACCCGTAACATGCGGTGTAGCCATTGAAGTGCCTTGCATACGTCCGTAAGATGTGGTGTAATCAATTCCATCATCTGGACTATTGATATATTCCGGCTCTGTGGAGAAAACGGCAACGCCCGGCGCAACTAAATCTGGCTTAATATCGTAATTTCCGTTAACTGGACCTCTGGAACTGAAGTCTGCCAAATTATCTCCGACTGTTTTCGTATTCCCTGTATCTTTAAATGTAAGGGATCCATTTTCAACAGCTTTTAATTTTACCCCATCTTCTTTGGTTAATCGGAAAGTAGGGATAAAATCAGTTCCTTCCCCAACATATGAGGTGATTTCGCCATCCACATTGTTATAGATGATAACTGCTTTTGCCCCAGCGGCCTTTGCATTCTTTATTTTCACATCAAACGTAAGCGTTCCCCGCTCAATAAGAGCAATTTTATCTCGAACATCTTTCCCTTTAAAGTCGCTTTCCTGTCCAATGCCGGTATAAACGACCGGAAGCGATTGACCAGTTAATTCTTCAATCCGATCCGAAAAGTTTTTACCTAAAAGTTTCATGTTTTCAAATGTATTCTTTCCAGCCTCAGCAGTTATGGTAGGGATCTTCATGGCAGAATCACTTGCCCCAACTGAAATGCCAAGGGCAGCTGTTCCAGGAGAGCCTAAAGTTTTCGCACCTGGCCCCGCATTACCGGCAGCAACAACGGAGACAACTCCAGAAAGCATTGCATTGTTGATCGCTACAGAAGTAGGATCAAGCGGATCATTGACAGATGATCCAAGTGATAGATTCATGATATCCATACCATCACTGACTGCTTTATCAATTCCTGCTATTACACCTTCATTTGAACCGGAACCATACGGTCCTAATACACGGTATGTATAGAGGTCGGCTTCAGGAGCAACACCTTTCACTGCATAATCCACTTCATTTGTTTTTGTTGCGG
The DNA here is from genome assembly GCF_037975445.1 of Peribacillus sp. FSL P2-0133. Classification (NCBI taxonomy): domain Bacteria; kingdom Bacillati; phylum Bacillota; class Bacilli; order Caryophanales; family Bacillaceae; genus Peribacillus; species Peribacillus sp. FSL P2-0133. The sequence continues at coordinate 1,484,864 of NZ_CP150254.1, read as the reverse complement.
CGATCGTTCCAGAAACGTGTGTGCCATGAGCTGTATAGTAAGCAGAACCACTGCTGGTGAATTCCGGTTGACCGGATGATTTCCAATTTTCATAGGTTGTCTCCATCGGGTCTGCATCATTATCGACGAAATCCCAGCCCTTAACCGATGAAGGCTCAATGTCCTTAGGATTCTCGCCTTTTTTACTTCTGTATCCTTTATATGCTTTGGTTAAATCGGGGTGATTATAATCGATGCCAGTATCAAGGACACCAACTTTGATCCCTTTTCCTTTTATATTTTCTTCATGAAGTTTATCTACTCCAATTTGAGGAATGCTATCAGCCATTTTTGGAGTGATTCCTTTTTCTTGAACCGGAAGCTCCAATTGGATTTTTGCATTATTCCAGATTCGTTTAACTGCCCCTGATTGAAGTAAATCTTTTACCGCAACTCCTGGCAACGTCATGGAAACGCCGTTAAATGCATGTTTATATTCTCTGTTTATCGTTAATTTACTGGAATCATACTTGGAAAAATCTTTTTTCTTTTTCAAAGATTTAATATAGCTATTAAATTCTTGATGTGACTGATCTACGTTATTTTTTGCGGAAGCAATCGTCATTTTTTTCCCAAGCACCGCTTGTTTTTTGACGGCGACCTGTGCAGGAGCTTGTTCGAACTCAACAATTACGGAAACCAGCTCCGGGCTATTTGTTTTTATATCTGGAGAAATGGTGAAGTTAGGACCAGCGTTTAGCTTCTGAATTGCTTGTCGTTGTTCCTTGGATAAGTTCGATAAAATGTCTTCAACATTTTTATGGGTAACCGTCACTTCTGGTTTCTCCGCCAATGGATGAATCGAAAAGGTTGTAGATAGAAGAAGCCCGGCAGCAAGGGTGCCTGATACAACATGTTTCCCTTTAGAAAATTTCATTATTCCGTTCCTCCTTATTTTTTAGAAGATTTAGTATCTTCTGTTAAATAATAGAGGATAGATGTTAATGCTGTAAATTGGGGTAATAATCTTGGTTGTATCTCCCTATAGAACGAGAAAAACCCCCTTTATTATCATGACGATTGGAGGGTTATGATGTGATTCTATCCATCCATTTTTCACTAGCATGCATTCTATCAGGCCGAAAGAACTATATCAATCGAGGAAATTACCCCACATTTCCGAAAGTACTTTACGAGTGCCAACATACAGGAAGGTCATAATGTTAGACAATTGAAGTTATAGTACATTGTATAATGTACGAAAAGAAACTTTGAATATTAAAAAAGATCCAGATAATGAAAAAAAGCCCGTGTACATCACACGGACTTTCTTCATTATTTCAAATCTATTGGATTATATAATTCCACGTCAGGATTTTTATCTTGGAACCAACGAAGTGCAAACTCATTTTCAAATAAGAATGCATATTTATCAAACCGGTCTTTAACAAGGATGCTTCTTGAGCTATGAAGTTTTTCATCTAGCTTTTCATCTTCAGCCCAACGTGTGATTTTACTGCCCAAACGCTCCATCAAGACTTCAACATTGTACTCATTCCTCATTCGATGCTCGAATACTTCAAATTGAAGTTGTCCAACTGCACCAAACAGATATTCTAGATTTAGATTTTAAATTTCATCAACTGCTGCATTCGTATGTGTAATTATACTAATCCTTTTATTATAATACTATTTGCGACGCATTTTCCTGGACTTACACCTTTAATCAAACTCCATCCCCTTAAATGAAAATAGCCAACATCTCCTCTTTTCAAAAAAAGGTTAATGTTATACAATAAGTTTGTTAAGCATTTCACAAACTTCCGTTGAAAAGTATCCATCCAAGAAGGATGGATACTTTGAAGGCTACATTAACAAGGATATATAGATAGGTAATGTAATTAAAGATAGAATGGTACTAATTACAAATGAAGATGCTGTTTCAGTTGATAACGAATCAAATCTAGTTGAAATCATTGCCGCTACAGCAGATCCCGGAAATGATACTAGCAAAATAGCTTTAATTGTATCTGCATGATCAAGGCCAATTAGATGGGCAACCAGAATCATATATAATGGAATAGCCACAACTTTTAAAATGGAAATACCAAAAGCAATTGGTCGTAAGCTAATCTTACGGATACCCACGGTTACACCAACAGCAAATAATGCAACCCCAGATGTCACTGACCCAATTTGATCGAGCGCATTTTTTATGATATCCGGTGCCTGGAACCCTAATAGTGTTAATACAACAGCAAGTAAGGGAATACATGCAAGCGGTTCGCTAAGACCATGCAAAACGATACCCAAAATGTTTGTTTTTTCATCTTTAGATTTACCCAATCTGGATTGTCCGACCGTACCAACTATTGTTGCTAATGGATCCAGAAGGGCATTCACCACAATACCGGTAATCGCAATAGGTATAGCTATCTCTTGCGCCCCAAACAAACTGCCTAATACAGATATCCCCATAAAAGCAAAAGCTGGCTGAGTTGCGTTTAATGAAAACATAGATGCTGCAGTTAAATCGTATTTAAACACCAAACGAGCCACTATTAAAAGGATAATGTAAAAGCCAATAACACCTATGGTCATAGTTAAGAAAAATGACCATTGATTAATTAAGGTTTGTTTTGAGGTTGTTGTGATCCCAATGAATAAGTGTGCAGGTAATGCAAATTTTGTAACTAACGTATTAAGCCCTTTGGATGATTCTGAATTAAAAACTTTAAAATAGCCACCCAAATAACCAATAATAATTGTAAAAAAGATTGGTATCAATGTTAAAAATATATTCCCAATATTCACTCGAGATGCACTTCTCTTTCCAAAAAATTGTCCTATTTAAAAGATTCTAATATGACTGACTTATACGGAGATTCCCCTAAAACGGATCCCTATTCTTTTGAGACAACAAAATAATCTGGAATTATTTCCTATGAATAGTTTTGTACTCCGGCTTCCACATGGATTCTGTAATTGCTTTTTCAATATCTGTTATATCCGCTTTCGCAACTCCTTCTTCAATGGCTGTCTTGGCCACTTCGATGGCTACAGATTTAGAAACCTCTTGCAATTGTTTGATTGAAGGGAGTAAAGAAGCACCATGCTTATTGCTATCCGATAATCTTGAAACAGCAGATGATGCTGCTGCAAGCATGCCCTTAGAGATTATTGTTGCTTCTGCGACAATTGCACCAAGTCCAAGTCCTGGAAAAATATATGCATTATTAGATTGTCCGATTGTATAAGTCACACCATTATAGTCAACATCATCAAACGGGCTTCCTGTCGCTATTAAGGCTTTACCTTGAGTCCACTTTATAAGGTCTTCAGGAACAGCTTCCGCTAAGGCAGTCGGATTTGACATCGGCATAATAATAGGATGTTCCACGTGCTTTGCCATTTCTTTTACAACTTCTTCTGAGAAAGCTCCTGTTTGACCAGAGGTGCCTATTAAGATGGTTGGTTTAACCTTTTTTATTACCTCTAATAACGGGATAATTCCGACTTCATTCCGAGCCCATTCCTCGACTTCTTCAGCTTTCCGGCAATACGACTTTTGGAATTTCAAAACATCCGGAATGTCATCTATCAACAATCCACGATAATCGACGGCCCAAAAGTTACCATATGCCTCTTCTCTGGAAATGCCATCAAGGATCATGGCTTCAACCATCTGATCAGCATTACCGATTCCTGCTGCACCTGGACCAAAAACAACAACTCTTTGTTCCTTTAAAGGAACACCAGTTACTTGTAATGCAGACTTTACGGCGGCTAGTGTTACTGCACCTGTACCTTGTATATCATCATTAAAAGTGAGGATCTTTTCGCCATAATTATCGATTATATTTCGTGCATTTATATTTCCAAAGTCTTCCCAGTGAAGTAATACCCTTGGGAAGAAGGCTTGAGACTTTTTAACAAATAAATCAATGAATTTGGTGTATTCATCACCGCGAACACGCCCAAACCTGTTACCAATATACAGTGGATCACTAATCAGGCTTTCATTGTCAGTCCCAACATCCAGGACAATAGGCAGCACCCTGCTTGGATCAATTCCCGCAGCTGCAGTGTAGACTGCCAATTTGCCAATGGCTATGTTAATTCCGCCAACTCCCTGATCTCCGATTCCAAGAATACTTTCAGAATCTGTAACAACTATTAAATCGATATCATCAGATGAAAGGTCCAGGTTTTTAAATGCATCTTCCATTCCCTCCATATTATCAATAGATAGGTATAGACCTCCTGGACGGTGATATTCTTGGGAGTACTGTTGAATGGCCTCTCCTACAGTAGGTGTGTAAATGATCGGAAGTATTTCACTTAGATGGTCTTTAAGTAGGCGGTAAAACAGTACCACATTCCTATTAAATAAATCATATAACATTCCATTCTTCCGAATATTGGTAGGTTGAGTGGAGAATTGTTCATAAGCTCTTTTTACTTGTTCCTCAAGAGTAAGCACCTGGGATGGCAGCAAGCCTACCAATCCTAGTTCATTTCTTTCTTCCTTAGTGAAAGCAACCCCTTTATTAATAAAAGGGTTTGACAGAATACCTTTTCCTCTTAAAGTTGTTTCCAAGCCCTTTTTTGTCTTTTCATATGCTGTCATAGACGTACCCTCTTCCTAAAAATGTATATTTAAAAATGATCATTACCAGGCAATAGAGTATATTCTTCCCCGGGGAAGTGTAATTACTAAAAGAAAACTGTAAAAAGGAAAATAAATATACAGCACATAAAAACTTAAATATTTCCTCATTACTGCTTATTTGTTCAATCCTTGTGAAAAATTTATAAATAACTCAATCGCCAGTCTATATCTTAGTAGTCATTTACGGGGGACACTAGCTTATTTAACTAATTTTAGTATTATGTAATTAAAAAAAGTAAGCAGCCATTTGGCTACTTACAGATAACGTTGAATAATATGGCTCTTGTCATCATTAAATTTGTGTTGGGAGACTGGTCGGCCTACCGTTCCATAGATTACCTTAACATCCAGGACCCCGATATCCTTCATGAATTTTAAATATTTCCTTACTGATACCCTGGATATACCCGCCACATTTACGACTTCCTCTGTTGAAAAGGGAGCATTTTTAAATACCCGTATCACATTCCATATAATCTTTAAGGTATCTTGAGCCAATCCTTTCGGTAATTCCTCTGGTAAATGAATTTCTTCTTGATGCAATATTCGATAATCTAATTCTTCTTGATTTAGCATATTTTTATCTTGAATAAAATCTGATTTGTTCCGATATGCTGATAAGGCCGCGTTAAAACGTTCAAATTCAAACGGCTTAATTAAATAATCAACAGCGCCTAGTCTTAATGCTTTCTGAATCCTCTCAATGTCCGACGCAGCAGAAATGACAATAACATCTATCTCTTTTTCACTTTCTCGAATTTGTGAGAGTAAATCGAGTCCATTTTTCCCTGGCATGAAAATGTCTAATAGAACTAACCCTATTCTTTGATTTTCCAATACATTCAGAGCTTGATCCACTGAGGAACAGACAGCAGCTAATTCGTATCCATCGACTTGATTCAAATAGCGCTTATTGAACTCTGCAACCATCGGGTCATCTTCTACGATCATTACCTTAATCATCCTACATCACCCTTGCTTTTGTATGGTATATAAACCACAAACGTTGTTTCTTGACCTTCTTTTGAACTAATATCGAGATCTCCACCTAGCTTATCCAGGCTTGCCTTAACCAAATATAAACCAATCCCCCTGTCCTCTCCTTTTGTTGTAAATCCTTTTAGAAGGATATGATTAAGATTGGCATCAGATATTCCCTGTCCAGTATCATGAACTTCAATAGTTAAAATATCATCTGCATAATCAAACTTTAATTCAATTCGTTTAACGGGCCTTTTTTCCACTGCTTCTATAGCATTGTCAATCAAATTTCCTATTATCGTAATTAGCTCATGAGTAATAGATGCATTTTCTGGTTCTGGCAATTGAAAGTCAGAGGATAATGCCAGCTTAGCACCTGCTTCCCTGGCATAACTTAGTTTTCCAATTAAAAAACCGGCTAGTACTGGATCTTTAACGGTTTTGGTAATAAAGCCAATCTCGTTTTCTCTGTGGTCAACAAGATCACTAATATATGCTGCAAGCTGATCATAGTAATGCATATGCACCATACCAAGTATTACATGAAGTTTGTTCATGAATTCGTGCGACTGGGCCCTTAACGATTCAGCATATAAACGGACTCCAGTCAGCTGTTCCGCCAGCAGATGTATTTCAGTTTTATCACGAAATGTAGCCACGGCACCTACGATTTCATCCTTCACAAATACTGGTACCTTATTCACTAGTAAGACACTATCTTTTAAATCCTGCTCTTTATCTAATTCGACCTTGCCGGTCTCCAGGATTCTATCCAGGTTTGAGTCAGGCATGTAACTAGTTACCTTTTTACCCGTTGGATTTTCATTAATGCCCGCTTTTTTAAATATCTTTAAAGCTGCTTTGTTTACGAGAGTAATGGTTGAACTCTGATCTACCGCTATAATTCCCTCCCGAACTGATTGTAAAATGGCGTTTCGCTCTTTTAAAACCTTCGCAATAGCAAAAGGTTCCAGCCCAAATAATATTTTCTTAATATACCTTGCCAAAAGTATTGCCCCGGCAATTCCGGTTAATATTCCAAAAACGGTTCCTACATAAATATTAAAACGGCTTTTTAAAACAGCATCATTAACTTTTTGAAGAGAAATACCGACCACCACGGCTCCAATTTGATTATCCTCTGAATCATAAACAGGGGTGAAAGAACGCAAAGACCTGCCTAAAGTTCCTTTGGAAATAGATATGTGCTCTCTACCTCGTAATACATCTTTCTCATCCCCTCCAACAAATTTTTTCCCTATTTTACTTGGATCGGGGTGAGTTTTCCGAATTCCATTATTATCGATTATTACTACAAATTCTACATCTGTCGATTTTTTTATCCTATTGGTAAATTGCTGAACTTCCTGATTTTTCCCACTTCCACTTAACGCTTCAATTACAAGCGGCGTTTGTGCTGCCATGCGTGCTACGTTTACTGCTTTTTCAGTCTGGCTCTTCTCTATTGTATCCGCAACAGTTTGGCTAATAAGAATATCTGTAATAAATAATGATAGGGCTACTACCCCACACACCAGTATCATAATAGTAAACTGTAGACTCCATTTCCCTTTTTTCACTGCTACACACCTCTTTGGTCTAAAAACTCTATTAACTTTAAGGAAGATACTTTTTATGTTAAGTATGTTCATTTTGCTTACATCACACAATTATTCGGTACTTTATCAAGTTCCAAAAAGGTAGCCAATTGATTTAATTCAATTGTGATAAGATATTACCTAACCATTTGTCAATCGTATCCTTAAAAATACTGATTCATCTGCAATATTTTCCAATGATAAAACCGACTATACCTTCGTAGGCTTGGGTATAAATGCATACCTCGGTAGTTGAATATAAGTTATTTTTGCTATTCTCCTCCTGCACCAGGGTTAAAGCCACAAATTTTCAATTATTATTATGCAGTTCATTAAGAAGTTTCGCGGAATATCCCAGCAATTCTTACCATGCTAAAAGTTGCTACGATTTTCTTATTTAACCTTTCCAATTAGTTACTATTTAATTTTCAAAAATACAGCTGTCTAACATCTTCTATCTCCCTGTTTCCGTTTATCTAAAGTCGACATGTTTAAAACAGGGGTAATGATTAAAATACCCGCATTTTCAACAGATTTCAAATCAACAATGTATTAAGACAGTACTCAAGGTTTAGACTTACTCATCAATTGTGTAAAATGGCCTAAACATAGAAAAGATCATTTAATTACTAGAGATATGTTAATGATCATGAAAAAAGATTAGTAATTGTAGTCATCAGTGAAGATGTATACCGGGCATTTGAAACCTATAAATCGAAAATACATGCAAATCCTACTTATGTATTTATAACATCAGTCTTTATTGTTTATATTACTTTTATCTGGAATCTGCTTTTTTGATTACACAAAAAAAGCTTGCAGATTTAGACCCTAAAAGGACCTTATTCTCCAAGCTGAACAATCTCCACCATCCGAAGTTTTCCAGTTAAACTATTGATTTAAATGATATACATCCCAAATGTCAGGGGTTACTGATCCAATGTACCAAGCTAATCCTCCGCCTAGGTGATTTTGTTTTAACAGTAAGTCGAAGCCTGATTGATTTTGAAGTTCCTCCATAAATTTGCTCTATAGATAATTTCACATAATAACAGGTAAATATAGCCGCGGAAACATGTTTAAGGTACTATCAAAAAAACCTTTCGATATTTAAACAATGCTCCAGATAATGAAAAAAGCCCGTGTATATTACACGGGCTTTTCCATTATTTCAAATCCATTGGATTATATAATTCCACGTCAGGATTTTTATCTTGGAACCAACGAAGTGCAAACTCATTTTCAAATAAGAATGCATATTTATCAAACCGGTCTTTAACAAGGATGCTTCTTGAGCTATGAAGGTTTTCATCCAGCTTCTCATCTTCAGCCCAACGTGTAATCTTACTGCCCATGCGCTCCATCACGACTTCAACATTGTACTCGTTCCTCATTCGATGCTCGAATACTTCGAATTGAAGTTGCCCAACCGCACCAAGCAGATATTCTTCCATCCGAACCGTTTTGAAGAGCTGAATTGCCCCTTCTTGTACAAGTTGGTTAATTCCTTTATGGAAATGCTTCTGTTTCATGACGTTTTTAGCTGTTACCCTCATGAATAGTTCCGGTGTAAACTGAGGCAGCCTTTCAAACTGGAACATGTCTTTGCTAGTTGTGATCGTATCTCCAATCTGGTAGTTACCGGTATCATATAAACCGATGATATCTCCGCTTACCGCTTCATTTACGGTGTTCCGATCATCAGCCATGAATTGGGTAGAAGAAGACAGGTTAATCGGTTTCCCTGTCCTGCTCAAGTTTACGCTCATTCCACGCTCGAATTTACCGGAGCAGATACGAAGGAAAGCAATTCGGTCACGGTGTTTTGGGTTCATATTCGCTTGGATCTTGAAAATAAAGCCAGAAAAATCATTACTAACAGGGTCCATTTCACCAGACGTTGTCATCCGTGCTTGTGGAGCTGGTGCAAATTTCAAATAAGCATCCAAAAACGTCTGAACACCGAATGTCGTTAAAGCACTTCCGAAAAATACGGGACTTAGTTTTCCATTCGCAATGTTTTCTTCAGAGAATTGGTTACCCGCTTCCGTTAACAGCATGATTTCTTCCAAAGTTTGCTCATATAACTGGGAATCCTTAAGTTTATGATCCACTTCGAGTTCACCTTCGTCATTCAACGGAAGGAAACGCTCTTCCCCTTCAGTTTTGAACTGTTCAATCCGATTATTGAACCTGTCGTAAATGCCCACGAAGTCTTTTCCCATCCCAATCGGCCAGTTCATTGGATATGTTTCTATACCTAATACCTCTTCGAGTTCGGCAAGCAATTCAAGCGGCGTTTTACCTTGTCGGTCCATTTTATTGATAAAAGTGAAAATCGGGATGCCCCTCATCCGGCATACTTTGAATAATTTAACTGTCTGATCCTCGATACCCTTTGCCGAATCGATAATCATCACGGCGCTATCAACAGCCATCAGTGTACGATAGGTGTCTTCACTAAAATCTTGGTGGCCTGGTGTATCGAGAATATTGACACGGAAATCATCATAATCGAATTGCATGACTGAAGATGTAACGGAAATTCCCCGTTGCTTTTCAATCTCCATCCAGTCACTTGTTGCATACTTCCCTGTTTTTCTAGCTTTAACTGTTCCGGCATCACGGATCGCGCCGCCAAACAGCAATAATTTTTCTGTCAAAGTCGTTTTCCCGGCATCCGGGTGAGAGATGATTGCGAAGGTCCGTCGGGATTGAACCTCGTCTATTAATGTAGTCATAAAATGTTCCTTTCATTATTGGAGTCATCAAAAAAAATTTATAGGAGATTTACTATATTTTTTACATTGGAATAGCAACCTTTCTTTGTATGAAAAAATCCTGATCCTACACAATATATGTAAGAAAAAATATATCATAAGGCATGAGCCTTGGCTACTCTGCATTCATGTCAATCAACCTTTCTATTTTAACACGATATGAAGGAAAGATGTAGAGGTGAATGAAACACCATAAGAGGATTTGTCCAGATGGCAAAACAAAAGACGCTTAATCAGCGCCCCTTATCTTTATCCTTATGGTTATCGTTCATTTATTCATGGTTTAACTCATTTACCTTGCAGTTTTAATCGCTTTTTGATTCCGCTTGTTCTTCCAACGTTTTTTTACTTCCTTGAATATGATGGGAGCAGCAAAAATGAGGGCCCTTTTTAATAATTTTTTCATTTTTCATCCGTCCTTTCTTTCTTATCCTATACCCGATTATTTTAATTTCAACCATAAAGGCTTTTCCTTTTGGACATGGCATCCCCGTCAAATTTCAAACCAGGAAAATTCTCTGCACGACAATACCGTTATACTTCCCTTTATAAAACCCTAATATTATTTTCCCTAAATGGGAATGTATAAATTGCTTCCATTTGTTTTATCCTTTATAAAGGTGGGTATATACTAAAAAACTGGAAATTTCTCCAGGGGTTAGTGGGTTAATAATATAGGCTTTCACATATTATCAAGCATCTTCGTATGATACTTTAACTTGAATGTGGATGCTTGATAATGTGTGAATTGATTTTCCCATCCAGGTAAAATCATCACCATTAATATTTTTTACTTTTTAGGAGGATTCATCGAATGACAGTAACAGGTAAAGTGAAATGGTTCAATAGTGACAAAGGATTTGGATTCATCGAAGTACCAAACGAAGATGATGTATTCGTACATTTTTCCGCCATTCAAGGAGAAGGTTTCAAGAGCCTTGATGAAGGTCAAGAGGTTGAATTTGAGATCGAAGAAGGAAACCGCGGACCTCAAGCCAAAAACGTCGTAAAACTCTAAAGCATAGATACACAAACATAATTGATAGGCAATGTAAAAGGATGCCGCCATATTGGGCGGCATCCTTTCCTATATATGTGTACAAGCGAATTATTCACGTTATCTTTCATTAAAATGATCCACAATGAAGCCAGGAACATGTTCGCCAGAAAAACTCTTAATGTCCACATCTCTGCTTTCTTTATAATAAAAGGCAGCTGAATACTCTCCGCCCCAATCGATTTGGGCATTATCAATGGCCGTCTCGATTTCCAAAGCCGTCTTAATTTTCAAGCGATTTGGCTGTTGTTCAATCTGCTGTGCAAGTTCACTTTCAGAACTCGAATGATAAATTTCCGAATCGGTCTTCGCAACCAGGATATAAGAGATATCATCAGCCATTAACCGAGCTTTTTCCGATTGTCCGGTACTTTCCATCCATTTTGAAAACTGAGTATATGAAGAGTCCCAATTCATATAAATGGTTTTGTTATTATTCAAAAGAATTTCGATGGTGGCATAATCACCAAAAGAAGATGTCATTTGGGCGAACGATTGATTATTCAGATCCTCAGACAATGCCTGTACGGCAGTTTCCAGCTGTTGGCCGTCCGTAATCGTTATTGATTTGTCCACTTGTCCGCTCGCCGTTATCTTGATTTTAGATATGTCTTCAGTAGAAACATTCAATAACTCATTAACCATTTTTTTATATTCATTCGACTCATATATTTTCGCCAATAGCGGCATGTAAGAGTCGTAATTTTGCAAATGGTACTCTCTTGCTAACCGTTTGCCATTCTTGAGTTCATACATCAGAAATACGGATTGTCCATCATTCAATTCACCAATGGAAACCTTTTTACCCTTATCGATAATTTCCTGATGCAATAACCTGATCGCTTCTATATTTTCCTTCTCATTAAGATAATTGGAAGCTTTATTCGACGTGTCATCATCTTCAAAAAACAAAGGAGAATCGCCAATATAAATTTGGCTAATCATCTTTTCATCAGGAACCTTGGCCTTATACTGAATGGGATCTATTTTTATAAAGAGTGTCAGCACAATGATAACCACTATAAATGTTACATAACCTTTCAGCTTGACCCGTATTCGCCAAGTCTTTTGCAGGACGATTTCCCCTAAATAATATCCAAGCAAAGAACCGACGGCATATCCGAAGAAAATCCACCCAGGTTTTCCTGTCGTTTCGCTAAAATAAAGACCTGTGAACAGCATCATGCATAATGTCAGGACGAATTTAAATAATGGCTTAATCTTCGGGTAAACAAATGCCTGCGACACATGCTCCAGCTTTCTCCTCTCATAGAGAAAAAGAGAGCTGATCAGAAATAGAAAGGTTACTATACTATAAATTAATGTATTAATAGAGAAAAAAGTGATTTTTTCCATCTCCGTTGCTGCTAATAAGGGGGAGATGCCATTCATATTGGCACTAAGATAATAATCTGTTGAAAATCCTTCTATCAAAAACTTCACATTGGCTGCAAACAAAACAAACAGCCCCACCGGCAAAGCAAGAAAAATATAGGTCAGCAATCCTTGAAATGCTGATAATCCCGTCACCATTCCAACAAGAACGGCAACAGAAAAGATCAAAGCTTCCAAAATAAATGTAGTCCCCATCCAAGACCATATATCCGTCATGGTATATAGCCTTTCTACATCAATTGCCGAGTGAAATAATATCAATATTGAGCCTGTAAGTAAAATCGGTAAACCCATGAAGCCAATTCCCGTCCCAATCATATGAACGTAGATGCTGCGTCTAGTAATCGGTAAACTATGAATAAAGTCTGAAGCTTGTTTCATTTGTAAGAACCGAAAAAGGAAGATGGCAAGTAATACTGGAATAACGATGACCAAGACAAACTGTATCATCTGCTGACAGGAAAAAAGGTTTTCGAATTCCACATATTCATTGTTCTCATTCAAGATAATCGCTAACATTTCCAGAGGCAGGGCAAATATGAGGCCTACGAGATACAGGAAGCCAATCCAGCCAGTGCTTCTGAATATATAGATAATCAGTTCTCTATTAAACCAGGTTATTCTGGATGACATAACCGATATCCCCCATTTCATAAATGAATATCTCCTCTAGAGTAAGTGGGAGAATATCTAATATTTCTGGCTGATACTGATTAAAGTGCGATTTAATCATGGATTCTTTACCTTTAACGATGCAAACGATCACGCTGCCGCGTCTTTCCTTATTAAGAATTTGAATTCCGCGGTATAAACCGTGGGGAATTTTATGTTTAAAGGCAATTTGCACTTTGTGTACATCCGCTTTTAAGTCATTCAAATCCTTTTCGATAACAAGTTCACCCTTGTGCAAAATCCCTACATGATCGGCTAAATCTTCAATTTCCCTGAGATTATGGGACGATAGTAAAATCGTCATACCCCTTTCCGATACATCCTGAATCAACAACTGTCTCACATTTTTACGCATGACCGGATCTAATCCATCAAAAGGTTCATCCAGGATGAGAACTTCCGGCATCGTCGAGAGTGCGAGCCAAAAAGCAACCTGTCTCTGCATCCCCTTCGATAGTTTATGTATTTTAGTTTGGATGGGGATCTGGAATACTTCCTGTAATTGATAGAAACGTTCTTGATTCCACTCACTATAAATATGACTATAAAAACCTGCCATTTGCATGATCGTATAGTTAGCCAGGAAATAAGGTATATCAGGAAGGAAGAAACAACGATTTTTCACTACACGGTTTTCAAACACATATGATCGATCAATAAGAACTTCACCTGCGTCCTGTATCAGATTGCCTGAAAGCATTTTTAATAAAGTCGTTTTCCCTGCCCCATTTGAACCTAATAACCCGAATATGGAGCCTTTTTGTATGAACAAGGTGACGTTTTTGATCGCTTCTTTTCCTTCATATAATTTACTCACCTGTTTTATTTCAATCATGATTCTCCCCCCTTTGCCAATGGACTGATTTCCTTTATTAATCTATAAATTTCATGTTTATCGATTCCGATATACAGAGCTTCAGCGAGTACCTTTGAGAGCTCCTTTCTGATCTTTTCTTCTTTTAATGAGTTTTTTAAAGATTTAGGAGGTGCCACGAAATTCCCTTTGCCTGGCAATGTATATATAAACCCGTCAGATTCAAGCTGCTTGTACGCTTTCTGGATCGTATTCGGATTGATGGTCAATTCCTGAGCCAATATTCGTATGGATGGGAGCTGATTATGTTCCTGTAAAACTTCATTGATCATTAGTTCCTTAAACTTATCCATCAATTGCTCATATATCGGCTTTCCACTTTGGACATCCAACTCAAACATCATCAACCCCTCCTAGCAAATGGGTGTATTACATCTCCTAATACAGTACATTATAAAACAATATCTTCCAATTTAAAACCAATTTCAAACAATACTACCCATACATTTGCTTTCATTTTGTTTAAAAAGACTTACAGTAGGGAACTAAAGATAATAAGAATAAACAAAGGAGTTGTTTTCATTGAAACCATTATATACAGCTACAGTTACCGTACACGGTGGTCGTGAGGGACATGTTAAATCAGAGGACGGGATTCTGGATTTCGATGTGAGGTCACCGAAGGAATTAGGTGGTTCCGGTGAGCGTGCTACAAATCCTGAACAGTTATTTGCAGCCGGTTATGCAGCTTGTTTTGACAGTGCCTTGAATCTTGTTCTGCAAAAAGAAAAGAAAAAAGTCGATACTTCCGTGACGGCAAATGTCACGATTGGTAAAGATGAGGAAGACGGTGGTTTTAAATTAGCTGTAAGGTTGGATGTTTCGATTCCCGACCTAAGCAGGGAAGAAGCCGAAGACTTTTCCAAAAAAGCTCACATGACCTGCCCTTATTCAAAAGCAATTCGCGGGAACGTCGATGTCACCTTGATTTTAGTATAAAAATATGTAAGGGAATGGATACGGCATTAAGGCCGGCTCCCTTCCCTTTTTACTATTTCACTTCTTCCAATCCCTTCAACTTCAAAAGAAAGCCCAGACCTATTACCGCCATGATGATCAGTGACCCTAATGCCATCCGGCTCGCCAATGTACCGAGGTCATGGAATACCAACGTTATCGTTCCATATAAAAGCGGACCGATTATGGAAGAAACTTTTCCGGAGAATGCAAATAGTCCAAAAAATTGCCCCCTCTTCTCTACCGGGGTCAATTCAATGATATATGTCCGTGATGTCACCCACATCGAACCTAGTGAAATACCAAACATACTCCCTGCAACCCAAAACCAAAGAGCGGTTTGTGCGAAGACTGCTATAAATAAAGCGACCAAGAGCAGAACTCCCACATATGTCACTGCTAGCCGCGGTCCCTTCGACTGAGTGATATATCCAAACAGAAACGATCCGGCAATACTCGATACTGTCGATACCAAGTAAAGCAAAATGAATCCGCTTGAGGAAAATCCAACTACAGTCTTGGCATATACGGCCATCATGCCTATAGTGGTAGCAATTGCATCATTTAAAAAGAAATAAGCAATCATGAATGTAAAAACCAATCGATAGGATTGCATCTCTTTAAATGTTGATTTAATTTCCTTATAACCGGATAAAAAAGGTTGTTTCGCTTTTTGCTGTTTTGGAGTCTCTTTTAAGAAAAAGAATAAAGGAAGGGAAAAAACCAGAAATAAAATCGCCGTTGGAATAAAGGCTTCATGTGAACTCCCTTTACTAATGAATGGATAGATCGACAGTCCCACTAACGTTCCAAGATAACCTACCGCCACTCCAAATCCTGATATAAGCGGCAATTGCTGTTTCGTGCCTAAATCACTCATCATCGTATCATAGAAAACAAGACTCGAATGATAGAAAAACTTTGCTATCACAAATAAAAGAATGACGATCGCTAAGGAAATTGGAATGCCCAGAAGCTTTCCATCGAACGGAGCCCCTCCAAATACCCCCATTAAAAATGTACATACAACAGAAATGAGTGTAAAAATTATAATGTATTTTTTCATTTTTCCCGTTCGATCGATCATGACTCCGAACAGCGGGGAAAACAAAACAAGAAACAAACTGGCAATCGCATTAGCGTAGGAGATGAAGGTACTTGCAATCTGATCAAGAACGGCATTTTCCCCAATCTGTTCCTGGAGGAAGAATGGAAAGAAAATCGTATTTATATTAGAAGAAAAAATCGTATTGGCAAAATCGTAAAACGCCCAAGAGAGAATGGGCAGGGAAAAATATAAACCAAAATTCCCCTTCCATTTTTTAGACTTCGGTTTCACCTGCAATTCCATCCGCTTTCCCTCCTTTATAGATGCTTAAATTATATGTATTCCATACCTTTACAATAAATCCTTTAAGTCTGGATTATAACATTGTGTAAAACATGATTTTTTCCTGCCTAACATGTAAAATTATGAAATAAGGCTGTCCTGCTAACTCCTTCTTTATATTCTTTAAGTTTGGGTAAAGGATATTTAAAATAATGTGCCTAATAGGAGTGTGAAAGATGATTGCATTTATTCTTATTATCTTGTTAACCATACTTGTCCTGTTCGCTATCTACGCTAAAAGATCAAAGAGTGATTTCCCTGAAAGCTTCATAATGCAGCATTCCCCCCTTAAAATTGGACATCGCGGTGCATCTGGATATTGCCCCGAGAATACAATGGCATCTTATATTAAAGCAATTGAATTGGGAGCTGATTTCCTGGAAGTGGATATCCATCTTAGTAAAGATGATGTACTTGTGGTTCATCATGATCCCACACTGGATCGAACCACAAACGGCAAAGGGAACCTCCGTGATTACACGGCAGCCGAATTAAAGGAACTTGATGCAGGAAGCTGGTATCATTCTCGCTATAAAAACGAAAGGATTCCTTTACTGAGTGAGGTATTGGAGAATTTCGGGTCAGAAGTTGGAATCTTAATCGAAATAAAACATCCATCTGCTTATCCTGGCATTGAACAGAAACTTGCAGAAGAATTAGAGAAATTCCAAGAATATTCAACAAGTAAAAATAGGATAATGGTACATTCGTTCGATATGGAATCCATGAAAAGGTTTCATCAATTAATGCCGGACATACAAGTGGGCGTATTGATAAAACGGCGAATTAATGACCAAAAATTAAAAGAGATTGCCGAGTTTGCATCATTTTTGAATCCAAAGCAAACGATTTTAAGTACGAAGCTGCAAATGCGAATCCAAAAGCACGGGATGAAAGTATATACATGGACCGTTAACAATAAAAAACAAATGCGCATGTTCAAAAAGATGCAGTTAGATGGTATCATTTCTGATTTTCCTGATTATTTCCTGGATTGAAACTTTGAATGTGTTTGCCTATTATTTTTTCTTTAAAAACGTTCCAGTTGATTTCAGAAATCCGCCCCTTTCAACATCAAGCGGGATCTTGGCTAGCCAGTTATTCGGTAGGGGGTCGCAAATTCCTTCAAGCCAGTCAGGGTTTCATTTCAAGTATTCTTTAATAATCATGGTTCGGGGTGAGACCATTCGATCTCCCCCTTTGTCGACAAACTGAACAATCCGCAAATGCGGATTGTTTTTTTTAATAACATTGAAATGATTGTATCTCATGCCCATCCGTACCATTATAGGCCCATCACTGTTGGCCTCGTCTCCATCGATAACCTGCCACGGAATTTAACCGACAAGTGGGGGAAAGCCAAAATGAGCGGACATTCTTAAGCCATACATAAGTATGTTGGTAAAAGCACCCTTTCATTGAACCAGTGTCAATTGCCTTATACATCCATCGTGAAAGTTGTGGAATAATTAAAGACGGAGCTATATGAGGCGGGCCTCCTCCATAGGACGGACCAGGCGGAATCCTTACATCCATTATTTGATCTTTTAATGGATTATCCATGCTTCGGGGATGTGCATTTTGATATAAATTATTTTCAGTACCGTTATGACGGTTCTGTTTATCGAATGAATTGAACTTCCTTTTATCCGTATGTAGACGTATGACCATGTGTGCAATCTTCGCTCTCGAATCTAGGTTCTATATGACCTTTAACGAGAAATTAATGCACCAGAAAATATTCCCTGTTTATTTTTTGAAAAAATCCCTATATTTTTTGGCTTTCTTGTACTAGAATTTGATATAGTGTTCTTAATGATTTAAACTTATTCAAGTCCCTAAATCGTTTTTGGGGCGAACTAAATTTTCTTATCTTAGAAAAAACGAGGGATTCCTATGTGGGAATTATTATTAGAATTCGATTATCAGACCGTTCGCCATGCGGTATGGGCAGGTTACTTATTTACCTTTGTCTTTCCACTGGCTGCGTTTTACTTCTTAAATAAAAAGCAATCACTCTTGAACGACAAATATCAAGCTTCCGTTCATTCAGATAAAAGTAAATCTCCTGTTCAGAAAGGCAGCACTTTTGACTGGCGCGGTGCACAGCGCTTTTTCACATTTATCCGGCACAAGGATTCACCCGATGATTCCGATGAGCCAAGCCTCCTTCTCGTTGTTTAAACATTAACAATTCGAGGAGGAAATTATAATGAAGAAGAAAAACATGTTTCTAATTGCCGTCCTATTTTTGGCAACGACCCTTTTGACAGGATGCTCAGCAGCAACGAGCGGTCCATTTCATACTGCATTGGTTAATCCTATGACAAAAATGCTAGAATTTAATGCTGATTTATTTAATGGCAACTATGGTATAAGCATCATCATGATGACATTTTTGATTCGCCTTATATTGCTTCCACTGACTGCCAAGCAATATAAAACACAGCTTAGCATGAAAACGAAGATGAGTGGGCTGAAACCGGAAATGACAGCAATCCAGCAGAAAATCAAAGAGACGAAAGATCCAGCTAAACAAAAGGCCCTTCAACAGGAAATGATGCAGCTTTACCAAAAACATGGAGTCAATCCTTTAAACATGGGCTGTCTGCCGCTCTTAATTCAAATGCCGATTCTAATGGGCTTTTATTATGCGATTCAAGGTTCCCATGAAATTGCGACACATAGTTTCCTTTGGTTCAGTCTTGGCCAGCCGAATATTGCCATGGCGATTATTGCTGGTGTCATTTATTACTTCCAATCGGTCATTTCCATGAGACAAATGCCGGAAGAACAGCAGAAACAAATGAAGATGATGAGCCTGCTCTCACCAGCAATGATTTTATTCATTTCTTTCTCTGCTCCTGCTGCATTGCCGCTGTATTGGTCGATCGGAGGCATATTCATGATTGTTCAGTCAATCGTGCTTCAGCGAATATATAAAAAAGACCATGCCGCTGTCTCGGCTGTAAAAGAAACGGGTATTAAAAAAAGCTAATCCACTTGGATTAGCTTTTTTCATATCAGTCACTTTCCAGCTTCACTGAAACTCCTCAAGCTTGCCTTGATGGACAGTGAAGGGATTTTTAGGGCGAAATGCACTTTATTTTATTTCTTCGGCAATGGATTTGTTGTTGAAACCTTTTCGAAAAACCTCTCTACATATTCGAAATCCGTGTAAAAGAACAATAATAGATCACCCGGTTGTGATGTTTCCCAGGCTTTTACGAATGCATCCAATTCATTAGGTTCGATGAATGTCCGATCTTTATGTAACCCAGCTTCTACGGCAGCTCCCTGAAGCAGCCCCGCTACTTCAAACGGCTCCCTTCCACGCAAATCATCATCTTCTTTAATGATGAACAGATCAGAATTCATGGCCGCCACCTTGGAGAGCCTGATAAGCTCTTCATCAATACGGTCCCCCGGTCCTGCCAAAACAGTGATAAGACGATTTTTGTTATAGGCACTGACCGTTTCGAATATAGCCTTCAATCCTGCTTCATTATGTGCATAGTCGATGATGATCGTGCGCTCTTTCAATTTTTTTAAATTGAAACGTCCTTTGGACAAATTCGTATCAGGCATAAATGTGGCAGCCTTCCTTCTTAGTTCTTCCATTGAAATGCCTTGTGTTTCGGCTGCGGCTAACGCCTGAAGTAAATTGGCGATATTATGACGTGCCATGCCTGAAATCGTAATTGGAATAATGGTGCAATCCATAAATTGATGGATGACTCCATCAGATGAATGACAAATCACGCCTTGTTCATTGACGTACCAAACTTTACCTCCCCCATTTATCGCAGCCTTCACGTGAGGCTGGGTGGCATCAGTAGAGGTGTAAATAACCTCCCCATCTGTATAGGCGTTCATGGCAGCTACATTCGGATCATCTGCATTCAGCACACAATAGCCTGTTTTCATTACGACTTCGGCTACCAGCCTCTTTAATTTTATGAGATCATCCAATGTATCGATTCCATCATGGCCGAGGTGATCCTCACTTACATTGGTAATGATCCCCACATCACATTTACGAAAAGCCAGACCTTCACGCAGAATTCCGCCCCGGGCCGTTTCCAATACGGCTACATCAACTTCAGGATGGGCCAATATCATTCTTGCACTGACAGGGCCACTGCAGTCACCTTGATCCAATACCTCATCGCCGATATAGACTCCATCAGAATTTGTCATACCCACCTTTGTTTTTTCATTAGTAAGAAAATAATGAACCAATCGCGTTGTTGTCGTCTTTCCATTTGTACCGGTCACTGCAATGATCGGTATAGCCGCCTCTTCCCTAGTCGGAAATAAGTAATCGACAATGGCTTTGCCTACATCCCTTTTTTTTCCTTCACTCGGATAATGATGCATTCGAATTCCCGGTGCAGCATTCACTTCAATAATCGCAGTCCTTGAATGTTCGATTGGTTTTGATATATCCTCACAGATAAAATCTATTCCGGCTATATCCAAACCGATCGCTTTCGCGGCAGCAACAGCCATATTTTTAATGGTAGGGTGAACCTGGTCCGTTACATCGATTGCCTTTCCACCAGTCGAAAGATTTGCATTGCCGACAACTTGAACCAACTCCCCTTGATTCGGAATGGTATCGAGCGTCCGGTTCGATTTTTCCAAGTAACACGTCACGGTATGTGTAAGTGGAACTTTTGACATCGGCTTTTCATGACCTTCTCCCCGCAACTCATTACAATTTTCCTTTTCTATCAAACTGCGAATCGTTTCCTTACCGTTGCCAATAACATAGGGAGGAAGCCTCAAACTAGCGGCGATAAGTTCTCCGTTGACTATCAGTAACCGATAATCATGTCCTTCAATATGCCGTTCGACAATGTACTTCTCCACATGCAACTCCAAACAATTAATTACATTGAATAGTTCATCCTTATTTTTGATATGGGTGATGACACCCTGCCCCTGTCTCCCATTATACGGTTTTATGACCAGTGGAAAACCCAGCCTGTCCGCCGAGGCAAAGATATCTTCAATGGAGTGGGCAACTTCCCCTTCAGGTACAGGGAGACCACACCCTCTTAAAATTGATTTAGTCAATGATTTGTCACATGAATTCTCAACGGCAATATTCGAAGTTTGGCTAGATATTGTCGCCTGGACATACTTCTGCCTTGTACCGGTTCCTAACCGCAGTAAGCTTTCATCACCCATTCGCTCGACAGGGATATCTTTTGCCTGCGCTGCCTTAAAAATGGCTTCGGTACTTGGCCCCAGTTTATTTTTATAATATAACTGCTCTATTTGTTTTACATAAGATTGTACATTTATAAGTTTCTCACCATTCAGGATGGCTTCCACGATATCTTTTGCTGCTAAAAAAGCTTGAAGACCTGAGTGAGGCTCCTGATAGTCAAAGGTAACATAATAAACACCCTTCTTTTCCATCATTATCGTTTTTCCACGAACGGCTTCGATTCCGGCCAAGTTTTGAAGCTCAATCGTTATATGCTCCAATATATGTCCCATCCATGTTCCTTTTCTCAGCCTTTCGGCGAAACCGCCTCGATACCCTTTTGAACATGTATGGCTTCCCAAGTTCGGGAGCGCCTTTAACAATTTTTCATTGAATCCAGGTATTGAATCAGATGGTTTCTGTTCAAGTTCCCCTATATCCAATTCAATGCAAATCGTAGGTGTGTAAGCAAAATAATTAGGTCCTTTTAAATAACGGACTCGATTGATCATCATTGTTGGATCCCCTTTTTCATCAACAATTTCCTGGTAAGCAGGTCAAAACGGTATCCCCTGGTTAGTGCATGAAGATTAAATCCCGAGAGAGTCAACTCTTCACTGCCATTATCAGAAGATGTGATATTGATATAATCACTGGTGCTGCCATCAAGAACCAATACTTGATGTTGGCCAACTACTTCAAAATGACCGTCTTTAACTAAAATTGCTGTATTTTCATCAATGCCAATACCCATAATTTCTTTATTCCCTGCAATCGCACTTAACAGACGATCAAAGCGGCCACGCTGGGAAAAATGTTGATCGATTATCAGGCCGTCAAGGAAGCCAAAGCCTACCCCAATTTCAACCTTTAATTTATTGGCATTCAGCATCGTGTCAGCAGCGACGATCATGTACTTACCTAAAATCGAAGCGCCAGCACTTGTCCCTGCTATCACCATTCCTTTATGCCAGGCTTTAGAAAGGGCATCGTGGAACTTGGTTTTCCCAATCAGTTCAGACAATCGGCTTTGATTTCCCCCTGAAATGAAGATAGCTGAAAAAGATTTCAGCTGTTCACAAATTGCAGGATCATCTGCATCCTGCCTTGAATCCAGCTTGATCACTTCCACCCTGTTCACGCCTAAATCCCTGAAGATCTTGATATACTCTGCACTCACTTCCTCAGGAATTTCACTTGCTGTAGGCAATATTCCTATTCCGCCGTCGTTATGGGTTGTAAGCTCGACAAATTTATTTAATACTTCACCTTCAAGGCACTTATCCTCTGCCCCGCCAATGATAAGTAATTCACCACAATTCATTCATCATACTCACCTTTACAAATGGATTAACATCATGAAACAGAACACATAATGACTAGTATGGCAAATTCTTTCAGTCTTCATTCATAAAAATGGAAAACTGCATAATTTTGTTTAACTTAATGGAAAAAGAGGAAAAGTAATAGAGTAAAAAAATAAAAGGAGTGTGCAAAAATGAGCCAAAACCAATTAAAAGAAAAAGTATTGAACATCATTCGTGATCATAAAATAGGAGTTTTATCTACAGTTGAAAACAACAAACCACATTCACGCTATATGACATTTCTTAACGATGAATTAACTTTATACACACCAACGAGTGGAAAGACGGAAAAAATTGATGAAATTGAAAAGAATCCTAATGTTCATATTCTGATCGGCTATGATAATGAAGGATTAGGCGATTCCTACCTGGAAATCTCAGGTACCTCGAAAATTAACGATTCACAGGATTTGAAGGATAAATTATGGAATGAATCATTTGAAGATTGGTTCGAAGGTCCGAAAGATCCCAATTATTTAATCCTTCAAATTAAACCGGAAAGCATTCGGTTGATGAACAACAATGGTGAACCTCCACAAGAATTATCATTATAATTTGTCACTAACGAGTAAAGGGACCAAACTCACGACTATAATAAGAATATCGCTAAAAAACCAATAAAAGCCCGCACTCATGTGAGTGCGGGCTTTTTTCAAGATTAAACCAACTCTGATTGGAGATAATGCAAAATCAGATTGGCTGTATGTTTTAATGAAGAGACATGCGTCCGCTCGAAGGCATGTGAAGCATCAATCCCCGGTCCGATTAGACCATGTACGACATCATAGCCTGCCCGGATCGCTGCGGAAGCGTCCGAACCATAATATGGATAAATATCGACGCGGTAGTCGACAGCATTTGCTTTGGCAAGGGCGACTAGATGCTGACGTAATTTATAATGATAAGGACCCGAGGAGTCTTTTGCGCAAATGGAAACGCTGAATTCATCCGTAGATTGTCCATCACCGATCGCTCCCATATCGACAGCTAGATATTCCACTGTTTTCTCAGGGATATTGGAATTACCGCCATAGCCGATTTCTTCATTGTTTGAAATCAGGAAATGGGTCGTATATGCCATTTTTATCTTTCCTGCGGAAATGAGGTCAATGATATGAAGCAGGATGCCGACGCTTGCTTTATCATCCAAATGCCTTGATTTCAAAAAGCCTGTATCCGTAACTTCCACTCTCGGTTCAAAGGAAACAAAATCTCCAACAGAAATGCCAATGGCTTCAGTTTCCGCTTTAGTTTTCACGACAGCATCTACCCGGACCTCAATTGTCTCATCATCACGCTTGGCATCCCCGGCATTTTTATAAACGTGGACAGAGGTCTGATTGATTAAGATGGTCCCAGTGATAATTGCTCCGTCAGCTGTGTGGATTTTACAATACTCCCCTTCCACTGAGTTCCAGCGAAAACCGCCGATCATCGACAATTTAAGGCGGCCATTTGCCTTGATTTCCTTTACCATGGCTCCCAGAGTATCGACATGGGCAGTAAGCAATCGATGTTTGCCATCATCTTCACCTTTTAATGAAGCAAGCAATGCCCCTTTATTCGTGATCTTGTAAGGAACCTTCCTCTGCTCCATGAAATCAGCCGCGTATTTAATCGCTTGATCTGTATAGCCGGAGGGGCTAGGTATGGACACCAATTCTTTTATGTATGATACGATCTCTTCTTCTTTGATCAAACTCATGCATATCTCTCCTTTCCTCTTTGTTCATTATATCTTTTCATGGGAACTTTTAACATATTAAAAGACCGCCAAAAGACGGTCCTATTAATCGATTTAACTCATATGGGCCAGGACAGGCAAGATGGCCATAACTAATGTTGAAATGCCATATAACGCTAAATTATCCATATTAACTTTTCTTTTCCACTTATCTCGCCATACTTTGTATCTGCCCATATCTTCGTTCCTCATAAAAAAACCTCCTTCATGATGAAAGTTCAACTTATTTCACCTGTCTTTGTTTGTTGGACATTTCCTTCATATATTCCAAGAAGGCAATTCTCTTTTCGTCTGGATAGGCTACAATGTCAGCAATGATTTCCTCTTCAAGAGGTTTCAGTAACCGGCCAACCGATTCAGTAAACAATATTTCTAACTCTCTCTTTGTTTCATTAGGATTTCTCACTTCCATCAATATCACCCTTCCAATTACTTACTATTATCTATATAACCTTTATCCACTTCATTGAAACGCAAAAAAATCGACCGCCCATAAAGGCAGCCGATAGTCATCAATTAAATTATTTCGTTACCCCCACATTATGCCACTGATATTGGCGGCCTGCGAGATAATCATAACCTGTAACGCGTTCATTCACTCCTGCCAATTGATAACGGAATAATGTCGGAATGACCGGAACCTCATCATGGATCAATTCTTGCCACTCATTATACGTATCGATTCGATATTGATCATCAAAGGCTTCCTCTGAAATCCCTTTAGCAAGAAGCTCATCATTTTTTTCATTCACCCAGCGGGTATAGTTAAATTCCGCAGATCTAGCCCATAGACCAGATGGATCCGGATCGGAAGCTACTCCCCATGCAGCTGAATAAACATCAACTTGATCATTATCCTTTTTCAATAGGTCATAGAATGAATTGAACTCATGCAGCCTACCATCCTGCAATTCAACGTCCAAACCTACTTGTTCCCATTGTTGGATATAATACCTTGCAAGAGGCTCGGAAACATCGGAACCGCTCATGGAAGCAAAGTTGATCTTGAACTCTTTTCCATCTGCATCTTCACGCATGCCATCCTTATTCGTATCTACAAATCCTGCTTCATCCAAGAGTTTTTTAGCTTTTTCAGGATTATATTCATATGGTTTTACATCTTTATTATTATATTTAAAGTTCGGTGTAATGACAGAGTTGGCAGGGAAGCGAAGGCCCTTGTACATCTTTTCGCCAACTTCTTCATTATTGATGGCATATGCCATCGCCTGACGAAGGCGTTTGTCTCCGAATTTAGGATTCTCATCCATAATATTTTCTTCTTTTTCTTTATCATAGTAACCGAAATTGAAACCAATATAGGAATAAGCCAATTCAACTTTCCCCAATAATTCGACATTATCCAATTCCTTGGCCTGATCATACTGCTCAGCCAAGACCTCCGCTACATCGAGGTCACCATTTTCAAGTGACTTGACGACAATAGACGGATTCACGACTTTCAATGTGATACTGTCCAATTTAGGTGCACCGCGGTAATAATCTTTATTCGCTTCAAATTCGACTGCTTCCCCCTGAACGATTTTCTTCACTTTGAATGGTCCAAAACCAATCGGATTTTTACGGATTTTATCCGAAGATTCCAACTCTGCAATCGGAACATCTTTTAAGTATTCTTTATGAAGCGGGTATGTCCATAATCCAGTCGTGACGGAAGGATTCGCTTTTTTGAATGTGAAAATGATTTTCTTGCCGTCGACTTTAATGCCTGAAATCTTATCCGCTTTCCCTTCATGATACTCTTCCATACCCTCGATTAAAGCCATTTGTTCATCATAGCGTACACCTTTGTAATCTTTGCTTCCCATGACAAGATATGCATATTCTAAATCGGCACCTGTCACAGGTTTTCCATCTTGCCAATTTACATTATCCTTAATCGTCAGCGTAACCGTTTTATGATCGTCTGAAATCTCATAGGAAGCGGCACCTTCATTCGTATATACATAGTTTTCATCTGTATCCAATAAATCTTCATCAAAGAATGTGATAACTTGATTATCGGGTTCGCCTTGATAGAAAACTTTGTTTAATATCCCTTCAAACGGAGTATCGGATACCAAACCATATGTCAAATGGCCGCCTTTAATCGGCTCTCCTTGATTTGTCGTCTTTGTCGGGAATTTAGAGGTATCGACCTGTTCGACATCTTTCCCTTTTTTCTCTTTCGTTGACGATTTCTCCGTATCATTCGAACATGCAGCAAGCAGTAGAGACGAAATGGCCAATGCACTTAATACCTTACTGTAGCTTTTGATTTTCATATCCTACACTCCCCTTTTTTTATCCTCTTCTTTGTCTTGCATCGGCGGCGCGTTTTAACGCTTGACCAACGAAATTTATACTCAGCATCAACACTAGAATCATGAGTGATGCGGGTACCCATATCCACCACTTGTTTTCCAGAACATCTGGATTTCGAGCATAACTGATGAGCGTCCCTAAACTAGGTGTGCTCTCCGGAAGACCGAACCCTAAGAAAGTCAAACTGGATTCTAAGCCAATATTGCCTGCAAGGTTCAAAATGAAGTTGACGATGATCAATGAACTGACATTGGGCAGAAGCTGAAACAGAATGATTTTCCAATGTGGTGTCCCCAGTGTCTGTGAGGCGTGGATATAATCCAGCTCACGCTCAGACAAAGCCTTTGAACGAATCAGCCGTGCCTTTCCTGTCCATAAAAACATCGTCATGATTAAAATGAAAACATATACATTGAAGATCGGCACAATCACGACTACAACGATGATGAACATCATTTGCGGCAGGGCAATCACGAAATCGATAATACGCATGATCACATTATCGGTTGCCCCGCCGAAGTAGCCCGCCAGAAGCCCTAATGATAAACCGATGATAGCCGTGAATAATGTAATGAATAAACTGATCGTGAATGAATTTCTGGTACCTATTATCAGTTGTCCGAATACATCCCGGCCACCATAATCGGTTCCAAGCCAATAGTCTGAAGATGGTTCCAAATAAATGGAGAGAAAATCTACCTTGGCTATTTCCTTGGCGTCCATGAAAAACGACGCACCGTAAACAAAAAGCAATATGGCTGCTAATATAATCAATGAGCCCATGGCAAGTTTATCCTTTTTGATTTCCTGCCAGATGATCTTGATTCCTGAAGGGCTCACATCGTTAACTTGTATGTTCTTTCCGGTTTCCACTTTCATTTCCATACGACTCACCCCGCTCCTATTCTATCCGTATGCGCGGATCGACCGCACTTAGTATGATGTCCGAAAGAAGAGTGCCAAGCAGAGTGGCAAATCCCGTCATCATGACGATGGCCGTGACAACGCTGAAATCTCGCAGACTGACTGAACTAAGGAAAAGCTGCCCAAGTCCCGGATAACTGAAAATGGTCTCGATTATGACCGCGCCGCCGACCAATCCAGTAATTTCATAACCTAAGAATGCTGCTATCGGTAAAAAGGAATTTCTCAGGATATGCCGTGAATATACTTTTGATTCAGGCACTCCCTTCGAACGCGCTGTCCTTACGAAATCCTTGATTTTATTATCGATGATTTCATTTCGCAAATATTGGATCGTACTTGTTGTTGCAATTAAAGCTGTACTTAAAGCTGGTAAAATCAAATGATTGATCTTGCTTACAACATAGGCGAATGTTCCTTCATCCACTTTTGAATCGACACTGCCACCAGACGGGAACCAATCCAGGGCAAATCCGAAAACGAATAACATGATTAAAGCAAAAATGAAAATCGGCGTGCCAAACCCTAAATAGCTATAACCCGTAACGGTTTTATCCACCCAGGTATCGTTATACCTTCCGCTAAGTATGCCTAATGGAATAGCAAGCATATATGTAAAGATCAGCGTGACCAATGCCAGGAACACCGTGTTCCAAAGCCTGTCTTCGATCACATCCATAACGGGCGTCTTATGTGTATAGGAAATACCGAAATCCCCCTGTACTGCATTGGATGCCCACCTTAGATATTGTTGGTACCAAGGGTCATTCAAACCCAGCTCTTCCCTGATCCTATCAAGTTCGGCTGGATTGGCCCTAGGGTTGATTTCCTGGCCTGACAGTGCATCTCCCGGCATTGCTTTTGCCATCATGAAAACGATGATGCTCAATAAAAAGAGCTGCGGGATCATTACTAATAATCGTCTTAGAATAAATTTCCACATATTCCTTCCACCTCCTTATTGTAATGCGACTCTATGTGTCGATGAGATTGGCTTCAAATCGTAAGCACGTCCATTCTCATCGAAATATTTTGAGTAGGTAGACTCATATTCTGAGGTGAGTTTTTTTCTAAGCTGCACTTTATCTTCGCGAACTTCCGGCTCTAAATCCGGAATGGCGGCAATCAGGCGCTTCGTGTATATATGTTGGGGATTTTCATAGATTTCCTCGCTTTTGCCTTCCTCTACCAATCTACCGCGATACATAACACCCATCCGGTCACACATATGCCGGATTACGCCTAAATCATGCCCGACAAATAAATAAGTCAAATTGAACTCCTGTTGGAGATCCTGAAGAAAATTCAATACCTGTGCCTGAACGGAAACATCCAATGCTGACACCGGTTCATCCGCAATGATCAGTTTAGGTTTCAATGTCAATGATCGGGCAATTCCAATCCGCTGGCGCTGCCCCCCTGAAAATTCATGAGGATACTTGTGAATCGATTCAGGACTCAGTCCGACTTTGTCCAAGAAGTCCTGTACGATTTTCTTTTCCTCTGAAGGGGATAACCGTTCGAAGTTCCTCAGCGGTTCGGCAATGATGTCCAGTACCCTCTTCTTCGGATTCAATGATGAATACGGATCTTGAAAAATCATTTGGATATCTTTTCTGAATGGTTTAATTTCTCTTCTACTTAGAGATGCTAAATCCCTGCCTTCAAACAGGATTTGTCCGGATGTCACCTCATTCAGTTTGACCACTGCCTTGCCTGTCGTGGACTTGCCGCTTCCGGATTCACCGACCAAACCATATGTTTCCCCTTGCTGCAATTCAAAGGAAACACCGTCCACGGCCTTTACGTGATCGACTACCCTTCGAAAAAAACCGCCCCTTATCGGAAAATGCACTTTGAGATTATCTAATTTGAGTAATGTCATTGGCCGATGCATCTCCTTCAGCTTGAAAATAAAATTCTTTATAGCAGGTACAACGCACAAAATGATCGTTACCCACATCGTGAAGCCGGGGTGTCTCTTCATGCGCATGTTTAGGTATCCAAGGAATCCTATCTTGGAAGCGACATCCTATCCGATCCATTTTCGCTATCGATGGAACGATTCCTTCGATAACGTGCAAACGATTTTTCTCGTTTGCAGCAGAAGGAATCGAATTTAATAACGACCTCGTATATGGATGCAGCGGATTGTTGAATATCTCTTTAACACTTCCCGTTTCCACTACCTGACCTGCATACATGACAACGATCCTGTCTGCGACCTCTGCTACGACGCTCAGATCATGTGTAATTAAGATGATCCCCATTTTTGTCCTGCTCTGGATATCTTTCAGCAGATCAAGTATTTGCGCTTGAATCGTAACATCCAGTGCCGTCGTGGGTTCATCGGCGATGACCAGTGCAGGATTGCAAGCAATGGCAATCGAGATCATTGCCCTTTGGCGCATTCCGCCCGAGAGCTCATGCGGATATTGCTTGTACGTCCGTTCAGGGTATGGAATTCCCACTTGTGTCAAAAGTTCGATCGTCCTGTTCTTTTTTTCAGCACTGGAGAGTTCAGTATGGTAATCAAGATTCTCCTCGATCTGCTTTCCTATGGTCATGAGCGGGTTCAAAGCCGTTAAAGGTTCCTGGAATATCATACCCAATTCCTTACCCCGGACTTTATTCATTTGTACATCATTCAACTTTAGTAGATTTTGACCTTTATAATTGATGTTTCCTTCGGATTTCGTTCTCTGCTTATTATGTAATTGAATGATAGATAAGGCCAATGCACTCTTTCCACAACCTGATTCTCCAACAACTGCTACAATTTCATTTTCATTCACCGTAAACGAAACATCATCTACCGCTGCATGATATTTGTTGCCGATTCGAAATGAGGTAGTTAGGTTCTCTATTTGCAAAATAGCTTTCTTCATCCTTGCTCCCCCTAAACTATTTTATCGGGAAAATAATTAATCTTCTGATAATTATTTAAAATTTTAATCAATTTTTTACAATTATACAATAGTTTTTATAGAAAATAATCACATTTTTTTCATTTTTTATAACTTTAGGAATAATTTTCTGCAATAAAAAATCGTTTCCTTTATAACGGTTATACAGTAAAGTTTTGAAGTCCGATTAAATGTAAAGAACCAGTAATTTTAAATTTATTATTCCAAGATAACTATTTTACAGTTCATATCTATTTATTGACCTTGTCGTTTTACGTACAGCAGAATGGTTCTGATTTAATTTTTTTGATATTTCAGAAAAGTTAGTACATTTGTAAGAATATCATAAAACAGGTAATTATTTCATATATATTTCAATACTTTAAAAAAAACACTTTATTTTCATTAAATGCCATGAAACCTTTTTAAAACAGATTCGTAGAAATCGGTAGAAAATAAATGATGAGGTGATTGAATGTATTCACAAACTGTACAAACATATATGCCGTCCGTCATGCGGACGTTCGCTTTGTCACTTGCCGTTTCCGTCTTAGGGATGGCTCTCGGCACTATTGTTCCGCCATCCATGTTTCTTCCCTTAGCGATACTTGAGATCGCGATGTTGATTGGAGCATTCATATTGCGGAGGAAAAAAGCCATCGGTTATACATTTTTGTATAGTTTCACATTGATTTCAGGAATTACGACATATCCGATCATTGCACACTACCTAGCCGCTGCAGGGGCAAATGTGGTGATTCTGGCAGGTGTTACTACGACAGTCGTATTTGGTGGACTGGCGGTTTATGCCACGACCACCAAAAGGGACCTTTCTTTCTTGGGAGGAATGTTATTTGCGGCCTTGCTAGCTTTAGTGGTCATTAGCATTTTCAACATTTTCTCTCCATTAAGCTCTACAGCCATGCTGGTCTTTTCCTTTATTGGGATTTTAGTTTTCAGTGGCTATATTTTATATGATTTCAATCGAATGAAGCATTACGGGGTAACAGCCGAAGAAGTACCGCTCATGGCCTTGAATCTATATCTTGATTTCATTAACCTATTCATTAACATCTTGCGCTTCTTTGGTATTTTAGCAAGCGATGACTAAAAGTCAGATATGATCAAACCTAACAAGGTACATAAAAAAGACGCTTGGACTTATCCAAGCGTCTTTTCACGTTTCTTTCCCATACGGATAATATCATCGCTGAAAGATGAGAGTACTGATTTTCCCAAAAACTATGGCGATTAATAAAAGACCAAATCACAATGAATTTGGTCTCAATCATCAATAATAAGGCTAAATAGATGCGTATCTTATTTATATAATCCTGGCTTCGATTGATCGGTCCATGGCAGTTTCACACCGAAAGTACTTGCAATGAACTGTGTATCTTCCCTTCTTTTCTTTCTTATTTGGGCACGTTGTTTTGCTGATTCATTTAAATTCATTTCCATCTCTGTTTCAGGAACCAAACGCGGGACCGGAATTGGTTTACCTTCTTCATTAATGGCAACAAACGTCAAGAATGAAATGACGCATAAATTCCGATCTCCTGTAACTAAATCCTCTGCAATCACCTTTACGATGATTTCCATTGATGTTCTGCCCGTATAAGTCACGAAGCTTTCAAGGCAAACTGCATTTCCTTCGTGAATAGGGTGCAGGAAATCGACAGAATCAGTTGATGCCGTAACGACGTTGCTTCGCGCATGACGCATGGCTGATATAGCCGCTACATCATCAATGTATGCCATTAATTTGCCTCCGAACATCGTACCAATATTATTTGTATCCGGCGGGAGGACAAGGCTTGTTTTTATGACCAAAGAGTCCCGGCAATGTTTTGTTTCTTCCATGGTGACTGCACTCCTTTATGTCTGATTTCTCACTATTCCACTTTATCGAATTCTTACCTGTAAAGCAATTCACATGCTTATTTTCCTGCTTTTATTCAAAATTTATGCGGTATATACTGAAGCCACCCACTATCACTGCCCTTTTGGCCGCTTGCCTTGTTGCAGCTCACCCAGGCTCAAGCCAAATGTCATTTGTAAATGCGGATAATCCTTGAACCCTGCCCAATCCCCTCCCCAGTCAAAACCTAACCCTTTAGCGATGGTTACAACTTCCATCCAATCTGACTTTCCATTATTGTTGCCGTCATAACTCATATCCCAAATGGCCTCGCCTTGTTTGTTAAGTAGGGCAAAATCGATCGCCAAACCGAAATTATGCAGCGACTCGCCACCTCTTGCATTCGTTACGATGTTGCCCGAGCCTGATCTGCCCTTTTCATAAAGTTCATTTTGCTCGGCTAAAGACCGGAACCCCGCCGTAATGATAACTGGGATGCCTTTGTCATTAGCCACTTGAATGAGCTCGTCTTTTTTTTCGGCGACGATCGGATTCAGCTCGTCAGTCAGTTCGATTTCATCTAGATCAGGCGGAAGCACATACTTGATCAAGAGCCACAGCAACAATCCGAAAAAGCCCAATACCAAACATGTCCTTACCCAAGTGGCTTTCACTGAATAATCCTTCCTTTACGAATATCATCTGAAAGTGAAAAACTCAACCAAAGACGGATGAGTTTTTCTTCTATTATTTATAACTTTGCTTTCAATTCTTCAATTTGCAATAAATGCCGTTTTTCATGTAGTCCCACGAACGGGATCCATTGCTTCAAGCTTAAATCTTTAAACAAAGGGTGTGGAAAAGACTTTAGTTCGAGATCTATTTCCTTTGCATGGTCAACGACCTGTACAAAAGCTTTTCGGGATTCGGACAACTTTTCTTTAACCTCACTCAAAGATTGGTATGATTCTGACGGAATGACAAATGGGGGGGCCTGGACCTTCACTTCACGATTTAAAGTAAGCTCGATCGGTTTATCCACAGCAGGATTGCTATCGTCGCCTTTCAATTTATCGGAAATGCCCTTTGTTATGGCTCTCTCCATTAAATATAAATGATCCAAAACCTGGATGATGCTCCATCGTCCTGTTTCAGGATGGGCGTTCAGCTGTTCATCCGATAGGCCGTTGACCGCATTTAAAAGCTCTTCCCTGATTTTTTCATTTTCATTCATTTTTAGCATCTCCTCTTATCAGCCTCGCTAACCTCCTTTAATTATTCCATGTACTATAGGAAAGTGTAAAATGATAATACTTTTTGACTGAAGTGAACCGATTAAAAGTTGTCTATTTTTTGAAAAGCTCTATGATAGTCATAAAGGCAAAACTCATCTAATTCAAATGACTTTCAACATTCATCAAGGATAGTCTAAATAGGAGTGATCGCTATGAGTGGAGGACATATTCCATTCAGCCACAAAGGCCGCAGTACCTTACATGCAATACCCTCAAAAGGAAGCATATGGTTGATGCTTAAGCAAATGTTCAATCGGGTTCCATCGAAGTGGAAGTTTTGCACTTTGGTTTTATGTATCATGCTTTTCATTTCATTGCTTGAGTTCTCCATCCCCCAGTTGACGCAGTTTACGATTGATACAATCATTCCCGAAAAAAGATATGACTCGTTAATCTGGATTGGCGCAGGAATTCTTTGTGCTGCCATTTTATTGGCTTTACTGAACTACTTTAACAGCTATATCGTTTCCAAGGTCGGTCAAAAGGCTATTATGGATATACGTAATAGCATGTATGACCATATTCAAACACTGGATATGAAATTCTTTGATAAAAACCGTACTGGTGACTTAATGTCGCGGTTGACCAATGATGTCAATTTACTGCAGCAGCTCATCTCTTCGAGCATGCTTCAAGTCTTGACTGACACGGTGACTTTCATTGCCGTGGCGGTATATATGCTTTTCATTAACTGGAAGCTGACCATTGTCCTTCTTTTTACATTCCCTTTCATGTTCTATATCACAAGGGCATTCGGGAAACGCATCAGGATGTCATTTAGGTCTGTGCAAAGTTCCGCAGGAGATGTCAGCAACCAGTTACAGGATTCCATTTCAGGAATGCGGCTCATTCAATCTTTTACAAATGAAGAATTCGAATCAAGGAGATTTGCGGAGCGTAATCAGGAAAATATGGCTGCAAACCTTAAGTCCGTTCGGCTACGTTCCATGTTCGGTCCGATTATTGATTTATTGAACAATATCGGTCTTGTAGCAGTCATTGTGTTCGGTGCTTGGCAAGTGATGGAAGGTGAATTCACAATAGGATTAATCGTGGCCTTTCTCGCCTATTTGAGGTTACTGCAGAGTCCAGTTCGCAATTTTAGCCGGGTCATCAGCATTGTCCAGCAATCAGCCGCCGCCTTTGAGCGGATAACTGAAATATTGGAAACCCAACCTGAAATAAGTGACAAGGGAAATGCCATTGAACTCCCTGCGATAAAAAAGCAAATTGAATTTCAATGTGTTGATTTTGCTTATGATGAGAGTGTACCTGTACTCAGCAATTTAAACCTGACCATGAAAGCTGGTCAAGTAACTGCTCTGGTCGGCTCCTCTGGCGCTGGAAAATCGACCATCACGAGCCTTTTGATCCGATTTTATGATCCGCAAGATGGCACGATTAAAATGGATGGTCATGATATCAAAGAAGTGTCACTGAAATCATTACGGGGACAAATGGGAATTGTTTCCCAGGATATCATTTTATTCAATGGTTCAATCCGTGATAACATCGTGTATGGCAAACTTGATGCTACAGATGCTGAAATCAACGAATCCGCCAAAGCGGCAAATGCGCATGACTTTATCAGTGCCTTTCCTGATGGTTATGATTCTCAGATTGGAGAGCGCGGAGTCAAGCTTTCAGGCGGACAAAAACAGCGCATTGCCATAGCTAGGGCACTTTTGAAAAATCCGCAAATCATCATTCTCGATGAAGCAACGGCGGCCTTGGATACAGAATCCGAACATTTGATCCAGCAGGCATTGTCACGTTTAATGAAAAACCGGACTTCAATAGTAATTGCACATCGTTTATCGACCATTCATGATGCTGATCAAATTATCGTTCTGGAAAAAGGGCAGGTTCATGAAAAAGGAACACATCAACAGTTATTGCAAAACAACGGCAGATACAAGCAGCTCCATGACTTGCAGTTCCCTCAACTAAAAGCGATATCAAATTCCTAGCTACTTTGCGGGCAAAAATGCACAGAAAGCCTTCCTGTGCATTTTTGCTTTCATTTGAAATCATAACTTTCCAAAACCCGATTCGCAATGAGCTGATACCCTTTTTCATTCGGATGTAACTTATCACTGAAATACTCTGTTTTCTTTTTATCTTCAAAAAGATCATTTGTAGGAATGAATAACATCCTTTTATCTTTATCCGCTATTCCCTTTATTGACAGGTTATAATCGCGAATGTGCTTTTCAAGTTTTTGATTGTCTTTAATTGGGTTATATAATCCTACTACCAGAATATCCGCTTTATCGTTTGCCTCTATCAATGTTGATGTAATCTTTTTCAGATGGCTGATATACTCCCGTTTACCCTCATTGATTTTTCGGTCACTTATTTTCTTCAAGTCCCCGCCGTTGCTATTGATCAAGTCATTCGTTCCAATATAAACGATGAAAGTATCGGCTTCATCAAGTTTCGTTTTAATGCGGTAATCATCAAGCTGTTTCATCACCCCATCCGTTTCCTGGCCTTTTATACCGTAATTCCAAAAACTCACTTTTTGTTCGGATTGCGGATTATTCAATTCATCCTCAAGGCCTTCTATATATCCTTCTCCGTCCTTATCCCCTTTTCCATAGGTTAATGAATCTCCAAAAGCCATCACCCTTTGCACATCTTCCGACTCCGAGGCCTGAAATTCATATGCAGCAAAACATATAACTAGTACTATAATCAATAAACCTGCCAATTTTTTCATTTGGTTCTCCTCTTGTCTCTTTACTAGAAGTATTTAATCTTTTACATACCCAAAAAATCTGCAGTCTTAACATAAAAAAATTGTCAGATAAAGATTTAAGAGTGTATGATAATATAAAACTTTCAATGGATTGAGTGTCATTCACCGTCCCTTAAACAAAAAACGGGATTACCCTTCATTCTGGAGATTGAATAAATGATAGTTAGGAGTTTAAATCATGGAAGAGCACATAGAGTTTAGAGAGGCAGAACTATCTGATCTACCCAGAATTGTTGAAATATATAATTCGACAATTGCTTCAAGAATGGTCACGGCAGATACGGAACCTGTATCCGTCCAATCGAGGGTTAAATGGTTTGAGGAACATCATTCAGAAAGTAGACCGCTATTTATCATTACTATAGAAGGGAAAACTGCTGGATGGATGAGCTTCCAATCCTTCTATGGCCGACCGGCATATAATTCCACTGCCGAAATCAGCATTTATATTGATGATTATTTCCGGGGAAAAGGAATCGGACAAATTTCGATTCAAAAGGCCATTGAATTGAGTCCAAAATTAGGTGTTAAGACTCTATTGGGTTTCATATTCGCCCACAATACACCAAGCCTTAAGCTTTTTTCCAAATTCGGGTTTGAAGAATGGGCACATTTACCTCAAGTTGCCGAGCTGGATGGCATTGAGCGGGATTTGGTCATTCTTGGTAAACGTGTCGAAATTTAATATTATTCTTTAGAGCTATTGCCTTGAGCAGTAGCTTTTTCATATTAATCGAGGTCGAATTGGCTAATTTAAAAATACCTATATGCTTTCTGGAGGGGAAAATGTTCAGAATCTCTTTTACTTGTTAACGCATTTAATAGCATATCCAATTCTTGACTGGCTTGAACAGTTAGCAGACTTGTTAAGCCGTAAATTGCTGCCAAGTTGATCATTTCTTTTCTCTTCTCTTCTACTTTTTCTATCGTTACCTTACGGCAAGGCATTATATAGCCACCTCCCATTTATTCAATATTTTTACACTTTCATCATAATGAAACTACTAGTAAAAATCAACTATTTTTCAGAAATTAAATGTGTTATTTTAAAGGATAAATGTGACAAAATGACTATTTCATTCTAAAATTATGTATATTTTGTGTCATTTTCTATCAAACGCAAAAAAAGCATCCACTAGTGTAGACTGCGAATGCTTACATCATATCCCTTATCCAAAAACCCAAAATATAGTCCATCGTTTACTATGTCATCCATTCAGAAGGTGACTCAGTATTTGGTCTATTTATAACAATCTTATATTCATCTTCAAGTACTTTTAATGGGGCATCATAAAGGTGCCTTTCATCAGAGGTTTTGTATACTCCATTGGCCAATAACTCTTCAATAAGCTTTGCCTTCCTCTGTTCAATCCTCTTAAATAATTCTGCCATGTAAATGGCTCCTTTCCTAGTCTTCCTAGAGCCTGCTTCTAGTTAGCTAAACTTTATCAACTTGTTTGATTTTCACCAAATTATATATACCTTTTCCATTATGTCACTAAACGTTATTTCCCAAAAATAAAAGCCCCTTCTAATTCAAGAAGAGGCTGACAGTGTCCGTACGGCTCTTCTTATCTTCCAAGCATATGCTTGTTGGATTTAGCACAGTTCCCAAAACGGGTCCGCTGCCGAGGTTTCGTTGGGCCAAGTCCCTCCACCTCTCTGGATAAGAAATCGATATATAAATGATGTAGACATGATTTTATCCTAATAACTATCAAAAGTCAATTACCTGGTTCTCCCTTTTTTCCTGGACATAAAATGGTCCCTCTTTCAAATGCGGGTTGCATTTTCTTGTCTTTCTGATATGATGTCAGTAATTACATACAATTCACACCACTAGGGGAGTCTTTTTTAAGACTGAGATGGAATTAGTTCCGGACCCTTTGAACCTGAACCGGCTCATACCGGCGGAGGGAAGTGGATGATATCGTCCATTTACAGACTATATCCATCTACCCCGTTCCGTATTCAGGAACGGGTTTTTTCATTAACAAGGAGATCCATTCTAAAGGAGGATGAACAATGGAGAATGTTAAATTAGAACCATTCAGTGATAGACTACATGCACGGTCAAAAGAAATTTGGAAAAGGAACCATTCACATCCCTTTGTCCAGGCAATTGGAAATGGTACGCTTCCTGAAAACAAATTTGCCTATTACCTGAAGCAGGACTATATCTATCTTATGGATTATTCCAAGCTCTTTGCTTTAGGTGTCATCAAAGCTCATAACATCGAAACCATGGCAAAGTTTGCGAGTATTTTAAATGAAACCCTTCAAGTGGAAATGGATATTCATCGGCATTATGCTTCCGAATTCGGGATCAGTTCCAAGGAATTGGAAGATACAGAGCCTACTCCAACCACTCTAGCCTATACAGGATACATGCTAAATGCAGCTCAGCATGGGACTTTGGCAGACTTGATCGCCTGTCTCCTGCCCTGCGCTTGGGATTATTATGAAATCGGTTTGCTATTAAAAGAACAAAATGGAGCAGCATTGGAAAACAATCGCTACGCAGATTGGATAAGGTCCTATTCATCTCCTGAATTCGGTGAAGCACACAAATGGCTGATCGCTTTGTTGGAAGAATTGACGGAAGGCATGCCAGAAACGGAACTTCTTAGATTAGAAAAGCACTTTTTGGTTACTTCCCGATATGAATATTTATTCTGGGATATGGTTCAAAATGAGCAGGATTGGCCGCTGTAGGTCGTTGACATGATGATGAATCCTATCAAGAAACTGACGTTGACTGCCATGATCACGGCTATAACGACGCTGACCAGTTCATTTATTTTCATACCTGCAGGATTTGCAAAGGTCTTTCCTATTCAGCATCTGGCAAATGTCATGACTGCCGTTCTATTGGGGCCAGCTTATGCTGTGACACAAGCTTTTTTAGTTTCCATCATTAGAAACATGTCTGGTACCGGTTCAATTTTTGCCTTTCCCGGGAGCATGATCGGTGCACTTTTGGCTGCCATCCTTTATCGAAAAACACAAAGCTTAAAATTCGCCTGTTTAGGGGAAGTGATCGGGACCGGTATTCTCGGTTCCCTAGCCTGTTATCCACTTGCCCTCCTCCTATTGGGAGAAAAAGCTGCTCTTTTTGGTTTTTTACCGGCTTTTATGCTCAGTTCATTCGCTGGTGCGATTTTAGCTTTCATATTACTTAAAATACTTCTAAAAAATAATTATATGAAGGGGTTTTTTTATGAAAACAGCATTAACCATCGCAGGCTCTGATTCAGGGGGCGGCGCTGGAATACAAGCGGATTTAAAAACATTTTCTGCACATGGTGTCTTTGGAATGTCTGCCATCACAGCCGTAACCGCACAAAATACAATGGAAGTCCGTTCAGTACAGCCAATTGAAACAGCAATCATATCAGATCAAATTGCAGCTATCTTTGAAGATATTCATGTCGATGCAGTAAAAATAGGCATGCTTGGATCAAAAGAAATCGTGGAAACTGTCGCTGCGTCCCTTAAAACCTTCTTGCCTGCCATCGTTATCCTTGACCCTGTCATGATTTCCAAAAGCGGCCATCATTTGCTCGGCGAAAAGGCTGTCTCTGCCTTAAAAATGGATTTGCTTCCGCTTGCAACACTTGTAACCCCAAATGTACCGGAAGCGGAAGTACTTACTGGCTTGTCGATTCGAACGGAACAAGATTTCTACAAGGCATGCATTTCAATACAAGAAATGGGTCCCAAAGCCGTTTTACTTAAAGGAGGCCATGCAGCAGGAAATCCAAATGACCTTTTTTATGATGGGACTGACTTCCAATGGATCAAGGGAGAGCGCATTCATACGAAAAACACTCATGGCACGGGCTGTACTCTATCATCTGCCATTACATCAAACCTGGCAAATGGGCTGCCATTGCAACAGTCGATCGAACAGGCCAAGACCTATATTTCTGAAGCGATACGCAATAGCTTTTCAATCGGCAAAGGTCATGGACCTGTCCACCATTTTCATTCATTTTCAAAAAAAGAACGGAGTGAATTA
Organism: Peribacillus sp. FSL P2-0133; assembly: GCF_037975445.1. NCBI lineage: Bacteria > Bacillati > Bacillota > Bacilli > Caryophanales > Bacillaceae > Peribacillus > Peribacillus sp. FSL P2-0133. The sequence continues at coordinate 1,444,087 of NZ_CP150254.1, read as the reverse complement.
ATATGAAGGTTTCTGCAGCCGATTTATTCGTGAAGGTAAAAGAAAGAAAACCACTCATTCACCAAATCACCAACTTTGTTACGGTCAACGACTGTGCAAATGCCACCCTTGCCATCGGTGGTTCACCAGTAATGACTTCGAGCCCAAGAGAAGTGGCGGATATGGTCAAATTAGCAGATGCATTGGTCTTGAATTTCGGTACGATCGATGATAAAGCCTTTGAAGCAATGGTGATTGCCGGTAAGACGGCAAATGCCCTGGATATCCCGGTCATTTTGGACCCGGTGGGAGTTGGTGCCACCCCCTATCGTACAGAGCAGGTCAAAGAGCTCCTTAGTAAGGTTACTTTCCAAATCATTCGCGGGAATGCGAGTGAGATTCTTTCATTGATGGGTGGGGATAACGTTACACGCGGGGTGGATTCGGGGGAACTAGCGATTAGCAATGCAGAGCTGGCTGCACAAGCAGCAAATAAATTGAACAGTATCGTCGTGGTCAGCGGAGCTAAGGATGCGGTCAGCGACGGAAAACATACGTCCATCATCGACAATGGGAACCTCCTTTTAACTAATGTTACAGGTACCGGCTGCATGTCCACCGCACTTATCGGCACTTTTTCCGGAGTCACCGACGATTTCTATTCTGCGGCAATTGCCGGTATCTCTACCATGAGCATTTCAGGGGAACTAGCTGCTGCAAACCTTCAAAAAGATGAAGGAACAGGAACGTTTCGCGTGCGATTAATCGATGCAATATCAAGAATGGATAAGGAAATCTGGATGCATGAGGTGAAAATAAATGAAGAAGTCCCAAATTGATTTAAGCCTGTATTTAGTTACGGAAGAATCCCTAGCATTAGAAGAATTGGCCAGAATCATTGCAGAATCGGTTTCAGGAGGAGTCTCGATCGTACAACTTAGAGAGAAAAACAATTCCTCCCTTTCCTTTTATAAAAAAGCTTCTGCATTAAAACAGTTATTGAACGAGCTGTCCATTCCCCTTATCATCAACGACCGGGTGGATATAGCCCTTGCGGTTGCAGCGGACGGAATTCATATTGGGCAAGATGACCTTCCACTGCCTGTCGTCAAACAAATGGTTCCTGAAGATATGATTGTAGGTGTATCTGTCTCCACTCTTGAAGAAGCTCTCGAAGCCGAACGAAATGGAGCAGACTATATCGGAGTCGGTTCAGTTTTCCCTACAAAGACCAAACAAGATGCAACCCTAATGGCCATTGGGGATCTGGAGGAAATTTGCCGCAGCGTATCCATTCCCGCCGTAGCCATCGGGGGTATCACTGCAGATAACATTTCCACTCTTTCTGATAGCGGGCTATCCGGTACCGCAGTCGTATCGGCCATCATGAATGCAGATAGTCCGAAGAGAGCCTCCGAATCCCTTTTAAAAATCATAAAAGACTTTAATTAATGAAAAGAGGGGACTGATTACAGTCCCCTTCCTTTTGTTTATGTCAAAACGGTATTCTTTGTTTCCTTCCCAAAAGCTACGGCAATGGCACCCACTAGAATAGCGATTGTAAAAATGGTGAAAATCGATGAAATCGGTGTGTCTGCGGCAACTAAATACCCTACAAGCAACGGTCCAAGGACACCGCCAATCCTTCCGATCCCTGCAGCTAACCCAGCACCTGTACCACGAACTGCTGTTGGATACTGCTCAGGTGTATATGCATAAAGTGCACCCCATGCCCCCAGGTTGAAGAAAGATAGGAACATCCCGGAAACTATCAGCAGTGCCAGCCCCTCTGACGATCCAAAGAAAAAGGCACTAACGGCGGTTCCAATTAAGTATGTGATCAAAACGAATTTACGTCCCAGCTTCTCTATCAGCCATGCAGCTGAAAAATAGCCCGGAAGCTGTGCAAGCGTCATGATCAAAACATATTCAAAACTTTGAATCATGCTGAAGCCTTTTAAGACCATCACACTTGGCAGCCATAAAAACATCCCATAATAAGAAAAGACCACGCAAAACCATAGAATCCATAATACAAGGGTCTGACGGGAGTATTCCTTTTTCCAGACACTTTTCATATTGCTTAATATAGACGGTCTCTGCTTTTTTTCTAGTTCCGTATACTTCGGTGAATCCGGCAGTTTCAAGCGCAGATACAGCGCATATAAAGCTGGAACTGCGCTCAATAACAATGCAACACGCCAACCATAAGCCGGAATGATGAAGTAGGATATGAGTGCTGCCAAAATCCAGCCAACCGCCCAAAAACTTTCAAGAAGGACGACAACCCTTCCCCTTTTACTTGCTTCAACACTTTCAGAGACCAATGTCGAGGCAACCGGAAGTTCTCCTCCAAGTCCCATTCCAATCAAAAATCGCAATATCAAGAACAAGCTGAGTGTACTGACTGCTGCAGACAGGCCACTTGCGATTGAAAACAATAATAATGTAATGATAAAGACATTCTTCCGTCCGACCCTGTCGGCCATCGCACCAAAGAATACGGCTCCAACAGCCATTCCGATAGAATTTATGCTCCCAATCCAGCCAACCTGCTCACTGGTTAAGTTCCATTCCTGTTTCAAAGCAACAATAATGAAAGAAAGCATACCGACATCAAGTGCATCGAACATCCATCCAAGACCCGCAACACCTAGTAACTTACGTTGCGATATCATTTTCGCATCATTTCCCATATATTCCTCCTGAAGAACTTTAGACCTTCTTGTTATTTTATCCTTATTCATTTTAACTATTAACTTTCATTTTTGCTATAGTATTTACACATGTCATGACAAAATAATACTTCTTTACTTAATTATGATGATGAAATCTTGAATATTCTGTCGAATGATATAGATTGAATATTCCCTTTTTTTCATTTATCATAAAAATTGGCATAAATCATAGCGTTAACAATAAGTCATCATGTTCTGCCCAAGATAATCATTTTATTCAGGAGGGTAATTATGACAAATCTAACGTTAGAAGTAAGTGGAAAGCTGCAAAAATTTTTAACAGGACCAAAAAAGCTCTATATTAATGGTCAGTTTGTAGAAAGTGCTTCAAAAAAAACCTTCTCCACACCTAATCCTGCTACAGGACAAAAACTTGCAGATGTTTATGAAGCTGATAAAGAGGATATCGACTTAGCCGTCAAAGCTGCACGCAAAGCATTCGATGAGGGGCCTTGGTCAAGAATGAGCGCAGCTTCACGCAGTAGGCTAATGTATAAACTTGCTGATTTAATGGAAGAAAATAAAACTGAACTTGCTCAATTGGAAACGTTGGATAATGGTAAACCAATCAGTGAAACTACCAATGCCGACATTCCTTTAGCTATAGAACATATGAGATACTTTGCTGGCTGGTCCACCAAGATTGTTGGACAGACCATTCCAGTAAGCGGAAATTATTTTAACTATACAAAACACGAGGCTGTTGGTGTTGTCGGCCAAATCATCCCATGGAACTTTCCGCTTCTTATGGCGATGTGGAAACTGGGAGCGGCACTTGCTACAGGTTGTACGGTTGTATTAAAGCCTGCTGAACAAACTCCGCTTTCCGCGCTTTACCTGGCTGAATTATTGGCTGAAGCCGGTTTCCCTGATGGGGTCGTCAATATCGTTCCCGGTTTTGGTGAAACCGCTGGACAAGCACTTGTCGACCATCCGCAGGTAAATAAAATTGCATTTACCGGTTCGACCGAAGTTGGAAAATTGATCATGCGCTCCGCTTCATATTCATTGAAACGGGTCACATTGGAACTTGGAGGGAAATCGCCAAACATCATCCTGCCTGATGCGGATTTCTCAAAAGCCATCCCTGGAGCTTTGAATGGGGTCATGTTTAACCAAGGGCAGGTATGCTGTGCCGGTTCCAGGGTTTATATCCAAAAGAAACATTATGATAATGTAGTTGCCGATATGGCAAGCCATGCAAAAAACATAAAACAAGGGGTAGGTTTAGATCCAAGTACACAAATTGGACCGCTTGTTTCCGAGGAGCAGCAAAATCGGGTAATGGGCTATATTGAAAAAGGGAAAAACGAGGGTGCGGAAGTTCTTGTCGGCGGAAATAAACCGGGTGAACAAGGCTACTTTGTTTCTCCTACTATATTTGCTGGTGTCGAAGAGGATATGACGATAGCCAAAGAAGAGATTTTCGGGCCGGTCATAGCGGCAATGCCATTCGAGGATTTAGATGATGTCATTAACCGTGCAAATGCCAGTGAATATGGATTGGCTGCCGGCTTATGGACTAGCGATATAGCCAATGCCCATTATGTTGCAGGAAAACTCCGTGCCGGTACTGTATGGGTGAACTGTTATAACGCGTTCGACGCAGCTTCCCCGTTCGGCGGTTACAAACAATCCGGAATCGGACGTGAAATGGGATCTTATGCACTGGACAACTATTCTGAAGTGAAAAGTGTCTGGATTAATTTGGGTAAATGATTTTTTGACTATTAAGAAAGAGGGTCTCAAAGAGGCCCTCTTTCTTTCAGTCCATTGTTCACTGTCCCAAATAATTAAATTATTCAACTATTCAAACCTTTTCAATAGTCTTTCCTTCTATAATTTTGGTAGAATGCAAGATAGACAAACCGGCTGTGCTTGAGCTGGCTCGGGAGGTTACGTGTTCATACGGTAATGATGCCGGGGTTTGTGTTAAGGTGAATGAACCTTAACTGATTCATCTCCTTGCCGGTTATGACGAAATCCTGTCTAATAACTATAAGTTTTCACAAACGATGTAAAAAATTTCTTTTTTATATGACAATTAAGTACAATTATAAATGTAGAAAATGGAAAAGGAGTTTTGAAATGATGAGTGATTTTCAAACGAATTTAGAAAAATATGCAGAACTTGCCGTAAAAGTCGGCGTAAACATCCAACAAGATCAAACCCTGGTCGTAAACACAACATTAGAGGGTGCTGACCTAGTGCGTCTCATTGTAAAAAAGGCTTATGAGAACGGTGCGCGTAATGTCATCGTTAATTGGAATGACGATATCGTGTCACGTACTAAATATGAACTGGCACCGGATGAGGTGTTCCACGAGTATCCAAAGTGGCGAGCGGAAGAAACGATTGAACTTGCAGAAAACGGAGCTGCCTATCTATCCGTAATCTCCTCCAGCCCTGACTTATTAAAAGGTGTAAAGCCAGAAAGGATTGCCAACTTCCAAAAAGCATCCGGGACTGCACTGAAGAAGTGGCGTCAGTATATGCAATCCGATAAAGTAAGCTGGTCCATCGTTGCCGTCCCTTCAATAGCTTGGGCTGATAAAGTATTCCCTGAAGAGGCAGAAGGAAAACGAGTTGATCTGCTATGGGAAGCCATTTTCAAAGCAGTTCGTGTTGATGTGAAGGATCCTGTGGAGGCCTGGAAAAAACACGATGATACCCTGCATGAAAAGGTTGATTATTTAAATGACAAGCATTACCAAAAATTGCATTACACGGCTCCTGGAACCGACCTGACAATCGAGTTACCCGACAAACACCTTTGGGTCGGAGCAGGAAGCGTCAACGTACAGGGTCATGAATTCATGGCTAACATGCCTACCGAAGAAGTGTTTACGGTTCCATTGAAAACAGGTGTTAACGGTACGGTTTCCAGTACGAAACCCCTTAGTTACGGCGGCAATATCATTAATAATTTTTCCGTGACCTTTAAGGAAGGACGGATCATAGAAGTAAAAGCGGAAGAAGGGGAAGAAATCCTAAAACAATTGGTTGAAACGGATGAGGGTTCACACTATCTTGGCGAAGTGGCACTTGTTCCATTCAACTCACCGATTTCCCAATCGAATGTTTTATTCTTCAACACACTTTTCGATGAAAATGCATCAAACCATCTTGCTATCGGCAGCTCTTATGCTTTCTGTATTGAAGGCGGAAAAAACATGAGTCCAGAAGAGCTTGCAGAAAATGGACTGAATGAAAGCCTTACACATGTCGATTTCATGATTGGATCTGAGAAAATGAACATCGAAGGCATCAAACAGGACGGCACTTCGGAACCTGTCTTCCGTAATGGGGATTGGGCGTTTTAATTAAAGCGTTGATATAGAGGCGTTTCTAAGGTCTAAAACCTTGAGTAGTCACAGAATTGGTCACATTTCTTTAACTTTAAACAAATTATCAAGTTCATTAGCCACGTGTTTCTGCATACTAGGAAGCACGTGGCTATTTATATAACGTAATTTTGAATAGTTGTATAACCAACCCGCTTTGAAAATATTCTATACTACCAAGTCTAGGGTTAATACAACATTTATTAAAGCTACTATAAGTTTTGATATGTACTACCGCTACATTCAATTTCATTTGAATCGACAAGTCTTGAATAAATTGATCAAAAGGTAATTTAATCGGATCAACACCAGCTAGAAATTCACTAAGATAATGTTCCGCTTCCTACTTAACATTCCTGTATTAGTAAAATTGATAAAACCACCAATCTTAATGACTGGTGGTTTTTGTGTATTTATAAAAAAGACAAAGTATTTTAAATCAAAAATACTTTGTCCACTAATTAATATACTAGCGCAAACGGATGAACACGGCAACTCCGGTTAGACCAGAGTCAAGGTTCAATACTTGTACAAATCTATTTCCAAGTAAACAAAGTACAGCATCTCTGTATAAATCACCGCGATCTAAAGTGTTAGCGCAAGGAGCAGCGCTTCCAATCACTGTAGCTTGTACAATTCTACGCTGAGCTAAAGGTATTAACGAAGCTCTTTCCCAAAGAATCGTAACTACATCCACAGAAATAGAACCAGAACCAGAACCAGACATATAATTCACCTCTTTTCGTTGTTAATATATTTAATGCAATTTCAGACAGCTTGGTTCATTCTTTTGTCATGCTATACAAAAAAGAGGCAGATATATTATCTAATTATTCAAGAAAAATTCTAGCCACTTATTCAAAAGGAAACGAGCGCCAAAAGGGAAATCCAGGAACACTTTGAAATCCACCAAGTCGTCGAAGCCACTGCCCAGATTGTCGAGCAATACATCTGAAGCCGAGCTACGAATGAAACTTGGTAGTACATCTGTCAAAGGACTCTTAGTCGATTTCGGCGATAGATTCCATTTGAGGAAATTAACAGGAAGTATACAATTCATTTCGATAAAGGTTTTCTCCGATTGAATTTCATAGCCCTGATGATTTAATGGAGATTGTGGAGCGGATTAGTAAGAAGGTTTAGGTAATTTGGGGTTGTGAATGAGAATGTGACGTTATCAAGACGTTTTTGACTAACTTAGTGACCGCTTTTGAAACCCAAAAACATGCGTTATTAAAGGAGTTGTGACCAGTTTAGTGACCAAAAATGTGACCGCTCATGTAACGAAATAAATAATACTAAAAAATCGGTCTGAAAGTTCGTGATTTAGGGTTTCCATTCTTTTAATACAAAAAGAAGTTCCAAAAATAAATGGAACTTCTTTTTTATATGAATTTTAAGGTAGTTTGAATAAGCCATTATATTGATAATAATCAGTTCGTATAAACCTATTAAATAGCTTCCGTTTTTTCGTAGCCAATTTGCCATATAATCTTTCAAAATCTGGATGGGACGTAATCATATAAACGGTCCAATTATCAAGCTTAGTGAAAGCTTGACCCATTTCTTTATACATTTGCTCTACCGCCTTTCTGCTCCCCAATCCGCTCACCATATGGAGGATTCTCACCAGATTATTTCTTTTCCAATTGCTTCTTATTATAATATGGCTTTGGATAAACAAAAAGGAATACAAATAAACCTCTCTCTAAGTTTGGGAGAGGTTTATTGTAAGGGAACAATATTTACTGTTTAGGCTGATTATAACTGGACTTTTTCTGGTCACGCAGTGGTCACAAAAATGGTCACATGTGGTCACAAAAAATCGTTTTTTCTAGTTGTTATTTATTTTTATCATTTTATTCAAAAATCACAAAACCCTTATATATCAACGTTTTCAGCCCACATCGATGGCATCAAACAGGACGGCACTTCGGAACCTGTCTTCCGTAATGGGGATTGGGCGTTTTAATTAACTGACATTCTTGAAAACCTTCTAATTCATAGCCACGTGATTCCTGTATTACTTAGGAACATGTGGCTGTTTTTTTTGCATCGTTAATCAATCACCATCAGACTTTTAGCTTTTGTCCAGCCAAAATAATTGGGCTAGTTCCGTATACATAGCCTGATTTTTTTAACCTAATATATCATTGGAATATCTTGAACACTTCTTTCATTCGCAAATATGTTATACTATTAGTAAAGAGGGTGGCTAAATTGAGAAGCAATAAGTATAATACTGGTGAAACAGTAACTATTCAGGATACTAATGAATCAGTAACCATTAATAAATGGGCATATGTAAAAAATATGAAGAGATATTCTTATACTGTTAAAGAACATCCAACTACTTTTTTCTTTGAAGAAGAATTAAAAAAAGCTTGATGACAAGTCACTAAAACCCTACTCATTTCAGAGTGGGATTTTTTTCGCTTTCATTTTTAGTACAATAAAAAACAGACTCCCATCGAGGAAGTCTGTTCATATCGGTTACGATTTAATTTAAAAATTAAGCTTTTTGAACGTTAGCAGCTTGAGCTCCACGAGCACCTTGCTCAACGTCGAAAGTTACTTTTTGACCTTCGTCTAAAGATTTGAAGCCTTCGCTTTGGATAGCTGAGAAATGTACGAATACGTCGTCTCCGTTTTCACGTTCGATAAATCCAAAACCTTTTTCTGCATTAAACCATTTAACTGTACCTTGTTCCATTGTTGTTGCCTCCTAGTGCATAACACACATTGTATTACTATTTTTAATCATTTGGAAAATAATCAATATCCTCTTCCACAATCAAAAACAATTCTTTATTAGATTAACATGAATTGCTGAAGATAGCAAATTATCCAGTGATATTTAAGGTTTCACAATCTTTTCTCCTGCCTATTTTCTTTATTTATCCAATTTAATGATTCAGATATTAATTAATGGGTATATCAGAGTAATAAGAAACATTACCAAGAATGATCAACAAGGAGGTCAATCAATGAAATATTACAAAGTATCCAATAGCGGTTTTGACAGTAAGGTTATTGTAGCCTATAGCGGGTATGAGGCACTCGGATATTATTTAATGGAAATCGATGATCAACTTGGTTTTGTTGATGATATAGATGTGGAAGAAGTGGATGCGGATGAACAAGTCGAGATTTCCTATACGGGTTTCCCCGTTTATAAGACACTTAAGGATCTATATCAAGAGAAAGATTTTTGGGAAGTTCCTAATGTTGTCGTGGAAGTTGAATAAAGAAAGCACCATCCCCATCTTTAGGAGAAATCAATATAAGCCACTGGATGTTACTTCCCAATCCACTCTGTCAAATAGTATTTAGTAATTGCAAGATATTCACGGGTATATGATTTCAACAGTGACACTTTTGGTGTTTTTGCCGGCATTCCCTTCATGTTCAAGCCTTCTTTTCTTGCTATTTCAACTGCCCGGTAGATATGAAAGTCATTGCTTACGATTAATCCTGAAGCTGCTGTATCAGGAATGAGTTCTTTTGAGAAAACAATATTTTCGTGTGTTGTTGTAGATTTGTCTTCCATCATGATGCGCGCTTCTTCAATTCCCTGGGCGATTAGCCCCTGTTGCATTGCTTTCGCTTCCGAAATATCTTCCCCCGGTCCTTTGCCGCCAGATACAATGGCCAATGTATGTTTATTGGCCGTTAAATATTCTGCAGCTTTATCAATCCGGTATTGTAAGGATAATGATGGAATCGAACCTTTGACCCTTGCTCCAAGAATAATGAGGTAATCGGCATTTTCCGGAATTTGCTGGTGAATGCTTTCTTGAATTTTCATGTGTAAAAAACCAAAATACCCCAGTAATATAACAGCACTCATTAAACCTAATTTCATCGCGCTTTTCAAGGTTTTTCCCCGCTTCATTTTCCTTTCATTTAACATTCTTTCCCACTGACCCCTCTATAGCCAAGATCGAAGAGCGTGAAATCATGAAAGATCTCCCGCTCTTCCAAAAATATTCAAACTGACAGTTTATTCTGCGACCATATCATCATATATCAATTTTCCAATTTTACTGATTACTTGACGGCTTTCTTCCTCTGATTTCATATCTTCAGTAAGAACTGCAGCATAAACAGTTTGTGTTTCTGAACGAATGATTGCACAATCATGGGAAACTCCACGAATTCCGCCCGTTTTGCTTGCGACCTTGACCCCTTTGCCCATTAGTGATGGAAGTTTATCCCTTAATTGCTGATTGTCAAATACACGCAATATTCTTTCCTGGCTTTCTTTCGTTAAAAAGTTTCCTGTATGTATCGCTTTCAAGCAGGTAATCGTATCTTCCGCCGATATGGTATTGTCGCGCCCTTCTTTTAATGCCTTAAAATCCTGCATTTTTCGTTCAAGGACAGTATTTTCCAAACCAAGTTCCTTGATGCATTGATTAATTTCCTCAAATCCCAGCAGGTTCATCATCATGTTCGTGGATGTATTGTCAGAAACAGTTATCATCAATGTCAATAAATCCTCTACAGTTAAAAATACCTTATTCGATAAGACATGCAGGACTCCAGATCCCCCTGTCACTTCATTAGGAGGGATGGTCACTGGTTGATTCAAATAGATTTTCTTTTGTTCACTTTGACGATAACCTTCGATGATCATCGGTATTTTGATAAGACTCGCTGATTGAAAGGATTCATTCTCGTGATATCCAATCGTATCCCCAAGACCATTTTCAATTTTATATGCGATTTTCCCATTAAATGTTTCAATTAATGCCAAGATATCATGTTCTATAGTATGTAAGGTCATCTATTCCCTGTTCCTCCCTTAGATATCATTTAAACCCCTATAAAAAACTCCCTTATCCCCTAACTTATTCTACCATGTTAAAAGCAGTACAATCTTCTTCTAAATTCCAATTGAATAATTTTTTGCATAAAAAAAGAGCCTTCATATCGAAAGCCCCGTTAATAACTATTATTCATCTAGATTTAACTGCCCTGCCCTTCACTAATGGGAATCGTTTCTTCTCAGTTGTATCCACCTGTGTGATTTCACCATCATGTATGGTTATTATCACGGATCCATATTGCAGATCTTCCAAGCTTGAAATGATATGCCTGATTTTCAATTCTTCTTTCTTTTCCATAATATCTCCCCTTCACTACTGGTAATAAAGCTTCGTTTCATGCCCAATGTTTAAAGCGTTCGCACGAAAAGCACACGTCCGCTTCCCGCTTTCCATGTTTCTTGAGGAACTTGGTTTACCTATCATATCCTCACATTACTTTCCGTATAAGAATAACCAGTTAATAGGAACTCCACATTCCCCTCCCCTCACTATAAAAATAAAAGGCACCCGTCATCTAACAGAAGTAGATGTAAGGGTGCCTTTAGTTGACTAATCGGCAATATTCGGGAGTTGCATATGTTATAGAAAAAACGATTCAAAGCAAAAATCGCATTATTCTTACCAATTAACTTGGTATTTACTAATATAATCCAATTCCCTCGTTTTGTCAATATGAATTAGAATTTTCTGATTAGTCTGCGTTTTACATTTTACTTATTTACCACTTTACCAAACTAAACTATTTGAGATATACTATTTTAGTATAAGTTGTCGGAATAAACACACACTGTATTTAAGAAAGGTTCGATATAAATGGTAAATAAAAAATGGGGTTTATTGATTTTGACCACATTCGTTATTGGGAATATGGTCGGCGGCGGAATTTTCATGCTCCCTGCTCAATTAGCACAGGTATCCAGTCCATTAGGGGCCACATTGGCATGGATCGTTACTGGACTGGGAGTCTTTCTAATAGCTTTGGTGTTTGGTAATCTGGCAATCCGGAAACCGGATTTGAAAGCTGGACCGCAAAGTTATGCTCAATCATTATTTAAATCCCCTGCTAAAGGAAGGGTTTCAGGATATAGCATGGCTTGGGGCTATTGGGCTGCGAATTGGGCTGCGACAGCTTCTGTCATCATTTCATTTGCTGGTTACCTATCAACGTTTTTCCCGGTGATGCATAGTGCGAAAGTGATTTATACAGTCGGTTCGTTTCACCTTGAACTAGGTAAAGCATTAACGTTTGCGGTATGTTCCATTGCCCTTTGGGGGATTCAGGCAATCTTGGTGAGAAGTTTTAACAGTGCTGGGAAAATGAATCTTTTTGCTACGGTTACCAAAGTGCTTGGATTCTTATTTTTCATCATTATCACGATATTCATCTTCGATACTTCCAATCTAGGGAACGGAGCTGAATTTTATGATAAGGCGGGATCTGCAATCTCTTTAGGTGATCAAGTGAATGCTGCTGCAATTTCAACATTATGGGCCTTCATCGGTATTGAAGCTGCCGTCATGCTTTCAAACCGAGCCAAGTCACAAAATGATGTAAAGAAAGCGACGATTCTTGGTTTGCTTATCGCTGTTGCCATTTATATCGCCATTACTTTATTGACGATGGGTGCCATATCACAAGACGATTTGAAAATATCACAAAAACCGCTTGTTGACGCCCTGCAAGCTGTAGTTGGTTCAAGCGGTACGTATTTAATGGCTGCTCTTGCCGTCATTTCCTTATTGGGATCTACAATCGGATGGATTGTCGTTGCATCAGAGGTTCCTTACCAGGCCGCGAAATCGGACCTGTTTCCGGCCTATTTTGCGAAAGCGAACAAAAATGGCACACCCGTCCGTTCTATGACAATAACAAATATCATGACACAGATATTCTTATTCTCCACTATTTCGGGTACGGTTTTGGAAGCTTATAAATTCTCGATGATCGTCGCTACACTCGCTTACTTGATCCCGTATCTTGCTTCGGTTCTGTATCAATTGAAACTAGTCATGACTGGGGAAACCTATGACATCATGAAAGGCTCAAGAGTACGTGATGGCATCATCACCATCCTGGCGTTAATTTACTCGATCTGGGTCATCAAGACGGGTACAGCTGATATGAATACATTCATACTTGGCATAGCCTTATATGTATTCGGAATCGTCCTATACCCACTATGGATGAGAAAAAAAGCATAACCTTAAACACCTTGGCATCCATAAGTGCCAAGGTGTTTTTTTATATATCTCTCATAATCAATCTAGTTTTCAGCTGAACCGTTTCCCCTGAGCATAACTCCCTCAATCCAGTCATTTTTGCAGACAAATCCAAATTAGGAGCATTCGTTACCCATGTATATGGTTCAGGACAGACGAACCCCTCCTGGTTGAACAATACCCAAAACTTAAAATGCTGATCGCCATGATAGATGACCTGTATGCCAGCCTCTTGGTCAGTGAGTATGCACTCGTTTTCCAGTGCTCTTTCCTCATCATAGCCAAATAGGTCATCAAATAGCCGGCCGTCCAAGCTAATACCGTTTTGGATTTCCAATGTATTGGCCGTTTCATGAATTGCACCAGTGGGCAATGACCTTTCATTCAATTCCCAATGTTTATTGACGGGAAGAGATATACTGCAATCCTCCAATTTACTCCTTGGTCCAAATGGAAAATTGAATACAGTATGATAACCTGCTCCCCACGGAAAGGGTTCAATGCCCTTGTTGGTGATTTCCAATTGTATTTCCAATGTTTCTGCCCTTAAAGAAAAAGACATATTCACAGTGATATCTAGTGGAAAGCTACCTTTTAGATCAAAATCGCTGCTTGAAAATTCAGTATTAATGACGATTGCTTTCCCGTTCACTTCCTTTTTGCAGACTTGCCACGGCTTGTCATGCAAAAAACCATGAATATGATTGGATTTTTTCATTTCATTGATTGGAAACTTATACACAGTCCCCTTATATGTAAATTGACCATCTTCAATTCGATTAGGAGGAAACAGGATTGGCATTCCGTATAAAATGGGAGCTTTTTTATACTCTTCCACACTATCCGGAGTGCGCAGCAACTCAATATCCTTATGCTTGTACCTTAACGAAAGCAGATTGCTTCCTAAAGATGGCGCAAGTATCGCTTCCACTTTTTCATTGCCGAACTTTATGGCCTTTTCATTTAAAAAAGTGATATCTTCAATGTAACCTTTCACTTTTTCTCCTCCTTTGACTTGAACATATATCCATCCTACTTCCACGGCCTATTTTTTGCAACAAATGGAAAATATATATTTCTGAGTTTAAAATAAGTGTTGGTAATCTAGGATTTTGCTTAGCTCGCTTTACTATTTTTCTATCTCTTTTATCCTTTTCCTCCGCACAGATCGACTTGTGCCTTATTAAATAAAAAAAGGATGCCGTTTACGGCATCCTTTTTTACTTATCTATTACTTTCACTTACTAAAGCCACTATGCCTTCTTCATCATCCAATACAAGTTCAATACCCGAGTATGGATCTTTATTCATATATTCATCCAGCCATAAGCGAAGCGCTTCTATCAAGTTGATGGTAATTAACACTTGTTTCCGGCCATCGACGAACGCTTCCGCCGAAAAGCCATAATCATCATCAAACATTAACTCCACTTCTACCTCATTGGGTTGTACCTGCTTTTTACGGGCAATGTAAACACAAACCGCATTGATGATATCCTGTTCGGAAATCTTTAGCCTCTCCATGGGTTTGTATCCTCTTTCTTCTTCTTATCCTTGAAATATGTGAATATTTTACGGATAACAACGATTAATACAACGACCGCTAACACGTTGATTAATAGACCAAGTATAGAACCAAGAGCTCCCATATTGGCGAATAGGCTACCAAAAAGTAAACCTGCCAGTCCACCTAGCATAATTCCTTTCATTAAGCCGCCTTTTGAAAATGTATTTCCACTCTTGGCTTTATTAGCAGTAGTAGCATCTGACTTCTTCGTTTCTTTATTTTGGAAATTCGAATTATTATTATTGTTGCTGTTAAAGCTTCTTTTTCCGGACTTGTAACCCCTTGCATCGACTGACTCCGAATGATCTTGGAATACATAAGTGCCGACTGGCGAGAATGCTAGTGTAATTGTAAGTAATGCAGCCATAAATTTTTTCATCATGTTTTTTTTGCCTCCGTTTAATAGTATGGAATGTTGTTTCATTATATCTTTACCCAGATTACTGAAAGTCCACATCACCTATCCTTGTTTTATCTTATAGTATTTACGTTGAATTTCAAAATAAGTTTCATTTTTTTTCGATTTTTTTCAAAAAAAATAAGCAGGGGCATTTTCTCCCCTACTTACTTAAAGAACGATTAGTTTACACGAACGACACGGCCGTTGAATACATCTGCCCAATATCCGCTTTCCATATTGGCGATCGCAACACCTGTTGAACTTTGGGAACCGATAAATTTGCCGCCGCCGACATAAATACCGACATGCCCATCAGTTTTATAGGTATTGAAGAACACTAAATCTCCAGGTTGTTTTTGACTACTAGATACTTGACGTCCTGCACTTTTCAATGCATCCGTACTTGCTGGAAGGTTCACACCAGCTTGTTTATAAGCCCATGCAACGAATCCTGAACAATCGAAAAGACCGTTAGCGATATCGGATGCCGTTCTTCCGCCACCAAATTTATATGTGGAGTTACCGATATATTTATAACCTGCTGTAATTGCAGAGCCTGTATTTGCACTGCTAGGCTTGCTTGATGTTTCAGTTTTACTGGCTGCAGGCTTACTAGCTGCTGCAGGTTTATCAGCAGAACTGTTTTTAGATGAATTAGATGATGATTCACCTTTAGACGAACCAGATGCTGACGATTCAGCTTTAGAAGCACTTGATGATTCTTTACTAGATGAACTTGATGTTCCTTCACTAGAAGATTTAGAAGAATTCACTTCTTCAGCAGCACGGTCAAGATCTGCTTTTTCTGCTGCTTTACGTTCTTCCTCTTTTTTGATATTTTCACGAATGGACGCAATTTGTGCTTCTAAACCTGCATCCTTATTCTCTAAAGATTGTTTTAGGGCCGCTGTTTCCGACTCTTTCACTTCAATCTTAGCCTTCATATTGACAGTTTCAGCTTTTTGATCTTTAATTTGAGATTGCATGCCTTTAAGCTCTACTTCCATATCCTTTAGGCTTTGCAATTTTTTCTCAACAGTCGCTTGTTTTTTTTCTAAGTCAGCTTTATCCGCTTCCTGTTCTTTAAGAATCTGTTGGTCAGCTTCCACGATAGTGGCTACCGCTCCAACACGATTAACGAATTCACCAAAGCTTTTAGAACCTAAAACAACTTCTAGGTACTCAACGTCCCCGCCGCTCTCTTGGAATGAAACCGCGCGCTCTTTCAAGACTTCCTCGCGTTTTGCGATTCTCTCTTCCAGCGCTTTAATTTCTTTCTTTAAAGAATCTATGTCTTTTTCGGTGTCTTTAATTTCTTGTTTAGTATCTTTGATTTTTTGGTCATTTTCTTTCATTGCCGATTCTATCTGGGCAATTTGGGCATTCATCTTCGTTTGTTCTTTTTTCAATTCCTGAATAACTTGTTCTGCCTCTGAAATATCTGATTGTATTCCTGTGCGTTGTGATTGAATATCCGAGATAGATTCAGCCTTTACAGACGGTATGGCAAAAGCGCTTCCTAATCCAAGCATAATTGTCGTGTTCAATACGATAAGTTTTTTCTTCAAACTCATTTCCCCTGCTTTCCTCCCCTTGCATTTCCATCGACCCACTTCTTTTTCTCTATGAAAAATGATTAGTCAAAATAAATTGCTGGGAACTCTTCTCTATTTTTTTTACTCTTTATGTAATCTTCAAGGTTGTGATTATATTAAATACATTTCTTAAACTCTACTATGTTTTCATCTAATTCGTAGTATATCATCAGATTTTGTCAAATGCGTAATAACAATATTACAATTATATTTCAATTTTAACATTAACCATAAAAATTCGACTTTTTCCCGTGATAAAACATCCAATATCTTACATAACACTCTTCTTATTTTGATGCAAGACTTTTTATCTAGTGTTTAGCACAATGTGACCATAGACTATTGACGGGTAAAAACTCACCATTTCCGAATGCAAGGAAGCCCTTTTGCAACAGATTGCAGTTTATTTACCTTTCGTACAGGAAGGTCCTGCTGTCAGCATCATTAAAAAAATTAAAAAAACTAAAAAAAACCGCTCTTAGCGGTTTTTCCGTCAATATTCGACTCATTCTTAAATCCCAGCCATAAAGTCGACAAAAACTCTCAATTCTTTTGGGCGGACATATACCCTTTCCCCTTTGCTTATTCCCAGATTCAAATATTGTTCTTTCGTCAGTTCGATTTCCAGCGGTTCGTTTGTATCCTGACGAATGACTTCTATCCGGACGATGGGGCCAATTGTATGGATATGGTCAATGATGGATGCAATCGAGTCCTTTTCCGATGGTTCTCTTTCTATGATAAAGTTATGATTCCTTACATAACCAGTGCCCATTCCATCTTCAATGTCCGGGGCATTCATTTCCACATTCCCAGTTACCAATTTCCCTTTATGGACGTTGCCCTTAAATAGATTGACACTGCCGAGAAAATCATAAACAAAGGGATTTTCAGGATGATCATATACTTCTTCCGGGGTTCCAATCTGTTCAATTTTCCCTTCATTCATGATTATGACCCGATCAGCAACATCCATCGCCTCTTCTTGATCATGCGTCACGAACACACTCGTAACATTGAATTCATCGTGAAGCCTTCTTAGCCAACGCCTAAGTTCCTTGCGAACCTTGGCATCCAATGCCCCGAATGGTTCATCAAGCAAAAGGATATTCGGTTCAACCGCAAGGGCCCTTGCCAATGCGACACGCTGCCGCTGGCCGCCTGATAATTGGGATGGATAACGATCTTTATATCCTTCCAACTTGACAAGCTGAAGCAATTCGGTAACTTTTTGTTCAATAACTTTTTTACTGGGCCTTATTTTTCTAGGGCGGACCTTTAATCCGTAGGCGATGTTATCAAAAATCGTCATATTTCGAAAAAGGGCGTAATGCTGAAAGACGAAACCCACATTTCGATCTTTTACATGTTTATGCGTATAATTCTCTTCATTGAAGAGAATCTTTCCGTTCTCTGCCTGTTCAAGACCGGCGATGATACGCAGTAATGACGTTTTTCCCGATCCGGAAGGGCCAAGGAGGGCTACGAGTTCACCGCTCTTTATTTCCAAATTGATGTTTTGGAGTGCTTGATAGGACCCGTAATATTTTGTAACATTTTCAATGATGATACTCATTTCATTCCTCCTAACTCGCTTTGGTTGATTTAAAGTCCGTTTTCCATTCTATGAAACTTTTAATGATCAAGGTCATGATTGCAAAGATGGACATCAGGGATGCAACGGCAAAAGCAGCCGAAAATTGATATTCATTGTATAAGATTTCAATATGAAGCGGCATCGTATTGGTCATGCCCCTTATATGGCCCGATACGACCGATACAGCCCCAAACTCACCGATTGTCCTTGCATTACAAAGGATGACTCCATATAGAAGTCCCCACTTTATATTTGGAAGCGTCACATACCAAAATGTCTTGAACCCTCCAGCACCCAGCGTGAGTGAAGCCTCTTCTTCAGACGTCCCCTGACTTTGCATGAGCGGGATCAATTCGCGTGCAATGAATGGGAAGGTGATGAAAATGGAGGCGATGACAATCCCAGGTATTGAAAAAATCACTTTAATGTCAAAGGATTGCAGCAGTGGACCGAATGTTCCATGTAAGCCAAACAGTAGGACAAAAATCAACCCAGCAATGACAGGTGAAACAGAAAAAGGCAAATCTATCAGTGTTATTAAGAAGTTTTTTCCCTTGAATTCATATTTTGTTATGGTCCACGCAGCCACAACACCGAATATGGCATTAAGTGGCAAGGTGATGAGGACGACGATCAATGTTAACTTAATCGCAGCCAAGGAATCAGGATGGACAATGGCGGCAAAATAAGCTTCTGCACCTTTTTCAAAAGCCTTTACAAAGATCGCGATTAATGGGACAACTAAAAACAAAGTCAAAAATAGCAAAACAATGGAGATAAGGACCCATTGTATGGATTTAGGCTCTTTTGTTGCGTTTCTCGTAATACTGACTGGGTGCTTCGTTTTAGCAACCACTGAATTACCATGTTCCATCATATCCCCTCCTACTTCCCTGAATATCTTTTGCCGGTCCACCATTGCAAGATATTGATGGTGAACAAAATTATAAATGTAATAATGAGCATGACGGCCGCAACAGCTGTTGCCCCTTCATAATCATATTGTTCAAGCTTTGTCATGATGATCAGCGGGGAAATCTCCGTTTTAAACGGCATATTTCCGGCAATGAAGACAACGGACCCATACTCTCCAAGTGCCCTCGCAAACGAAAGTGCAAAACCCGTCAATATCGCTGGAATCAATTCCGGGAAGATAATTTTAATGAATGTCTGCATTCGATTCGCCCCTAAAGAAGCAGACGCTTCTTCCATCCCTTTTTCAATATTTTCAAGCACCGGTTGAACCATCCGCACCACGAATGGGAGACCGATAAATATTAGGGCGATGATGATCCCGGCAGGAGTGAAAGCGATTTTAAAGCCGAAAAATTGTCCGATCCATCCGTTCGGTGAGTATAAGGTGGTCAAAGTAATTCCTGCCACGGCAGTCGGGAGGGCAAAAGGCAAATCCACCAGTCCATCGATGATCCGTTTGCCGGGAAACTCATAACGAGTAAGCACCCAGGCAATTAACACGCCAAAAACTGCGTTCACAAAGGCCGCAGTTAACGCTGTCATGAAACTCAATTTATACGAAGCAACAACCCTTGGCTCAGTTATGGTCGCCCAAAAGTCCTGAAGACCCATTGAAAATGTGTTTAGAAAAACCATGGATAACGGGATCAAAACAATGATGGAGAGATACAGCAATGTAAAACCCATCGTCAATCCAAAACCGGGTATGGTCCTCTTTTTCGTCTGTTTACCTTCTGTCACTATATTCATAGCTTCGCCTCAGCTCTTTTTCCGATTTATGAAGGAGAAGGTGATAAAGCCATCTTCTCCTTCATGCTTATTACTGTTGATAAATCTCGTCAAATGTACCGCCATCATTAAAATGTGTTTCCTGGGCCTTTTTCCAACCGCCAAACGTATCTTCAACAGTCACCATATCGATTTTTGCAAATTGGTCTTCGTATTCAGCGAGAACCTTCTCATCCCTTGGACGATAGAAGTTTTTCGCGGCAATTTCCTGACCGACATCCGTATATAGGTATTCCAGGTAAGCTTCAGCCACTTCCTTTGTTCCTTTTTTCTCGACCACTTCATCGACAACAGCTACCGGTGGCTCTGCTAATATACTGATGGAAGGATTGACGATTTCATATTTGTCATCACCGAATTCTTCCAGTGTTAAATAGGCTTCATTCTCCCAAGCGATAAGTACGTCACCAATTCCCCTTTCTACAAAAGTGGTGGTTGCACCGCGGGCCCCTGAATCCAGGACTTCAACATTCTGATAAAGTTTTTTCATGAAATCCTTCACTTTTGTTTCGTCATTATCGAAATTCTTCTCCGCATAAGCCCAGGCAGCCAGGTAATTCCACCTTGCCCCTCCGCTTGTCTTCGGATTTGGTGTTATGACGGATACATCCTTTTTAATAAGATCATCCCAATCTTTAATGCCTTTAGGGTTATCTTTTTTCACCAAAAACACAATCGTTGATGTGTATGGTGTCGAGTTTTCCGGTAAACGTTTTTGCCAATCCTTCGCTAATAGGTTACTAGCTTCATAAATGGCATCAATATCATAAGCCAATGCCAATGTAACGACATCCGCCTCCAATCCATCAATAACGGCCCTGCCCTGTTTACCAGATCCGCCATGTGATTGTTGAATCGTTACATCCTGACCGGATTCTTCTTTCCAGTGCTTAACGAACGCTTCATTGAATTCCTGGTACAATTCCCGTGTCGGATCATATGACACATTCAAAAGCTCGACTGACTTTGATGTCCCTTCCCCTTCCGTTTTTTCCGAGTTGCATCCTGCAAGTACACCGAAGGCTAAAATCAAACTTGTCAATACCATCAATTTTTTCATGGAATCCCCCCTGTTTTTTGCTACAAAAAAAGCACACTACCTCCCTTTCTATTTTTATTCAAGGAGATAGTATGCCTTCAGTTCTCTGATCAGCAAATATTCTGAATTTATTTATCATTAACATAAAGCAAAGTATACCAAGTTGTCAACTGTGTTTTATAAATAAACATGTCCTTTTATTTAAATAATTGCGTGTAGAAAGTTAAAGTATTTCCCAAACGAAAAGGGCTCGATCCAACGGGGAGATCGAGCCCTTTAATACCTGGCCAACTCTCATGAATTTGATGCTTTTTGATACAGCTTATTGTCCACGATATACTTATAACACTGATCAGGCAGTAAATATCTTGGTTCCCCGCCCATCGCGAATTCATCCCTTATATATGTAGAACTGATTTCCATGGAGAGGCCTTTATCTATAAGGTGAAATGTATTGCCGTCATCATAATTCCTTAGCAATGGACTTTTGGATATGATTTTCAGCATATCTATCCCATCCCGCGCCATGACGATGAATTTATGATTGGCAATCAATTTTTCCCTGAATTTCCATCGTAAGTGTAACGGTAACTCCTGATTATCAATATCTTCAAGTAAATCTGCACCCATTATGAAAAAAACTTCGTCCTTTGGAAATCGTGATTTAAAATGTTCCATCGTATACCAAGTATATTGTTTACTCGTTCCGGCGCGTTCATTAATTTCATAATCACTAACTTCGAATAGCGGGTTGCCCCCTATTGCGAGCTTGAGCATTTCCCAACGGTGTTCATTGCTCGTTTTCATCTGTTTATCGATACGGCCATTTGCGCAAGGTAAAAAAATCACCTTGTCTAGCTTTGCACGATGCGCAATGGTCGATGCTGTCCATAAATGCACATTCGTGACCGGATCGAAGGAAGATCCATAAACTCCAATTTTGCCCATCCTTATCTCCCCCATCTGCTTTTCTTTTTCCAAGCGGCCCTGACCGGACTCCCTTCCCCGGCTTCTTATGCAACCGGCAATGCAGCCAAATCGTACAGTCCAGGCTTCAGTACATCAATGACCAGCCCTTCCATTGACCTGTTGCCAGCAACAACCGCCGGCCCCCTGTATGCCTTCAGAATCTTTATTGCCATGCTTTCAGCTGCATCCACCTTTACTACAGTAGCAGTGCCAATATATAAATATGATTTCTTTCCATTTCCATCAAAATGAAAGGGGTCATCAATTTGAGTTCCTAATGTGTACTCATCCGGATTTCCCCTACATTGACAGCTGACCCTTCAGCCATTGGTGAATTCAGCCGATATGAATATTGCGTATCTCCTGGCCTATGCCGTATTTTCATTCAGGCTCTGAAAATATCTAACCACGGATCCATGTATATCTCCCGCCCATTCCAAGCTTAAAGTTTGGTCCTTAAAGTCCAAAGCTCAGGAAAAAATGGCTGTTCGACCACTTTCTTCAGATAACTTACACCGGACGATCCGCCAGTTCCCTTTTTATTACCGATGATCCGTTCGACGGTGCTCATATGATTGAATCTCCAGAATTGTTGTTGACTTCCAATATCAACGAGCTTTTCGGCCAACTCATACAAATCCCAGTATTTATGCACATCACGGTAAACTGACAGCCACGCGTTTTCAACACTTGCATTTTCCTGATAAATTACAGACCAATCCCTGTTACGGACCGATTGATCAATGGGAAGCCCTCTTGCAGCCAAAGCCCCTATAGCCGCATCATAAATACTAGGTTTATTCAAGGCTGCCATCATCGACTCATAAAGCTCGGGCTTGTGACGGAAAACGGCCAATATATGCGAATTCTTTTGACCCATTGCAAATTCTATCAACCTGTTCTGAAATGATTGAAACCCTGAAGAGTTTCCTAGTTTCTCCCGGAATTCCATATAATCGGATGGCGTCAAAGTCGAAAGCACATTCCAGGATTGAACAAGTTGCTGCTGGATCCTGGCCACTCTGGATAGCATCTTAAAGGAATGCTCCAATCGTCCTGCCTCAATAAGGGCTGTTGCTGCAGTCAATTCATGGAGGATCAATTTCATCCATAATTCACTTGTTTGGTGAATGATGATGAACAACATTTCATCGTGATGACCGGAAAACCGATGCTGACTTGATAATATTTGATTTAAATGCAGGTAGTCCTCATAGGACATATCTTTTTCAAAATCAGTTACCATACTTTCTTCCAAACGATGTTCATCTCTTGGACCCTTATCCATACTATCCCTCTTTCCCTTTACATTCTTTTGATTTTCGACATCAATACATAAACGATGCAAAGAAAGATCAGCCAAGGAACACCGAACTGGAGCACAATTTTAAACGGGCCAGTGAACCAGGTGGATACCGTCAAAGCAAACAAAAGAATTGCACCAAGAATCGTTAGATATGGAAATCCGTACATTTTAACCGGTAATTTGCGTCCCCCTGATTTCTCCCACCGCTTCCTGAAAAATAAGTGGGAAATGAACACCATGAACCAGGTAAAAATGGCTCCGAACATCGATATCCCCATCATGAATGCATATGAAGTATCAGGAAGCAGGACCTTTACTCCTGCAGCAAGAAATATGCCCAAAGTAGATATGAGAAGGGCCATTACCGGGACTCCTTTATTGCTCACTTTTTGAAATAGGGCTGGAGCCTGCTTCTGCTCTGATAATGAAAATATCATTCTGGTGGAGGCATATAATTGACTGTTCATTGCAGATATTGCAGCGGTTAAAATAATGAAATTCATGATCCCCGATGCCCCGGGAATATTCAGGATTTCCATTACCCTAACAAATGGGCTTTTATCAATACCCGCCGATTGCCATGGAACAATCATTAACATGATCCCGATTGTCAGTACATAAAAAGTGGCAAGCCGGAAGACAGTTGCCTTCAAAGCTTTAGGGACGGCAATATCCGGATCCTTCGCTTCTCCCGCCGTCACCGCAATCAACTCAGTTCCTAAAAAGCTGAAGAGAGAAATGAATATGGCGACCCAGAGCCCCCAAAAACCGAAAGGCATAAAACCGCCATCATTAGCAAAGTTCTCAACACCGATCCCGCTTGAAGGTTCAGCGCCAATCACCACGTAGGCGCCCAGTAGTATGAATATGACAATGGCGCTGATTTTGATCATGGAAAATACATACTCAAAATTCCCGAATGTATTGACACTCGTCGCATTTACATAGATTAGCAGTGCAGCAAACAGGAAGATCCAAACGCTCCCAGGTACATCCGGGAACCAATATTTCATGTAAACAGCGATGGCACTCACTTCGACACCAATGGCAAGGACATTCGCTATCCAATATGAATATCTCACAACAAATCCCGCAAATGGACTTATATATTTTTCAGCAATGGTTCCAAAGGATCCCGATGTTGGATGGGCTACAGTCATTTCCGCCAAACAGCCCATCAGTAGCAGGACAATGAATGCACCAACTGCATAGCTGATAAGAACACTTGGACCTGCCGTAGAAATCGCAAGGCCGCTCCCCAAAAATAATCCGGTGCCAATTGCACACCCCATGGCAATCATTGTGATTTGACTCGATGATAATTCACGATGCAGCTTATTTTTCTCCATATGTTGCTCCCATTCTAGGCAATGATTCCCCTTTTATTTTCATAGTTTTCATATAATCTGCCGGGCGGCCCCTTCCGTCCAGCCGTCTATTCCATACCTTTTCCAATCTTCCTAAGACTTCATTAAACTTTTCTCAGCCCGCTTCGATAAAAGTCCCAATGAGTTGCCATCCATATAAATCATCCCTGGGTTCAAATAGAACTCCTCTCTGTAAGAAACTAATGGATCTTCCTGATCCAAAGTTTTCGCATATCTTTCGTTGACATGAAATTATTGATATCCATGTTCTCCCCGCTTACTTCCCATCCACTATTTTTCACTTGTAAATCCCTACCCCTTCCCATGCCAACCTTATCATTCTGTCAGGGTCTTTTTCAATATAATCCTTTTTATCAAAAATCATGGTGTAGTGGTTGGTTTCATCATATTTCGGCCAAATTTCACCTTCCGGGGGATTGGGGTTTCCATGTTTCGCAAAGTTGACCCAGTGGCCCTGCATTCTATGGGAAACCTTTAGGGCAGCTGACCTTGAACCAAATGAAGTAATCCGTTTCCCAAATGCCGAGTCGAAAGTCTGGAAGGCAAAAGGGATTTCCATACCATGCGTCGCCCCTAATTTACTTATGCGCATTGCCGCCGTTTTATAATCAAAACGGTACATCCAAGTTTTTTCAAAGCGGCTGTATGCCTCTGCATACCAAACCGAGGGAATATGGAAAGTCGCATCACGGCCAATGCCAAGCACAGCTTTCTTTTCTGGGTAGTTTATATAAGCATTCGTAATTCGCTCTTTCGCCTCTGGATCTGTATTTTCGAACATTTTATGAATCATTGCCGCATTAGTTGGGATTAAAGGGGGATCCATCTGTTCGAATAATGTCGCTTCGTCCCTATTTGTTCCTATAAGCAAGGATATTCCCTTTGCTTTTCCGGATCGAATTGAATCTAGTGGATAATCGGGCAGGAAGTCACCATCTACGACAGGTCCAAATGATAGTGAGCCCGGCATGGCTTGTGAGTTTTCCCGTAAGAGTTTGTAGGAGGCCGCGACAATCTCTTGAACTGGAAGTGTTTTTAACCGATGGATTTCATTCTTTTCAATGTCCAATATCTCAAGGAACCTTTCACTGAATTGGCGCGCAAATCCTTTTCCGTAAACAGATGTCGGAGCGGGACTTTCTGCAATGGCCTGTTTAAAAAGACCTCTCGCTGATGGAACAGTAAGTAAAGTCGTAACCGCATTGCCTCCAGCTGATTCACCAAATATCGTAACATTATCAGGGTCGCCGCCAAACGCTTCTATATTCTCTTTAACCCATTTAAGAGACGCAACTTGATCACGTAAACCTAAATTGGTTTCAAATATTTCCCCATCACCTGCAAACTCGGTAAAATCCAGATATCCCAGTGCCCCCAGCCTATAGTTGATGCTTACTACGACTACATCTCCATTTTTAGCCAGTAAATGTCCATTGTACATATCAATGGATCCAGCTCCCGTTATATATGCTCCTCCAGGAATCCAGACCATGACCGGGCGTTTTTTATCATCAGCTCTAGGTGACCAAATATTCAGGAACAAACAATCCTCATCCATTTTTTCATTTCCGGCCATTCCTGTTCTTACCGCCCGATCCATCGGCTGCGGGGGAATGGGACCAAAATCCACTGCATCCATGACACCGCCCCACTTATCAACTGGCTCCGGTGAGCGGAAACGCAGACCATCAATCGGAGCTTTCGCATACCTGACTCCACGCCATACGCATATATCGTTTTCCATAGTACCTTGAAGATGTCCTTTTACCGTCGTAACTATTGATCCAATCATTCCCTTTCACCTCTTCATATAGTAGTAGATATTTAAGTTCTTCTTTTTCCATTCCCTTATATCCTTCATCTTTATCGAAAAAAGATCTATAGAGTCAGTTCAGCCAAAATAAAGTACTGCTATCATATAAAGCTCCGGTTATGAGTTTGGATATAGATTTTCAAATGACCAGTTCAACAAAAAAAGACCCAACCAGGTCTTTTTTTGTTGAACTCGGCAATTAGCTTAGGTGAGCATGGCAATGATGCTCAATAAAGAGCTACCCCGAACTGAAAGCTGTTGTGCAGCATATGTTAATTGCTGTTCATCGAGCTGTTCCAGTAACGGCTTTAATTCAAGCAATTCATTCTCCAGTCCTTTAAGGTCTGTAGATATCTTGTCCACCATCAAGAGCACTTGCTCAGAATCAACAGTGGTTTCAGACAAGACTTGTAACCGTTCCTTGATTTCAGTCAACGGCATATTCTGTTCCTTATACCGATTAATCATTTGAAGACGATTTAAAGCATCTTCTGTGTAATATCGATATCTTGACCCAGTTTTTTCATAGTTCAGCATTCCTAATTGTGTGTAATAGTCAATGGTTCTTCGCGAAACATTCGCAAGTTCAGCAAGCTGGCCAATCCGATATACATCCACCCAGATAGTCACCTTCTTTTTAAATCTACTGTTAACGATACTATAACATAACTATCCTAAAAGGTGACTTCGAGGATGAATCTATTAGACTACTTTATCCGAATTGCCCTTCAACTGCTTCTTGGCAAAATAAAGGGCATCTTCCTTCGATTTAAAAAAGTGCTGTTTTTCTATTTTATGATACAAACCTGTGCTGAGTAACAATTCCTTTGGTTGCTGCTGGATTCCGGAAATGATTAATTTCCCCTTATATTTACCGATGCGATTAACAATCGCCAATAGTGCAGCCTCTGCTGAAGTGTCCATATATGTTACCCGGCGCATGCTTAATACCAACACTTTCGTCTTATTATCCAAGTTCTCCAAGATCGATGACTCCAGGACGTCTATCGAACCAAAGAAGAGGGGACCTTCCAAGTTATACACATTGATCTTTGAATCCGAATTATCGATTGGAACAATCTCAGTAACCTCATGACTTCTTTCCCTAACCTTTAACGTGTGGCTCATTTTTGCAATGAAGGTGAGAAATGCAATCAATAAGCCGATTCCCACTCCCATGATTAAATCAGTGAAGACAGTGACGAGGAAGGTGACCAGCAAAACCGCAGAATCCGCCGTCTTCGTTTTCAATACATGAGCGAATTCCTTTCTTTCACTCATATTCCATGCAACAAACATCAATATGGGCGCCATGCTAGCCAAAGGTATATGTGCTGCATATGGAGAAAGCACCAGCAAAACCAGTAAAACGACAATACCGTGAATGACTCCGGACATCGGGGAGACTGCCCCGCTTTTTATATTGGTGGCAGTCCTGGCAATAGCACCTGTTGCAGGTATCCCGCCGAAGAATGGGGTCGCGATGTTCGCGATTCCTTGCCCAACCAATTCCTTATTGCTATCATGCTTGGTTCCCCCCATGTTATCGGCCACGGTAGCGGATAACAATGACTCGACACCGCCTAACAAGGCAATTGTAAATGCAACGGGAAGGAGTGTAATAATGACTTCCACTGAAAGCTCCGGCACTTGGAATTCCGGAAAACCTTTCGGAATCGCTCCATACGTGGAACCAATTGTAGCCACCTTATCGGGAAATAAAAAGTAGGCTGTCATTGTTGATATTAGCAGACCCAGAAGCGGTCCTGGCACTCGTGGCAGAAGCCTAGGTGCCAGCAGTATGACGACAAAACATATAATCGCAACAAACACACTATATATATTGATCGTTTCTGCTTTAATCACCAGTTCCTTCATGTTATCCATGAACGCTTCATGTTTTTCCACTTTCATGCCAAAGAAGTTGGCAATTTGCCCTGAAAAGATTATTATCGCAATTCCTGTTGTAAATCCAATGATGACTGGACGAGGAATGAACTTCATCAAATTGCCCAACTTAAGAAGACCCATCAAGACCAATATCATCCCCGCTAAAAACCCGGCAATAAGCAGACTTTCATACCCATATTGCATAACGATTCCAAATAATAAAGGAACAAACGCCCCGGTTGGTCCTCCAATTTGATACTTGGAGCCACCCAAAATCGATATGAGGATTCCAGCGATGATGGTCGTATATAACCCATATATCGGTTCGACGCCTGAAGCAATTGCAAAAGCCAATCCTAAAGGAATGGCTACAACACCTACAACCAATCCTGCCGTTACGTCCTTTTGAAAACCCTTCATATTATATCCTTGAAATCTAGAATCTTTTATCATCCTTTTCAAACTCACATCCTTAGTCGTTTTTTTAAATTGGAATCTACCATCATCAGGAAAAATGACGTTCTTTCATTTTTGAGGGAGTTGCTTGATCGAAATTAATCTAACTATTGTAGTTTTTTCAACGGGACAAACCATGCGGGGGACTTTTCAAAACAAAGAAATAATCGTCATATGTAATCTCCTTTGTTAAGTTATTTGACATGGTCTCGACCACGCTTCAACATTATACAGTAAAACGTAGAACTGTACATTGTTAGTAACATTAACATTTGTTTACAACTTTTTGCATTTTTTTACATCCACATTACAATCCGGGACCATACTTCCAGGCTGGTTAATTTGAAGCCGGAGATTCAGACTACAAATCAGGAAGTTTGAACTTTGGACTAATTCCCCATATCTTAAACCTTGATTACAATAGAAAAAGCATGTTTTGAGAAAGGTTTCTCAAAGCATGCTCTATAAACCTAATTTCGTATTTCGGCTCAGGCTATATATATACATAAAACCTCTTGATTAAAATCAAGAGGTTTTCTTTTAGTTTACAGCTCTTCTCCTCTCGTCTCGATAATATTCTTATACCAATGAAACGACAGCTTCTTTTTCCGGTTTAACTGATCATGATGATCCACGTAAATAAATCCGTATTGCTTCTTATACCCGTTTAACCAACTTAATAGATCAATGACAGACCATGCGTAATACCCTTTTAAATGGATACCTTCTTCGATTGCACGTTTGATCACTTTTAAGTGTTCCTCAATATATTTAATACGGGGAACATCCACTATTTCACCATCGATAATCGGATCCTCATCACCAAGCCCGTTCTCTGTAACATACATTTTAATATCACCATAACGTTCTTTTAACATATGCAGCCCATCTAAAAATCCTTGAGGTGAGATTTCCCAGCCCCATTTTGTATATGTTTTATCTTCCATCTTTACGGTCCGATAAAAGCCATCAAAAGACGGGTTCCCTGGAGCTAGAGTAGATGTTTCTCTTGAATGCTCCATGTTTGAAACGGCTTCCCGATTTTTTTCCACGCGAATGGGCTGGTAATAATTGAGTCCAATAAAATCATTTTTCTCCGCATTTCTTTTTAGCGTATCCAGTTCTTCTTCGGTCCAACTTGGCGTCCAGCCTTTTTCCTTTAATTGCTCAACCACATAACCTGGATATTCACCTTTTAAAATAGGGTCATAATACCAAAAAGTTTCATATTCATTGGCATGCCGAGCAGCCAATACATTGTCATGTTTGTCATTTATACTGTAAGCAGGCAGGAAAACATGGGTAATCCCAATTTCACCGTAATGATTCAGTGTCTTGTATACCTCTACCGCTTTTGCATGTGCATAAAAAACATAATGTGTCGCTTGAAAGTATTTATTTTCATCGTTTTGGATTCCAGGCGGGTGCGCTCCTTTTAAATAGCCCAGACCGCAAAACATAACCGTTTCATTAAACGTGATCCAATGTTTGATGCGGTCTCCGAATGCGCGAAAGCAAATTTCCGCATACTTGACGAATGCTTCAGCTGTTCGCTTATTCGTCCATCCCCCATCTTGTTCAAGCGTCAAAGGCAAATCCCAATGGTACAGAGTAGCAAATGGAACAATCCCATATTTTAAGCATTCATCAATAACATTATTATAAAATTCCAAGCCTTTTTCATTTACTTCCCCGTCACCTGTCGGCAAAATACGTGCCCATGAAATGGAAAACCGGTATGATTCAAGTCCCATCTCTGCCATTAATTTAATATCTTCTTTGTAACGATGATAATGGTCTATCGCTACATCCCCGTTTGTACCTTCATATGTTTTCCCAGGAATCTTTGAAAAGACATCCCAATTCGTTATACCTTTTCCATCTTCATCCCATGCTCCTTCTATTTGAAAAGAAGCAGAAGCTGCTCCGAATAAAAAATCATGTGGAAATTTCATTATAAACCCTCCTTTTTCATACCAACTTATATAATTGATAATAATATATTTTATTTATTGGTACAAATATTAATATGATTATATTACTTTCATTCATATTTGACTACATAAACTTTACATTAAAGATAGTATTTACTATGAAGAATGAATAAATCCAGAATCAATAATTCACGAAATTAAATGACGTTCATTCTGCAGAATCAATCTCGCTTTTTTAACAAAAGGTGAATAACTTATTAGTTGTTAGTTTCATATGAACACATACAAAACCCGTCCTCCTTTGGAGGACGGGTAACATATTATTCAAGACATTAACAATCACTCCACAACCGGGAGCCAACCTTTTATCCCAATCAACTTTTCCCAAAGCGGATCTGGAATGACCAGTTCATCCTGATCCTTTTTTGAGAGGGTAGTCCGTATTTCCGCTTCTTTTCCAGACCTGATTTTTTCAATCCAATGCGGTTCCATAAGAAGCTCACGGCCAAGGGCGATAAAAGGGACACCCGTTTCCATAGCTTCTGCAACTTCATCAGGTGTATGCAGTGATCCTACGCCGACCACAGGAATACGATTACCTACTTTATCGTAAATTTTAACGATGCGCGACTTTGTCCTATCACTCTCACGGAATGAGCCATTCCAGAAGTGACCTACCGATATATGTAGATAATCCAGGTTTTGATTCGCTAGTCTGTCAACGAATTGGATCGTATCATCTAAAGTGATTCCAGGATTGCTGCCTTCTTCAGGAGAAAGGCGGTAGCCGATGATAAACGGCTTTTTCGCATGCTCGGCAACCGTTTTCTCGACTTCATTCACAATGGTAAGCGGGAAAATCAATCGTTTTCCCAGTGTCCCACCCCAGTTATCCGTACGACGGTTCGAGTGTGGCGAGAAGAATTGTTGAAGCAAGTACGTATTGGCACCATGTATTTCCACACCATCAAATCCTGCTTCGATGGCCCTTCTTGTTGCTTCGCTAAATGCCTTAATAACCTCTTGTATTTCGTCTTCACTCATTTCCCGCGGTACAGGTGCTTCATCGTTTGAAGCAATGGCACTTGCAGAAACAGGCTGGTTATCAGGCAATAATTCCGGCGGACTTTGCCGGCCTCCATGATATATTTGCAGAATCGCTTTTGACCCGTTGGACTGGATCGTTTCGGCTAGTTTTCTCAAGGATGGGATAAAGGAATCGTCATCTGCACTAAGCTGGCCTGGGAATCCCTTTCCTCCAGCAGATACATAGGCACATGCCGTGACCACCGCACCTACACCAGCCGAGCGCTCAGCGTAATAGGCCAGTTCATCATCGGTTACAACGCCTTGATCATCCGAAGAATAAGTGGTCATAGGAGCCATCATGATACGATTTTTCACTTCTACCCCTGATGGAAACTTATATGGTTGAAAGATCTTTTCGTATTTTTGATTCATGCCAATCCTCCCCCTTTACTCTTAGTGGTGATGATGTCCGTGCGGTTCTTTAGAAGGGTTCGTGATTTCAAAGCCTTCTTCAGGTACATAAAAATATTTAATCCAGACACCATCTAGAAATTCTTCACGTGAATCAAGTAAAATATCGATATCTTTATCTGTTTTGACGATTTCATCATGTTCTGCCGGTGTATCTAGTTTCATGTCATAATGGGCATGATCGCCATGCATATGGGTGACATATACACGAATCATCTTCCCTTTTGCTTCTTCAGTGCTCAGCATTTTTTGTAAGACCTTTGCTGCATTACGATTAATTTTGCATTTCATGTCCATTCCCCCAACAATAAAATTATCCCTGTACTGAATTCTACCCAATTACGGGTTATCAGTAACATCCATTTTTACCCTTCCTTATTGGCCATGTCCACTCAAATGCTTAGCGGTCTGAAGGAAAGACGATGCCGATTTGCTTTCTTGCTTCATCCATGATTTCCATAGTCAATAGTGAATTCGAGTATGAATTTATATCGGACTCCATTTTCCCCTGCTGTATCAATTCAACAAATTCTTTCGCTTCATAATACATGGTAGGCATATCCTGTTTAACCGAAATATTTTCTGTGGTTCCATCCCGATACTGAATATCCACCGCTTGCGGTCCTGAAATTTTCTGAATGATGATGCTTCCAAGTTCACCTTGAATTTCCGAATGCAAATTGGATTCAGTAATTTTGGAGAATATGACGACTGCCTCCATTTCATCATAGGAAAGCAGAATCGTACCTTGCCCATCGACCCCTGATTCAAGCATCGTTCCTGATGCCTGTACCTTATTTGGTTTACCGAACAGAACAACAAGCGGATAGAGTACATAAATACCAAGATCCATTAAAGAGCCACTGGAGAATTCAGGATTGAATGCATTCAGCACAGTGCCTTGTTTATACGAATCATATCGAGATGAATATTGGCAAAAGCTTCCCGAGAAACGCCGTACCTTCCCGATTTTATCCAAATTCCCCTTTATACTTTCGAAATTCGGCATGATGGTAGATTTCATCGCTTCCATCAATAGCACATCATTTTGTTTTGCAGCCTCAATCATTTCCCTTACTTCTGCCGCATTTGAAGCCATTGGTTTTTCACATAATACATGTTTTTTATTTTGTAAAAACAACACGGCTTGCCTGCAATGATGAGAATTAGGGCTTGCTATGTATACAGCGTCAATTTCATTGCTGGCGGCCATTGCTTCTAAATTCGTAAAAGTCGTATGTACTTCGTATTTATTGGCAAATTCCTTGGCTTTCTCTTCTGTACGTGAGTACACGGCTGTTAACGATAAATCCTCTACATGCTTTGCAGCCTCCAAAAATCGTTCCGTGATCCAATTTGTACCTATTACCCCTAATCTTATCAACATCCTATCCCCTTTCAGGCTAACTTTATTATGTCCTCAATATACAGACATTTCACTGAAAAACAAAGTTTAATGAACACTCGCAATTGTTTAAATTGGATTTTTTAGGCAATGTTCGTTTATAATTTTTCTATAATACCACTGCCATGATGTTTCTACATACTCCCTAACGGGAAAGCAAACTTAAAAGGAGCGTGTGAAGTTTATGACAGAATTAATGAAAAACAAAGTTGCCATTATTACCGGTGGAGGATCGGGAATTGGCCGGGGTGCCGCCCTGAAACTAGCTGAAAACGGCGCGAACATCATCTTTTTTGACCGTACAGTCGAAAATGCCGAAAAAGTGAAGGATGAAGTGGAAAACCTTGGTCGAGAGGCATTAATCATTAAAACGGATGTTTCCAAGGCTGAGCAAGTTGAACATGCCTACAAGACGGCCCATGAACATTTTGGGAAAATTGATTTTGTATTTGCAAACGCAGGCATTAACGGAGTGATTGCCCCTATAGAAGATATAAAGCCAGAAGATTGGGATCAGACGCATACCATCAACCTCAAAGGCACCTTTCTCACCATCAAATACGCCATTCCCTACATGAAGGAAACGGGTGGCAGCATCGTAATCAACAGCTCCATCAATGGAAACCGATATTTCAAGAATTTTGGTTTTTCTGCTTATAGTTCATCCAAAGCTGGTCAAGTCGCCTTTGGGAAAATGGCTGCACTCGAATTGGCAAGATATAAAATCAGGGTAAATACCATTTGTCCCGGCTCCATCGATACGAACATTCACGATAACACATTCCCGGAAGATGAAAACTTAAAAAAAATCAGGATTCCCATTGAATATCCGCAAGGCTCTCAACCCCTGGCGAAGAAGGCGGGGACTACCGAACAAGCTGGTGATCTCGTATTGTTTCTAGCATCAGACATGTCTTCCCATATTACGGGCACGGAAGTTTATATCGATGGAGCAGAATCGCTATTATGATTCATACTTACGCCCCTAAAGGAAAAAGCTGAAATCCACATCAGGGATTTCAGCTTTTCCTAATTAAACTCGCCTTAACCCACGACGGGCAAGGATTAAATAAGCGCACATGGCGATGACATGACAACTTACCATCACAATTCCCATCGGCAAGGGTGACTCACCTGAACCTAGTCCCACCAAGGGAGCCATTAGTGATCCTAATATGAAAGGAAGCAGGCCAATTAAAGCCGAAGCACTGCCTGCTGTTTTTTTCTGATTTTGCATCGCTAAAGAAAAACTCGTTGTACCGACAATACCGACGCTGGAGACGGAGAGGAATAAAGCGACCAAGATTCCTGCCAACCCAATTTCGAGAAGGACTGAGGCAAGAAGTAATATTCCCCCAAACAAAGCTAGACATAATCCCATTTGAAGCAGTTTTTCTTCTTTAACCTTCCCTGCCAGCTTCCCGGCAACTTGTGAAGCGATGATGATCCCAATTCCGTTTATTGCAAAAATCAGACTGAAGGTCTGTGGGGAAACGCCATAAATGTTCTGGAGAACAAAAGGTGATCCGGAAATATAAGCGAACATGGCGGCACTTATGAATCCTTGTGAAAAAGCATAGCCCATAAACACACGATCTCTCAATAAGTTCCAAAATGTCCTGATAGTATCATTTACCCCACCTGGACTTCTGAGATTGGACGTTAAAGTTTCCTTTATCCCAAAAAATGCAGCCGCAACCATAATGATACTTAATACTGAAATGACAACGAAGACTCCCCGCCAAGACGTGAACTGCAAAAGTTGACCGCCAAAAACCGGAGCCAATATCGGTGCCGCCCCATTAACAAGCATTAACATGGAGAAGAACTTGGTCAAATCCGATCCTGAAAAAAGGTCACGAACTATCGCCCTTGAAATGACAATGCCTCCCGCTCCCGCAATACCTTGGATAAATCGTAATAATAAAAGCAATTCAATGGTTGGAGCAAAAGCGCATAACAGAGAGGAAATGCAATAAATGGATAAAGATATGATTAACGGTGTCCTTCTTCCTTTTGCATCACTTAGCGGCCCTAAATAAATTTGTCCTAAAGCCAATCCTAACAAGCAGGCAGTCAAGCTCAGCTGCGCTAATGACGTACTGCTTTTCAAATCCTCTGCCAGTGCAGGGAGACCCGGTAAATACATATCAAGTGACAGTGGTCCAATCGCTGCAAAAGACCCCAGCATAAGAGCCATCAACAGCCTTTTGGATTTAGTCATTTCGATGCCTGATGATATCGTTTCCTTCATTTCAATCATTATTACCCCTATCCCTTTCAACTAATTGTTTTTCCTGAATAAAACTCGACTTTCTTTATTTTACAAAAGATCCGAACAATTTACGATAAGTATGCTTCCCTTGAATTGGATTCTTCCCTCCAGCACTCTATTAAGTAATGTTCAAAACTCAGAAATCTTCTAAAAAGGAAAAATCTTAAATGAGGAAATATATTTGAGGATACTACGAACCAAAGGGAAAAACTATTAAAGTTCTAAACGATTCCCCATAAAAAATGACCCCATTTTGGGGTCATTTTGATTTATTCAACAATACTAAATTACGCGGAGTATCACCAGATAATCCATCCATCAAGTTTTGTGCAGCAAGAGCTGCCATCTTCAATCTTGTGGCAATGCTGGCACTCCCGATATGCGGCAGTGTAACGACATTGGGCAATGTTAGCAGCGGGTGATCCACAGAGACGGGCTCTTCTTCGAATACATCCAATCCAGCCGCCCAAATCTCTCGGTTTTCCAGCGCCTGGTACAACGCCTTTTCATCGATAATCCCGCCTCTTGCGGTATTTATGAGGACAGCCGTCCCTTTCATTAATTCCAGCTGCTCCTTGCCAATCATATAAGTGGTTTCCGGTGTGAGCGGCAGCATGACACAAACGAAATCCGATATTTGGAGCAATTTTTCAAGGGGCTGATATACGATTCCTAATTCTTTTTCCTGTTCATATTTACGGCTTCGATTAAAATAAATCAAGTTCATATCAAATCCCTTAGCTCTTTTTGCAAGGGCTTCCCCAATCCTACCTAATCCGATTATACCAAGCGTTGCGCCGTGTACATCTTGTCCGGTCAGCTGCATCGGCGACCATGTTTCCCACCTTCCGCTCCTTAAATAATCTTCTGCCTCCATCATCCTTCTTGCCGTTGCAAGCAGTAAGCCGAAGGTTAAATCAGCTGTCGTTTCCGTTAAAACCCCCGGTGTGTTCGTGACCATGATGCCCCGTTTTGTTGCACTTCTAACATCAATATTATTATGGCCCACTGCCATATTCGCGATGATTTTCAGGTTAGGCGCTCGTTCAATCAGTGACTCATCGATTTGTTCCGTCAATAAGCAAAGCAGACCCTCGACTTCTTTCATTTCTTCTTCAAGGACTTCTCTAGGGACCGGTATATCCTCTTGATCCCACATCCTGACATCATAATTCCGACTAAGACCTTCGATGATTTGTTCCGGTAATTTCCTTGTAATATAAATTTTTGGCTTCAAACCATAACCTCCTATACCGTTTCATTCCATGTAACACATTCTTGCACCATTTTTCACCTTCAGTTTTCATTACCCAACAATTAATTTTAAGAATATTGGCTAAATTACTAGCTTGTTTATTCAATTTTAAAATAAACTAGATAAATAGACCATCCATTTCCAATCATTCTTACTATTAATTTTCTCGTTTACAAGGAGGCTTCCGCTTGACAGTTTTAATTCATTCAACTAATCATAGAATAATAACCCTTTAAATCTATTCGATCATTAGTAATACAACAATTTTCCAGATGAAGTTTATCTCGATTTAGGAGGATATGGGACGTTCATGAAAACGAAAACAACATTTAAAATTTATCCAATCATAGCTCCAAGCGCTTTATCTTTAAAAAGTATAAACTTTTATTTAGTTAAACAGGATGAATCTTTAACATTGGTCGATGCAGGCATGAATGATGACGTCTGCTGGAATGCACTTCAGCAAACATTAAACGAAAATGGATTTAACGTTGGAGATATCACGGAAATTTTATTAACCCATCACCATGGAGACCATGTTGGTTTGGTCAACCGGATTACCGAACTCCATCCGATTCCCGTTTATGCCCATTCTAAATCCATTCCCCGTTTAAAAAGGGACCCTGACTTCTTAAATATGAGAATTGAATTCTATAAGCAGCTTTACATTGAGATGGGCTGTGGTGAACTTGGAGATAAACAAGTGGCTTACCTATTCAACGCGGTCGATAATAATAAAGATCAAAAACTGAATGGTGACATCATCGCAATCACGGAAAAACAATGGCTGAATTTTGAAGTGATCGAATTTCCCGGGCATGCCCCGGATCAAATTGCTTTCCTTGACCAAGAAGGGAAACGGATTCTTGCCGGTGATTTATTGATTGAACATATATCAAGCAATGCCTTGATCGAACCTGATGAAAACGGTAATAGAATGCTGACTCTTGTAGATCATATCGATTCATTAAAACGCTGTTTAGCATTACAGGTGAATCTCCTCTTTCCTGGTCATGGTAACATCATTGAACAACCTGGTCATTTGATTGAAAAAAGACTTAATAGCATAGAGAGAAAATCACAAAAAATCCTGACCTTGATAGAATCCGGAATTTCTACCGGCAATGAACTGGCAAAGGAGTTTTACAAACAAAAATATATTGCAGAATTCCCGCTCGTCATGTCAGAAATCATTGGCCATTTGGATTATTTAGAATATCAGGGGAAGGTCACGAAACAACTCGTTGAAAATGTAGTTCATTATCAAGCTAAATGACATCAAAAAAAGGCTGGAATCATTAAAGATTTCAGCCTTTTCTTGATGATGAAACTCACACACACACTACAACCTCTCTGGAAAAAATGCCTTTCCTGGCCACACAGCGATCAGCAATTTCAAATCCTGCTTCTTTAATCATATGATCCATCGTGTCGATCGTTACGACGACGACCTTGTCAGCAAAGCCTCTGGCATGTTTAAGGATCGAAAGCTGATCTTCCGGCGTCGCATGTGTATATAAATTGTAAGGCATATCGATAATCGCTACATCATATTTACTAATGACCTCCGAAATCGGACCTGTAGTTACATCACCTTCGAGGCCGAAATAGGCAATGTTCTCCCTGGAACCGTCGGTAACAAGCGGGTTAATATCCCGGCCATCAATATTGATCCCCATCGATAGGGCTTCTACCAATACCGTTCCAATTCCGCAGCATGGATCAATTGCCTTCACTCCATCCGGATGTGGAACGGCTATGTTGGCAATGGCCCTTGCCACTCTTGTGCTAAGCGCTGTTGAATATTCCCGGGGCTTCTTCATATGTTTTAACCAAACCGCTTCAGGCTTGACATACTTCCCAAAATACCAACGT
The DNA here is from genome assembly GCF_037975445.1 of Peribacillus sp. FSL P2-0133. Classification (NCBI taxonomy): domain Bacteria; kingdom Bacillati; phylum Bacillota; class Bacilli; order Caryophanales; family Bacillaceae; genus Peribacillus; species Peribacillus sp. FSL P2-0133. Next base: position 1,404,945 of record NZ_CP150254.1, on the reverse strand, counting down.
CCGCCAAGTGTCACGATTCCAAAGACCTGATCAGGATTACGCACATCGGCATTTCCCTGAATATGCCAGCCTATCTCCCGTTCAATTTCACGCTGTCCATCATAATCTATTTTTGCATCTTTATTCAAATCATTAATTTTTACGAATAATACTTTGAACGTCGAATCAGGCAAATGAATACCTTTCACTTGCTCAACGATTTCGGATATGCTTTCCCCTTCAAACATGACGTCGACCCGCCCTTTTATAAAAGGGCTTCTGCTCGGTTCAATTGCTATATCACTTTTCAAAATATTTCTTGAAGTCTCAAAGCCAAAGAACGAGCGCATCTCCATTTTAGATAATGAGCGTTCGTCAGGGCTGCATGTAAACGTATATATATATGCCGGTTTGCGGCTATGATTAATCAATCCATTCCCATCCTTCATTACTTTAGATTATATCTTTCTATCAAACATAGCTGTAATGGTATAGAAAAGCAAATGGGATCGTATGTAAAAAGCATGAATGCTTTTCTTTCAACACTCACGCTGTTAAATTTTTCATTGTTCCATCACTATTAGGAAAGGAATTATTAATCCAATTTATGCAGCCGGCTATTTATATACTTTGCACGTGCCTCAATGAATTTCAGGATGAATTCGGGCTCATTATCAAATTTCACAATATCCCCCTTGATATATGGATCTTTTGAAACATAAGGCCTTATTTGATCATGCATTTCCTGAATGATAGGTTTCATATAGCCCACGTTAAAATGATTGTTCAAAATCTCCTTTAGAAGTTCTTGGTACCGGACACGAAATCCCCTCACATCAAGGATTCTAGCAGTCAATGTATTGAATCCCTCGATTCCCACATAATCCTCTTCCATCACTTTCCCGTTAACATCCCTGCCCCATGTCGCATCATAATCCCATGGAATCATTTCAAAGAGTCCAGTATCTCCATTTCGATACAAGGCATAGTTATGAACGAATCCATCATAGTTTTGCGTAAATATGACACCGGCCAGCCAGCGCAGGTACTTTTCCACATCGACATATTTTACGATTTCCTTTTCAAAATCCACTCTTGAAATTGTATTGATTTGGAGGATCAACTCTTGTAAATATAATTCATCCTTTGCTGTCCCGCATTTTTTTTGATAGCCCATCTCCAATGATTTTTTGATTCCTTTATCCAAATCGCTCATCAATGAGAAATTGGCATCACCATCCACTGCATAGAAAATGGCTCCCTTGGGCAGCCCCCTTGTCTTCAAATAATATTCATCCACCGATTCCAATTCTAGGTATATCCCTTCGTCCTTTCCGTTCAGATTCAGGAAAACGAACTGGGAGTTCGGTGATAAGGTGCCTATATCCGCAAAAAAGTCTAAAGATAATTTATTTCTTAGTAAAGATTTATCTTTATATTCGGCATTTAAATGAACTTCCTTGGCATTCTTATAAGTATTAGGTTTATAAAAGACTACATTATAGGATTTTTTGCGAAAACCGCGGATATGTGAGCCACGGTAAACAATATCAATATCCAGTTTTTTTCTGTTAAGTGTTAACTTTGCCGGTAAAGGATCATTGCACCATATATCTCTGCGAAGTTCCATTAAATTAACTGGTGGAATAAAAAGCTGGTACACAGGCAGCTTCTTGTCAGCATTCATATAACCCTTCACTTCACTTCCCTTTCACTTTCATACTAAATTATGAAAAAAAGCGAGGGATGTCACCAAAAACAAATTTTTATTAAAAATTGTGCTATTATCTCTGGCATATTACGTACAAGCGCATAGTTTAACGTATAGAAAGGGGGATATATAAATATGTCTGACATCATTCGAAATATTCAAAATGCGGTGGATAGAGCCAATTCCTTCGGGTTAGGCGATTTCATGTATAATGACCCATGTTCAAAAGGCCGTTCTTCACGTAAAAAAAACAATAATAGGCGAACTTCCCGCAGAAACACTAAACGTCGCACTAGCAGGAGGAGGTCCACTCGCAACATGCAAAGACGCACTAGCAGGAGGGGGTCCACTTGCAGCACGCAAAGGCGCACTAGCAGGAGGAGGTCCACTTTCAGTACGCAAAGGCGCACTAGCAGGAGGAGGTCCACTTGCAGCACGCAAAGACGCACTAGCAGGAGGAGGTCCACTTGCAGCAGACAAAGGCGCTCCAACAGAAACCGTTGTTCGTCCAACCACTGCAGTTGGCTTTGCGGCAATAACTTTCGCAATAGACGGAGAAGGTGCTTCTAGTTTCATGGTACCGTTTTAATGTACAACAATATTTTTTTACTAGATATTAAGCTTTACTTTAAAGTCCAATTTCTATAAAAAAACACAAACTCGTCCTATAGGTAGGGGCGAGTTTTGTGTTTTTAAAATTATCACGATCGTTAAATCCAGTCAAATGTCCCGTTCCTTAAACAATAAAAAACACTGCCATTTATAATGACAGTGGACTTAGTAGACAAAAACAAAGTGATTGGAACGGAAGGTCCTAGACACCTGCGGGATAAACGCCGAAGAGCTCTCGGACCGCCCGCGGAAAGCGGGTGCCCTACGTGCAAAAAACGTTCAAATTTTACAAACCCACAGGAAAAGTTCTGGCTTGATTTCAGAAATCCGCTCCCTTTGCCGACTGTCTGCCAAGCCTCATCAAAGCAAGCGCCCGGGGGGTCTCGGCTAGCCAGTTATTCGGCAGGAGTGTCGCAAATTTCTTCAATTTAGTAAGCGTTTTATAAAACAGGAAAAAACCATAAAGTGTAACCTAGTCTTAATCAAGTCTTGTTTTTAAATTATGGTAATCATCCATCAGTAAAATCATGAAAGGGATTCGGGATGAGACCATTCCCCCCCTTTTTGTAGACAAAAGGCTTTCTATCTAAATTTTTAAAACAAAGTTGATTGGAGCGGGTGTGCGAGACTCCTGCGGGAAAAGCGCGTCCAGGGGAGACCCCACAGGCGCAAAAAGCGCCGAGGAGGCTCCCGGGACCGCCCGCGGAAAGCGAGTACCTGGAGTGGAATTCAACGTTCAAGATTTAACACCCCCTCAAAAAAAACGTTCCATATAAAACAATAAAAAGTCATGTAGTATAACCAAGTTTTGTTTTAAAAATATGGTTTGCTAACGATTGAGAACTACTAGCCAATTGGTCGCAAAATATCAAACAATGCTTTAGCTATAAATATTCTACCGCTATTCCAACCACTATTAAAATACTTATTAATAGCAAAAGATTTATTTTAAAATATTCATCCATGAATGATTTAGCACCTCTCTACAGTTGCCTAAGAATGAACATTTGGTCCAACTCCAGCATAAGTTCCTGTTCAAGCGAAACCGGCAGCGGGTTAAAATCAGTTCACTAATATTTTCATAAAATCCGCAGCTCCATCATTTATTTGCCATGAACCTGAATCTATAAAAAAGGATCCTACCCTTTTACATACGGTAGGATCCTTCAAGTTTCGCTTATTTAACGGAGACCAATTCGAACTGTGCATACACATCCTTCAACCCTGCTTGAATGGCTTGACCGGCCTTCCCACGATAATGCATTTGCACACGATCAATCAATTCTTCGATACCATCTTTCAGGCAATAACCGCGTAGCAGTTGACGAATGAATTCCCTGCCATGTTCTGTAGCAAGTGTACAGGAAGCTTCGACTATTACGCCATATTTAAAGTCAAGCTCTACCGTGATCGTGATGGAATCATATATATTTCTCGCTGCCATCCCTTGTGGAAGTTTTGCATGCCCTGCAATAAGGTATGTGTTCATCATCTGATCTCCTCTATCTATAGTTAATGGACGGAAACTTGCTCGAAGGGCCATGCAGGCAATTGCTTACGAAGCTCTTTATCTTGTCTGTAGCCAAGTGCGTATTCGCCCTGCATTACAGTATGAATCTCACGGGTTCCTTCGTAAATGACCGGGGCTTTTGAATTCCGCAGAAAACGTTCCACTGGATATTCATCCGAGTAGCCGTAGGCACCATGAATTTGAACAGCATCATTGGCCGCTTCGTTAGCAGCATTACATGATATCCACTTTGCAAGTGATGTTTCCTTCGTATTCCTTGTTCCTTGATTTTTCAAGGTACCCGCTTTAAAGACCAGCAATCTGGAAATCTCTAAATTTGCGGTCATCTTGGCAATCATCTGTTGAACGAGCTGATGCCTGCCAATCTCTTTTCCGAATGTACTTCGTTCATGGCAATACTTCAAGCTTGCTTCCAGGCTTGCTTCTATTAACCCTACAGCACCTGCGGCCACTGTAAACCGGCCGCTGTCCAATGCCGACATGGAAATTTTAAAGCCCTCACCTTCTTCACCAAGCCTATTCTCGACCGGAACTTTTACATCCGTTAAAAAGATTTCGCCTGTATTCCCGGCACGAATTCCTAATTTCCCTTTAATGGCTTTCGACTCCACTCCCTCGAAAGTCCGTTCCACAATAAAAGCAGTGATTCCCCTTGAACCGGCATCATGATCCGTCTTGGCGAAAATGAGGAAATGATCTGCATAATCACAGAGCGAAATCCATGTTTTTGACCCGTTCAAGATATAATGGTCCCCAACACGTTTTGCTGTTGATTTCATTGCCGCAACATCAGACCCTGCATTCGGTTCAGTCAGCCCAAAAGCGCCAATCTTGATCCCTTTTGCCTGGGGTACTAAATATTTCTGTTTTTGTTCTTCCGTCCCCCATTGCAGCAAGGTCATGCTATTTAACCCTGTATGTACAGAAACTGCAGTTCGGTAAGCCGTATCGCCTCGCTCCAGCTCTTCACAAACGATGGCAAGGGTATTATAATCCATTCCGACTCCACCATACTCTTCGGGTATACAAACGCCCATCAACTGTAATTCCGCTAACCTTTTTAAAATATGCGGCTGGAATTGACCTTGCCTATCCCACTCTTGAATGTATGGGATAATTTCCTTATCCACAAATTTCCTTACCACTTTTTTCACACTTTGCTGCTCTTCTGTTAATTCGAAATTCATCATTAAAATTCCTCCTAAATAATTTTATTTTCCTTGAATTTGCTTATTTGGTCTGGACTATATCCAATTTCAGCCAAAATGGAACCGGTATGCTCACCATACAGTGGCGGATGCTTTCTCATCGTAACCGGCGTTTTTGAAAGGTTCAGTGGCGATCCCGTCACTCTAAGATCTTCGATTGTGGGATGTTCTATGTTCACCAACATGCCTCTTGCGATGATTTGCGGGTCCTCGAACATCTCTGCGATATCATTGATCGGACCATTGGGTATCCCTGCATCATCAAATAGCCTTTTCCATTCTTTCTTTGTCTTTCCTTTCAACAAATCCTCTATTATCGGTATTAATCCTTCCTTGTTCAGCAAACGTTTTTCATTATGCTTAAACTGTTCCTGCTCGGCTAAATCAGGTCTGCCTATAACGGCTGAAAACCTCCTGAACTGATCATCATTTCCTACAGCCACAACAAGCTCCCCATCACTTGTCCGGAACGTTTGGTATGGAACGATATTGGGATGTTGGTTTCCCATTCGTTCAGGGGTCTGGCCACTGAATAAATAGTTGCTGGCGACATTCACCAATGAAGAAACCTGGCAATCCATTAACGAAATATCAATTTCCTGTCCTTCCCCCGCTTTATCCCTATGATGCAAAGCGGATAAAATGCCAATGCATGTATACAAGCCAGTCAATATGTCAGCTATGGCCACCCCGACCTTCACGGGGCTTCCATCTTTTTCTCCTGTGATGCTCATCAAACCACTCATCGCTTGAATGATATAATCATAGCCAGGCAAATCTTTATAAGGTCCGGTTAAACCAAATCCCGTAATCGAGGCCATGATCAGTTTGGGGTTGCATTCCTTTAAATCCTCATAGCCTAACCCCAGTTTCTCCAACGTGCCCGTCTTGAAATTTTGAATCACTATATCCCCTGAATACACCAACTTTCGGAAGATCTCTTTCCCTTGTTCCGACTTTAAATTCAAGGTCATGCTTTGCTTATTTCGATTGGCACATAAATAGTAAGCGCTTTCTCCTTGGGCGAATGGCGGACCCCATCCTCTCGTTTCATCCCCTGACTCATGATGCTCGATTTTAATAACCTCGGCACCCAAATCACCGAGAATCATTGAACAAAACGGCCCCGCCAAAACACGGGATACATCGATAATCCTGACTCCTTCCAAAGCTCCATTCATATCATCACCCCTTTCAAACTGTCAGGATACACAAAAAAGAGCCAGTAAAACCAACAATGTCATTACATTGAATGTTTCACTGACCCTTATCCACGAACTGTCTTCCTGCAAAGGAAGATCAAGTGAACCAAGTCAATTTTTATGGATTCCAGTTTTATGACAAGCCGGCCATGCAGCAAGGTAACTTGCTGTCATCGGTTTGGTAAATTAAGTATAGTCCAGTTTTTTGAATTTTGCAATAATTTCGTTCAGGTGTTTTCATTACATCCACTATTATACTCTTTAGCATACTTCCCGTTTAATATAAAAATACACCCCTCAATCCAGAGTAATCGGAAATTGCCTTTATTCGTGAGGCATGTGATGATTGAATATGCATAACTGTCAATATATGAATTTTTCATACTATCAATTATCGCTCGGTAGAAAAGGAAAGTTTAAAAGGAGATGGCGATATGGACAATAAAAAAGCGGAAATAATCGAAGCTATCAAGAAATACCAAACAATCATCATTCATCGCCATGTTAATCCGGACCCGGATGCATTGGGATCACAAATCGGTTTAAAGAAGCTATTGAAGCATTCCTATCCTTCTAAAGAAGTCTATGCGGTAGGCGAAGAAGTGGATAAGCTTCTATTCATTGGTGATATGGATGTCATTTCCGATAACAAATACAAAGGTGCCTTAGTGATTGTTTGTGATACTGCCAACATTTCACGGATCAGTGATTCCCGATATGATCACGGGGACATGCTAATCAAAATTGACCACCACCCCGATTATGAGCAATTTGGTGATCTTTCTTGGGTCGACCCCTCTTATAGCTCTGCCAGTGAAATGCTTGTTGATTTATTATTGGAATTTCCAGAAGGCTTTATCATGAATAAAGAAGCGGCTAAATCATTTTATACAGGAATACTTAGTGATACAGGTAATTTCATGAATGGGAATACAACTCCAAGGACATTAAAAATGGTTTCGCACTTAAGAACTTATAATATTCATCCAGAAAGAATCCATAACAGCCTTAATATAAAGACGAAAAACGCTTCAAGACTTCAAACAGACATTCTCATGAGCTTCAATGTAACCGAAAAAGGGGTAGCTTACTTCATTATTACGGAGGATCTGTTAAATATGTATGGTGTGGATCGAATTGAAGCTTCGAATTTAGTTAATACGCTATCAAGTGTCAGGGGCAATAAAATCTGGGTTTTCTTCATCGAATATCCTTCTGAAATCCGTGTCAGGATACGTTCACGTAATATTCCCATCGCTTCAGTCGCACGTCAATTCAATGGTGGAGGACATTCACTGGCTTCAGGCGCTACCATCCATTCCTGGGACGAGGTTGATCATGTTATCCAAGCATTGGATCAAGTCTGCCCATAACAGGGAGTTCATGACCTGCCGTGGTATGTGTATGATTATAATCCCAGGCGCAATACGATGAAATAATTCTGCCTTGACCTGATTACAAAAAAAGCGCCAAAGCCAGGGTGGCTGAGGCGCTTGCTTGTTTCAATTTATTTGGACACTTCTTCAAGAATTGATAAATCGATCATGCCTTTTATATCATTGCTAGGAATATAACCAGCTTCTTTGCTTATGTCTGCCATTTCCTGAATGACTTGCTCATTAACTTCAGTTGTCACTTCAAGGCGTGAAAATGCTGAAGCCACTTCTTCTTTACTTAATTCTTTTCCAGTCAGTTCCTTCAAATGCTTAATAACCAATTCTTGGCTTTCTTCAGGGTTGTCTTGTATAAACTTCACCGCTTTTTCATGCGCTTTCAAATAGGAAGCAGCGAGCCCCTTTTTATCCAAGAACTTCTGGCTTGCAGCCACTACCGTGTTAGGTGAGTCTTTCCCCCATGCAAATTGATCCCAGTCAAGCAATAACTTTCCTTTTGCCTGGTTTTCCAATACATAACCCCATGGTTCCTGAGTTGCTGCTGCATCGACAGATTTTTGGACAAAAAGGGCGGTTGTGTCAGCAGGTGCCGCCGCATACAGCTCAACTGTCCCCCCATTCGTAGTCGGTTTTAAGTCAACATCTTGAAGGGCCTTCCTAAGCATGACATCCTGTGTGCTTCCAATGACGGGAATCGCTACCTTTTTACCGCCCAAATCTTTTAAATCCTTAACTTTGCTGCCCTCGCTAGCCACAAGTACGGCACCTCCATTAACAGCCCCGGAGATCAAGTGGTATTCAGGGTTTTTTACGTAAAAGTTAAGCAATGGACCAGGCCCGACCGTTCCGACATCAATGGCGTTTGTAGCCATTGCTTCCATGAATAATCCGCCATTGGCCACTGTTTTGGTTTCAATCTTAACATCTTTACCGAACTCTTCTTCGAAAAAGCCTTTTTCGAGGGCAATGATCGTTGCACTGTGGGTTAAGTTAGGAAAATATCCAATTTTCACGGTTTTCCCCCCTGAACCTTCTCCTTCTTCATCATTGCTGCTGGATTGAGTGCATCCGCTTACTATTCCGATTAACAACACAGACAGAATAAGGGCAAAAAATGATTTTTTCAGCATATTTTTCTCTCCTTTTGAACTATTATTTTATTAAACTACCGTTACTTCACTCCCCATTTCAGTTGAACATTACGTTCAAGGCGGGAAAAGACAACATTATCCACGATTGTTCCGATGATTGCGATGATGATCATCACGGAGATGACCAAATCCATTTGTCCCAGTGATCTGCCCATTTCCAGCAATTGTCCAAGACCGCCTCCCCCGCCAAGTAATTCACCTGCCATCAGTGCACGCCAGGAAAAGGCCCATGCAATTCGGAGACCGGATATTATTTGCGGGACGGATGCTGGTAAAATCACGGTGCGAAGAAAATGAAACCCGGTCGATCCATATGTTTTGGCAACCCGCTGATACAACTGGGGTACATTCCGAAAACCACTTGTTGCATTAACCGTCATCGTCCAAGTTGCGCCGATGGTGACAATAAAGAGAATCGAAAAATCATTCAATCCAAACCAAATGATCGCTAAAGGGAACCACACGATACTCGGGATGGACTGTAATGCCGTCACGACGAATCCTAAAGTGTCTTCAACCAATTTAAAGCGCCAAATGAAATATCCTAATATTAGACCTACTATAATGGCAATCGTAAAGCCGATCAGGATACGGCCAAGGCTTTTTGCGATGGCTTCAGTTATTTGTCCGCTCATCAGTCCATTAAACAGAGTTTCCAAAACCTGGGTCAAGCTTGGGAACATGAATTCCGGAAGACTGGAAAGTCTAGATGTGACTTCCCATATCCCCGCTATCATCGCGATGAATATGATTCGTCTTAAAGCTGTAATCATTCCCCATTTCCTCCTTCAGCACTTTTTCAATTTCCTCCTGTAAAATCGATAGAACCCTTTGTTCTGTATGCAAAGTTACACTATCCGGCATAACTCCATCTTTCATGGAAGGGACGGAAATCGTCTCTTTAATTTTCCCGGGACGGGTTGCAAAGACGATAATTTTTTCGGAAAGCTGAACAGCCTCACGAATATTATGGGTAACGAAAAAGATTGTCACTTTAGTTTTTCTCCAGATTTCGAGCAGTTCTTTATGCAAGACCATCCTCGTTTGCTCATCCAGCGCAGAGAATGGCTCATCCATCAACAGGATATCCGGTTCCATCACCAACGCTCTTGCGATGGCCACCCTCTGTTTCATGCCCCCTGATAGTTGATGTGGATAGGAGTCAACATATCGGCTGAGGTGAACCATTTTTAAAATGTCCAATGCCTTGGCTTTAGCCTCTTCATTGGGAATTTTCTTTAACTTCAATCCGTATGTAACATTTTCAAGTACCGTCAACCAAGGAAATAACCCCGCCTCTTGAAATACTACGACCCGTTCCGGACCTGGCTTCATCACTTTTTTTCCAGCTACACGTATTTCACCTACATCTGCCTTATCAAGTCCGGCAATCAGATAAAGGAGTGTGGATTTACCGCATCCTGAAGGGCCGACGATCGAAACGAAGCTTCCTTTCTCGACCTCTATGTTTATCTTATCAAGCACCTTTATGCTTTCTTTCTTTTCATTCTTAAAACTTTTTTCAATGCCATCTATAGTTAAATACATTAAGTCACCCCACTTTTATATCGCATCGATTTACTAAACATTATTTCTTAATAATGATTAATCCAATGGTTTTTGTCAACTATAAAAATGCAAAAATTCTAATTTATCGGTATCTTTCTATTCAACTGTCAATGTATTGATAAATATTCCAAACTTACACAAAAATACATACGGGCAAATTCCATTCAGCAAATAAAAAACCTGAGCCCTTTTAAGGGTTCAGGCTAATTTAAATATCCATTTTTATAACATTAAAAAATCCTGCTTCCATACAATTTATCCTTCATTTTTTGTGTCCTTGCATGCAGAGGCTTTTTCAAAATGATACCTAATATGAGCGTGATTACTAAAAAGAGAATCAAGATAAAAATGTCCTTGCCAGCTACGCTCCATGTTATTCCCCCTACAGATTCACGAAGTAAACCCACAGCATAAGTGAATGGCAAGAAAGGGTTAATATGTTGAAAAAAGGGCGGTGTGACTTGAATGGGGAAAGTGCCGCCGGAACTTGATATTTGAAGGACCATCAAGACGACGCTTATCCCTTTTCCAACATTTCCAAGAACGGAAACGAAGGTGTAGACAATGAGTGTAAATACTGTACTTATCAGAACAGAAAACAGGATGTACTCAAATTTATCCGCTACATAAACACCGATAAGGATGATATTCCCAATGGAAACACTAAGAGCCTGCATTACCCCAATGATGAAAAATATAAGATACCTCCCGATATAAATTTGATACGGGCTGTAGACTTTTTGAGAAACACCCACGCTAAGCATGGAAATCAATATTGTACCGCCCACCCAAAGGGAAAGTGCCGTAAAGAAAGGGGACATGGCAGATCCATAGTTCGGAATCGGAAAGAGACTGTGCTTATTGAGCAGCACTGGTTCTGAAAAAAATTCACTTTCTTGTTCAATATCATTCCTTAGGAAATCGATCACTTCTTCCATATCATAAGACTTATCGATTTCCCTCATTTTAGAAGCTAGAGCCTTTATTTTCGTTTCGATTTCCGGAAACTTATTCATTAACTTATCGATATCCCCTGTACGTGTTTCCAATGTTCGATTGGTCTCATTCAACAGCGTCCTCACCTCAGGAAGAACCTTGGTTCCCTCCGCCATCGTGACCTGGACATTATTCAATATTGATTCCGTTTCGTTCCAGATTTCATTGAATTTTGGCCCTGTTTCCTTTGAATAACTTTCCTGGAAGCTTGCCAAAACTTGATCATTTTTCCCGCCAAGTTCGATAAGATTACCGTAAGCTCGGTCATTTAGCGCTTGAAGTTGGTTCGAAGTATTATCCCTTAATTCATCAACTAGCTGTATTTCTGGCTGAAGCAAGTTTTTCCCATTAAATTGATTGACTCTCACCAATAAATTATACATACTGTCCAAAAGGTACAACTCTTTATTTATCCTCGTTACCCCTTGTTCCACTAGCAGATTCGACTCATTGTCAGGCAAATCCTGACCCGTTAACCGGTTCGCCAGTACTAAAACGGATTCATTATCGCTCCTGATATTCACAATATCATTTTTCAAAAGGGGATTGATTTCTTCGAATGCCTGCCTTGTTGAATCTACATAACTAGAAACGTCCGACACCAATTTGTCCTTCTGCGACGTTATTCCTTCTATTGAATCCAATCCATCATTGACCTTCTTAATGATATCTTCAGCCTTTTTAACATGTGTTTGAACGGTTTTAATATTTTGTTCAAGCTCAGGCAGTTGACCCTCTAATAAATACACCATATTCTTCATTTTTTGAATTGTCGGCAACTCGTTTTGAAGGGTGATTCCCAGTTCATTAAATATTGCAAGGATACTCCCACTGGCCGATTTGATAAAGGTTTTGCTCACATTGTCCACAATGCTGTTTGCACCCGCTGCCGTAATTTTAGGAGCAATGGAATTGATTTTTTCATTAACATAGTAATCAATCTCCGCCTTTTTAGGGTCATCGGTCATGATTGTCGCAATATGTTCGGAAAAGTTCTCGGGAATGATGATGGATGCATAATAATCCCCCTTTTCCACCTTAGCTTTCGCCTCTCTTTCCGAAGTGAATCTCCAGCCTAAATCCTTATTCTCCTTTAACCCCTCTATGACTTCCTTGCCTATGTTCACGGCTTCGCCATTTAACTCCGCACCTTTATCATTATTGGCAACACCGACAAGAATTCCTTCCGTATTTGCATACGGGTCCCAAGATGCGACAATATTAAACCATGCATAAATGGAAGGGATGAACATGAGAAAAACTACTACGATACAAACAAAGAAATTTTTATAAATGCTTTTTAAATCGTCAATGAAAATTTCCCGAATATTTCTCAAAACATACCCCCGTGCAAATGTATTTTGATACTATTATTCGAAGAAATTTCTTAATCGATACTAAGTAAACATATCCATGGATTTATTGAACCAAATAAAAAGAAGCAAGTAACGAACTACTTGCTTCTTTTTGTTTGATTAATTGTTCATGATCTATCGCACCCATTGAATCATCTATCAATTTATTCTAGATGGATCCAAATTCAAAGACGGTTTTTTAGTTACAGAATAAACGGCAGGGTGCAAGAACATACTATCACAAACTAACTGCACGGAGTCTTGTAAGGGAGAAATAGTCATGTCAGACGCTGTTGAAATCATCTTTCGAACATTTACCTCTTTTATTTTGTTATGGGTATTTGTCCAGCTCCTCGGTAAACAGACAATTGCCCAGAGGACCTATCACCTTTATATCGCTTCAATTACGATGGGGACAATTGCAGGAAATCTGGCATTCAATATTAAAATTAAATTCCTGTATTTTATCATAGCAATTATTATTATGGGTACCGTCGTTTTTATGCTGAATCTTCTAGCGGTTAGAAATCCGCGCTTCGGGAAATGGATCGCTGGAGAACCTGCTACCTTAATTCAAAAAGGGAAGATTCTCGAAGAGTCAATGGAACGAATGGGGTATTCACTGGATTCTCTTAAACAGGCTTTGCGTGGAAAAGATGTCTTCAACATAGAAGAAGTCGAATATGCCATTTTAGAGATTAATGGCTCCCTCTCTGTATTAAAAAAAGAACAATACCAAAATGCCACCAAGCAGGATTTACCTTTACTGCCCTCTGCAGGAACTGTACCGATTGAACTGGTCTATGACGGGAAGATCTTATATGAAAACTTATCCAAACACACCTACGATGACGAATGGTTAATGGCTGAACTCAAAAAAAGAAACCTTGCTGTTTTTGACATCTCGTATGCTGTCGTAGGGTCAAAAGGAAATTTGTATATTGATTTGTTTAAGGATCAATCAAGGGAATAATCCATTGCATTTCAGCGAGAATCATAACTAAGATTAAAAAATATCATATCAATTTTTGTTAAATATATCGCATTCTGGGGTAATTGGATAGCAGAAATAATAAAAGTGGTTTTTCCAGAAGAAAAAACCACTTTTTCAGCCTATTATGAATTAACTCTTTTCAATCACGTTTATCAATTCCCTCAAATAATCCGGTAGATCAGGCGGACGCCTGCTTGATACAAGGTTACCATCTACGACGACGGGCTTATCTATCCAAGTCGCCCCGGCATTTTCCATATCATCTTTAATGCCCGGTGTACTCGTTACATTCTTCCCTTGTAAAATTTTAGCGGAGATCAACACCCAACCAGCATGACAAATTTGCCCGATGGGTTTTTTATTTTCTTCCATGCTTTGGATAAGTGATATCACTTCAGGAAACCGGCGAATTTTGTCAGGTGCCCATCCCCCCGGTACAAGAATGGCATCATATTCTTCAGCTTTAATACTGCCATACTCATAATCAGATATAGCTGGCACACCATATTTTCCAATATATGTTTCATTTGCCTTTTCTCCAGCAAGGTGAACAATCGCTCCTTCTTCTTTTAAACGTAAAATGGGATACCAGAGCTCTAAATCTTCAAATTCATGGTGCACAAGACTGATTATTTTCTTTCCTGCTAATCTCATGAAAATCTCTCCTTTTTCGTTCTATTCCCCTTTACCATTCTTCCCTATTACTTCCCTTTATCTACTGCCTATACACTTTACTCGTTAACCGATGCATCAATATTTGGTCTAAAAATCAACCTTTACCAAGTACAACCCAGCTGCCTCCGCCATACGGCCCGTTTGGATTCTCTCTTTTGACTCTAAAATGCTTGGTATATTTTCAGCATCTATTTCACCCAACCCAACTTCTATCAACGTCCCGACAATCTTTCTAACCATATTATAAAGAAATCCATCGCCTCGCACTGTAATTTGGATGAATCCGGCATTTTCTTCTATATCAATGGAATATATTTCACGCACCATGGATTTTTTCTTAGACTTTGCATTTGAAAAAGCCGTGAAATCATGTTCACCTATAAAATGTTGACATGCTTTTTTCATTCTTGTGATATCCAGCTTTTTCTCTACATGCATACTGTATTTTCGCATGAAAGGATTTGTATATTGCTCGTTCCAGATCTTATACAAATAGGTTTTATCCTTAGCATTATAACGGGCATGAAAACGATCAGGAACTAGCCTAACCTCGACAATGCTGATATCTCTTGGTAAATACCTATTCAAATAATTCATGATTTCAGCTTCAGTCAGATTTTCACCAATCTTAAAATTGGCGATTTGAGCAAGGGCATGTACACCGGCATCCGTTCTGCTGCATCCGATGATCTCGATTTTTTCCCCCACCATTTCCGTTAAGACATTTTCTATTTTTCCTTGAATCGTATCATCACTATTACCGAGTCGTTGCCAGCCTTTATATCGCCCGCCATCATATTGAATGGTCAATTTATAATTGTTCATTGCTTCCTCCTTATTTTATTACTGTATAGTCATCTAAACAGAAAATTCTTGATAAAATACAAGCCCCCATACAACTCCTGCTGTATGAGGGAACAGATGGTCTTTTCTTAGAAACACATTTAAATTGTTAAGTTATTAATGGGTTTTGTAACTGCTCCACAAGTCTACAGTAAAAGGAGTTCCATTTTAAGGGTTCGTTCAGGATACACCCCACAGCCTCATGGACCATGATTTATGTAAAGATCCTGCAGCTCATCCATGCGATTCGATAGTAAATCCTAGCAATCAAACTAAAAAAGCACTTCTGCATAGTGTACCAAAGTGGCTAACGTCATGCAACGAACGATTCACCGTCACGCTCAGTTTCTGTACAACTTTGTGCAATGCATAAACACACTGGAGTAATAAATGGAAATGAAAAATAAAAAAGACCCAAACCCTTGTTATATCAAGGATTTAAGCCTTTGATAGTTGATGACCTGTGAAGGATTCGAACCTACGACCCTTCCCTGTCAAAATATGATAGGTTTTACCTGATATATAAAAAGTAGTGATCACTATTCCATTCTTGTCCAAAAAAGAAAAATATATGGAAACTATCAATGATATTTTTCTACGTTTACTTACATTAAAACAACTTTCAAAGCTTGACTATGAAGGAGACTCCTTCATAGTCAAAAAGCTCCAAATAGATATTATGAACGATCACTTTCTAATCGGTTTAGTAAATTCCATATATTCACATCAATTGGTTATTAAAAATATATAACATAATTAATTGAGCATTAGCTTATGCATAAATATGGAGCTTCTAACTTCAAATTCTGTTAAAAAGGTACAACTACTAAAAGATAGAAGAATGAGATGAGTGTTTTGGAAGTATCTGATTTAAAAGCCTGTATACAAGTTGCTAAGAACAAAAACTGAGGAGCGCTTCGCCACACCTATAATTGGGATTAAAATAGTTAAGATGGATTGTTTTATCCATGTTTATCATTTTAAAGTATTTTCATTAAATCCTTTTTTATAGAAGTATCTTATATAACTACCGAAAGAGAATATAATCGTTTTGGCGGTTCGTACTTAGTCCAATTAAATTTATAAATAAGTTCAATATCTTTTCCGATCTTGGTATATGCTGTCTTATGCATTCTAGCAGGTTCCACAGCATAGCCTTTGTATATTGGAAATTCTTCTCCAGCAGTAGATTCTATAACTCCATAAACAATACCAGGACTGTATTACTTTTCTCACCATTTTTCACATCGCTAACCTCATTTTTTTTAGCTTTTTTTACTCCATGTTCATTACCTCCATCCATCTAGTATTTCTGTGATAGGTACACTCTATCTTAATTATAAAAAAATGTAATACTTGAAAGTTAATACTCTAGAAAAATATTCCTAAAAGGAAAAGAAAAAATACGATATAATAAGGATATTAGCAAGATGATAAATCAAGAAGAAGCTCACATAGGCATAGTGTCACTGGGGTCATCTGTTTTCCCATTTACTCTAGGAGGTACATTTTGAAAGAATCTAAATTGAATAAAGGATGGTTAAGTTTGGGGGCAATCGGGTTATTTTTCCTAGGAAAAATGAAATGGTTGTTTGCGCTATTGAAAATAGCAAAAGTAGGTTCCCTGATTTCTATTTTCGTTTCATTAGGAGCGTATGCCTTGGTTTACGGTTGGAAATTTGCCGTAGCCCTAGTCTATCTAATTTACATCCATGAAATGGGGCATTTACTTGCTGCTAAGAGAAAAGGCATCAAAACATCCAATGCCATTTTCATCCCTTTTGTCGGAGCGTTAATTGCCCTGAAAGAAGAACCCAAGAATGCTAACCAGGAAGCTTATCTTGCCTTCGGAGGTCCTTTATTAGGTACATTAGCATTTCTACCAGCCATCCCCCTATTTATGATGACGGAAAATCCATTTTGGCTTTTAGTTATTACACTTGGAGCCATGATTAACCTATTTAATCTAATGCCTGTGCATCCTCTTGATGGAGGACGTATAGTAGGAGTCATCTCCACAAAGCTTTGGGTATTAGGGATTATCGGAATGGTTGTATATTTGTTTCTCCATCCAAATCCATTTTTAATTCTTTTCTTATTATTGGGTATTTCTAAGTGGTGGAAAGAATTCCGTAGCGAGACAACCAGAAATCAAAGAGACATCATTATTGAATTGAATCAATTTGGATTAAGGCAACTTGAACAATATGCAGGTGCAACAGATGAAGAAAAAATTCGCGTGGTTAATATTTGGAATATGGAATTAAGCCAACTACATGAAAAGTTTAACAACATGAAGAGTTGGCATATCCCGCTATTTGATGATAATAAGTTAAAAGAAAAACAGCTGACCGAGGTAAAATTAAATATTTATAGATCCTTAATGGATGCTGCTAATTCGAATGAATACCAGTACGGACCAACCGATTTTGAAAATATAGGCACGTATGAACGAATAGTAGCAACGTTCTTTAAAGAAGTGCAAGAACAAACTGAAATTAGGGATAAAGAGAAATCCTATTACTCATCGAGTCTCAAAACAAAAGTCATCTGGTTCTCATTATACATTGGGCTTGCCATTTTCTTAATGATTACAAGCTTATATGCAGGTGATTTAATGGAACAATATAAAACTTTATTACCGTAATACATTATGAAAGGGGACCTCATTTATGAGTGTCCCCTTTGACTGTCCATTTATTTAAGCTTGTGAAACATTAATGTTGATTATGTATAAAAGATAGCACTAAGCGTCCCATTCTATGCGCATAACATTGAAGGTTTCTGTTAATACCATCATATATAGCAAGAAATTGTTCTCGATTAAATTGCTTCAAGTTTGGTTGGATAAAAACATCTTAATTATGGTCTGCTGTATCGGAATTACTGCTATGAACAAATTGTTGGATGAGCAGGTCTTAATACTTATCTACGTAATCGTTCTCTGTAGCCCACTTCAACTATAATACTTCCTCTTTATCTAGTATATGTTGTTCATTAAAACCTTTCTTCAGAAGTATGTTCAGTCCAGTGTATTTCTTTAGTCAAGTAATCGATATGCTTTTCCATGTTTTCTCTTAAAAATTGAGCACGAACTTTGAACTTCATTTTCTATTTGTTTATTTATCAAGCTTTCTAAGACAACTCCTCTTTCTCTGGGTCTTGTCTTATTGGATATCAGTTTAATTTCTCACTCAAAGTCAGCTCCAGAGAGATTCTCCAAGGAGGCTTCTTTTTCTTGTTTTAGTTTAAAGTCGGGTCGCCATTTTCTTAGAGTACATTAATTTATTAGCATTTTATCTAATTCACGAACTTTATCATATGACTCCAATAGTTGTTCAGGTATTAATGTTCTCCCATAATCCCAAGCATTAGTTTCTATTTCAGATTTCAGCTTTTCTTTTTCTTCTTCGTGACCATACATTAAAATCCTTAAATCATGTTTGTTTTTCTTAAAATCTAAATAATAACCAATCATACGATAAAGAATAATTTTAACAAAGTCTTCCTCTGTCTCTTTAATTCTAATTTTCCCTTTATAACCGTTAACTTGAAGGTAATTGAATTTTATAGTATTGGTCGATACGTTATAACTCATAGGTGCACTTAGATTATTGTCAAATTCATAAATAATATCCAAATTGTGCTCATTTAATGTGTTATTAATTATCTTTTCGATATCGCTTATATAAAGCATTTAACTATCACTTCCCTTTTAAAGACTTACTTCATTATAGTAGTAGATTAAGTTATTCTTCCTTTATCAATATAATATACTGTTGATATATTAAAATCACACAGTTGAAAATAAAGGAAATATTTACTATATAATACTGAAGTGGAGGGTAAGTCCTACGAGAAGTGTGATTAATCCCCTAATAGACCCCCTAAAAGGAATTTGCTTTTAATTACTCTTCCATACATTCCTCCTTCTATTTATTTCACTTTAAAACTTTCTATCATTGGTTGTAGTTCTTCTTGATATTGTTCTACCATCATTTCTAGTGAAGGCATTGTATTATACTTTTCAAGCCAAGAAACGTAATCTCTGAAGTCTTTCATCGTTTGCCAATATTTTGCATAGTCTTCATGCGTCATGTTCAGAGCTTCCAAAAATTATTCCCGTGCATGGTATTTGGTAGTAAAGGTAATCCAACACATTATAGTAAAGTGGATTTTACCGAAGAATATGATTATGTACCTTTTAAAGAAAAGCCAAAAAGATGGTCTTCTTTTAACCTCCATCGTTAGCTGAATAAGCGATAGGCTTTGCCTTGTCCTGTAATAAGTTTAAATGCTGCTCTATCCGCCACCAATTGAGTAAATAATATATTATGAACTATACCTTTGAAAACAAAAAAAGGCCCAAACCCTTGTGATATCAAGAATTTGAGCCTTTGGTAGTTGATGACCTGTGAGGGATTCGAACCCACGACCCCTTCCCTGTCAAGGAAGTGCTCTCCCACTGAGCTAACAAGTCGTATGTAATGACTGACTGGTTACTTAAGTACATAATTTATTATAAGTTTTTTTGTTAAAAAGTCAACGCATTATATTAAAAAAGTTTTAATTTTTTCTTATTTTATTTCCCCGCTCCGCAAAACACGAACGAACATTCCCTTTCCACTTGCATATAAAACATTTGTTCGCATATAATGATAGCAAGCAAGTCAGCAAAGGAGTGACAGGGAATGAAATATATACTTCGTAAACATATGGAAGAAAATGCTCCATTGGAGATAATTTATCTCTCCGAACAAGGTAAGATTACGCAGCGGAAAATTCAGGTGCTTGAGATTTATCCAGGCCATATTCACGCATTCTGTTTTCTAAGGCAGACAAAACGGACATTTAAAGTGGCCAATATCCTTTCTGCCCGCCTCATTAAGGCCAGGTTTGACAGGTCTGGATGAAGATTGTTAATCAAGGTTCAACCTATTAACTCTTCTTCTTCCTGGATATACTTTTCCTGTTCAGTTAACGATTCTTCTTCATCCCTCAGACGATGAGCTAACCTTGAGGCGGCACTCGCGGCAATGCTTGCAACGATATCATCCAGGAAGGTATGAACGATTCCTTCTTGCTTCTTATCAAGTTCGTGTATGACGCCTATTTTATTTTTATCTAAATGGCCAAAGGTCGTTACAGCAATGCTTCCGTAACCGAGTACTGCACCAAAGGCAATCGTTTCATCCACTCCGAATAGCCCTTCATCAGACTCAACAATCGATTGCAGGGGTTCTGATAGCTTTTTTTGCTCTGCCAGTTTATCCAGCTCCACACCGACTAAAATGGCATGTTGAATTTCCCTTTTCAACAGGACACGCTCAACGCTGTGGATGCATTCCTCCAGCTTAAGATCAGCTTTGTACGGGAACTGCAATTCATAAACGATTTTTGCAATTGCCTCCACACTGACACCACGCTCTAATAATGTTCGTTTAGCCGCCTTTGTTACTTCCCTGCTGTGTACGTGTACATCTGCCATTTTATTCGCCACCTTTTTTGTATTATTTTTCTATATCCTTGTATTATAACACCTTATAATTTAAATTTTTAGAAAATATAACGAAAATTTTATATTCTAAATTCTTGTCACGGGAAAAAGTCGCAAGGCTATGCTAAAATAATCAAGTAAGTTGTTTTTCATTATTATTTATCATTGAGGTGCGGGAAAATGAGTTTACGCAAAGGCACAATTAAAGAGTACATGTTTAAAAGCGAAGCTTTAGCAGAAGAATTGGAACTGCTTGTTTACTTGCCTGCTAATTTTTCGCCATTGTATAAATATTCGCTTGTGATTGCTCAGGATGGCCGTGATTATTTTCAAATGGGCCGAATTGGTAGGGTAGCAGATGAACTGTTAGGGAACGATGAGATCGAGAATATCATCATTGTCGGCATTCCTTATAAAGACCGCTTTGACCGCAGGCGCAAATATCATCCGGACGGGGAACAGCACATTTCATACATACGTTTTCTTGCACATGAACTTGTCCCGTTTTTAGATGATGAATTCCCAACCTATCAAATGGGACATGGTCGAACTTTGATCGGTGACTCTCTTGGGGGTACAGTTTCTTTATTGGCCGCTTTGCAGTACCCGCATACATTCGGGAAATGCATCATGCAGTCGCCACTTGCCAATGAAGCAGTAATGGACGCTGTACGTAATTTTGAGGATCCGCATCTCCTCGAACTTTATCATGTGATCGGGACTGGTGAAACAGATGTTCCGACGACGGATGGCAACAAGGCAAACTTCATAGAACCAAATAGGGAATTGCATAAATTAATAAATCAAAAAGGATTTCCTTGCTTCTATGAAGAATTTGAAGGTAATCATACCTGGAAATATTGGCAGGCAGATTTAAAACGAGCACTATTGGAAATGTTCTAATTTACTCGAAATCATCTCTTTGAGATGGTTTCAAGTAAAAACATGTCCAACTATAATACAACAAAAAAAATATCAGGAGGTTTTATTTATGAAATATGGTGTTGCAATTTTCCCTTCAAAAAAACTTCAAGATTTAGCTAACTCCTATCGCAAACGGTATGATACGAAATACGCTTTCATACCACCGCATCTGACGCTTAAACCAACGTTCGAAGCGACGGATATGGAAATTTCAACAATCGCGGAACAATTAAAAGGCATTGCTCAAAAGTGCAGGCCTTTTACGATGAGCGTAACGAAAACGAAGTCTTTCCAACCCGTAAGCAATACTATTTATTTCAAAGTGGAATTATCCGAAGGGCTTCAAGAGCTTCATGATGCACTTAACAATGAGGACTTCATGAAAAGTGAAAGTGAACATGCATTTGTCCCGCATATTACCATCGCTCAAGATTTATCCGATAATGAGCATTCTGATGTTTTAGGCCAATTAAGCATGCTTGACATCAGCCATGAAGAAGAAGTTAAACGAGTTCACTTGCTGTATCAACTTGAAGATGGGGCATGGACCGTTTATGAAACATTTAGATTAGGAGCTGAATGATTTCGTGTTTGTAAAAATCGCAGAGAACAGCCAAGAGCTTGAAAATGCATATATGATTCGAAAAAAAGTGTTCGTCCAAGAACAAAACGTCCCTCTTGAAGAAGAGATCGATGAATTTGAAAAAGAGTCCACACATTTCGTTTTATATGATGAGCAGCATCAGCCAATCGGTGCCGGCCGCTTCAGGGTCATTGACAACATTGGTAAAGTCCAGCGCATTTGTGTAATATCATCGGGCCGTAAGAATGGTGCCGGCGCCATGATCATGAATGCCATTGAGGAATACGCAATCCAGCAGGAAGTGCCTCAATTGAAGCTTGATTCCCAGGTGCATGCTATCCCTTTTTATTCAAAATTAGGGTATGAGATCGTTTCCGACGAATTCATGGATGCTGGCATTCCTCATAAAACGATGAAGAAAACCATTTTATGATATAAAAAAGCTGTCCTTTCAGTCTTCTGATTGGACAGCTTTTTTGTTCGTTCATGGACTTAAATATCGTTTTATAAAAAAAAACATTTGCGTTCAATGGCAATCTCCTCAAAAATACATAGTCTATATATAGAAAGCAAGAAGGAGGGAAAATTTTATGGGTAACAATGAATTTAACCTGGAGGAGTCTCAAAAAAGACTGATGGAACTGCTGGTTTCGAGGACTATGAGAAAACATGGTTTCAAAAAGGATAAAGTCGATCTAACTGAAAGAGAGAGAAACAACCTTAAAGAAACCATTCGTTATTTACAAGAGCAATCACAAAAAATCATAAACCAAGAAAAGAACATCACGGAACATGATGTTAATCCAGTTACAAATTCCATTCACAATAAATTCACGGATTCCAAAGATAAATGACGCACCATATCACCTAATCACCCTACTTGCTGGCGAGAAATAAGTAAAACGAGACATAGCAGCACTTACATTTCATTCCTAAAGCTCCAGCTTCTTTATTATTCATCCCCCACACACTAATACTTTCTCTAAGTATTAAAAAAATAGACGAATTAACTGATTTATTCGTCCAACCAGATTAATCATCAAAGCATATTTTAATAGGGAATAAAACCTAAGGAGGAAAAAACAACATGAACCAAAATGTATATCGTAGCAATTGTAACACACATGATGATTCTGAAAGATCATGGTCGGCTCTAGATTCCGCTTCCAGACATCCCCTGTCAGGATTCTGTGACGATGACACAAAGATTGAACAAGAGGCAAGACAGGATAATAATCAAGTACAGCTTTCTGAAGAACTTATTTACATTAAAGACTCTTGTAATGTAAATGTCACTTCAACGGATGTTAAAGCGGCCCTTTCTCTACAAGCTGCACTACAAGCTGCTATTGCGGTCATCGTAAGCATTTCCATTGCAGATGCTGATAATGCTGAAAAGATCACTCAAGAATTAATCCAATCTTCTAATGTTAAACAAATCACGCGCCAAAAAACAATTGTTGAAAACAGCCGTGATATCGACATTACAACAACTGATGCACAAATCGCTCTAAACATCCAACTATTACTGCAACTATTGTTAGCTCTAATCGTGGAAATTGACATTCTTTAAAAGAATCAACACAAAAAGGACACTTCACGTGTCCTCTTTTGTCTTTCATGGAGAAACTAGACAATTTTATTGATAACCCTTCCTTTTCCTGTCATTCCAGCCGTTAAATCTTCACTGACCCTCATGCCCATTTGATATTTATATATGCCTGCTCCATATGTACTTACCCGATCATTATCTTGTATTTGAAGTAATCCTCCAATGCTTTCCCTTTCCAACACCTGATCAAAACGGATAGGTTGAATGAGTGTCGTTCCTTTAACAATTCTTACTTTCTCTGCAGCTTCGACCTTCCTGTTGGCATATTGAATATAATCAAATTGTGTGACAGGTGCTATGTATCCCATAGTAACCCCTCCTTATATTTAAATAGTTATGTTGTCATTTAATTACCTATCCGGAACCATAATTTAAACATGATTTCCGCATTCTTTTTTCCTAATCTTCTGGTATGATGAGTATTGCCGATATTTTTAATAGATTAGAGGTATCCATTTATATGAATCAAGCAAAATCTGGCAATGAAATCGTACATTTACATACCGTTTCAGCTGGTGAGCTGCAGACACTTTTTGAAAAAGGAAAACGTGATCAGCTTTCTTGTATCATTTGTCATAAACCAGTGAAATTATTTATTGGAATCCATGAGACACCTTATTTTTATCATAGTGACCCGTCGCAGGGCCCCTGTGAAATGCCCATTTCAGAACCGATGAACGAGGACAGGCCATTAGAATATATGGAACAGAATGGATTTAGGATTCCAACATCACGAACCATTACGGAAACAAAAACCATTACAGAACCTTTCCTTAAAAGCCGGCCCATAACCGGCAATCCGAAATATTCAGATAAACCATATGGTCTGGCACAATCAGAGGAACCATACTTTCAAGAATTATCCTCATCAGGGGTTGTACTCGATGCAGAGCAACTCAAGGCCGTAATGACGATCGATGGTCCAATTCTCGTCCTTTCAGGAGCAGGCAGCGGGAAAACCCGCGTATTGACGGTACGCACTGCCTATATGCTTACAGTGAAAAAAATTGATCCAAAAAGTATCATGCTTGTAACATTTACGGCAAAATCCGCAAAGGAAATGCAGCATCGTCTGCTCGGCTATCCCTCTATGACGCCTTCCCTTGTTTCTCAAATCGTTAGCGGGACCTTTCATAGCATCTTTTATAAAATCCTGATTTTCCATGAACCAGCCAAATGGCAGCGCGATTTCCTATTGAAGTGGGAGTGGGAAAAAGAAAAGGTATTGAAACAGGCTGGCAGGGAATTGGAACTTGATGATAAGGAATTTGCATATGATCAAGCCCTTCAACAAATCGGGCTTTGGAAAAACTCTTTGGCCTTTCCAGAAGATATTCACCCTAAGGACGATTGGGAGAAATCGTGTTTATTTTTATATAAGAAATATGAAGAATATAAACAGCAAACAGGGAAGTATGATTTTGATGATATGCTTGTAGGCTGTTATGTATTTTTAAAAAATCACCCGGATTTTTTAAAGAAATATCAGCAAAGGTTTAACTACTTTTTGGTAGATGAATTTCAGGATATCAATAAAGTTCAATATGAATTGATAAAACTCCTCTCTGCTGAATCAAAAAATGTATGTGCAGTTGGAGATGATGATCAATCCATCTATTCATTCCGGGGAAGCGATCCGAAGTATATTTTGAATTTCAATCATGATTTCCCTCAATCCCAAGTAGTGAAGCTGACGGAGAATTACCGCTCTTCTCATGAAATTGTCGCTACAGCGAACCGATTGATTAAGCGCAACCAGAACCGGATGGAGAAAAAGATGAGGGCACAGCATGATTCAGGAAATCCCCCTATTTTATTTTATCCTTATGATGAGGAATTGGAAGCAACGATGATCGTATCCGATATCCAAGAGAAAATATCCAAGGGAGCAAATCCTGGGGACTTTGCAGTATTGTACAGGACACATACGATGTCCAGGGCCATTTTTGAACGGCTAGCCGCTTCCAACCTGCCATTCGTCATTGAAAAGGATGCGGATTCGTTTTATCAGCGCAGGGTCATCCGCGGCATGCTTGCCTTTATGCGCTTGAGTTTGTTTCCTCATGACAGCAAGGCAGCATCTGATGTCCTTTCCTCCTTATTCTTAAAGCAAAGTATATTACAGGAGTTAAAAGCAATGACAATATTGCAGGATTGTGATTTTATCGATGCATTTGCTTTTGTTAAGACAGGACATGCTTTTCAAGAACGAAAATTAAAAACGATTCCAGGACAGATCCGCTCTTTAAAAATTATGTCGCCACTCGTAGCTTTAGAAATCATCGAGAAAGATTTAGGATACCAGGAATATGTAAAAAAACGCGGAAATGATGCGAACCTGGAAAAAGGGTCCGATGACATTCGTGACTTAAAGGTGGCAGCAAATCGTTTTCCCACCGTCGCCGCTTTCCTTGAACATGTCGATCATATGACTGCGATGGTCCAAGAGATTAAACAGCTATCGAAACATTTTAAGGATGCCATACAGCTTACCACCATACACCGTTCCAAAGGGCTTGAATATAACACAGTATATGTTCTTGCTGCTGTCGATGGCAGCATTCCTCATGATTTCGCACTTGAATCTTACCGGAAAGGGGAACTATCCCCTCTTGAAGAGGAAAGACGATTGCTCTATGTAGCGGCAACCAGGGCTAAAAAGGACCTTTACCTTTCCATCCTGCAAACTAGACGCGGACGGACCGCCCATCCATCACGTTTTCTGAAGCTTTGACCAAAGCTGATGCTATCCCATCTTAGGAAATGGAAGGATAAAACAAGATGAGGTTAGGAGTGGTCTCATCCCGAACCATGTTTAAGACTAGTTTATACTTTATGGATTTTTACTGTTTTATGAAACCCTTACTAAAATGAAGAAATTTACGACACTCCTGCCGGAAAACTGACTTGCCAGGAAACCGCTAGATGCTTATGGCGAGGAGGCTTGGCAGGCAGTCGGCAAATTTCTGGAATCAACTACAACTTTTTTTAAAAAAAACTGCAGACAAACTCGCTTTTCTTCGAGTTTGTCTGCAGTCTGAAGGCCTGCATGATAGCAGGCCTTTTTTCACTTTTTATTTATCATATTCGAAATAGTACCGAAATCCAGCTTATTCCCTTCAGCTACGATGGAATGGACGATTTTATCTTCCGTTTCTTTATTGACCGGTTTGTTCGCTATTTTTGAAACACGCTTAATGACATTTCTAACAGTTGTTTCATCTTTGAAATTGGCTCCTTGCAGCGAGTTTGCCAATTCTAATACATCTTTCATATTTACGCCGGTTTTACCTTCTATGTTTTTAAAAAAGTTATTATCCATACCTAAGCCCCTCCCTTTTCTGTACCTATCCTATGGCATTATCAGAAAAATGGTGCTTGGCCCAAACAAAAAAAAAAGGAATAGGCTTCTTCTGCCTATTCCTTTTTCCTTAGCAGAAAGAAGCCCCTACAATGATCAATAGGATAAACAATACAACGATTATCGCAAAAGTGGAACCGCCGCCGTATCCATAACCACCGCCGTATCCATAACCGCCGCCGTATCCATAACCGCTGCCGTCACAACAACCGTAGCCACCAAAACCAAACATATATATCACCTCGCTCTCGCTAAAGCTTACTGATAACATATGTAGGTCTGGACAAATATGTATAGGCCATGTCCTAGTCCAGGCTGCCTATTTCCGCTTATTTCATCCTTTTGGTCTGAAAACCAAAGCTCCGATGAATCCAAAGACGATTGCTGCAGAGATACCGGAACTCGTAATTTCAAACATACCAGTCAGTACGCCAACGAGCCCATGTTTTTCCGATTCCATCATCGCCCCGTTCACCAGCGAGTTCCCAAACGAAATGATCGGTACGGTTGCTCCAGCACCGGCAAAGTCAATAAGCGGCTCATATAAATCAAATCCGCCAAGAACAGCTCCTATTACAACGAACAAGCTTAACGTATGTGCTGGTGTGAGCTTAGCAACATCGAAAAGAAGCTGGCCGACGACACAGATCAAGCCACCGATGACAAAGGCCCAAAAAAACATTGCTAACATCGAAATCTCTCCTTTTTCATGAATTCATTCCATATTCAATGGCCACCGCATGGGCAATGCACGGAATCGTATCTTTTTGCTGGACGGAAAGTGGTGACAATAATGCTCCTGTTGCGACAAGCAGAATTTTTTTATATTTACCAGAAATCATCTCATTTAATATATGACCGTATAAAACCACTGCCGAACATCCTGCACCGCTCCCGCCAGCCAAAACAGGCTGATCCTTTTTAAAAATCATCAATCCGCAATCTTTGAATTTTTCCTGATTGATGTCACAGCCCTTTTGCTTTAATAAGTCAATGGCTGACTCCCTCCCTATCTGACCTAAATCACCAGTAATGATGAAATCATAATCATCCGGGGTCAAACCAGTATCTTTGAAATGGGCAAGTATCGTATCGACTGCCGCTGGGGCCATCGCTCCCCCCATATTGAAAGGATCTTTCAATCCCATGTCAATGACCTTTCCGATAGTGGCCGAGACAATATGGGGAAATTCCCCTTGCTTGCTTCCACCAGGAGCAACCAGCGCCACCCCCGCTCCTGTTATCGTCCATTGGGCTGTAGGTGGTTTTTGCCCTCCATATTCAGTTGGATAGCGAAATTGTTTTTCAACAGCTGCATTGTGGCTCGAGGCGCCTGTCAACACATAGTTAGCCCCGCCATAATTAGTGATGAAAGCAGCTAGAGCAAGCCCTTCCATTGAAGTGGAACAGGCTCCAAACAATCCGAAATATGGAATTCCATTAGTTCTGGCTGCAAAGCTTGTAGGTGTAACCTGATTGATTAAATCACCAGCCAAAAAAAATTGTACCTGTTCCTTGTTGATCTTACCTTTTTCCAATGCAAGCTCAACCGCTTTTTCCATCAAATGTCGATGTGCCTTCTCATATGATTCCTGCTCCATCCACAAATCGTCGTATAGGATATCGAAATCACCCGCGATTTCTCCATTTGCTTCAAATGGACCGCCTGTTACCCCTGTTTCCAAGATGACCGGTTTATTGGTAAACATCCATGTTTGTTCTCCCTTTAACACGCTTAGCCCCCACTCATTTGATAAATTGTTTTTATCAACGCCACGACAAAGGCTGAAAATACTCCAAATAAAATGACAGATCCGGCCAATTTAAACATATTGGATCCAACACCAAGTACAAAACCTTCCGTCCGATGTTCGATTGCTGCCGAAATGACTGCGTTACCGAATCCTGTAACAGGGACGGCACTTCCTGCCCCAGCAAACTGGCCAATGCGGTCGTAAAATCCGAAACCGGTCATCAAAAGGGCCAGGAACACCATGGTGGCAGTTGTAGGACCTCCGGCTGTCTGTTCCGTAAAGTTGAAAAAGTAAATATAGAAGTAGGAAATGGCTTGTCCCACTATGCAGAAAATGCCACCTACTAAAAAGGCTTTCAAACAATTCTTCACTATTGGTCTTTTAATTTCATGCTTCCCTTGGAGCTCTTGATACGCACTCTGCTGTGGGGTAGTTTTCTCCTTGCCACTCATAGCTGAACCTCTCTTCTAAATTAATTCTTTTTGAAGTTCTTCAATTTCCTTGAACTTCTTCCTTGCCTTTTTTTCGGGTACATCTTTTTCTTTGAGTAATTCGTTCAATCTTACAGATTCCAAAAATATTTTATAATCGCTTGATACGATAAAATCATTTTTAGGAAACTTCTCTTCCAGATTTTCAGTCACAGTCTTTTCAATTTTCTTCATATGAAAACGTTGCAGGTGCTTAACTTTATAAGCGACGATAATCTTTTTTTCGTTTTTCACGACGATCACGTCATAGATGGTGTCTTCATTAGCAACTGTTTCCTTGACCTTTGAGATCAGTCCCTTTTCATCCTTCTCATCCATTCCATTAATGATATCCATCGGTTCAGGATTCGTACGTTTAATCATTGCTAAATTCTCCGTTTTTCCATCATTCTGATTGCTGCAAGCAGTAAGCACACACAAAAAAACTATAAAAACCAGCAAGCTGCCCTTAAAATATCTTCCTTGTCTGAGCATAGAATCACATCCTAATTTATCGTTCTATTGTTATTTTCTTGTATAACTGTTTTTTTATGAATGGTAGGATTAGGAAATAAAAAACCTTTCCAAAATGGAAAGGTTTTTTCACTCAATAGCCTTTATTTTTATTGTTATTATTACAGCCGCAGTCTTTCTTGATTTTGACCGGCTGATCTTTTTTAATCGGTTTTGCATAAGCCCATGGATTCTGTTTCTGATTCAATTTATACTCCTCCTTCAAGATCTATACCATACTATATGAACGAAGAGACAAGTTGTTTCCAATCAAATGTCCATAATTTTGCTGATTATGACCTCAATGATTGCGCCTACTGCTGCTACGGCAAGGATTAATATCAATACGTCGCCAATAAACCAATGTTGGATATAAAGAAAAACCAGAAAAAGGCTTACCCAGACACCAACGCACCAAAAACAGCTCAGCAATTGACCAATCCAGCCAAGCAGGCCCTTCTCTTTGGGCATTAAAAATATTTCCACATCCCCTTTTTCATTTTTTTCCTCTATTTCTGTAAAAAAGGGGCGGCGCAGCGGCTCCAGGATCTTATCGAAAACGATCAAGCGTGTCAGCCTGAAGGAAGCCAAGCCTAATATTATAAATAAGGTAAATTCATTTTGTGGGGGAAACATTTAATATTGCTCCTTCACTTAGGTTCTTCAATTATTTTGGCATCGATGATATCCGGCAGGCCCACGAAACGAATATGGTTCCCTCTTTTAATCTTCACTGATTCCCCCTTCATTCCCAATACATGAAACTGAATTGTTTTTCCGTTAACAATAGCCTCACATAATGGCTTTGGAAAACCTTGATGATTGGATAGGCGGGAAATGATGTCGCGGGAAGATTCTTTCTTCTCCACCTTTTTCCTTTTTCTCTTAACTGGTTTTTCGTTTTCTTGTTCTATTTGTTCAGGATGTTCCATTTGTTCAACCGGAGTTTGCTCAGGGACATATTGTCCGGTGATTTTCCTTAATCCCGTAATCTCTTTTTCAATTTCCTTCATGGCATCATAAACACCGAATTCTCGTTTGACTTTTTCGATTTTTTCTTCTTTTTGCTCGGCTTCCTGTAGTTCGGGTTCAGGCTCAACGCTGTCTTTAGGTGTAGCTTTTTTCGTTCGAAAATCACTTTGCATATTCCCACGCTGATCTGATATTTTTACTTGATCGACATATAAAAGTGGTTTGGATTCCTTATCGCCATTTTTCTCTGACATGAAAACCCTCCTTAATATTTCAGGATATCCACAGACTGCAGCTGCTCCATATGGTATTGGACAACTTTTTTCCCAAATTTATGCCTTATGAATAAACTGGATTCTTTTTTTTGTTCCAATTTCCCAAACAGTGTACGGTCATTGATGATGAACTTACAAACAGGTTTAGGTGCAAAGGCTGGAAGCCGGGACAATAACTCCACCAATTCCTCGGCAGTATATGGAGTGCTGATATTTTTTTCATTCAAATTAATATGTCTCTTCAGCGGATTGTATATGGTTTGTTTTCCAACAGCACAAGGCAGACCAACTTTCTTCACGTCCATGATTCCCCTCCTTCTTTTTCACGAATAGGGTTGAAAGCAGGTTTTTGCCGATTCTCGCAAATAATGTATATCAGCTCTATGTATCATTTATATGAGATTCACCCTTCTTTATGCTGGAGATGTGCCGCTCCTCAAAAAAGGACACTAACCAAACTTAAGTATGGTGGGGATTAGCGGAGAAAACTAAAACATTTGAAGATGAAAAAATCGGAAAGATTTCAATTGAGGATGTAGCAGTTCATACCTGCAAAGTGGACAATCAACAAAAAAAGGGACCGATATCGGCCCCCTCAATTACTGTCATCCGATTATATGATAACCAGAATCCACATGGATATTTTCCCCGGTAATTCCGCGGGACATGTCACTTAATAAAAATACTGCCGTATCCCCTACTTCTTCCGGAGTCGTTGTACGACGGAGCGGTGCTTCTTCCTCAATCTTCTTTAAAATTGTATTGAAGTCACGGACACCTTTAGCGGATAAGGTACGGATTGGACCAGCTGAAATTGCATTCACTCGGATGTTATCTTTGCCAAGATCACTTGACAGGTAACGGACATTGGCTTCTAGTGAGGCCTTGGCCACTCCCATTACATTATAATTTGGCATGACCCGTTCACCGCCAAGATACGTCATTGTGACAATGCTGCCACCATCCGGCATGATTTCCTTCGCCGCTTTAGCTACAGCCGTCAAAGAGAATGAACTGATATTATGGGCAAGCAAGAACCCTTCACGGCTCGTGTTGACGAACTCGCCGTCCAGCTCTTCCTTGTTAGCAAATGCGATACTGTGTGCCACGCCATGAATGATACCTGTTTCTTCCTTAATCATCGCAAAACATTTTTCAATGCTTTCATCCTTCGTTACATCACATTGTAAAATGGCGGAAGGCTCCCCTTCCAATGTAGAAGATAGTTCCCTAACGCTTTTTTCCGTACGGTCTTTTCCGTAAGTGAATATCAGCTTTGCACCTGCTTTATGTAAGGAACGGGCAACTCCCCATGCAATACTTCTTTTATTCGCTACACCCATTATGACAAACGTTTTTCCCTCTAATGAAAAAGTCATCGTATGTGACCTCCTATTTTTAATACAAGTTATTAGTACCTGCTACTAATGATAGTATATCAAAATTCCTTTGATAAAAACACCGTTTTCTAAAGTCCTGTGGGAATAGCCCTCCAAGAGGGCCTTCATTGACTTATAGTAAATAGCCCATTAATAATGTTGCTAATCCGAAATAAATAAGAATACTGATAAGGTCGTTGATTGTTGTAATGAAAGGACCTGAAGCTACCGCTGGGTCGATTTTCATTTTATGCATAAGAAGCGGGACGATTGAACCGGCAAGTGTGGCCACGATTAGAGTTATGAAAATGGAAATACCGACTAATAATCCTAGCATTAAATCACCTTGCCAAAAATAGACAATGAAAGTGATGGCAATTCCACATGTCAGGCCAATAATAAGGCCAGTTCCAGCCTCTCGAAAGACCAGTTTCCACTTGCTTTCTTGTTCTAATTCACCTGTTGCGATCCCTCTGACCGCTACTGCCAATGCTTGTGTTCCTGTATTTCCAGCCATGCCGCCAATCAATGGAATAAATACAGCAAGAATCGCTTTTTGACTTAGTGTTTCTTCGAATCGGCCGATCAAACTCGCAGTCAGCAAGCCTAAAAATAAGAGGATGACCAACCATGGCAGCCGTTTTTTTGCAGCGGAAAATGGACTCTTATCAACATGATCAAGATCAGAGATACCTGCCAATTTAGAATAGTCATCGGATGCCTCTTCATCCATGACGTCAATGATATCATCAACCGTTATAATCCCTAATAAATGGTTTTGGAAATCGACGACTGGCACGGCAAGGAAGTTATAGTCCCTTATTTTTCGTGCCACCTCTTCCTGGTCTTCAGATACAGGTACGGAAACTACCCTGTCATCCATTAAATCACCGATTAAAGCATCTTCATCAGCAATGATCAATGTCCTGAGCGATAAAACACCAAGCAACTTCTTATCCTGATCGGTTACGAACACATAATAAATTGTTTCCGCTTCCGGAGCTTCCCTTTTTAAGATCTGCATGGCTGATCGAGCGGTTTCATTTGCTTCAATGGCAATGAATTCTGTCGTCATGATACTTCCTGCCGTAGATTCCTCATAGTTCAGAAGCTCCTGGATTTCACTTGCCGCTTCATCATTCATGATGGTCAAATAGCTGACTGCCTGCTCATCATTGATTTCATTCAGGACGTCAGCCGCATCATCCGCATACATATGGGAAAGCATATCGGCTGCGTAAGTAGGATTCATTTCAGCCAACAGGCTTTCGTAATCCTCTTCATCTATTTCTATATTTTCAAAAAGGTCCGCCATTTCTTCCGGTGACAAATATGTGTAGACGACAGATCTGAATTCATCTGACAAGCTTGTATAAAATTGAGCCTGATCATATGGATGCATTTCAAGGAACTCCGTACGAAACTGATCTAGACTTTCCGTTTTTAGCGCTTCAAGCAAAAGCTCGTTATTCATTTGACTATTCTCCCGCTCCCGGTCCTTCATCTCCTCCATAACCATACACCTCCTAAAACATATTTTTTCATTTCCTCGTTTATATTTTATTTTTTTAAATAATACTATACTAATACCATAAACATATACAAAACAAACAAAGGGTGTGTCAAATGAACATCGATATCATAGGGGACATTCATGGATGTTTCGCTGAATTCAGGCAGCTGACCGAAAAAATGGGCTATACATGGGAGACTGGGTTTCCTGTACATCCCTCTGGAAGAATTCTCGGCTTTGTAGGGGATTTAACCGATCGCGGCCCAAACTCCCTTCAAGTAATAGAGGTTGTCCATGAATTAGTCATTAACCAAAATATAGCAAGGTATGCCCCAGGTAACCACTGCAATAAATTGTATCGTTATTTTTCAGGCAATAAAGTTCAAATTTCACACGGTTTAGAGACTACTGTAGCTGAATATGAATCACTGAACATTCGGGAGCAGAAGAAGATCCGAAAAAAGTTTATGGATCTGTATGAACGTTCCCCACTTTATCAACTCATCGATAAAGGGCGATTGATCATTGCCCATGCAGGAATTCGCAGAGACTATATTGGCCAATATAGCAATAAGGTAAAAACCTTTGTCCTCTATGGTGATATCAATGGCTCCAAACATCCCGATGGGTCACCGGTCAGGAAAGACTGGGCACAATCATACAAAGGGGAAACATGGATCGTATATGGACATACACCAGTCCCTGAAGCTAGACGAGTCAATCATACATATAATATTGATACAGGCTGCGTCTTCGGTGGAAAACTGACGGCTGTCCGTTATCCCGAAATGGATCTTCAAGAGGTGCCTTCTTCCATGCCATATATAGCGGAAAAATTCAGGACATCTTTTGATTAACCAAAAAAACTCGCCATCTTGGTGAGTTTTTTTTGCGTCTATGAAGTTTTTTCATAATCTTGGTTTCGTTTAATGCAGCCCGGACGGATATAAAGTCAGGAATCCCATCCTTTACTTCCCTCGAGCAAACGGGTCATATCTTCTGGTAACTCTTCTTGAAACAACATCATCTTCTTGGTGAAAGGATGTAAAAATTTCAATTCAAAACAATGAAGGGCTTGGCGAGGGATACCTCTCCTGTTCCCTCCATATAAATCATCACCAGCCAGCGGGTGACCAATATGCGCCATATGGACCCTGATTTGATGTGTACGCCCTGTTCGGAGTTCCAAATTAAGGAATGTATGGGACTCTGTATGTGCCAATACCTTAAATAGGGTACAGGCATACCGGCCATCCTCCCTGACTTCCCGTTCAATGATGCTGGTCGATTTTCGTCCGATTGGCGCCACTATCTCTCCTACAGGTCCTTCAACGATTCCTTCAGCTACGGCTTGGTATCTCCGTTTAACCTGTCCTGATTTTTGCTGTTCACTTAAAAGATGATGGATATGCCGGTGCTTGGCAATTAAAACCAAACCTGATGTGTCCCGGTCAAGACGTGTAACTATATGGATCGTCGCCTGTATTCCCGTCTTCCTATAATAACCCGCCAGGCCATTCGCCAGACTGCCGTTGGGATGCTCGCGGGAAGGAATGGTATTCATGGAAGGGGGCTTGGCCACCACCAATACAAACTCATCTTCATACCTGACATTCAGGGGGATGGGTTCCGGCAAAAGACCTTCGCTTGCCTGCTCCGGCGGAAATATGACGGTGACGATGTCGCCCGTTTCAATCCGTTCCCTTACGGTCACTTCTTCGCCGTTCAACTGGATATATCCACCTTTAAACTTAATATCCGTTAATGCTCGTTTTGAAATATCGCATTTGCTGAGAAACTCTCGCAATAAAGAGCCAGAATCCTCTTCAAAAACCGACCAGGTCAAAGAAAAGTTTTGATTTGACATGAGGTGAATCTATCTCCTTAATTAGCAATAAATGAATCATGCACTCTTTTCCAGAAAGGAAAAGGGCGGAATCTGGCAAATCGGATCTTTTCATCTGCCACTCGGCACTGTATCGACTTTACATTTTCCTGAAGCAAGGACAAATGGTCGACCGTAATTTGAAAATTGACCGCATTGACCGGCCTGAACATACACGTATGATGTGCCGGCAGCAGAAGTGGAGATCCTACCGTCCTAAACACCCGGTTATTAATGGATGCCAATTCGGTAATCTGGATAGCATCGATTGATGGATGGACGATGGCACCGCCAAGCGCCTTATTATACGCCGTGCTTCCAGATGGCGTCGCAATGCATAAACCATCTCCACGGAACGTCTCGAAATGCTGGCCGCGTATTTCAACGTCCATGACAAGCGTCCCTTCCACACTTTTGACCGTCGATTCATTCAAAGCCAAAAATCTTGCTTCCCGTCCTCCATGCTGATAACGGACAATCGTTTCGAGCAGTGGATATTCCACTATTTGAAATGGGGTTTTAGCTAAAGCTATCACCAATTTTTCAATTTCATCAGGGGTCCAATCTGCATAAAAACCAAGATGTCCTGTATGTACACCGACAAAGGCAGTTTTATCCAATCGATTCTTATAACGGTGAAAAGCATATAATAAAGTGCCATCACCACCGACAGAAATGACAATATCCGGCTGATCTTCGTCATATTCCAAATGAAAGTCCTGAAGATACGTTCGCATCCTTTGCATTAAAGTATTCGATTTCGCATCTCCTTTTGACGTAATCGCAAATTTCATGTAATACCACCTCACAAATTAGATTTCTTCTCGTTTACCCATTTATGCGTTCAAGAATCTTTCTTCCTGGAAAAAAGACGCTGTGCTTCCTGGATTTCCGTACGGATTTGCGACATCTCTGCATCAAGCAGGAAGGCCGCTTCCGCTGCACGTTTGAGTCGCAGTTGAATATCTTCCGGGAAAATGCCTTTATATTTATAATTCAAAGAATGTTCAATCGTTGCCCAAAAATTCATCGCAAGAGTCCTGATTTGTATTTCGGCAAGGATATTTTTTTCGCCATGGATCGTCTGGACCGGATAGCGGATTACAACATGATAAGAACGATAGCCGCTTGCTTTTTTATGGGAAATATAATTCCTCTCCTCGACTATCTCGAAGTCATTGCGACCTCGTAAAAGTTCAACTACCTGTTCGATATCATCCACGAACTGGCACATCATGCGAAGCCCTGCAATATCCTGAATTTCAGTTCCCAATTTATCAATGGGAATATCCTTCAGGCTCGCCTTATCCAAAATGCTGACAATCGGCTTTACCCTGCCTGTTACAAATTCGATCGGCGAGTGAATATTCTCTCTCTCAAACTGTTTCCTTAATCCCTTTAGCTTAACCTTTAATTCTTCGACAGCCTGAGTATAAGGCGCCAAGAAATCGTCCCAACTCTCCATTGCCACACCACCTATATCTATCTAAAAAGCGCCTGTTCAACTCTGGTATGGGCAGAACGCTCTCCTAAATCCAGCAGTCACATGACTTATGCCAATTCACCGCTGGATCCTATTTCTTTTTCTAGCAAAAAGTATGTATTTAATTTCTATATATACGATAATCCATTTTTCGTGCTCAACGTTTATATTTTATCATATCCTGCAATTGATTCCTAAATATTCAAGTATAATAGCAAAAATTATTGAATTCAATTTGACAGCTGGAATGGTTCTTATATGATTAACCTAAGAATCAGTCAGAAAGGATGGAACACATGAACCAGCATATTGAAATTGAATTTAAAAACCTTTTAAGCGAAAAAGAATTTCGTCAACTGATCGAATACTTTCATCTCGGGGCATCGAACTTTAAAACCCAGAAAAATCATTACTTCGATACACTCGGATTCACTTTGAAAAATCAAGATTCTGCGCTTAGAATCCGGGAGAAAAACGGGCGTTACGAGCTGACTTTAAAACAGCCCGCTACAGAAGGATTATTGGAAACGAATCAAGATATTCCTGAAGAAACCGCATATGCATTTCTGTATCATAACACATTCCCTGATGGCGAGATCCAACATCTTATCCTCGAATGCGGAATTGATCCAAAAGATTTTACCTGCTTTGGGACACTAAAGACAGACCGTCTTGAATTTCCTTACAAAGAGGGTTTACTTGTATTAGATCATAGTTCGTATTTGAATCAGGAAGACTTTGAGCTTGAATATGAAGTGACGGATGCAAAAGCCGGGAAAAAAAACTTCCTGACCCTCCTTGAAACCCTTCAAATTCCGGTAAAGGAAACCGAAAATAAGGTTAAGAGGTTTTATCGCGCCAAATTCCAGGAATAATCCTGTTTGAACCCATTCGGAGGTGGAGAGTTTGAAAATCCAAGATTTCAAAACGTTTATGGAATTACAAGCAATCCAGCAATTCACAAATAGCAGCATCACAAATACAAATTCATCTCGATTCGTTTTCCAGGACATGCTCTCGGAACTGGTTTCGGGTGATGCTCTTGAAAGCACTTCGCAGAAATTGGGTTCCTTATTATCCAATGTGGACGCGGAAACGAAATCCTTTCTTCAACCCGGCGGCCTAACATCCATGAACATCAACACGATATCCGCTGCCCATCCTAACAATCAGAGCAGCAGCGAAACCGCAACAAACTATGATCATATAATCAGCCAGGCGGCCAGTTTATATAATCTCCCGGAAAAACTGATTAAGTCTGTCATTAAACAAGAATCGAACTTCAACCCTGAAGCAACCAGTTATGCGGGTGCTACTGGCCTTATGCAGTTAATGCCAGCAACTGCAAAAAGCCTTGGGGTGGATGATGCAACCGATCCAGAACAAAACATCATGGGCGGGAGTAAATATTTAAGTCAAATGATGGAACGATATGACGGGGACATCCAGGTTGCCCTTGCTGCTTATAATGCAGGGCCAGGAAACGTCGATAAATATAACGGCATCCCGCCCTTTAAAGAAACTCAGAACTATGTTCAAAAAGTTTATGGGACATTTTCAAGCTAAAGCAAGCTGACCTTGTTTATTTGTGACGGGTCAGTTTTTTTCATGTCTATATATGGCTTCTTCCACAAACCCAGAACAAATGGGAGAGCCCCCCAAAGGTGTAATTTCCGATCATCCCCCTGTGTCATACTACAGATGTAAAATTTTCTTTAAGCTATATATTTGTTATATCAGTACGTCATTGATAAAATATGAATAAATATCAACCATCTTTCTTTAAAAGGAGTAATCAACATGATGCAAGGGAACCCTACACCATATGAATTAATTGGAGAAGGGCAATTACACAAATTAATTGATGTGTTTTACTCCAACGTTAGTCAGCACCCGGATCTGCAGCCAATATTCCCTGACGATTTAACTGAAACGGTCCGTAAGCAAAAACAATTTATGACTCAATATTTAGGCGGTCCCTCTTTATATACCGAAGAGCATGGCCATCCTATGTTGCGGGCTCGACATATACCTTTTGAAATTACACCAGAACGTGCGAAAGCATGGCTTTCATGCATGTATCAAGCTATGGACGAAGTTGGCCTTGAGGGTGAGATTAGGGAGTTTTTCTATCACCGCCTCTATTTGACGGCACAGCATATGATCAATACATCCGGAACTGACGGGAAAGGAGAAGACAGTTGAGCGCACAAAAACCAGTTTTCAATATTTCCGATTGGATCAAGACGCAGCATTGCTATGATATAGGAAAAAAGCCAATTGAAATTTATGTTTTTGTTGATCCGCTTTGTCCCGAATGCTGGGGCTTAGAACCAATTATTAGGAAATTACAGATAGAATATGGCCAATTGTTCAGTTTACGCCATGTTTTAAGCGGTAAAATCGATTCTCTTAATATGGGGAAAAATAAAAATTATGAAAACATTGCTCAAGTTTGGGAAAAGACAGCCAGCCGCTCGGGAATGTCCTGCGACGGGAGCCTTTGGTCTGAAAACCCAATCTCTTCTCCATATACAGCTTCCATCGCAATAAAAGCAGCGGAATTGCAGGGGCGTAAATTGGCCATTCGCTTTTTAAGGCAGCTTCAAGAATATGTATTCATAGGAAAAAAGGATATATCCAATATCGAAGTCTTGACCGAATGTGCCAAAATGGTTGGACTGGATGTGGAGGAATTCCTTTATGACATCAATTCTTCCAGTGCAGCCAAAGGCTTTCAATGTGACATGAAAATCACAAGCGAAATGGAAGTAACTGAAATACCTTCCCTTGTCTTTTTCAATCAAAATATTGAAGAAGAGGGAATAAAAGTTTCAGGTGTCTATTCTTACGAGGTATATGTTCAAATTTTAGAAGATATGCTCAATGGTCTTCCAGCCCCTGCAAAACCCCCCTCTCTCGAAGAATTTTTAAGCTGTTTCAAACTAGTGGCCACAAAGGAAATTGAAACTGTTTATAATATGAATAAGAATAACGTCGAGTTGGAAATGAAAAAGCTTGTTTTAAAACAGTTGGCAGAGAAGATTCCTGCTAAATACGGAACGTTTTGGAGATATACAAAGAAGCAGTCATGAATTTGACTGCTTTTTTGTTATATTTAAAAAGGAAAAACCATGCAAATCAAAAGATTGCATGGTTTTTTTTATAAGAAAATAAGGGGATGGGAGAAATTTTTCACGATCAAACAAAGGGGTATAAGTTTGTTTGTGATTCACTTCACAATAAACAATATAACAGATAACCCAGTTATGTTTCAACTGTATGTGTAACATTTCACAAATTGTTCACAATATATATTTTTCATTTTTTAATTATCGTTTCTGGTATATATAGCTAAATAAGAGCCAATTTTTAATTAAAAGACATAAGTGTTTTTGATATCTGATAAGCGTGGGAATGAATCTAATTGTGAAGTGAATCACAAGAAATATTAGATCATTTGTTTTTATTTCCTAATCTTTCGTACAACTTTTGTTACAACCGGCGTCATTTTGTTCTTTTTACTTTTGATGCAAATGAAAAACCCCGGCAAATCACGAAATTTGCTGGGGTTTTCATCTATTTATACGAATAAGGGGATAGGAGAAATTTCACGACGAACAAACAAAGGGGTATATGTTTGGGATGTGATAACTTCTATATCTGTACTATAGCAGATTATACACCTTAATTGCAAGAACTTTGTGCGCAACTTCACATTATTGTCATATTCTTAGAATACTGCTTATTTTAAAACATACTATCTAATAAAGCGCAGATGAGCTTTTACTGCGGCCAGGTTGGAGGTGACCAAATTGAAAGGCTTTATTCTACTTATACTCTTGATAGGGTCGCTATTTGTCCAGCTGCTCGGTATCATGAACCTCATTCCTCTGTATTTTACCTCCCCTATTTTATTTTTTGTTTTCTTCATAATTCTTCATAGCTTAAATCAGAGAAATCGTTTTAAAGGATTATGACGGACATTCATATAAGTTGAAAAGGACCCGAAGTGCTCGGGTCCTTTCCACATCCTATTTATTCAAAAGCTCTTCCAACTCATTTAATTTTTCTTCGAATACATTCATGGCTTCTTGTACAGGTTCGGCTTTAGTCATATCGACGCCAGCCTTTTTGAGCACTTCAATCGGATAATCGGAACTTCCTGACTTCAAGAACTCCAGATACCTTTTGACAGCAGGCTCTCCTTCTTCAAGGATTTGCTTGCTTAATGCTGTTGCTGCACTGATTCCAGTTGCATATTGATAAACATAGTAATTATAGTAGAAGTGTGGAATGCGCGCCCATTCCAAACCGATTTCTTCATCAATGGTCACGTTCTCTCCAAAGTATTTCTTGTTCAGCTCATAATATTCCTTAGTAAGCATATCCGCTGTCAACGCTTCCCCATTTTGAGCTTTTAAATGAATCGTATGTTCAAACTCTGCAAACATCGTTTGCCGGAACAATGTGCCGCGGAAACCTTCCAGGTAATGATTCAATAAATAGATGCGTTTCTTTTCATCTTCGATTGAATTCAGTAAATAATCGTTCAACAAGTTTTCATTACAAGTTGATGCAACTTCCGCTACAAATATGGAATAATTCCCGTATGGATATGGCTGATATTTACGTGTATAGTAGCTATGAACCGAATGCCCAAATTCATGAACGAGCGTGAATAAGTTATTGACGTTATTTTGCCAGTTCATTAAAATATAAGGATTCGTCCCATATGTACCAGAAGAATAGGCACCGCTTCGTTTCCCTTTGTTTTCATGCACATCGACCCAACGGTTTTCAAATCCCTCTTTCAAAACGTTCAAATAGTCCTCCCCAAGCGGAGCAAGACCTTTAAGGACATAATCTTTGGCATCGTCATATGTCACTTCCATCTTCACTTCTTTAACAAGAGGAGTGAATAGATCGTACATATGAAGTTCATCTAATTTCAGTACTTTTTTACGTAAATCAAGATAACGGTGCAGTAATGGCAAGTTGTCATTGACCGTTTTAACGAGATTATCGTATACGGTCTCCGGAATGTTATTATTACTTAACGCCGCTTGGCGTGCTGATTCATATTTTCGAACCGTGGCATTGAAGTTGTGGTTTTTCACCTCACCTGACAGGGTTGAAGCAAATGTATTACGGAACTCTCCATACTTGCTGTATACCCCTTTAAATGCCTCCTCACGTACACGGCGATCTTCACTCTCAAGAAAACTGATATACCTTCCGTGAGTAATTTCCACTTCATTTCCCTCTTCATCCTTGATGGTCGGGAATTTCAAATCGGCATTGTTAAGCATTCCGAAAGTATTGCCCGATGCATCAAGTACTTCTGATGCTTGCGCCAATAATTCTTCCTGCTCTGCAGATAAGATATGGGGTCTCTGAAGATTAATTTCCTCTAAAGAATGTTTGTATAATTTCAGATCTTCTTTTTCTTCCAAAAACCCTTCCACTTTGTTTTCATCAATACTCAATAGTTCAGGAACCATAAATGAAAACGCAGCCGCTGCCTGGGCGTATAAAGCTTTTGCCCGATCCTCCATCCCTTGATAAAAAGGATTGGTTGTATCTTGATCATTACGCATATGTGAATAAGAATAAACTTTCCCTAGCTTCTCGAATACCTCATCTTGGAGTTGAAGGGCCGCAAATAATTTTTCTGCGCTTTCTCCCAACGTCCCTTTATGTCCCTCCGCTTTCTTGAGGTCTTCTTTTACCGCTTTGAAGGCAGCTTCCCAATCTTCCTCGGTTGCGAAGATATCTTCCAGTCTCCAAGTATCTTCAGGAGCTATTTCACTTCTTGAAGGTAATGTATTCGCTTTTGTTTCCTGTGCCATAAAAAAATTCCTCCCCATTCTATAGAAACTTGCCATTGGGCTAACTCGTTAAACCGGATCGAACGCTGCAATACTTCATTCGGCGTTCATTCTTTCTTAAAGTTTTCTTAATTCCCAGTTCTTATTACTATTTCTCCATTAACAAAAATAATCCTGCCCTTTCATCTGAATTCAAGATAAATAGAGATGTTATCACTGATTATACTGGATATTCTCCTTTTCCATCATCAATTTATGCTTATCATAGAAATTTTTTTCCAAAATTTGAGCTTGATCACTGGTGAAGGGAAGGGTAATTTCCCTTTCAACTTTAAAAACCCCTTCTTTCAGCTTTGATAGATAACCAAATTGCTCCAAAAGCATGATATATTGACCTACAGGATACTCGATGGGTTTCTCATGAAGCAATGGCAACGGTCTGAACTTTATATCCCCTTTTTTTGAACGCTTTCTAAAAATATGAATAATATCAGCTATAAAAATCTT
Source organism: Peribacillus sp. FSL P2-0133 (assembly GCF_037975445.1). Classification (NCBI taxonomy): domain Bacteria; kingdom Bacillati; phylum Bacillota; class Bacilli; order Caryophanales; family Bacillaceae; genus Peribacillus; species Peribacillus sp. FSL P2-0133. Next base: position 1,361,166 of record NZ_CP150254.1, on the reverse strand, counting down.
TTCCCCTGTTCTTTTCTCTTGAAACACATCCATGTATAACCATGCCTGCCATTCGATTGAGGCTGTTTCGATCAACAGCATCCCTCTGACGGGAACACCCACTTCAATTGGAAGTGTCGCAGGTGAAATATGATGTAAATATAGCCCTTCGAAAAAAGGATCGCATCTCCGTGCTGTTTTCATTCGATGAAGGGACCAGCCATTTCGTTTATATCTCCATGCAGGCAGAAAAGGGAATCGAAAGCAGTTTTGGGGCAATGCCCGACTAGGGGGAAGGAGCTTTAAAGAAGCTGTTGTCAATTCGGCAAAGACGGTTCTGGGGGTAAAAGGAGTGAGGTTTTTCAATACTGATAAATGATCAGTTTCCGGACAATACATCCAAAGAAAAGGATGATGGAAGCTGCCGGTGACGAAGAGCCAGTGGAAGCGGGATAAACTGAATTCATACAAACTTTTCCTTTTTAAGCGTTTTGCTGCGAGAATCCAAATTGGCTTGATGCCTATGCTTTGATAGGCTTTTGTCCTTTCCATGAATTCAACCTCTGGGATAACTGAGCATTGAAATTCTATTGCATAGCGATTACCTCCTATCACAGCTAAAATATCAGCCCTTTTCTTAATTTCAGGAAGGTAGGCTTCTAAATCCACTTGATAACCATGTGATAAGAACCACTGAAACAATTTTCTTTTTCCCATTAAATGATAGGCGGATTCCGGTTCTGAAGAAGCGCGGCATGACGAACTATTTTTATGGGCGAAATGCGGGATCCTGACTTTTCCCGCTTTGATGGTCATTTCCATCTTGCAGCATGGACAGTAATAATCTGCTGACTTTCTCCATTCATCAATCACGTTTGCCGGTATCTTTTCAGGGAGGGTAATCCATGTCCCATCCTTCTTTATCGCAGTTAGCATACATCTCCTCCTCTTCCACTACATTCGCCTGCTTCGCTTAGGATTCCTTTTAATCCGCAAAAAAAAAATGCCTGATCGGCATAAGAGAAAGAATCTAAAGAAGGGGTGAAAGCAATCGGCAAGTGGACTCCAAAACTTTCAAACCGAAATTCCGTTTGGAAAACGCATCAATCTCCACTTCTTGGGATACCTTTATATCTTCCAAAAAATCATTCACCAGCTGCTGAGTACTTTCCGTCCGGTAGAGAAAAGCATTGACTTCGAAATTCAGGTTAAAGCTTCTCATATCCATATTGGTTGTCCCAATTGATGCCAATTGTTCATCCACGATGATGATTTTACTGTGCATGAAGCCTTCATTATATTGGAATATACGAGCTCCGGAAGCAAGTAATTCGGGAAAATAAGTTCTCGAAGCATGAAATACGATACGTTTATCGGGGTTCTTCGGGACGAGCAGCCGGACATCCAAACCACTTAAAGCAGCCACCTTCAATGCTTGTAAGATATCGTCATCAGGAACGAAATACGGGGAGGCTATCCAGACGGACTTTTCTGCTGAAGTGATCATCTTAAAAAAAATGCTTTTAATGATCGTCCACTCACTATCAGGTCCGCCGCCAATCAATTGAATTCCGCCATGTCCGTGATGGTTCGGCAGTCCGGCCATGAGATATTCATCACTTAAAAAACTAGTATTGGTGCTATAATACCAATCCTGCAGAAATATGAGCTGTAAAGTTCTGACCGCTTCCCCCTTTATGATAAGGTGCGTATCCCGCCAAGAACCGAATTTCCGATCTTGTCCCAAATATTCATCCCCAATATTGAGACCGCCGATGAAACCGACAGAGCCATCTATCACAATTATTTTACGATGGTTACGAAAGTTGAATTTATTATTTAATAAAGGGAGATGCAACGGACCAAAGGCCACCATTTCGGCTCCCGCATTCTTCAGTTCATCGATATAAGAGCGTGCTAACTTCCAAGAACCAACCGCATCATAGAGAAATCGGACCTCTACCCCTTCTTTTACTTTTTGTATCAAGATGTCTTTTAACAGTCCGCCAATGCGGTCATCCCTAACAATATAATATTCTAAATGAATATGATGTCTGGCTTTTTTTAATTCTTCGATGATATTGGAAAATGTCTCCTCACCATTCCTTAAAACCCGGGTTTCAGTCTGAAATGAAATAGGGCTATTCCCCAGCCTATTTGCAAGAGTGATTAACTGCTGAGGGTTCTCGCCCATTTCCTTAATTCGTTCATTATAATCCGCTTCGCGGCTTATTTTCACGAAACTCTGTTTGTCCAAAAAGTACTTCTTGCGAAATATCCTCTCTTTCCGAAAATTACGGCCAAACAAAAAGTAAAAAATGAAACCGATGAATGGGAAAGCGCCAAAAATAACAAGCCATGTTATGGTCTGGATGGGATCTCGGTTTTCCAGGAAAATGTTGAATCCAATTATCACCAAGAAAATGGTCAATATAAGACTAGAATAAAAAATCAGCCCTCCATCGACGCCATTTATTAGAAAATGCCATGAACTGACCAACAAGAGAATAAGCAGACCGACGCCAACTATATTCTTCACCTAGACTACCTCCAATTAACAAACAAACACAGGCATATTTGAAAAACCTCCATGCTAAGGCAAAAAACACTTAATCTTGGACGAAAAGGCCGATTTCTACTGAAATCGGCCTCAACAGTCTATGCGAAATATTTATCGACCGTTGTGAATACATCATTTTCGATAACTATCTTCCCGTACTCTTCAAGCATGTGCACCGTTATAGGTGACTCCTGACTATATTCCAATAAAAGACTTAAAACATTATCGATTTCTTCCTCATCAATCTCCGCCTCGGAAAATTCGATATAAAGATAATATTTATTCTGATAAACATAAAGTTTTGTTGTCCAGTCATCCAAGCCATGACGCTTGCTTAATGAAATGACATCTTCAAAATCCTCGAAAGTCGTGATGAATTCAATTATACCATCCTCGAATGTCATACCGCTTTCTTCATCTTTACCATGAAAATGTTGATCAAGAAGCGTATCCATCTTGTCTGATACATTCAAATCCCTTAACTTATCATCTGAAAGAGGCAGCTCGAGTTTCTGACCATCTTTGGCAAGCTGGGCTTTTGTGACCAAAACTTCCAAGCCTTTTTCAAGGGCTTGAACTTGAATCCATAAGGGTCCTTCAATCATGAATTCTTCTTCTTGATGCACTTCATCCATCATTTCCCAAAAAAGTTCCTCACTTCGCTCGCGGCTGTACCAAATTTCTTCGCGATCAAAGCCTCTTTCCTCAATATCTATATAGGAAATATAAAATTTAACTGTATCGTCATTAATGCGTTCGATTTCCATGATTCCCCTCTCCCTTCCTTTCTCATTTTGAAGGGATAATAACCCCCAAGCGAAAATTGCTCTTAAAAGCTCTTTACCCGTAAGTGAATACTGTAAATCATGATAGTCATTAAAACAGACTATTTTACATCATTTTATGACAAAACCTTGAAGAAGGGAAATAAAAAACATTACTTATCTAAAAAACAATTGTTTGCCTAATATTCCATTCATTCTATAAAATAATTCATCCTCATGCAACTATCCTAATGCTTTATTCAATTTTAATCTTACTGCCATTAATGCCTTATTATATACACAGAATGATGAGCTTCATTCTTTATTTTTTCTTTAAATGATGACAGGTTCAAGGGACCTTCTGCAAATCCAAAACGTCTGCTGTCGCCTAAGGATTCTTTTATGTTCCCCTTCATTAAGTTAAAAAAATCAGCGGAAAATCGTTATGTATAAAGAAAAAGCCCTGCACATTTCCTGGCAGAGCTTGAAAGACCTTATTAGTTGACCATACGTTGTGCTTCCCGTAACTGGAAGGTACGGACTTTACGTGGTAAAAAGCGTCTTATCTCATCTTCATTATAACCAACTTGAAGCCGTTTCTCGTCAAGGATAATTGGACGTCTCAACAGACCTGGATTCTCCTTGATCAATTTATATAATTCTTGAAGAGGCAGGCTCTCTAAATTTACATTTAACTTTTGGAAAGTTTTTGACCGTGTTGAAATGATTTCATCGGTTCCATCTTCTGTCATTCGAAGAATTTCTTTAATCTCATCAATCGTTAACGGTTCTGAAAAAATGTTTCTTTCTTTATATCCAATCTCATGTTCCTCTAACCATGCTTTTGCTTTTCTGCATGAAGTACAACTAGGTGATGTATATAATGTTACCATGTTTACTCACACTCCCTAAATATAGAATCGGTGATCTATGAGGGGAAATCTACTATTAGTATTCATAAGTACCACTCTAATTTGAAATAATTTTAAATAAGTATTTCATTTTCTTTATTATACACTAATTTATTTAAAATGAATACCCTTTTTGATATTTGGAAAAATCCTTTTAAACTTCTAGTTTAGCCTGTACTATAGCTTTTTCCGTTTTTTATGTAATACATTAAAACCGCTTTTTCTAATTGAAAATACCTACCTACCATTCTCATTTAACTCTCATTACGGCCCTCATGATTTTTTAAATAACTCGTTACTTTTATTTACCCCCAATCTTTTTCAATAAACAAGATCATGTTAATATATTTTCTTTAATCAAATGCAAATTCCTCCTTTTACATTAAAAACCATTCTTTTAGCACATATATTTCCAAAAGTAAAAAAATAATTCGAAAGAATCAGCGATAAGGGAGCATTCTACCATCCAAGAAGTTATAGAAATTCATTTTACCGTAAAATATGAACAATAAGAAAAGACAGATTGCCTACAGTCTAAAAAACGATCCAGTTGTTTTCAGAAATCCGCTCCCTTTCCGCCGACTGTGGGGTCTTGGCGGAGCCAGTTTTTCGGCAGGAGTGTCGCAAATTTCTTCACTCTAGTGTGGGTTTCATCCCATATTAATCATGAGGGGAACCAAACCTTCTTTTAAAATCATGGTTCGGGGTTCGAAGATTCCTTTTATTGACAAATTTTAAGAAAAGACAGTTTGCCTCAATTTTCAAAAAATGTTCCGGTTGTTTTCTGCTGGAACACTTTTTCGGCCGTTCACGCAATTTTTTTCCTTTACTGTACTTTTTCCGACAAATTAAAAAGGGCCGGTGAAACAACCGGCCCTTTTTCTCAAATTTGCACCTCTTTAAAAATATCCGTTTCCTGACCTGCATTCAAGCTTAGTACATCCTCTACATCTTGATAAGATTTCCCATAAAGATCATCATCTTTGTAAGTATGGATTTCAGAATAAATCTCTTTCATGAAATCAAATACGTCTTCTTCATCAACAGATGGGTTTGCAGGCCAATATAAGATTTCCATAGGCGTATCCTCCTTGGTTGCAAGCGATTTTCGGCTGTAGGAAATCGAAGAGGCGTGCCGGAATCCTTCCCTTTTATAAAATTTCAGCCTTTTAAATGTGTCATCATCATTTTCTTGTACTGGTTCTACTTCCAGCAAGATCGTTTTCTGCTTTTTTTGCAATTTTTGAATCAATTTCCTCCCTAGTCCCTGCCCCCTTGTTTTCTTAGATACAAAAAGGTAATCAACGAATATAAACTCTTCCCCTTCCACATACAATAAAACATGGTCGGGACCTTCATCTTTTTTATAAATTTCCTGTTTATCTTCTAAAAGAACTTCTATATGTTCTTTGGACTTCATTTCTTCAATAGGGAAATACTGATTTAGCTTTTCATACCAATTCATAATTTAATCTCCTCATTTGCTAGTTTATACTTTCCAGATTATTTCTTATCCACTACAATGGAACTTGAATAGCTTGAAAATATTAGGAGGGTTTTGATGGTCAATTACTTTTTGGACTTTTTTTTAGTCGCTGCTTGCGTTATTGGCATTACAGCTGTGAATGGCGTTGTGACGAATGGCATCGGCGAAAAATGGTTTGGCGGGAAACGTCACTCTCATATTTTCGATCAATCGAAACGAATTCAGTCAGGGTGGAGTCAAGTTGGCGGGAATAAAAAGCGGTAATTCAGAGAGAATATGGATGACCGGAAGAAACTTCCTAGGTCATCCTTTTTTTCATGGGGTATAGTCTACTCCCTTTGTATATCGATTTGCTGCATTCCATAACAAGTATTCATCAATACCATTGTCATTCAATGCTTTTATTTGGGCTTCCACTTCTTCCTTACCATACCTTTGGTAATTCCCCTCTCCTAAATATGAGGCAGTAAAATCTTGTAACCAAGGCCTTGAAGTAGGTGGTGTTTTTAATTCCTTCAGCTTCCCGTTTTCTAATTTCGCATATTCCTTAACGAGATTATAAGGCTCCAAATCAGGCTTATCGATACCAAAATAAGATGTCCAGTGACTCGGATAGATCATCGAGGAAATTACATCAACATTCTCAGAAATTTTTGTAAAGTTTTGCCCAATTCCGGGAGCTTCAGGCAATGTAGCCGCATATCCAAAAATATCCACTGACACTTCCACACCATATGGCTCCAGTTGTTTCCTCGCATAACTTACGAAATCTGTCACTGCCTGAACCCTTTTGGCTGTATTACTCACTTTCGCTTCATCATATTCACCTACATCATATTTCAAATCATCTTCTTTATTTTCGAATCCTTCGGGGAAACGGACATAGTCAAATTGAATTTCTTTAAAACCCATCTTTGCCGCTTCAATGGCAATACCGACATTATAATCCCACACCTCTTTTAAGAATGGGTTAACGAAGGCTTCCCCTCGACCATTCTTCCATACCTTTTCTCCATCTAAAAAAGACAATTCAGGCTTCTCTTTGGCCAAATGGGAGTCTTTAAAGACGACTACCCTTGCAATCGGATAAATCTGTTTATCCTCAAATTTTTTCAGCATTGATCTTGGGTTTTTTATGTAGTCTTTACCGATCCCAGCATATGGAGAATCGGGATCTTCGGGTTTATAAGTAACGTTCCCCCTGTCATCCTTAATGTCAATGACCATCGCATTCAAATCGGTTTCATCTACATATTTAATAAGCTCATTCAATTTATTGCCACCCGCTGCAGGCCCTGTCACATATATTCCGCGCACAGCATCCGGATAGTCAAATTTCAACCCCGAATCAAAAACAAAACGCGGTACGCTCACAGGCAATTCTTTATTTTCTAATGCCACCTGCCTGGTTTCGTTCATGCTTTGCGCATGAACTGGCTGTTGAATCAGGAATATGCACATACCTGTCATCAACCATTTACACATTGGTTTCATTTTCTCCACCTCATTCGCCATCAGTCATCAATATTCAACAAATATAATAAACCCCTTTCTTTAATACCACAAACAATTAACTTTACTCCTATATATTATAAATAATTAAAAAAACTGCCTTACAATGTTTCAACCTTAAGAATACGTTCATAATCCTGTATTCCCTTGTGAGTATCCTTCCCTAAAATGGTCTGCTCATTGTGATATATGTTAAACGGTTTGATTTTCCTTGAACCCTTCATTTCTTCCATGTCAAAAAAAAGAAACGGAAAATCCTTTCTATTGGCTTGATTGCCGTTTCGATTATACATTTAATATGAATAAATGCTAAAATACAGTATAGTGGACATTTCGTATTCTCAGAATGGCATCGATACAGGACAAAACGGCCCTCCACAAGATTTTAATGAGCGTTTTTCCCCATCACAGGGGCACGCACATTTCTTTCAAAGAAAGTGGATTCATTTTCTATTTATCCTTACAATAATGAAGAGCGAATATCCATTTATCAATAAACGTATTTAGAGGAGTGACTAGCAGTTGAAAAGGATTTTCTCCGGCATTCAGCCATCCGGTTCCGTTACTTTAGGAAATTACATCGGAGCCATGAAACAATTCGTTAACTTACAAAATGAATATGAATGTTTCTTTTGTATTGTTGACCAGCATGCAATTACAGTTCCACAAGATCGCATTAAGTTAAGGAAAAACATTAAAACATTGGCCGCTTTATATTTGGCCATTGGTTTGGATCCTGAAAAGAATACCATCTTCATTCAATCAGAAGTACCTGCGCATGCTCAGGCAGGCTGGATTTTACAAAGTATATCCTATATAGGGGAACTTGAGAGAATGACGCAATTTAAGGACAAATCCGCTGGCAAAGAAGGGGTATCCGCAGCACTGCTTACATACCCGCCGCTGATGGCTGCCGATATTCTCCTTTATAGTACAGATGTGGTTCCTGTCGGGGAAGATCAAAGACAGCATCTTGAATTGACACGCGATTTGGCTGAACGGTTCAATAAAAAGCATAATGACATTTTTAAAATTCCGGAAATCAGCCTCCCTACAGAAGGGGCCCGTATCATGTCCCTTCAGGAACCAACCAAGAAAATGAGCAAATCTGATCCTAATAAAAAGGCAACGATTGCCTTATTGGATGATCCGAAGCAAATCGAAAAAAACATCAAAAGCGCAGTTACCGATTCGGAAGGAATTGTCCGTTATGATAAGGAAAACAAAGCGGGTGTTTCCAACCTGATGTCCATATACTCCATCTTCAGTGGAAAATCCTATTCAGAAATTGAAGAGATGTATGAAGGTAAAGGTTATGGTGACTTTAAAAGTGATTTGGCTGAGGTGGTTCTTGGAGAAATCCTACCAATCCAGGAACGCTTTAATGAATTGATCGATTCGCCTGAATTGGATGAGATTCTGGACCGCGGTGCAGAAAAGGCGAATATTGAAGCCAATAAAATGATCAGAAAAATGTATAATGGCATGGGACTTGGCAGAAAGAGATAAAAAAAGACGATCCTCATCGGATCGTCTTTTTTGTTCATAATATCGATGGGCTATCGCCGGCCTCCACTTGCCAAAGCTTTTCAAAAAAAGGCTGCCCCTTCACAAGGTTTTCACAAAGTTGAAGATGCTTCTCTGACCAGCCTTCCTTCATTTCTTCATATAACTCAAGCCAAGCTATCTGAAAATCCATTTCTTGAATGCTTTCATATTTCTCAGGGGCCCATTCTGTATACCAATAGCGGATTTCAGCTGTGTTTTTCGCAGTGAATAATTGGTCCATGGCCATGAATAGCAATTGCTTAAGCTGTCTTTCTTTTCTTGTCAAACCGTTCATGAATAAGGGAGACGGCGACAAAATATGATATTCTTTCTCAGATGTAGGTTTTTCAGTAAAGGTGTAATCCATCTCATCATGGTTTTCTATCATGTCATAAACAATTTGTTCCTGCCGGGGAATTATTCTGCTTTTCCTAATCGGAATATGATAACCTATCGTATCAACAGCTAAAATTCCATTTCCATCAGTCACGATAAAACAATAGTCAAGCTGAATTCTTTCATGATTTTTCCTTGCATATGCTTTTTGATAAACATCATTGAGCAATGGCTTAGGTAATTCTGACAAGTCGTTCTCTATGTAGTGGAACAATGTTGATGACACTTTCAACAAAGGAACTTGATCTAGTAGTTCGATCCCGTCATCCTTCCTCCATTCATGAAAATGACAAATATTATAGCCGTTTTCTTCTCCTTCAAACCAGTTAACCCATACATCATGAAGATATAGCATCATTCATCCCTCACTTAAACAAATTTCTGTTTGTCAATCAGTATAGGCAGGAACCATACAATTTATTCCTATTCTAGAAAACAGATTAAGAAAAAAAGAACGTATATATTAACTCTTTTTTGATAAGAATTCTTCAGACTGGATAATGAATGATCTTTTCACAGAGAGCTTTTCAAAATTTTTCACCAGGTAATAGCCACTACAGTATCCAAGCATATACGGATATCCTTTCGCCCCAAGGAGAAGTGTATCATGAAGAGGATCTGTACGTTTTATCATGTGCTTTTCCTCTAAATGCTTGTTCCAAAATTCCCGTAGTTTATCTTCCTGATATAACTTAGTCCATTTCGCTAAAAATTTTGTTCCTAAATATTTTCCCACCGTTCTTTCCGCCAGTCCTTCCATGATCATCGTATCCAGGAGAGTGTATTCTTTTTCGCCCTTTTTCAAATGATGCAGACGGCAAACATGATGATATTCATGAATCAACAGGGCCTCCATTTCCTTTTCGGCCATCCCCGTGCCGTAAAAAAGGAATAGTTTATCTTTAAATGCCAACCCTGACTTCGTTTCAACTTTTTTATTCCATATCCCTGAAGACATGAGCGGAAAAATATATATGGGAACATCAGGCCCTCCCCAAAGCTTCTTATAGGCTGTAAACAAGCTTTGAGTTTTTTCCCATGCATTATTTTCTTTTAAGTCTTTCCATGTGAGTTTGGTTTTTTGATTCGGCGAATACATGCCATGCTTTAATAAATGATGATAAATCATGTTCGAATCAAGGGTATTGTTGAATGTACTTTTAAGTCTTTCCATCATCTGTACCGGGCGGTTGAAATCCTTCATCATCCATTCATCGGTTGAAATGACTCCCATTTCCCATACACCTCCGCTTCCTATTGACTATCGTATGATTTTAAGAAGGCGGTTGACACATTTTATATCCCTCGCATTTGCATTTTCCCTTCAAAATAAAAAGAGCAGATCCCAAAGGATCTGCTCTTCCTTCATAACTTATTGATACTTCTTGAAAAGAATGGTTGCGTTATGTCCACCGAATCCAAGTGAATTACTGATGGCTGCATTGATTTCGCCCTTCCTTGCTTGATTCGGAACATAGTCCAAATCACACTCAGGGTCTGGTGTTTCAATATTGATGGTTGGAGGCAATATGCTGTCCCTTATTGCCTGAATCGTGAATATTGCTTCCACACCGCCTGCTGCCCCTAACATATGGCCTGTCATCGATTTAGTGGAACTTATTGCAAGTTTATTAGCATGGTCGCCAAAGACTTCTTTGACTGCCATCGTTTCGTATTTGTCATTGTATGGCGTACTCGTTCCGTGGGCATTCACATATTGGATGTCTTCCGGATTCAAACCTGCATCCTCAATTGCAATTTTCATTGCTCTTGCCCCGCCTTCTCCACCTGGTGCCGGAGCGGTAATATGGAAGGCATCTCCAGTTGAGCCATAACCAGCTATTTCAGCATAAATCTTGGCTCCTCTATTCAATGCATGTTCAAGATCTTCCAGAACGATAATTCCAGCTCCTTCCCCAATTACGAAACCATCACGATTAAGATCAAAAGGACGGCTAGCCGTTTGTGGATCAGGGTTGGTCGATAAAGCCGTATTTGCACAAAAGCCTGCAACCGACATTTTTGTGATTGGCGCTTCGGCCCCGCCTGTGATCATGACATCGGCATCGCCCCGTTGTATGGCTTTAAACGCATCACCAATTGAATTTGTTCCTGTTGCACAGGCTGTTACCGTACATGAATTGATTCCTTTAGCACCCAGTAAGATAGAAACCTGGCCGGCTGCCATGTCCGGAATCATCATTGGAACGAAAAATGGGCTCACCCGTTTATATCCTCTGTTTAAAAAGTTTTCATGCTGTGTTTCAAGTGTCTCCAGACCGCCGATACCCGAACCGATCCAGACCCCGACACGTGCAGCATTTTCATCGGTTATTTCCAGCTTGCTATCATTATATGCCATAACGGAAGCTGCAATTGCATAATGGGTAAAACGGTCCATTTTGCGTGCTTCTTTACGATTTATATATGTCTCTATATCAAATTCCTTGATTTCAGCAGCCACTTTAACGGGGAATTCCTCAGCATTCAAACGAGTTAAAGGTCCTATTCCCGATTTCCCCTCGATTATATTCTTCCATCCAGTTTCTGCATCATTACCAACTGGAGAGATTGCTCCAATACCTGTTACAACTACACGGCGTTTAGTCATTAAAAATGGCTCCTTCCTATTTTTAAAGCACTTACGTTTTGCTTCTTCTTTTATTTACCCCACCTAAGAGCGATCGCTCCCCATGTAAGGCCACCACCAAAACCGACCATGACGATTAAGTCATTGTCCTTGATTCTTCCCGCTTCCATTTCTTCCACAAGGGCCATTGGAATGGACGCTGAAGAAGTATTCCCATATTTATGAATCGTTTTTGTCATTTTTTCAAGCGGGAGATCCAATCGTTCCCTTGAGGCTTCCATAATGCGTATGTTTGCTTGATGCGGGACAAGCAGATCCACATCTTCTTTTGTCAAACCAGCTTTGTCCAATACACTCAGGCTGGATTCCCCCATCTGACGGACAGCAAATTTAAATACTTCACGTCCATTCATATGAATGAAATCTCCTTCCTGTAATAAGTGCTTCCCACCGGTTCCATCTGCTCCTAATTCAAAGGAAAGGACTCCTTTGCCTTCAGATACAGGTCCAAGTACAACTGCACCCGCTCCGTCACCAAAAAGTACAGCAGTATTGCGGTCTTCCCAATTGGTTACTTTCGAAAGTTTTTCAACACCGACAATCAACACATGCTTATATGCACCTGACTTAATAAATTGCTGTGCCGTGATCATTGCATACATAAAACCGGCACATGCAGCACTTACATCCATTGCAGCTGCCTTCATCGCTCCCAATTTCTCTTGAATCATGCAAGCGACAGAAGGAAACGACTGATCAGGTGTAACAGTAGCTACAAGAATTAAATCTATCTCTTCAGCAGAAATTTCCGCATTTTTCAATGCAGCTTTTGCGGCTTGATAAGCCATATCTGATGTATCAATATCATCATTTGCAATTCTTCTTTGCTCAATACCCGTCCTAGTCCGGATCCACTCGTCGGAAGTGTCCATAATTTTTTCTAAATCCGCATTTGTAACGATTTTGTCGGGTAAGTAGCGGCCAAGCCCTAGTATTCCAGCATTCATCTTGCCATCCCCTTATATTTTTATGAGTTATTATAATCATCTATTATTACCTGGTACTAATTTTATATAAAAAAAGACTTCCTTGCAAGAGTTAACAGTTTGAAAGGCTAAAGAAATCTCTTTCAGAAGTCGGTCAAGCGCCTATGCCAAGGGAGATTTAGGACATACATTATAAATAAAAGGAGGAATTCATTGTGGACATCTTCAATCGCAACCGCGAAAGAAACCCGGATGATCATTTTTCGAATTTGATGTTTGGCAGGAAGGCTGAACCGGAGCAAGAGGAATCGAAAGTTGATAACATGCAATTGATGGAGAACGTTGAAACATTGATGGGCTTATACAGTCAATACAAACCGACCATTGATAAAATTAATCTGAACCCATTGATTGCCAAGTTCTTGAAAAAAGAATAAAAATATTAAGGCTGCCGTTTAACCGGACAGCCTTCCTTTAATTAACGCTGAGCATCTTGTTTACCAAGCTCATAAGCTTCTTGCATTACGCTTTTAAAGAGCTCCATGAATGGCTCTGCCATCTCCATTGAGAATGTAATCCCGCTTGCTTCAAGCTTCGCTTTAGCCTCTGGGAAGTATTTCATGGCGATCCCCATAAATTCAAGAGTTTTATCTGAACTCATTCGCGTTTCCCCCCTATCTTTTGAATATTCATCCAATTGATCATTGTGATGCCAAATATAGCTCAATATTATCATAATTCCACAAGACCCATTCGTAAAGGGCGCACATAGAAAATCATGAATATCTTTTGATGTGAATTCCTATCCTTGAACATTATAGTACAAGACATATAGATTAGAGGCAAATATACAGTTTTGCACTTCCCTAATATCGAAACCTATCGATTTCATATTTTCCCGATCATGCACTTCGCCTTCATATTTGGTTATCGCTCTCCCAAGTCAGTCTCGCTTTCTCCACTTTTTAAGTAAGTTTAATCGTTTATTATGTTTTCTTTGTAGAGCAATGCCTTCTTCCGGTTCCATTTTGCATTGCACTTCAAATATTGTTCCTTTATTGATTTTAGTTGTTGAGTGGGAAGTGAATGAATCCATACTTTCACTAAATATTAACCTGGCACATTTATTCCAATGGTCATCAATACTGCTGCACAATTGGATGTCCCTATCGGAAGAGGAGGTAAGCACTGCTTCCAAAGCGTTAACAAAATCAGTGATATAGAGAGCATCTCCGGTATATTCGGCAGCAATTGCCGCATTGATATCAGACTGTCCAAGCTGATTGATTCCAGCTTCAAAGCTCATGCCTTCCGATTGCCAAGGTCCATAAATCGTCGGTAAAAATATGATTTTCGTAGAATCTATTTCACGAATCGAGCTTAATATGGACTGAAATACACAGACATCTTTTTCAATGGGCATGAAAAGTACGAAATTCGGCGTTTCTTCCTTGCCATTTTTGAATTTCTCAATGAATGAAACGATTTCGCCTATCAGAAAATCGATTTTGTCCAATTTTCCGCTTTGAATATCGTAAAGAGATATGAACACCGTGTCCTGCTGTGAAATATCCAATAATTGAAGCTTATTTATCGGAAAGTATATATAATTTGAATTCCTGCCTATTTCAAGTTCCTTTTCTTCCATAATATATTGACTTGCTTCGGAATCAGCCCAATCAATTCCGATTACTTCTTTACCTTGGTTCAAAAAATATTGAGTCACATAGAATCCCACAAATCGATAAGTGCCAATGACAATGTTTGTTTGCATAAATACAGCCTCCTCGTATGCCATCAAGCCCACTTCACCCGGCACGTCTAGTTTTTTTAGATGCTGTATCGTATGCAAACTATTGTAAAAATATATCACTTCTCATAAAATCTCTTCATTCTCATTGAAAAACTTTTGTATTTGATAGGGGATTTTATAACGTTTTTCGGGCAATATATACGTCAGTTGCAAATCTGCTTTCCTAGCCAGCTGGATTTGCCGATAAAGGGAGGCTTGCTCTTTCCGTAAGCTTCCAAAAACCTGAATCACTTTCATGGGGATATTCTCTGCAATAACTGAATCCTCAGTGTCCAGGATATGCTGTTCACATTCTGCTGGATCAAGCTCATATGCAGCAGCAACCTCTGACAGCCACTTTTTAAAGAAGAACTTGTTTTCCTTTTCTTTCTCCAGTTGTGCTTTCAAAGAAAAAACCGGATCAATCAATACGACAGACCGAATTTTATTTCCAAGTTCATTCATTAGCTTTAGGGCAAGTAGTGCGCCTGTCCCCTCTGCCAATATATGAACCCTTTGATTGACTATTTCTTTTTTCATGAAAAGAATATATAGGTTAAGGGAAAGGTCCAGTGCTTTAGGACTGCCCCAGTTGGCTCCGTGAAAATTGGATGAAAATAGCGTGTATCCGTATTTCTTTAAATATTCCAATATCTGCAGCCTGCCAGGATGCTGCAGCCAAAAGCTGCTGTCTTTTTCGACAAAATGACTACGGTCTCCAATTACCATTACGGAAAAACCACTGGGCCGCTCTGGATAATAGATGATATTCCATTGGTCATCAATTTGAAAAGTTCGTTGTTCCATCGTTCAAACTCCTTTAAGGAATATTACTACTACTATATTAATTTATGAAGAAAAATAGAAAGGGTCAGTGGAAACGCCTAACTTCTTATCTTAAATTAACCAAGCATGGACGATTTTTGTTTTAATTTTACCCTATGATTTCCCATTTGGAGTTTGGAACCAACTTGTCTGCCGGAAAAAGTTCTCTTATAATTTAATGTATTGAATTATTTAAAGGTTATTATTAAAAACACGTTTTAACTGTATATTAATTATGGTAAGATAAAAATGAATGTAGTGGAATGAGGTGAAATTCGATGCGTTATGCTTGGGCAATTTTTTGGACATTCTTATTAGTGCATATGACTGTATATGTTGTTTCTTCCATGATCGGACTTTCATACGATGCTGCGCAGGGAACGATTTTAGGATTAGCTGCTGCTATCCTGATTCTTATCATCCCTGCTATCTTGCCTGCCGGGCCAGCTAAAGACTCTCATCAACATTAAGAAGAAGCAAAAGAGGACATCCTTTTTAGGATGTCCTTTTTGTTATACCGTACTTTGCTTACGTGTAAACTACATTTCAACGTTTTTATATGAGGACCAATTCATCATGATCATGATCAATCGTTATTCCTTCTTTAAGCTCAACAGTCCCAGCTATGATTTTACGGGCGATTTTCGTTTCCAGATGCTTTTGGATGAATCGCTTCAGCGGTCTTGCTCCATATACCGGGTCATATCCCTGGTCCGCAATGAATTCCTTAGCCGCTTCTGTGACGTTCAGGACTATATTTTGTTCAGTTAACCTTACCTGTAATTGATGAACCATTTTATCCACGATTTCAACGATTTCTTGTTTCGTCAGAGGTTTGAATAAAACAATGTCATCAACGCGATTTAAAAATTCGGGACGGAAATGGCCTCTTAATTCTTTAAAGACCTGATCTTTTATTTCTTCTTCAATGCCACCATCCTCCCGGTTGGACTGCAATAAGAAATGGGAACCGATATTGGAAGTCATGATGATCACCGTATTTTTACAGTTGATTGTTCTGCCTTGGGAGTCTGTAATCCTTCCATCATCCAACATTTGCAGCAAAATATTGAAGACTTCCGGATGCGCCTTTTCAATTTCGTCTAATAATATGACTGAGTATGGGTTTCTCCTAACAGCCTCCGTAAGTTGGCCTCCTTCCTCAAATCCAACATATCCAGGAGGTGCACCAACAAGGCGTGACACGGAATGTTTCTCCATATATTCCGACATATCGATTCGAATCATATGTTCCTCACTATCGAATAACGTTTCTGCCAAAGCTTTTACCAATTCGGTTTTACCGACACCAGTCGGCCCAAGAAAAATGAATGAACCGATCGGTCTGTTTGGATCTTTAATTCCCGCCCTTGCTCTTAAAACGGCATCGGATACGAGTTCCACCGCTTCTCCTTGACCTATTACGCGTTCATGCAGGATATCAGATAGGCGAAGCAGTTTTTCCCTTTCACTTTCCACCAGCTTGCTTATCGGAATTCCGGTCCACCTTGCAACAATCGAGGCAATTTCCTCCTCCGTCACTTCCTGGCGAAGCAATCGTGATTCCTGTTTTTCCTTTTCCAATTCGTCTTCCATTGTTTCCAATTCTTTTTGAAGCTGTGGAATCCTTCCATGCCGAAGTTCAGCTGCCCGGTTAAGGTCATAGTCATTCTCTGCCTGTTCCAGTTCATGACGCAGTTTCTCAAGCTCTTCACGTTTATCCTGCACCTTCTGAAGCGCTGATTTCTCCATTTGCCACTTGGATTTCATGCTATTCGCTTGATCCTGAAGTTCTGATAGTTCTTTTTGAAGCACTTCCAGCCTTGCCTTGCTTTGAGAGTCCTCCTCGTTTTTCAGGGCCGCTTCTTCAATTTCAAGTTGCATGACTTTTCTCGTGATTTCATCCAGCTCGGATGGCATTGAGTCGATTTCCATTCGAATCATCGCACATGCTTCATCCACAAGGTCTATCGCTTTATCCGGTAAAAACCGCTCCGTTATATATCGGTTCGAAAGGACAGAGGCCGCAACGATCGCCCGATCATGTATCCTGACGCCATGGTGAATTTCAAACCGTTCCTTTAATCCCCGCAAAATTGAAATCGTATCTTCCACATCCGGTTCAGGAACCAGAACCTGTTGGAAACGGCGTTCCAGAGCCGGATCCTTTTCAATATATTGCCGATATTCATCAAGGGTCGTTGCACCGATACAATGCAGCTCACCGCGCGCAAGCATCGGCTTTAACATATTTCCGGCATCAAGTGCGCCATCCGTTCTTCCTGCACCGACAATTGTGTGTAATTCATCAATGAATAAAAGAATTTTACCGTCACTCTTCTTGATCTCATTCAACACCGCTTTTAGGCGTTCCTCAAATTCACCGCGGAATTTGGCCCCTGCAACAAGTGCACTCATATCTAGTGAAAAAACGGTCTTATCCTTTAAACCTTCCGGCACATCCTTCCTGACGATCCTTTGTGCCAACCCCTCGACAATCGCTGTTTTACCTACTCCAGGTTCTCCTATTAATACAGGATTATTTTTCGTTTTACGTGAAAGGATCCGAATGACGTTACGGATTTCCGTATCTCGGCCGATTACTGGATCGACCTTCCCCGATTTAACCTCAGCAACGAGATCTCTGCCGTATTTTTTTAGTACTTCATAAGTGCTTTCAGGATTTTGACTAGTCACTCGCTGATTCCCCCTTATATCGTTTATAACCCGTTTTGCTTTATCATAATCAATTCCATATGATGAAAAAAGCCTGTTTACATTCGTTTTATTGACTTGCAACGACGCAAGCAGTATATGTTCGACGGATAAATATTCATCCTCCCACATTTGCATTTCCTTTTCGGCAGCCGTCAAAATTTGCTGTAGGGAGGTTGACATGTAAACCTGGGAAACACTCCCGCTCACTTCCGGTAATCGATCCAGTTCCTTATTTAGCTCTATATCAAATAGATTCATCGGTTTACCAGATTCCGATAAAATCCTGATTAATAAACTTTCATCCTGTTCCATTAAGGCCTTTAATAAATGCAGCTCCGTCAACTCGGGATTCCCTCTATCTTTGGCTAGTTCCTGGCCGCCAATGAACGCCTGTTGGGTTCTCTCCGTCATATTATTAATATCCATCTTGAAACCTCCCATTCATCTATATCATGAACGAATTATCACTCGGTTTGACCAACTTTGACCTTTATATTTTCATTATACTTCTAATTTTCCCCATGTAAAGGAAAGTTATAAAAAATGCAGGAGGTATGGAGGATAAACGGAAAAAACCTTTCTTCAAAAAGAAGAAAGGCAGACCCATTTGTAAAATGCATAAAATCCCTGATTTGGATGAAACAAAACGACTTATGCTTTTACGGCCGTTTTATTATAACCATGAAATTCATCGACGAATTGGAAATCTTTATCCGTGCGACCTGCAAGGATCGTATCTCTGAGCAGAATGCCTGCATCGGTCGTATTGTGGATGATTTCCCCCCACATTCTTGCACTCGTTTGAACATTAGCTGTACGCGGAATGCGTTCCTCTTGATATTCCAAAAATGCCTGTTCAATGTCATTTCCATGCTTATGAAGCATATCCGACAAATAAGCTGCATCTTCTAAAGCCTGGCAAGCCCCTTGTGCCAAGTATTGGAGCATCGGATGTGCCGCATCGCCCGTAAGCGTAATTCTTCCTTTACTCCAATTATCAATTGGTAACCGGTCATACATCGGCCAGCGGCGTTGCCTTTGAATGAATGAAATCGCATTCTGAACAAGCTCACAAGTTCCGGCAAATACACTGTCCATTTCTTCCGGGGTTCCCCATTGATCGGTTTTTTCGTTTTCTTCCGTGTATTGAGAACTTTTGAACACCACTACTTGGTTGTATAGTTCCCCCCTTCTAACCGGGTATTGAACAAGATGAAGGTTTGGCCCAATCCACATATACACATCATCTAAATCTCCATGGCTCGTAACCTCTTCCATCGGAATCGCTCCCCTGTATGCAACATATTGAGAGCAGATCGGTTGATCTTCCACAAAAAGTTTCCGTGCCTTGGACCATAATCCATCGGCTCCAATGACAGCAGTTCCTGAATGTTTAGACCCGTTGGCTGAAGTAACCGTAACTTCACCTTCATTTTCTACTGTTTCAATAATGGTTTGGTTCGTAACCAGTTCAATATACGGGTTATTTTCACAAGCTTCAGCCAGTACTTTATGCAAATCGGAACGATGCAAGACAACATATGGCGCTCCATATCTTTCTTTATAAACATCACCTAAATCCAAAGCGGAAAGCTCTTTGCCGGAAAAGGCATCCATCAGCACCAATCTTTTTGGAAATACTGCAATTTCATTGATTTTATCCATGACGCCTAAACGCTGCAATACGTTGGTGGCATTTGCTGCAAGCTGAATCCCTGCACCAATTTCTCCAAATTCGGGAGCTTGTTCAAGGACCTTTACATACTGTTTAGTTTCTGCGATTCCTAAAGCAGTTGCCAAACCGCCAATTCCCCCACCGATAACTATGAATGGTTTTTTTTCTGTGCTCATCATCAATTCCC
This sequence comes from Peribacillus sp. FSL P2-0133, assembly GCF_037975445.1. NCBI lineage: Bacteria > Bacillati > Bacillota > Bacilli > Caryophanales > Bacillaceae > Peribacillus > Peribacillus sp. FSL P2-0133. The sequence continues at coordinate 1,341,237 of NZ_CP150254.1, read as the reverse complement.
CCTATATTAGTTGCTTTTAGCCAATGTTGCGGACAATGCCACAGTAAGCGTTTTCATTCGGCTGGCATTCCATATATTCATCAGGATCAAGCTGAAAGTCCCAAACAGATTACTTTTAAACCAAAACAGGCTTGAATTCACTTTCAATCTTTTGGTAACCATTGTTTGTGTCTAATGCCTGTTGCTGTTCCAAATCAAATCTCTCCATTATTGGTAGGTCGTTTACCGAGAATAAGTAAGAATCCGCTTCTGCAACGTGCTCATGCCATGCCCAATTCGGAACGACGAAATAATCTCCCTTGGACCAGTCAAAACGCACTCCATTAATAACTGTATAGCCTGATCCTTGGTGCACTTGATAAATTGTGGAATGGGTATGGCGATGCGCTTTCGTATGGAAACCTTTAGGAAGTTTCTGCATCCATGCCCCCATCGTCGGATTGGCCGTTTGGCCATTTGACGGATTGATATATTCCACTGCGAAACCTTCATATGGGTCCGGTTCGAAATTCATTAATCCTTCTATCGCTGCTTTTGTGCCTTTCCACTTGTAATTGGCAAGCGGTGCCACTTGTGAATAACGGTCGGATACTGGACGAACCATCCCGCCTTGATAACGGAGCTCTGAAAAATTATCCGGACGTTTAGGCGTTTCAATCCGATCTGGATATGGTTCAAAGAAAGTGCCACCTATGGAATAGATGGTTGGGATATCAAGGGCATCCATCCAAATCATTGGTTTTTCGCCTACATGTCCATGACCATGCCATAGGTTTTTAGGCGTGATCAAGAAATCTCCTTCTTCCATGAATATCCTTTCTCCCTGCACGATGGAGTAGGCACCTTCACCATTCGTAATGAAACGAAGTGCACTTTGGGAGTGACGGTGGGAAGGGGCCACTTCACCTGGCAACAATAGCTGAACTGCTGCATAAAGCGTTTGTGTCGTTGAAGCCCATCCCCAAGGCTGGCGATAAGTAAGGCCAGGGTTTTGAAAATAAATGGCCCTGCGCTCCCCTCCTCGGTCAGGTGTGAAGATTTCAGCTGCTTCCATCAATTTTTTTGTCAAAAGCTCTTCTTTCCATAAATAAGCATGTGCATGAGGTTTAGGTTCATGGTCCATCAAAGCGGGAATGGCTTCCCACAGTGGCCCAAGGTTATACTGCTGAATATCCTTTGTAAAATCTTTTACGATTGTACTGTTCATGTATTCCGATTTTTCAGCCATATTAATCCCTACTTTCTTTTTTATCTTTCCTCACTGGATTTTAGAAAGATTTCGCTTAATTTGATCATAGTGTCCTGAAACATGCTCATCGATGAAGTGATCGACTATATAAGAAACTGGTTTGTTTCCGAATTTAGCGAAATTCCGGTGTGGCGATTCTTTGGATAGTGTTTCTTCATCTAAATTCCCCAGACTGCTCTCCACTTTATATTTAAGCTCCTCCACTTGCTTCATAACATCCTCTACAGCAATTTTGTCAGTATCGGTAACTGCTGCCAATCGGGCTGGATCTTGCAATCCACGCCCCCATTTGGCTCCAGGCATCGCTATTACAGTTTCCACTTCACCTAACCAATAAGGAATGGCCTCAGCTAAATGGGAAAGTATCTGCATGATAGACCATTCATCATCTGCCGGCTTAAATCGGATCGTTTCTTCCGGTAGGTTTGCCGCTGTCTCAAGAATGTGGTCGATTGATTGTTGAACCGATTGGATTGATGTCCCGATCTCCTGATAAGCCATTTTATTTTCCCTCCCCGACACGTCGAACACGATTTTCAAGATAACCTATTTTGTCGATTTCGATTTTGACAACGTCACCATCTTTTAAGAACACTTGTGGATCACGGGCTACTCCTACCCCACCAGGTGTTCCTGTGAGTACGATGTCACCTGGTTCAAGAGTCATTAAATTCGATAAGAATTCAACTAAATACTTCACATCGAATACGAAGTTGGATGTATTCGTTTTTTGGCGTTCTTCACCATTTACCGTTAATCGGACATTTAAGCCAGATGGATCGGATAGTTCATCGGAAGTGACTAACCAAGGCCCCATCGGAGCACTTCCTTCAACCGTTTTCCCTTGAAGCCACTCAAGTGTACGCCGTTGGATATCACGGTACGTTACATCATTCGCAATTGTATAACCAGCCACATACTCAAGAGCATCTTCTTTTGATACATTACGTGCCCTTTGTCCGACTACAAAAGCGAATTCCGCTTCATAATCTAGTTGTTCAGAGATTGGGAAAAACGGTATATCATCCTGGGGACCGATTACTGTATTGGCGAACTTTGCGAATACCACAGGGAATGGCGGCAGTTCACGACCCATTTCAGCAATGTGCTCACGGTAGTTATGTCCGACACAAATAATTTTGCCTGGCTTTTGGACAGGAGCCTCAAGCTTTATATTTTCAATTTCATGCACCAATTTATGTCTGAAGGAATCACGATTGTTAATAGCATAGTCCGCAGCCTTTTTCGCGATGGAAAGGCTTTCATTCCCTCCCTGTAAAAACGCCTCCATTGTTGCAGGGACATACGCTTCAGCGATTTGTTCACTGCGAAGTTTCCCTTCGCTTTCAAGAAGCGCTTGATAGGCATAGTTCAAGTCAACTACTACATTATTCGGGTAAATTGCACCAATACGTTTAAATCCTTGAATGCTGAAAGTTACTAATCTCATATTTCATTCTCCTTTATTAATCCGGATTTTTTAAAAACCTCTTTTTGATGCCACCATCCTAATTCTGCTGGATTCACTTCACAAACCAGAATTTGAACGGCTATACATCTTACTAATTTTACTTATAGATAACTTTGTTCACTATTTATATAAATAATAACTTAATTTTCGGAATACTGTCAAGAAACTATTGCAAATTTTTGTGCAAATGTTATCATCTACACCATTATGAGTACTTCGGAATCAATTTTAAAATCCGCTAAATTTATTTATTTAAAAGGAAAAGTATATTGATAGCTTCAAGCAGCAGGCGGTTTTTCGTGCTAAATTTCATTTATATTTTACAGATTCTGATATACTAGACCTAAATTAAAACAGATTAGGGAGATTGACTTATGGAAATCGTAAAATCCGGTTCGACGATTCAATCATTACAAATAGGGATGGGCATCATAGATTTACTTGCTTCCCAAAGGACTCCTTTAAGATTCTCTGATATTCAAGAATTAACGGAAATAACGAAAAGTAACCTCTATAAGTATTTGAATACTTTGACTCAGCTTGAGTTGCTATATCGTGATAAGACAACCGGTATGTATCACCTTGGGAGCAAACTGATTCAATACGGCATGGCAGCGATAGGAAATGAGGATGTCACGAGCAGAATAACTCCTTATTTACAGGAAATCAGTCACCATACTTCTTGCACAGTCCTTTTTTCCGTTTGGACATACGATGGACCAATCACGGCGAAAATTTGGAATTCCAACCAAAACTTAAACATCGGGGCACAGTTAGGTACGCGTCTTCCGCCATCATCCTCATCCGGAAAGGTATTCACTGTTTTTCAGGATCCTTCCTTGACAGCCGAATGGATTGAAAAAGATCGTAATGTTACAGGCTCGTTCCTTAAAGAAACAGATGAATATCATGAAATTCGGAGATACAAAATAGCTTTTGCCAAAGAGCCTCTTGTACCTTCTGTTTCCTCCATGTCCATTCCGGTTTTTAATTATAATTCAGAATTGTTGGGAGCGATCACTGCCGTTGGGTTCACCGAAAGCATTCCAGATCATTATGATGATCCCTTAAGCGACTATTTAAGAAAGAGCTGTTTGGAAATCTCGAAAATATTCGGTTATTCCGCTGAATAGAAAAAAGCAGGAAAAAGGATGCGATCATTCCTTTTTCCTGCTTTTAGATGTTTCATGGCTTCCGCTTATATGTCCAGATCCGGTTATGATTGGATGTTTCAGGAAAAGAATCCCCTGCATCAAGCTTTACCATTTTCGGATTCACTACCGTGCTGCCCGTTTCACCGATTTCTACGTAGGTCCCATTATTAGGTGCCTTCTGACCCGGCTTAAATTGACGATTTTGCCCCATAGATCTCACCCCTTTACATGCTTTCCCTGTTATTATTACCAGGTTCCTTTCTTTCATGTCAGAAAAATTAGGAAAGTGGCTTGAATCAAAAAGGCATCTGCTCAGAGAGCAAACGCCTTTTTTTTAAGACATTAAGTCCACCAGGACCGCCTTTTGGGCATGAAGACGATTTCCGGCTTGGTGGAAAACGACGGAATTAGGTCCATCGATGACTTCAGCCGTTACCTCTTCTTCCCTGTGTGCAGGCAGGCAATGCATGAATAAGTAATCTTTTTTAGCAAGTTTTACAAGTTCACTATTGATTTGATAATCTTTAAAAGCTTCTAAGCGGATACCATTCTCGAATTCCTGCCCCATGGAGGTCCAAACATCGGAATAGACGATATCCGCATCTTCTATAGCTTCCGAAGCGGAGGTCGTGACCACAATTTCACTGCCAGTTTCTTCTGCCACTTTTTGAGCATAGGCGACGACCTTTTCATCAGGTTTGTAGGCCTCAGGACACCCAATGGAAAAATCCATTCCCATTTTTGCACAGCCTACCATCAATGAATTGGCAACATTATTGCCATCACCGATATAACTCATCTTCAAGCCTTTTAACTTCCCTTTTATCTCGATGATTGTCAAGAAGTCTGCAAGCACCTGACAAGGATGCGCAAGATCTGTTAATCCATTGATGACTGGGATAGAGGCATTTTCTGACAATTCCAGGATTTTTTCATGCTCGAAGGTACGAATCATGATGCCATCAATATATTCAGAAAGGACTTTTGCAGTATCGGAAATAGTTTCACCACGCCCAATTTGCAAGTCATTGCCACTTAAGAACAAAGCGTGTCCGCCAAGCTGCATCATGCCTACTTCAAAAGATACACGGGTACGGGTAGACGATTTTTCAAAGATCATCCCTAGCGTTTTCCCTTTTAAAGGCGTATATTCTTCACCAGCATGCAATTTGGCTTTAATGGCCTGCGCTAGCTTTAACAAATCTGCAATTGCCGTTGGTGCAGACTCCTTCATGGTTAAAAAATCTTTTCCATTTAAAATCTTCGCTTGTGTCGGTGCCGTCATTGAACTCATACGTGTGACACTCCTTTCGAATATGGTACAAGCCATTCCTGAAGCGAGGTAACCCCTGGATCAGCATTTTCTAACGATTGTAGATAGGCCTTGAAAGTCTCTTCTTCCGTAAATGCAAGCAGTCGGTATTTCGCTGCAAGTAACCTTAGCTTCTTATCTTCTTCCGTTGTTCCATATGCCAAAACGACTGCCGCGTTTCCTTCATTTAACCATTTATCAAAATCTGAATTCCCCAATGTCAAACCCGCTTCTTTGATTTGCATTAACAAATCTTCACTTAATTGGACTGATTCTGATTGATAAACTCCTGTAGTATGTTTAGCTTTTTGAGCATGGAATACTTTGGTCAACGCTTCATTTACCGTTTCTCCAATGGCGATTCCTTCACCTGTTGATTTCATTTCCGGACCTACTTTCGAATCAAGTCCGCTAAGTGCAAATGTAGAGAATACTGGATATTTGACGACAGCATATGGAATTTCCTCCATTAAGCCTGTTTTATCGAACACATTCGACAATGAATATTTCCCGAGCAATATTTTTGTCGCTATTTGCACCAAGGATACATCAGTCACTTTACTGATGATTGGAATTGTCCGGCTGGCGCGAGGATTCACTTCCAATACATATACACTATTTCCCTCAATCACGAATTGGATGTTCATGAGTCCTTTATACCCAAGTTCCCTAACTAGTTTTTTAGCATAAAGGGTCATTTTATCTTTGATATCATCCGTTAAGGATTGAGCTGGCAATAATGCCATGCTATCCCCTGAATGGACGCCTGCTTTCTCTATATGTTCTGCAATGATGGGAATGTATACTTCATTTCCATCCGCAATCAAATCGATTTCGGCTTCCTTCCCTGGAATATAGGAATCGATCAACACGGGATATACAAGTGCCGATCCATTTGCGATTCTATTCAATAAGCTTTCCTTGGAGCGGATGATTTCCATTCCCTGGCCGCCAATTACGTAGGATGGACGTAAGAGCACTGGAAAACCGATTGCCTCTGCACTGGCAATTAATTGTTCTTCACCATTAGCCATTGAACCCGGTACATGGGGGATATCCAGTTTTTGAAGAAGCTGATAAAAACGATCACGGTCTTCCAATTGATCAAGTGTATCGAATGAAGTCCCCAACAAATTGACACCGTATTCTTCCAGACCTTTTGCCAAGTTTATCGCAGTCTGCCCACCGAATTGGACGATAACATCTTCAATATCTTCCGCCTCTATTACATTCAGAACATATTCAAGAGTTAAAGGTTCGAAATATAGGCGGTCTGCCGTCGCAAAATCCGTGCTTACCGTTTCCGGGTTATTATTGATCATGATCGTTTCGACATTTTCATCCTGGAGTGCATAAACACCGTGAACCGAACAATAATCAAATTCAATTCCCTGTCCGATGCGGATCGGACCGCTGCCAATCATCAACACTTTCTTTTTAGCCGTTTTTTTCTGTTCGTTCTCACCAAAATATGTTGAATAATGATAGTTCGTATGTGATTCGAACTCGGCTGCACATGTATCAACCGTTTTGTAGACAGCAGTTACGCCCAGTGATTTCCGGTGTGCTCTCACTTCCATTTCATTTACTTTCCATACGGAAGCAAGATAGCGATCTGAAAAGCCCTTTTCCTTGTAAGATTGAAGTTCTTCCCTTGTTATCTGATCGATTTCCTTAGCTTCAATTTCCATTTCGTTTTGGATCAATGAAGCAAAGGATTTAAGGAAGAAATAATCTATTGCTGTCGCTTCATGGATTTCTTCAATCGTCACACCTTTTCTAAGCATTTCAAAAATGACAAAGATTCGTTCATCAGATTTTTCGGCAAGCTTTCCCCAAAGTTCAGGAACCGTTTTATTTTTCAGCGATGATAGCTGCAGCCCAATCGTTTTCAATTCCAAAGAATCGACGGCCTTTTGGACTCCACCCTCAAAGCTGCGGTGTAAAGCCATCACTTCACCAGTCGCCTTCATCTGTGTTCCCAATTTGCGGTTGGCGGTCGTGAATTTATCGAATGGCCACCTCGGGAACTTCACAGCTACATAGTCAAGAGCAGGTTCGAAGCTTGAATATGTGCTTTTCGTTACAGGGTTGATGAGCTCCGATAAATCGTAGCCGACAGCGAGCTTTGCAGCTATGCGGGCTATGGGATAACCTGTTGCTTTGGAAGCTAGTGCCGATGAACGGCTGACGCGCGGGTTTACTTCTATTAAATAATATTGCTTGCTATTAGGATCAAGTGCAAATTGAATGTTACAGCCGCCAATGATACCTAAAGCAGAAATGATTTTAATGGAAGCGGCACGCAGCATCTGAAACTCATCGTCCGATAAAGTCTGTGATGGTGCCACGACGATCGAATCACCTGTATGAATCCCTACCGGATCGATATTTTCCATATTACAGATGGTGATGCACGTATTGTTGCCATCTCGCATAACTTCATATTCTACTTCCTTATAACCAGCTATGCTTCTTTCAATCAAGCATTGTGTTATTGGGCTTTCTTGCAGTCCGCCCCGTACAAGTTCCTTAAAGGTATCCAGTGAATCAGCAATCCCACCGCCAGTTCCACCAAGTGTATAAGCGGGACGAACGATGATGGGGAAACCGATTTTGCCGGCAAATGCCAACGCTTCTTCAAGAGTATGAACAATTGTACTATCGGGAACGGGTTCACCTATTTCAAACATCAGCTCACGGAACAGTTCACGATCCTCCCCTTTTTTGATGGAGTCGATCGGAGTTCCCAATAATTTGACTTTATATTTTTCAAGTACTCCAGCATCATCCAATTGATAAGCAAGATTCAATCCTGTTTGACCGCCTAATGTAGCGAGCAGGCCATCCGGCTTTTCTTTGGAAATGATCTTTTCCAGTACATCAACTGTTAAAGGTTCGAAATAGACAGCATCCGCATTCATATCATCAGTCATGATCGTTGCAGGATTGTTGTTGACCAGTATGACTTTATATCCTTCTTCCTTTAAAGCAAGGCAGGCCTGTGTACCTGCATAATCGAATTCGGCGGCCTGCCCGATGACAATCGGCCCCGAACCAATCACTAAAATGGTCTGTATCGTGTCGTCCTTAGGCATAAGCTTTTTCTCTCCCGCTATAATCATTTATCATTTGTAAAAAGTCGTTGAATAGTAATGAACTCTCGATAGGTCCTGGATTTGCCTCTGGGTGGTACTGGGTAGTGAAGATTGGCAAGTCTTCATGCATGAGCCCCTCAACCGTGTTATCATTCACGTTTCTGAATCTCACTTGCAGCGATGTTCCTTGTAAGCTCGGTTCATCAACCTCATAACTATGGTTCTGCGAACTCATATACACCTTTTTCGTTTTCAAATCGACCACGGGCTGATTCGCACCGCGATGCCCAAACAGCATTTTTTTGGTATTTCCACCTAAGGCAAGGGCCGTTAATTGATGACCGAGGCAAATGCCCATCGTTGGAAAATTCGTAATGATCTTTTTTATGTTTCCTAAAAGGTATTCAAGCTGTTTTGGATCCCCAGGCCCATTTGAAAGCAAAATACCATCTGGCTTCAAGTCCTTGATTTGTTCGAATTCAGTATCGAATGGTACGACAGAGACTCGGCAGCCTTGCTCGACCAATGAATCCAATATGGATTTTTTATAGCCGAAATCCATCATTACCACGTGCTTGTCGCCTTCCCCAAAACTCTCGACAACCTTTGTGGATACCTCAGCAACGTGGGCTGATAAACCAACCAGGCCGGGTACGGCAGTGTATTCTTCTTCCGCTGTGATGACTGCCTGCATGGAACCTTCCTGTCTTATATTCTTAACGACCGCTCTTGTGTCAACATGGCTTAAAAGAGGAATGTTCCACTTGTCTAAATATTCTCCAAGTGAATATTTAGCTTGATAATGGGAATGGCTCATATTTCCTTCATATACAATCACACCGGCAACATGCGGCTTCTTACTTTCAAAATCATGTTCATTGATTCCATAATTTCCGATCAGTGGGTATGTGAAGATGACAATCTGGTCCTTATACGAAGGATCTGTCAACACTTCTTGATATCCGGTCATTCCTGTGAAAAAGACAATCTCTCCAGTGATTGTTTTTTCAGTCGCTTTAGTCAGCAGTTCCCCTTCAAAGACGGAACCATTCTCTAAATATAGATAGCTTTTCATGATCTTCACCTCTTTAGATGATGTATATTTATATATACGATAGCATAATTATTCATTTTGTTCCATAAAAATTCAATAAATTTAGATAGTTTGTTTTATTCCCAATACTTTTTTTATTTTATTTATCGCCATATCGATCTCCGATTCGGTAACTGTCAGGGATGGGAGTAAACGAAGCACTTTAGGACCTGCACTCAATACAAGTAAGCCCTCTTCTTGCAGTTCCATTAAAAACACCTGAACATCTTGTTTACATTCAATTCCGACCATCATTCCCAGACCGCGAATCTCTTTCACTTCTTCCATGTCCTTCAATGCTTTTGCCAATTCGCTCCCAAGGTATTCAGCCTTTTTAACGGTTTCTTTTAAAAAACCTGATTGGAAAATTTCCTTTAACACGGCTTCGGCCGCCGAAACACTAACGGGATTACCTCCAAAAGTGGATCCATGACTTCCAGGGTTAAAGAACTCAGACAGCGCTTCCTTCCCAATCATTGCACCGATTGGCAGGCCATTTCCCAGCCCCTTTGCTGAAGTGATGATGTCCGGTTGGATATTGAAATGCTGGAATGCAAATGGTTTCCCTGTACGCCCTATCCCAGTTTGAATTTCATCTATGATAAGGAGAGCTCCGTGTTTTTGGCATTGTTTTTGAATCGTGTCCAGATATGATTGCTGTACAACATGGATGCCGCCTTCTCCTTGAACTATTTCAATCATTACAGCTGCCGTATTTTCATCGATGGCTGCTGTCATGGCGTCATTATCATTAAATGGAACATAGTCGAACGAAGCTAGCATCGGTCCGAAACCGGTCTTGATTTTTTCCTGCCCCGTTGCAGCCATCGTTGCAAACGTACGGCCGTGGAAAGACTGCTGACATGTGACAATTTTGCTTTTCCCGGTAGCTTTACGTGCTAGTTTGATAGCTGCCTCATTTGCCTCGGCACCGCTGTTGGCAAAGAACACCTGACTTAAACCAGAGGCATCAGCCAGCATTTTTGCTGTCCGTTCCTGTAGGGAACTTTGAAACATATTCGATACATGCCAATATTTATTTAGCTGTTCCGTGACGGCCATTTTTACCAACTCATGACAATGTCCAAGATTCAAAACCCCGATTCCGGATGTGAAATCAAGATACTCTTTACCTGCTGCACTCGTAATCTTCAACCCTGACGCTTTTCTTGGCTCAATGTTCCACCTTGCATATGTTGGAAATAAATTACTCATTGAAATACCCCTTCTTCCTGAAGAAATTTCGTACCGATGAATTGTCCGTCTTGATAAAAATGATCTTTCCCACTAACGATCATCACTTCTTCAATCCCTTTATTCAGTACCGACAACGCTGTAGTGACTTTCGGGATCATTCCCCCATGGATGCTTCCATCCCTTATTAAATTCTTCGTTTCCGTTTCATTCAATCTCTCAATGATCTGCCCATTTTTCAAAACCCCTTTAACATCTGTCACAAATAAACACATATCGGCCGATAGTGCCTTCGCTACAGACCCTGCAGCCATATCGGCATTCACATTTAATTTAGTGCCTTCTTCGGTAGTTGAAATGGGCGTCAATACCGGACAATAACCTTTTTCGAATAAAAGTCCGAATAATTCCGTATTGACTTGTTGTATTTCACCAACAGCTCCAAGTTTCTTTTCATCGATATAATCACCTGTGAGAATTCCACCGTCCGAGCCATTTAAACCGATTGCCTTGATGCCGTGGGATTCCAATTTATGAACGAGGCTGCGGTTCGATTTGCCTGCCAGCATAAGTTCCACAATTTCCAGCACTTCTGTGGTCGTTTTTCTTAAACCATCTTCAAATACTGGATCAATTTCAAATTTTTCAAGCATTGAATTTATATCAGGGCCGCCTCCATGCACAAAGACAATATGGTACCCGCGGTCTTGTAACTCTTTAACACTATTGAAAAACGACTCCGATAACTCATTTATGATGCTGCCGCCGCACTTTATGACTAATATGTCCATACTTTTCACCTCTTACGAACGATAGCTCCCGTTTATTTTCACATAATCATAGGTTAAATCGCAGCCCCATGCCGTGCCTGATTCATTACCATCTTTCAAATAAACATTAATGATGATACTTTCATTTTCCAAGTATGCTTTGGCTTCTTCCTCAGAAAACATTACCGGCTCACCATCATTAAGTACGACGATATCACCAAAAACGATCGTTGTTTGATCCGGATTGAATTCCACTCCGCTTCTTCCCATCGCAGCAATGATTCGTCCCCAGTTTGCATCCGCTCCAAAAGCTGCCGTTTTCACTAGATTTGACCCAACGATCGTCTTCGCCATCATCTGTGAATCTTGCTTCGTAGGCATGCCATGAACATTCACTTCTATCAGTTTTGTGGCACCTTCTCCGTCTTTCGCAATTTGTTTGGCGAGATTTTCGGAAGTTTGTTTTAATAATTCCAGGAAAATGGACCATTCAGGATGGTCAGGTGTCAATGGTTCATTGTTCGCTTCTCCATTCGCGAGCACTAACACCATGTCGTTCGTTGAACAGTCACCATCAACCGTGATTTGATTGAATGTATCATTTGTAATGGAGGAAAGTGCCTGCTGTAAATCATCCGGTTCAATTACAGCATCCGTCGTAATGAAACCAAGCATTGTGGCCATGTTTGGATGAATCATTCCCGAACCCTTCGCAGCACCGCCCATTTTCACGGTTTTTCCGTCAATAATCGTTTCATAACCACAGCTCTTCGTTACAATATCCGTTGTTAAAATGGCTGTACCAAAAGCTTCAGCAGCTTCAGGTGTATTTTCTGGCTGCAATGACTCTATGCCTTTTTTTACTTTTTCCATTTCCATGAATTCACCTATGACTCCCGTTGAAGCCACTGCAAATGAATGGTCCTCCAAACCGAACTTTTGAGCCGCTAGCTTCCTCATTTCATTTGCATCTTTTAAACCCTGTTCACCTGTACAAGCATTCGCACAAGCACTATTCACTACAATGCCGTGAAGTTTTCCATTAACGGCTATGCTATCTTTCGTTACATTGATTGGAGCGGCTTGAACTACATTTTGTGTATAAACCGCCGCGGCTGATGCTGGGACATCGGTAAAAATGATGCCAACGTCCTTTTTAGAATAGCGTAATCCTGCATGAACACCTGACGCTTTGAACCCTTGGGGCATTAAAATGTTTCCTTCTTGAATTTGTTTGATTTCTTCAACTGGCTGTAATGTTTTCATTATTTTCCTCCAAAGTTTACGGATATAGCGGACTGTTCCATAGTCCTGCCGTTTCTTCTAGTCCCATTAATATATTTGCATTTTGAATGGCCTGCCCTGCAGCACCCTTCACTAAATTATCAATAACTGAAACCACCGTTACCTTACCTGTTCTTTCATCATAATCAACGCCTATGTCGCAAAAGTTCGATCCATATACTTGTTTCGTGGATGGAAAGCGATCAAGGGGCTGTACTCGGACAAATGGGTGGTTCTCGTAAACGGTTTCGTATAAATCCCTTAATTCAACATTTGAGGTTTCCCGATTAACCTTTATATACATCGTCGCCATAATCCCTCTTGTCATTGGAACAAGATGGGTATTGAAGGTAATAGGCTGTAGACCTGTTGACCATCTCCCAAGCTGTTGTTCGATTTCCGGTATGTGTTGATGTTGATTTACCTTATATATCTTAAAGTTCTCATTCATTTCACTATAATGGGTGACTGCCGAAAGTGATTTACCCGCCCCGGAAACCCCGGATTTTGCATCGATGATCACATCGGCAGCTGCTCCGGCCAATCCTTCAGTGAATAAAGGGGCAAGACCTAATAGTGATGCGGTTGGGTAGCACCCTGGATTTGCAATAATCGTTGCTTTTTTTATTGCTTCGGCATTCCATTCAGACAATCCGTATACGGCTTCTTCAATAATGTGCTGAGGAGCTGCTGGTTTTTTATACCAGTGTTCATATTCACCTGGAGTTTGAAGCCTGAGGTCTCCTGATAGGTCGATTACTTTAATGTCAAGGTCAGAAAATTCCGAAATCAATTGCGAGGAAACACCAGAAGGAGTTGCAAGAAATACAATATCGGATTTTTTTGCAATCGCCTCCGGGTCAATTTCTTCTAATTTGTCTTTCATATGCATTAAATGTGCATTTTCTTCAGATAAACTTCGGCCAAATTGGGAAGAAGTATGCAATGATTTTATTTTAAATTGCGGATGATTATTCAAAAATCTTATTAGTTCCATTCCTCCATAACCCGTTGCACCTACTATTGATACGTTCATAAAACCATCTCCTATAATTTCAGGTCCCTGTCATTCTTTGATTCTATTATTATAAGACTGAATAAAAATAAAATCAAATGTATTTTTATAAAATTCTAAACTAAAATTTTAAATGAAAAATTATCCATAAAAACTCCTAGAATTATCCAAAGTTGTTGACTACTAGTGCTTTTTCCGTTTAAATCAAAGGTAGTGATTGAGTTTTAACGGCATTTGGAAAGGTGGTCATTTGCATGAATGAATTATCGTTATCTAATCGGATGCATTCAATTTTAGATAATAAACAGCAAGTTAAACATATGGAAAAAGGGCGCTATCTTTTTCAGGAGAGCACCCCAGCAAGTGATTTGTATTACATTTTAAAAGGTAAAGTAGAAGTGAGTAAGGTTGTTCCTGACGGTCGGGAATTAACTATACGCATTAGTTCGGAGAATGATTTGGTTGGGGAAACTGTCTTATTTTCTCCAAATCCTAAATATATGATGAATGCAAAGATGATGGAAGATGGAACTGTTGCGGTAATTTCCAAAGAAGCATTAGAAGAGAAAATCGCCTCAGATAGCCACCTTGCAGTCGAGATGATGACATGGTTATCGGCTCAAAACCGTAAAAATCAGGCTAAATTCCGCGATATGCTCCTGCACGGCAAGAAAGGTGCCTTTTACTCCACCCTTATCCGTTTATCAAATAGTTATGGCACTGAAGCAGAAGACGGTAAAGTTATCAATCTTCCCTTTACAAACCAAGAACTCGCCAATTTTTGCGGCACATCCCGCGAGGTAGTCAATCGAATGCTCGCTCAATTAAGGAAAAACAATGTCATCTCCATTAAAAAGGGACGCATTACGATTCTTGACTTTGACTTTTTGAAACAGGAAATCGACTGTGAAAACTGTCCAATAGAAATCTGTACCATCGATTAAATCCCACATAAAAAGCAGTAAATACATAATGCCTTACTGACCTTAAAATGATCGGCGTTTATTTCCAGGCTGAATTTTCCCTAGGACCATTTAATTATTTTCATTTTCATGGATTCCTATAAAAAAATATAAATATGCATAAAAAAAGCATAAAAATCGATTTCGTCCATTGACTGGCATCAGAAGTTCCTAATAACTATATAAAAAATGAAGGGATGGCGTAATTGCCATCCCTTCATTTTTTATTCATTCGGAAGGAGTATTTGTATATTACCCGCCAATGAATGACATTTCGATTTTTTCCTGTTTCTTGGCCGTTCCCGCTGCCCGCTCATCCGAATAGCGATCGTCCCTGCGATTCCAAAGCGAAATGATGAACCCGGTCAATTCTTCATCTGTCATGCCGGAACGGAGCAATGACTTCAAGTCATGTCCCTTTCCATTAAACAGGCATGTATATAAACTTCCATTAGCAGAAAGACGTGCACGTGTACAACTTGAACAAAAAGACTCGGATACCGAGGTTATGAAGCCCACTTCTGCAGTAGTGCCCTTATAACGGAAGCGTTTTGCCACCTCTCCAAAATAATCTTCTTCTACCGGTTCTAGATCGAATTCGGTTTGGAGCATTGCAAGCAGTTCTCTTTTCGTAATGACATTCTTCAACTGCCAGCCATTTGTATGTCCGACATCCATGAATTCTATATAGCGTAATTGAATGCCCTCATCTTTACAAAATCGGGCCATCGGCAGGATTTGAGATTCATTGGTTTCTTTTTTCACTACCATATTCACTTTAACGCCAAGCCCAGCTTCTTTGGCAGCTGCGATGCCTTCAATAACAGGCTTTATACCGATATTCCTGCCGTTCATCTTCTTGAAAAGTTCATCATCGAGGCTGTCTAAGCTGATATTCACCCTCTGCAAACCAGCTTCCCTCAAATTCACGGCATGTTTTTTCAAGAAGACACCATTCGTAGTCAGTCCAATATCTTCAATACCTTCAATTTTAACGAGATTTGAAATCAGAGTGGTGAGATCTCTCCGGAGTAATGGTTCCCCGCCTGTCAACCTTAGTTTTTTTACCCCTAAGCTTGCGAATATTTTAGAAAGCCTTACAATTTCCTCATAGGATAATAGCTCACTTTTAGGCAGGAACTGAAAATTCTCATGAAAAATTTCAGCAGGCATGCAATACTGGCAGCGAAAGTTACAGCGATCTATGACTGAAATCCTTAAATCCCTTAGTGGCCTGTCCAATGAATCTTTAATTTGACTGTTCAATTAACCACTCCTAGCCGAAAGTATTAGAAAAAACCAGACCATAAAAAGTGACTCAATTGAATGGGTTCACTGTTTTTTGACTGGCTTTTCATTTCTATATAGAGTTATTATTTGATTCCTAATGCAATTTTAGCATATCTGGACATTTTGTCTTTCGTCCATGGCGGACTCCAGACAATCTTCACATCCGTTTCCTTTACCTCTGGGATATCTTCCAGAACCAATTTAACTTGATCGACGATCGTCCCAGCCATCGGACAGCCCATTGCTGTCAATGTCATCGTCACCGTAGTCAGACCTTCCTCATCCATATCCACATCATATACCAAGCCTAAATTAACTATATCTATACCAAGCTCAGGGTCAATGACCTGCTCCAAAGCTCCAATGATAATGTCTTTTGTATCTTGATCCACTTCGATCACTCCTTTTATGGAAAATCTCTTCGTTTTAGATTATCGGTTTCATCATTATGCCCGTTTTAGACTTTATTTTATGTCCGTATTAGAATCATAACAGATTTTGAGTGAGTACTTAAGCATTTTGCACAGTTGACAGTAAATGTTTCGCGAACCAGTCTGCAGTCATAAGTACGCCTTCCCTACTCACTTTATGTCCAGCCTTAGGATCAAGGATGAAATCAATTTTTTCATCTGCCTCATTATACCCTGCTTTGACAGCTTCATAAAAACGATATGCATGTTGATAAGGAACAACCGGATCTTTGGCACCATGCCAAAAAAGAAGCGGACGGTTGGAAAGCTTATCCTGATTCAGACTCAAATCAAATGGCTTGAGCTGTTCAATCACCTTGGCAACTTCCTCATCAGTAGCTGGGAAATTAACTTTCCTTTTCTTAATCTCCGCCATTTGGAGCTCTGCATACGCGACATATGATGGGTTTCCCATTAAACTGACTCCGGCGGATATCCATTCATATGCAGCCAGGGCCCCATTAGTCACTATTCCCCCCATAGAGGTACCAGCTACGCCTATTCTGTCAGGATCAATTAATTTTCGGGATAATAAATCATCCTTCAGCAAAGATAAATCCCGGATTGTCTGTAAAACCATTTCCCAAAAACGGGGCATCATTTGAGAATCACTTAAGCCAGCTTCCCTTTCCCCATGATGGATCATATCGGGAAGAAGCACACGAAAACCCTTTTCTGCCATTAAATAAGCATAGTGAAGATTGTGTTCTTTTGCACTTTGAAAACCATGTATAAAAATAATAACCGGCAATTCCTGATTGAAAGTGGTTTCTTCACCTACGTGCAGTACAGGAATATGTCCAATTAGTTCTTTTTCAATTATTATCAAGTTAACCCCTCCGAATAATTTGTTCCGGTCTTTTCAATGCCATTATCAATATGGCATTGGCATTCATCATTCCACTCCTTAATCCCGAGCTTCGCTTTAATCATCATGATCTTGGATATAGTAATATCATACAGGAATGCATAAAGAATGAAAAAGATTTACATTTACTTTAAAATAGGCTTAACAATATTTGCATATAATGAAATCAAAAAGAACAGAAGGTGTGTACATGGCTGAGAAACATTTAATCGTATTAGATCTTGATGGTACTTTACTTACAGATAACAAAACAATTTCTTCAAGGACTAAAAAAACACTCCTAAAACTAAAAGAAGATGGACACGAAGTTATGATCGCTACCGGGCGTCCCTTTCGCTCAAGTGAACTTTATTACCGGGAATTGGGGTTGACTACACCAATCGTTAATTTCAATGGCGCTTTCGTCCATCACCCATTACATACAAGCTGGGGGGTATACCACTCTCCACTTGATATAAGTGTTGCGAAAGATATTGTTGAAGCGTGTGATCAGTTTAAATATCACAACATCATCGCAGAAGTCCGGGATGAAGTTTATGTTCATTATCATGATGAAAAGTTGATGAACATGTTTAATGTAGGAAATCCGATCATGAAGACAGGTGACTTGCGCAATTATCTTCAGGATTCCCCAACTTCGATGCTAATTCATACAGATAGTGAATTCGTAGGACAGATTCGCCAGCATTTATCCGATGTCCATGCAGAATTAGTCGATCATCGCCGCTGGGCAGAGCCTTTTCATATCATCGAAATAATAAAAAGCGGGTTAAGTAAAGCCGTAGGTTTAAAACGTGTATCCAACTATCTGGAAATCCCTCAAAACAGGATAATCGCTTTCGGTGATGAAGATAATGATTTGGAAATGCTCGATTACGCGGGAACCGGGGTGGCCATGGGAAATGCGATTTCACCAGTAAAAACGGTAGCAAATACGACTACATTGACGAATGAAGAAGATGGTATAGCGGTCTTCCTCGAAGAAAAATTCAATATAAAAGCCTAATACGTCATTTTTTACCTTAATAATATCTCTTTTTCAAGCCAAACTAATATGGACAACAGCTTCCATTCCGTTGTCGACAACGCTCAGAATCGGAGGAGATAAGAATGGGTAAAAGCAGTAAATCTAAACGATTTGTACAGCAAGGCAAAGAAAGTGTTGCCAGGCATGCCGAAAAAATCCCTTATCACACTACGTTTGAAGAGGCTGAAAAAGACAGGTTAAGAATTATGTCAGAACAAAGCTATGGTGGTTTCTAATGGGAAACAATTTATTCCAGAAGGCAAGGGAATTTGTTGAAGAAGCTCTCCACTCTGAGCATGAAGGTGACCAGCATAAGACAGAGGAAATCGCTAAAAATGCTCTTCACTCTGAGCATGAAGGTGACCAGCGCAAGACAGAGGAAATCGCTAAAAACGCTCTTTCATCAGCCTTTGCCAATACGACCGAGGCCGAAAAAGAACAACTGCGAGAACTCCAGGAAGAGCTGGAAAACCACTCTAAATAACGTGAAAGCCTCCAGGATTCCTGGAGGCTTTCGCTTTGTTTTCATCAATTGTTATTTCGTGCCTTACCGCCTTTTTCACCAATTTCTTTATAAAAGCCTTTACCATGGGAATCAGCAGTGGCTTCTCCGCCCTTTTGTCCAATTTCTTGATAGAATTCCTTCTCATGATTATCCGATGTAGCTTCTCCGCCCTTTTGCCCAATTTCCCGGTAAAAATCCTTGTCGTGATTTTTAGAAGTGGCTTCCCCGCCTTTACGACCTGCTTCCTGTCTGCTCATTTTTTCGTCGTTAGCCATTTTTATCACTCCTTCATAAGATTTTAAATTGGCGCTACAATATAAGAATTAACCGTTTGATACAGGCAATAAACATAATACGCCTAAATATTATCTTTTGTAATAGAAGTGTAATGGCCTTAATTTTTTGTTAATATCATTCCCTGCGGAAAGTTCCAACAATGCCTGAAGTTTCTATGATATTTGTGAAAGCGTGTGGATCCACTTCCTTGATGATCTTTTCAAGGTCATACAGTTCATACCTTGTAATGACAATCAATAACATTTCCTTAGTTTCATTCGTGAACGCCCCTTTTGCAGGAACCCTCGTGATTCCGCGAACTAACTTAGCATGGATTGCCTGTTTAAGTTCTTCGCTTTTCTTTGTAATGATCATGGCCGTAAGCTTTTCATGACGCGTATGAATCGCGTCAACGACACGCGTCGATGTGTAAAGGGTAACAAGTGTGTACAAAGCTTTTTCCGGTCCATAAACAGCACCTGCCGTTACAATGATCACGCCATTCAGCAGAAATAAATAAGTACCCACGGGTTTGTCCTTCTTCCGTGACAGTAGCATGGCGATAATATCCATTCCGCCAGTCGACGCACCGTATTTCAAGGTGATCCCCACACCTACTGCAGCTATGACTCCGCCAAATACCGCATTTAATAATATGTCAGGTGACCAGCGTGTAATCGGAATGATTTCCATAAAGAAGGACATCAAGACAACGCTGAGGAAACTATAAAAAGTGAAAGACTTTCCAACCTTTCGCCAAGCAATGATCGTCACTGGAATGTTCAATAAAAGCAATAGAATACCTGTCGATACATTAAAAGGAGCAAAAGAACCAATCATCCTCGATAGAAGCTGGGCCACTCCTGTAAAGCCGCTTGCATATACGTTTGCCGGTATTAGAAAAAAGTTCATTGCGACGGCATTCAGTAATGCTCCGACCACAACTATGATAATTTTCTTCATTTCACCACTGTACATCCTAAAAACCTCCATTTCACCCTTATTCTATTATCTTTTTACCCTTAATTATTTATTCTATTTACGTAGAGATTGAATTTTCACCGTTACGTGCTACACTAAAATGTAGAGTGACCACTCATTTTCTAAAAATTGTAAAAAGAAAGCAGGTGTATTATGGCTATCACAATTCTGGCAGATAGTGCATGTGATTTGCCGTTGTCTTTCTATAAGGAAAACAATGTTTCATTAATTCCTTTACAAGTCCATCTTGACGGGAAAAATTATGAAGATTTACTTACCATTAATTCTCACGAAGTCTATCAAGCGATGATTGAGGGAAAAGCCCCGAAAACATCGCAAGCTTCACCAGAATGCTTTATAGAACTTTTCACACAGTTTGCCAAAGAGAAAAAACAAGGGATATATATAGCCTTTTCCTCTGAGTTATCAGGAACATATCAAACGGCAGTGATGATTCTTAATCAGGTGAAGGAAGAGTACCCTGACCTTGACATTGAAATCGTCAATACGAAATGCGCTTCGATGGGCGTCGGATTAATTGTAAAGAAAGCAGCCGATCTAGCAGCAAACGGTGCCACTAAAGAAGAAATCCTAGCTGACATAGAATTCCAAACCCGGCATATGGAGCATCTATTCACTGTAGATAACCTTGAGTATTTGGCCCGTGGCGGCCGCATCTCCAAGACATCTGCCCTTGTTGGCGGTTTATTAAACATTAAACCGTTATTGCATGTAGAAGATGGGAAGCTTGTTCCGCTTGAAAAGTTACGCGGCAAAAAGAAATTGATTAAACGTGTAATCGAATTAATGCACGAAAGAGGAAAAAATTTAAAAAACCAAACGATTGCCATCAGTCATGGTGATGATGATGCGACGGCCCTGGAATGGAAGGAAGCCATTAAAAATGAATTCGGGACAACCGATTTCATGGTCCATACAATCGGCTCCGTCATCGGTGCACATGCCGGTCCTGGTACAATTGCCCTCTTCTTCTTAAACGATACCCCTGAGAAATCATAAACATACATACTCCATTCCATAATTGTGAACAATATATATTGATCAGATAATGGAAGGGAGTTTTCTCTATGTCAAAAACAACCGATGACAACAAAAGGCCAAAAGATAACCAAGCGAGAAATGCTGAAAAAAATGTCGCCTATCAGGAAAATCTTGCTGCGGGTAAGCACTCCTATTCGAAGAAAACAGACCATAAATGAAGCGAGGGGCTTGTCCCCTCGCTTTTTTAATATGGTTTAGATAGTTGTCTTCCTATCACACTTTCTCTATAATAAAGGAAATAAAACCTGCTGGAGGTAAGTGATGGCAAAGGAAAATTCATTTGATATTGTTTCGAAAGTAGACTTTTCAGAGGTAACGAATGCAGTTACCATGGCTATGAAGGAAATACAAACACGCTATGATTTTAAAGGGAGTATAAGCAGCATCACCATTGAAAAAGAAGACCTGGTTTTAGTGTCCGACGATGAATATAAGCTCGAACAGCTGAAGGATGTTCTCATCAGTAAACTCATTAAACGTGACGTACCAGTCAAGAACCTGGACTATGGCAAATTAGAAGGAGCTTCTGGCGGAACCGTTCGCCAACGGGCTAAGTTGATTCAAGGCATCGATAAGGAACAAGCAAAAAAAATCAATACCATCATTAAAAATAGCGGTCTTAAAGTGAAAAGCCAAATCCAAGATGATCAAATCCGTGTTACCGGTAAGAACCGTGACGATTTGCAAGGAATCATTTCCGCAATCCGGGGCGCTGATCTATCCATTGATGTACAATTCTTAAATTACCGCTAAGTATGAAGGCCTCACCTTTGGGTGGGTCTTTTTTATTTGCAGCATTGCCTCGATAGCCGTCTTCCCTCCCTTTTTTCTTCAAATGAATCTCCTTCATGTAACAAGGAAAGACTAGTCATGTTCCCTTAGTTATATAAATAATTACCTATGATTTACTTGGTCATTTTTTCCATGTTTTCTTTTTTCTAAAAAAAGGAATAGAAAAAGCATAGATAATTAAACAGGAGGCGTTTTAATCTTGACTAACCAAAACCAAAATCAGAACAAACAAGGATTTCCACCTCAACATCAACAGCATCAACCTGGATTGGAAACAAAAATGGAACCGAACCCTGATTCAGTTAAAGCTGCCTACAAAGGAAGCGGCAAACTAAAAGGTAAAACGGCAATCATAACAGGAGGAGACAGCGGAATCGGTAAATCGGTTGCCATTTATTACGCCAAGGAAGGAGCAAATGTGACAGTTGCATACTTGGATGAACACGAGGATGCCAAAGCGACTAGAGAATTGATCGAAAAAGAAGGACAGAAATGTTTACTCATTTCCGGAGATATCGGTGATGAATCCTTCTGCCAGGATGTCGTCAAAAAAACGGTTGATGAATTTGGCGGTTTGGACATACTAGTCAACAACGCCGGTGAACAGCATGTGCAGACAAGTATCCTTGACATTTCAGCTGAACAATTGGAAAAAACGTTCCGCACGAATATTTTCTCGATGTTCCACTTAACTAAAGCTGCATTGAAGCACCTTAAAAAAGGAAGCAGCATCATTAATACAACCTCTATCACAGCCTATCAAGGCAACCCAAAACTAATCGATTACTCTTCAACAAAAGGTGCAATATTGGCATTTACAAGGGCCCTGTCGAACTCTATTTCAAAAGATGGCATCAGAGTGAACGGTGTTGCGCCAGGACCGATCTGGACACCGCTGATTCCTGCCTCATTCGGGGAAGAGGATGTTGCCAAATTCGGACAGGATACTCCAATGGGCCGTGCAGGGCAGCCAGAGGAATTAGCACCAGCATATGTATATTTGGCAAGTGATGATTCATCCTATGTCAGCGGACAAGTCATCCACGTAAACGGCGGGACCGTGGTAAACGGATAAGCTTTACCCTTTCAAAAGTAGTGGATTTCACAAATCCACTGCTTTTACTCTTTCAAGCAGGATATTTCCGGTTAAAGCGGAATATATGAATGGGAAGGAGTGGAGTCATTTTTGAAAAATATTGTAGATCCATGGTTCACCGTTCAGGAATTGGACTCAGAAACGTTTGCAATCAGTGAATATGGTCATTGGGAGAAAGTCCATTCCTTTTTATTACTTGGGGAGACCCAAGCTGCGTTAATCGACACAGGATTAGGCATCTGTTCAATTAAGCGGATTACAGACCAGCTTACCGATCTTCCGATTATCGTCTTGACGACACACGTTCATGCCGATCATATTGGCGGTCATGGGGATTATGAAACAATTTATGTTCATGGTGATGATGCCAATTGGCTGATCAACGGCATTGAAGGTTTGTCCTTGGAACAAATAAGAAAGAACATGGCCCGGGACATCACTGTCCCCATACCCGAATCATTCGATCCTTTTACATATAAGCCATACCGGGGGTCCCCTGATAGGCTCTTATCGGATGGGGACACGATTGATCTTGGGAACCGCAGTTTAGGCATTTATCACACACCTGGGCATTCACCTGGCCACATCTCAATTTTGGATAATGAAACAGGTTATTTATTTACTGGCGACCTGCTTTATTCAGATACTCCAGTTTATGCATTTTATCCCTCGACAAGCCCTGAAGACCTTGTGAATTCATTAGAAAAAATCGCAAAAATCAAGGCAGTATCCAAAATTTATGGCGGACACAACCAACTCGGCCTCGAACCAGGGATCTTTGAGGAAGTCCTTGAAGCCATTCAATACCTTAAAGAGAATAATTTAGTCAGACACGGAACGGGTGTACATGCATTCAAAAGTTTCAGTGTACATTTCTAGGAAAAAAAAGGCATTGCTTTTATGCAATGCCCTTTTCGTTCAATAAGTCATGGCCATTACACCTTGCTTGATCGATCTGCAGGAATGCCTTTCCACGAAATGATGTGGAATGATGGTCCCAGCAGGAGCATCTCCAGTCTGCAGCATTTGAATGATGCCCTTAGCGGCCTGATAGCCCAAATCAAAAATATTGATATCTACGGAAGTCAGGGCTGGTAATGACAGTTCAGAGAAAAGAACGTTATTGAAGCTGACGATTGAAATTTCTTCAGGAGTGCGCACGCCCATCTCACGAAGTGAATGCACGATGCCAAGTGCCATAAGATCATCACTGACCACCAAAGCGGTTGGTGGTTCATCGATGGATAGTAACCTTTTTGCAGCTGCTTGTCCCCCTTCATGCAAAAAATCTTCATGCAGGGTATATTCCCTCCTTCGATCGATTCCAGCCCTCTTCAATGCCCGTTCATATCCTGACAGGCGATCAAGGGTCATCACAAGGGTTACGTCACCTCCGATGAATCCAATCCTTTCATGTCCTAGCTGTACGAGGTAATCCGTTGCCTGTTCGGCAGCCAAGACATTATCATTATCAACATATGTTATCTCCTCGATAAAATCATAGGGTTTCCCAATGATCACAAATGGAAAAGCCCTTGCTCTCAAATAGGTCAGAATGTGATCGTTCATCCTTGAATACATCAGGATTATTCCATCAACCATCCCCCCCTGCACCATATTCACTACTCCTTCGTAGATTTCATCTTCTGTTTTTCCCGTGCTTAGCAACAGGGAATAATGATTTTCCTGAGCTCCCTCACTTAGACCCTGAAGGATCGTCGGAAAAAACGGATTTTGATAATAATCATTTGAAGAACTTGGCATTACCAAGCCAATGATCCTGGTCGATTGATTGGCAAGACTACGTGCAATGAAGTTTGGATGGTATCCTAATTTACTCATCGCCTTACGTACCCGTAACTTTGTTTTTTCACTTATCCGAGGATTGTTTGCAATCACTCGAGAAACTGTTGAAGGAGCAACATTCGCTAACTGTGCCACATCTTTTATTGTTATGGCCATGCATTTCCCCTCTCCCCTCTTAGCCTTTATTGACTTCATTTAATACAAGGTGAATACCAATAAACACTTCTCTAATATTCGTTTTATATTTATACATTTTGTATGTATTCATAATACACTCAGTTCGATAGTTATATCCATACTTTTTTTAATGTTTGTTCAATTTTTCAGAAAATACTTACTTTTCCGTTTTTTTTCATCTTTGTTTTAAAATTCAAAAAGAAGCTGATGTATGATCAGCTTCTAAAAAACGGCATGTCTATTGGAGATTAAGAAGTCAGACGACTAACTACATAGGATTTAAGCTGATTTCCAATCAAGTCCATAGAAGTGATATACAAATTAATAACGATAAACCCTCGTTTCATATGGACGTAAATCAATAAGGGACACCTCAGGACAATCCTCATAATTAGCTAGCAAAAGTTCCATTTCCCCCCAGTGAGAGAGGTCGATTTGGTGGTGATTCATGCTAAAATTACATACTACCATGACTGAATTATCATTCATGTTTCTTGTATAAATATAAAGTTCAGGATGATCTTCCCATAATAATTCATATTCCCCGTAAACAAGGACCTGATGTTTTTTTCGAAGATCAATCATCTTTTTATAAAAATGATAAATGGATGACGGGTCATTTTTCTGCTGTTCTACATTAATGGCGCGATAATTGGGATTAACCCTCATCCAAGGTGTTCCGTGCGTGAAACCGCCATTTTCAAAATCATTCCATTGCATCGGTGTTCGTGAATTATCACGGCCGCTATGCCAGATAATGTTCATGATTTCATCATGCGGACGACCTTTGGAGGTCTCTATCCGGTAAAAGTTTTTCATTCCTACATCATCATAATCATCAATCGAATCAAATTGGACATTCGTCATGCCAATTTCCTGACCTTGATAAATAAAAGGTGTGCCTTGCATGAAAAAGTAAAGAGCCCCAATCATTTTTGCGCTTTCCAACCAGTATTGATGATCATTTCCCCAGGTGGATACACTTCTTGGCTGGTCATGATTTTCAAAAAACAAAGCATTCCATCCTTTGTTTTTCAGCCCCTTTTGCCATTTGGTCATTGTGCGCTTTAACCCCTGAACATCAACATCGTGATTCTGTCCCCTATTCCAAAGTCCAAGATGTTCAAATTGAAATATCATATTGAACTTCCCATTCGATTCCCCGACCCATTCTTCCGCCTGCTCAATCCTGACGCCATTGGCCTCACCGACCGTCATGATATCATACTTAGAGAAAGTCTCTTCTTTCAACTCCTTAAGGTAATCCAGAATCCCGTCCTGATTGGTGTGCATTTCAAACGCAGGTACGTACTGATGCCAATATGGATTGGGCATATCCGGAAGGCCATCACGCTTATGAATATGCGTGATCGCATCAATTCGGAAGCCATCGATTCCCTTATCGAGCCACCAATTGACCATTTCATATAATGCCTTTCGTACATCAGTATTTTTCCAGTTTAAGTCTGGCTGCTTTTCGGCAAATAAATGTAAATAGTATTGATTGGTCCTTTCATCGAATTTCCAGGCACTTCCGGAAAAGATGCTTTCCCAATTATTAGGCTCACGACCGTCCTGCCCATCCCTCCATATATACCAATCCCGTTTCGGATTATCGCGGGACGAACGTGACTCTACGAACCAGGGGTGCTCATCACTTGTATGATTCAAAACAAGATCGAGTATCACCTTCATCCCACGTCCGTGAACATCTTTCAATAATAGATCAATATCTTCGTTTGAACCGAATTCATCGGAAACTGCTTGATAATCACTAATATCATAGCCATTATCCGCATTGGGCGATTTATAAAACGGACAAATCCAAATAACATCTATCCCTAATTCCTGCAAATAGTCAAGCTTTGAAATCAAACCTTTTATATCACCGACTCCATCACCATTACTATCCATGAAACTGCGCGGGTATATTTGATAGCAGACCGCTTCTTTCCACCAGGTCTTATTCATGCTGTAACCTCCCGATCCTGTTTTCCACAAAGCCTTAGGGACAATGTTTGGCGGCTACCGACAATCGAGAGGTATATGATTATTTTGGTTGGTTCCGTTTTGAACGCTTAATAACCAAAGCAATGAATATACCAAAAATAAGAAGAACCAATCCTATGACTAACAGGTAAGGAATATTAATAATCGATTTAGGTGACAGTGTGTAGACTTCTGTCGTCTCCCTGTCGATTACGATAGAGTAACTGTTGTCCTTACTGCGGACCAGATCCCCATTCAGCATACCTCTCAACTCTTTATTACTTTCAAGTTCCTTATCAGTAAGGTTTATCGTTTGAGTTTCAGTCGTATTGTTCATGGCGACGACAATCGTTTCATCACCATATACACGCTTGAATACCGAAGCTCCACCTTTTTCATATAAAAGCTCCATATCCCCCTTTACCAACGCTGGGTACAAGTCTCTGAGATCAGAAAGCTTTGTTATATATTCCACCAATTCCTGTTCTGTCTTAAAATTCATCAACTTGTGATTATCCGGGGCATTATCCCCATTTAAGGCAATTTCCGATCCATAAAATACGATTGGCACCCCTGGCATCGTATATAGATACGACAGCGCCATTCTCCATCTGGAACCTGGATTTTCGTTATGGTCGGCTGCATCCTTTGTAAAACGGGGCATTCCCTGTGTATCCATGAATAATGCCTGCTGGGCATTGCCCCCTAATTCATCTTCGCTTTTCTCAAACGCATTAAAAACAGGTTTCAATTCTTTATCGGGTGCAGCAAATGCTTCCCGTAGCTCAGCATTTTGTGGATAAGCCATAAAAGCATCGATACCCGTCTTCTTGTAGCTTGATATCAAATCGGCATCACCTTGTACATCGCCGATTGTATAGAAATTTGATTTTTCAGATTTGACTGCATCCACAAATTCCTTCCAAAAATCTTTTGCTACGTATTGGACTTTATTTATACGGTAACCATCAATATCGGTTTCCGTTATCCACCATTTGGCAGCATCAAGTAAATATTTCCTTGTTTCCTCATTATCTTGATTCAAATCGGGAAGATCATCAACCCAGCCTGTTTCCAAATCCTTTTGGCTACTGTCCTGGGAAATCTTTTTTTCTTCATGGAACCAATCTTGTTTTTTTGGATTGGTCAGCCACGTGGAGTCAGGACCCACATTATTTGCTTGAAAATCAATGATCACCTTCATATCGCGTTTATGTGCCTCATTCACGAGTTTTTTAAACTCTTTCAATGTCCCATAATGTTTATCCGTTTTATAGAAATCTGCCACCCAATCGCCATGATAGCCATTTTCATCATTAGCGAAAATCGGTGAAAGGATGATAGCGGTATAACCCATATCTTTTAAATAATTCAGTTTCTTCGTGACACCTTCGAAATCCCCACCATTAAACGTGGAAGGGTCATTCACGTTCGCATCTCCATTATTTTGAGTATTCCCATCGAAAAATCTGTCGATCAATAATGAATATACGATTTCATCCTTCCAAGTTCGTTGTTCTTTTTCAGCTGCTCCTACTGGAATGGCGTAAAAAAGAAGCAACGGAATTAAAGCGAGTGATAACACTCTTTTTCTCATATCCGCTCTCCTCCTAGCTATCTCTTTACGCCTTTAAGATTAGCCTTTTGACCCCTTAACGTCAAATCCAATTTATAAAAAACTTTACACTAAAGGGACAAATTGGAGATACTGGTCATGGTTACCGAATCGGAAAAGGCAGAACACGATTAACGTTCTTTTTTTATCGTCTTAACCGCTTTATCCAAGGCCCTTTTTGGTTTTGCTTTTTGAGTGCTTATTTCATCCATGGCTGCATTCATCGGTCCCCATACCCTATTCATTTCCGGTATACTCGGCACTGGTTCAGCGTATTGTAATTGTATACTTATGGCTTGTGCCCTTTCATTTTCATTGATTGCGACATTGTGTTTGATTGATTTATTAGGAGGGATTTCCCCGGTTAAATCATAACGCTGCATTGCATTATCATCATTTGTCAAATATTCAACTAACTTCGTAGACCAATAAGGATGTTTTGTGAATGCTGTTACATGCCACCCTTTGATTTCCATCAACGTTTTCATTGGCTGGCCATTGGGCAATTCGGGCATGGGGGCAATTCCTGTATCCTTTCGCCCGGTAAATGAGTCACCGTCACTCATGATAGAAGCCAAATTCCCTTGTATGAACAACTTCTCGATCGCTGCCTTGTCGCCTTTAGGAATCACCCCCGCCCTATACCATTTTTGGATGTACGCAGCCCCTTTTATGGCACCCTTATTATTCAAACCAATGTCGGAAGGGTCCAGTTTTCCATTCTTATCTTTAAAAATATAACCTCCCATTCCAGCGATCACTCCATAAGAATCATGGAAATCATTCCATTTGGCATAGAAACCATGCACGTTACCCTTTCTTAATTCCTTCGCCATTTTATAAAGGTCATTCATCGTCTCAGGAGCCTTAGCCATCAATTTTTTGTTATAAATGAAAACGGATGTGTTTACGGATTTTGGCAATCCAAATACCTTATCTTGATACATCTCCCCACTAATTGAAGGTTCAATGAAGGCATTCAATACCTCATCTTCCACCTTCACTTCCTGAATTAAGCCTTCCTTCACGATTTGCCCGACTTTTTCATGAGAAAAAGTTACGACATCCGGGGCCTTTCCGTTTCCGATTGGCCCATCACTTCGAAGCCGCTCATACATCTCGGTAGCTATTTCAAGCTCTTCATGCTCAACTTTGATTCCATATTCTTTTTCAAAAGCTTCAATCACCGGCTTTAGGGCCTCCGCTTTACCTTTTTCCTCCCAAATGATCAATTTTTCCGGCTTCGCTTCATTGCTGGCTTTGTCTTCTTTTTTCTTATTTTCTTTCACTACTTCATTCTCCAAATCTGAACTGGTACCACAAGCACTTACACTAACGATTAAAAACATGGACATGAACAAATGAAAAATCAGCTTCTTCACTTTCATTCTCCTTTTTAAAATGTTTATTCTATCATGTCCAAAAGCACCAAATAATACTGTTTTTCAGTTCAGTCATTCAAAAAAAGCCACTTAATGAAAACGTTGCCAAATCTATTGTTATCATTATATGAACGGCTTTGGTTTTTACAACATTTTCCTTGGTGTATTTATTTCCTTGTAGTGATGAACACTTTTTGTTATTTTTTAGTTAATAAGTGCTTTTTTCAATTGAAATCGGGTATATAACCATATTGAAAAACACTTAACCTGGCTTAGTGCAACTTCATGGTGCCCCCCCCCTCATAAACAGCCGGAAAGTTTCCTTTTTCACATCCCCAAATACCTATAGAATTGGAGTGGTTTTATAATGGAATTTTCATCCATACACCATAGACCTAATGACAATTACGGCTATACCATCAACACTGAAACCCTACATATCCGCCTACGTACGAAAAAACAAGATATCTCCTCAGCTGGATTGATTTTTGGGGATCCATACATTTCAGATAATGATGGTCAGTGGCTGTACGAAGAACTTCCCATGAGTTTATCAGGCAGCGATAACCGTTATGATTATTGGCATATCTATGTGAAGCCTCCCTACCGAAGAATTCGATATGGGTTCAAGGTATCCTCAGAAGATGAAAGTGCCATTTACACGGAAAAGGGCTTCTTTAAAGAACCACCCCGAGATCCCGGAAGCTATTTTGCGATTCCCTATCTACATCAAAATGAAGTTTTCGGGGCACCGGAATGGGTCAAAGATACAATTTGGTATCAAATTTTTCCTGAACGATTCGCGAACGGAAACCCCGAAAATGATCCGGAAGGTGTGATACCTTGGGGAAGTGAAGAACCGGCCGTGGACAATTTTTTTGGCGGGGATTTCGAAGGAATCATTGAACATTTGGATTACCTAGAGAACCTCGGCATCAACGGAATTTATTTCACGCCAATCTTCCATGCCTACTCCAATCATAAATACGATACGATTGATTATCGGAGTATCGATCCGCAATTCGGAACGAAGGAAACATTGAAAACCCTAATAACCGAATGCCACAAACGGAATATCCGGGTCATGCTTGATGCCGTTTTTAACCATAGCGGCTACTATTTCCCCCCTTTTCAGGATTTACTCGAAAAAGGGGAGAAATCAAAATATAAGGATTGGTTCCACCCACATAGCTTTCCTCTTAAAGGAGGGGAAAGGCCCAATTATGAAACATTCGGTTTTTTTGAATCGATGCCAAAATTGAATACTGCGAATCCGGAGGTGAAAGAATATCTGCTCGAGGTCTCGACTTATTGGATCAAGGAGTTCGATATAGACGCCTGGAGGCTCGATGTGGCAAATGAAGTCGATCAGCCATTCTGGCGTGAATTTCGAACAACGGTGAAAAATATAAAGCCTGACCTTTATATTCTTGGGGAAATTTGGCATGACTCGATGCCATGGCTTCGCGGCGATCAGTTCGATGCGGTCATGAATTACCCGTTTACCAACCAAGTTTTTCGCTTGGTCGCTTCACAAACCATCAATGCGCGCGAGTTCACTGAAGAAATGACAGCCATCTATCACAGTTATCCTACCAATGTTTTTGACGTGACATTCAATCTTCTTGGAAGCCATGATACACCGCGGATTTTCACGGATTGCGGGGAAGATCTAGCTCGAACCAAGCTCATCCACGCAATCCTTTTGACATTCAATGGCAGCCCTTGTATATACTATGGAGATGAAATCGGCTTAACCGGAGGCATGGATCCAGGGTGCCGAAAATGCATGATCTGGGAAGAAGAAAAACATAATACCGAGCTTTTCAATGAAATTAAGACATTGATCCTCTTGCGAAAAGAAGAAAGATTACTTGCCAATGACGGAAAGTTCAAATTCCTTGATACAGCCGGTAACGATAATATCGTGGCCTACCAAAAGTATAATGGAGAACGTTCTGTCGTGATCCTCATCAATCCGACGGATGTCCAGCAATCCTTTACCCTTCCTTTTGATTTGAAAGGACGTACACTAACCGATTTAAGAACAAAAGAAACCACACAGGAAGGTAATTTTGAACTGGGTGGTTATCAATATAAAATTCTCGCATTCAATCATTGAAGCAATGAAAACGGGGCAATGAAAGTCATCCGCCCCGTTTTTTTCAATCGATTATTTGGATATCATATTCTTTGAACCATACATGGGTTTGTGCCAAGTGAGCAAGCAACTGTGGACCTGACATCAATTGCCCGAACCACGGCACTTTAAAAGCGGCACCCTTGGAATCTACTATATCGGTTAGCTTCTGTTTATCGAAAAACTCATGCAGGACCGAATTTTTATCCGTAAGTAAGTCTTTCAACCACGCCTGCACACGGTCTGTATAAATAGGGTTATGGGTTTTTGGATATGGACTTTTTTTACGATACAATACCTCATCAGGTAACAGCCCCTCCAACGCCTTCCTTAGAATACCCTTCTCACGGTTGCCTTCCATTTTCATTTCCCAAGGAATGTTCCATGCATATTCAACAAGGCGATGGTCGGCAAATGGAACGCGCACCTCTAGACTTGCACCCATACTCATCCGGTCCTTCCGGTCAAGGAGCGTCGTCATGAACCATAATAAGTTCATATAGAAAAGCTCTCTCCGCTTTGCTGCCACACCGCTTTCCCCTTCCAATTTAGGCGTTTCGGCAAGGGTGGTCAAATAAGCTTCCTGCGCATATTCCTCGAGCTTCAATTTCTCGCGCCATTCCGTTTTTAATAAAGATACCCGCTCCCCAGTCGATCTCATCCATGGAAAACCAGCACGATTCAAATCATCCTCACGATGAAACCAAGGATAACCGCCAAAAATTTCGTCCGCACATTCGCCGGATAGGCCTACGACAAAATCCCGCTTGATTTCCTTACAAAACCAAAGTAAAGAAGAATCGACATCCGCCATGCCTGGGAGGTCCCTTACAAGGACAGCTTCCGTTAAATAATCCGTCAACTGCTCTTGAGTGATGATCGATGAATGGTGAACCGTATTAAAGGTATCCGACATCTTTTTAATCCAATACCCATCAGAGTTAGGCTGAAAGTCATTTGCCTTAAAATAGCGCTCATTATCTTCATAATCGATGGAATACGTATGAAGCTGGCCTTTTCCTTCTTTTTGATAGGCGTTTGCCGCAATGGCTGTTATCGAGCTTGAGTCAAGCCCTCCCGATAAGAAGGTACACAGCGGAACATCTGATACAAGTTGCCGTGTGACTGCATCTTCGACAAGGAAGCGAACCTTCTCGGCCGTCTCATCAAGAGTATCCCGATGTTCTTCGCTTTTCACATTCCAATATCTCCAAATCCGGAGGCCTTTCCTTGATAAGGTAAGCGCATGGGCAGGCCTTAATTCCTGGATATTATGAAATACGCCTGAACCTGGCTTTCGGGATGGACCAACACCAAAAACTTCAGACAACCCTTCGCGGTCAATCTCCGTTTTAACATCCGGATGGGCCAGAATCGCCTTAAGCTCCGATCCGAAAATGAACCCGCCGTCCCTTTCCGCGTAAAAGAATGGTTTTACTCCCATGCGATCTCTTCCAACGAATAATTTCTGTTCCTTTTCATCCCAAATCGCAAATGCAAAAATCCCATTGAACAAGTCAATGCATTTTTCTTTCCATTCTATATAAGAAATTAGTAAAACTTCTGTATCAGAATGACCGTTAAAGGAATATCCTTTTAATAATAGCTGTTTACGAATATCCTCGGTGTTATATAGCTCACCATTATAACAAAGTGTATATCTGCCGTTTTCGTGATTTTTCGTCATCGGCTGTTTTCCGCCTTCCGCATCGACAACCGTTAACCGTTTATGACCAAAGGCAACATGGGCTTCGCTCCAAACATTTTCTTCGTCTGGCCCCCGCTTTGCCAACGTTTTTGTCATGTTTTCCAGTGTTTTCGTTTTTGTCCGTAAATCTTTTTGAAAATGCACCCAGCCTGTTATCCCACACATTTTACACTTCATCCTTTCTATCCGGACCATCAAAAATAGATTGGCTCCCTGTCTTAAAAAAGATTTACAGTCCCTAAGTACCGATCAGCAATTCCGTAGGACTACCCTGCCCACATCGCCCGGCGTTGTTAATGAATTGTTGAGCAAAGCATCCCGTGTTTAAACATAGCCTATGCAAAGACGGAAAGATGGTTATTTGTCCATAAAATTTTAAAATATACAGTTATATTTTCATTGGATTTTGACTAAAAAGTAGGTGAGGATTCCACTATTGGAGGTATATGTATGAGTCAGCAACAACGAATCAAGTTAATGAACAGGCAAACAAGAGCTTTTACCGAAGGAACAGTGGAAAATATCAATCAACAATGGATTTTTTTCGATGATGAAACAGATGAGGCCTGCTCCATTGAAGACCACGTTGATAGCATCATTGAAGTGTACAGGGGTGGGCGCTGGCAGCAAGGAGTAGTTGAAGAAGAGGGGAAAATCTTGCTTCACCGGGAAATCACCTTCTTAAGGGAAAATGAGCCCATTCGGATACGCAAAAAACTGCTCTACTCTTTTGAACGTTTATTGGAAGAATTGAACGATGATTCCTTTTTCCAATTTGTAACGACATTGAATTCACTTGATTTTTCTATTTATGATTGTATATATAGTTATAACCAGCTCACCTTTTTAAGGGCCGTCCCTAACCAGTCCGGCGTGAATTTCTTCACCTTTGATAATGAGAGCCAAATATGCCTCGTCCAGCACCACTTTTCTTATGGGAAAAAGGATCACGATCGTTTTGAATTCACCCTGAACACTGGAAAAAGGATCGTCATTGAGAAAGTGAATTCACAATAAAGGATAAAAGAAAACGGGTAAATGAGGTTTCCTCATTTACCCGTCTTCAATTCAGTATTAAAAAAAGTCCATTCCTTGTGGCAGCGAAAGCCCTAAATAAAGGACGAATATAAGCGCTACGATGAACAATATCCACATGGCACTTGTGCTTTTCCCTTTTTTCGTACGGACCAGCACCATTTCCATCGCCGCAATCACGATGATTCCAACAATCATTTTTACTGCGTAAGCACCAAAATCAGTGATCAGCATACCGCCAGTCAGGAAAATCAATAGATAGAACAACCGTGTTATCATATGTAGCATTTTCGCTTTCGGATTTCCACCTTTAAGCATCGAATATGTGACAAAGAAAAGAATGATTCCGATAACCCAAGCCGTAATATGCATATGTGTCATTTTTTTGCCCCCTCGTTCAGTTTCCATTTCATCATATCATAGGCTTTTACAAAAAAACAAAACTAAGGAATCACCTGAACGGGTAAAACCAACAATTTAATGAACACCATTTACATTTCTTCTTAACTGGTCCCTACCTGCGCATAACCGGCTTTTTACCATATGTAACCAAACGCCATATATATTCAACCGGTCCGTATTTAAACAGCCCCATCCACAATAAGGAAAGCAGAATTTGGAGGCAAAACAGGGCTATTAAGAAAACAAATCCTGTCGTATAAGAGACTGATCCATATAAGCCAAGGCCATATGAATAAAAAATGGCCGTACATACTATCGATTGGAACAAGTAATTGCTCATCGACATCCTTCCGATATACGAAAGCGGGTGTAAGAGGCGGAAAGCCCCTGCCTGTTCCGCCAAAAGCGTAATTGCCGTGATATAAAAAATCGTAAGTAACGGCCCTCCCAAATAATCCTGCACGAATATCGTACCAAAATGGTAAACCGTCACATATGGCAGAATCTTAATTGACATGCCCAATAGCAAGCTTACAATCGAAATCATCTTCAATTGTCGTTTATATTGGGTTGGATTTTGGAGAATGCCTTGTTTTGCAACGCCTGCTCCAATTAAAAAAAACGGAAAAATCGATAAAAAAAGGATAATGGCATTATTAGGGTTATTCACCATATACCAATCCAGTGCCCTTTGACTCATTATGTCCGTAAATGTACCAGATTGATAAACTTCCAAAGACTGTTTCATCATCGCCGAATCAGTCGTTATTGCCATCCCTTCCCTATCAAAAATGCCCAATATAAGAAATAGCGAACCCAATATCGCAAAAGGCAGGACATAACAAACCGAGCCTAGCAGAATTAAATTCCTGCCCTTCATTTTATAAAAAAATAAAAATGCAAACCCAAATACAGCATAATTAATGAGGATGTCCCCATGCCAGATGAAAAAAGCATGAATGCACCCGAGTATCAGCAGGAAACTTAGCCTTTTCATATATAGTAAAGGAAATGAAATACCCTTTTCTTCAGTCCTTACAGCTAGTATGATTGCCCCGAAACCGAACAGAAAGGCGAATAATGGATAAAAGCTGGCCTGTGCGACAATATCACTGAATCTGTACAAAATCCTGTCCCATCCCTCGGACCACCGCTCGGCACCATCTATGTACAAGAGCGGAGAGTGGAAAGAAGGCATATTCACTAAAAAAATACCTAAAATGGCTAATCCACGTAAAACATCGATGCTTACGATCCGTTTATTTTCCTGCAATGGTACCATTGTGCCCTTCATACCGTACACCCTCTTTCATCCATACAGATTTAGCATCTTTTCTATAACTCCATTGCATCATCTTTAACTTTCGTGACCGCTTTTTGCTTTTTTATCAGTATGACAAACAAGCTGCCCAATAAGCAAAAGATTCCTGCAAGAAAGAATGCCCATGTATAGGAATTGAATATTTTGAAGATAAGCCCTCCACCGTACGCCGCCACTGCTGCACCCACCTGATGGGCCGCGAATATCCAACCGTATACAATCCCGCTTTTCTCCATGCCAAAGACTTGCCTTGAAATGCTTATGGTTGGAGGAACGGTGGCTATCCAATCCAAGCCATAAAAAACGGAGAAGATTATCAATAGACCGATAGAGCCTTCATTTAGCGCAAAAGGAAGTAATACGAGGGAAGCACCCCTTAGAGCGTAATACCAAAACAACAGCCAACGGTTATCGAAACGATCTGATAACCACCCGGATACAGTCGTACCAATCAAATCAAAGATTCCCATGAAAGATAGCAGTGATGCTGCCGTCACAACCGGTAAACCAAAACTAATGCAGTAAGAAATGAAATGTGTGCCGATCAACCCGCTCGTTGAAAGACCGCATATAAAAAAGCTTCCTGCCAATAACCAGAATTCCTTCACTCTCACTGCTTCAATCAATGACTGAAAAGCCATGGCGATGGGGTTCTTCTTTTGGACTATAACAGCCTCCTGACTTTCCTCTTCTAATCCATATGGAAGAGTGCCAACTTCCATCGGATTGTTTTTCATGAATAAAAGGATGATTGCCAGCATGATCAAGCTAAGGATTAAAATTAATCCAATCGCCCATCTCCATGAATAATTCTCAATGATGATGGCTAAAACCGGAAGTAAAATGAGCTGGCCTGTGGCTGTACTTGCCGTGAGTATCCCTACCGCCAGCCCCCGCCTCTTCTCGAACCAACGATTTGCCACATATGGGCTCAAAACCGTTAAAAACACTCCAGAACCCAATCCAATGATAATTCCCCAAATTAAAATGAGCTGCCACTCATGCTCCATGAAAAAAGTGAGGAAAATCCCTCCCAATAAAGTGGACATGGCCAATACCATCATTTTCTTCAATCCAATCACTTCAATTAGAGCGGCCATGAATGGACCCGATAATCCATAAAGAAAAAGACTTATGGCGAAGGCTAAAGAAATGACGGACC
Source organism: Peribacillus sp. FSL P2-0133 (assembly GCF_037975445.1). Classification (NCBI taxonomy): domain Bacteria; kingdom Bacillati; phylum Bacillota; class Bacilli; order Caryophanales; family Bacillaceae; genus Peribacillus; species Peribacillus sp. FSL P2-0133. The sequence continues at coordinate 1,303,531 of NZ_CP150254.1, read as the reverse complement.
GGTCCCACCCGAACTCACTTTCAAATGGTACGATGAATACTCCCGATGATGACCTAACGATTCCCGCTACAATAATCGAGAAGAAGGTTATGATTAAAATAACCCAGCTATAATGAATACGTTTCAATGCTCTCCCCCACAATCCAAAAATCTTAGAATCAACATGATGAAAAAGAAAAATTATAATAATTTGAAATATTTTATAATAGTAACACTTTATCGTTAAACAGGATGCTTTTTTCGAAACAAATTCCAGTGCTCCTAAAATGACCGTCCATATCCAACAATGGCATGAGTTACTCTTCATAGTTTAATATGAAACCGAATTTAAAGGGAAACAGAAAAAACGCTGATCATTTCTGACCAGCGTTAGCGAGGCATCAATTAACGAATCTTCCTAATTTCCCCTTAATTTCCCAGTAATCATTACGGAGATGGATTTTTTGTATTTTCCCCGATGCCGTTTTTGGAAGCTCATCGACGAACGATACACTGGTAACTGATTTGAAATGAGCTAGTTTTTCCCGTGTGAAGGACTTTATATCATCCTCCGTTAATTCCACGCCCGTTCTTGGCACAATGAAGGCATGCGGCGTCTCTCCCCATTTTTCATGCGGAACGGCAATGACTGCCGCTTCAAGAATTTCCGGATGTTCGTAGAGTACTCCTTCCACTTCTATGGAAGAGATATTTTCTCCGCCACTAATGATGATATCCTTTTTGCGGTCAACGATATCAACATTGCCATTTTCATCGATTGTGGCCATGTCCCCAGTATGCAGCCATCCATTTATTAGTGTCTGGCTTGTCGCTTCTTCATTTTTCCAATAACCTAACATCACTCCATGACTGCGGACGATGAGCTCCCCGATATCCACGCCATCATGGGCCACTTCCTCCCCATTGCCATGGATGACCTTTACCTCACTGCCTATGATGGGATATCCGGCTTTCGCCTTCATTCTGTATTTTTCTTTTTCAGAAAGATCATCGAATTCAGAACGAATCAGCGATATCAGACTAACCGGTGTTGATTCAGTCATTCCGTAAATTTGAATGAATTCCCAGCCTAACTCTTTTTCCACCCTTGTAACGAATGCAGGAGGCGGTGCGGAACCCGCAACGACGATTCGGATATCCTGCTCGATATTCGTAACATTCCGTTCATAATATTGAAACAGCGAATTCAGAACCGTGGGTGCCATATGCATTATGGAAACCTTATGCTTTTGCAATGCCTCAAATATCATTTCGGGGCTGGTTTTCCTCAAACAAACTTGAGTGGCACCATTTGCCGTATAATAAAATGGGGCACCCCACCCATTCACATGGAACATCGGCAGTACATGCAAATATGTATCGCGGTCATTGACCCTGAAATGATGCATCGCACCCAGGGCATGTAAATAGTTATTGCGATGAGTCAGCATCACCCCTTTGGGATTTCCTGTGGTCCCGCTAGTATAAAGGAGGCTCGAAACATCATTTTCATCCACGGACTCCCGGTTGAAGCACTTGTTATCATAACGTTCCAGCCAATGGTTGTAATCGGTTTCATTTATCTCTTCATTTTTATAATGAACGATTATGTGCTCCACCGATTCAAGTTCATCCTTGACAGGGAAAATTAGATGATACAATTCCTGATCTACGAAAAGGACCTTTGACTCGCTATGGTTCAAAATGAATACATAATCGGCAGGCTTCAAACGGATATTCAATGGAACGATTACTGCCCCAAGCTGAAAGACCCCATAAAAGCCTTCAAGCATTTCAATTGAGTTAGGTGCCAAATATGCCACCTTGTCACCCTTTTTGACTCCAAGGTCCCTTAAACCATTCGAAAGCTGGTTGACACGGCCGTTCAGCTCTAAGTATGTTAAAACCTTGTCATCTCCAATGATTGCTTTCTTATCGCCATATAGTAAGGCTGCTCGATCCAAGAAATGCGATAATACTAATGGTACATTCATTTCCTCACCTCTAATTTTATTTGAAGATTCTGAATTAGTATTATATTACCATATCTGTTATCAAAATTCCAATAACATTTACCATTGTTATATAACAATATATTGGTAGGCAGATGAATCACATCAATCATGAGTCAACATACAATACATTGAAACTCCCTTCAGTGATAGGCTCATGGCCTGAGATTCAAGGGAAAAACCAGAATAAAAAAAGGGTGATTTTCTTGCCAGCCATCGTAGGAGTCGTTCAAGTTATCAACGTCGGTAGCAGTGGAATTGTCCATATTGGGGACGTCTTTAAGATTAGTCCATATACCACCTCAAAAACGTTTGCAGGTGCTGGCTCTTTTAATACAGGTGAATCCATATCCCTCTATAATGCCTACAGCACCACAAATACAAATGATACAGATGGTGTCGATCAGCCACTGGTCTTAAATCTCTAATGGCTTTAAGAAAGGAGTCAGCATGATCTTCAATATTCACCAGACCATACAAATCAATATGATAAAAATTGAAAGCATCGCCAATTCATCCGTTTTTCAAATAGGAAGCGCCGGGGTTATTAAACCATATTCCACCTTAGCCAATACCGGAGGCTTCACTGAGCCTGCTCCACAAATTGAAGCTGATGTAGTCCCATCAACCAGTTTCGTCCCGTTTACCCGCTCCTAGTTCATAGGCATTCACCTACCTCCAACTTTTTCATATACTGTCTTATATAAAATTAACTTATGTGAAGGTGGGGTGTTGAATCGTGAATCAGGATCTATATTCATATTCCATACAAATGCAGCGTTTTCTTGAAGCCCAGGATAAACGGATCATGAAACTTGAACACGAACTCAAACGCCTGAAAGATGAACTAGCCGAGCTGAAAAATAAACCGCCAATCCATGTAGATAAAATTGAATATAAATTCGATCAGTTAAAGGTCGAATCTCTAGATGGAACATTGAATATCGGTTTAAATCCAACTGATCTTAACAACATTGATGAATTTGCCGTCAACAACCAACCTGTTCAACCTAGCCCTAACCTATTTCCAGGCAGGGAGATCGTCGTCGAGGAAATTCACAACGATATACTTTCAGACTTGGAGAATATGATTCACGATGCGGAAAACCAGCTTAAAATATCATTGGAACCCTCTTATCATGATTTTATTAAGCAGGACGTCGAACGCCAGCTGCATCAACGAATCAATATGTATTTCGATAATCTTTCGTACGCGGAACGTGCTCCGCAGCAAAGGGATAATATCAAGGAAAAGATCAGGGAAAAGGTGAAATCCGATATTCAAACCGCATTATTTCAATTCATTACCCATTCACAAGCCGAGACAGGAGGAAATCCAAATGGAGTTTAATGTAACCAATCACCAGCTTTGCGTAGGAGATATTAAAATTACCGGTGTAGCAAGCTCTGCTTTATTTCTCATAGGGGATGTACAAACGGTCCAACTATCTTCCGCATTCGATACCCCGCCGGAATCCCTTATCATCGGACCATTCGTCCCATTTGCTCCAAAAGGATAAAAGAGATGTTTTCAAGAATATCAAAAGTAAAGTCTATATCTTCCAAGACACTCATTTTTAGCTCCACCATGCAGATTGGAGACTGTTCTTATATTGACGGAAAATCATTTGCCTTGGCAATCCAGAAGAAAAGCGAAACTTTCCAGTCAGTCGATATTCATTTCGAAGATTATGAAATTTCCAAGAGACCATTTTATATTCCGAGATTGAATGAACCAGTCATATCAAGTTTTTCAAATCCGAATCCCTTCATACGGGTCGGCAATATCAATATAATCGGGATATCAACCTCATCTGTAGTTGGTGTGGGGAACGTAGGCCATGCACGTATGGAATCAAGAGTGAAACACATTCGGGAGATTCCTAAAAAAACCGAAGAGACACCAATTGAGGGTTCAACCAACACCACTTAAATTTTAAAAGGAGGAATTCATATGCCAGCTATTGTCGGTCCAGTCCAAATATTCAATATCGCGGAAGGAAACCTGTTATTCGGGGATGCAGCCGTCATTTCGCCGAAATCTTCCAGCAAAACTGTCACCGGATCTGGTTCAGCTAACACAGCTGCAATCGTTTTTACGGCCAATGGCCTGAATGGTAGTAATGTCCTTGATGTCAATGGGGTCGACCAGCCCATTACAGGGAATAATTAGTCTAAGAAAAAGCCTCCCCTTTCCAGGGAGGCTTTTAAATTCGGCCTATTTTTCTAACATGTTAAATACTTGCTCGACATCTTTGTCTCCCCTGCCTGATAAATTGACGATCAGTATATCCTCTCTTGTCAACTCTTTCGCCAGCTCCAAGGCGTGAGCTAGAGCATGTGAGCTTTCGAGAGCTGGAATGATTCCCTCTGTTTTGGATAATACCTGAAAAGCCTCAAGAGCTTCTTCCCCTTTAACCGTTACATACTCCGCCCGTCCGCTATCTTTCAAAAAACTGTGCTCGGGTCCTACGCTTGGGTAATCCAATCCGGCTGCTATGGAAAATGTCGGTTTTGGTTCCCCTTGTTCGTCCACTAACGTCAAACTTTTGAATCCGTGCAATACTGCCGGGACACCTTGCGAAATACTTGGTGCTTCACTTGGCTCTACACCAATTAAACGGACATTTTCTTCATCGATATAATGAGCAAAAGCACCAATTGCATTACTTCCCCCTCCTGCACAAGCAATGATGGCAGTTGGCAGCTTTCCTTCCTTTTCAAGGATCTGGCGCTTTGATTCTTCACTTATGATTGATTGAAAATGCTTAACGATCGTTGGATATGGGTGTGGTCCCACTGCTGAACCAAGCAAGTAAAAAGTATTTTCATAGTTTTGCACCAAATCATTCAATGCCTCATCAACGGCATCCTTCAATCGACCCTGTCCCTTTTCGACCGCTACGACCTTTGCCCCCAACAATTCCATCCGAAAGACATTCAATGCCTGCCTCTCCGTATCCAGCTTACCCATATAGATCACACACTCCATGCCAAACATCGCACATGCTGTCGCAGTCGCCACACCATGCTGCCCCGCGCCCGTTTCTGCTATGATGCGTTTAGCACCCATCCGTTTAGCGAGCAGGATTTGTCCGATCGCATTATTAATTTTGTGAGCACCTGTATGATTCAGATCCTCACGCTTCAAGTATATTTTTGCCCCGCCAACCTTTTTCGTTAAATTCTTCGCAAGTGTTAACGGATTTTCGCGCCCGACATATTCTTTCAAATAATATTGAAACTCCTCAATGAATTCCGGGTCATCCTTGTATTTCAGGAATTCCGTTTCCAAAATATCCATAACTTCCTGAAGTTCACCTGGTACGAAGCTTCCACCAAACTCACCAAAGTACCCCTTACTCTTGATCTCACTCGTCATACTCTTCTCTACTCCTTTAAAAAGGTATTTTTCTCCACTAGTATATAGTAAGCATTTATACTTTTTCAAACTATTCTGTTTATTTAACCAAAAAGAAGGTCCCACATCAATGGGACACTCCTTCTCTCTTATACTTCCAATAAATGCGAGCCATCAAAGAAAAACAAGTAACGCCCGGTTACCTTCTTATTCATTATCCCTTCAACAGCCCTCGTATAAAGCTGAAGCTGCATCCGGTATCTATCGGCAAGAATCTCTTTAGCCCCTTCATACCCGCTAGCAAAACGGCCGGTGATGGTATCCGTTTTATAATCGAGGAGCACAAGACCTTGTTCATCCTCAAAGATACAATCGATCACACCTTGAATAAGTATCTCTTCATCTCCAGCTGCCCAATCGCTATAAGCTTCCTTTGCAGGCAACGACATCGTAAATGGCACTTCACGGCGAATGCTCCCGGCCCTCTGCATTCTTTGCCCGATTTCACTGTCAAAGAAATCGACGATCGTCTCAGGGTCCACAGCTTCTTTCTGTTCCTCCGTCAACAACTCACGTTGAATCAAGTCAACGATCAGTTCCTGAATCGATTGAATGGTAATCTCTTTAGATAGATCGATATGCTGCATGACTAAATGTGTAATCGTACCCCTTTCAGCGGGGGTCAGTGACTTTTCTTGCATGAAAGTCGGCCGCTTCGTGATAGGCCGCTTAAATTTACGCAACAACTCTGTGGAGCTTTGCTCGTCCTTGAGTTCATATTGACGTTTTAGTTCAGAAACGGATTGCTTGGAACGATACACCGTCGCATCATGCTCTGGGTACTCCCATTCCAGCTGTTCCTTGATATCATCATAAAACTCGGAAACGATACCGACCTTCTCCGATTTCTGGACATGATCAAGCATTTGCTCTTGAACCAGTGCCTCTTCCTCATCCAGAACAGCAAGCTCTTCACTTGGAATGACGGAAATGGACCAATTCGATGGATGCGACTCCATTTCCAAGCCAAGACCTGCAGCACCAAGAGAATCCCGATGTCGGGCAAGGGATGGACCAATCCAATCAAGATAACTTTTTGCACCTGCCCGTACATAGTCCTTTAATAGCCACTCTCCATGTGCCGCATTACTTTCCCAGTTCTGCTGCGTTTTTTCAGCATCATTGATACTGGCAATCAAATAAAGCTTCTCCTTAGCCCTTGTAAGCGCCACGTAGAGGACACGCATCTCCTCGGCAATTAATTCAAGTTGCTTTTTTTTCTTGAAAGCCAATTGAGGGAGGGATGGATAAGTTATCCGTAATTCGGAATTCACATACTTTGCCGCAAAGCCATAATCCTTGTCCAGTAAATAGGGCTTGCGTAAATCCATCATATTGAATTGCTTGGAAAGGCCGGCAATGAACACGATCGGGAACTCAAGCCCCTTTGAGGAGTGAATCGTCATCAGCCGGACTACATCTTCCTGTTCCCCTAAAGCCCGAGCTGCCCCTAAATCATCCCCACGTTCTTGCATCCTTTCTATAAAACGCAAGAAACGGAACAGACCGCGGAAAGAACTTGCTTCATATTGCCTTGCCCTGTCATAGAGCGCTCTTAAATTGGCCTGACGCTGTTTGCCACCCGGCATCCCACCTGCAAAATCATAAAACTGCGTTTCGCGGTATAGTAGCCAGATCAAATCTGATAATGCTTCCTGCCTGGCAAGCTTCCTCCACTTCACTAGTTTTTTATAAAACGCAGAGGCTTTTTCATAAAGCCCCGGATGTTCTTCCGGGTCACTCTTTCTGTAAAAATCAGCTAGCGCTTCGTAATAGCTTCCTGTATGGAATAAACGCACCTGTGACATCTCTTCTTCATCCAGCCCGACGATAGGTGAACGGAGAACGGATGCCAATGGGATATCCTGTTGCGGGTTATCTATCACCTTCAATAAGGAAATCATGATGGCCACTTCGGTCGCTTCAAAATACCCTGTCGATAAATTGGCATATACTGGAATCCCCTGCTTTTTAAATTCCTCCATGATTTGCGGTGCCCATGGCATCGATCGAAGAAGAATGACCATGTCTCGATAAGTGGCAGATCGGTACTTTTTGGTTTTCGTATCATATATCCGATGCTTTTCGCTTATAGCCTTTTTAATGAGCTTGGCCATCTGCCTTGCTTCGAGCTGTGCTTTTTCAAGCTCCTCGGCTTCAAACCCGCCGTCCGATCCTTCCGTTTCCGAATGAGCTTCCGGATCGGCTGTTCCATCAATTAAATGGAGTTCGATCGGATTTAGATCGTCTTCGGGATATGGGGCACCTTTTTTCAATTGGGCATCTTCATCATAATCAATCTCACCGACTGTAATGCCCATCAACTGTTGAAACAAGAAATTGGTCCCATCGAGAACTTCCTTACGGCTCCGGAAATTGCGGTTTAAATCAATTTTCAGTCCGGAATCAACACCATCATGAGTAAAACGTGTGTATTTTCCAAGGAAGAGATTCGGTTCCGCAAGCCTGAAACGGTAAATGGACTGCTTGACATCGCCAACCATGAAAAGATTCCCATTATATTCGCCGTCAGCCGTCACCAGTTTTAAGATGGATTCCTGAACCAGGTTCGTATCCTGATACTCATCTACGAGTACCTCTTTGAACTGGCTCCTATATTCTACGGCTGCCGCTGAAGGTTTTCGTTCACCATCCACAGTTTCCCCTGTCAAAATTTGAAGACAATAATGTTCCAAATCGGCGAAATCCACCAAGTTCTTTTCTGCTTTTGCAGCGAAGAATCGATCGTCAAACTGTTTAACAAGCATTACAAGTGTATCGACATAGCCCTTGAGCTCCCTTATATCACGCAGATAGCTTTCCGGTTTACGGGAAAATAACTCTTCCTGTAACGATTTGATGATCTTCTTCGCCTTATCACGATACTTGGTAGCCTCATCCGTAACTTCTTTGATAAAATCTCCACCAGTAAGGCGTTTTGCCGTTCCAAATTTCACATTTTGGATTTCTTCATAAAGAGCGTTCCAGGATTGATCCTTCACTTCCGAAAGTTTAGCAACCAGGGCAAGATCAGCTATATAGTTCTCAGCCCTTGGTGCCGGCCCCCCAGGGATTTTTGTCAACGCAAATGAGCGTTCCAATAAGTCCCTGGCAGTGTCCATTTGTAAACCAATATCAAACTTCAATGAATCGATAAACGAAAGATCATCAATCCCATCATCATCTGCCAACTCATACATGCTAGCAGCACCATCGAGCCATCGGGCCGGATCAGGATTCGATTGCGAAAAATCATGAAGCGATCGAACGATATTCTGAAGCGCATCATCGTTTCGATCGCTTGTGAAAGCATCAACCAAATTAAAGAACTCTTCATTATCACTTTGGCCATACTGCTCCTCGAAAAGCTCTTCCATCACTTCATCACGGAGCAGCTGGATCTCCGTAGAATCTGCAATCCGGAAGCCCGGGTCAATATCCGTCAGATAATAATACTTCCTGATCACCTCTAAACAAAAGGAATGAAGTGTGGAAATCGAAGCACGATTAATCAAGCTCAACTGCTTACGCAAATGCTGTGAATGCGGATTATCATTGATCGCTTTTTCTAATGCCTCACTTACCCGATGGCGCATCTCGGCAGCCGAGGCATTGGTGAATGTAACGACGAGCAGTTCATCTACATCGATTGGATCTTCTTCGGAAATGACTTTTTGAATGATCCGATTGACCAGCACCGCTGTTTTCCCTGAACCTGCAGCGGCCGCAACCAGAATGTCCTGATCTTTAGCCCATATCGCCTTCCATTGATCTTCCGTCCAAGTCACGTCTCCTGGCAGAGCAGGAATTTTCGTTTTACTCATCGTTCTCTCCCTCCCCCCTTAATAGCTCAAGAACGTCATTTTGTTTCTTCTGTGCCAAATTCCTGAATTGGTTTTCCTCCAGTGACTGGTCGAATTGACATACAGATTTAAAGGAACAGAAGGTACATGGCGTTTTTTCCTTTAATTTATATGGCGTTATATCCACATCACCATCGACCATTCGATCACCAGCCTCCTGATAAATACGGCGCACATGATGATTCAGAAGCGAGAACTCTTCCCTGCTGGCAACTTTGGAAGCCGCAAGGAGCGATCCGTCCTTTTTAAATCCAGCTGGAATGATATCCGACTTACCCGAATTTTCAATATCAAGCGAGGTATCCATCATCTGAATGACATTTGAATGATCTAGTACAAGTCCATTCATTTTAAAACTTTTATAAATTTCTTCTTCAATTTTATCCAAACTGAGCATTCCCTTTGATTTGACAACAGGATTATGCACATGAAAATACAAAACGCCGGCTGGAATCGCTTCTTTTCCTATAAGCGACTTGGAATGGGTGACGACGATATCTAAGTATGTCAACATTTGCAGCGCGAGTCCATAATACACTTCACTCATGTTCAGTTCCTTTTCACTCGACTTATAATCGAGCACACGCAAATAGACACCCTCATCTTCTTCCGCTTTATCCACGCGATCGATCCGCCCGATCAGTTCCATCTTCGTACCGTTTTTCAATGTGAAAGAAAGTGGAGGAAGCTCGCCATTTTTTCCGAATCCAAGTTCTAATCCGACTGGGGCAAAACCGCTCACCTTTGCATGTTCACTTAATACGATCGAGGCCCGTCCAATCACGTGTTCCAGTTTCCGGCGTAAATAGTGATGGCGGTTCGTACTTAACAAAATCTGATTTTGGAGTTTAGGAGCAAGTCTCTCCACAGCAATTCTGGCCAGTTCCAAGCATTGTTCCGGGGTCAATGCAGACCATGGAATATCATGTTCCTTTAAATAATCGGAAATCATTTTCAACGCTCCATGGAACATCTCGCCTATATCCGGGGCATCCAAACGGAAAATTTGCCGTTCCCGCAATTTCAAGCCATGAGCGGCATAATGGGAAAACGGGCAGCTATTGAACATTTCCATCCGGGATACACTTGTAAGAATGCTCTCACCGTATAATTGCTTACTTGTTTCCTCAGATAATTTCTTTGTTCTATTTTGATAAAAAAGACTCGATAAAACCTTAGTTGCTGAAGGACCGGCCATTTCATCATCCATAATGGCATTATATACATCCCACCATAGTGAATGGATTGGATAGTTCCTTTTTTTCAGCTGCAATTGGGCAGCCAGGTACGATAGGGCAACATCATGATTTGCAGCATATTTCACCTGTTCCTCAGCAGGCAGATCGGACGGATCGTTCATATAATACACATCGGACACGTTCGGCAATACGTCCCTTACCCGTTTCAAATAAGATGAGGGTAAAAGTGCCTTTCCTTCCTCATCGGCAAGCGGATATGATAAATAAAGGGCCTCAGCAGGCGTAGTAAAGGCTTTGTACGCTGTAAACTCCTCATCCAGCAGGCGCACTTTTGAACTTGGGGCAACATCAAGTCCACCAGCCAGCAGCGCCTCACGATCACTATCTGAAAATATCCCGTCAGATACAGCTTTTCCTGGCAAAACCCCTTCGTTCAGGCCGATGACAAAAGCTGTCTTCACATCATCCAGACGGGATAAATCTAGATTAGCGACCAATACTTGGTCAATTGCCGGCGGTACCAAAGAAAATTCAAGCGACTCCAGACCAGCTTCAATGATAACTGCAAACTGTTTCATGGAAAGCTCTTCCCCGCTCAGCAGTTCAACGAATTGATCCAATAGGTCGACAACTGCATTCCATGTTTGCTCATGCTCTCTTGCCGATACCAAATCACCTGCTGCTTCTGCCTCTTGTTTCAGCTTTTCCAATTTTTCCGATACATGCAATTCTTCAAGATATAGATAAAGGGCTTCACACAATTCCCTGCCATTAACAGCCTTTTTAACACGTTTTGAGAGCTTCAAGATGGGCTCGGTAAATAATTGCTTCAGCTCATTCAACTCTTGCTCAAGCTGCATTTCCTTATCCGTTTGATTCCGGTCCTCGAGTTCCAGTCCGCGGAAGCGCCGGTAGGTCCAACGATCTTTGGACGTCCACCTGCTTCCTTTAATGCCACGGGCCAGCACATAGTTTTCCAGCTTATCTACCTGTTCGCGCATTCTATCGTGGTTATTTTGCAGCGGAAATAGAAGCTCCGTCTTGATGGCACGAAATACCGGCTCATAGCGCCAATAGCCATTGATGATCTCCAAAGTGGAACGAATCAGCTCAATCAGAGGATGATTCAGCATCGTCCGTTTGGAATCGACGAACAAGGGAATTTGATAATCCCGAAAAACAGTTTGTAAAATATCTGCGTACGCTTCTCCATTCCGGACTAAAATCGCAATATCACTGAAACGGTGCTGCTTCTGTCTGACCAGCGACAAGATGTCCCGGGCAACTCCTTCGATCTCGGCTCTGCGGTTAACTGCCTCGGCGATCGTTACATCAGGCGACTGCTCAAAAGTTTGTGCAGGTCGAATGGCAAAATAAGTTTCCAGATGATTCAGTCCTGGGCTCTTTCCAAACCTTTCCGTTCCTTTTAAGATTCGATCTTCTGAAATCGGTATGCCATTCCTCAATCCAGCCTGATAAAGGTGATGATATAGATTTCCCGTTTGCCTGAACAACTGTAAATCATCCGGAGCATATTGTCTGTAGGGCTGATCTAACGTCAGCGAGATCGTTACACTCCTGCACAGCTTGATCATTTCTTCCACAATCAATAATTCCTGTGGAGTCAAACTATAAAAACCATCAATATATATATCCGCATCCCTTATATAGGAAGAACCTGCCATTTTCTCGATCAGCAAAGTGAAGTAGTCTTCTGAATCTAAATATTTGTTAACCATTTCATCCTCAAAAGCCTGATAGACCAATTCAAGATCATGCAGTTTATCCTGAATGCCGCTGCCAGCCTGCGAGGTTTCGGCCAAATAGTTTTGAATGTCATCAGGTTGGATGCAATACTGCTTGAACTCAGCCAGCATTAGCTCCATCTGTGCAATGAACCCCTGCTTATCAGCAGAACGACGAAACATCTTTAACTCTTCCTTTTTATCATCCATGATCTTCCGTATCAACATATTAACGCCTACGCTGTCCAAATGCAGCCGGCTCATCCCCCCGGTCTCCTGAAGAACGCGCCAAGCAAGCCTGCTAAAACTAAAAACCTGTGTCCGGATCATTCCGGCAAGGCCTGGTGTTTTAATTAATTTATATTCAGATAGAAACGTCATCTGATCAGGAACGAGGTAGATAATTGGATTTCCTTCGGGATCTTCTGCCAATTTGGAGCGAATTTCGTCCAATATATTCGAAGTTTTCCCTGCACCCGATCTTCCCAGTAAAAAACGGAGTGACATCTCTTTTTCCCCCTTACAACATAATATCTAGATCCATCATACCAGAAATACTTTAGTCACCATGACTAGGTTTCTGTTTCCAATTAGATTTACTTTCTATTATTTTACCGTTTCCCTTTAAAAAACACCAATCGTACGTTCGCGTTTTTCCCCAAAAGAAAAAGCCCACATAATTTTGGGCTTCCACGATCATTCACCTGTAAATTTATAATTGAAATCTTTGACCGGCCAATATCGAACATCCACTTTACCAACAACATTTTCAACCGGTATATAACCAAAGTGACGGCTGTCAGCACTTTCAAGACGATTATCACCCATGACAAAAAGTTTGCCCTCCGGAACTTTGGTTACATCCGTCAATTCTTTTAATGTAAAATCACCCGTAAAGTCCTGTTCCGGGAAACCTTCCTTGAATTTCTCAAGATAAGGCTCATCCACTTTCTTACCATTTACGTAAAGCCAATCATCTTTATAACGAATTTGGTCACCTGCAATCCCTATAACTCGCTTAACATAATCTTCTTGTGAATTCGCATGAAAAACAATAATGTCAAAGCGGTTGATATCATGAATCTGGTAATTGATTTTATTCACGACAAGTTTATTTCCATCTTCTAGGGTCGGCTGCATCGACTTCCCTTCAACATCATAGCTTGAAAAGAAAAATGTACGGATTAAGATGTAAATAACAAAAGCTATCATCGCTGGTTTTATCCAATCGGATAAAGAATTCTTATTTGTTTTTTCCATCTAGTTCAACCCCTACTGCATTTATATACTAATTTATTGCCCTTCTTCCCTCTTCATGCTTTTATTTAACCGGACTTCAAGTCTTTTCCCCACATACCATAGGATAAAGATGACGATCCCGATAATGATCGTACGCACAGGTTTATGAATTAAGGATACTAAATCGTAACCTACGAAGCTGATCGTAAAAATCATCACCGCTTTCCCTCCCACTACTGCAAGTCCATATTGCAAGGGACTGACTTTTGAAAGTCCTGCCACGATATTAACGATGGCCGAAGGTGTAAAAGGGAAGCAGAGCAATATGAACAAAGGACCGAATCCATGGCTTTCCACCCAAACCATCAACCTCTGCACCTGTTTATGCTTTTGCAAAAATCGGAAAAACCTCGTTTGTCCATATCTTCTAATAATCCAAAAGATCAAAAAAGAACCCGCTACCGCACCAATCCAAGAAAATAAAAATCCCCACCATAGGCCAAAAGCCGTTGCATTAGCAAGCACGAACACCACTAAAGGCAAAAAGGGCAAAAAAGCTTCCAGCATCGGCAGTAAGATCCCGGGAATTGGACCGAATGAGCGATATTGCTGAATAAGTGCAGATATATGATCAAGTGTAAACCACTCACGTATAGTATCCAAATCCATAATTATCTCCCTCGACATGCTGCTATCCAAGCAGCATAAACTTATTAAAAACTGTTTATTTTAGATATATCACTTTCCCCTGAAATTGCAAGAATTATTATCCATATACCTTCATACTTTCCCTAACTCCGGAAAACATAATCTTGTTAACGAATATTTCTAGATTTATCAAAACCGCTTGCATATACACTGAAAATACATTAGGATAAAAAAACAGAACAAACGTTCTTTTTTTTACATAGTATACATACTAATATTAAAAACCGTGCTACTTTAGAAAGGAGCGGTCAAGATGACCCGCATTCCAGAAGATGACCGAAATATGATTGAAAAAGCCATCTACCTCCCTATGGTTATAACAGTCTTAAACCGGGATCTCAAGGTCATCGAAATTAGTCCGTTTAAATTAAAAAGGCCCTATTCGGAGCTAGTCGAACATATTTTAAAAGTGGTTCAAGACGAACTTGCCGAGGTAAGGCGATATTTGCGCAAGGAGAATATTAAGGTTAGTGAAATCAAACGCGATGAATCCTTCACGATGTATTGTTTTTTATATAAAGGATACGAGGAACATCATAATTATTTCAATCCCCGCCTTCGCAACAAAACCGAAGACTTGTTATGTTATTACTTTTTCGAAAAAAGACACCGTTCAAGGAATTAGCGGGTTACAGCATCACCACTATATGTTTGTGAACTATGGGTGTTTGGAGCCTTTCGGGAAGGGTACAGATGACCTTCGTTGTAAGTATGTATGCCATTAACAACGCATCCCACCTTTCCTGCTTCATAAAGTTACGGGAGGCCAATTTTTGATAATCAAGATCTATAGGACTTACTTACCTCCATTCACCTGTATGAATGTTCCATAATCATATAATAATTGGCTTGTTCAAACATGGATTTTCAATTTTCGATCAAGGCATAACCTATGTAATCAAGTGAACCATTTTAGTTTTAAGATTCTTTAAATCAAAGTTATTTACATATTCCTTGGCAAAGGTTGGAGTGACCCCCGTTATGATCGTTTCCACCCTCATCAAACCAAAGCACTCATCATATTGATGAGAAAGTTAGGAAAACAGCTTTCTTGAAAGAGGCGCTTCGACAAATCAATGGTAAAGTAACTAATGTCATTACCCGCCGAAGAATGTAACACATCACTCATGATTTGAACTGAACGATTCAAGGACACAGTCCTTAACGATATTAGGTCGGGCTCGTATAATAACCATTATCCAACACTATCATTTTAGAGTCCGTATAATGTTTTTGCAAAAGATTGTTAATTGCATATCCATACTTACTATCATCTATTTGTAACCATCAATTGATATGTAAAGTATTAATTTACCTGCCAAAAAAATAAGAACCTTTCGCGAAAACGCTTGTGAAATACTGAACAAAATTATTGATACATCATGTGGTGTCTATTATATTATGCATTATGAAGTGAACCATTAACAAATTCATACCCCATTGCTTGATTGTAAAAAATTTCCTCAATCCCTTATTTCTTATAAAAACCATGCAATGTTTTATTTGTATGGTTTTTATAAGAAATAATTAATTTGAAAGTGCAAGACATTTCCGATATGGTATCAATCCTAGTTCTCAATTGCCTCTTGAAAGCTATCTTGTATATATTCATTACAAGTTTTATATCTATTCAATTCTGCTTATATCATCCGGTCGAACTCCATAATATTCATCTATTATTCTTAAGCAGTAAACAAACTCATCAACATTCTCTATAACGCTCTGTACTTTCAACTTCAGATACGTAGCCTGCTCCTTCAATACCAAGCATGTAAACTCTTATAACATTCTTCTTATAATATTCTGAGAGAAATAGATTTTCTATTGTCTTTTCACCTGTAATTTAATAGCTTTGTTAATTAAACATAAATACCTAGGTCTATTTTACCTAACCACGATTCAGACGCCCATCTTCCTTTTTTTATCACAAGGAAAATTATGTCCAAATCCCCATTTTCCCTGTTACACATGGTAAATTATTATTGGAGGGAAAAAAATGAAGAAAATAAATATTCTACTGGTCGCTGTTCTTGTTTTGTCTTTATTCACAGGACTTAAAACAACCGAGGCAGCCTCAAATGTGAAGGTACATTTCATCAACGTAGGACAAGGAGATTCAATCCTTATTCAAACAGGTAACGAAAACGTTTTAATCGATGGCGGCGGTAAAGGAAAGGGCGACGAAGTTGTAGCCTACCTAAAAAAACAAAAGGTAAAAACACTTAATGCATTAGTATCAACTCACCCAGATGCGGATCATGTGGGCGGTCTGGCTTATGTGATAAAATCGCTTAATGTGAAATCTGTGTATGCCCCTAAAATTTCTCATACTACCCAAGCATACAAAGACTTTTTAACGGCTGTTAAGCAGAAGAAGCTTACAATAAAAAAGGCGCAGACTGGCGTGGAAATCAACACTAAAGCTAAGGATAATTCCCTTAAATTCATTGCACCTGTTAAAGAATATGCTAAGTCTGACTTAAATAATTGGAGTGCAGTCCTTTTACTTAAACACGGCAAAAAAACATTCTTGTTTACAGGTGATGCTGAAGTAAAAGCAGAGTCAGATATGCTGGCTAAAAAACTGGTACCAAGTGTGGATGTACTTAAAGTCGGCCATCATGGTGCAAAAACATCAACAAGTTCAGCTTTCATTAACAAAGCAAAACCGAAATACGCTGTAATCAGTGTAGGGAAAAATGGATATGGGCACCCTACTTCTACTGTTGTAAAACGGTTGAATTCAGTGAAAGCCAAAACTTATCGCACAGATAAATCAGGTAACATTATTTTTACTTCTACAGGTCAGAAAATTACTGTAAAGACGGTGAAATAAATGGTACAAGGAATTATCGATCGCTTCGAGGGAAAGATCGCTGTCGTTGAAATCGAAGGTGGCGACATGAAGGATTTTCCTAAAAGCGCTCTTCCCAAGGGAGCAAAAGTAGGAGATATGCTGATTATCGATGGTAATACGATCACCATTTCCAAAGAAGGCACTAAGCAGTTAAGAAAAGAGATTGACGATTTAATGGATGAATTATTTGAGGATTAATTCCGGGGCCCTTCTTTAATAAGAAGGGCTTGCTTTAATTTTGAATGAATCCCGTTTGCATTCTTTTATGATTATCCCTGAAACCCCACTAACGCGGTATATACTTTGACATTACCTCTGAAGCCTTTGCCCCATTTGCATCGGAAAACAGATAGAAGGATTTCCTCTTTGTCTCCTCAATTCTCTGGATCAATTTCGTTTTTAAAAAAGATGTCCGGTGCAGCTGGTTTTCGAAAGAACTGCATGATACTGCTATATCGATAGTTTGTCTATTCCTGAATGTGATGGTTGTATGTTTGGAATCCAGGCGATCATAGGATGCCACATGCTCATGTGATAGCCAGATGCATTGAGGACGCAACGGAGATGTAGTCGGAAAGAAGAAAATCGAACTGGTCGGATCAATCGCGATCGGTGCTTTATGTGTGATGTTTATGAGCTGTTTCGTGCCTTGCTTGCGTCCTTCATAACTTGATCCGAAGAACTCACAGCTTTTCTTTATTATTTCCATGGGTTTAAACGGGGAGATGAACTCGTCCTCCATTTCAACGATACGGGAATATATTTTACTGCCATAATTGATTGGCGAAACCATTAGTGTATGTGGCGTGATTTCATATTCCTCGATGATTCCCTGATTGTTTTCCTTCATTTTTAATCCACCTCTTCCTCATTACTAAACACCGCTTTTACTTTACCGAAGCTTATACTCTTGATTGCTTGTACCCCTCCATTCCCCATTGTCTAAGAAGAGTGAAGGGGAATAGTAAATGTATGTTAAATTACTCACTATAATAGCACAACCCTAAAACATAAAAAGGGAGTTCACGAAAAATTAAGAATTCTTTTATTTAGTGGCTTTTTCGTCATCTAAATGACACATTCTCTATTAATGTTTAAATTTTTTAAATTTTCAGTTGATTTTATCCGCTCAAATCCATATAATAATAAAAAGGGTCAGGGGTGGTAACTTTGAAAAATGAAAAATCTTATTCAGAGTCAGTGAAGTCCTTATCAATGAGCGAAATGAAAAACGATGCCGTGGTTCAGGAAATGTTAATTGATATGATTATTCAGGAAGCCGTCCTTACTACCAAAAAGAATATCCTTGCAAAACAGATCGATGAAGCCTTGGATATGAAAAACAAACCTTTATTCTTAAAACTAAGTTCTGAAATGAACGTTTTACTAAAACAGTTCGGCAATTAAAATGCATGAATAAAAAAGCCTAATGATCAGAAAAGCCTCCCATAATATTGGGAGGCTTTTCTAATTATCATCACTCTTTATGAAACATCCCCATGACCTCGGCTGTTTCGGTTATATTGACAAAAGCATTCGGATCCACTTCTTTTATCATCGTTTTTACATCGGTTAACTGATAACGTGTAATGACTGTCATCATTACTTTACTCTTTTCTCCTGAATATGCACCTTCACCATCCATGACTGTAATTCCACGATAAAGGTTGGTCAAGAGCTTGGTTTTCATTTCGTCACTCTTTTTGGTAACGATCATCAATGTTAATTTAATGTGATTGGAATGGATCGTATCGATCACCTTTCCTGCTGCATAAATGGAAATCAGCGTATATAATGCGGCATCCCAACCAAAGATGAAGCCTGAGATAACCACCACAACTGCATTCATCACCGAAAGCAATGTACCAAGTGGAAAGTCGCTCTTCTTAGCCAAAAGCATGGCAATGATATCAAAACCGCCTGAAGAACCTGAAGCACGAAAGATGATGCCTATACCGAATCCCGATATGATTCCGCCAAATAAAGAAGACAAAATCGGATCAGTGGATATTCCGTGAACTGGAATGAGGTATAAACTGACGGATATCACGACAACTGATAATATCGTATAGGTGATAAAGCGTCTCCCTAATTTCAAGTATCCAAGAATCAGCAATGGCAGGTTCAACAGAAAATTCAATATCCCTGTGTTGACCGGAGTGATGATTCCGAACATAATCGCAAGTCCACTAAGTCCGCTGCTTAAAATTAAATGAGGTATCAAAAATAAGTTATAGGCTACTGCAACAAGCACTGAGCCCATAGTGATCAAAAGTACATTATACATATCCGATCTCCTTAAAACGAACTGGGAATTTAATTTATTATAGTAGAGAACCTTAGGTTTTTAAAAATAATAGTTTTTTCTGAAAACAACTTACAAACTTACATTTTTCCGATATAGAAGAAAAAAGCCAGCTGGTTTTCAGCTGGCTTTCAATCACCCTTTGTATCTGTATTTTCAACCGTTGAAATCCGCTCGAGCATGGTTGGATGGGAATACCGCAGCCATTTAACCAGGAATGGTGGGTTGACTTGACTCAAACCCGACCTCGTGAGTTCCTGGAACGTCGTGATTGCTGATTCTTTATCCCCGGTCATTTCAATGGCATAACGGTCAGCCCTTGTTTCTTGATATCTGGAAACATAATTGGACAGCGGACTCGAAGCAAAGAGCAGCACAGACGTTATTAAGAGAAATAAAGGAAGAGAAGAAATGCTGTCAATAGAACGAACCTTTAACAGATGGCCCCAGCGTTTAATGATAAAGTTCATGATTTTCGATGTCATCCACAAACCGATTAAAGTCAGTCCTAAATAACCTGCAATCCCTATATAAATATGCTTTTCCACATAATGAGCCATTTCATGTGCCATGATAAAAAGGATTTCATCTTCCTTCAGTTTGTGCAGGGTCGTATCCCAAAGGACTATTCTTGAGTTGGAACCTATGCCGGTCACGTATGCATTCAAGGCATTTGTCTTTTCCGCCATATTTACTTCATACACGTGTTCAGCAGGAATTTCAGCCTGTGAGGCAAGTGCCAATATTTCCGTTTCCAGCTCTTTATTTTTGAGCGGATAGAATTCATTATATAGCGGATCAATCAATACAGGCTGTACAAACATCAGAAACAAGGTAAATGGAATGGACAACATCCAAGCATAGAGCCACCACTTCTTCACACTTTTCTTCATTAACCAATACAAAACGGACACGATGATGAACATCATCCCGAAATTCACCCAGAATTCGATGACTCCATCCTTCATCCACGAGGTGAAACTTTGTGTGCTTATATGGTAACTCCTGCTCATCCGATATCCGATGAAACTGATTGGAAACAGTGCCAGGTAAGAAATAACGGAAAGCCAGAATAAGTAGATGCCCGTTCTGACCGCTTTCCATTTCGAGACTGCCATTGACGACTTTTCAAATGCTTTTGAAAAACCAAATAATAAAATGAAGAAATACAGCAGCCATTCATATGGCCTGGATACGAAAAAAATAAAATTCCGCAGTCCTGAATACTCTTCGCTAAGCTTTAGTTCCCTTGCATTCAGAAATGTTGCAGGATCTGCTGCAGTTCCACGCAAAGCTTCGGGAATCGAGGTATCAGCTCCATAAAAAATATACCAATACATCGCCGCTGCATAAAGGATATATAACAGAATCGCTCTTCCAGCCCATTTTCTAACCATGATGCCCCTCCTTAAACGAATCTCCTCTTAATAGTTTAATCCAAAATGGACAGGTTAGAACCGCATTTCCCTTCTATATTATTTATTCCTTTCAATCTCCATCATTTTTTTATTTTTTCTTCTTTATTATCAACCTTAAGATTTCACAGAATACACCTTCAGTCAAAAATGTACTTCCGGGATAATATTGACATCGAGGAGATGAAATGATGAATATGCAGAGATATTTTTAAAAAAACGGAGGGCTTTGGAGGTTTAAGGTAACGACGACTTTATCCCTTTGCCGGCACCTAATTACCTTGATGTAAATCGTTTCATCAAATTTTTTGGAATGCGAAATCGATAATGAAGCCGACTAACGGAACAGCGGGCATGAGTAGTCATCCCTTCATCCCGCTTTTTTGAAAACTATACAAAAGTGCCATAAGCTCCGGTCGATTATTAACATTCAGTTTTTTGTAAATACGGCTTATATAGTTTTTTACCGTGCCGATGGATAGAAAAAGTTTTTTTGAGATTTGCTGATTTGTTTCACCTTGGGTCAGCAGGATAAGCAGTTCATACTCGCGTTTAGAAAAGGCCCCCAATTTTTCGATTGCCTTATCCAAAGTTACTGGTGATCTTTCAACATCCTGCTGCAGCTTCTTCATTAAAATTGATTTAAATGAGGCGGGATAAACTATCTGACCGTTGGCACATTGACGGATTGCCGACAGCACTTGTTTCATTCCGCCATCCTGTAACACATAACCTGCTGCACCATGGCATATCGCTTCGATAAGATAATGATCTTCTGAATAGTCAGTAAAAATGAGGAAAGGAGTGGATGGATGTTTTACCTTTAGGATCGGCATGACTTCCTGTCCATACTTCCCAGATGACCGGGCATCAATAAGAATGACATCTGGCATGACTGATGATGTGTGATTAAAATCAAGAAGGTCCATTTCACTTCCAGTCACCCCTATGGCCTTAATGTCTTCTTCTTTTTCGATGAATTCCTCAAATCTTCCCTGACCACCATATATCAATAGCTTAATCGACTTCATAACATCACCTGTTACTTTCATTATTGTTATTAATCCGATAATTTTTTATAATTGCCCGCGCTAATAGTTCTATTGGTCTATACTTTACATCATTAATTCACCTGATAACAAATTTAAACTGTAAAATGCTTAAAAAGTGTACCTCCTGACAGTAAAAAGGCTATCACCCGTTTGTCTTCAGGATGATAGCCTTCTTCTTTGTTCCTCATCTATGAGCGTATCAAGTTTCATGATGCTCTCCTGTGCCCGGGGAAAATCAATTTTGCGATAATGGTGTTTTCCACCTTCTTCTTCATCTTTTTCGTCGGCCCATTTGACGACTTGCTGAAGCGGTGTACGAATAATATCATTTGAAGGTAAGAACGAATCGGTGTGAAATAAAATGGCGAGGGAAATGGTCTTTGCCTTTATCGGGTTTTCCCCCAAGCGGATTAAAAGTTTATGTGCTCGTTCTGCACCTTTGATGGGGTGAATATCATTTTGTTTATACAAATCATAATCCCATTTACCATTGCGATACCAGGTGAAATGACCCATATCATGCAAAAGTCCAGCTTTAGCAGCAATATCAGGGTCGACATTATACTCGTTTGCTAAGTGAAACGCATGGTATGCTACCGCAATCGCATGTGCCAGACCTGAACGGTTCAAGTATTTTTGAGCAATGGGATGTGTAAAAATATCCAAAAGCTTTACATCTCTCATCTAACCCCTCCTTACAATTATGTGGAAATTTTTAATGACAATCATAACTCTTTTCGAAACAAGAATCAAGGTTTTAAGATTCTCCAATATATTTTATGCAGCATGATACACTTTGGTTGTACAAAAAAAGGACCATTGCCGGATATAGGCAATGATCTCCTTATGATCAATGAAATTCAGTTTTGCAGTACATGGTTTTTCAAAGAGCGACGTAAAATTTTACCAGTCGCGTTTTTTGGAAGTTCAGCCAAAAACTCAATTTTTGCCGGTACTTTATATTTGGCCAAATGTTCCATGCAATAGGCAAGCAGTTCTTCCTCTGTCAATGCATTGTTTTTCTTTACCACATAGCACTTAACCACTTCCCCTTGATTGGGATCGGGAACGCCTAGGGCTGCTGCCTCAACTACTTCAGGATGGGCATACAGAACCTCCTCCACTTCACGTGGATAGACATTATAACCACCGACGATGATAAGCTCCTTTTTACGATCTACAATGAAAAAATAGCCTTCATCATCCATCCTGGCTAAATCGCCTGTATATAACCAACCATTTTTCAAGACAGCGGCTGATTCTTCAGGCATTTTATAATAGCCCTTCATTACATTCGGACCTCTGACAACCAATTCTCCTACCTCATTGATTTGCACTTCTTCTCCAAGCTCATTGACCACTTTGTTTTCCACCCTAAGGATGGAGGTTCCGATGGATCCCGACTTCCTTGGACGATCCAAAGGATTGAAGCAGGTAACTGGGGAAGCTTCGGATAAGCCATATCCTTCTGAAACCCTGACATTAAATTTTCGCTCGAATGATTCAAGAAGGGACACAGGCATTGCGGATCCTCCCGATATGCATATTCGTAACGACTTCAAAGCATCTTCATTCGCATCTGGATATTGGAAAAGAAAGTTATACATCGTAGGCACTCCAGCAAAAACGGTTGCATCATATTTTTTGATTTGCCTGAATATTTCCTTTGGACTGAATTGCGGGACAATTAAAAGCGTACCTCCGCTTATCAATGGGGCATTCACAACTACCGTTAAACTGAAAACATGGAACATTGGCAATGTCGTAATGACACGGTCACTTTCCGAGATTTTTAAATATTCACCAATATCATGTGCATTGGAGTAGATATTGGTATGTGTGAGCATGGCCCCCTTTGGTTTCCCCGTTGTTCCGGAAGTATAGAGTATGATTGCCGTATCTTCAGGATCCAGTTCTGGCCCTTTAAAACCGTCATCCCCCGTTTCGATCATTTTTGTAAACGATTTCATTTTTGGGTAGATGTTAAATTCGCTAATATCCCCATTATCCTGCTGCGTTTCGCAAATAACATATTGTTCTACGCTTGAGAGGATCGGGTTCATTTTCTCTAGTAAGGGTAAAAGCTTATCTAATGCCACAACAACCTTTACATCGCCATTATTAAGGATATAACCAATCTCGTCAGGTGTGTAAATTGGATTGACGGGAATTACGGTCGCCCCTGCTCGCATAGCCCCATACAACGAAATGATGAAATGTGGAGAGTTGCCTAATAACAGCGCAATGTTATCACCTTTGGAAACACCCAGCCTATGTAATTCGTCTGCGAACTTCGTAACGGCTTTATCCAATTCCCCATATGAAGTGGATTGATCCATAAAGTAATATGCTGGCTTATCCGCCTTTTTTAAAGCCATTTGATGAAGCTGTTCAGATAAATTCATCTTTCTCCCTCCCCTGCAAATAGCATGAATGAATAGTCATTCATTTTTATGGTGAACTAAATACATTTTTATTATATTAAAAGAAAGCTATTACAGCAACAATTTTATCCATATTCAAGCAATTACTGTCATTATTAGGCACAAAAGCCGTCCTATTAAGTCGGGACGGCTTTTGTGGCTTAATATATTAGTGCCAATATTTCTTCTTTCGTTACATTGCCAAAATAATGACGAACATCGATCTCATCTAGTACCCTGCTGATTGCTTCCTTTTCATAACGTGTTCCAGTAAGCTTTTGTTCAATATCCGCAACCTCTCCGACCCCGAAGAAATCGCCGTAGATTTTACAATTTTCAATAATTCCCCTGTTCACTTCAAGGCGGATGTCAACAGACCCCACAGGGAATCTATGTGAGTTTTGCAAGTTGAATTTAGGCGATTTTCCGTAATTCCACTCCCAGTTTTGATACCTTTCTTCAGAGATTATGTGAATTTTCTCCCAATCCGTCTCCGTTAAAATATACTCTGTAACCTTACCGCTATCTTTGAAAATATTTTGCAGAAGGAACGAACGGAACTCTTCAACAGACATCGGTTCTTTTAAGAAATCAGCAATATTACCGACACGGCTTCTTATTGATTTTATCCCTTTTGACTCTATTTTATCTTTTTTCACTTTTAAAGCGGATACAATATGATCCATTTCTGATTTAAACAGCAATGTCCCATGACTGAACATTCTGCCCTTCGTTGAAAACATCGCGTTTCCCGAAATTTTCTTTCCTTCAGCCAGAATATCGTTACGACCGCTCAATTCAGCATGTATTCCAAGTTTCTCAAGCGTTTCCACGACAGGTTGGGTGAATTTCTTGAAATTATGGAAACTATCCCCATCGTCCCTCGTAATGAAACTGAAATTTAGATTCCCTAGGTCATGATAAACCGCTCCCCCCCCGGAAAGGCGGCGAACAACTGTAATGCCATTTCCTTCTACATAATCGGCATTGATTTCTTCAATCGTATTTTGATTTCTTCCTATGATGATTGAAGGACGATTAATGTAAAATAAAAGATAGGTTTCATCTATATTTAAATGTTTAAGTGCATATTCTTCAATGGCAAGGTTAATTCTTGGATCTGTAATTCCCTTATTATCAATAAAAAGCACAGTTGTTCCTCCTTGTAGACTTCATATCACTGATGTTTCATTTATAGTTGGAATTCGAGATTGGTTTTAGCTACAGCTATTTCCCTTTTGAATACCTCGGATGCTTCTTTTTTCAGTTGATCAAGATTCCCATAATGAGGGAGATGAGTTAACAGCAAAAGCTGGACGTCAGCCTTTTCCGCTAGCATGCCCGCTTCTCTTGCCGTCATATGCCCCGCCTTTGAACCATCCATATCACTGTAAAAGTTACTTTCACATAGTAAAACATTTGCGTCTTTAGCGAAATCTGCAAGCTCATCCATATATGAACTATCCCCTGTGTAAACTATCGAATGATTTTCTGCTTCAATCCTCATTGCAAAACAAGGGACTGGATGATTTGTTTTCATGAACGTAAATTTACACGGTCCAATGGTTAAGGGTTGATCAGCAGTGTAGGCTATCCCCTTTGTCACGTCTTTATAAGTTAACTTACCAAACTCGACTTCGTCCAAATCATGACCATAAATAGGAATCGTCCTTTTTTCGCTGCCCAATATCTGCTGTATGAACGCAGCGTGCTGCAGGACACCAATATCCGCTACATGATCCGGATGATAGTGGGATAATACAACTGCACCAAGATCCTCCGGCTTCATATGGTTTTGCAGCTGTGATAGAACACCGCTGCCACAATCAAGCAGAATGCGAAAATCTTCATATTCAAGCAAATAGCCGGAACTTGCCTCATTTTTAGCTGGATAACCGCCCCAGCAGCCAATTACGGTGATTTTCATGCTTAGGCACTCCTTTTTTTCTCTCAATGACTTCCCCATTAATATAAACTATTCTTGCCCTTATTTCACCTTTTTTACTTATGTTATAAAACATTCATTGACATTGTAAATCTGTTATAATACAATATAACTATAGAAAAGCGAATAATAAAATAATTCAGGAGATGATGTTCATGATTCAAAGTAGCGTTGAGTTCTTTAAAAACCTGCCTCCGAAACAATGCACGGAATGCGGAAAAAAAATCGAAGAACAGCACGAATGTTATGGAAACCACTGTGATCATTGCCTTTCTGGAGAGTAGTATTCTTGTGTTCCACCATCCGCTTCCCAAATAGCAGGATGAATTCATATAAGGTTCAGTTTCGCAGCTGAAAAACATCCCCAATAAAAAGAAGAGATACCGCTCATCGGCATCTCTTCTTTTTATTGGGATTCATTGACTTTCAGCAAAAAAATAGAATTATCACTTTACGGATAATCCTTTGAACAAATATATTTTAAATAGTTCAGCAATTTCCTCTTTCTCTAACGGGGCATGGTTCCTTTCCCAATCAAAAATCAGGGCAAGGTACATCTTTAGCATCAGGAAAGCTGTTATCTCTGGATCGCAAGGCTGTATATAGCCCTTATCAATCGCTATTTTTAGTTTTTCCTTAATGTAGGATACAATGGCTTCTTCCATTTCATTAACCATTTCCTGAACGGCCGGCGTACCAATTTCCCGCTCTTCCTGAAGAAGTTTTAAAGATAATTGATGTTCCTGCCTGAACTCCAGAATTCGATAAACGGCCCGATGCAGATTTTCAAAAAAGGAGAATTGATCATCCAAAGATTGTTCAGCTTCATATTTCATTTCCTCTATCATCCGCTGAACGATTTCTTTAAACAGCTCCTCTTTATTTTTATAAAAGGTATAAATGGTCCCTTTTCCCACATTGGCAATTTTAGCGACTTGATCCATCGTCGTTGCCTTATATCCAAAAAGTGAAAACGACTTGGTCGCGGCTTCTAAAATTAATTTTTTACGATCAACAGACATTTCCCACCTCGATCCTGACCAAACGGACAAAATAGTCATTATGTTCAACGATATCATACCAAAAATATTCAGTCTTTTCAATTAAATTTTCGATTTTTTAGAGAAACAATGGCCATCCTCATTAATGGACAGCCACTTTTTCAAAAGGGGTATTTATTTAAATCACTCAGGTAAAGTAAAAAAAGCGTCGCTTTTCCAGGTGCATGGCATCTATCAACTTCATATGAAAATATGTAGAGCGAATTGTAAGCATGGTTAAACTGGTTTCCTCTATTGATTAATCACTTTTCCTGTAATTTGTTTAAAATGATTGTAGCCAAAGCATCGATGAATTCAGGTTTAACATTGGGCATATCCGGCCTATAGTAACCTGCACCAATCTCTTCTGTCACAACCTTACATTCATAATCATTATCATAAAGGACTTCAAGGTGCTCGGCAACAAAGCCAACAGGAATATAAATGAAAGCTTTATAACCTTTTGTTCGATGAAGATCTCTGGTTAAATCCTGTACATCAGGTCCCAACCATGGTTCAGGTGTTTGTCCAGCGCTTTGCCAGCCTACTGCATAATTGGTAACCCCTGCGCCTTCAGCAATCATGTCTGCCGTTTCTTTCAGTTGATTTGGATACGGATCTCCTGATTGCAGGATTTTTTCAGGAAGGCTATGTGCCGACACAATCAAAGCGAAGTTATCGCGTTCTTCCGAGGACATTTTCCCGATTACTTCTTTTATTTGGTCTACCCAATATTGAATGAATTTCGGTTCATCATACCAGCTTTCAACGGAAGTTATGGTCAGGTCCCCCCATTTAGCGGCTTCGTCCTGGGCACGTCCATTATAAGACTTCACGCTGAATGTTGAAAAATGCGGTGCCAATACTATACTGACCGCTTCTTTGATTCCATCTTCATGCATTTGTTTCACTGCGTCTTCAACAAAAGGTTCAATATGTTTCAGTCCAAGATATGCCTTGAATTCAACTTCTTCCTGAACGGAATTCAATTTCTTTTCAAGGGCTTCAGCTTGTCCTTCCGTTATTTTTGCAAGCGGGGATAATCCACCAATCGCTTCATATCTGCCTTTTAGGTCGGCAATCAATTCATCGCTTGGCCGTCTCCCATGACGAATATGTGTATAATATCTTTCAATATCCTCTTCAGTGTATGGAGTACCATAAGCCATGACTAAAAGGCCCATTTTTTTTCTTGACATGAAATTACACCTCATTTAAAGATTTCGTTCTTTTATTGTGCATCCAATTAAGGATTTTTAGCAAATGGTTCGCTCACCTTACTTCATTTTTGATGAATATTCATGAATGAAAGCGGTCAGCCTCTTCAGTGTTTCCGGATTTACGGAAGGGAAAACCCCATGTCCCAGATTAAAGATGTAGCCGTCCTGTTCCATGCCCTGATCCAGGATCCTTTTCGTCCGTTCTTCTATAACATCCCATGATGATAAAAGAAGGGCAGGATCAAGATTACCTTGTACCGTTTTCTGTATTCCCATTTGTCTTGCTTCTGTAATTGGCAGTCTCCAATCGAGCCCGACTACATCAATCGGAAGATCATTCCACTCAAGTGCCAAGTGACTTGCGCCGACCCCGAACATGATTAGCGGTACATTTTCTTCACGCAATGAAGTAAAGATACGTGTCATGATCGGCTTGATGAACACGCGGTAATCTTCAACGTTCAAAGCACCTACCCATGAATCAAAGATTTGGATGGCACTAACGCCGGCTTTAATTTGTGACTTGACATATACGATGATCATATCCGCTAGCTTATCCATTAATGCAAACCAGGCCTTGGGCTCGGAATACATGAAAGCTTTCGTTTTATTGTAGTTTTTGGATGGGCCGCCTTCAATCATGTATGAAGCAATGGTGAAAGGTGCCCCGGAGAAACCGATCAAAGGAACGGACAATTGCTCCGTGGTCAATAATTTAATCGTGTCCAACACATATGGGATATCTTTCTCTGGGTTCAATTCGCCTAATTTTTCAACATCTGTCACCGATTGGATCGGGTTGGCTATGACTGGACCGATTCCGGACTTAATCTCAACATCCACACCAATGGCTGGTAGCGGTGTCATTATATCTTTATATAAAATCGCAGCGTCTACGTCATATTGCTCAACTGGCAATCTAGTCACATAAGCGCATAATTCCGGCTGATGAGTAATCTCAAAAAGGGAGTACTTCTCTTTCAACTTACGGTATTCCGGTTGTGAACGGCCAGCCTGACGCATATACCAAACAGGCACATGATCCGTTTTCTCTCCTCTTGCAGCTTTTAAAAATGTATCATTCGTAATTTCCTTAGACATTAATATCCACCTTTCAAGCAATCACGTTTCTATTTTTATTCATTACCTACATAGAATATCAGAAGGATGTTGAATTTGAAATCGAATCTCCTTAAACTATAGCTTTTTCTATAATAGAAGTATAGCCAACCTATTTATTTGTCAGAAAATCGACTTTTTTATAAGTATCTTACCGGTATCAGACTATTGGTTAGATTGAAAATGGTAAAAGCACTATTCATTGGGTAAAATGGGTATACAGGTACTATATAGATATTGGAGGGGAATTTATGAATGTATTCATCACATCAGGCAGTTTCAATTTTTTGAAAAGCAAAAAAGATAAGCATCCGAATGAAAATATATTACTTATGCAAAACCCTGACACTACAGTACTTTTACATGAAACAGAAGGTAAAACGCTCTTCAGCTCTCCACGTAAGTATGAAGTAGTTGATGGGAAAGGGAACCTTCAGGATCATGGGTATGTAGTCATGAACAATATACCTGTCAGTGAAGAAGGAAGGCCGGTATTCGAACATCGTTTTAAAAACAGGGCAGGATTCATTGAAAATGAACCAGGTTTCGTCGCACTTCGTGTACTGCGGCCAATCAACTCTGAAACTTATGTAATCTTAACGATTTGGGAGAAACAAACCGATTTTTTGAACTGGAAGAAATCCAGTTCCTTTCAGAAGGCGCATAACAGCGACTCCAAAGCTCCCGTTACGAATTCCAGCCAGAAGATGTTTTCAGGTGAAGCCTATGTAACGCAGTATACTTTGGTGAAGGATTCAGAAGAATAATCCAATCTTGCTCAATAGGAGGCCCATCCCTCAAGGATGGGCCTCTTTGAATATATAGTAATACAGAGCGTTATTTGGGACTGCCCAAAAATCATATGAACCTATAACAATCCGACAAATTCCTACTTTATTTCCGGGGAAATGCAACGGGTATTTACAATTATTTTATCTGAACCCTTTTTTCAAAGTACTTTAGGCCCGAGGAATTCATACAATTTAAACAAGGTTAAAATATATGCCGCTCCTAATGCAAAACCTGCCAAGATATCAGTTGGAAAATGAACTTTCATAGCGATCCTACTGACCCCGATTAGCAGAACCAGACAAACGAAACCGATTCCCACTGCCCATTTCAAAGAGTTTCCTTTAATTTCTTTCATGATTAAATAAGCAACCATACTGAAGAAAATAAGGCCCACCATTGCGTGTCCACTGGGAAAACTGAAGCCAGCGATCTCCATCAAATGATTTTCAGGGCGC
Source organism: Peribacillus sp. FSL P2-0133 (assembly GCF_037975445.1). NCBI lineage: Bacteria > Bacillati > Bacillota > Bacilli > Caryophanales > Bacillaceae > Peribacillus > Peribacillus sp. FSL P2-0133. The sequence continues at coordinate 1,272,742 of NZ_CP150254.1, read as the reverse complement.
ACTCTTTTAATATGATTTTTTATCCACCCATTTAATACATCACCCCCGGCCATACCGATAGAGAAGATGGCCATGGTCCAATAATCCTTCTTTATTATCCACAAATATAGAACACATAATAAGCTTCCAAAACCAATGAACTTGGATTTCCCAAGATAGGTAATGGACTTGAAGAAAGTGAACGAAAAAGTATTCTCACCTACGGAAATAAGTTTCGTAAAATATGTATCGAACGCTAAAGGCTTTCCACTCTCGACTTCTTGCATCAAAAAAAAGAATAGCAGCAAGCAAATCAAAACCATAGCAAACCAGGAATATTTAATCATGATATATATCTCCTCAAGGTATTTAATTCACTTTGGATCATTCAGAATATGATATACTATTTACAATTAATCCAATCATTAGGAGGCGCAAAATGATACAGCGATTACACGATCTTCTAGATGGTTCATATGAAGAAATGGTTTCCATCAGACGTTATCTTCATCAACATCCCGAGCTTTCCTTTCAAGAAACCCAAACGGCTGCCTTCATCGCTGGATATTATGAAAAACTTGGAATCGAACACCGGGCGAATGTAGGCGGTAATGGTGTTATTGCCAAAATCACAGGCAATAAGCCTGGTAAAACCGTAGCTTTGCGCGCTGATTTCGACGCCTTACCCATTCAGGATGAAAAAGAAGTTCCCTATAAATCTTCCGTACCCGGGGTAATGCATGCGTGTGGACACGATGGCCATACAGCGACACTCCTTGTCCTTGCAAAAAATCTGAATGATCTGAAGGATGAGCTCGAAGGTGAATATATATTTATCCATCAGCATGCTGAAGAATATGCTCCAGGAGGTGCCAAACCGATGATTGAGGCTGGCTGCCTTGATGGGGTGGATGTAATTTTCGGCACCCATTTATGGGCTACGGTCCCTACCGGAACAGTCCAATACGCTTATGGACCCATTATGGCCGCTGCTGACCGTTTTGAAATCACCATTCAAGGGCAGGGCGGACATGGAGCCCAGCCGCATAAAACCCGTGATGCAATCGTAGTCGGCTCCCAGCTAGTCATGGCCCTACAGCAAATCGTAAGCCGCCGCCTTAACCCAATAGATTCTGCAGTCATTACAGTCGGTTCCTTTGTAGCGGATAATGCCTTTAACGTCATTGCAGATAAGGCTAGAATAATCGGGACCGTCCGCACTTTCAAGGAAGATGTCCGTTCATTCATAAGCGAAGAAATGGAGCGGGTTATTAAAGGAACCTGCCTAGCTGCCGACTGCACTTATGAATATCAATACTTTCAGGGTTATCCAGCTGTTATTCCACATGTTGAGGAAACTAAATTCCTCATCGAAAGCACTGAATCCGTCAAGGAAGTTTTGATTACAGAGGAAATTGACCCGGATATGACAGGTGAAGATTTTTCTTATTATTTACAAAATGTGAAAGGTACATTCTTCTTTACGGGGGCCAAGCCAAAAAATGAACATACATATCCGCACCATCATCCTTTGTTTGACATCGATGAAAAAGCGATGCTTATTGCAGCCAAAATATTAGGCACTGCAGCTGTAACCTATCACAATAAGAAACAATCATCGCAAAAGGTGAATGAATCTTTATTACGGTAATGATAAAGGGACGGGTTCTCCCCGTCCCTTACTCTTTTAGAAGTCTGATTCTGTAACAATTGACTGCCGTCTCCCCAAGTTGTTCCAACAAATGATGGTTGGCATATGCACCGACAGCTGCCCCAAACCCTGGGACTAGCTGGAACATTTTGATGACATCGATGTGATCGCGATATTCCTGCTGAAATTCTTGCCAGTCTATTTCCGGCCATTTCCCTGAATCCCATTCTTCTATTACCCGTAATGTTTCCAGTTTTTTTTCCTCGCTCGAAAATGCCATCTGAAAGATATGGAGTATGAATAGGCGTTCCTCATATTTATTTGGATCAAAACCATATATACGGGATATTTCGAATAATAACTTCATCTTGATGCTAAGCAGTAATGGGAAATCAGCCAATCCAATTAAAAGTCCTGCAGCTCCGGTTCCAACACCTTCTATAACGGCCGTTTTCCGATAGGCCGTTACAGTTTCCGCAACCCATTCTTCTTTTTGCTGCAAGGATAGAAGCACTACATTTTTTTCTTTAGACATATATTTCGAACCTGATAATACGGCCTCTATCATCCCTTTAATACTATCAGTAATCATTTTGTGCACTCGGTCTGGAATATAACTATTCATTTTGATTTGTGCCTTTTTGGATATCCGCTCAAGCTTGCCGGATTTCTTGGCTACTTTCTTTTTCCATGATATTAGTTCCGATAATGCCTTTTGTCCATATTCATCCATCATTTAACACCTCCGTTAAATATGTATATACCACCTATGAGGCTTTTAGTTTCAATTTTCATTTCTTAAAAGAAAAAGCTGATTTTATGAAAAATCAGCTTCTGATTAAAAGTTTTTAATTTTCTTTGCTGCATAAATTTTAAAACCGAGCAAGAAAACAAGCCCCATTGCCAAGGCGGCTAAAGCGGACATCCATTCCCCTTTCACTAGCAGGACCAAACCGAAGACAAGGTCCTCAAATAATAAGAAATAGGAAATAAGCTTTATCACTGCAGATTCTCTCATTTTTGCTGGCAATGGATACAAGGAGACCCATACCTTCCATTCATGAGCCTTCCAAACCGGCAGCAATTGCAGGGCTGTCATGAATAGGAACATGAAGGTTACAATCAAATGTGCCCATATGTTAGTGAATACACTTAAAATCACTGACCCAATGATAGTCAAGCGAAAACAAAGTCCCACATAATCATTCGATCGCAACAGAGTACGGGCGTAAAGGTAGGTATACGTTGATTTTTCACCATACGGAATGAATGATAATAGCCAGTCCATCCATTTCCTTCTTGCTACCTTTCCTTTCAAATGAGGAACATCAGTAAACATGTTCGCTATTCGATAAAAAGAATTCATCCTCTTGTTTTCCAATTCCACCAGCCGTTCCCACTTAAGCACAAACCCTTTAGTTGCGCTTCGGTAATACATGTAAAGTCCTAACAATAATAAAAATGTTATAAGTGCAAACAGTATATTTGCCCTTGAACAGATGAAATAAAGAATCACTCCATTAAGTAAAAAGCGGATGAGAGAGTCCCAATGGCTCACTGATGTATCCTGATATTTCAACACCTGCCAGCGCATGGTTAAATTCAAGAACTTCAAAATAAGCAAAACGACCAGGATGATCCCAAGGTCCGTGCCTCCTGCACCCGTAACCTTCGAATACATCGGTATAGATGCGATGAGGACAACCAGAAGAATAAACCCCTGCATGACCCAACTTAATATCAGTGAATTTTTGAAATAGCTTCTCAACTTCGTTTCAAGCGGAAGCAGGAATACCGTATCAGGTTCTTTCAAAAAAGTATTAATCGGGCTTCTGGTCACAATGATCGATAAAACAAAGGCCATGATCAATTCAGCAGGGAAATCACTGTCCAACGTCTTCACCCAATCACTGTAATAATAGGCCAAACCACCAAGTACCAATACCATGACAAAAACAAGATGGCCATTAAAAATATAGCGCAGATATTTTTGCGTTTCATTTATATAGCCTAAATATCTTTCCTTCCAGAGATTTTGACTATTCATGACCGATTTCTTCTTTCGTCAATTGAATATATAAATCGTCAAGAGTTGCCCCCGGCATGGAAAATTGTTCACGAAGCTGCTCAAGATCGCCTTTTGCCCGGATCTCTCCATTATGCAGTATTATGAAAGAATCACAATACCTCTCGGCTGTTGCCAGTATGTGTGTAGACATTAAAATTCCCGCTCCGCTCTCTTTCATTTTCCTCATCAAATCGAGCAGGGATTGAATGCCTAATGGATCTAGACCTACGAAGGGTTCGTCGACGATATATAAAGACGGCTGTACTAAAAAGGCGCACATTATCATGACCTTTTGCTTCATTCCTTTTGAGAAATGGGCCGGAAACCATTTAAGCCTTTTTTCCATATGGAATTCCTTTAATAGAACGTCCATCCTTTCTTTATATGTGGCTTCCGCCAAACCATGTGCCATGGCCGTAAGCTTTAAATGCTCCTCAAGTGTAAGCTCATCATACAAGATTGGCGTTTCTGGAACATAAGTGAATTGTTTCCGATATGTATCCGGGTCCTGGGCAAGAGTTTTACCATGAATCGAGACACTTCCGCCTTTCGGCTCCATGAGTCCGATGATATGTTTAATCGTCGTACTTTTCCCAGCCCCATTTAGCCCAATTAACCCCACTAGCTCATTTGGTTGAATGTCAAAACTTATTCCCTTTAAAACGGGCGTTTTTGTATATCCGCCCACTAATTGCTTTATTTCCAATAAGGACATATAAACGATCCTTTCTATATAGAGGTTCTTATTTCCATTTTATCAAATTCTCCTGCTTTTATATAGTCGAGTGTCCCCGGAACTAAATTTCCATAAATAACCAATTATATTTTTCCTGCTTGGTGGTCATCATAAATAAGGAAGAAGGGGTTAGTCATTACGTGTGATTCACATCATATTGTAAATGAGGTGTCAGTTAAAGACGTATTACACTGAAATACCCAACTGTTTTATTACAAATGATTCACATCATATTGTAAATGAGGTGTCAGTTAAAGACGTATAACTGAATTAAACCAGAAGCTTCATTAAAAAAAATCGTTTCGAGCAAGGAGATGGTTCTCTTGCACGTAAAAGCAGAAAAATCATTCAATAATTATCAATTATGCTTTGAAAGTTGATGAAACTTTTAAAAATATAGGAGATGGTTGCTTTGAATGGAAAATCTCTAATCAGATAATAACCATATTTTACTAAAATGTAGATGAGGTGTTTGTCGCAGAGAATTTATGCTAATGCGAATTTTGAAGCAAAACCCCCTTTTTCAACAGGCAGGGTGCAACTTATGTTGCATCCTGTTTTTATGATTTTTCCTTTTCTCAAGGATTCAAGCTATGGTACGATTAACCAAATACATTAACTTCTAAAGGGGCGTTTTTAATGAGTGATTGCATTTTTTGCAAAATAATCAATGGGGAAATCCCAAGTTCCAAAGTTTTCGAAAATGAACATGTATTGGCCTTTCTCGATATCAGTCAAGTAACTAAAGGCCATACGCTGGTAATACCTAAAGTACATAAGGAAAATCTTTATGAGTTGACACCCGAGATTGCCAAGAACCTTTTTGAAGTGGTGCCGGAAATTGCCCGCGCCATGAAGCAGGAATTCCAACCTGTAGGCCTGAACCTTTTAAATAATAACGGTGAAGCCGCTGGACAGTCCGTTTTCCATTTTCATATGCATTTAATTCCTCGGCATGGTGAAGGAGACGGCTTTGGGGCTGTTTGGAAAACGAATACCAGCGACTATACACCAGATGACCTGAAACAAATCGCTGACTCCATTGCACAGCATTTAAAATGAGACCGTGATGGCGTGTGCAAATTTCTTTTTCCTTTCGTTATACCTTTTTAATTGAACGTTAGCTAACACTGGTTGCATGAAAAAACAATGATCCCGATTTGGTCCTCACTCAAAATGGAGGACCTTTTTGCATTGGCCCATCATTAAAACAAAATGTCACCTAAAATTCTAAATTTTCCTCCTATTGAATTTAGTTTTCTGGTAGGATATATGAATAGTCTCAAATACTTTATCACATAGTCGCATAGGAGGAAAAAAATTGAAACGTGCACGTAATTTTAACGCTGGGCCAGCCGCCCTTCCCTTAGAAGTTTTACAAAGAGCCCAAAACGAATGGTTGAATATTGAGGATTCCGGTATGTCGGTCATGGAATTAAGCCATAGAAGTTCGGAATTCGAAAAAATTCATAACCATGCCATTCAATCATTAAAAGACCTCATGGAAATTCCTGAAAATTATGAAGTTCTCCTGCTTCAAGGAGGAGCAAGCCTACAATTTTCCATGATTCCCATGAACATTTTGAATGATGGGAAAAGGGCAGATTATGTCCTAACTGGTTCTTGGTCGGAAAAGGCATTAAAAGAGGCCAAAAAGGTTGGTGAAACGGCTGTTGTCGCTTCATCAAAAGATGAAAAATATACGTTCATCCCTAAAGTCGAAGACATCCAATTGAATGATGATGCTGCATATCTTCATATCACAAGCAATAATACGATTTACGGTACGCAATGGAAGGACTTCCCGGAAACAGGGGGCATTCCTTTAGTAGCTGATATGTCAAGTGATATTCTCAGCAAAAAAATTGATGTTAGTAAATTCGGCATCATCTATGCAGGTGCACAAAAGAATCTGGGTCCATCGGGAATCACGGTCGTTATCATCCGTAAAGATTTAATTACAGATAATGACAAAGTTCCATCCATGATGAACTATTCTATCTATTCGAAAAATAATTCTTTATACAACACTCCCCCGACATTGGCCATTTACTTATTGTCCCTTGTGTTGGATTGGGCAAAAGAACAGGGCGGCGTTGAAAAGATTGCTGAAGTCAATGAAGAAAAAGCAAAAGTCATTTATGATGCCATCGACGGCAGCGATGGTTTTTATAAAGGCCATGCCCTACCGGACAGCCGTTCATTAATGAATGTGACGTTCACGCTTCCGTCAGAAGAAGCTGAAGTACAATTCCTTAAAGAGGCAAAGCAAGCCGGATTCGTAGGACTGAACGGTCACCGTTCCATTGGTGGCTGCAGAGCATCCATCTATAATGCTGTCCCTATATCCCATTGCCAGGACCTTGCGGATTTCATGAAGAAATTCCAGGAATCGTATAAAGCGAAGGAAGCTCAAATCCTTTAATTAAAACAAATATAACTTCTAAAAAAATAGGTCTTATGATATACTATTTTAAACTTCTTGCAACAGGCAATAGTGCATTGTTGAAGAAAAGATGTTAGTTGAGATGAGAATAGGAGAGATGAGTAAATGAAAACGAAAACCCTTGTGTCACTGTCCCTATTAATCGGGATTGGGGCTGCCCTGCATTTTATCGTACCTGGATTCTTCCTTGGAATGAAACCGGATATGATGCTGTTGATGATGTTTTTGGCGATTACCCTGTTTCCCGCGAAGAAGAATGTTTTCATTGTCGCCCTGGCTGCTGGAGCCATCTCTGCCATGACAACTACATTTCCTGGTGGACAGATTCCAAATATCATAGACAAATTGGCAACAGCCTTTCTGTTTTACCTTTTATTCATCAGTCTTAAGAAGTTTTCAACATCCGTTGTCACCGTTAGTATCTTGACTGCCGTAGGAACAATGATTTCCGGCGCTGTCTTCCTTGGTTCGGCTTATTATATCGTTTCCCTTCCAGGGCCTTTCGTTGCACTTTTCGGCGCTGTTGTACTTCCTGCCGTACTGTTAAATACAGTTGCGATGGTCATCATTTATCCAATTGTGAACGGCATCGTAAGAAAATCAAATATACCCATTAATGCTTAAGCAGCAGGATCATCATACCTAAAAAAGCACCGGAATATCCGGTGCTTTTTTTCCAATCTTATGAATCTGGAATTCTAGTCAGAATCATCCTTCATCATTGAATCAATATCCACATAAACCAAATGAAAAGCAGTAAAACCCCGGGGAGGCCCATAGCGAAGGCTCTAGCCTGGAGTACCCTCTTAGGCGGATAGATGCCAGGAGTTTTAGCTCGCCTTAGAAAATACCCCATTCCGCACACGCATACCAGACCTATTAAAAAAATGATTTTCATTCTTTACCCACCAGTGCCATCCATGTTCCGACAGCTTGTTTTTATTATCTATATGCTGATCTTCCTTTTATATGAAGCATTATTAATAAAGCTTCAAGTTATTTTTAAATATTATATATTTACTCTCTAAGTTTAAAAAAATATTTTTGTGATATAAAGATAAAATGGTCGATACTCTTCCATAAGGATGAAAATTATGGTATTTTGATATCAATAGTATTTCTCTCCCTATTTATCATAATTTCCAATTGATGCTTTTTTCAGCAGGGATTCAGACCATGGAAAGCGAAAACATAATATAAAATGAGGTGATCCTAATGAAAGCAAAATCATTAATAATTGGCTTTTTGACTGGAACAGTAGTAGCTGGTGCGGCAACCTTACTTTCAACACCAAGTTCAGGTAAAGACCTACGGACCCGCATCAAAACGAATACCGAAGAAATTAAGAATACAATTGATGAGTTAAAGGTAAAAATGCTAAATATTAAAGATGACACGATGGAGGCTTCACAAATCAGCAAAGAAACGGTAAAAACGTTCATTTCGGATGTTCAGGTCGTCATCGAGAACTGGAAGCGGGAAATCGAACCCAATAAAAATGAATTATTGAAGAACGTTCAAGAAATTGAAAATTCATTGAAAGAATTGGAAGCGGCCTCCCCTTCTTCTAAAAAGATTAATAGCTGACATCGTCACACAAACTTGATTCTCCATTTTTCCCAATAAATTACATGGTTTATTGGAGAAGAATGGAGAATTCATTAAAAAACTAAAATTTTCTAAAAATTTTGCAAATATTTTTCTTTATTAATTTTTATTTTATTGTCATAATAAATATATAGAATCTTATAAGTAGGTGAGCCCATAATATGCAGAATAAAAATTATTCTATGAAAGAAGCAATGATTTTTAGTCAACGAATTGCACAATTAAGCAAAGCATTATGGAAATCGATTGAAAAAGATTGGCAGCAATGGATCAAGCCCTATGATTTAAATATCAATGAGCATCATATTCTTTGGATTGCCTATCATCTTAATGGCTCTTCCATTTCTGATGTTGCAAAATTTGGGGTCATGCATGTTTCTACGGCATTTAACTTTTCAAAAAAATTAGAGGAACGCGGATACTTAACATTTTCCAAAAAAGAAAATGACAAAAGGAATACGTATATAGAGATCACAGCGGAAGGTGAAAAAATTCTTCTTGATTTAATGGAGACATACGACCCAAGCAAGAACTCTGCTTTCTCAGGTGCACTTCCACTGCGTGAGCTTTATGGCAAGTTTCCGGATATGATTGAAATGATGGCCATCATCCGTAATATCTACGGTGAGGATTTCATGCAAATCTTTGAACGATCCTTTGATAACATTGATCAGGAGTTTACTGACGTGGAGGGTAAAATCACAAAAAAAAAGATAGAGAAAGAAACTGAGCCAGTTTAATCTCATACTCTATCCATTTCCTTCATGAATGATACATATAAACCTTGTGAGAGGCATGCATCAATGCATTCCTTTATGGTTATTTTTGGATTAACATTTCTTTCAAATTGATTAAAAAGCGGTCGAAAGTTCATATACCCTTCCGCTTTTTCTATTTCATAGCGTTTGCTCAAGATATCACATGTTTCCAATAATTCTTTCGCTTCCTTCTTCGTGAAATTTTTTTCCACAAATAGATAATCCAACTTGGCCTCCGGATTGCGTATCAGGTTTAATAAAAGCCGTTGATGAAAACGGAGTATTTCTATTTCTTCATTTATATTTTTCATACATCACTTATCCCCAATCGATCATTCAATTTATCCTAAAAGGCATATAACCATTTTTTGATTTTTCACGCTCAGTAATCTGTCAGATCCCTGGTTCAAAACCTGGCCTTAAACGCCCTTAGCTTGCCTACACACTATATTGATTTTATCTTAAAGTTAATCCAAGAATTTCATTGCTTTTTCCACCCATTCATCGTAATGTATGTAAGTATATTAAAACAGCTTTGGAGGGCTGATTTCGAAATGAATTCGTGGAAAACAATTGACGTGGCAAAACAATATGGCAGTTGCCGTCTGATCTTTTTTGCAGTTTTTACTATATTGTTGTCTTTTGTTCTGATCTATACATTATTAAGTGTCTTTTTAACTCATGTTATTTTGTATGGCGATCAAACAATGGTATTTTTTAGCCTATTGCTCTTATTATATCCTGTTCACAAACTATTACACTATTTACCTTTACGATTATTATGTAAAAAAGTAAAAACTTCTTGGTCCTTGAAGTGGAACCTTGTGCTTACATGCAAAGTCAATGTACATGTTCCGATTCGAAAGCATCTTTATCTTTTGACCCTTGTACTGCCTTTCGTCATTATGTCTATCATATTGATTGGTTGTGCCCTTAGTTTTCCACATTACATTCATTATTTCACTATTTTATTATCCATGCACACCGGATTATGCGTATCGGATTTTATTTATATAAAAAACCTGATTGGTTCCCCAAGGCATTCTTTTATCGAGGAACATCTCGAAGGATACGATATACTTATTCAAAAGTGATTTCTTATTCATTCATAAAGATGTCCAATAAGATTTTTAAGTATCTTTTTTCATTATAATTTGGTATCGTATTTATACATGATGTTTTGCAAGGAGGGATTTTAGGTTTTGATCTCGTTCTGGTTTATTATTTTTGCTATTTTGATCCTTTATAATATTAATAGAATGACAAACTCTTTATGCATTCAAAAGGAAATTGCTGAAGACCGGCAGCCTAAAGTATTCAGGACCATTAATGTATTAATTACAATTATGTTATTATCCTCCTATATTGAAATTTTGTATACGTAGAGATGAGCAACAAATGATGGCCATCATTTGTTACATACATTGGTGATACCCGGGGCATTATCCACATAAAGAAAAAGGGCGAAGCAACAGCTTCGCCTTTTATTTATGAGTTTATAACCAAGAAGCTCCAATGATGATTAACAGGATGAAAAGAACGACAATTAGAGCAAAGCCTCCACCTATTCCTCCAGACATTGATCTTCCTCCTTTCCATTCTTAAGTAATTGTAATTTCATGCACACCCTTAAATCCGCCAAAAGGAATCCATTCCTTTCTAAGCTTGATATTCACTTCGTCTTTTTGTTGAGCGGCTACCCTATCCTATTCAACTCCATCACAAAAGGAGTGGGCTCTTTCCATTATTAATTTTGCAGCCGATTAGAAACAGGCTGATCCTATAATTATTAATAATATGAATAACACCACTAACAAAGCGAAACCTCCGTTAAATCCATTACTCATTTTACTCCCCCCTTTTGTTGTCCTCGATTTATCATATGTAATGATTTATTATCTGGGTAGGCGTACACCCATTTTTCAAAAAAATCTTAGTCATACGCCAATATATTATTTTTTGTAAAGCAACCAGAATATGTTATAGTTAATTTTGTGGAAATACGAAAAATAGCAAACCAGAAACTTAAAACTAGGAGTTGTTTTTATGAAGAAGTGGGCATTATCGATTGCTGTTACTGCAGGGCTGATTGGACTTACAGCATGCAACAGCGACAAGGAAGCAGTCGTGGAAACTAAAGCGGGGGATATAACTAAAGAGGAATTTTACAATGTAATGAAAGACCGTTATGGTGAAACCGTTCTTCAGGAACTTGTTTATGAAAAAGTTCTTTCTGAAAAATATACAGTAACTGATAAAGAAGTTAAAGCTAAAACGGACGAACTTAAAGAGCAAATGGGTGAAAATTTCGAAACGGCCCTGGCCTCTTCCGGATATAAGAGCGAAGATGATCTTAAACGTGCACTTAAAATCGGCATGCTTCAAGAAAAAGCAGCCGTAGCCGATATAAAAGTTAAAGAAGCTGATGTGAAAAAAGCTTATGAAGACTATAAACCACAAATCAAAGCGAGACATATTCTAGTGAAAGACCAAAAAACAGCCAACGAAGTTAAAGCTAAATTGGACAAAGGCGAAGATTTCGCTAAACTTGCAAAAGAATATTCAACAGACACAGGCACAGCTGAAAAAGGCGGCGAGCTAGGCTGGTTCGGACAAGGTGAAATGGTTCCTGCATTTGAAGAACAAGCTTACAAAATGAAGAAAGATGAAATCAGCAAACCGGTTAAATCCGATTATGGCTACCACATCATCCAACTTGAAGATATAAAAGAAAAGAAATCATACAAAGATATGAAAAAAGATCTTGAATATGATTTGAAAGTCGCTCAAATTGACCAAACTAAAGTTCAAGATATTTTGAATGCAGAAGTTAAAAAAGCGGACGTGAAGATTAAAGATAAAGATCTAAAAGATGCCATTACTTCTGGTGATGCAACTAAAGCAGAAAAATAATTCGATAGTAAAAAGCGACAGGACTTTGTCCTGTCGCTTTTTATCATCATTCAGCTATGCCCCCTGATTTATATCCTTTTTACGCCTCTCGCGCTCTTCTTCCATGCGTTCAATGTACTTTTGACCTTCCTTCTCAATCCAAGCATCATCTATGAGGCGTTCCTGCCTAGCTGTCCAAATTGACATGACTGCACTGACAATTATCCCAATAAACACGAACCATATCCAAATTGGCATGTCCATTCCCTCCCAAAAAATCTACTATTCATTTACTAGAGAATATGCGCGAACAAAAAAAATATGCTTCTTTCTCCATCGAGAAAGAAACATATTTCATTAAAATGTTGGTTTATAGAATGAACGATTATCGAGTGCGAAGACTCTTTCCGTAAATTCACCCGGTTTCACTTTTTCTAATGCCCGGTCCATCATATTTATCTTGGCATCCATATTATCAATATAATGCAGCACTTCCGCTTCCCTAACCATTGGCGGTTTTGGACTGCCCCACTCAGCTTTACCATGGTGGCTTAATATCAAGTGCTTGAGAATCATGACTTCTTCCGCTTCAATGCCCAATTCCTCTGCAGCTTTGCCGACTTCATTTACCATGATGGTGATATGCCCCAACAAGTTCCCTTCCACTGTATAAACAGTCGAAACAGGTCCAGATAGCTCATGTACCTTTCCAAGGTCATGGAGAATGACTCCTGCATACAATAGATCCTTATTGAGGGAAGGATATAGTGTTGAAATGGCCTTAGCCAGCCCTAGCATCGATACAACGTGATAGGCCAGACCCGACATATACTCATGATGGTTCTTGGTTGCAGCAGGAAACGTCAGGAATTCATTTTGATATTTTTTTATGAGATGCCTAGTCACCCTTTGGATATTCGGATTCCTCATTTCAAAAATGAATTGAGTGATGGTTTCCATCATTTCTTCCTGACTTATAGGGGCCGTTTGTATTAAATCGGCTTTCGTTACCCCATCAATATCTGAAGTAATTCTGATATTACGGATTTTCAATTGGCTGCGTCCTCGATAATTCTGGACTTCCCCTTGAACTTTCACCGTAGCTTCCGCACTGTATGTTTTCTCATCAGCCTCGGAAACATCCCATAGCTTTGCCTCGATCTCCCCGGTTTTATCGCACAAAATCAATGTTAAAAACGGCTTTCCATTACTTGCCACCGCTTTTGTACTCGTTTTAATGTACATATATATATCTACTACTTCACCAATTCCGTAGTGTATGATCCCATTTCCCATGCGACTGCCTCCGTTCAATTAAATATCAACATTATAACATACCAATCTCGTTAGTGCGTTTAGTTTTCGTTAATAAGTGATAGACAATGGACAAGAAAAAGCCTAAGCTGACCGTCTGTTATCACTCCACAAGAAAACCAGGCTTGACCCCAAGCCTGGCTCTTCAATCAAATCTATTTCAACAGTTATTGTTCGGACAATACGCGCATTTTTCCTGACCCTCAATTCGGTAATATAAACAGCATGTCACCCGCTTATAAGGATTCATGGACGCCGGAACACTTTTTTCCCCAATGAATCGTTTAAAAGGCGAACGCGTTTCAATATTCAGCCATACTTCATCTTCAAGCAGCATTTCAATGTCCTTTTCAACTCGCGTCTTTATATCTGCCTGCTTCAATAACTCACTATACATCCATACCGTATAACTCCAAATATTTTCCCAGAGCACTAGTTTAGATATTTTAGCAGTTCCGGAAAAGAAGCTCATGGCATCAGAACCAAAACTGCTTAATATGGAATGTAGGGCAGATGCGCTTTCCTTTTCCGTGACATTGCTCCACCTGTTAGTTTTTAGTAAAAAATTCGGGAGCCAATGTTTATCTTCTGGATCATCCAAAACGCCAATTTCCTGAAGTGTGCCTTCCCAAATAAGCCGATGTTTGCTGAACATGTAAAATTGTGCCGTGACAAAAAAAGCATAGCGTCTGAACCACATTGAAATTGCTATCCTTGACGTTTCAGCTCCAGTCCGGGCTTGTGCATACTGAATAAGCTCATCAGCATGATTGAAGGTCTTGGAAACTTTGGCTTCATCTCGAAAGGAAATGCGATATCCCTGCAGCTCTTTTTCAATAGCTGGTGTTAAGTTATGCATTGGCCAGCGCTTTTACCTGACTTTGGGCGTAGCGGCCTTTACCAAACGGGACACACATGGGACTGCCGAAAATTGGATCAAAAGAAATTTGACATTCCATGCTGAATACATGCTGTACCAATTCAGGCGTGATGATATCCTCTGGCCGGCCTTGAGCATGTATCGCCCCATCTTTAAGTGCCACCAGATTATCCGCATAACGGCAAGCTAAATTCAAATCATGAAGCACCATCACGATCGTTCGGTTCTCAAACTCATTCAAGTCGAACAATAAGTCCAAAATCTCGATTTGATGGGTCATATCAAGATATGTAGTCGGTTCATCCAATAATATGACGTCCGTATCCTGAGCCAGCGTCATTGCTATCCATGCCCGTTGCTTCTGGCCTCCCGATAATTCATCGACTGCCTGATCCTTTAAATCGGTCAGGTTCGTCGCTTCAATTGCCTTTTGAACTTTTTCTTCATCCACGGAACTCCACTGTTTCAACCAACTTTGATAAGGATATCTTCCTTGTTTAACAAGTTGATAGACTGTAAGTCCTTCAGGAGCAACCGGGGATTGTGGGAGAATCGCCATCTTTCTTGCTACATCCTTCGATGACATGGTCGAAATCGCTTTGCCTTCGAGCAAAACTGAGCCGGATTGAGGTTTTAACAATCGTGCAACCGACCTTAGCAGTGTTGATTTTCCACATCCATTAGCACCGATGAATACGGTGATCTCCCCTTTGGGTATTTCTATATTCATATCATTTATAATTAATTTATCACCATAACCGAGCGATAAAGACTGTGTGTTAATAGCTGGTCGCATAAAAATACTCCCCTTTTAGTCTAATAATACTAGTTTAATGAAAATGATTCTCACTGTCAATCCTTTAAAAAATATAAACCAAAAAATCCGTGTCCCATTCCTCTTAAACGATTCATTACAGTGAATACTCCTTTAAAGATATGAAGCTTCCATTGGAAACATTAATGTAAAAAAATTAGCACATCATATTAACTTGCCATATCATTTACCACTTCCTGTAGCTTCAGAACGATTCAATAATCCATTCTCCCCCTCGGCGCAAACCCTATCAGAATTTCCATTTAGCGGAAAATAAAAAAGCCCTCCATATGGAGAGCCTTTTAACCGACCATCAGGCGATTTGTACAATGTTCCAGGGATTCATCCCTAATGAAGGTAAATAAATCCTGAAAGATGAAAGGAATTAATCCTTCTGCAATATTCCATGCATTGACCTCTATTTGATAAAGGATTTCTGATTTTCCTGTATTGTATAGCTCCTCACTAAGCACAGCAAGGTCGGGATCCAATGCGTGGCCCAATTCATGTGTGAGGATCACCCATGAATATTCCTCAAGCCTTGCAAGCGATCCTTGGGAGCGTTCACACTGAATTTCGATATCTCTCTCATATAAAGTGATGCTATGTCCTTTGGCAGAATATTTTCCCCCAACACATCGTTCACCAGGAAACTCCTTTTCGATTATTAGCTCCAAAGAAGAATCATGGTGGCTTACAAACTCATTCATTTTCAATGACTTCACTCTCTTTATTTATAGTTTATAACCCATTATATTTCGGGATGATCAAATCATTCATATCCTGGCGCAATACGGGGCTGGATAGACGAATCACTTGGTTTTCGCTAAAGTACTCCATTATATATCGGTGACAAGTAAAAAATAAAATTTGCCGTTTTTCCGAAACCATTTCCAATAACTTGAGCATCCGTTTTGTCCTTTCCGCATCAAAATTGACGAAACTATCATCAATGATGAGAGGGAATGAATCATTTTCAAAAGTATGATCAGCAAGTGCGAGCCTTAGGGAAACATAAATTTGCTCTGCTGTCCCGCGGCTGACCTCTTCAACCCTGAAACTCAAACCATCACTGCGCTGTACCCAAATGCCTTCTCCCGACTGATCAAGGATGATTTTATTATAGCTTCCATTCGTTAAAAAGGAAAAATGCCGCTCTGCATCAGCGATGACCTTCGGTAGGCGTTCCCTTTTATATCGATCCAAGGTTTTATTCAATAAGCTTTTGGCTATTGCCAATTTCGCCCATTCCTTCGCCTCTTCGTTAAAAGCAGCTTTTTCTTCATAAAAACGATGAAGTAAGTCATCATAAATCCCTGACACTTCAAGCTGTTTTATCTTATGCTTCGTATCCGCCTGTTTCTCTAATAAAAGTGATTTCACCTTTACAGAATCCTTACGTTTCCGTTCTAAATTTTCAAATGTATACGTGTTGATCCCCTGTTTTAGGTAAGTTTGGATTTGTTCAGGCAGCATTCTGGATTGCCCAATTTGAATGGTGATCAAATCAAGCTGTTTTTGTAAAGCAATTTTCTTTTCTGACAATGCAGCGTCTTGCCTGAACTCTTCCTCGTCCTTAACCTTCGCTAACTTAAAAAGCATTTCCATTTCTGCATCAAGATAGCCTTTTTCCATCGTCAACTGCTCGATTTCGTTCGTCAAATGACTCCGTTCCTGCATCCATTGTATTAGTTGAACGGAGTATTCAACCGCTTTATTCATTTCCCGTTTCAATAGACCAATCGCTTCCCGCCATGTGGATGGTTCAAAATCAAGGCTGTGTGCAAAATGAAATAAAGCCTTCGATTTACCCTCAAATTCTGCATGCAGAAAATTGTGCATCTTGATTGCTTCATATTTCCTATCTACGGCTTCCTTCCATTTCTCAAGAAGTTCAAATACAGATTCAAGATTGATTTCCATTCCGGGATAAGACAGACCCCAACCGCTTAAGATGCTCCTCACTTCTTTATCCAATCGGTCCCTGCTAGCTTCCCAAGTAGCATATTCCTGAATGGTCGATTCAAACGCTTCCTCCCTTTCTTCATATTTAAACATTTCACTTTCAAACCGCCTTTGAAGACGTTGGTCCATTTCAAGCAACCGACCCATCGACTCTCCTTCACTCACTCGATTGGTTTCACTGCCAATTGCAGCCCTTTTCCTTTTCATCTCATCCAATTGCCTGATATATCCGGACAATATATGATCACCTTTAAAGAGATGCCTGGAAACTACAAACAGAACAGCCATGGATAGAAGTATAATCCCCAACAAAATCTGTTCACTGAAATAACTTCCAATCGCACCTAAACAAAGAAGTACTATTAAACTGCCATTCATGATAAGTGAACGTTTACGATTATGCGCTTCCTTCTTCCTCTGTAAAGCCAATTGCTTTTCAAGCTCAAGTATTTGTTCATCAAGAATAAGGGATTGTGCCGCTTCAAATTCGATGTTATTCTGCTTGTTGTATAAGGTCTCCAGCTCGATTCTTTTTTTATCTGGAAGTAACTGGGTCTTTATCTCCTTCAATCGGGATTCTGTAGTTTCCAGACTATCCTTTTGCAGTCCATATTTCTCATCAAGCTGTTTTTTATCATTTTGGAGTTGATGCTTTTCCCTCTCGGCCCTTTTCACCTTTTCCTTCATGAATGTACTGATATCCAGTTTTCTTATTTCATCATCAGAAACATCCAAGAATAATTCCTGCTTCACCTTTTCAATATTCTTTTCTTCCAACAGCCTTTCGTGTTCCGCTTTTCTTATATCCAGCTCGAGCTTCTCCAGCAATGTTCCTTGATCTATCGCATGTTCAATCTGCTCTTTATGCTCCTTGATGAACGGATTGATTTCGATTTCCGTGAGTTTTACCTCAAGTTTGTCCATTTTCTCAGTCAATGCCGCAAGTTGGGCTTTCATGGGCATTCCAACTGCCTGAAGCTGTTCAAGTCTTTTTAAGCCATCAACAGGAAAACTTACATCCGGAATTTCACTTATTTCTGTTTCAAGTTCCCGCTGTTCTTCAACCAAGGGTTTAATCCGCAAAAAAGTGCTCACGTTAACGAGGTTTTCTTCAATCTCCTGAATATCTATCGTGACTTTAGAGAGCTCCTCCTTAAGTTTTGCTTCTTCCTGAAGCAATGCCGTATATGACTGCTGTTCTTCTTCAGATGCTTTCACCTTTTTCTGCAATTCCTTAAGTTCTTTCAATCTCACATTCAGTAAAGGTTTTTGGCCAGATGGCTTGAACCTTAAATCGAGCTCCTTTTGCAATTTCGTTTCGGCTTCAAGAAGTTTATCATTCCCAATCAGACCAGCTGAAAGCAGATATTTACTCATGGTCCCTTCACTTAGTGTATGTAATCCCTGCAGGCCCTGAAGGTCGAAAGAAAAAATGGCTTGGTAATAGTTTTTATCAACGCCATGGAGAATCTCATTCAATTCTTCCTCGCCGCCGACCCTTCCATCCTCGAAGGTCAATTTTACATCACCAGTAGCCTTTCCCTTCACACGCTCAATGACGATTTCCCCGTCATTTTTTGTTATGATACTGAGCCTTCCCCCATATTTGGCATGCATTTTGGGCTCATAACGCGGTTCGTTTTGAACCTTTGTCGGAAAACCAAACAGCATACTATGAATGAAGGACATGATGGTTGACTTGCCCGATTCATTTTCCCCAAAGAAAACCTGCAGCTGTCCCAATTCAGGAAAACGCTGATTTTCCAGTTTGCCGTATCCATAAACATGGAGGTCTTTAATAATCAAATCCGTTCCTCCTCCCTACAGTCATTTATTCGCTTCAAAAACTTGCAAAAGCCATCTTTCCGCTTCATCCAAAAGTTCCCTCTTCTCTTCCGGCTCTATTGAATCAAGAAACCTTCTTGCACCCGGATGAATATAAAGCGGGGCCAGAGCAGCATCCGTATCATCAAATTCAGATGCAAGCATCGATACCTCAGCCATAAAGGGCGATATTCTTTCATTTGACCTAATCATCGGCATGGACTGGATGACTTTGATTTTATACACCCAGATAAATGGTTCCCCTTGGTCCTCTTCCTGCAAGATCCGGGTCAATTCTTCAAGATAATCCCCGGAAGGGCCTGCTGCGTCACCAGCATCCAGCTTCAATTCCAAAAGAAAGCTTCTCCCATCGAAACCCTTCTGTTCAATTACTTCCTTGCATTGCTTGAACAGGGCATCAAAACCACCTTCCGCGGATATTCCAATTGTTTCGCTTTCCCATATCACCTCAGAGGTTTCAATAAAAGAATGACGCTTCACGTCCCCATCGAATTCGACAAGCAAGCACCCTTTAATGCCGGACTCCTTTCTGTTCCTGCCTTGAATATTTCCTGGGTATATCACTAGCGGATCTTCTGATACAACCTGATGTTTATGAATATGGCCTAATGCCCAGTAATCGAAATCTTTAGCAGCTAGTTCCTTCAATGAAAAAGGGGCGTATGGGCTATGTTCGGAATTGCCTTCCAAATTCCCATGAAGCAGACCTATATGATAATCGGCCCCTTCAGCTTTTATGTAGGTTTCAATCATTCTCTCCCTTACGTGACGGCGTGGATAACTGAATCCATAAAGGTGGACAGTCGTCCCATCGATTTTTTCAAACCGTTTCACTTCGGTTTTCCCTGAAAATACGTGGACATTATTCGGCAGCTCCACAGTAATCCATGAGCCGCTGAGATGATCATGGTTACCATGAATGATATAAGCAGGAATCTGATGCTGCTGGAGTTTTTCCATTTCAGCTCGAAAGCGGACCTGTGTCCGGAGACTCCGATTTTCCCCATCAAATAGATCCCCCGATAACACGATAAAGTCAACCTGATGGGAAATTGCTTCATTAATGATAGTTTTAAAAGCTTTAAACGGACTGTCCCTTAATTCCTTTAATATAGATAACGGCATATCCTTCAACCCTGAAAAGGGACTATCCAAATGGAGATCCGCCGCATGAATGAACTTCACACCGCTCAAAGTTATCACCTCGATTTCTTTCAACATTTCACATTTAATTTTAACACGCCCAGAACATACTTTCCCATATATTATTATTTTAATCGCATTTGGTACCTAGTTATTCCAGTATGGGCAAATTCAATAGGAAAAAGACCGAATGGCGTGAACAATGTTTCATGCACGGCATTCGGTCTTTTCTTCATTTAAAAATATCCATACTTAAATATCGTTCACCATTATCCGGTGCAATGCATAATACTCGTTTGCCACTTCCAAGACGACGGGCTTCCTGCAGGGCAGTCCAGACAGAGGCACCTCCTGAAGGTCCAATCAATATACCTTCCTTCGAAGCCAAATCCTTCATGGTGGAAATCGCATCTTCATCTGCCGCTTGAACGATTTCATCAAATACCTCTGTATTTAAAATGTTGGGGATAAAACCAGGGCTCGTACCCACTAACTTATGAGGACCAGGCTTTCCGCCGGAAAGAACTGGGGAACCCTTAGGCTCGACAACGACAACCTTTAACTCCGGCAGATGTTCTTTTAAGGCTTCACCTGTACCGGTTATCGTTCCTCCCGTTCCAGCAGTAGCGACAAACACATCCAGGTTTCCATCCATCTGATCCAGAATCTCGACTGCTGTCGTCACTCTGTGAATATCAGGATTGGCTTGGTTTTCAAATTGCTGCGGAATAAAACTATTCGGAATCTCTGCAGCAAGTTCCTCAGCTTTACGAATGGCTCCAGGCATCCGCTCTGATGCAGGGGTGAGGACAACTTCCGCTCCGTATGCCTTTAAGATATTGATTCTTTCTTTCGACATATTATCTGGCATGACCATAATGGCACGATACCCCTTTGCCGCGGCATTCATAGCAAGCCCAATTCCTGTATTCCCTGATGTTGGCTCTATGATCGTGGCCCCGGATTGAATGATACCATCCAATTCAGCCTGCCTAATTAAGTTGAAGGCAGCCCGATCTTTTACGCTGCGGCTCGGATTGAAATATTCAAGTTTCACAAATACTTCAGCGTCACCCTCCGCTGTTAAATGATTAATCCTTACAACAGGTGTATCTCCTATCAATTCAGTGATATTATTAACGATTTTTACCGTCATTCAAAAAATCCCCCTTCGATCCATACACTTCCTACCTTTTACTCAGGTTTATTATATCATTTATGATTTTTCATTTTAAAGAGAGAATTCCTCTAGAATAAATAGGTTTTGTTTTCATTCTTTCCAAACTTAAAGGAAGAAACCATGAAATTAGTTCGATTTTGTTATTTTCCATCATTTTTCAAGATATTCAGCTACTTATCAATATTCCCTGTCTTAATACATTCCCCCACATAACAATAGTCAAAATTGACAGATAATGATAAAATTTTTATAACAGTACCTATCTTTAGATAAAAGACAGCATTATTATTGACAAGGGAGTTTTTGAAAATGAGCAAAATATACAAATTAACCGTTTTTGAACCGTCAGGGGAAAAACTATTGGATGAATCATTTACAGCCGAGAATGATGAAAAAGCAAAAGAATTGGGACAAAATCTATTAAAGGAAAAAAACTATCAAGATCAAACACATCGCTGTACATCACCTTCAGGCGCATTATTGCTTTTTCATCGCTGATTGAAAGTAGAAGCGCAATCGCTAAAAATATGATCAAGTTTCCCGCATCTTCCTTTTACTCTAAATAGAAAGGCCGTCACAATAACGTGATGGCCTCGTGTAGACAAACTCGATGAAAACTCAGTTTCCCTGCAGTTTTTTTATTTAAAAAACGTTGATTTCAGAATTCCGCTCCCTTTCCGCCGACTGTCTGCCAAGCCTCATCAAAGTAAATGTCTCCGGGGTCTCGTCTAGCCAGTTATTCGCCAGGAGTGTCGCAAATTTCTTCAATCCAATGAGGATTACAGTAAAAAAACCATAAAGACCGGAGCACTTTATTCGACCTACACCGCACTTAATTCGACCGTTCATGAATTTTTTACGACCTTCACCTCACTATTTCGGACTTCGAGCCCCTTTTGTCTAAAACAAAGGCCGTCACAAAAAAATGACGGCCGTTTTCATTCATTTTCCGATGAAGTTCGGTTTTCTTTTTTCCACGAAAGCTTTTATTCCCTCTTGGTGGTCCGCTGTTTGGCGCATTTTCATCTGAGCAGCTTTTTCAATCTCAAGGATCTTAATTAATAGTGGGCGATTTTTTTCACTAAGGATCTTTTTCGTTTTAATCATGGCCTGAACCGGGCTTTGCAGCCATGATTGCACTTTCTTCTCTACCGCATGTTCCAACGTTCCTTCTGCCACTTCATGAATGAGGCCCTTTTCTTTTGCTTCAAGCGCTGTAAGCACTTTACCCTCCCAGATCAATTCTTTCGCACCCACTTCACCAAGACGGCGTTCAAGGAAAAAGTGTCCGCCGCCATCAGGGATTAATCCAATCCCGATAAAATTCATCGCAACCTTACTTTCCGAATCGGCAATAAGGTGATCGGTTGCAAGAGCTATACTCAACCCAAGCCCTGCAGCTGCACCATGAATGGCACTGATGGTCAATTTAGGCATGAAGTATAGAGTGGTCACCAATTCACTGATTCCATCCATCAGTTCATCGAAAGCGTTTTCTTTTCCAGGCGAGAGCATCATCTTAATGTCACCACCTGCGGAAAATGCTTTCCCATTCCCTTTTATAATGACGACGTCCACTTCATCATTCTCACTTACTTCCTTAAGGGCATTAATGAAATCATACAGCATTTTCGGATTTAAGGCATTCATGGCCTCTGGACGGTTCATTGCAACAGTAGCCGTCCTGTCCGAATATGTGATTAAAACAGTGCCAGAAGGTGATGTCGATTCAATACTCAATTTATTTCCTCCTCTTTCGTTCTATTACTCTATTATATATTTTTCTTCCATTAACGGAATAGGTAGAAAAGTTACAATTAAACAAATATAGCATTATTTATTGATATATTTATCCTGAAGCTGATCACGCAATGCCCTTTTCAAGAACTTCCCAACACCCGTTTTAGGGATTTCATCCAAAAAGACCACTTCATCGGGCAGCCACCATTTTGCAAACTGCGGCTTTAAAAATTCTATGATGTCCTCCTGGGACACTTGACCCTTGTATGCGTCCTTCAAAACAACACAGGCAATCGGCCGTTCTTGCCATTTTTCGTGAGGCACTGCAATTACCGCCGCCTCAAAGATTGCTTCATAGGCCATTAATGCATTCTCTATATCTACGGAAGAAATCCACTCACCGCCGCTTTTTATCAAGTCCTTGGTCCGGTCGACGATTTTCACGAATCCTTCTTCATCAATCGTGACAACATCCCCCGTATACAGCCAGCCATCTTTAAACGTATCCTCTGACCGCTCATCCTTAAAATACTCATTCGCTATCCAAGGACCCCTGATCAGCAATTCGCCCATTTCTTTTCCATCAGGTTTCACTTCGCCATCCTGACCGATCACTTTAATTTCTATCATTGGTGAAACAAGGCCCTGCTTGGCCTTCAACTCATAAAGTTCTTCTTCAGGGAGATCTTCCTGATAGCTTTTTGGTTTGGATACAAATACGAGCGGGCTTGTTTCAGTCATTCCATAGGCATGCAGGAATGGTATCCCATACTTTTGTTCAAAGGTTTTAATCATGCTTTTCGGAGCAGCCGACCCTCCGCATAAAACAGCACGAATGCTGCTCGTATCATGGCTGCCTTCTTCTAGCTCCTTCAATAAGCCCAGCCATATCGTCGGAACCCCTGCTGCGATTGTAACCTTCTCCGTTTCTATAAGCTCAGCCAAAATCTTTGGTGTGAAATAAGGTCCCGGCAAAACCATCTTCGTTCCAAACCAAACACTGGCAAAAGGCATGCCCCAGGCATTCACATGAAACATGGGCACGACAGGAAGTGCCACATCACGTTCGCTTAATGCTGTAGAATCGGCAAGCCCCAGTGCAATCGCATGCAACAAAATTCCGCGATGTGAATAAACCACACCTTTTGGATTCCCGGTCGTGGCCGAAGTATAACATATGCCGGCAGGTGCATTTTCATCCAAGGTTTGAATGAATGGCTGTTTCGGATTCCCTTCGGCTAATAATTTTTCATAATGATAAATAGGTGAAAGGGTCGTTTCAGGCAGCTCATCTTTATCCGTCATTATGATATAACCTTCCACTGTCGTTAACTCATCTTTAATTGCTTCCAAAAGGGGGATGACATCCGGGTCTATCAATAATAATCGATCCTCCGCACTATTGACGATATAAGAAACATGTTGAGGAGACAGACGCATATTGATTGTATGTAGGACAGCACCATGACAAGGAATCGCAAAATAAGCTTCTAAATGCCGATGATGGTTCCAGGCAAGTGTTCCAATACGGTCACCTGTTTGAATACCGAATTTTTCAAGATTACTGGTCAGCCTTCTTGTACGCTCAGCAATCTCAGCATATGTAAATGTGTGAATTCCACCATCCGTACGCGAAACTACCTCTTTCTTCGGAAAATATTTTTCAGCTCTCTCAATGATTTGAGTCATGATCAATGGAGTATCCATCATTACAATCTCCCCCTTATATTAAAAGCATCCTCATTATATATTCGACCAGAAAAAAAATAATCCTTTTTCCCTAGATGCCATTTACGATTATTTTGAATCAGGCTTTATCTAGATGAAATTTTTAAATCAGTTTGACGACAAAGAGGGGATTCGGAAAGGGAGCGGATTTCTGAAACGACTGGAACGTTTTTTAAATAAAAAACTGTAGGCAATCTCGCTTTCTTCGATTTGAAAGGATCAAACCGGTATATAACGGAATCATTTCTTAGGAGCGTAATCTGAGAAGTTATTTTTAAACCATTCAAATTTAGCGGTGCAGTTCGATGGTATATTTTTTATGTTTCTTTCTAGAAAAAAGAGGAAATAGTAAAGATACAATTATATTTAGAGGGAGCTCATTTATGGTAAACAAAATAAACGAAGAACTGGAAGCTTATTGCGCGAGTGAATACTCAAAGCTATCACGGGTGATCGTCTGTGAACCACGTTATATGGAAATCCGGGAGATCATTAACGAAACACAAAAAGAGTTTCAAGAAGAAAATATCGATCAGGCACTTGCCTTTAAGCAGCATGCCCAATTTATAAAGGCTCTTGAACATGAAGGGATTGAAGTCATAAAACTTCCGCCACAATTTACATATCCAGAACAAGTTTTCACGAGGGATATCGGTTTTACTCTTGGCAATATCGTATACGTTGCTGAATTGGCAACAGGTATCAGGCAGGGTGAAGAACAAATATTGAAATCCTGGCTCGAAACGAATGGTATTTCATATTTCAACCTCCTCAAAAATCATATTGAGGGCGGGGATGTCCTTATTGACGGAAAGACCATCTATATTGGAATCAGTGAAAGAACGGATGAAACATCCGTCAAGCATCTTCAAACCCTATTACCGGAATACGATGTCATCGCGATTCCTTTCATTGAAACATTCCTTCATTTAGATTGTGTTTTCAATATCATATCACCGACAGAGGCGCTTATTTTTCCGGAGTCCTTTACAAAAAAAGAGATGGATATATTAGCTTCACGTTATGACATGATTGAAGTGACTAAAGAAGAACAATTCACATTAGGAACCAACGTGCTTTCAATTGGGAATAAAAAATTATTCAGTCTACCATGTAATAAACAGGTAAATCGTCAGCTTCGTGAACGTGGATACGAAGTCATTGAAGTCGATATAAGCGAAATCATCAAGTCCGGTGGCTCTTTCCGCTGTTGCACCATGCCGCTATTGAGGACAACGAATAAGAAGACTGATTCAGCCTGAGCAGATGAAAGAAACCGGACTTGTATGGAAGTCCGGTTTCTTTCTCCTTTTTTAAACATTGAACAGGAAGGATTATCGGTTTAATTCTTTTTTTAATGCCTCGATTCCATCCATTACAGTTTTTAAATTTTCAACATCATTCAAGCTGTTTCTTGCATGCAGCAAAACCGGTCTAACTGATTCCACCGAACGTCCAAACTCGTACATCCATCCATATCGAGGGACCATCCAAGTATGAAAATGGTGGGAAGTATCCTCATTGTAAAAATAATAAACGTGTTTTACCCCCAATACTTCCCTTTGAGCTTTTCTAATCCTGGTTAATAAGTTTATGTAATCAACCTTTTCTCGTTCATTTAATTCATCAAAGCACATAATATGGCGTTTAGATGCTAATATCACTAAACCTTCAATGGGGTATGCAACGTCTTGGTGAGCATGAAAATATTCAGATTCGACTATTACACCACCCTCTGCTTCTACTTCCCCACTTGTCAAAGCACAGCTTAAACATTCAACTTCCACCATTTTTCCATTAAATAAAGTAATTTCCCTCATAAGCCCCTCCAAAAGATTACCCCATAAAAAGCTGGCTACTCGGTCACATGTGAATTCTAAATGCAATAAAAAAATGCTTTTCTGGAGGTTTTTGAAAGTACAGGTCTTGCCTTTCTCCTCCTTTTCATTAATGCAGAAGTCTTAATATAGTTTCAGAATCCTTTTTATTTAACTGTGCATACTGGCTATGTTCATCCTTCGTCAATTCTACAATATTTTCATCAGTATTAACCCAAACATAATATACAGCTATTTTACCTTCGCTTTTTTCATCATTAAAATAAAAGATGAAGTCCGCCTTAGGATGATCCTTCTCCAATGCGAATTGTTCCCAATCAGCATTCTTTACTATTTCTTTTGTTTTTTCTGTTTTCCCCATTTCTATCTTTTCTTTATATGCTTCGAATTTGTAGTTTTTACCTTCATATTTTTGGACGGAAATATGTTCTTGCTTTGTTGTACAACCTGAAGCTAACGTTATTGATAATAGGCCAAGTGCAACTAGCAGCTGTTTCCTTTTCATCATATGTCATCTCCTCATACCATAATGGATTAATTATCCAATATATTTTCATTATACTAGTCCACACAAAAGAGTAATAGGAATGTTTGTCAATTAATTAACAGCAAAAAACCCCTCAAGCTTTTAGCTTAAGAGTTCATGAACCCTGTATCTCTTAGGCATATGTCCGGCATTCAACCAAACCAAACAGAGCTACTCGCTTCAATTGCATTTATTCCGATTATCATCTGACAATTAAAGCCCTTAAAAAGAAATTAATAATTGATAATCCTTTCCTTTGTGAAAAGACCTACCTAAAATTTGATAATATTGAATTATCCTTGCTATAATTTCATGAGATAGCGTTTAGAAAAACAAGATTGAAAGGGGAATGTAAAATGAATTATGTAAAAAATCAGCTAACGGTCATGCGCAGTAATCTTTTAAAAGAAATCGAGGGAATCAATCCAGAGTTTATGGATGTACAGCCTGAAGGTTTTAATAATACAATCCATTGGCACCTTGGACATGTCCTTACTGCAGCCGAAAATTTTTTATTGAAATCCAACAGTGAATTGCCAGCGAATTACAGCCAACTATTCGGATATGGTTCAAAACCAGCGGACTGGAACGGGGACGTACCTACCGTTGAATTATTAAAGCAACAGCTGCATGAGCAACTTGATCGACTTCTTGAAATTCCGGAAGAACGATTGACAGAAAAGACAGCACAGCCTTTCAACGGAATGGAAACAGTGGGGGAATTCATTAATTTTGTAGTGCTCCACGAAACCAATCATATTGGACAAATTCACGCAATGAAACTCTTTATACAATCCAATAACTGATTAAGCCATAACTGTCACTCTGTTTTCTTGAAAAAATGTGTGGCAGTTTTTTAATTTACCAGTCAAATATCCTGTTTTAACACTAATGGCTTCTGATATGTAAGTATGGGCGCGTTTACACGTGAGTTTCGAGCTTTTACTCTTGAGTTTCGAGCGGTTACTCGTGAATTTCGAGCGTTACTCGTGAATTTCGCGCTTTTACTCGTGAATTTCGAGCAAATACTCGTGAATTCGAGCGTTACTCTTGAGTTTCGAGCTTTTACTCGTGAGTTTCGACCAAATACTCGTGAGTTTCGACCAAATACTCGTGAATTCCGAGCTTTTACTCGTAAATATAATCAAAAGGAGCCCCCGCTTTTTAAGCGAGGGCTTTCATCTGTTCATTCTCTTTCCGTAAAAGCGAAGTAAACGCCTCTTCATGTCATCTGGTCCTGGTTATACATATAATCACTGTATGCTTTTTCCGCTGCGGCTTCCGAAGTGAACAAAGCATCATCATCCTCAATCGTATGAAATGTATCGTTCAGGAACAAGGCAACTGCATTGGGGTCTTTGGGATGCGGAACAATTTCCGCTGCCCTTATATTCGAAACGGTGGGAACATGGGGATTATTATAAATCACAAACACCTCATCACCGACTTGCACTTCTTTTGCATTAATTACACCCATTGGATTCTTCCTTTCCATTACTGATTTTCCTATAGTTTATGGAAAGAAGCTTATAATTATTTATGAAATAAAACAGGCCTCTCAAGCAGCATTATCTGATTGGGGCCCCTTCTATATGAAGGAGCCCCGCCATTCACTTAAGCATATTCATCTTTTGTAAAAATTCGATTGGATGCTGTTTCCGGAAAAATTCCCTCAGCATATAGGCAACACCATCTTGATCATTGGAGCGCGTCACCCATTTTGCCACTTTCCTTACTTCCTCATCCGCATTGCCCATGGCAACTCCCAGACCAGAACCGGCAATCATCTCCATATCATCCAATCCATCACCAATCGAGACGATTTCCGTTCTTCTCACCTCTAAATGGTCAGCTAAATACAATACACCACTCCATTTAGAAACCCCCTTCGGAACGATTGTCATTTTATGTCCCGGATGTAATATTACATCCACTTCAGGGAACATTTTTTTTATCAATTTCAACATATCATTTCGATCAATTTTTTCTGAAAATATTACATCCATCTTCGTCGGGGCCATCGGCTGGTCAATAAGCTCTTCACTGATATCGTCGACATAATTTTGAGCATAAATATTTTGATCATTCAAATACATAACCGATTTACCTAGCAAATTCTCCGGAAGGTTCACCCGATTGCCCAGCGAGTACTTTTCATGAATGAGCAATATTTGGCACGTGGTCTTTTCAAGCATTTGCACGAGCTCTACAGTCAGTTCTTCCGATATTCTTTTTACCATTATCGGCTTTTCTATTGAAGCTCCGACAAAGGCTCCTTGCTGAGCAACGATCATTGGATTTATTTTTAGGGCTTTGGCCACTTTTTTTGCTGAGTGATAGTTTCTTGACGTCACAAGTGCAACATGGACACCTTTTTGGTGAACATAATCTATTGCTTCTTTAGTCGATTTATTTAAACGGCCATTCGACTGGAGCAATGTCCCGTCGATATTGACCGCAAGTAGTCGATATACCATGCTGATCTCCCCCATCTGTAATATCCTCTTTCAAATTTATGACTAAAATTTCGGGAATAGAACAAATAGTGGTTCACGACCCTTGCACTGGTGCATTCAGGGAACAAAAAAACCCCCAACCATTATAGAAGGGAGTCTCCAACTGCTTATTGCT
The DNA here is from genome assembly GCF_037975445.1 of Peribacillus sp. FSL P2-0133. Taxonomy (NCBI): domain Bacteria; kingdom Bacillati; phylum Bacillota; class Bacilli; order Caryophanales; family Bacillaceae; genus Peribacillus; species Peribacillus sp. FSL P2-0133. The sequence goes on along the minus strand of NZ_CP150254.1, from coordinate 1,243,000 downwards.
GTTGTTCAGGCAAGCCATATAAATCTTCAAGCGGCTTCATGATAATTTTATTGAGGTCTGCAATGACCATGCTCATCCGTTGTTCAGCTTCCATCAATTGTGAAATGGTTGGGTTTTGTTGGACAAGCTGTACCGTCTTTTGTGCTTGCTCAACTTCTTCCGGTGAAATCTCCTGTCCCATCATTTGCTTTTGCTGCAATGACATTTGCAGATTACGGAAGTTTTCAAACATTCCTTTTGTTGCTTCATCAGAATTGACAAGATCATATAAGCGTTGCAAATCGGCATATTCATTACTTGCCCTAATCGCCTTTTCCATTTCATACGCTGCATCATATACGTTACTCATTTATTTCCCCTCCCGGTAATCATTGTATTCATACACCTTTTCCACTATAACAAATCCGATTGAGAATTACACGTCATCCTATTAAAACAGTTACGAAACCTTGAAATAAACCGAGGATTCTACCCCCTTTCCTCAAGTCGGGACACCGTAAATGACGAAACCTGTTCTTCCACGATATCTCCAAATACTTTGTGTGAAAAATTAAGTACTCGGCACCTTTTTCCACGAAGGACGAGACGCCCTTTTGGACAATGGTGTCCGGGAAATTGGCATCAATTCTCGAACCGGCTCTCTTCATTCCCAATTGATCAAGCAATTGTGCAGTACTTTTTTCCATGTACAATGCTTTCTTTACTTCTGCCTTCACGAAAATTTTCATATTCTGTATAGAGGCATCATTAGCAATTTGCCTAATTGTTTGGCTAACTCATCCAGCCGCTTCGGAATCAACCCTGGTGTCAACGGCAGCTGTTCCCCGAAAGAATAGATTGGTTTATAAGGTCTGAACAGCATTCTGATAGCTAATTAATTAGTGAAGCACTTATTACAGTACCTACAAAGACACCATAAACAGTATCTTCACCCAAAACTCACCCTTGAATTTCTTTTATTGCTTGAAATAAAGGCTTGATGACACCTTCTAATAAAAAAAACATAGAATGTGTTATCCACATTTGCCCATCATTTACTTATAAAAGGATATCAAACTTAGTGCAAACGGGGAATTATTATGAACCTTAACCATCAGAAAGTTTTCATTACGGTAAATTCCGTAGAGACTAGAAAGAAGTCGCTACTGTTTATCGAAGAAAACCTATTTGAGGAATGGGGCCTTCAATTTGGAGAACCCTTAACGATCATTGCTGGATGCCGTTCCGTCCCGGTACTTGTCCAGCCATTCCCGTCATCCCAGCCTACATTGAAACTTTCATATGATATGAACCAAATTTTATCCTTACCCGTTTTTTCCAATCCAATCTCCGTCTCATACCATGCGGAAGGAAGGTCAATTAAAATAGGCCCATTCTTCGCTTCACTCATGAACCAGACCCCGTTGCAAGACGGGACATTCGGCGAGATGGAAAAATTTTATCAGGAAATGAAATCATATTGTAATCAGCAGGGCATCCCCTTCTATTTAGTAAAACTGCAGTCTCTTCAAGATGGGGTTGTGGAAGGCTATCTGCCTGGACAAAATGGCTGGCAAACCTTTCCCCTCCCCATTCCTGATGTAATTTATAACCGGATACATTCGCGCAAACTTGAGGAATCGCATTCTTTCAACCTGTTTAAAACTGAACTGGGGGAACGGTCGATACCGATGTTCAATGGAAGGTTCCTCTCCAAACATCATGTACATGAGCTGCTAATCTTAGAAGATGAGCTGTTGCCAAATTTGCCAGAGACGATCCTTTTTAACGAAAAGGAATCTTTCTTGACTTTTATAGATAGGCATTCGGTAATCTACTTTAAACCTTCAGCAGGCAGCCAAGGCAGGAATATTTGCAGATTAACGCAAGTAGCTGGAAAATGGAAAATCGAGCAATCTGGACATCTCCAGAATGTACATTTTGCTGATACGGATGAAAAGTTGTATGAAACGTTAAAAAGATTGTCCAGAAAACGATCCTTCATTCTTCAAAAAGGGATTTCCCTATTCGAAATCGATCAGAGAAAAGTTGATTTCCGCATACTTCTTCACCGGAACGATCAGCTTGAATGGAAAGTTTCATCAATGGTTGCCCGGATTGGGGACCCTGGTACAATCGTTTCCAATCTTGCACAAGGCGGATTGATGAAAAATGGGCCGGATTTTCTAAAGGAGGCATTTGACCTTCAGGGCGCCAGCCGCATATATCAAAAGCTCGTACGGCTGTCTAAAAATACTGCCCAGGCCTTGGACGAAAACCATGACGATTCATTCGGTGAGCTAGGGATCGATTTAGCACTGGATACCGATACACATCCATGGATCATCGAAGTGAATTCAAAACCTTCGAAAAAATTTCAAGGCAACTATGAAACCTTTCGTCCATCAGTAAAATCCATCATAGATTTCATGCTTGCCCTTAACCGCGAAAACCATCCATAAAAAGGAGTTGCTAGCTCGTGTTAATAGGATTAATGGCCGCGTCGGATACACATGAAAACAACTACTTCACCGAAATAGCCAAAACCGCGAAATCATTTAATATGAAAGTTTGTAAATTCTCACCTGAAAATATTGATATGAATCTGAAAAAAGTGCGTGGCGAGCGTTTTGATGCCGAGAATGAAACTTGGATTGCCACATCTTTTGATTTACCTGATTTTGTATATGATCGCTGTTTTCACGGATTAGTTCGTGAATCAACGGAAACGCGACACAAAATCGATTGGTTAAAGGATAACTCGAATTTCTTAGGACTGGGCCTTCCTGGTAAGTGGGAAGTGTACCAAATCCTAAAAAACCATCCACACCTGCAGGCATTTTTTCCAGAGACCGTACAAGTGACGACACCTGAAGATATTACCGGTCATTTGGAACGCCTGGATAAAATCATCATCAAACCTGAATTCGGTGCAGGCGGTACAGGAATCTATCTCCTTTCAAAAACCGAAGACGGCACTTTGGTATCCATGACGAAAAAGGGCACCAAATATGACCGCCCATTCTCCTCCAAATCTCAGCTTAACAAATGGCTGCAGCATTTATTAAATCGATACCGTTACCTTTGCCAGCCATATTTGGAACTTTGCAACCAAAATAACGAGCCATTCGATTTACGGATTTTCCTTCAAAAAAACGAGAAGAATCAATGGATGGAACGGGGCCGCGGAATTCGTACAGGACAAAAAGACGGAATTACTTCAAATCTTGCCACAGGCGGAGAAGCCATTCCATTAGAGACTTTCAACAAAAGAAACCCGGAAACGATTTCGATTGCTGTCGAACAAAAGATTCAGCATATCCTTCGCACCCTGCCCGTAGAAACCGAAGCTGTCTTTGAAAGATTATTCGAATTGGGGATTGATCTAGGCATCGATAAAAAAGGCCAATTATGGATCATGGACATTAACTCGAAGCCTGGAAGGAAAATCATTCAGGCACTACAGCCGGAGACCATGAAAGATATTCATCGCGCACCGTTTCAATATAGCCAGTATTTATCCGAACATCTTCAGAAAGCAGGTGAATAGAAAGTGAGAAAGACTTATCCTGCCGAAATTGCCGCTATCCCTGGCAATGTTCTCTACTACCCTTCAGAGCTTGGAGATTTGGCAGAGATTGAATTAATTTATTTCGGACGGCATTCATGTCCTGCCATCGTCAAACAAAACCCAGCCGTCAATCAGTCAATCGTCCTATCGGAAAGTCTTGCGGAATCCCTAATATTCGATCATACCGATATTCCCCTTCATTTATTCATTTACGGCAAGAGCATCCATATCGGACCGCTTGTCGGAATATTTTCCTCAGGCTTCACTGGCCTTTCAAACAAACCATTAGGGGAGAGATCGGAATTTTTCGCAAAGCTACTTTCGCTTAGCAGGACAACAGGCTGTATCCCCTTTGTTTTCGGAGAGAATGTAATCAATTGGGATGAGGAGACAATCAAAGGCTATGTGTTTGATAACGATTACTGGCATATTGATGAATTTCCTTTTCCTAATGTCATCTATGACCGTCTCCCAAATCGGTTGACGGAAAACCGCGATGGACCTAAAGAAGTGAAACAAAAATTCCAAAAAAAATATACCATACCATGGTATAATCCTGGATTTTTCAATAAATGGGATGTAAATGAAAGGCTATGCGCAGATGAGCAGGCACTGCCTTATTTGCCGGAAACGTATCCATTTCAATCCATGTCCGTGGTGGAAACCCTTCTTTCCCATTACCGGCAAGTTTATATAAAGCCCATTCACGGCAGCCTCGGTCTAGGGATTCACCAAATTCTTTATGATAAGCATGAGGATGTTTACTATTGTCGCTATACAAATGAAGCAAAAGAAAATAAACTGCAAAAATTCCCCACATTGGAATCCATCGTTAAACATATTTTTCACGACCGACCGCTTGAGAATCTTATCGTGCAGCAGGGCATCCCATTAATTCGATTTGAAAAACGTCCAGTGGATTTCCGGGTCCATACGAACAAGGACAGTAATGGAAAATGGCAGGTAACCGCGATCGCCGCAAAAATCGCCGGCGCCGGCAGCGTCACGACCCATATTAAAAGCGGGGGTGTCATCAAAACGGTTGCCGAACTGTTTGGAGATGACGATGAGGCGAAAGAAGTCGAACGAAAGCTATCGGAAGCCGCGCTGATTTTAAGTGACAGTATAGAAAAGAACTTGGACGGCATCATTGCAGAAATAGGATTTGATTTTGGATTGGATAAAAAAGGGCAGGTTTGGATGTTTGAAGCCAATTCCAAACCTGGACGTTCCATATTCGCCCATCCAAAACTCAAGGATTTCGAATTGCTGACCAGAAAGCTAAGCCTTGATTATGCCATTTATCTTACGGAACAAACGATTACGAAATCAATCAGTGTGCCGCGATGAACATTTTTTACGATATCCCCACTGAAAATTGGTACCACAATCATGAGAATGCTGAACTTTTCGCCGGCTCTGCCGAAGAGGAAATCCGCTATAAAAAGGACCATTCGAATCAACCCCTAATTCCAATCACGATATTTCCGGGTAACCGGATGCTTGCCGTAGGAATTTTAACTGTTTCCAATCCCAAAAAGGAATCAGGTTTGGGAGGAAACCTGACCCTTTTTCGGGACCTATCATTATATTTATTAAAACATGGAATATTAGCGTATGTATTCACAGGAAATGCCCTTCATCCCGATTCGTTGAGGGGGTATGTTTTTTCCTCCATTTCAAACAAGTGGATCGAATGTAAAGTACCCTTCCCTGACATCGTCTATAACCGTATCCCCTCGAGGAGCTATGAGGCGTCAGAGGAATTCCAACATCTTATCACTCACTTTAAAGATTACCGAATGAATCTATTCAACCCCTGTTTTATAGATAAATATGTGATGTTCGAAGCATTAAATGAAGATGGATTCCTCACAAATCACCTTCCACCCACAACGGTCTTACGGAACAGCGATTGCCTTTATGCTTTCCTGGAGACCTACAGACATATATACCTTAAACCCTGCAAAGGAAGCCAAGGGAAGGGCATTTATACCATAATCAAAAATGATGATGATACACTATTGTTCAATAGCTTAAAGCATAGTGAGTCCTTCCCGGATTTCGCATCATTCTGGGAAACAAAAAAAAGGGATTTATTAATAAGGAGCTATCTTGCTCAACAGGCGATCAGACCAAAAAAACTTTTTGGACATCGTTATGATTACCGGATTCTCGTCCATTATGAAAAAGGTTTTTATAAAGTGACCGGTAAAGCGGTAAGGATGTCACAAACTCAGGAAATCACCACCCACACTCCCCGAGGTGGTAAGCTTTTTCCTTATCAAGACCTGCAATCAAGAAGCCTGAATCTAAAATTAGCGAATATCGCCCAAAAATGCGGAGAGATACTATCGAAAAAAATCGGGTTTCTCGGAGAGTTTTCCATTGATATAGGGGAAGACGAATCGGGCTCGCTCTTCATATATGAAGTGAACTCAAAGCCCATGCAATTCGATGAGGTGGAAATTGAAACAAACAGGCTTTTGCATTTAAAAAATCTTTTTATTGAATTAACTTTTCCCAACCTGACAATAAAATAACACCTCCAGCTGCCGTTTTCCATTATAATTAAATGAGAAACTGTATATATGGAGGTAATACATATGATCACTCATTTTCAATGGGCACCATTGCATAAGAATCTGCCAGGATGGAGAATTTCCTTTTATTTCAACAAGCAGGCAGTCCAAGCCTTGTATCATAAAGATGGATCCATCGAGTGGACAGCCAACCCGCCTTCCGAAACAGATGAAACCAAACTCAAAAGCATGATACATGATTTAATGATCTTCCATGTATATGAATGAACCTAATCAGAATAAAAAAAACTCCTTTGCCTAAACTAAAGAAAAGGCTAGGAGGGATTAATTTTGGATAAAGAAAAAATGACATTTTTGAAGGATACCGAATATAATGGCAAGGACTCCGTTTACCTGGATATCGACCGTATCATCAATGAAGGAATGGCGGGCGGAAATGTGTATGAAGTCGCAAACCTTCAGAACATCGAAGAAGCACATGATTTTTATGATGAAACAGATCCCAACGAAAATAAATAAATTATGTGGGCTCTCTTATGGAGAGCTCTCCTTTATTACTTATCCCGTTCATCTCCCGCTTGCACTACATTCCCCCTATAAAAAGTCCGTCTTTTATAAGTAATCAAGAAAAACAACTTCCTGGATGGAAGTTGTTTGAGTGACAATTAGAAAACCCAGACAGTTAAACGGATAACATTCAAATATTTCCATTATCCCTGGCAATCAAAATATTTTCTTTTAATATCGATGTAACGATATGCTCTGAATCCCATTCATGCCCAGATATCTCGATAAGGGGATAGCGATTCGGTAAAACGACCTGCTGGATTTCATGAACGGTCAGCCCTTGAGAATGCAAGCGTAAAATTTCACCTTGGAGGTTTTCCAAATAATCCAGCTTTTTTCGAAACATGTCCTTCCCATCAGGGACATGCCCAGCATGGCAGCAAAACACTTCCCCAAAGTCATATTGAAGTAATCTTTTAATGGAATCGATGATGACCGGGACAGACTCTTCCCGTAAGACAAGCTTTGTTTTTGGTGTTACGAAAAGGTCTCCTGAAAAGAGCATGCCACTATTGTGATTCAAATACACCATATGGTCCTTTGCATGACCAGGGGTAAAAATCGGCTCCCACGTTTGGGTGCGGGAATGAATGGCCCTCCCTACCGGCTCAGCTTTAAAGGCGTCTCTCTTTCCCCAGAAATTTTTACGATATTCAGGATATACAGCATCCTTTGCACAAACCTCAACCGACATCGGATGAATGAAAAGCGGGACCTTTTTATGTTCCTGTATCCATGCAGCGCCCCCGGTATGGTCTTCATGATAGTGAGTCAGGGCCACTGAGTCGAAGTCTGCGGTCTCATAGAATGGAATAAGCTCTTCCAATAAAATCTGTGCGCCAGTATCTATCAATAGACCATCCGTTAAAAAGACATAAACACTCATCCCCGATTTGTTCCCGCCAGGAGTCCCGTTCACACAAACCACATCATTTATCGTGTTAATCTCTAACATTCAATTGCCTCCCCATCATTACACAAAAATAGTTTCATCTTCCTTTTTTTAACTTTACTATAATAAATGTATTACCACTTCACCTTTTTGACAAGGAAATTTTGGAATAATTAACCTGGACGTAAATGCTGGATTATTGCATAATAGCCCTTTTTTCACGAATCATTTTAACGGACCTTACTAAATTTTAATAACAAAAAATCATCCCAAAATTTCAGAAACGATTGACATTGTCGGATTTTACAAATAATATAGATTATATTAAAAAACTTGAAATATTCTAAAATAATAATTTACTTATCAAGAGTGACGGAGGGATCAGGCCCTGCGATGTCCGGCAACCGCCCTTAAGGAATGGTGCCACTTCCTGCAGAATGATTGCATTCTGAAAGATAAGACGAGATATAATTTCGCTGCCTCTTTCTGAATGATAGAGGCAGTTTTTTAATGTTTAAGGGGGAAAGCTCATGATTGAAATCCGTTCAGTCCGAAAGGAATACGTCTCGAAGAAAAACCGAGTTATCGGAGTGGATAACGTATCTTTAACCATTCAAACTGGAGAAGTGTATGGAATTGTCGGCTACAGTGGAGCTGGAAAAAGCTCATTACTCCGCTGCTTGAATTTGCTTGAACGTCCGACAGGTGGAAATATCATCATCGACGGCATTGATTTAACCTCTTTATCAAGTAAAGAGCTTCGTAAACAACGTCAAAAAATCGGAATGATATTCCAACACTTTTCACTGGTCAGCTCAAAAACTGTTTATGAAAATGTCGCTTTCGCCTTAAAGGCCGCGCATCGATCGAAGGATGCCATCAGGTTACGTGTATTGGAATTGTTGGAAATCGTAGGGCTCAGCGATAAGAAAGATGTCTATCCGGCGCAGCTTAGCGGTGGACAGAAGCAACGGGTAGGCATAGCCCGTGCCTTAGCAAATGATCCCACTGTACTATTATGTGATGAAGCGACTTCAGCCCTTGATCCAACAACTACAAAAGCGATTTTACAATTATTGAAAAAGATAAGCAGTAAGATTGGCATCACCATCGTGTTGATTACACATGAAATGGAAGTGGTCAAAGAACTATGCCACCGTGTCGCCGTCATGCAGGATGGCCGTGTAATTGAAGAAGGTTCCGTTTATGAAATATTTTCACAGCCTAAGCAGGAGTTAACGAAGCAATTCATTAGCAGTGTTCTGGATTTCGAACTCCCTCCGCACTTGATTGAAGAAAGTAAAGGTACGATCATTAAAATTCAATTCGAAGGGCAAACCGCCGGTGAGTCGATCCTTTCGGATACTCTCCAATCCCATTCAGTAAAGGGTAATATTTTACACGGTAAAATTGAGTATATCCAGGATGTCCCTTTAGGCATTTTAATCATCGAGTTATTAGGCGATGCCGCTCAAATTCATTCGGCATTGCAATATATAAAAAATCGTTCCAGTTCTGTGGAGGTGTTAAAACATGTCACTGCTTGATTCCATCGTCAATATTTTACCTGATCTTAATAAAGCCTTTCTTGAAACGATTTATATGGTCGGCGTTTCCCTTGCAGTAGCCCTGCTGATCGGTTTACCGCTTGGAGTATTGCTGTTTACGACAACAAGGAATTTATTTTTTGAGAATAGCATCGTGAATCGATCTCTAGGATTCGCAGTCAATATTGTACGTTCAATCCCGTTCATCATTCTCTTGGTCGCCCTCCTTCCTTTAACGGATCTTCTAACTGGATCGACGATAGGGCCAAGAGCGGCTTCTGTATCCCTGTCGGTGTCCGCAATACCTTTTTTTGCAAGAATCGTTGAAACGGCATTACGTGAAATAGACAGAGGAGTGATTGAAGCTGCAATTGCCGTAGGTGCCACTCCATGGATGATCATTAAGGATGTACTTCTTCCAGAGGCAAAACCGGGTATCATTCAAGGACTGACATTAACGACCATTTCGCTTATAGGTTACTCAGCAATGGCAGGGACAATCGGCGGTGGCGGAATTGGCGACCTGGCCATCCGGTACGGTTATTACCGTTATGACAATACAGTCATGATCACGACGATCGTCGTGCTGATCTGCCTTGTGCAAATCATTCAAATGGTTGGTGACAAGGCCTCATATATAGTTAACAAACGATAGGGATCAGTCATTTTTCAATGATTCAATACATTTCATTACTCAGGAGGAATTTCAAATGAAGAAAATAGCTTCGTTATTATCAGTCTGTGCACTTGCCCTTGGCTTGACAGCATGCGGGAGCGATGATGCATCCCCAAAAACTGAAGACAAAAAAGAATTGAAGATCGGGGCGACTACCGGTCCCTACGCCGATATGGTTAAAGAGGCCATCAAACCAGGTCTGGAAGATCTCGGTTACAAAATAGAGATCGTCGAATTCACCGACTATATCCAGCCGAATAAGTCCCTTGGCAACCATTCGATCGACGCCAACCTCTTCCAGCATAAAGTATACATGGATAACTTCGCTAAAGAAAATGATTTAAAGCTTTCCGACCTTATCATAGTTCCAACAGCACCAATGGGCATATATTCGAACAAGTATAAATCATTGAAAGAAATTAAAGACGGTACATCCCTTGCAGTGCCCAATGATCCGGTTAACCTCGCACGTGCACTTAAAGTGCTGGTGGATGAAGGGCTGATTGAAGTCGATCCAGATGTCGACCCTTTAAAAATATCTGAAAAGGATGTAACGAAAAATCCAAAAAACATCCAACTCAAACCATTGGAATCCGCTCAATTGCCTCGGGCAACAGACAGTGTTGACCTATCAGCGGTCCCTGGCAACTTCGCTCTTGCAGCGAAAATGGACCTCCAGGATGCCCTTGTTTTAGAAAAAATGCCGGATATGTATCGAAACGTTGTTACAGTGAATACAAAAGATGTAGACTCTCAATTTGCCAAGGATATTAAATCAGTAGTGGAATCCGACCAGTTCGAAAAAGTCATCGATGACAAATTTGCCGGATTCGGAAAACCAGACTGGATGAATTGATCAAAATAATCGAGGCCTACTTCCCATTTATTGGGAGCAGGCCTTTCATTAAGGAAAAAGTGGCGGCCGCCATGGAAAACCTTAAAATCCTTACAAACCACGCAAGCAGATCCACGGACTAAAAAAGCGATGGAGTTTTTAGTACATCGCTTTTTTAATTCCTTCAAGTTGTTCGTTTAAATCATCCTTTTCAGCAAGCACACTTAATGTGCCTTCAGTATTTCAATATAATAAAAAAAAGGTTTCAATCTACTGTCTGTTTCCATAATTCGAGGAGATCACTTTCATGCTGTCTGTGGATGCCTGCTTTTCTATCGGCAGATTCCGGACGGCCCTTTTCCCAATTCCATATATCTTCGAGAGTTTCTGATAGGGGACGGAATGTTAGTCCATTATTGATGGCTTTATTGTTATCGACAGCCAAAAACCCATTCAAAGGTTCCTTAGCTCCCGGTAAAGGGAATTCTTCTGGTATCCATAAAGGCATCTCTCCCCACGGCTCCACTTTATTGTCATCCAAAAATTTTTCAGATACCCATGTAAAGGCAGCATTACTTCCTGTTACCTTTTTGCAGCCTTCAAGTAATTGCCCCATATTTAGTGTGTAATCAGGTCCAACGGCATTATATGTACCTGTCATACTTTTTTCTATCATTTGGATGATCCATTGAGCTAAGTCCCTTGCATCGATGACTTGGATTGGACGTCCAGGGCGTCCCGGAGATAAAATTTCTCCCCCTTCTGCTATTCTTTTAAGCCAGTACGGCAATCGGTCTGTGTAATCATATGGACCTACTATTTGCCCCGCACGAATTGACAAAACTTTCCCCGGCAGTTCTTTTTCAGCTGCTTTTTCGCTTAATGATTTTAACGGTCCATAATATTCACCGTATATCGGTCCAGCAGTTCCGCGGGTGATCCCTTCCGCTTTATCTTCATTTAGTGCATGAACTTCTCCATTTTCATCAATGCCTGGTTCGGTTGGATCACTATAAACTGAGATGCTTGAAATATATGTATAATGTCTAACTTGATTAAGCAATCTGCAAGATTTCGATACAGTTCGAGGGATAAAACCCGATGTGTCAATGACTGCATCCCACTGTCTCCCTTTCAACATTTCAAGATTCCCGTCGCGGTCCCCTCTTAACTGTTCTAGTTCGGGGAAAACATAAGGATCGCTTCCACGATTAAAAAGTGTGACTTCATGCCCTTTCTCTATCGCAGCTTTTGCTAAATACCGGCCTAAAAACCGTGTACCACCCAATATTAAAATGTTCATAAGATTCCCTCCTCTTTAACGATATTCCATAAATCATACGCAATACCCTTTCCTAAAATTAATAATACTTGCAACTTTTCTTTGATTTTCCCTTTTAGGAAAAACTAGCAATATCGTATTCTTTTGAACTTTATTCTTTTTCGCTATAATGATATGGAAAGGGAGAAAGAAGGTGGAAACGATGCTTGAAAATCTTAAACAAAAATTCCCGAACGCCCTTACCAATAAAATGGATACTGATGAAATTTCTGACTATGTTTGGTTCGAAGACTCGAGAAGTTTACTTGGCATTCACCGTTCAGAAATCACAGCCGAAGAAATCCGTTTATTGGAACTGCTTTTTGCTCCTTCCATAAACCCATATAACCTCAATGCACATCCAGACTCATCATGGAAAACCTTTTTATCCGAACCGAATGCACCATTGCCTTTAACGAGCTGGGAGAATGTTCGATTTCTTCATTTCAAGCTGACTCATGCTGATTTTTCCAACTCCGATTTTGAAGAAGCCTTCCTCGCTTTCGTTCCATCTGACGCAACTATTGTCTGGGAAAATGAAACGGCAGGAGTATTAATTGAAACGAACGAGGATGAACCTTTATCAACTAAAGAACTAATCGCCATTTCTTCCACGCTTGAAAGTGACTTTTATGTAAAGACCCGTATGTTTACCGGGCGCTTTCACCCTATAAATCAAGACCTTCATCAGCACTGGACTCAGGAGAAAAAGTGTTTTGATTTGGCACAGGTGCATCTGCCAGATCTAAAGGTGGCTGATTTGGCAGACATCATCCCTCACTCATTAATAAATGATCCATCCGTTAAGGATGCAAAGTGGTATATCAATGAGATTCTTGGCAAGACCAAGCAGGATACTGAACTGATCAAAACGATTAAAACGTATATCGAATGTAATTCAAATGCCACCTATGCCGCCAAACAGCTTTATATACATCGGAACAGCTTACAATACCGAATCGATAAATTCTCTGAAAGAACTGGTCTCGATATTAGAAACTTCCGTCATGCGCTTACTGCATACTTGATACTTTTACTAAATGATTAACTTTCAATATAAACAGGTAATATCACCCTTTTTTGTGCAATGTGCCCATACTTTTTTCAAATCCGATAGCTTAGACTATAGCTAATTGGTACAAGTAATCAGGAGTTTAAAAGGGGGATTTTTCATGGCAGAGTTAGTGTTGGAACATATATTCAAGATTTATGATAAAAAGGTGACAGCTGTTAAAGACTTCAACCTTCGTGTTGCCGATAAGGAATTCATAGTTTTTGTGGGACCTTCGGGTTGCGGCAAATCGACAACATTAAGGATGATTGCCGGACTTGAAGACATTTCCCAAGGGGATTTATATATAGACGGCAAGCGAGTCAATGATGTCCCCCCTAAAGATCGTGATATTGCGATGGTTTTCCAGAACTATGCCTTATATCCTCATATGTCCGTATATGACAATATGGCATTCGGATTAAAACTCAGGAAAACGCCAAAAGCGGAAATCAAGCAAAGAGTCAATGAAGCGGCAAGGATTCTCGGACTTGAAGAGCTGCTAAACAGGAAACCTAAAGCCCTTTCAGGTGGTCAGCGCCAGCGTGTCGCACTTGGCCGGGCAATTGTAAGGGACGCAAAAGTTTTCTTGATGGATGAGCCATTATCCAATCTCGACGCAAAGCTAAGGGTTCAAATGCGTGCGGAAATCGCCAAATTACATAAACGGCTCGACACCACAACGATATATGTCACGCATGACCAAACAGAGGCAATGACCATGGCGACACGTCTTGTTGTAATGAAAGATGGTATCATCCAACAGGTCGGTGCACCAAAGGACGTTTATGAGAAACCGATAAACGTTTTCGTCGGCGGCTTTATCGGATCGCCTGCCATGAACTTCTTTACTGGAACATTAAAAGAAGGCACAATTAAAATAGGCGAACAAACACTTGAAATACCTGAATTGAAGATGAAAATGCTGCGTGATCAAGGATATGTCGGAAAAGATATAATCCTTGGCATCCGTCCGGAGGATTTCCATAATGAAGGTGCTTACTTCACGAAGTCCCCTAACACTGCATTCACAACCCAAATTGATGTGGCCGAACTGATGGGCGCGGAGATCATGCTCTACTCCACATTAGAGGGGCAGGACTTCGTCGCACGCGTCGATGCCAAGAATATTATCCAGGCAGGCGAAAACATCGAACTTGCCCTCGACATGAATAAAGCACACTTTTTTGACAAAGGGACTGAACATCGCATTTTAGTTGAAGAAGATGAACAGATGCAGGAAAGCATGAAGTTATCTGCCAATTAAACGTAAAAAGACCCATTCATAATGGGTCTTTTTACAATTTATTCACATATGGGGTATATTCATTCCTGGACCAATACCACTTCATCATGTCCGCATTCAGAGCATTTCATGAGATGTGGGCATTGTCCTTTTTGAAGGGATTGAGGGTATCCGTCGTTTTCTTTAAGTATGTCGATATCCATATAAGCACTGTAATCATCAGCGTAGTCCATGAATTTCCCTTTATCTTCAAGATCACTGCCGCATTCCGGGCAATTCACATGAATTTTTCTCAGACCGTTGCAAAGCGGGCATAAAGACATTGTTTTTCCTCCTGTTCCCGATACTTATGATCTCAGTATTTGTTGGTTCCATTATTTTAACACATGGAAACACCCTCCCTAATACCAAGGGAGGGAATTTCCATTCAATTATTTATTAACCATGTTAGCAGGATCGACCCATGCTTTGAATTCATCTTCCGTCAGGAACTCCAATTTCAACGCAGCTTCTTTCAATGTTGAGTTGTCCTTGAATGCAGTTTTGGCGATTTTGGCTGCTTTTTCATAACCGATATGCGGGTTCAATGCTGTTACCAACATAAGGGAACGTTCTACATTTTCTTTGATTTTATCTTCATTTGCAGTAATGCCAACCGCACAATTATTGTTGAATGAATGAATGCCTTCCGTCAATAATTTTACCGTTTGCAGGAAGTTATAGATGATTACTGGCTTGAATACATTCAATTCAAAATTACCTTGGCTTGCTGCAAAGCCAATTGTAGCATCGTTACCCACGATTTGTGTTGCAATCATGGTAAGCGCTTCACTTTGTGTTGGATTGACTTTACCTGGCATGATGGAGCTGCCTGGCTCGTTTTCTGGAATGGCTATTTCGCCGATTCCGCTTCTTGGACCACTTGCCAGCCATCTGACATCGTTTGCAATTTTCATTAAATCCGCTGCCAATGCTTTTAAAGCACCGTGTGCGTAGACGATTTCATTATGGCTTGTCAATGCATGGAACTTATTATCAGATGTGACAAAAGGATATCCTGTATCAGCAGCAATTTGTTTGGCGGAAAGTCCCGGGAATTCTTTTTTTGTATTGATTCCGGTTCCTACAGCCGTTCCGCCTAGTGCAAGGTTCAATAATTTTTGGCTGCTTTCCTCAATCATCGCTAGATCTTTGTCGAGCATCGCTTTCCAACCGGAAATTTCTTGTCCCAATGTTAATGGTGTAGCATCTTGAAGATGTGTCCGGCCAATTTTCACGACATCCCAAAACTCTTTTTCTTTTGAATCGAATGTATCACGAAGAGCTTTAATGGCAGGAACCAATTTTTCAGCGACTTCCATAAAGGCAGCAATATGCATGGCTGTCGGGAAAGTATCATTGGAGCTCTGTGCCTTGTTAACATCATCATTCGGATGAAGGATTTCAGAATCACCATTTTCTTTTAACCATTCATTTCCTTTGTTAGCGACCACTTCATTCACGTTCATATTACTTTGCGTGCCGCTTCCCGTTTGCCAAACTACAAGCGGGAAATGTTCATCTAGCGTACCTTCAAGGATTTCGCCGCAAATCTTGACAATGGCATTCTTTTTAACTTCCGAAAGATCACCAAGATCATAGTTCACTTTTGCCGCAGCTTGTTTAACGTATGCAAATGCACGAACTAATTCAATCGGCATTTTTTCGTTACCAATTTTGAAATTGTTACGGCTTCTCTCAGTTTGTGCTCCCCAATATTTATCAGCAGGAACTTTCACTTCACCCATCGTATCTCGTTCGATTCTGTATTCCATGTGTTCTCCTCCTATGTTTGCACTATTCATTGAAGACCATTTGCATATGAAATGAATAATGTCGTATTATTCTTTCTCTCCATACATTGTACAAACTTTATTATTTTAAAGCAAAAATATCCGCTGACCCTTTCACTTTTTCTGGACCCTTCATGTTTATATGAAAATTCGGATATTCTTTTTTTTAGACACATAAAGTGTAGAGGCACTAAGCTCCAATTGACCTGGTCATGAACATCCAAGCATTATCCATCACAAAATGTTCTTGACAGTATTTTGTATATATAGTAAATTCAAAAGAAATTGAATAATCTAAACTCTTATCGAGAGAGGTAGAGGGAATGGCCCGATGACACCTCAGCAACCTTCATTTGTTTCAAACCAATGAAAAGGTGCTAATTCCACAAGTTTGTGAACTTGGAAGATAAGAAGAATGACTCGTCCTTACTTAATCAAAGTCTTCTTCTTAAAGAAGACTTTTTTTTATTTTATATAACTCAAAGGAGCAGTGAAAACCATGTACAAAACTGAAACATATCTTGCTCAATTAGGAAATCGCAGCGAAACGGCGACAGGAACAGTCAATCCGCCGGTATACTTTTCAACAGCTTTTCGCCATGAAGGAATTGGCCAATCAACGGGATACGACTACACAAGGACAGGTAATCCTACACGCCAATTATTGGAGCGTTCCATCGCCGATCTCGAAAAAGGCGACCAAGGTTATGCCTGCAGTTCAGGAATGGCCGCCATTTCCACTATCCTTGCCCTTTTTAAATCAGGTGATGCATGGATTGTCAGCGAAGATCTTTATGGCGGTACATATCGTCTGTTAGAACAAGGTTTTAAAAAATGGGGGTTGCAGTGTGACTATGTAAACACTTGTTGTTTGGAGGATATCGAAAAAGCCATCACTCCTCACACGAAAGCCATCTTCATCGAAACTCCCACTAACCCCCTTATGCAGCAAACGGACATTAGCGCTGTTGCCGCATTGGCCAAACAAAATAATTTATTGTTAATCGTTGATAACACTTTTTACACGCCTCTTATTCAACAACCCATCCTGCTTGGAGCGGATATCGTGATTCACAGTGCAACCAAGTATCTCGGTGGTCATAATGATGTGCTCGCAGGACTGATCGTTGCTAGCGGCGCTGAATTATGTGATGCACTTGCCTTCCATCACAATGGAACCGGAGCTGTCTTGAGCCCCTTTGATTCTTGGCTGTTGATGCGTGGAATGAAAACCTTGGCAT
This sequence comes from Peribacillus sp. FSL P2-0133, assembly GCF_037975445.1. NCBI lineage: Bacteria > Bacillati > Bacillota > Bacilli > Caryophanales > Bacillaceae > Peribacillus > Peribacillus sp. FSL P2-0133. Next base: position 1,225,699 of record NZ_CP150254.1, on the reverse strand, counting down.
TGCGGATGGAGCGTCATGAAAAGAATGCCAAGATACTTGTAGATTACTTGTCGGAACATGATTGTGTCACGGACGTATTGTATCCCGGCAGAGGCGGCATGATTTCATTCCGTATCATTGATGAATCGGCAGTCAACCCATTTTTACAATCGCTCTCTTTAATTTCGTTTGCAGAAAGCCTTGGAGGGGTTGAAAGCTTCATCACGTATCCCGCTACACAAACGCATGCCGATATACCGCTTGAAGTCAGAACGGCAAATGGAGTTTGTAATCGCCTGCTCCGCTTCTCCGTTGGCATCGAGGACAGCGATGATTTGATCCAGGACTTACAGCAAGCATTCGCACATGTAAAAAGGGAGGCACTACGATGACAGATCATGATTTTAGCTTTGAGACCAAATTACTTCATAATCAACATAAATTCGATCCTGCAACGGGCGGTGTGAGCGTTCCCATTCAGCACGCATCGACTTTCCATCAATCCGATATCGATCAATTCGGCAAATATGATTACAGTAGAAGCGGGAACCCCACTCGTGAGGCGCTGGAAGATATCATTGCCGAACTTGAGGAAGGCACACACGGATTTGCCTTTTCATCAGGTATGGCTGCCATTTCAACAGCTTTCCTGCTGTTGTCTGCCGGAGACCATATCGTCATTTCCGAAGATGTGTATGGCGGAACGTTCAGGATGGTCACTAGTGTATTGACGCGTTTCAATATTGAGCATACATTCGTTGACATGACGGACCTTGAAAGCGTCAAAGCGGCCGTTCAGCCAAATACCAGGGCCATATACATCGAGACGCCTTCAAATCCGTTACTTAAAGTGACCGATATTCAAGCCGTATGTGATATCGCAAAAAAAGCCGGTGCCTTAAGTTTTGTTGATAACACATTCCTGACTCCAGCATTGCAAAAACCACTGAATCTGGGTGCTGATGTTGTCCTTCATAGCGCGACGAAGTTTTTATCCGGACATAGTGATGTGGTAGCTGGGCTTGCAGTAGTGAAAGATCCGGAATTGGCAGCAAGACTCGGTTCCCTCCAAAACTCCTTTGGGGCGGTTCTTGGTGTCCAGGACGCCTGGCTTGTAATGAGAGGTCTGAAAACCTTGTCAGTTAGAATGGAGCACTCCCAAAAAGGGGCGGAAAAGATTGCAGCCTACTTAAAGGAGCAGCCCTTGGTGAAAAAAGTGTATTATCCCGGCCTTTCCGATCATCCACAGCACGCCATCCAGAAAGGCCAGTCACTTGGAGCGGGGGCGGTCCTATCATTTGAATTGGACAGTGAGGAAGTCTTCCGTTCTTTCGTGAACACTGTCGAGCTCCCTGTTTTTGCCGTAAGCCTTGGAGCGGTCGAATCTATATTATCTTACCCGGCCAAAATGTCCCATGCTGCCATGCCTGATGATGAAAGGGAAAAGCGAGGCATCACGAACAGCTTGCTCCGCCTCTCTGTCGGACTTGAAAATCCGGACGATTTAATAAAGGACTTCGATGCAGCCCTCGTTAATATTGCCAAAGGGGAAGCAATTTCTGCAAAATGATTTCAGGATGGGTGCCTCATATATTATGGGCACCCTTTTTCTTAGCATCATTATTAACTCTTTTTCACCTTAGTCATAAAAAAAGACCATCGATCTCCCGATGGCCTGACTCTCATTTCTTCATATTATATTTATCCAGGAAGCGATCCACCCGTCCGCCTTTTTCAGCAAACTTCTGCTTTCCAGTATAAAAGGGGTGCGTATCTGAACTGATTTCCACTTTTAATAATGGATACGTTTGGCCATCTTCCCACTCGATCGTTTCATTTGACGCTTTCGTGGAGCCTGTCAAAAATTTATACCCACTGTTGGTATCCATGAATACCACTTGTCGATAATCTGGATGAATTTCTTGTTTCACTATAATCACCTCATCGTCTGTATAGGTATATCTTAAACGTAATGATTACTATTATCAATAATTTTGCTTGAAGGTGCCGATTACGGCACCCTCATTATAGTTTGGTCTTGATTATCCATCCTTATTCGGGTGTTCAGCCAGCCACGCCTTTATGTGGACCAGCCTGCAGTTCATACATTTGATAATACTTCCCTTTTAATTCCATTAATTCTTCATGTGTACCTTGCTCAGCAATCCGCCCTTTATCCAGTACAAGAATTTGGTCGGCATTTTTTATCGTGGATAGTCTATGGGCAATGATGAAGGTCGTTCTCCCTTTTTTCAGCACTTCCATTCCCTCCTGGATAATTGCCTCGGTTTCAGTGTCGATGCTTGCTGTCGCTTCATCCAGAATCAATATCGCCGGATTGAATGCAAGAGCACGTGCAAAAGAGATTAGCTGCCGCTGTCCGGAAGACAACGTTCCTCCTTTTTCAATCACGGGTTCATCCAACCCTAAAGGAAGATGCTTCAGCACTTTGTCCCCCCCTACATCTCTTAAAGATTTTTCAACCATTTCCCTTGTGATGCCTTTATGATTCAGACTGATATTGGAAGCGATGGTGCCAGTAAATAAATAGGGATCCTGAAGGACGATTCCCATATGCTCCCTAAGCGTCTGATGGGGGATATCCAATATATTCGTGCCATCGATTTTGATTTGACCTTCACTACTGTCATAAAAACGGAACAATAAATTCATTATGGAACTTTTTCCTGACCCAGTATGGCCAACTAAAGCGACCGTTTCCCCTTGTTTAGCTGAGAAGGAAATGTCCCTTAACACATATTCATTATCTTTATAACCAAAAGAAACATTTTCGAATTGCACATTTCCTTTGTATCTGGACATGTTTTCATCACTGACTGCCACTCCCTGCTCATCCAATAAACTGAATGCCCGCTCCCCTGCAACAAGTGCCTGTTCAAGGTTAGCGAACTGATTGACGATTCCGTGAAGCGGATGAAGCAGGCGGCTGATCAAATCAACAATTGCATACATCATCCCTAAAGAAATGGCTGAACTCGCTGTAAGGGAAATCCCGCCGAAATACCAGACGAATGCCATTAGTGCCAAAACCTTAATGACACCGATCAAGTTTCCGCCCGTCAACGAATTCAAATGGAGCATTTTATTTTGATAGGAATAATGCTCCCGGTTCAGATTTTCAAAAGATTGTTTCGTCTCCTTTTCACGCCCAAATGCCTGGATGATGCTCATTCCAGAAATGGATTCATTGATCATCCCATTAATATCGCTGACCCGTTCCCGAATGATGTGATTATATTTCGAGGCGAATTTACGGTATACCATCGTCCAGATAACGATGATTGGAATAAGTAAAAGACCAATGGTACCGACTCGTGGATCCAGAATATACAAAGCAATCAGAACCCCGAAGATATTAATCGTACTCGAGAAGAAGTTGGCGAGCACGGTTACATATAATTCCCGGATCGCTTCCGTATCATTAGTGACCCTGGCTACAACTTTACCCGCTGGCATATTATCGAAATAACGTATCGGCAGACGGGAAATATGCGTAAAAATATCATTTCGCATCTTCTGTATGATTCGGTTCGCCGCTTTCTGTAAATAAAAACTCTGCCCATATTGAAAAAGGGAGGAAAGGATGACAAGACTAAAATAAAAAGCCACTAGCTTAATGATCCGCGGGATTTCCGGTTGGTAAAACCGCATCACTTCCTGACTCGACAATTTCACTGCTTGCGCACGCTGCTCTTTCCCGTCTTTCTTGATGATCAACGATTGGTTCTCCAAGGTTCTGCGCCCCTCGATAGGGACAGCTTCATTTACGAAGACAAATTGATTGCCAACCTGCAGAACATGGACTTCCCTGCCTTTCTTCTCACCTTTTGCAAAGTAATCAGCCCGTTTATACCAATTTCCATCATACTTAACAGCATCTTTTCCTTTACCCGCTTCATACCAGGTAGATTCAATGCCAAGTATATGTGAATCGATGATTTTCTTGGCAACGAAAGGACCTGTTAAATCGGCCGCTACCGAAAGTGCCAGCATGATCAGGGCGCCAATGATCAATTTTTTATAAAAGGCAGCATAATTAAAAAGTCTCTTTACGACCCTCATGCCTTCACCTCCGTCCCTTCGTCAACCTGCTGTCGTTCATATTGCGCTCTATACCAGCCATCCTTCTGCAGTAAATCCGCATGAGTCCCCTCTTCGATGATCTCTCCGCTGTCCAACACGATAATTCTGTCCGCGTGCTGAACGGCTGATAAGCGATGGGTTGTGATGATTGTCGTTTTCCCTGCACGTTCATTTTGGATATTTTCGATGATTGTCGTTTCTGTTTTTGCATCCACAGCGGATAAGGAATCATCCAATATAAGGATTTCTGGATTTTTGACCAGTGCCCTGGCAATCGAGATCCTCTGCTTTTGCCCTCCAGATAGAGCGACACCCTTCTCACCGACGAGTGTCTCAAGACGGTTGGGCAGCATCATTAAGTCCTTCTCAAAATCCGCAAGCCGGATAGCTTCAGCCAGTTCCTCTTCCGTTGCATCCATTTTACCGAATAAGATATTTTCCCTAACAGATTTCGAGAATAAAAAATGGTCCTGTGGAACGTAGCCGATCCATTTACGAATATCTTCAAGATTCAGTTGCTCCAGCGGCATGCCTGCAAAAGCGATTTCACCTGTTCCTAAAGGATATTCCCGCAGCAATTGCTTCACGAATGTCGTTTTTCCACTTCCCGTTTTCCCCACTATCCCCAATGTTTGACCGCGCTCAAGCTGAACGGAAATATTGGATAGATTCACAACCGTTGAGGAAGGGTATGTAAAATAAACTGAATTGAATTGGATATTTCCCGGTTTTTGAATACTCTTCAGACCGAATGAATTTTTCACATCCGCTTCATATGAAAGGGTATCCTGAACACGATCTAGCGAAGCATTTCCCCTTTGCATGACATTGATCAGTTCACCCACCGCTATCATCGGCCAAATTAACATGCCTAGGTACACATTGAACGAAACAAGTCCGCCAAGCGTTATGGCCTGTTGAAACACAAGATAAGCCCCGTAGCCCAACCCGATTAAATAACTGATGCCGATGATAATGCTGATTGTCGGATCAAAGAGGGCGTCGATTCTTGCCACGGCTAGATTTTTGCGATATACATCCTCTGTCATTTCATCAAATCGCTTTTCATCTTCCCGTTCCTGGACATAGGCCCGGATAACACGGACACCTGAAATGGATTCCAGGACCTTGTCATTTAAAGTACCAAAGGCTGCTTGTGCATCCGTAAAACGTTTGTAAATTTTCTTCACGTAAATTTGCATCATCACTGCCATGATCGGCAGCGGCAGCACCGCCGCAATCGTTAACTGCCAGCTGATCGTGGCTCCCATCATGACCACAACCGTAATGGTGAACAGCACCGAGTCAACAAGCGTCAATATCCCAAAACCAGCAGTGAGGGATATTGCCTTTAAATCATTGGTTGCCCTTGCCATTAAATCCCCTGTACGGTTTTTTTCATAAAACGTCGGCGTCATTTTCAGCAAATGGCCCATAAATCCGGACCTTAGCTTTCGTTCGACCAGGTTACCGCCGCCGAATAACAGATAACTCCATAAGTAACCAAATAGGTAACTGCCGCTCAGTACCATGAGCAAATAAATAACATATTTCATGACCCCTTCCTGTGTCATGCTGCCATTGTTCATATCATCGATGGCATTCCCGACGAGTTTTGGCGGGATAACCTCCAGGATATTCACCAGACACAGAAATAAAATCGCCAAGGTATAACGCCGCCACTGTTCTTTAAAGAACCAGGACAGCTTTTTAAAAATCGCAAACATGAATTTCCCTCCCTTTTGTTCAAACCTTTCACTCGCTAACCGCTTTCTGGATCTCCGGGTTGCAATAAGATTTCCAATGTCTTTCGTCTCATTTAAAATTCCTCCTATCTTTTATATGGAAAGGATGCTAATGCACCTGTACCCCAAATACCAAAAAGCCCCCGCCAATTAGCGGAAGCTTTTCTAGATGCGTAATAACACATATAAAAGCGCAGGCCGCGCGCGAAAATTCCACAACCTGCGCTTTAAAATGATCAATGAACACGTCGAATCCTTTGTCTAGAACGACAAGGTTTCAGGGCAGGCGGACGTATGATATTCGGTTGTGACATCACTGTGCTTAACTGATTTAGTCATGACGTTCGCCTCCTTTTCTATTATTTAATGGTAATTTTTAACTTATGTTTAAAGATTACTACGTGTGCCTATCTTTGTCAATTGCGACTTTTCTAGATTATTGCTGGATAATCCTTTATTCTTATAAGAATGACGTAACCTAAGGAGGTTCAGCATATGCAATGGAGAAAATATATACTCCTGGCGGTTCCCTTTTTATTTTCATCCATTTTCATCTTATTTGCCGTACCGGTAAAATATAGAATATTATCCTTCATTCCTGTGTTTCTTTTCTGGATAGTTTATTATATTTTATTGTACCTGGAAAAGAAGAAGAAAAATAACTGATGACAAAGAAATCCGGGGGCGTTGCAAATGCAACGCCCCTTTCTTGACGGCTCTGCATATAATGATCGAAAAACATTCGTGGTGATTGTATGCTTTCCCAATATTTGCAGAAGCTGATGGGCAAACACCCTGTCAAAACAAAACCCATCATCGATGCTGAAAGATATGACACGCTAAAATCCCGTTTACAAAAAGAGCTCTTTCAGCCTTTTGATGAGTCAAAAGCATTTTTTCCTGAGGAAACTGCCCTTATAAAAAGCATTCGAACTGAGACGGCTGCCTTGAACCGGAACAATATCACAAGAACACAAGCATATCTTGCCTTTTACAATCGTAATCCAGAGGTCCATTGGGCCTTTTTAGCACATATGGTTTCGAGGAATGGGGGATACCATATGACTGACTTGAAAAGTTCGACCATGACCCATCTCCTTGACAGAGCCGAACGGCAGAAATTTTTCCTGTTCCTTGAGCGCGCCAATTCAGCCATATTTGCAGATGCCTTCCCCCAGCTTCTTTTATATGAAAATGCTAAACAAAAAGAACTTCCGCTAAGAAAGTATTTACCAGTATTCCGCATTTCAAGATTCATGGCCCCGATTTGGGAATCTTTCATCGAAGATCCCCATTCACCCCTTTTGACAACGGCCCTTATCATAAATGAACAAAGAATGCTTCAGGAAAGGATCTTAAAGCGCACCCGTCATGGTGAAATCCTCCGCAGGCTTGATTTTCAGCTTCAGGAGTACTTAGGCTTCATGAAAGTGATCTTTCCTTATGCAAACAAGCAAAAAGGACTTCATAACTTGACAGGCCTTACCGTCGAACGCTTTGCCGACCCGAAACAGCGTATTGAAACGGGGAAATTATTATATGGGCTTCTTTTTCAGCATCCGGTGGTTTTTCGCGGTGTTGGCCAATTTACAAAAGAGATTCCCCACACTGGTTCCAGAGAGGATTACTGGGGAAGCATATATACCTCTGATGGATCCACGTCAAAAGATGATAAAGTCTACTCCCCCACTCTGCATGATGCATGGGAAGATCAACTTTTCTTTCCTCCCCATTCCTTTGATTGGTTCACTAATGAAAGCTTCATAGAAGATTTACGAAGCACACCGATCAATAAAAAGACGGACCTGACCAACGAGGTACTCGAAAATGTCAAGCAGCTGAAAACCCTTAACGGAATGAAATCCATTTTCTAGCATCAAGCCTCTTGCTTTGAATATCCCATCCCCCATTTGGCAAGAATGGTTAGCAAAAAGAATGGGTGAATCAAATGAGAGGCATTGTACTATTGAATCCACATTACAAAATCGGGGATTTACATACGAATGAAAGCTTTGCAATCCAAAAGATTATGACGGACAAGTATATAGAATGGAAGAATATTTCCCCGGTCATACTGAATCCGTATCAAATCCATCCTTATTACACCATCCCGCATGAGCTTCTACTCAATTTACAAGATAAAAAAACGAGTCAAATCGATTGCCTAGTGCTTCACTCTCTAGAAACGATCGAACGCTTCATCTATATATACCCTGAAAAATGGCTTGAGCTTTGCGGATATTTCAAAGAGGTTATCAGCGTCTCGACTCAAACTCCCGTTAAGAAGTATGAAGCAAATTAATGCTTAAAATAAAAAATCATGGTACTAAAGTCATTGTGAATGATTCCAAAGGTTAAAGTCATTAATTGTTCATTCATTTACTTTGTGAGCTCCCCTTTTTCACAGAAGCGACTCATATATACATCTCTCCCCCCCCCCCCCATGATTGTCGCTGTGCCGTTTCGCCCTCTCTTTATCTATTAAACTCCCTTCGGACTCATCGGCCTTTATATCAATTTTCCCAATTATAAGATTACTAGGAATTATATAACTTCAAAACATTCTTTTGGAAATATAGATAAATTTACGGATAAAGCATAGAAAAATAAGTTAATTTTATATATCATTGGAGATAGGAATTTTCTTATTTTTTACTTTTACTAGAAAGGAATGTTACTGATGGCCAAAGAAAAAAAGAAAAAAACCCCAATTCCTTTCCGACTGAACTTTATGTTCTTTTTAATATTCATTTTGTTTTCAAGCCTAATCATCCGGCTTGGCATCGTCCAAATCGTGTATGGGGATGATTACCTTCGAGAAGTGGACCGAACGGAAAACGATGTGGCCAATACCCCCGTTCCCCGTGGCAAGATGTATGACCGCAACTTGAATCCGGTCGTTGATAATGAGCCACGTAATGCCATCACTTATACGAAATACCCGAATACGAAAACGGCCGATATGGTGAAGACGGCAGAGGTCCTTGCTACCTTGATAGAAAAAGATACCAAAAAGGTGACCCTGCCGGATAAAAAGGATTTTTGGATTTTAAAACATCCGAAAGAAGCCGATGCCTTGATCACCAAGGCCGAGAAGAAGAAAGTAATCGAAAAGAAACTGGAGCAAAAAGATTTATACAAACTTCAAATGGAACGGGTGACCGATGAGAATGTCCAGGAATTTTCCAAGGATGAATTGGAAGTGATCGCCATCTTCCGGGAATTCAATAGTGGCTATGCCCTCGCACCGTCGATCGTGAAGAATAAAGATGTCACCACTAAGGAATTCGCCAGGGTCAGTGAACATTTGGATGAAATGCCAGGCGTGGACGTAACGACGGATTGGGAAAGGACCTATAAGTATGATGAGACCCTCCGCTCGGTTCTTGGCAAGGTCTCTTCTTCCGAAGAAGGCATTCCCAGTGAAAATATTGACTATTATCTGGCACGCGACTATACCAGGAATGACCGGGTCGGAAAAAGTTATATCGAAAAACAATATGAAGATGTCCTGCGCGGTCAAAAGACGCGGGTTGAAAATGTGCTGAGCAAAGGGGAAGTCATCAAAACGAATACCCTCACTGAAGGGCAAAGCGGAAAAGACTTGGTCCTGACAATTGATATGGAGCTGCAGCAAAAGGTAGAAGCTATCATCGAGAACGAATTGCGGAGAACTAAGGCTAAAGGAAATACCTACTTATTGGATCGTGCCTTCGTCGTTTTGATGGATCCGAACACAGGCGAGGTGCTAACCATGGCCGGTAGACAATACGGCCGCAACAGTAAAACCGGCTTGACCGAAATGAACGATTTCGCCCTTGGTAACATTACGACATCCTATACGATGGGGTCATCTGTTAAAGGGGCCACTGTCTACACGGGCTTTCAGACAGGAGCCATCGCACCAGGGTCAGCTTTTTTTGACAGAAAACTCCTTTTAGCAGGGGCTAAGAAAGGATCTTATAGTGATTTGGGTTATGTAACAGATGTCTCCGCGTTAAAGAAATCGTCGAATGTCTATATGTTCATGACGGCGATCAAAATAGCGGGCGGGCATTATATACCACATCGACCGTTAGGAATCAACAGGGAAGCTTATGCCATCATGCGGAATCATTATGCCCAATTCGGATTGGGTGTCCGTACAGGCATCGACCTGCCAAATGAATCAGTCGGATTTAAAGGAGTCGATATGTCAACAGACGGATTGCTGCTGGATTTATCGATTGGACAGTATGATACATATACTCCTATGCAATTGGCACAGTACGTATCGACGATTGCAAATGGCGGAAAAAGGCTGGAGCCCCGTATGGTCAGGGAAATAAGGAATCCTTCCAATGAACACAATGAATTGGGGAGCGTTTTTAAAACAATGAGCCCCAAAGTGTTAAATGACTTAAATGGGAAAGACGTTTGGATACAGCGTGTCCAGGAAGGATTCAGGCAGGTTGCCCAGGAGCCAGGCGGGACGGCCTATAAATATTTCGGCGGGAAGTCCTACCGTGCGGCAGCAAAAACGGGTACTGCCGAGGCCTTTTACGACGGACCGCGGAGGAATCAATATAGCGCGCCAGTCCCGACTATCAATCTGACACTTGTAGGATATGCACCTCACAATAATCCGGAAGTGGCATTCTCTGTCGTCGTGCCATGGGTGTATCAAGGCAAGCCCTCTGATGATATTAACAAACGGATCGGGCGGGACGTAATGGACGCCTACTTTAAATTGAAGGAAAAAAGAGCAAAAGGTGAATCTGATGCAGATAAGGCAGTAGAAAGCACTCAATGATAATTACAAAAAAGGCCTGCTCGATTACGAGCAGGCCTTTTTTTGATGCTTCATTTATTCCAGCTTTTGAACGAATTCCTTATATAGAGCCCTAAGTGCATCTCCCCTGCTGATGATGCCGACGACTTTATCATTTTTGTCCACGACGGGGATTTTCTTGAAATGATGCTTGGAAAGGACCTTTATCAATTCATCTAACGGATCTTCGGGGGAAAGCTTTGTTATCCTTTTATTTTTAATGATTTGTGAGACTTTATCATTCATTTTGGATGTAACCTTTTCATCCAATTCTTCACCGGGAAGAACCGTAATGTATGTGAAATACCCCATGATGGCTTCTTCTGCAGGTGTCAAATAACGAAGGATATCCCCGTCCGTAACCATTCCCAATAGTTTATCATGTTCATCCACGACCGGTACCCCGCCCACTTTATTTTCGATTAAGATTCGCAGAATTTCCTTTAATGTAAAATTTGGACGGGCTACATAGACTTCTCTTATCATGAAATCCTTAACTAACATATTACCACCCCTTTTTTATGTTTGGACGTTCTGTATTCATCTCTCTACTCTATTAATAATACCCTTACTTACTCTATTTAAAAACCGTTGCCGCCTGAACTGCCTTTTTCCAGCCAGTATATAATTCCTTTCGTTCCTGTTCTTCCATCCTGGGTTCGAATTTCTTATCGACTGCCCATAGCTTTGAAATCTCTTCCTGGCTTTCCCAATACCCGACAGCGAGTCCAGCCAAATACGCTGCACCTAACGCTGTCGTTTCACTAATAACCGGTCTTTCGACGGGGACATTCAGGAGACCGCTTTGAAATTCCATCAAGAAGTTGTTTTTGACGACCCCGCCATCGACCCTCAATGACTTTAGGTTAATCCCTGAATCGACTTCCATGGCGCTAAGGACATCTTTTGTCTGGTAAGCCAACGCTTCCAATGTTGCCCGGACGAAATGCTCCTTCGATGTCCCCCTTGTCAGTCCGAATACAGCTCCCCTGACATCACTATCCCAATAAGGGGTGCCTAATCCAACAAATGCGGGGACTACATAGACTCCATCGGCTGAAGTGACCCGCAAAGCATACTTTTCACTGTCTTTCGGATCATGCAAGAGTTTCAGCCCATCCCTTAACCATTGTATGGCCGAACCTGCGACAAAAATACTGCCTTCCAAGGCATATTCGACTTTTCCATTCAGCCCCCATGCAATCGTGGTCAACAGGCCATGCTCTGATTTCACTGCCTTTTCTCCTGTATTCATCAGCATAAAGCATCCGGTGCCATACGTATTCTTGGCCATTCCTTTTTCAAAGCATTCTTGGCCGAACAAAGCTGCCTGTTGATCTCCAGCTGCTCCGGCAATCGGGATTTCGTGTCCAAAGAAATGGTGTGGCGCTGTTTTCCCGTATATCTCTGATGAAGAGCGAACATCCGGGAGCATCGATTGCGGCACTTGCAAGATTTCCAGCAGCTCTTCGTCCCACTTCAGGTCATGAATGTTATACATCAGCGTCCTTGAAGCATTCGAATAATCGGTTACATGTGCTTTACCACCCGAAAGTTTCCATATCAGCCACGTATCGATCGTACCAAACAATAAGTCTCCGTTTTCAGCCTTTTCCCGTGCCCCATCTACATGGTCGAGAATCCATTTCACCTTTGTACCGGAAAAATAAGCATCAATCAACAAACCGGTTTTCTGCAAAAATAAGTCATCGAGACCCTCATCCTTCAAATGAGTGCAAATTTCGCTTGTCTGCCGGGATTGCCAGACGATGGCATGATGGATAGGCTGACCTGTTTCCTTATCCCATACCACGGTCGTCTCCCGTTGATTCGTTATGCCAATTCCAGCGATCTGTTCCGGTTTTACATTCATTTCCGATAGACAGGAAGCGATTACCGATAGGATGGAACCCCAAATTTCATTGGCGTTATGCTCCACCCAGCCAGGATTGGGGAAATATTGGGTGAATTCCTTTTGCGCAATATGCAAGACTTCCCCGCTTTTATTAAATAAAATGGCCCGCGAACTTGTCGTTCCCTGGTCCAATGATAATATGTAAGTCTCCATGGTTGTCTCCCCCTACACTTAAGATTACGTTTCATTTCAGCTTAAGTGTCATGCTGTTTTTTCTTTCTTCATTTTACTAGATATACCCTTGAAAACAAAAAATATATAAATCACGGCGAAAAACTGAAAAATATTGGCAGGTTAAGAGTTTATCTTTTACAATGAAAATAAGGCGGATAGGAGGAATGGAAAATGAATAACCATGAAATAGATTTTAAAATATATGGAGATGACATGCAGTTTGTTGAAGTGGAATTGGACCCTCAGGAAACGGTGATTGCCGAAGCTGGAAGTTTAATGATGATGGAAGATCGAATTAAGATGGAAACCATCTTTGGCGATGGGTCTTCGAATGGTGACAGCGGAATGATGGGTAAGCTATTCGGTGCCGGGAAACGGCTCCTTACTGGTGAGAGTCTTTTCATGACGGCTTTTACGAATGAAGGACGAGATAAAAAACACGTTTCATTCGCCTCGCCTTATCCAGGTAAAATCATCCCGATGGATTTAAGCGAGCTCGGCGGGAAAATCATATGTCAAAAAGACGCTTTCCTGGCGGCAGCAAAAGGCGTTTCGGTCGGAATTGAGTTTCAGAAAAAAATAGGGGCAGGCTTCTTTGGCGGTGAAGGCTTCATCATGCAAAAACTTGAAGGAGATGGAATGACCTTCGTTCATGCCGGCGGTACGATCCATAAAAAGGAATTGGCAGCAGGAGAGATTTTACGCGTCGATACAGGATGTTTAGTGGCAATGACTAGCGGGGTAGATTATAATATTGAAACTGTAAAAGGCGTGAAAACCGCTTTATTCGGAGGCGAAGGTTTATTCTTTGCAACATTAAAAGGGCCCGGAACCGTGTGGGTGCAATCATTGCCATTCAGCCGGCTTGCCAGCCGTGTATTTGCTGCAGCGCCGCAAAATGGAGGATCATCCGAAGAAGGCAGCGTAGCTAGAGGCTTATTCAATTTATTCAACGATAAATAAGAACCGACCAATGGCTGCCATCCTGGCAGTCATTGATCACTTTTGAAAAGGATGGGTAGCTACATGCAGCTTGTTAAGTGGTCCTACATGAGACGCTATAATATCAGGGCAATTTTTGATCAATTCCCAAATTCGCCTGTTATTTTCCGAAAAATAAGAGATTACTATTTTGTTTATACCGTTCACTGGACAGCTGCCGATGCCCCTATCGGCATAAAAGAGCTTGAAGAAATGGAACAGCTGCTCAACCGTGAGCTCGGAACTGAACTGCAATATCTCTATCGGAAAAAATGAGTTACTCCTCGTACATCATTTTTCTTGTCATGCCTCCATCGACGATAAGATTCGCACCCGTAACGAAATCATTTTCCGTTGCCGTCAAATAAAGACAGGCCCTTGCAATGTCTTCCGGTTTGCCAACCCGATTGGAAAAATGCTGCTGATGATCTTTATCCCTCAGAGAGTCATAATCTCCCGTTTCAATCCAGCCCGGAGAAATCGAATTGACCGTAATTTTCTCTTTGCCTAAAGAAGCGGCAAGTGCATGTGTCAGTGCTTTGATCCCTCCTTTTGTCGCTGCATAGGACTCCGAATCCGGCTCAGACATTATCGCTCTGGTTGATGCTATATTGATGATTGCACCTCCCTTTTCATTTTTCCGCATCGATTCCGCGGCTGCCCGGGAACAAAGGAAAACACTGCGCAAATTCGTATTCATCATATCGTCCCATTCCTCAATCGTCAGATCATAAAGCGATTTGAATAATGCCTTTCCTGCATTATTGATTAATATATCAATGGATTTATATGTTTTTAAAGTTACATCCATCAAATGTTGGATGTCAGCTTCCTTTCGTACATCCGTTTTAACGAACATTGCTTCATGACCGTTACTTTTAAGCTCTTCCACATACAGAACACCTTCCCGCTCGTCCAAATCTGCGAGAACGACTGAAGCGCCGCTTTCTGCATATCCCTTGGCCACGCCTTTACCTATACCATTCGAAGCGCCTGTTACAATCACCGTTTTATTTGTGAATCCCATTATTCCATCCCCTCTTTCACAGATTTGTCCCTATCATAATATCCAATTCGCTTCACTTCAAACATTTCCACGATTGATCAACTAATCCTTTTCCTTATCATCAAAAATCTGCAGAACCCTTATATTTTTGTAGCGGCCCTAAAGTGATGTATGATAGATAGTAACAACAAGAATGAATCACGGTGAAAGGCATTCGCCATTATCTTTCTTACAGTGTGAAAATTTATATTGGAGGAATGTAAAAATGGACTTATTAAAAAATGTGTTTTCTTTAGGATTAGGTGCTGCCGCTGCTACAAAAGAGCAAATTGAAAAAGCAGTGGACTCTCTTGTGAAAAAAGGCGATATCTCAAAAGAAGATTCCAAGGTTCTTATTAAGCAATGGGTCGAAAAAGGGGAACATGCCCAAAAGCAGCTGGATGATTCCGTCAAGGCTAAAGTCACCCAAGCGCTCAATGGCCTAAACTTGGCAACTAAAGAAGAAGTTCAGGAATTGGAGCGCCGTATCGTGATTTTGGAAAAACAGAACCAAAACATACAATCCTGATCAGGAGGTACTTGAATGTTTCGCAAGCGACTGAAACACGCACATCGTTACCAAGAAATCATTAATGCCTTCTTGAAAAATGGTTTTGGTTACTTCATCTATCGTCTGGGATTATCCGAGAGCAAAGCTGCATCGAAACTCCAACCCGATGAAAACCTGAACCTCCGCTCAATCGGAGAGCGGCTGCATACGATATTACAAAACTTGGGACCTACATTCATTAAACTTGGTCAGATTGCAAGTACGAGGCGTGATTTCGTTCCTGACGAAATCGTCCGCGAACTTGAAAAGCTACAGGACCAGGTCACCCCCTTTCCATTTGAGAGGGTTCGCAAAATTGTCGAAGCCGAATTGGGTGATTCTTTGGAAAACCTTTTTCTTGAATTTCATGAAACCCCACTGGCAACCGCTTCGATTGGGCAGGTCCACACGGCACGGCTTCCATCACAGGAAGTCGTAGCAATCAAAGTGCAGCGGCCCGATATCCTGCCGACTGTGGAAACGGATTTGGAAATTCTCGATGATTTGGCAAGACTAATGGAAGCACGCATATCTTGGGCAAGACGCTACCAAATCAGAAAAATGATTGATGAATTCGCTAAATCACTCCGTGCAGAACTCGATTATAACTCCGAGGGCCGAAACGGAGAAAGAATAGCCAAGCAATTCATCGATGATCAAGGGTTTAAGGTACCAAGGATTCATTGGGAGTTTTCCACAAAAAGGGTCCTGACGATGGATTTCATACAAGGAATTAAGATCAATCATTTTAAACAGCTTGATGAAGAAGGTTATGATCGCCGGCAAATTGCGGAAAGATTAGCGAATTCCATGCTTCAGCAAATATTGATCGATGGCTTTTACCACGGCGATCCCCACCCTGGCAATATCATCATTTTACCAGGGAATGTCGTCGCACTCATGGATTTCGGAATGGTGGGACGGTTGGAGGAAGAAACGAAGTTTCAGTTCGCCTCGCTTGTCATTAATCTGAAACGCGGCAGCACCAATGGATTGATCAAGACGCTTTCAGAGATGGGCCTCCTGACGGATGAAATCGACATGGCCCCATTAAGAGGGGATATCGATGAACTGCGAAATAAATATTATGATATCCCATTGAGCCAAATCAGCTTAGGCGGAGCTGTCAATGACCTGTTCACGGTTGCCAATCGGCATCAAGTCCAAATCCCTCCCGAATTCACGATGCTCGGCAAGGCTTTGCTTACCATGGAGGCAATTGTCGAAGGATTAGATCCGAATTTCAGCATTATGAAGGCAGCTGAACCTTTTGGGGAAAGGCTTTTTAAGGAACGCTACAATCCCAAAAACATTGCGAAGAACGCCTGGAATCAATTCATCGAGTCTGCTGAAGCCATTGCCGAATTGCCCAAGGATATCAGGGAAGTGACAGGTATCATTAAAAAAGGGAAATTGCGGCTCGATATCAACATTCCCGAACTCCAAGTTTTTTTACATAAGCTTGATCAAATCTCGAACCGGCTGTCTTTCAGTATTATCCTGCTAGCATTCAGCATAATCATGGTCGGTCTCATTATCGGCTCTGCAATAGGCGGGGAAACCTTGATCCTATGGAAGATACCGGTTATCGAGATTGGATTTGTCGTTGCAACCCTGATGTTCTTACTTATGCTCTACACCATATTCAGATCCGGAAAAATGTAAACTTACGAAAAAGGGGTTCGGTTTGATCTCCGGACCATGATTTTAAAACATACTAGGTTATCCTTCATGTTTTTTTACTGTTATATAAATGATACCCTTGTAAAATTGAAGAAATTTGCGACACTCCTGCCAAGCCTCTTCAAAGCAAAGTCCCTACAGGCCTTTGCTTTGAAGAGGCTTGGCTCAGTCCGAGGAAAGGAAGCTGATTTCTTAAAGTAAGTTTGCCAACATTCTGAAGGGAACTCCTATAGTAAGGGAATTCCCTTTTTTCTTGATTTCATTCATTTGTTATTTATCCGACGTTCATAAGAGACGGCATATGCACTATGGCGAAAATGCAAGATTCGGTCTTCCGAGCATTCGATTCCTTCAGGAATATTGGTTGGATCGAACATTAATGTATCTTTTGACACTGCCGATTTTCTGGAAATCATTAAATGCCCTATCGTGATTACCTGTTTATCTTCCGACCAAGCTGTGGTTGGATCGTCAGTCGGGTCATTTTCCCCTCCTATTTGGATGTTCAATTTAAAGCCCACCGGACATTGCTTGAGCCTCTCTTCCATTTCTTCATCCAGATACTCCGGCGCCTGCTTGGCCACCTCCTTTTTTTCTAGCATACTAAGGCCGGCATCAGGTACCCACTCGTACTTGATGGCCTGCCGCCTTCCTTCCGCGTTAATGAAATAGAATGCATGAATGGAGTAATATTGACACATTGAGAAACTCGCTGGAGAACGCATTTCTTTAAGCATTTGCAGGCTTGCCTTGCTTTCAGGGTATTTCCACATGATTTTTGCAAGCTCTTTCAGATTGGGGAAACCTTCTTTGGCAGCCTTGAAAAAGTCAGCAATATCAACAAAAGCTTCCGGTGTTTTCGCAAAGAATAACGGAATGGTCACAGTAATAAGATCTGATTCCTCTCCATTCGGCAATTGAAACTTGACGGCCATGCCCTTTACAGGGGAAATGGCATCAGGATGGCTTGGAATCGGCGAGCTATTTGAAAAACGAATGATCACCGGCACAGCTTCATCCTGAAGATGCGGAGCCACCGTTAATGGGGACGCTTTTCCGTTTGGGGTAAAAACCCCCTCATAAACATATCCCCTTGCATGCGCACGCCGATAACCAGGATATGTTCCAGCTACATTTTCAATCACATTAACTGCTTCTCTGGCTAGTTCAGGTTTAAAGTCGTCCATTCCCTCCAATATCTCACCCCACCTTTTCAGATTCGAATCCATTATTACATGTACCCCTTATTCCAATACTTATTCTTATTGAATCACCGAAAGCATTAATCGCCAAAAAAACACCTGGAAATATCCAGGCGCTGCACACATCATGTTAGAAATTACTCATTCCAGTTCCCGCTCCACCTTTGAAAGGATCACATGGGTAACAGTTGCCGCAAACGGAATGGTCCGATTGATGAATTCCTCAACTTCTTCAAGGCTCTCACTGTGGATTTTCAGCATAAAGCAAGCCTGCCCGGCAATTCGATAACAAAAGTCAACATTCGGCACCTTGGAGATATACTTTTTGAATTTCTCATATTCCCCATTTTTTATCGTTGCTTCCACGATACACTCAATTGGAAAACCAATCTTTTTATGATCAATCTCGGCAACATAACCTTTAATGATCCCGAACGACTCCATTTGCCGTACCCGTTCGGCAACGGTGGGAGCGGAGAGGTTTACTTTCTTTGCCAATTCCCTCATGGAAATTCGGCTATTCAACGTTAATTCAGCAAGGATGCTCTGGTCTTTTTCATCAATTTTCATTCTATAAATATTTCCCTTCTTTTCTTTACATTTATTCATTATTAAACCGAAATGCTTTACAAACGGAATTAAAATTCCTGGATTTTTATATTAGGATTATCTCAAAGGAGAGATGTACATGACAAGAATAAAAGAATCATCGCGGGGATCCAGTCCATTTCAAAGATTATTTCATTCTGAAGAGATTTCGCATAAATGGTCGGATCTCTCAGATTGCATATCTGCAGATGGGAAACTTTCAAAGAAGTTAAAGGAAAACGTCAGAAGGGTTCTGGCATACGGTAATGGCTGCTCATATTGTCAGGCAAAAGGGATTCCACTAAAGCCGGAAGATATGAAAGAAAGCTATGCAATCGCCTTTGCGGAAGTATTCCTCTTGCAACGTGAAAAAACGGAGGAAAAGTTCTTCCTAGTATTGAAGGAGGCATTCAGTGATGAAGAGATTTCTGAACTATTGGCATTCATTTGTTTTACAACGGCCCAGCAATATTTCGGGGCTTTGATGGATTTATAATAACACCAAAAAAGGAACAGGCACTGCGCCTCGTTCCTTTCTGTAAATCTTCATTAGTTTCCGTGCAAACCCATTTACAAGGATCGGTTGAAATTCCACTTAGGATTTCGCACCATGATCCTCCATTTCATTGATCCTAGGAAGGATGGAGCGGGAAGGTACCGGGGATGTCAAAACCACGGATGTATTCAGATGTCCATATGGTATTAATCGATCTATCAGTAATCTCATGCTGTCCATATCAGCCAAAGCCGCTTTCAAAAAATATCCAACAGTTCCTGTTACACGATGGCACTCGATAATGTCTAAATCATTTTTCACCAATTGCTCAAAATCGGAAACTGGAACCTTAAGTTCACTCACCTGAATGAACACAAGTACACCCCTTCCTATTGCCAGAGGTGAAACCCTTGCGCTGAACCCCTCAATGATCCCCTTTTCTTGCAGGCGATACATACGTTCAGAGATGCTAGGTCGACTGAGAGCCAATTTCTTCGATAGTTCACTAATCGTAATGCGTCCATCCTTTTGTAAAAGTTCCAGTAAACTGACATCTATTTCATCCATGAAGCAACCGCCTTTCATAATGAAGGAATATAAGCTTATATTTCTTTAAAATGTTGTATGGATAGTGAAAAATACATTCTTTTTTGTATGTAATTTTATCAGTTAATATTCTATCATTAAAATAATCCAATAGAAAAAGAAAATTCAGAATTTACCAAGGGGAGGAACCTGCATTGACCTTTACGAAAATCCCGGTTCGACAAAACATCGAAAGCATTAGCCCATATGTTTCGGGCAAGCCAATTGAAGAAGTGCAACGTGAACTTGGTCTTGAAACGATCGTTAAATTGGCATCCAATGAGAATCCATTCGGCTGCTCAACTCTAGCAAAAGAAGCCATGATTACCGAAATGGAGCAAACCTCCTTTTATCCTGAAGGTATGGCACCTGCATTAGCTGAAAAGTTGGCAAGGAAATTGAATATCAATAAAGATCATATCATTTTAGGCAATGGATCTGATGAAGTGATTCGTTTATTAACACGAACCTATATCCAACAAAATGATGAAGTCATCATGGCTGATGTGACATTTCCACGATATGAAACAAATGTATTGATTGACGGCGGCAAACCTGTAAAGATACCTCTTATTAATGGTGTACATGACCTGAAGGGGATGTATGATGCCATAACAGAAAAAACAAGAATGATATTTGTCTGTAATCCCAATAATCCGACAGGAACAATCGTTCAAAAAGAAAAGTTACGCTCTTTTATCGAGAAGGTGCCGAAACATATTTTACTGATTGTTGATGAAGCATACTATGAATATGTCGATGATGCAGAATATTTAGAAACCTTGCCGCTTTTAAATATGCATTCAAATCTGGTCATCTTACGCACTTTTTCAAAGATTTATGGACTGGCTGCATTAAGGATTGGATACGGTTTAATGGATGCTTCCATCATACAAGAGCTAGTTAAAGTGAAAGAACCCTTCAATACCAATCGTTTAGCACAGGCTGCGGCATTCGCTTCCCTCGACGACCATCGATTTGTTGAGAAATGTGTTCGTAAGAATGGGGAAGGAAGAAGATATTTAGAAAACGAACTAAGCAAGATGGGATTAACATTCTTCCCTTCACATGCCAACTTCTTGATGGTTAATTTGAATCAGCCTGGCAGGGACATTTTTGAGAAGTTATTAATTCAAGGTGTCATCATCCGTTCCGGTCATTTGCTAGGCTATGAAAATACTATCCGCGTGACCATCGGCACTCCACTTGAAAACGAGAGGTTCATATCCTCCTTAAAACATATAATCAATGAAACGTCAGGTACATGAACGATCGAAATGAAGTTGCAGTATATCGATGATTATTAATGAAAGATACGACATGGACGCCTTTGCCCATGTCGTATCTTTTCCGTGATTTATTTAGCAATATCCTTTTCTATTATCGTTGTTTCCTGTTCATCCCCACTTTTAAATTTAAAAATGGAAATCGAGATTAATGCAGCCAACACAATCAGGCAAGCAATGATACTGATCCGATTCTGTTCACTGAAAACGAACGATACACAAATGATGCTTAAGGTGATTATGGCAAACAAGGTTACATATGGAAATCCCCACAATTTAAAACTCGGGGCTTTGGGATATGAATTGCGAAGTTTTAGCTGCGCTAAACAGATGCTGATCCATACAAGGGATACTACAAAACCTGGAAACGCCATTAATAAAGTAAATGCCTTGTCCTGTGCAACGAAAGTAATCATGGAGCCGACGACCAATACAAAAGCACTTAATATCAAACTATACAAAGGAACGCCATTTTTTGATACATAAGAGAACGACTTGGGAGCTTCCCCTTCTGCAGCCAAAGAATGCAGCATGCGGGTACACCCATATATTCCAGAGTTAGCGGCAGATAAGACGGCCGTAATCAAAATGAAATTCATGATATGTGCAGATCCCTGAAAACCGGACATTGACAAAACTTGTACAAACGGACTTGCCTGGTCGCTAATTTCGTTCCAAGGAATCAAACCGCAGATTACAAGTATCGGTAAGGTGAAAAATAATACGACTCTCCAAATATAGTTTTTAATGACCTTCGGTAAAATGCGTTCCGCATCCTTTGCTTCGGTTACCGTCACCCCGATTAACTCTGAACCGCCATAGGAGAACATGACGATCAGTAATGCCGAAAAGATGGACATCCACCCATTTGGGAAAAACCCACCATGCCCGGTGAAGTTTTGAAGATAATTAGATCCGCCGCTTGGGATGACTCCAAATAAAATACAGGCTCCCAATATGATGAATACGATGATCATTGTAATTTTAATGCCAGCAAACCAAAATTCGAATTCACCATAATTTTTGACATTCATCATGTTAATCCCAATGATGAAAGCCGCACACCCCAAACTTAATATCCATAGCGGGATTGCTGGGAGCCAATACTGCAAGAAACTTCCTGCCACCACTACCTCAATGACACATACGGATAGCCACATGAAACAATACATCCAGCCTATGATGAATGAAAAGCGGTTACCGAATGCTTTCTGAACGAAACCTTTCATATTCGTATTTGGATAGACAATTGCCATTTCCGCTATAGCACCCATGACCACAAGCAGTAATAATCCTGCAAAAATATAAGTGAATATGACTCCGGGCCCTGCTAACGATATGGTTTCGGCACTTCCTTTAAAAATGCCAGTACCTATTGCCCCTCCCATTGCCATCATGCTAATATGCCGCGGCAATAATTTTTTTTGCAGTGACCCACCATTTGATTCCATTACATCTGCCTCCTTCTTTCCATAATTTTTTCATATAAAAAATTAAACCCATTTCAATCGTTGAATGGCGAATAGATAAGTTATCTCATCAACCGTTTTGGTTTAGGAGTGGAAGGATGCAAAGCCTTCTTGAAAAATCTTTTCATACTTCACCAAAGTAAAAATGATATCAATATGTTGTTAGTTTTACAAGAGGAATCATCGCAGGCTATTACGGATCCTATCTGGTCAAACGCCGGGTAAAATTTTGAAAATAGCGTGAATTTGCTGATAGCCTTGCCTTTCGAGGACCAATGACAGGTTTCTGACTCCATTAAAATAAAACACTCTAATCGGGGACTACTTTGGTAATCCCCATGACTTTACCTTTTCCTATTTATTTACGATGTGAATCGCATGTCCCAAAACTGCCTCAGCCGCTTCCATCCACCCCTCAGTCAAAGTTGGATGTGGATGCATGATGAGGGCTATATCTTCGACCCTAGCCGCCAGCTCAAGGGCAAGGACCCCTTCACCTATAAGGTTGGAAGCATCAGCACCTACCATATGCATTCCGAGCAATATGTGGCTATCAGCATCCACGATCACTTCAGCAAATCCTTCTGTTTCATTCGTTGCAAGCGCCCTTCCATTGGCACTGAACGGAAATTTGCCGATTTTGACGCTGTATCCCTGTTGTTCAGCTTCTTCACGGCTTAAACCAACACCAGCTATTTGTGGGTCCGAGAAGATTACATAGGGAACATTAGGTGAGTCAACGGCACTTGGCAGCCCCCCTATCACTTCAGCTGCCACTATACCCTGTTTGGACGCTCGATGCGCAAGAGCTGGACCAGGTGTAATATCACCGATGGCAAAGATGTGCGGCACATTTGTACGACATTCCATATCCACTGCTATATGGCCTTTTTCACCAACTGTAACTCCAGCCCGATTCAGGCCAATTTCTTCAGAGTTAGGTACCCTCCCAATTGTAACCAGGGTCTTTTCACTCACGACCACTTCCATCCCCTGTTCCTCTGAGGATACATGAAGGTGTACATGGCCATCCACTACACTCGCCTTTTCTACCCTCGTGGATGTTTTAATATTCACCCCAAGCTTCTTGGCATTCCGGGTGACTTCCTTTACAAGGTTTTCAGCAATTTGGGGGAGTATGCGATTGGCCATTTCAATGATGGTCACTTTAGTACCTAGCTTTGCAAATGCCATACCCAATTCGATTCCGATATATCCACCGCCAATGATCGACAAGCTTGATGGAACTTCCTGCAGCTGCAAAGATGATGTTGAATCCAATATATATTCTCCATCGACTTTAATGAAGGATGGAATGAATGGTCTGGACCCCGTCGCAATAATTGCCTGTTCAAACTTGTAGGTTTCAAAATCGCCATCGGTTTCAAC
Source organism: Peribacillus sp. FSL P2-0133 (assembly GCF_037975445.1). Lineage (NCBI taxonomy): Bacteria > Bacillati > Bacillota > Bacilli > Caryophanales > Bacillaceae > Peribacillus > Peribacillus sp. FSL P2-0133. Next base: position 1,201,698 of record NZ_CP150254.1, on the reverse strand, counting down.
TCCAATACGGTCATCAGATAAAAAGGCTGCTTGACCTTTAACCACCGTCACTCCATTTTCCTTACACAAATGGGCAATACCTTGCCTCAACTGAGATGTGATGCCCGCTTTCCAATCCTGCCAAACTCCCAAGTCCATAGTGGTACTTTCCTGGGATAGCCGGATTCCCATTTTCCCTAAATCGTTAAGCCTTTGGTATTGATCAGCTGTGTGAATTAATGCCTTTGAAGGTATACAGCCCCGATTAAGGCAAACCCCGCCCAGCTTTTCCTTTTCAACCAGCACGACCGATTTTCCTAACTGGCCGAGACGGATAGCCGCAGCATATCCTCCCGGACCTCCTCCAATGATGATAACATCCGTCTCTACAGCAACTTCCCCTACTACCATTTATCTCATCTCCACAACTAAACGAATTGGATTTTCCAGCAATTCCTTGATTCTATTGGTAAAATGCACCGCTGTTACCCCATCAATCAAACGATGATCGAAAGAAAGAGACATATTCATCATTAAACGGATAACACCTTCCAAATCGCGAACGACCATGCGATGTTCCATTTTATGCAAAGCTAGTATGGCCGCTTCCGGATAGTTAATGATCGGGGTCGCGTGCATCCCTCCGATCGGTCCTACATTGCTGATGGTAAATGTACTGCCTGTTATTTGATCAATGCTCAACTTCCCTTCACGGGCTTGGGCTGCCAATTGCCTGATTTCATCAGCCAGTTGGAAAATGGTCTTATGATCGGCATGTTTTATGACAGGAACTATGAGACCCTCTTTTGTATTCGTCGCAATCCCAATATGATAATAATTCTTCAGGATGATTTCATTGGTCTTTTCATCAATTGAAGCGTTTAATGTTTTGAACTCCTTTAAGGCGATGACAATGGCTTTAACGAAAAATGGCAGAAAAGTCAACTTAATATCCTTATCATCGGAGTACTCTTTTAATTGATTTTTAAATTCCTTCAATCGGTCCATTTCCAATTCATCTACATGGGTTACATGAGGAATGGTCGAAACCGACTTTACCATATGTTCAGCGATTTTTTTTCGAATGCCTTTAAGCGGGATCCGCTCTTCCCACTCATTTTCCACTCCTTTTGCCTGGATGGCATCATTAATCTGGTCCATCTCTTGAACAATCTTGTTATCATGATGTTTGGCATCTTCCAGTGTAATCGAGTTATTTTCTTTAAACTGCTTCAGGTCACTTTCGGTAATTCGCCCAGCCGGACCGGAGCCTTTAACCTTCTCGATATCAACCTTCATTTCCCTCGCCATTTGACGAACGAATGGCGTTGCCAACGCACGCGCTACCTCATGATGCTGTTTAGTCGTAATATGCTCTGCATTTACTTTTACATCACCAGATTGCACGACTTGGATTTCTTCTTCAATCATGCCTTTATCCGGAACTGACACATCGTTCTCTTCCTGAATTGTGAATATGGTGGTTCCCACTTCCACGATATCCCCTTCGGAAAAAAATATTTTCTTGACCACTCCCGCCGCAGGAGCCGTCAGTTCTGCATTGACTTTATCCGTTTGCACCTCAACAATGGGTTGGTCCTGTTTTACCGCCTCCCCTTCTTTGATGAGCCATTGGATAATTTCCCCTTCATGCATCCCTTCCCCTACATCAGGAAGTTTAAATTCCATCATGCGTCATCCTCCTTCTCCCTTAATCACAATTAAAATGATAATGTTTCGACAATTCCTTGTTTTACACGGTCAACAGTCGGTAAATAATGATCTTCTATTGTAAACGGCGGAACCGGTACATCAAATCCTGTTACACGCTTAATCGGCGCTTTCAGGTAAATAAGAGCTTCATCATTAATGATGGAGATAATCTCCGCACCTAATCCGGCAGTCTTATGGGCTTCATGGACGATTAATGCACGACCTGTCTTTTTAATGGATTGCACGATCGTATCCCTATCTAAAGGGTATAATGTTCGAAGATCGACCACTTCACACTTCCAGCCTTTTTCTGCTTCAATCTTTTTCGCGGCATTCAATGCCTCCCTTAACATGGCACCCCATGCATAAATGGTCAGATCGCTTCCCTCCTGGACCACTTTTGCTTGCCCGATTGGTATTCGGTACATTTCTTCGGGAACTTCTTCCTTAAAAGCCCGATACAATTTAGTCGGTTCCAAAAAAATCACAGGATCTGGATCTTCGAGGGCTGAAATGAGCAGCCCTTTTGCGTCATATGGATTACTGGGTGCAACCACCTTTAAACCCGGGGTATGGGCAAAGAAGGTTTCGACACTTTCGGAATGAAGTTCAGGGCCCCTGATTCCGGCACCATATGGCGTACGGATTAAAAGGGGCACCCCAAATTGCCCACGGGTACGATACCTCATACGGGCAGCATGGGAAACGAGTTGTTCGAATCCCGGATAAATAAAGGCGAGAAACTGTATCTCTACTATGGGCAGCATTCCATTAAGGGCTAAACCAATGGCAGAGCCGATGATTCCGGATTCAGCTAATGGCGTATCAACGACTCGATCTTTTCCATACTTCTCATAAAGTCCTTCCGTCGATCGAAAAACCCCGCCATTCACTCCAATATCCTCACCCAAGATCATCACGCGATCATCATGACCCAGCATTTGGTCCATCGCTTCCGTAATAGCCTGGAGCATCGTTAAATTTTTGCCCATTATTTCTTCCCGCCTTTCCTTAGGATTTGGTTCAATTCCTGCTTCTGTTCCTTTAAATGCCATGACTCCTCGGCATATACATGGTTAAACATTTCGAGCGGGTCGGATTTTGGATACCCTTCGGCTTTTTGAAGGTGAGCATCAATCAGTTCGTTGAATTGTTTTACCGCCAATTCCTCCTGCTTTTCATTCCAGTGACCTTCTTTATTCAAATACTTTCTAAGACGTGTAATCGGATCCCGGTTTTCCCTCCAGAACGTTGAAATTTCGTCCTGATCGCGATATATGTTCGGATTGTCTGCAGTAGTATGGGCGCCATAACGAAAGGTAATGGCTTCGATTAATGTAGGTCCTTCCCCTTTAAGCGCTCTTTCGACAGCTTGCTTTACAGTCAGCCATACTGCGAAAATATCATTTCCATCCACTCGCACCCCATGGATGTCATAAGCGGCAGCCCGCTGGGATATTGTTTTGGATGCCGATTGCTTTTCAAAAGGGACACTGATCGCGTAGCCATTATTTTGGCAGAAAAAGATTGTTGGGGTTTTATAAACTCCAGCAAAATTCAGTGCCTCATGAAAGTCCCCTTCAGAAGTGGCTCCATCACCAAAATAGGCAATGCTAACATTCTTTTCGCCTCTAATCTTACTTGCCCAAGCCGTTCCAACTGCATGAACCATTTGAGTGGCAATTGGAACACTTGGAGGCAATATCCTTTTTCCTTCTGGACAAATTGAGCCATCAAAATGCGCCATCCAGTATAGGAAAACACGGTATAATTCCTGCCCATGAATGATTGCCGCTCCATGATCACGGTATGTGGGAAACATCCAATCCCCTGCCGACAACGCTAAAGCGCTTCCTACCTGGGATGCTTCCTGTCCTTCGAAAGGTGCATAAGTTCCAATCCTGCCTTGGCGCTGGAGATTAATGGATTTTCGGTCAAATGTTCTGAGCAGGAGCATGCTCTCATACATCTTTAACATAAGTGATTTATCGATTTTCCCATCAATCGTTTCAATGATTTCCCCATCAGGAGTCAATACACGAAACATTTCCGGCTCAACTTCATTTGAATACGCTTTCATTATTGGGTTTCCCGTCTTTTCCATTTCATTTCTCCCCTTAAGATAGATTTGTTTCGCAAACTTACCAAGGTTTTGAACAGTCATGAAATAACAGCCCAAAATGTATTTATTGGTCTTTATGTCTGTGATTAAATGCTGTTTCATAAACTAATTTCCTTATATAAAAGGATAATACATCCATGTTTTTAATAATATGTTAAATAGAATGAATTTTTCGCAATTTACCTTTATTTAGAATATGTTTTCTGATACCTCACCTTCATTTTGAAAACGAGAACCTTTAATGGGGAAATATCATATTGATTACCTACAAATTGTTGATATGCTCGATCAATTCAAGACCTATCCAAAAAGTATCCAGCACAAAAAAAGACCCATTATATAATAAATGCGTCTTAGACTAGTTGCCTGCCGTTTTTTTCTTTAAAAATGTTGCAGTTGATTTCGGAAATCCGCTCCCTTTCCGCCGACTGTCTGCCAAGCCTCATCAAAGCGAGCTCTGTGGGGTCTCGGCTAGCCAGTTATTTGGCAGGAGTGTCGTAAATTTCTTCAATCCAATGAAGGTTTCATTCATATCCAAGTTTACTTTTAAAATAATGGTTTGGGATTAGATCAATCGAACCCCTTTTTGTCGACAAACTGAGACCCATTATATAATTATGGGTCTTTTTGCATTTCATGATTGATGGGGGTATTACAAGCATCGGAATTCGCTCCTGCCATAACCGAGATCCATTCGCGGAATACCCTACCAACAACATTAGAAAGATCTACCTTTCAAATGTTCCTTTCACGACTGCTTGACCATCTTTGACCATTATCTGCCCCATCGCGATAACACTATCCATTTCTAAAGTTTTTTTCTTCATCATGATGATATCGGCGTCCTTACCTACCGCAAGCTGCCCCTTTGTAGAAAGTTTTAAAATGTTTGCCGGATTTTCCGTCACAACTCTTATGGCATCGGCAATTGTCACTCCATCCTCGAGGATCGCATCGACAACACAATCATATAAGGACATGCATGTACCAATGTTCAAACCGCGCAGGTTACCGCCGCCATCGAAGTCAGGCAGGCTGGCTTGTCCATCTGAAGTTATGGTGATCTGCCCGATTTCAACGCCTTTTTCCAGTGCCATTCTTATTGCTGTACTTGCTTTGACCTCGCCTTCTTCAAGGAACTTCTGGATCGTACTTGTCGTAAAATCGATATACCCCCCTTTTTTTGCATATTCCACACCTGCATTGAATAAATGCGGATTTCGGTTTATATGTGTAGGGTAGAACTGAGTGATCGGTATTTCCGTTGTCTCGACAACTTCTTCAATTACATGCAAATGATCTAGACTGTCGCCTACATGAATGTTGACGATACCGCTTTTCCCGGACAACAGACCTCCATTACGCGCCTGAGAGGCCAGTTTAGCCAGTTCAGCTGCAGTCGGCTGTGAAGAACGATGATCGGCAATGGCTATTTCGCCAACACCGATAATTTTATCCACAAGAATCAAATCATCTTCGATTTTACCGGTTAACGTCTTGACTGGAACTTGATAGGAACCAGTTTGAACGAAGCAGCTAATTCCTTCTTCTTCAAGCGCTCTCGCTTTAGCAAGCAGTGCTGGCATGGTCCTTGTCGTTCCATCTGTTCCGATGACCCCTACCAATGTCGTTATACCCGCTAAAGTGGCATCTGTTAATTGGATTTCTGGTGTCCTCGTTTTAAAGCCCCCTTCCCCACCTCCGCCGATAATATGTACGTGAGCATCTATAAAACCCGGAACCACAATTTGACCACTCGCATCAATCACTTTCATTTCAACGAAATTGGCAGGTACATCAATCTTGTCCTCAATGAAGCCAATTTGCTTTCCAACCAAGAGGATATCTTTTTGGCCCATATATTCTGGACCATAAAGCTCCCCATTTTTAATAAGTGTGAGCATTGTTCGTTCCCCCTCCAAAAATTGAAATTTTCAAATAGGTTTCAAAATCTTTCACACGGGTAAATATTCAACATGACCCGCTAACAATTACATAAAAAAGACCAAACATACTTGTTCATTTAAAAAGTTGTAGCTGAATTGACATCTTGATTATGCTTTTCCAAAAGTATAAAAACAAAAGGAGTAAACGACATGAATAAAGTGATTTCTTCTGACATTAAAACAAATAAAAGATTATCCATGCGGCAAATCATGAACCTATATCAAGTTACAAAAGAATTTAAAGGGAATATATATTTTATCTGCAACCATAAATTGGTCGATGCCAAGAAACTTTCGACTTTCGTATCCTTTGTGCTCATTCTTCAAGAGTGTGCAACCATGAAAGTCATACTTGAAGGCGAGAATGTACATGCCATGCTAGAAAAAGTACAGGCTATATGTAAAGAAAATGATGAAAGTTCATTTGGATTCCAATCGAACCAAACCGTTAATATTTAAATGATTCCAACTACGTCATGAAGAGGGTGTATAGAAGTGAGAACCATTTTAATGGTGATAGGCGCAATCGTCGTAATCGGCATAATAGCAAATCTCATTTTTTAAGAACGATGAAAGACTGTCAATTATTGACAGTCTTTTTTGTTGAGTGAATTAAGCAAAAGCTTGTTCATGCTCCCTTTCCTGAGAATTACCACGGCAACTTCCAGTCCCTCCATTTATTCAAACCTTCCCGAATTTCATTTCCTTTATCAATCCAATATTGTCTCTTTTGCTTCTCCTCTTCTTTTGCGTTTTGCTCAGATACAAGTGCCTGTTGTTCAGCTATAAGCGGACCGATATCTTGAGCTTTAAAGGATTGAGCGGCTTGATTCTGTAAAGCTTGCGACATTATTTTTTGAAAGATGATTGCACTTCCCTGACTGCTGTGTGTCGTTAGATAATGCTTTTCGTCCGTCTTATCATATCCAGCCCATACAGCACCGACCAGCGAAGGTGAATAACCGATGAACCATTGATCTTTAACCCCTGATATTCCTTCGATGGGAACTTGTGTGGAACCTGTTTTACCTGCTATTTCATAACCGGAAACAGCCGCGTTTTTCGCTGTGCCATATTCCACTGTTCCAAGCAGCATGGCATTCATTTTGTCGACGGCGCCTTCAGAGGTCACTTTGGTGCTTTTCTCTTTCCAAGCCGCTACCTCTTTTCCATCGGCATTTTCTATTCTTACAATAGCATGGGTTTCCATCCTTTCCCCATCGTTGGCGAAAGCTGAAAACGCTCCCGCCATCTGCAGCGGGGACACACCTTTTTTCATCCCCCCCAAAGCTATCGATAGGTTTCGATCATCCTTTTCATATGGAATCCCAAACCGTTTAAGTGAATCAAGCCCCTTATCGATGCCAATCTCATTCAATAGCCAAACCGTTGGTACATTCAAGGAGTTCATCACCGCTTCATACATCGGCACTTCTCCTTTATATTCACCACTAAGGTTTGTTGGCTCATATTCACCGAAGCTCATTTTTTCATCCTTTAAAGGGTCAGTGATATCGTATCCCTCTTCAACCGCTGGCAAGTATACGACAAGCGGTTTAATGGATGAACCAGGAGATCTTGTCAGCTGGGTTGCCCGGTTATATCCCATGAATTGATGCTTACCTCTCCCACCGACAAGTGCCTTTATGCCTCCCGTTTCAGGATCAAGGAGGACAGACCCGCTTTGAACCAGTTCATCTGCACTTGTTCCCACTGGAAAATTGGCATCATTCGCATACACGGTTTCTGTAGACTGCTGCATGGATTGGTCCAGTGTCGTGTAAATTTTGTAGCCCTTTGAAAGCAGCTCCTCAAGCTTGATTCCATATTTACTCGATGCTTCTGATAAAACTTGATCGACATAATAAGGATATTTACCTCTTAATGGATCGGTTTCCTTCTCCCCCATAAGAAGTGTCACCGAATCTTTTTTTGCAGCTGCTTCTTCGTCTTTCGTCAAATAACCATGTTCCGCCATTCTCGAAAGAACCAAATCACGCCTCTTGACTGCCCCGTCTAAATTCTTGTAAGGATCAAGCTTAGATGGCAAGTTAATGACACCCGCCAGCAAAGCTGCCTCGGCAACGGTCAATTCAGAGACCTCTTTTGAAAAATAAATATTTGCAGCCTTTTTGATTCCCCATGCCCCATGGCCAAAATAAACTTGATTCAAGTACATTTCCAAAATTTCATCTTTTGTATATTGATTTTCAACTTCCTGGGCTAGAAAAAACTCTTCTATCTTCCTCTTCAATGTTCGTTCCGATTCCAGCATCGTGATTTTCACAAGCTGCTGGGTGAGAGTGCTCCCGCCTTCAACAACACTTCCAGCCTTCGCATTTTTAACCAAAGCCCGCATAATTCCTTGATAATCTATGCCGTGATGTTCATAAAAACGGTGATCCTCAATGGAAACCACCGCTTGTTTCATATGTTCCGGTATTTCATCTATCGCAACCCCTTCAGATTTATTGGCCGTGATTGTACTGGCAAGATTCCCATCCTGATCATAGATTCCTGTCGGTTGCTGAAGAATATTTTCAAGATGGCTTATATCTGCACCCTGCCTGAAATACAATAGTGAACCGGCGCCTAAAACCACAATTGCCAATATTATAATAAGACCTAATTTCACTAACCCTCTCATTTGTACCCCCATTTTCCCATCTGCGACATGTTTCATTAAAAATATTTTACCCTTTTTATTAAAGAAAACACGCCGATTGAATAAAAGGCGCCCTTTTCTTGTAGCACTATACTCGCGAATCGGCATCCTTGCTGATGATATCCCTTCATCGCCTGAGCATGCCAGCTAAATGAAGGACCAGATTTCATCCTACCATTTTAACTATGCTCGTATCTATCCTTTACCCGTAAAAGGCAATCTATATACCGATTAAAGGCGTGAAGCCATTTAAAAGTGGGTATAACACTTATAACGTCTTATAAAGGGGAGAGATGATATTAATGAAAGACTTAAAACATATTGTCGTCGCTTTTGATGGAAATGAAGAGAGTAAACGGGCGGTGGAATATGGAGCAACATTGAAAAAGGCCTTTCCAAAAGCCGAGTTAACCGTAGTTCATGTCCTGAATGATAAGGTTGAACAGCGTATCATGGGAGACGCCTCGGCTCCGGGGTTCGTACCTGCTGCAGGATTTTATGTGGATCCAGTCCAGACACATCCCGTTATTGAAGTCGATCAGCCAGGACCTCAAAAGGTAAATGACACCCCTTCCCCCGTCGAGAATAGTATTCAGAACGCAGAAAGTAATACGTTGAGATTGTTAAGTGAATGTCAAGTCAAGGGGAAATTCGAACTATTGGAAGGATATGCCCCAGATAGCATATGTGACTTTGCAGCAAGAACTTCAGCCGATCTTATCGTTGTCGGAAATAGTGCTAAAAGCGGTTTGGAGAAATTCTTCCTTGGCAGTACAAGTAGTTCCATTGCGAAAAACGCACCCTGTTCGGTATTCATTGCAAAATGAAAATTGAGCGGCTTCGCCCTGTATGGCTCAAGTAGAGCATTTTCCGAAAAAGGCCGGATCCTTATAGAATCCGGCCTTTTTGTTAATAGGATTTTTTCAGTCATACATTTGGAGCAGCCGAAACACACTGGGGCGCTAATTGCTGCCCAAAACCACATCCTACACAGCGCTAACTATCAGGTTCAAAGTGTCACTCTCAGCCATTTGGCTCCCTTTGCGGAAGTATTTAATTTTCGATCATCGGTTAGAATATACTATTAGTTTCTACAAATGACAATTAAAGAAAATGTACATATCATCTCAACTTGCCATTCCCATTTTATGGCGATATTCTTTTGTTTAACCAACTTCTTTACAGACCTTCATTACACCTGCCATTAATCAAGTTAGATGGCTAAATACGACAATTTTCTATAGACTCACTAAGTTTTGATTTAATAAGCCTAATTTACATTGGGGAGGGGAGGGAATGGACATGGATAAACATTCGATTTCAGCTGAAAAAGGCGCCTACATAAGCATTGCCGCTTACATGTTCTTGTCTGCTCTTAAATTGTCATTTGGTTATTTCGGTGATTCTAAAGGGCTTTGGGCTGATGGTTTAAATAATACGACCGACATCATCGCTTCCTTAGCCGTATTGATCGGTTTGAAAATCTCAAAGAGACCCCCTGATGATAATCATTCATATGGACATTTACGGGCGGAAACCGTAGCCTCGTTGGTAGCTGCCTTCATCATGATCACCGTAGGCCTTCAGGTAGTATTCAGTGCCATTGAATCCTTCATTAACCAAGATTCAACAACCGTTCCCAGTATGCTGACCGGTTATGTCGCTCTTTTCTCTGCAATTTTCATGTACGGAATCTACCGTTATAACTTATCATTAAGTAAAAAGATCAACAGCACTTCCATCTATGCAGTTGCACAGGATAATCGTTCCGATGCCCTTGTCAGTGTTGGTGCTTTCATTGGAATAATCGGTTCTAAGATGGGAATCCCTTGGCTGGATGCGATAGCTGCAGCAGTCGTGGGGGTCATCATATGCAAAACGGCCTGGGACATCTTTCGCGATGCCTCCATCTCTTTAACTGATGGTTTCGACGAGCAGCTCCTGCAAAAGATCGGACAAACCATTATATTGACAGAGGGTGTTAAAGACATGAGTGAAATTAAAGCCCGGATGCACGGCAGTGAAATCTTGCTCGAAACTACCGTTCATGTTAACCCTCTCTTGACCGTCATTCAAGGTCATGATATTACAGTTAAAATCGAAGAAAATCTTTTGAAGGAATATAATATCCAGCATGCAATCGTTCACATCGAACCATATGCATTTCATAAAAAAGGTAACCGTCATTAACTTTACGGATACCTTTTTTTGTTATCAATTACTGTAATAAAACTGTGTCAAAAAAAGGGATTTATTGATTGATTGCCGAATATTTATCCAATTGACACATGTTAAAAGGACATTAATCTGTTATCATGAAATTAAGATGTAATTATTTTGATATTTTGTAATTTTATTCAAATAAAGCAAGTTCTGGGTCAAAAGTAAATTCATTTTCCTACAGTATGGAGGGCAAAATGGTATCTAATCGAGAAATGACCATTCACTTTTTATCTTCTCAAAAAAGCAGTATCATTTCCAAGTGGAAAGATGAGTTGCTGCATTTACCGGACGGATATCTGGGGTATTTTAAAGGAGAAGTGGAAAATATTTTCAATCTTCTAATGGATCAGCTTGGAAAATCGGATACTGAAATAGACGATGTACTGAAGGTCGTAGGGGAAAAAATTGCGTCTGATCGAGTTAATAAGCAATTGGATATGGAAAATTTCTTTTCCACTGCAACCATCGGGAGATCCATCATCATAGAGCATGTTTTGAATTCCGAATCACCCAAAGAAGAAATATCGGATCTAATTAAGCAAATAAACGTTTACTTCGATAAACTCATTCATATTGCATTTTCCCATTATACCGAATTGAAAACGATGGAGCTTGAAGAAAGCTATCAATTCATAAGCCCAAACCATAAAGACCGGTTGACACTCCTTGGCCAAATGACCTCAAGCTTTGTCCATGAATTCAGAAATCCACTGACTTCCATCATGGGATTCATACAATTGTTACAGGCAGAACAACCTGAGATAAAATACCTTGATATCATTTCGAAGGAATTGGATCAGCTCAATTACCGGATCACACAATTTCTTAATATTTCCAAAAAGGAAACTTCAGCATCACCACCAGATCTATTTTCCATTGCTCAGCTTGTGAATGAGGTGATCGAATTTTTATATCCAAGCATTTTGGAAGTTAATGCTTCCATTACGTGTAATATTGCCGAGGATGCCGTAATTTCCGGTTCTAAAGAAGAATTCCGTCAAGTTTTACTTAATATTATATTAAATGCCCTTGATGTGGTTGCAGGGATGTCTTCCCCGTCCATTTACATTTCAGGCTCTGAATCACCACCCGGCATTCTTACTTTAAATATATCGAACAATGGGCCGAAGATACCTGACGACGTCCTGCCGAATATTTTTGAACCATTCATCACCACAAAAAAAAGAGGAACGGGATTGGGATTATTCGTCTGTAAAGAAATCGTTTTAAAACATCAAGGAACCTTATCCTGTCACTCTACCGATTTCCTTACGACCTTTTCCATTCAATTAAAAACTAAATAATGGATAAATATCCTTTTTTCCTTAGGTTTTTAGTGTGAAATTTTTGACTGATTGACGTCCAGTTACTTATACTAATAGGTAGGTTCCACTACTAATCGAGGTGAATGATCCTATAGATTGAAAATAAAAACCAGAGAAATTTTCATACGAGATAGACGAGACTTATTTTTCATCTAACATTTTATATACTAATATCATTTCATTCATTATTGGTTTTGGGAGGTGACTGGGATAATTAAATCGTTCTCAACATCTGGCGATTCAATTAAGTCCCACACTAATTGGACATATTAAGTTTTTTATTTGTCATTATTTTAATTGCTTTAACGGCCTTTTTTGTAGCTTCGGAATTTTCAATCATAAGAGTTCGTAGCTCTCGGATCGATCAATTGATTGAAGAGGGAAACAAAAAAGCCATTGCGGCAAAGAAGGTTACATCCGATCTTGATGAGTACCTATCCGCGACACAGCTTGGAATTACCGTAACTGCCCTTGGATTGGGGTGGCTAGGACAACCGACCGTCCTCAAATTGGTTGGGCCTTTATTCAAGGCATTGAACATCCCTCAAGAAGTCGCAAGCATTCTGACATTCGTTATTTCATTTTCCCTGATTACGTTCCTGAATGTGGTTGTAGGTGAATTGGCTCCAAAGACGGTTGCCATCCAAAAGGCTGAGCAAGTGGCCTTGGCAATTGCCAACCCGCTGATTTTTTTCCATAAGATAGCCTTCCCCTTCATTTGGGCCTTGAATCATTCTTCCCGATTCGTTGTCGGATTATTTGGCTTTAAGCCAGCATCTGAAAGCGAAATAGCCCATACGGAGGAAGAATTACGTTTCATCCTATCAGATAGCTATAAAAGCGGAGAAATTAACCAGTCGGAATTTAAATATGTAAATAACATCTTTGAGTTCGATGATCGTGTTGCCAAAGAAATCATGGTTCCAAGGACAGAAATCATGACCATATCCAAAGATGAAACGGTACAGGAATTCGTCGATGTGGCCAAATTGGAAAAATACACTCGATATCCTGTTGTCGAAGGTGATAAAGACCATGTCATCGGCTTAGTGAACTTAAAGGAAGTTTTCTCGGATCTTATTAAGAACCGGGAAATCCATATCAAAGCGATTGAAAATTACGCTCGTCCGATCATTCGGGTGATGGAAAATATACCAATTCACGATCTGCTGTTAAAAATGCAAAAAGAACGCATTCATATGGCCATTTTGATGGATGAATACGGCGGAACTTCCGGACTTGTCACAGTCGAGGATATCCTCGAGGAAATCGTTGGGGAAATTCGTGATGAATTCGATATCGATGAAGTCGCCTCGATCAGGAAAATTAAAGATGGACATTATATTTTAGACTCTAAACTTCTTGTAAAGGAAGTTAATGATCTACTTGGCATTCACTTAGAAGAAGATGATGTCGATACTATAGGCGGATGGGTCCTTACTGAAAATTATGATGTGAAGGTAGGGGACATCATGGAAAAAGACGGATTCTGCTTTAAAGTGATTGAAATGGAAGATCACGCCATTCGTTCTATTGAGGTCACCAAAAAGGTCGTACAGCTTCCTCTGGAAGAAGACCTTCCTCAAGGATAATGATTAAAAACAGCCACGTAAAAGGTGATTTTACGTGGCTGTTTTTTCGATTTGTTTATTTATCGGGAAACCTTCCCATTTTTTTGACCGTTACGATTGGAGGAGTGCTCTTTTTTTTCCATAAGATATACAGCATGATAAAGATAAAGGAAAAACCAGCAGCCGGAATTAGATAAGGTTCAGTTATTTCCCGGATTTGCTGCCAATTCTCGCCGAGGACCCTTCCTAGGGTCAGGAACAATATGGTCCAAGGTATGACAGCCGCAACCGTATAAAATATAAACTTCCATACGGACATCCTAGCAATTCCGGCAGGGATGGAAATAGCATGGCGAACCACTGGAATGAATCGAGCCGTAAAAATCACGCCTACGCCATACCTTTGAAACCACTCTTCAGCATTTATAATATGATTTTCTTTTATTAAAATATATTTTCCATACTTCAAGAGAAAGGGCCGTCCTCCATAATAACCAGCCCAATAGAGAAACAGTTGTGCCATCGTCCCGCCTGCCACGCCTGCAAGAACAGCTCCCCAAAAATTCATTTTCCCCAGGCCGACCACATAACCACCGTATCCTAGAACAAGCTCACTCGGGATGATTTCAACCATAAGCCCCAATAAAATCCCCATATATCCCATTTCCACAAACCAATTCAATATCGTCATAATAAGCTGTGATATCATGCTATCGGACTCCCCTTACCGCTAATTTCAAATTGTTTGTCCTTCTATCCTATTTCAGCTCATAACGTTCTATTCGGTTTTTCATATCCAGTTTCACAATGCATCACATTTAGGAATGCACAAAAAAAGACCAGCTGATATATACTCCGGTCTCATTGCATCAATATTCTTTTAGCTCCCGTTTTTGGGAAAATTGAGAAAAAACAGCTGTGGTGAGTAAGGATGAATCATTTTGCGAAACATTAGTGAAAATCTCCTGGCGTGATTTCGTTTTTTCAATATGAATCCCGAGATTTTTATACTTGTTGATTATTTGATTGTTCATGCTTACCCTCCCTTTCTGCTGTACCGTTATCCTTTAACTTCCCATTTAACTAAAGGATAAAACCTGTTTAAACAATTCGCTCCAAAAAACAATCAATTGACTTGAATGGTTTGCAGTTGATGTTCATGCACTTCGTCTTTTTCAACATGTACCTGCACCTTATAGGTTCCCGATTCTTCGAAAGATACCTTATTTAGATATGTTCCATCTCCATCTTCTTCAGCTTTGGTGAAATGACTCTCTTCGCTGCCTTCCTTCCACACCTCGAAATTCACATCTGCATTTGTCAGTGGCTTCCCATTCAATTCAACTGTCGCTTCAAAGTCCGAACTGTTTCCTGCCTTTACAGGTTTACTTTGAAACTCGATGGATACATCCGTACTTGGATGAACCGATGCGCCTTCACTTTCATGTTCTGGAACGACAACTTCTTTTTCAGGCATTACATGAAGGCCTTTGGCCGTTACATGGGAGACTACAATATATTTGCCTTGTTCTTCAAAAGTATGCATCACTTGATACATGCCACTTCCAGTATTCTTTGCTTCAAGCATTTCCCGTTTATCCTGCCCTGACTTTCTCACTTCAAACAGTACCTCATCTGCTTCATTCACCAATTGGCTACCCTGTTTCACTTTCGTTTCAAGAATGACTTCTTTTCCTGGCTCCAATTTGCCTTTAATGACAATTGATGCATCCATCGATTCTGGAACAGCACTGTTCACTTCCTTATCCTCTGGCATTTCAGACTCTTGACAACCTGCCAGCATAACTAACAACGCAGTAAACATATAGAGTTTTTTCATATGAACTTTCCTTTACTATTTATTAGACTAAAAATCTGTCCTTTTCATATTGCCCATCCTTTCCTTTTTTCAGATTTTTATACATCATTTAACATTAAATAGTTCGCATCACGGTGACTGAGGTCAGCATGGCTACCGCAATTATCGTTAAAAATGAATATAAAAAGATTGAAGTCCCCACAACATTCAATCCGCAAAGAAGTACGCATCCATCAATTATAAAAATCAGCAAACCTACATTGAATCCGCTCTTCCTGGATAGGATCTGCGCCAGCATATCCGTTCCGCCTGTTGATGTCCCATACCGAAGCATCAAGCCGATTCCTAATCCAATCAAACCTCCCCCGATCATCGCACTTACATAAATGGGAAGATTCCATCCGATGACAGCGTCGGAAAAAATATCGATGCATAAAGAGGAAAAAAGCAGGCCATGCAAGCTGTTCAGGAATAATTTCTTTTCAAAGTACCAAGCATATATATATAATGGAATGCTGCTCAAAATCACACCCAGGCCTGTCGGAAGTCCTATATAGTAATGAAAAATCAGCCCAATCCCTATCATGCCGCCATCCAATAAATGATAAGGTATCAGGAAAAAATTGATTCCCACGCCTACAAGCATGCTGCCGGCAATGATCGCTGCCATCCTTTCCATGATTTTCATGGCTGCCACCCCCTTTAATCTGCATTTAGAACTTGTCTTGGACTCTATAGAATATGTATGAACCATCGAAAAAATAATGAAACTGACCAATTTTTTATGAAACCGCCTATAATTTTCTGAATATTCTATAATATCATACAATAAAGTAGAGAAAACAGTCAAAAACAGCTAATTATTAGCTCAAACTGATCCTTTACAAGCAATTTACCGGATTTATGGTGCCGGAAGCTATTTGACTGAATGATTAACTCTTTCTATAATGAAAGTATTTAAATTAATTAGATTGAGGTGATTTGATGGGGCATTAAAGAATGTTCGTTTTGACAGGCGGACGCTGATTTGCGTAATGGATATGTGCATCCTATTGAAAAATGGCTGCACTCCTTCAGACAGAAATTCTTCTATTTCCCGTCTACGCATCGCCAATCGGCATATACTATTATTCTCTTCATCACTTAAAGAAATGGGAGTTCAAGCGGCTGGACATCAATTACCACAGCCACTTTGAATGATTCCCGATAATATTCAGCACGGCAAAAAAAATATACTTGTATATTTTAAAAATGTAGGAGGTGTACTCCTTATTCGTCTCGAAGGCGAGTTAAGGGAGACTATTTGGACATAATAAACTTGGTTCTTATTGCCATTTTAATTGCTTTAACAGCATTTTTTGTAGCTACGGAGTTTGCGATTGTTAAAGTGAGAAGCACGAGGGTCGATCAATTAATTGAAGAAGGAAAGCCGAATGCTCTTTCAGCAAAGAAAGTCATATCCAACCTGGATGAATACCTTTCAACATGCCAGCTCGGAATTACCGTTACCGCTCTAGGGCTTGGGGTGCTTGGGGAACCGACAGTTGAAAGGATTTTGCACCCACTCTTGAATCAATTGAATCTTCCAAATTCAGCTTCACATGCACTCTCGGTTGCAATTGCCTTTTCTTTAATTACTTTCATACATGTGGTTGTTGGGGAATTGGCACCAAAAACATTGGCGATTCAAAAAGCGGAGCAAGTAACTTTATTGGTTTCCAAACCTTTAATTGCTTTTAACAAAATCATGTATCCTTTCATCTGGGTACTGAATGGCTCTGCAAGGACGCTTACAAGAATGCTAGGATTAAAAGCAGTTTCCGAACATGATTTGGCTCATACAGAAGAAGAGCTTCGTATCATTGTTTCCGAAAGCTACAAAAGTGGCGAAATTAACCAATCAGAGTTTAAATATGTGAATAAAATTTTTGAATTCGATGATCGGATTGCAAAAGAAATCATGGTTCCACGTACAGAAATTGCAACGGTTTCCAAAGATGATACGATTCAACAGTTTTTCACCGTCATGGCGGAAGAGAACTTTACACGATATCCTGTCATTGACGGAGATAAAGACCATGTTATCGGAATGGTCAATATAAAAGAGCTATTCACTGAAATGATAGACAGGAACAATCAGGCAGCATCAACGATCCAACGATATGTTCGTCCGATCATCCGTGTCATTGACAGTATCCCAATTCACGATTTACTTTTAAAAATGCAAAAGGAGCGCATCCACATGGCTATCCTCATGGATGAATACGGCGGTACGTCAGGTTTGGTGACCGTTGAAGATATCCTTGAAGAAATCGTTGGCGATATCCGCGATGAGTTCGACCTGGATGAAGTTCCAGATGTCCGCAAATTAAAAGAAGATCACTACATCATCGATGCCAAGGTATTAGTCAGTGAAGTGAATGATTTACTTGGATTGGATATCAATGACGAAGATATTGATACGATGGGCGGATGGATCCTTACCGAGAATTACGAGGCCAAACAAGGTGATATCCTGACTTATGGTCCCTATAACTTTAGGATAAAAGAAATGGAAGATCACCATATTCGTTATATTGAAATATACAAACAAGCAAAAGTCGTAAGCGAAGTAAAAGAATTCCCGATAATATCACAAACTGAAATCGTTTCATGATAATAACCCCCGTTCCTAATTGACAATAGGAGCGGGGGTTATTTTTTTCCAACTGGTACATGAAATGAAATAAAAACATATTATATAAAACCTGCTTCATTTAACATTGAATGATTACATGAAGTATAGTTCTACCTTTATTGTTTCATACTGTTAGAAAAGCGATACTTTTTGAAGGAGTGAGGAATCATGAAACTCATAACCATTTGCCAACACTGCAAAGGGAAAGGGAAAACCCGCTATCTGCAATTCTTTTCCCGGGACTGCAATCATTGTAACGGTCAAGGTAAAGCTGTAAAGGATATGTCAAATTTAAGAAATCAGGCAAAAAACATCTAATAATCTTTCATATTTTGAAGTTGGGTTTGATGACACCTGCCCTCTTTAGCGTATCATAAACAATCAGTATCGAAGGTCCAAGGAAAAGCCCGATGAAACCAAGCATTTTAAACCCTAAATAAAGGCTGACCAAAGATGCCAATGGGCTCAATCCCATATTTGCTGAATAGATTTTCGGTTCGATGGTCCTTCTTACGATGGTAATGACCAGGAATAGGATGATGAGGCCAACACCTAGATGATGGTTTCCTTGAGCCCAAACAATTACTGCCCAAGGAACCAGTACAGATCCCGTCCCCAAGATAGGAAGAATGTCCACAACTACTATTAACAATGCCAATGGAATTGTATACTTCACATTTAATAACCACAGTCCTCCATAAGCCATGATGAAAGTTATTAAACTCAAAAGGATTTGTGCCTTGATGAAGCCTACGGCTGCCATACTTAAATCTTGATAAACTAGCGAAATCTTTTGATAAGTGGATGTCTTTAAATAAAGGACTGCCTTTTTTCTTAACTTAGGCAATTCAAGACTAAATAAGAATAAAGCGATTAAATAAATTAAAAAGTCAATGAAAAATCCGGGAATGAGTGTAACGAACTGAACCATATCCTGAACAAAGCCCTCTGTGAACCCCTCTAAAGCCCTGACTCCCTTTTCCATCGTTTGTTCAATGGACTGTATGAGATTTGGCGGCAACGTTTGGGAATACCTTTCCCATTGCCTAATGACTGGCAATATAGCCGTCAAATACACTTCACGTATGAAACCAGGAAATTCCTCCGAATAGATAATGACCTTCTTGATTAATACCGAAAAGGAAAAATAAGTGATGCTCATAAGCCCGCCTACATATAGAGCAAACGAAATCAATACTGCCCAAAAGCGATGCAGCTTTGCCGTTTCACTAATCATGCGGACCAATCCATCCAAAAGAATGGCGGTAAGCAATGCTAAAATCAAAGCCCATGAATAGGGAATGACGATTAATATGCCTAAAAGGAGAATACCTCTCCAAAACCAACGGAAAAAGACGGCGACATTCACTGAACAAACCCTCCTTGCACTTTCCTGTTCTCCTTATATTTATGAAATGGGGTCACATATATTTCGCTTATACGTTTTATTTTCTCAATAAGGGGAAAAAGAGATACAAAGAGATGGAGGGATTGACATTGGATAATAAAGATAAAGAAAAGTATCTTGAGGAACGTAATGATAAATCCAAGGCATTCAAGAAAGATCAGGAAAAACAGCTGGAACGTGATCAAGTGGTCATGCCCATTGATGATTTACCAATTGATGAAATAAAATATGAACGACAAGAAGAACGAAATAAAAAAGAAACAAAGCACCGCTCCACCAGCGAGAGGGTTTAACCAAAAACCAGCCACTTTAGAGGCTGGTTTTTGGTTGCAGAATAATTGCATTCAGCTTCAAGGTGATGTGTCGTATTGACTTTTACCAATTCTCGGCGGCACTTTGGTACCTGCTAATAGAACATTTGAAGAAAATATATTTTTGCCATCATATATTAAGGTCCCTCTTGTAATTTTTTGAAAATTCAGTACAATTGGACTCTCCCATAATTCATTCGCATTGCCGGAATCCCCCCTCTCCTGCTTTACTTCCAAAAATAAACATTGACTGAAAAAAATGATTCTTTACAATAGACTTTTAAGAATTAAAGAATATAATGGACTGGTCGACCATTATAAAGGAGAATCATATGACGAACCCTACTCAATTATTTCATCAATATTTACAAGTATCGAGATCATTAGTCAGCAAAATGAATGAACAAATTACAGCCCTTGAAATTTACCATAATCAGTGGACAATCCTCAATTATTTAAAGAACTGTGGATATTCCACAATTCCCGATATTTGCAGTTACTTGGATGTTGATAGTGTTATCATCACACGTTCGGTCAACAGCATGGAACAGAATAATATGATTAAACAAGTTCCTGGAAAAGATGAACAGGAAAAACGAATCGAACTGACTTCCCGGGGAAAAGAAGTACATACAAAATGTCTTAAGATTGCAGAAAAAATCGAAGGAAAAGCCCTGGAAGGCATTACTGAGGAAGAACAGGAAATATTTTTCCAGACGGTCCTTAAAATCCTCAATAATATAAGAAACTAAAATGGATACCTTATATCATTGTTGAATAAGTGTAAATCAAGGCCTTTTCCTTATTTTTTCGCACCAAGCTATAGCCATGCCATTTTTAAAAGTCGGATTCCCGCTTTGATTTCCTTTTCGGTTAAACCACCGTACCCAATCAAAATAGTCGGATCTTTCACATTCTTAGAATGATAAACCGAAGTTGGGCGGACTTTAACCCCAACACTGGCTGCCTTTTGAATGAGCTCTGCCTCACTGCTGCCGTTTTTTACTTTTAAAAGAACGTGCAATCCTGACTTTTCACCGATTACGGCTACACGATCATGGAAGCTCTCTTCTATTTCATTCAGCAGCACCTTATTTTTTTTACGATAAATCGTTCGCATTTTATTTAGATGGCGTTCCCAATGTCCATTTTTCATAAAAAGACAGAGCGTTTCCTGAATCAGTCTGGAAACGGTCTGTTTATATCCAATTAACTTCTCCTGATAGCGGCAAGCCAGCTCCATGGGTAACACCATGAATCCCACCCTGATTGATGGGATGAGCGACTTTGAAAAAGTGCCTAGGTAGATGACCGTTCCCTTTGTGTCCAACCCCTGCAAGGACGGAATCGGTTTACCTGAATGTCGGAATTCCCCGTCATAATCATCTTCAATGATATAACCTTTTTTTCCCACTGCCCAATTCAGCAATTCCACCCTTCTAGTTATCGGCATGATCATACCGGAAGGAAATTGATGGGAAGGAGTGACATAGGCAACATTCGCGGCACTCTCTTTCAAGGAGTCCACACTCATTCCACTTTCATCCAAGGGTATGAATGCCATATCCGCTTCCTCCAACCTCAGTACCTCCCTTACTCGATGAAAGCCAGGGTCTTCCAACCCAAATACCCGCTCATTTCCAAGAAGTAACCGCAGCAGATGGATGAAATACTGGGTACCTGCCCCAATGATGATTTGATCAGCCCCGCAGCGAACTCCTCTCGATTGAAATAGATAGGATGAGATCTCAGACCGGAGCCCCCATTCCCCTTGAGGATCACCGCTCATGAACATTTCCCTTTCCTGTAGATACAATGTATTGTTCAAGCATTTTTTCCACACGGCATGCGGGAAAGAATCCACGTCCACCCGTCCATGATTGAAATCTATCTCATTTCTTTCATTCGGAGGGCACATCATCCCTTCTTTTACAGGCAAAGGCTCATTCAAAGGTGAGATCGGCTCTAAATCGGCTACGTAATAACCTTTCCTTAATTGACTTTCCACATATCCTTCTGCCATCAACTGCTGATAAGCCGTATCCACTGTATTTAGGCCTATCCCTAAATGCAAAGCTAGTTTTCGTTTAGAAGGCAGCTTCATTCCGGCCTTTATTTGTCCATTCTGTATTTCCTTAATAAAGTATTTATACAATTGGACATATAAAGCTTCTTTATTCGTTTTATCTAAGTTTAGAGTGATTTCAAACATTTGGTCCTCCTTCAAACTGGTTCCATAAATTATATCAGCGTTGGCCCTTATTGCAGGACCAGAATATTTTTATAATGAAGATATCAATCAAGAGGAGGAGACTATGGAACATATCGAATTATTCGGGAAACACGTGATACTCACCCCGATGATGGATCATCATATCGAACCGCTTTACACCGCTTCCCTGCCAACTGAAATATGGGAATGGAGCGCAACAAAAATTTTGTCATATGACGAGGCGATTTCCTATGTAAAGGATGGCATTCGAGCAAGGGAACAGGAACTTCATCATCCATTTGTCGTTATCGATCAGACTGATGATTCGATAGTTGGCAGCACGAGCTTAAGAAATATTCAATTTCATAATCAATCCCTGGAAATCGGTGCGACTTGGTATCATCCCGACAAATGGCGGACAGCCATTAACACAGAATGTAAGTACCTGCTATTGCAGCATGCTTTTGAAAAGTGGAAAATGAAACGGGTTGAATTCAGGACGGACGAATGCAATAAAAGATCGCGTGCAGCAATAACCAGGCTCGGCGCCCTAGAAGAAGGCATTTTGAGAATGGAGAAAAAACTGCAAGATGGAAGGATTAGGAACACGGTGGTCTACAGTATTCTCGAGCATGAATGGCCCAGTGTGAAAAGGAATTTGGAAGCCTTTTTGAAAAGGTGAAGATATGAAAAAGAGTGCCGTTGTTTTGCACTCTTTTTCTCTTGCTGCTATCTTTCATGTGAGTCTTTATTAATCTCCGATAAAAAATCCTTTTGCCTTTTTGTTGATCGAATGAATATGAAAACGCCAAGCGCAAATAAAAACGGCATTAGTAAAGCAAAAAGAAGATAAATCATATCTCCAATGAACAAGTTCATTCCCCTAAGCAATGCGACGCGCACTTTTGTCTGTAAAGCTTTTCAGTCAAACTTGGATGATCATTGCTTAGTCTAAACTTTGTGACATGCGAATCATATCCTGACATTGAATCCCATTTTCATAAATGGCCTCGGAATAGTTTCTATTAAAAAAATCCCGATCGACCCCAGTTATTCTAAAACCGCATTTTTGGTAAAGGGCAAGCTGCCCTATCCCCGAATTTCCCGTGCCGATTTCAATCGTTTTATATCCCTGTTCCCTTGCATGGCCTATGGCGTGTTCAATCAATTGCCTGCCGATTCCTCTTCCATGGTGCCGTTCATCCACCGCGATGTTCATTATCTCTATCAGTTTTGGACCTTTTTGCAGTAAAACATAAACACCGATCATTCGCTCCTCAGTCACGGCAACAAAGCATGTTCCGCTTCCCAAGTATTCCTCGACCAATTCCCTTGAAGGATCTGCCAAAAGCAATAAATGCATCGGCGGTGGCTCATCCATGAATAATTCCCTTATCTCCATCTCCATCCAAACCCTTCTCATTTTAGTTCTTCTACAAGAAGTTCAACCAATTCCGATGCGGGAAGTTCCCTGCTCACCCTATATCCTTGTCCTGCCCACAAAGCCATCAATTCAGGATTGTTTTTTTGTCCAGCCACTTTTCGCATTTGCTTTGTCATGTGATGGACATAAGGATAGGCGACTGGTGCAACGCCATCATATTCGGTTATAAAGTGATTCACCAACCCGCGTGCCCTCCGGCCGCTGAAGGCTCGGGTAATAGAGGTCTGGGTAAATCGGGGATTTCCTAGAGCTTCCTTATGGACGGGACTTGCCCCGCTTTCGGGACAGCGAAGGAAAGCTGTTCCCAATTGTGCCGCTGTTGCTCCCGCTTCGAGCACGGCTGCGATATCCTTTCCATGCATCAATCCACCCGCCGCAATGATCGGCAGGTTCAGCTCACCTTGTATCAACCGTATCAAAACTAAAAGACCGTAATCATCTTCTGTGCGGTTTTCAAAGCTGCCCCGGTGACCCCCTGCTTCAAACCCCTGTACACATAGTACATCCGCACCTCCTTCCGCCGCCCTTTTTGCTTCCTGAAGGTTGGTTACTGTCACGGCTATAAGGGAACCGACATTCTGGAGCTCCCTTATTACATCATCCGTTGGACATCCAAACGTAAAACTGACGACGGCGACCCCGGCCTCCTTCAATACCGTTATTTTATTTTCCCAATCATCGTCATCACTATCGGCTTTTCCAATCTCAGCCCCAACGCTCTCGGCCTCTTTTTCGATCTTTTCACGATAGGCAGATAATATATTTTCATCCACCGCCTCGTTGCCTGGCACAAAGACATTCACGCCAAAAGGGTGCTCAGTCAACTGACGGGTCTGCCCTATCTCGTCCTTCATCTCTTCTGCAGTCTTATAGCCAGCTGCGAGAAAGCCCAATCCTCCTGCATTGGATACTGAAGCCGCAAGCTTCGGGGTGGAAGCTCCTCCTGCCATCGGTGCTTGGATGATTGGATATCTCATTAAATCTTTCAACATTCCATACAACTCCTTTTGATTTTTCTTCATGCCCTTATCATTTTTACGTTTTCTTGATATAATGATTATCTGTAAGAGAAAAGTGTCTAAATGATCACCCTTTATATCTTGCAAATATAAAACATAGGTGGTAAATAAAAATGGAAACAAAACCATATAGAGTATTACTTTATTATTTGTATGTGCCCATCGAGAATCATGAAGAATTCGCAGCCGAGCATCTTGCGGCATGTAAAGTACTTGAATTGAAAGGCCGTATCTTGGTGGCAGCAGAAGGTATCAACGGAACAGTTTCTGGTACGATCGAACAAACCAACAAATATATGGACATGATGAAAAGCGACCCCCGCTTTGCCGATATCGTGTTTAAAATAGATGAAGCTGACGGCCATGCTTTCAAAAAAATGCATGTTCGTCCACGAAATGAACTTGTAACGCTTCGTTTGGAAGAAGACATCA
This sequence comes from Peribacillus sp. FSL P2-0133, assembly GCF_037975445.1. Classification (NCBI taxonomy): domain Bacteria; kingdom Bacillati; phylum Bacillota; class Bacilli; order Caryophanales; family Bacillaceae; genus Peribacillus; species Peribacillus sp. FSL P2-0133. Next base: position 1,176,832 of record NZ_CP150254.1, on the reverse strand, counting down.
ACCCGAACCGGACGACAGGCAAATACTTGAGCCCGAAGGAGTTCTTCGAGCAAATGCAAGATGAAAATGCCATCGTCCTTGATGCCAGAAATGACTATGAATTTGATTTGGGACATTTCAGGGGTGCAATCAAGCCAGAAATCACGAATTTCCGTGAACTTCCGGATTGGGTCCAGGAAAATAAAGAAATGTTCGAAGGCAAAAAAATCCTAACGTATTGCACCGGCGGTATCCGATGTGAGAAATTCTCCGGCTGGCTTGTCGAAGAAGGCTTTGAAGATGTAAGCCAACTGCATGGCGGCATCGCAACATACGGAAAGGATCCCGAAGTCCAAGGTGAGCTTTGGGATGGTCAAATGTATGTATTCGATGAAAGGATTGCCGTACCTATCAATCAAAAAGAACATGTCATTGTCGGTCGAGACATTTATTCCGGCGAACCTTGCGAACGCTATGTTAATTGCGCTAACCCTGAATGCAACAAGAAAATCCTTTGCAGTGAAGAGAACGAGCACAAACATATGCGCAGCTGTACTCATGAATGCCGAGTGCATCCCCGTAACCGCTATGTAGTCGAGCATAACCTTTCTGAAGAAGAAGTGGCTGAGAGATTACAGCTAATCGAAGAAACCATTACCGCAAAATGATAAAGCAAACCCGAATCAGTGGACATGATCCCTATTCGGGTTTTTTTATTCTTTCAAAGTAAATCTTATTTTCCTATATTAAACCTATGCCTTGGGCTTCATCCCACTGCAAGAATTAACTATGATCTTTTAATACCATCTGCTTCTAATGCAATATTACTTACTCTCTTACTTCTATATCACAATAGAAAAAGCCTTCTTAAAACGTAAAAAGAAAAAATTCAGCTCTTTTAAGATTTTAGCGGTCAGCGGTTTTACCTTCAATAAAAAGAGCGATTCCTCTTTTGAAGAATCGCTCTTGCTTCATTAATGCTATTTTTCCTCTGCACTTACAACAATCCCGCAAGCTTGCCTATCGCCTGCATCACCAGTTTTCAAGGTATCTACATCAGGTCCTTTTTCTCCATTGGCTTCATAACGGTCAGGAATATTGGCAAAGTTGTCTGGATTCGCATGAACGATTACAGCCAACTCTTCTTTCTTCAGCTGGTCTATCGTCATGTTATCCAATGTTGCCGTATATTTGGCTGTCCCATCCTCTTTTACATATAAAGGGGGCATATCCCCTGCATGTTTAGAGTGCGTGTCATCAGTTGGATTAAAGTGTCCTCCCGCTGTAGTGAACGGGCCTTCCTTAGCATCCGGCTCACATACTGCGTTTTCGTGGACATGGAATCCATGATAGCCTGGCTCAAGGCCTTCCAAAGCGGTCTCGATCACTACAGTATTCTCTTCGGCGGTAAAGTTAACCGTCCCAAGTGTTTTACCTTCTACATCTTTAACTTCCGCTTTCACCTGCGGATCAACCCCTGTTTCTGTTCCTTGTCCCACTGTAGTCATTTCCTCGGCATCATTGTCGGACTGATTTGAGTCATCCGCTGAATTACATCCATACAGTAAAAGGGCAGCACATATTGGCAGCACAAGTTTTTGTTTATAGTTCATATAAACTCCCTCACTCTCTTATATGTATCTTCCTCTTATTACTTTCCACCATAATGGAAGAATAAACAGAAATCGGAATAAATAGGAAAATAGATTATACCGTGAGGGTGAACACCTTACTAAATTCACAGACAGGAATTTTGCATTATAGCTTAATGGGCTCACATTTTACAAAGTGATGACCCCAAAAGTAATCGCTGCAATCGTCATGATGATGGTTGTCCCAAATGCCCATTTAAACAGGAATTTTTGGTGATCCCCAAAATCCACGCCTACAAGGCCAATTAATATGAATGTTGCAGGCACCAATGGCGATAATGGGAACCCTGCGGTCGAATGGCCTAATAAAGCCGCCCTTCCGATTTCTACAGGAGCAATACCGAAGTTCGATGCAGTTTCACTTATTATTGGCAGAATACCAAAGTAATAGGCATCAGGTGAAAAAATGAACCCCATCGGAATGCTCGTCAACGCTACCACCAGTGGCAAATGTGCCCCGAGCCACTCTGGAATGACAGTTACGATTGAAGCCGCCATCGAGTCCATCATCTTTGTTTCTGTGAATACACCCGTAAAAATCCCTGCAGCGAAAATGAGTGTACAGATCATCACAAAACTATTGGCATGACTTAAAATCCTTTCCTGCTGTTCTTTTGGGTTCGGAAAGTTAACGAATAGTGCAATCGCAAAAGCAGTGGCAAATAAAATTTGGATCGGCAGCACTTCCATCACCAGCAAAACCATCAGTAAAATCGTCAAGAACCAATTAAACCAAAAAAGCTTGGATGTTCCTTTAGGTGCGGTTTCAACAGCTGCAGCCTGTTCACCCATACCAGGTTGCATGTTCGCCTCCACCGAACTGACTCCTAATCTCTCCCTTTCCTTTTTGCCAAGTACATATGCCGAAAAAAGCGTCCATAAAAGACCGCAAATCATGACCGGAATGAGAGGAATGAATAACTCCGATACTTCAACCTGAAGGCTCGCGGCCGCCCTGACCAAAGGACCTCCCCAAGGAATCATATTCATGACGCCAGCGGCTAAACCAACAACACAGGCCAATACGAGCCTGTTCATCCCTAATTTGATATAAAGCGGCAGCATGGCTGAAACGGTGATCATGAATGTGGAAGAACCGTCTCCGTCCAAACCTACCAACATGGTTATAATGGCGGTTGCCATGACAACCTTTAGCGGATCTCCTTTTACAAAACTGAGTATTTTAGCGATCATGGGCTCGAATAAACCAACGTCAATCATTAAACCAAAGTATAGAATGGCAAAAACGATCATGACTGCTGTCGGTGTCACCTTTAAAATACCCGCAACCATCATATCTCCCATTTCCGAGGCAAAGCCACCAATCAGACCAAATGCTATCGCAGTGAAGATAAAAGCGACAACCACTGATAAGCGTTTTGTGATGACTAAGACCAGAAACGTTAAAATCATGCAAAATCCTAAAATCGTCAACATGTTAAAAACTCCTTTAAATGAAAAAGTGAATACCTTTGTTTAATTTGATTTTTCTGAAAAATCAATATTTTCACATTATACCATTTGCATATTCATTAAAAAACCTGTAAAACAAATTCGTTTAATAAATTAGTTAAATTATGTATACTATTATTTAGGAACCCGAAGTTTTTTTCGGAGGAAAGAAGTGTTGAATGTAAAATGAATGATCATAAAATAGCTAAACGGAATCTTTTCATCATGTGGTTCGCCAATTTCTTCATAGGCGGGAGCATGACGATGGTTCTCCCATTCATATCCTTATACATTGGTACATTCGGAGATTATTCGACTCAATATATCCAGCATTGGTCCGGATGGACATTTGGAATCACTTTTGTGACTGCCTTTTTATTTTCTCCCATTTGGGGACGAATTGGTGATCGGTACGGCAGAAAAAAAATCTTGATTGCCTGTGCCTTTGGGATGGGGCTGTCCATTTTCTTGATGGGATTCGTTGAAAATGTTTGGCAGCTATTCGTCTTAAGGATGTTCACCGGAATATTCACTGGCTTCATTTCCATGTCACAGGCCTTCATATCAACGCAGACCCCTAAAGAAATTGCCGGACGTGTGCTGGGAACCTTGCAAACGGGAAATATAACCGGTTCCCTTTTCGGACCTTTGCTTGGCGGCCTGCTTGCAGACACACTCGGCTATTCAACCGCCTTTAAATTCACCTCCATCACCATTTTCATTTCTGGACTTCTTGTTTTTGCAACCAAGGAGTACCGAATGGAACGGCAGAAGGGAACAAAGTCGAGCTATACAAGCAGGGAGGTTCTATCGCATATCTTAAGGAATCCCATCCTAGTCAATGTCATGCTCATTTCGACACTTGTTCAAGTTGCCCACTTCAGCATTCAGCCCATTCTTTCTTTATATGTTGGCGAGCTGCATGGAACTTCCAATCTTGGATTTTATTCAGGTATCGCCTTTTCTGCAGCAGGCCTGGGGAATTTATTGATGGCGCGTCACTGGGGCAAGATAGGTGATCGTCATGGACATGTGAAGATTCTTGTGCTGCTTCTTTTTCTAACTGCTACTGTCTACTTGCCCGGTGCCTTCATCAATCATTTTTGGCAGCTTGTTTTGGTACGTTTCATACTTGGCATGGCAATAGGCGGCATCATCCCTGTAAGGATTGCCTACATTCGCCAGGAAGCTCCTGTCGCAATGCAGGGGGAAGTACTTGGGTACAATACGAGCCTGCGCTTTTTAGGCAATATCATTGGACCTGCGATGGGCGGAATGGTTGCTGGTTTCTACGGATTCTCCGCCGTTTTCATCACGACCAGCACGTTACTCCTCATAGCGGGACTTGTCCTCTATTTCGCGATGCACCGCAATCCGGAATTGGCAAGATCACATTAATCACACTTTGGCAAGAAAGCCTGCTTCCAGATGGAAGCAGGCTTTCTCATGTTTAATGCTCATACAGCTGTAGTGCTGGATACTTCTGGAACTGGATTTCGTTTCGGTCGTTTTCCGATACAGGCAGTGCGGCAAAAAACGAACAAGAGTCCTGCACTCATGAAAAAGGAATATTGGAAACTAGCTGCTGAACATGGTTTCCCAAGCTATAGGTACATAGCATACCAAAAGAGTCTCTTTCATTCGTACTTTTTGTACGAATCGAAGAGACCCTTTTGTATAACTAGCAACTAAAAAAGTACCCGTTCCAAACCTTTCTTCTCTATTTTCCTTTTGGACAATCCAGCTGATTGCTGTTGATACTTAATAAAAGGGGAAGGTTGGCCGCAGTCATAAACACTTCATAACGCATCAAATTTTATGTTAAGATTATTTTAGGCAAATTTTATGAAAGTAAAAGACGCAAAGCCACGGGCCTAACACAACATCTTAGTTGTCATGGCAGCCGGGCTGCCAAGATTTTTCTTGAATGGATCACTTATTATCAATTGCCCCTATTTAATTTGCCTAAAATTAAAAATAGGAGGGTTATATATGTTTTTTCCAACCATTTATTCAGCTACTACGGATGAGAGACACATAGTTAAAGATCAAAATACTTGTGCATGCGGCACAAGGTATAATGTATTCTCAATGTTGACCAGAAGCGACCTTCGAAAGATCAGGTTCAAGCATTATAAAGAAGTGACATGTCCTAAATGTAAATCAAGTATCATTGATAAGGAATAGCCTCTTAACACCGGGAGGGTTCCTACTCCAAAAACTTTGATAGAGCTGGCCTTTTCACCCTCACCACTTCTATGTATGTTGAAAAGGGAAGTTATTGTTCCGGTAACAATAGCCATCTTCCTCATGCCTCCCTACCCAGATTACACACAAAATCGAATAAAAAAAAGATCCTTTCAAGATCTTTTATCATTGCTATGTAAAGTGAATATGCGGCGGAATATAACTGGCTCGATTCATATAAATCATGCAGTTTATAAGCTCTACTCCGCTTCCCTTTTGATATTCCATCAACTGGGTCAATTATTTCTCAAGTAATAACTCGGCAAGTCCAGGATCTTTCAGGTTATTCAATAGCGTGTAGGAGCCCAATTCGTCAAAAATGGCCAAGACATTTTTCGGGAATCCATTTCGGGGAACATTATAAGCATGCATGGCCTGTTTGTAGTCATAATAATAATCGTCCAGCTTATTGGTGGTACCGCCCACCCTCATAGTATCGTCAAGGAAAGCTTCTTTAATATCGGATATTCACTAAGATAATGATTTATCCCTTCCCAGTATGAGGATGCGAGTTTATTTCCCTTTCCACCGGTATCATCAAAATCAGCATATCATCCCGTTTTGTCACGATGATTTCTTTATATTTAAGATAAAGCTGTTCTTTCATATGATCCCATTCCGAGGCTTTTTCCGCTTCTCGATCAGATTCGAATGGGCAGTAAGTGATTCCTCTTCCAGTTTCAAAACGGCAATCCGGTGTGGCCTGTATAGATCATTGTTCATCAATGACTATTTTAGCCTTATCTTCTATTTTCTCTTCAAACAATTTAGTTATGTAACTGTCCTTTACCTCTTCTTCGAAAATTTCCGGGGAACATTCACCTAGGTGAATGGGAAAAGAATCAGCAAAATGCGGCGAACCGCCTTTCCATACTTTTGGATATAAACGATCATCATCCCTCAATACGATCGCCACAAACCCACGAAAATTCTAATTGAAATGATTCCACCGTAAAATCCAATGTTTCTTGGATTGTATCGAATTTCACTAAATTTCTTGCAGTAAATCTTAAACGACTCTCAATCTTTTCCAATAGTTTCGTTCTTTTCTCACTCTTATTCATAGGAGTAACCCCCATTTTCATTCATAATAAAAGAATAATACTTTTAAATACAGAAAAATCTGAATCATGAAAGCGAAATTCATTCAGAAGGCTTTGGAAATTTTTTGCCCTTCCTTATTGGATGATGCCCACGCCATTTCTCCGGATTTCCTTTTTTAGGAATTTTAACTTCTTTCGCCAATGCTAAGAAATGAATAGCCCTCGGTTTGTCGTTAATATTATCCATATAGATAGAAAGAAGGACTCATGCTATAATTTAGTGCGTTAAAAAAGAAATGAACACACATAGATAGAAAGAAGGAGTGTTTCTTTGAATACATCTGGATATAAACAGGAATGGTTCGGCAACGTTAGAGGAGATGTCCTATCGGGAATTGTCGTTGCCTTGGCATTGATTCCGGAGGCGATTGCCTTTTCGATCATTGCTGGCGTTGACCCAATGGTTGGTCTATATGCCTCATTCTGCATTGCCATCGTCATCTCTTTTGTCGGCGGAAGGCCGGGAATGATATCGGCAGCCACTGGTGCAATGGCACTCGTCATGGTCGATCTTGTTAAAGATCATGGCTTGAACTATTTACTTGCTGCAACAATATTGACTGGTTTGCTGCAAATTTTACTAGGGGTTTTAAAAATCGGGAAATTAATGAAGTTCATACCGAAGCCGGTCATGACTGGTTTTGTGAATTCTTTAGCCATCTTGATTTTCACGGCACAGCTCACCCATTTCGTGGGCGAAACATGGATCATGTATGTCATGACAGCCGTTTCTTTAGCTATCATTTATCTTTTTCCGCTAATCACGAAAGTCATACCTTCACCACTTGTAGCAATCATATTCATGACGATCGTTGCAGTTACCACGGGGGCTACGGTGCGGACGGTTGGGGATATGGGGCAATTGACCGAAGCGCTTCCGATGTTCATGCTTCCAGATATCCCTTTGACCTTCGACACTTTGGCGATCATTTTCCCTTATTCCATAGCTCTTGCATTTGTTGGCCTGCTTGAATCATTATTGACAGCTCAAATAGTCGATGAGATGACTGACACGGACAGTAATAAAAATAAGGAAGCCAAAGGCCAGGGGATTTCGAATATCATTGCCGGATGCTTTGGCGGCATGGCAGGATGTGCGATGATCGGCCAATCCGGTATCAATATTAAATCGGGAGGAAGGGGCCGGCTCTCCACTTTTGTAGCTGGCGCTTTCCTTATGGTATTAATCGTGGTATTGAATGATGTCCTTATTAAAATCCCGATGGCTGCACTTGTCGCAGTCATGATCATGGTTTCAATCGGGACCTTTGACTGGTCTTCTCTAAAGAGGCTCGTTAAAGCTCCAAAGTCGGATGCAGCCGTGATGATCGTGACGGTCCTCATTGTCCTTTATACACATGATTTATCAAAAGGGGTATTCGCCGGAGTGCTCTTGAGCATGATTTTCTTTTCGGCTAAAATTTCTAAAGTGGCTGTAGAGAAAACGGAAGATGTCCAGGCTAAGAAAATCATTTATCATATCAGCGGGCAAATATTTTTCGCTTCTGTCCAGGACTTTGTTTCGAAGTTCGACTTCAAGGAAAAAGCCGATTCAATCGTCATCGACTTTTCCCATTCTAAAATCTGGGATGCTTCAGCAGTCGGTGCTGTTGATACGGTTGTTCTTAAATATCAGCTTCTGGGTATACCTGTCCAAGTGCAAGGACTCGATGAAGAAAGTTCGTTATTGCTTGAAAAACTCGCCACCTCAGAAAGTAAAATATCTTGAAGTTGTAAAATTTTGCTGAATAGAAACTTTTCAAACCGACAAAATAGATAACATGAATGATTTCCTTTTGAAAGGAGCGAAAAGCATGACACCCGAGCAGGATTATACGGCAGCAAATCTGTCACCGGATTTATTGAATGAACTGAAAAGCTTTGAAAGCAGACTTGGCGAGGAAGCCAACAAAGAACTGATTGTCATTGCCTATGAAAAAGAAAAGGAAGCTTTGAATTAAGAAAAAAGACTCAAAACACCCTTAATGGTGGTTGAGTCTTTTTTTTTGCATGTACAGAAAAAGGATGCCCATGTTTTTAATGAGCATCCCTTCTACTGTATTATTTGCTGAATACGTCCGTTAAGACTGGCACGATTTGTTTTTTACGCGATACAACGCCTTCTAAGACGGCGATGTTATTGTTTAATGAAACGTCGTATGCTTTTTCCACTGCATAAGCTGCTTTACCAAGAGCCAAGGCAACAGAATCATTAGTCAAGATATCCGTTACGACAAATAGGAATAAGTCCAATTCCTTCTCAGCGATGACCGCTTCAATCGCCGCTTCCAATTCTGCTTGCTTAGCAAGGACTTCGTTCGGATCTACAGCATTGACCTGTGCTATCTCCACTTTAGCCATTCCCATGGAGAATTCCTTTGCATCAAGAGTGATAAGCTGGGCAATCGTTTTGTCGCTCAAGTCAGCTCCAGCTTTCAACATTTCTAAGCCGTATGTTTCAGCGTCGACTCCCGCAATGGCAGCCAGTTCCATTGCTGCTGCAACGTCTTGCTCCGTGCATGTAGGAGATTTGAACAATAACGAATCGGAAATGATGGCAGACAACATAAGACCTGCGATTGCTTTAGGGACTTCAATGCCGTTTTCTTTATAAATTTTATTTAAAATGGTTGCCGTACATCCAACTGGTTCCGCACGGTAATATAGTGGATCGCTTGTTTCAAAGTTAGCGATACGGTGATGGTCGATAACTTCCAACACACGGACTTGGTCAATATCTTCAGCACTTTGCTGGCGTTCGTTATGATCGACCAGGATTACGCCTTCAGCTTCCCCTGCAACTTTTTCCACAAGGCGGGGAGCTTCGAATTTGAATTGGTCCAATGCATATTGAGTTTCACCATTTACTTCACCCAGACGAACTGGTTCAGCGTTGATACCTAACTGCTTTTTCAGGTCTGCATAAGCGATTGCTGAACAGATTGTGTCTGTATCCGGGTTTTTATGTCCAAAAACTAATACTTTTTCCAAGATTTTATCCCCTTTTTCTTAAATATTTTTCCGCGAATCCCCTCATTGCAATAAGGGAGAGCCACCTTTACTAGACAATTTATTTTAACACAAAATCGCGTAAAATCAGCGCTTGAATTACCCATTCCCCAATAAAATCTTTCATTCCTTCACACTCTGCCATCACTTTGTCAATAGATAAGGATTGGTTTTTTTCAAATATATTAGTTGAATTATCATCGTATATGGCTTACGATAATATAAGCAGAAATACTAGATATTGATTATACAAACATTAACAATAACTATATATAGAATTTTTTATAATCCAAGGTGCCAGTGATGGCTGAAAAGGGAATCCGGTGTAAACCCGGAACTGTCCCCGCAACTGTAAATGTGACGAAATGAGATACCCACTGTATAGCTCTCTATACGGGAAGGACTCAAAGTAGGGTGATCATGAGTCAGGAGACCTGCCTTGAATTTTTCACGTTTCTTATTCTTCGGGGATTGAGATGATGAAACGATAGTTTAACGGCTATTTTTTCATGGCTCTTTTATTCTATCGTTTGATCCGCTCAATTCATTGGGCGGTTTTTTTATTTTAGCGGAAGTTAACAAGGAGGATCATTAATGACTCAAACATATAACTCTACCATAAGTGAAAATGACACAGAAACGAAATCCATCCAGCTCGAGATGTTGTCAAAGGAATTCGAAGGCCATCTCGATATGGAGAAGTTCAAAAAGCGTTTTACAAAATGGCTAGATCGCAAAAGTGACTCAACCGAAGAACAGGCATCAAGAAAACTGATTCAGCTCGCTCTTGAAAGTGTGGATATCGATGCTCCGGATTGGACGTTCGTTGCTGCAGCAGAACTGTTGAATACAATGTATAGGGATGCACAAGCCAATCGAGGTTATGAAGGCATGAGTTATGGCCCATTCTATGAGCTGATCACGGAACTCTCCCAGCTTTCAGAAGGTCAGCGTTATCCCATTTATAAACCAGAACTGCTATCTTCATATACGAAAGCGGAAATTGAGGAATTGGGTTCGGTGATCGACCCGGAAAAAGATAAATTATTCTCTTACATAGGCATCTACTTATTGAACGACCGCTATCTAGCCCGCCCACAAAAGGATAAGGTCTACGAACTGCCACAAGAACGTTTCATGATCATCGCGATGGAAATCATGCGATTGGAAAAAACGGAGCACCGCCTGCAACTTATAAAAGAAGCATACTGGGCCATGTCCAATCTTTATATGACCGTTGCGACTCCTACACTCTCCAATGCAGGTAAAACACATGGACAGTTAAGCTCTTGCTTTATCGACGCAATTGAAGATTCCATTGACGGAATCTACCTATCAAACTACGATGCGGCAAAAGTATCTAAATTTGGCGGCGGTGTCGGTCTTTACGTCGGTAAGGTTCGCTCGCTTGGTTCTGATATCCGGGGCTTCTCTGGAAACAGTTCCGGCACGACTCCCTGGATTCGACTATTCAACCAGACAGCGGTAAGTGTCGATCAATTGGGTCAACGTAAAGGTGCCATCGCGATTTACTTGGATGTCTGGCATAAAGATATCATGAGCTTCCTCGATTTGAAGACACAAAACGGGGATGACAGATTAAAAGCCCATGATATTTTTACAGGTGTATGTATACCCGATTTATTCATGGAAGCTGTACGCGACAGAAAAGAATGGTATCTTTTCGATCCGCATACCGTTAAGCAAACCCTTGGATTTTCACTTGAAGATCTTTATGACGAGAAGAAAGGCGAAGGAAGCTTCAGGAATCATTATGCACTTGCTGTCGAGGCCGCAGAAAATGGCAGGCTTCCAAACTATAGCTTTGAAAAAATCAATGCGATGGACATCATGAAAAGCATCATGATTTCTCAATTAGAAGAAGGCGTACCGTATATGTTCTACCGTGATGAAGTGAATCGGAAGAATCCCAATAAACATAAAGGTATGATTTATTGTTCTAACCTTTGCACGGAGATTGCCCAAAACCTAAGCCCTTCGACGATCACGGATGAATATGAAACGGAAGATGGAGATGTTGTTGTGGTTCGTAAAAGCGGCGATTTCGTTGTCTGCAACCTTTCATCCATTAACTTGCCCCGGGCAGTGGGCAGCGATGTTTTGGAAAGATTGATTCCCATTCAGATCCGCATGCTGGATAATGTCATTGATGTGAATAATCTTCCTGTCAAACAGGCATCCATCTCGAACAAACGTTACCGGGCAATTGGTTTAGGAACGTTTGGATGGCATCATTTACTTGCCACGCAGAATATTTATTGGGAATCCGATGAGGCTGTTCACTATGCAGATGCTTTATACGAAAGGATCGCATACTTAACAATCAAGGCATCCAACGAATTGGCCAAGGAAAAAGGATCATACCCATATTTTGAAGGATCTGATTGGCATACAGGGGACTATTTCGAACTGCGTGACTATACAGATCAAAAATGGATGGATTTAAAAGCAGACGTGCAGGAACACGGGACCCGTAATGGCTATTTAATGGCCATTGCCCCGAATTCTTCGACAGCTAAAATCGGTAATTCCACGGATGGAATCGATCCTTTGTATGAAATTGAATTTTACGAAGAAAAGAAAAACTTCAAATTCAAGGTGACCGCGCCAGGCTTGACGCCAAATACGTATGAATATTATAAAAAGACGCGATTTAATTTGGACCAACTGGAAAGCATCAGGCAAAATGCAGCGCGCCAACGCCATATTGACCAAGCAATCAGCTTTAATCTGTATGTACACAATACAATCAAAGCGAAGGTCCTATTGGATATCCATTTAACGGCATGGGAAAGCGGATTGAAATCAACGTATTATGTTCGTTCGACTTCTTCCGAATATGACAATGCCTGCGAAAGCTGTTCAAGTTAACGACAATCATAACCCAGTAATCTATTCTTAAAGGAGTTTTCACGAATGACCAATCATATCAAAAAGATTCGGATGCTCGAACCTACGCATCCAACCAAGGCAACCGGTGTTTTCAAAGGAGAAGCTTCAGGCTTCCTCCTTTGGAACGATATTCAGTATGAAAAATTCTATGATACCTATACACAGCTCATCAATAACTTTTGGAAGCCTTCGAGCGTGAACATGATTCAGGATAAAAAGCAGTGGGGCGAATTGGACGAAGATATCCAGGACGCTTTTCTCGATATCCTTACGATGATTGCTGGAATGGACAGTCTTCAAACGCCCACTTTAGTAGAAATCCTCCGGTACATTAAAGATCCGGCGGCAAAAGCTATCCTGGCCAACATGGCACAGCAGGAATCGATCCATAATGAATCTTATTCCTATATCCTTGCTTCCTTGATTCCTGTAGGCAAGCAAAAACAGCTTTTCGACCGCATTAAAGAACATCCTGAAGTGATTAAGCGTAACCAACCGATCGTTGATGCTTATCAAACGTTCGTGGACGATCCCAGCCCTCAGCATTTATTCGAGGCACTGATCCATTCAACGAACCTTGAAGGGATATATTTCTATCTGGCTTTCGCCTTTTATTATAATTTAGGACGACAAAATTTAATGACTGGTTCCGCTACGATGATATCCTATATTCATCGCGATGAAATGGTCCATTTCGATTTCATTGGAATGCTCGTTCAAATCTTGATGTATGAATATCCTGAGTTAAATAATGAAGAAAACACGAAGTTCATCTATAAAACGATTGAAAAAGCAGTCGAACTCGAAAAAGAATGGTCTGAATATATGCTCGAAGATATCCAAACCAAAGCCGATCTCGATTTGGAAGAATTCAATGAGTACATCGAATATATCGCCAACAAACGGTTACGTATGCTAGGCCTTGAAAATTTGTATAAAGAGTATGGCGAGAATCCGATGCCATGGATCAAAACGTTCGATGATGAATCCATCGGACTTACCAAAACCGATTTCTTCGAACAGAAGTCAAGGACATACAGTCAAGTAAATGCCAGCAATGGGTTCGATGAGCTGTAAAGTTGCCATTGTCTATCATTCTGCCGGCGGCAATACAAAAGCGCTTGCTGAAGCCCTTGCTTCCCTTTTACCTGAAGCTGGACTATATCGAATGAATGAATTCGACATACGCACATTGCCGGATTACGATGCATTGATCGTCGGCACCTATACCTGGGGCAATGGGGAGCTTCCTGCTAAATCAGCAGCCTTTTATAAAGAATTGGAACAGTTGCCTATTGCTCATCTGAAAACGGGAGTCTTCGGCACTGGTGAAACCAACTATCATCATTTTTGTGGGGCGGTCGATCATTTCCGGGACATGTTATTTGCCAAGAGCCAGTTATTGGTGACATTGAAGATAGAACAGATGTATCAAGAATCGGACTTGCCCAGACTTCAAAAGTTCGCCTCGCTTTTCCAGGACTGACTGAAGGGGATATGCGTTTTCGCATATCCCCTTTCAGTGTTTTTTTAAAAAACTTGGCTCCCTCTATCGTAGCAGCGGTAAGCATGAAGTATAATGGAAGAAAAAAAAGGAGATAATATCCAATGACTGAAGATATAACCCAGTTCCTGCCTATCCTTTTTATGCTTGTGCTTGTCGCATTCATTATATTCATCGTGTTTTTCCTGGCAGGACATTTTAATCGTTCTAAACGGATCGAAGAAAAATTGGACAAAGCATTAAAGGAAATGGCCGAGAAAAAGGAAAAATAAAAAGACTCCAAAATCGGAGTCTTTTTTTTATATGCGTTCAATTATTTTTGAACGTTAGCTGCTTGTGGTCCACGAGCGCCTTGCTCGATTTCGAAAGAAACTTCTTGGCCTTCTTCAAGCGTTTTGAAGCCTTCGCCTTGGATAGCTGAGAAATGTACGAATACATCGTCTTGGCCTTCAACTTCGATGAAACCGAAACCTTTTTCTGCGTTAAACCATTTTACTTTACCTTGTACCATGATAGTTCCTCCTGTGTTTGGAAAAATCCATTTTATTACTATTTTTGGTTCTGGATAATGTTTCAAGAGGAATCCTATTACAGTAAATCCTTCTATCAAACTTATTCCGAACAAAAATAATTACTTATATTATATCATGGGAATTCCTAAAAAAACAAGATTATCACAGTAAATCAACCGACAAATTATCCTAAAATTCTACATATTCCTCTTCTTTCTTTGTCGGAAGCCTTCGTCCAATAAGTAGCGCTCCGCCTCTACTGGACTCTCGAAACACTCCTCAAGGTTCGAGCCTGAATACACATTCCATAGCAGGTCTTCCCTTTCAAGTGTAAGCTCTTGCTTTTCAGGGCCAATCCATGTCCCTTCCAACCTAGCGAACTCGTTTTCCTCTTCTTCGAATTCAACCGGAGGTTCAGATAGGTAATCGACGCTTTTTTGGATCAATTCTTTTAATTCCGCTTCATTATAGTCACGAATATTGATAAAACCTTTACGGTCAGTGTCTTTTTTTCTCATATGCCCTGCGTAAACGAATCCATTTCCATTGGGATGCAAGTGCTGAACGACGATCTTTTTCTCCTGGACACTATCTGGATAATGAAAGTTCACCCGTCCCAATGAAACATCTTTTCGCTGTAATTCCGGAAAAGTTTCAATGATGCTCAATTTTTCTTCAAATGTTAACAAATTTCTTCCTCATTTCATTAGTTCATATTGTTTGTCGATTATAACACAGACTGATTAGAAACAATAATCTCCCTCTTCCATTATAATGTAATGAAAGGGAGTGATAAGATTTGATCATGAAAATTCGGGATTTGGACTCCGATTATGGCCAGCAGCTTTTTAAACTTCAGAAAGAGGCCTATAAGGTGGAAGCGGATATGATCGGTTTTGCCCATATTCCTCCTCTATTGGAAACATATGAATAATTCATTCCTTGTCATGAAAAGTTTTTATGCTACTTAAAGGGTGATGTCTTAGCGGGTGCAGTATCTTTTCAAAAGAAAATGGTCAAATGCTGATTTGCAGAATGGTCGTCCACCCTGATTATTTTCGGCAGGGTATCGCGGATGCACTGTTGCATGCTCTTCAATTACAAGGCGACTGGGAAAAGATATCCGTTTCTGAACCTGCCTGCACGGAACCTTTACGAAAAAAGCGGCTTCACACATAAAGAAGACATAGAAGCCTCACCTCACTTTTTTCATAAGCATATTCGAGAAAAAGCTTTCATTTTATGTAGGTCACGATAAAAAGCATAAGAAATGAAATGACAATGATTACGGCAACCCATAGCCAGGCAAATGTCATATTCCCCGAGTCCATGGCGATATATATCGCAGTCGGTATGGTTTGTGTCTGTCCGGGAATGTTTCCGGCAAACATGAGTGTCGCTCCGAATTCCCCCAACGCACGAGCAGAACTCAAGATGGCACCTGTGACGATGGATTTCACCGCCAATGGAAGGGATACATTCAGGAACAATCTCCACTCGCCGGCCCCGTCAACTCTTGCTGCATTTTCGATTTCTTCATCTATACCTTCAAAGCCAGTTTTAGCGGATTGGTACATAAGCGGAAACGCTACTACGGTAGATGCAACTACCGCTGCCCACCACGTGAACATCAGGGGCTGATCAAAAACCCTTTCAATGAATTGTCCCGGCACTCCACTCTTGCCAAAAATCACAATCAATAAAAACCCAACGACGGAAGGCGGCAAAACAAGCGGCAATAAAAACGCTGTTTCCAACAGGACCCTTCCCTTGAACTGCTTTTTAGCCATCATTCGCGCCATGATAATTCCTAAAATGAAAACAAGGATACCCGATAGTCCCGCTACTTGTATCGATAGCCTGACTGGTGACCAAAAATCCCCTGTCATGATACTATCCGCACATCACTGTTAAATATCGGCCTATGCAGGTCCTTGTTCGGCATCATTACCCAAACGGCTTTTTTTTCATTAAAGGCAGATTTCATTTCATTTTCTCCCTTTCTTTTTAAAATAACATTTAAGTTTATTTTTCTTGACATCTTGCTGACACAAAGAAACGTTAAAGTAAGAGTATCACAAATATAAAAATAATTTCATTCCAATAAACTTGAAAACTTTGAAGGAGTCGATTTTAATGGTAACAATTTATACTACTCCAAGCAGTCTAGCCTGTCGTAAAGCAAAAGCTTGGCTAAAGAAGAACGAAATTTCCTTTAATGAACGCAACCTATATTCCCAACCTCTTTCTATAGAAGAAATAAAAGAGATTTTACGTAAAACGGAAGGCGGGACAGATGAAATCATCTCAACCCGTTCCAAAAAATTCAAAAGCCTGAATATCGATATAAATAATACACCACTTAATGATCTATGCAAGCTTATCCAAGATAACCCGGATTTACTTCGCCGGCCAATCATTTTCGACCATAAGAACTTGCATGCAGGATATAATGAAGAAGAAATGGGACGTTTCCTTCCAAGGAAGGTCCGTCATGTACAATTATGGCGTGCAATCAGCCAATTGGCTTAATAGTTAGCGTCACGCATAATAAAAGGGTTGTCCATTACATCGGACAACCCTTTTTTATACCTGATCCGCTTTCTCTATGACAATCGTGAAGGTGGTGCCTTGTTCATCGCTATCCTTAAGCACTAGATCACCCTTTTGCGCTTTTGCGAGCATCTTACTGAATGGCAGTCCCAAACCTAAACCACGTACCTTCAACTTTTTGTTTTCACCTCGATAAAATGGTTCGAACACAAATTGTTGTTCATGTTTTGGGATCCCCCGGCCACTGTCTAGTACATCAAGGCAGATTCGTTCTTCATCCTTTTCATAAAGGTGAATCGCTATTTTCCCTTTGCCATCAAGTGCATGTCTGGCATTATTCAAAAGGTTAATGACGATTTGCTGCATCCGCAATGAATCAATTTGACCAAAGACCGGTTCATCAGGAACTTTTATCTCAAGAGCGAACGCTTGATCATCATCCTGGGTCACCTGCCAGCGATAGGCGATTTCCTTGATGAATATATTGATATTCTCTTTTTGCAGCCGAATTTTAAAAGCACCTGCCGATATGGCATTATAATTGAGTAAATCCTCTATCATACCTTGTAAACGTTGAGTTTCCTTTAAGGAAATATCGAGGAATTCCTTACTTTGCTCTCCCTTGACGACATCATCCTTAACCGCTTGTATCAGTCCGCTAATGGAAGTGACTGGCGTTTTCAAATCATGGGTTACGCCTGCAAGCAATTCCGCCCGCAACTTCTCCATGACCTTCAATCGATTGGTCATTTCCTTAAATGATTCTATCAGTTCATAAATTTCTTCTTCCTTGATTTCCTCTTCCTCTTTGAAATGGATATCATAGTTGCCTTCACGAACCTGGACAGCGGCGTTAGCTACGTCTTGGATGGGACGTGAAATCTGCCTGGAAAGAAAATAAATGACCCCCGTTCCCAGAATCAGTAGGCCTCCAATCATGATCGCCAACAAGCCATGATCTTGGTTGATTTCCTTCAATGCCCCTTCTTCCTGTGCAATGACCACCCAGCCTCTCGTCTCATCATTAAACGTAATGGGGGATTTGACGACATATACTTTGTTGTCGGAAATCTTGACCTTCTGGATTAACTCCGTATTTTTCATGATGACGTCCGGGAGTTTATTTTCATCCGGATCTATATACAATTGTGGCATCGTATATATGATGGTGGCATCGGGATCGACGATATAGATGATTGGCTGTTGGTTCAGATGAAGGATTTTCTCCCTTTCCTCTACAATTTCCGAAAGGATCGGGCCAACGACAATCTGACCATTTTCCTTAATCGCCCGATCGGATGTTTCATCAGCTAAGTACTTAAGAAGGCTAAGCCTATATTCCAAAGCCGTTTTTTCCATCCACCATAAGGAAAAAACAGACAATAAGATCAAACCGGAAATCAAGGTCAATACGTATCTCTTAGTCCAATAGCGTTGTAAAGTGGTTCTTTTTTTAGTTTTCATAGACACTCAATTGATACCCCAATCCACGCAATGTTTTTATTTCCCCCTCAGTTACAGGCCATGCATCTATCGCCTTCCTGATCCGTTTGATCGCCAGGTCCACCGCCCGGTCACTGCCGTCATAATCCATGCCCCACACTTGGTCGAGCAGCTGTTCTCTCGTGAAAATTTGATTAGGGTGCTTAGCGAAAAAAACGAGCAGCGACAGATCACGCGGCGTCAAGTTTATCTCTTCCCCATTCAAATGCACCATATAAGACAGATCATCGATGGTTAAACTCCCAAACTCATGTACATGACCATCTTCCGTAACAACCGATGAGGATCTTCTTAAAACGGCATGCACCCGGGCCACGACTTCTTCGGCAACGAAGGGTTTGGAGATGTAATCATCCGCACCTGACTTAAATCCCGATAATCTGTAATCGACATCTGTCAGTGCAGTCAGCATGATAACCGGACATGTATCGTCCTCCCGAATTTCCTTCAATATATCCCAGCCTTCCTTACCCGGCAGCATGACATCAAGCAGGACAAGGTCTGGCTTCGTTTCTTCAAACACTGGAATGGCCTTTAGCCCATCGTAAACTTGGACTACATCAAAACCTTCCCGCTCCAAATATGCTTTCAATACCATCGATATGGCGATTTCATCTTCTACTACAAGAATTTTCTTCATTTATGGATTCCTCCTTCCTGAATTATAGTGGAATCATTTTGTATATGCTAACCATTAAAACTCCAAGCATTTTCCCTCAATCTTACCCTTTTTATGTGTCAGGATTATGTTCGCAGTAAAATTAACCGATGTTTTCACTTAGCTAATTATGTGCAAGTGATCTCGATTCATTTTAACAGGAATGCTGCTAAATGGTCGTAAAAATCATTCAGGAAAAACTATGATTTTCTTATTAAACTTTTAAGAGGCTGGCTCTATACTGAGCCAGCCCTTTTCAATTACAAGTCTCGTGTGGATTGGGACAGCCCGCTTCCTGTCTTTCCACTTGGATCGTGCTATGTTCGATCCCAAACCGATCGTGAAGTAGTTTTTGCGCTTCTGCCAATACTGAATCGTGATTACCGCTCTCATCTATGACAACATGGCAGCTCATTGTCAAAAAACCAGAGGTGATCGTCCAGATATGGAGATCATGGACATCGGATACTCCGACCAATCCCATCAAGGATGCTTTCACTTCATCCATATCGACTTGGTCTGGTGTGCCCTCCATCAAGATATGAAAGGAATCCCTCACTACCCTAAAACCGCTGATAATAATTAAAATTGCGACTATGACGCTCGCAATCGGATCTGCAATTCCCCAATCGAAAAAATAAATTAAGAGGGCGGCCGCAATGGCACCCACAGATCCAAGCATATCACCAATAACATGTAAAAAAGCACTCCGTACATTCAGATTGTCTTCCTTATCTCCGCTCATTAAAATCCAGGCCGCAATGATATTAACAAGTAAGCCGATGATTGAAATCATCAGCATTCCCAAGCTTTGCACCTCAGGGGGATCCAGGAACCTCTTAATTGCCTCTACAAAAATGAATACGGATATTACGATCAAGGTCAATCCATTCAAACAAGCAGCAATGATTTCAAACCGTTTATATCCAAACGATTTGGAAGATGTCGCTTTTCTCTCCCCCAACCTTATCGCTGTATAACTAAGTCCTAAAGCTGCCGCATCGCTAAGCATGTGACCTGCATCCGACAGTAAAGCCAAACTATTTGTCAAGAAACCACCAATGACCTCGACTATCATAAAAGTGGAGATTAATAAGAAAGATGCCAACAATGCTTTTTTATTATTAGAATGGTGGTGTCCGTGCCCATGATCATGGGAGTGACCATGATGATGTCCCATGCCATCCCTCCTCTCGGATTTGAAACTTATATATAGTATGGGATAAATCCAGAATGGTTTCAAATGATTCATTTCCAGGATTCACTGGAAGAAAAAGGGTGATGGAAACAAGCAGGACGAGACGTTGTTCGAAAAAACAAAATTCTGCCTTCAACCATTACAAAGTAAAAATAAACGCTACAGACCTTTCCTGCAGCGTTTTTCCCGTTTATCTATCCTCTTGCATCGTATCATCGACAATGGCGTACAGATCCTTATTAAACAATTCATCATTACAGACAAGACTATGCCGTTCCATCTCTTCCTGCTCTTGACTTACCTGTTCCAGTTCCTTTTCCTTCATAACGTACCTCCAGCATCATGATGTTTGCCTATTATCGTATCCACAGGCATGTACCTTTATGCTCAACATTTTCCCAAACTTCCTCATTTATAAACGTATTAGGCCTGCTGCCCGCCATGGAAGGCACGTATAATGAATTCATGCTCTGGAACTTGTAAACTTTGATACGATAACAGGAACGATGTATTATCATAGGCGACTTTTTCAAGCTTTACCTGTATACCGGTATTTTCAATCGTAACAATGGCATAAGGAGCAATTGGTTCACTATTGCAGCCAAGAGAACCAGGGTTCAGGAATATCGTTCGGTCATTTTTAAAGAGGTGGATAGGATGATGATGTCCAAACCCTATTAAATCGTGATGCTGATCTTTGAAAAGCATTTCTAAGTTATTTAAATGCGGTTCAACTATTTTACTAAATGGATTTTGGCTTATGTGCTCATCCAATTTCTTCGATTCCATGTGATAATGGGTGAAGTAAACGGAGTGATCATTAATGATATGATGTATGGTTCGAGGCAATTTTCCCAATTCATTTATGAATTTCCGCTGCATCCTTTCAGCTATCCATTCATGATGCTCCTTTACATGAATATGACCGTCCGGATGCGGCTCCCCGTTAATGATGGCCAGAACAGCTTCATCATGATTTCCAGTTATCATCGATAAATCATTTCTTGAAAATAAAAGTTCAAGGACTTCATTTGTATCAGGGCCAATCCCGACCATATCTCCCAAACAATAGAGACGATCTATATCTTCCCTTTGATCAATATCCCTAAGAACGGCTTTTAACGCTGAAGCATTTCCATGCACATCCGTTATAATGGCAACTTTCATGACTTAGTTCAGCTCCCTTCCCCCCACAATCCACATGGTATATTATAACATTTAAAACGAAATCAAAAAAATATTCGGGCTTATTTCCCCTTATTGCGCACGCCCATTTTTTATGAATAAGCAAACACTTCGGCCTAGAATACATAGTATGAAGTATTCCCGGTAAAGATGTTTTGCTAGGTATGTAATTCATAATATGTATTAAGGAGGAAATCAAATGGGTGGACATTGTAACGATCGTTGCGACGACGGCTTTGGCGGTTTCGATAACGGATTTGCATTGCTGATTGTATTATTCATCTTGTTGATCATCATCGGAAGCAGTTGGGGATTCGGCGGCGGCTTCGGTGGATGCTGCTAATAATGACATAAATCAAAAAGGCGCCTGATCAAGGCGCCTTCTTTGTTATGAATTGACTTTTAGTTTTTGTCTTTGCTTTTGTTTTTGAGTCTTCATAATGAACCAAATGATTATAAGTGCGATTGGGATAAGCAAGAAATTCGCATATTGTGAAAAGATGGCTCCTGCCTGCTCCCATCTCGGTCCTAACTTATACCCTAGATAAACATAAACGCTAGTAACAGGAAGCATCGCCATATAGGTATATAAAATGAATTTCCAAATACTCATTTTCAATATCCCGCATGGCAGCGAAACGGCGGTACGAATTCCTGGTACAAACCGTCCAAAAAAGGCAATTCCCCCACCAAACCTTTCAAAGAATCGGTCAGCCTTATTCAACTGCTCATCTTTGATCAAAAAGTATTTCCCAAACTTTAATACAAGCGGTCTCCCGCCATACTTGCCTAAAGCATAAAGCGTCAATGGGCCCGTTACCCCACCAAACGAACCGGCAAGAATAGTCAAGTATAAATTCATATCACCTTGATAAACCCAGTATCCAGCTAGTGGCAAAACTATTTCAGCAGGAATGAATTCAAAAGTCAAAGCTAACAACACACCGAAATAGGATAAAGATTTAAACGCTTCAATCATATCCATTATTAAAGTTTCCATTGAGGTTTCCCCTTTTCCAACTTTTATTACATATAAAAGGCGTGCTCCCAGATTGATTCTGGGCACCCCTTGATTTCAAAAAGGACATTCTCCATTGTATCACAAGTTCAATCACATTTTTCCAAAATGTTATCCTAAAACAATGTACCTTATGGAGTCCATTTTATGTTATCGGGCTATTCACATAAGATTTCAGATTGTATGAAGAATGATCATATAATTTCAGATGGTCCAGAAATGAAAAAAGCTTGAGGACGAATTTACCTCAAGCTTTCGGTAGTTTACCAAGGAATAAACCCATGAACTAATGACAAGATGGGCCCCTCCGCTCTCAAATCATAAAAGGGGCAGAGAGCCTGCTCAATCCATCCTCCATTTGTTTTTTCGCATCTTTCATCATGCCATCAAGTAATTCCTTAACAGTGGGTATATCGTCAATCAATCCGGCTACCTGGCCGCTGTTCATGAATCCATTGTTAACATCCCCGTTCATCGCCCCATTAATATGATGGACTTCAGAGGTCATTTCACGATAATTCACAGGAGACAGTCCCTGTTTTTCCAAACCCAGGACCTTCTCGGTATATGGGTCCTTCAATACTCTTCTGACCTGGCCAAATGTTCTTCCCAAAATTACCGTATCATTGCCCATCGCTTCGATTAGTTTCTGCTTATATGACGGATGGAACGGCGCTTCTTGTGTAGCGATCAGCCTGGTTCCTAATTGGACTCCTGAAGCCCCCAGCATCAATGCAGCTGCCAAACCCTGCCCATTGCCTATTCCGCCAGCTGCCAAAACTGGAAGCGTCACATGCTTGCTGATTTGCGGAATGAGTGTAAAGGTCGTCATTTCCAGGTTCGAATTGATGCCGGCAGCTTCAAACCCTTCTGCGACCAACACATCAGCCCCTGCAGCTTGCGCTTTTTGCGCGTGCTTGACCGACGCAACGATGGCGATCACTTTTACATTCTTTTTTTGAAATAATGGAATGAAAGGGGCAGGATTTCCTGCAGATAAGGAAACTACAGGTATATCATGCTTCAGGACAAGATTCACTAACTCATCAGTATATGGACTAACGTTTATTGGAATGTTCAACGCAAAATTGTTATTGGTTTTATCTTTGGTTTCGAGAATGATTGCTTCTACCTGTTCAGGATTCATCGTACCGCACCCTATTGTCCCAAGTCCCCCTGCATTGGATACTGCAGCCGCAAGACTTGCATTGCTTATATTCCCCATGCCGCCTTGTATAATAGGATATTTTATCGCAAAAAGTTCACAAATATATTTCACTTTCATCCCTCCCTGTCAATTTAATGTTATACTATATTCATTAGAAAAACAATTCTGACTTTTCAAAAGGAGCGAGACTATGATTATACCGTATAATAATAAAAAACCATCCATTGATGATACTGTTTTCGTGGCACCTGGCGCTCATTTAATCGGTGATATTGCGATTGGGAAAGACTCTACCATTTGGTTTAATGCCGTACTCCGCGGTGATGAAGATTCAATTACAATAGGTGAAAAATGCAGTATACAAGATAACTCGACCATTCATTTATTTGAAGGATGCCCGGTTGTCATTGAAGACGAAGTGACGGTTGGTCACAATGTTATCCTGCATGGCTGTAAAATAGGCAAACGATCCATTATTGGAATGGGTTCAACGATATTGGATAATGTAGAGATCGGCGAAGAGTGCATCATCGGAGCGAATACATTGATTTCCTCTGGCAAAATCATACCCCCACGTTCACTGGTTATTGGTTCCCCGGGGAAAGTGGTCCGCAGATTGAATAATAAAGATCTTGAATTGATCCAACTTTCCATCGATACATATGTTCAAAAAGGGAAAGACTTCAAAGGGATACTTGATTAATTATTGCAGAAGTCGAAAATGATAATGTGAAAAGAGCTTCTGCAAGTCGTCATTAGCGACTGGCTGAAGCTCTTTTTCACTTAATGATAAGTGGATGATCCTTGGCATCATAGGTTTCGTCTTTCCGGCATAAATCATTATTTTCCTGAAATACGCTTTCAAAGAAACGGCTTGCTGGTTCAGCCAAGACTTGATAATACTGGCTAAATAAAAGAGCAGCATGATTCCCATTCCACTTTGAAGGCAGAAGTTCCTTTGGCAGGCCCGGATCGATAAATAAAAACTTACGGTATTCATGCACCAAGTTCGTTCGTTCCACAAAACAATCGGCATCGGACATTTCGCCCCTGTTAATGATGCTTTGATGAACGATGAATTGTTTGCTGTATTTCTCGATGAATTCTTCATATTTATTTTCAATCTCTTCCAAATGCCAGCTTTTCTCTACAAGCGATTGGTTTTCTTTTGGACCTTTGTACTCCGAAATGAAAAAATCAACATATTCATTGATGTCATATTTCTCTATCAAGCGATTGATTTGTTTCTCCAAATCATTAGGGGAAATCCAGCAACCACTTGAAAAACTGCCAAACCCGCTCCATAATAATTCTTTACGGAGATCATCCCGTAATTGCCGCTTATCTTCAGGGATCGTATACATTAAGATACGCCATTTACCGTCCCATTCATTCGGTTTCATCTTATATATGCGATTGGCCGCTTCATCCATTCTCTGCACACCGCGATCAGTCAAAAAGTAATAGCTTTTATTTCCCTGCTTCTCTGACTGAATCCATCCTTGCTTGACCATTCGTGAAACGGCTACACGTACGCCCTGCTCATTATGACCGAATTCCTTCAATAAACGAATTAAACTGCCTATCCAGATTTTATTTCCATAGTTACGGATATAATCGCCGTATATCGTGAAAATCATGGATTGAGTGTTAGTACCTATCTTTCTCACCTCGCCCTTACATTGTTACTATTTTCACACGGAAGACATAATAATTATTATATCTTTTTAAAAAGAAAGCGCAATATTATTCACCAGTAAATCGTGCTTTTCTCCGTTCACTAAATGCTAGGAGTGCTTCCAATCTGTCTTGAGTCGGGATGGTCAATTCATAGGCCTTTCCCTCTATGGCCATTCCGGTTTGCAAGTCCGTATTCAGTCCTTGGTCAATCGCATATTTGGCTTGTTTGACTGCAATCGGCCCATTTTTCATGATATTGGCTGCCAATTCCTCACAGGCTGACATAAGTTGATCCCTTGGCACGACCCTCAAAAGGATCCCTAATTGACATGCCTCTTCTGCAGTCAGTTTTTTAGCGGTGAAGATCAATTCCTTCGCTTTCATTTCCCCAATCAATCTCGGCAGCCGCTGTGTACCGCCTGCCCCAGGAATAATGGCCCAGCTAGTTTCAGTGAGCCCCAAAGAAACACTTTCGGCAGCAATTGCAAAGTCACATGAAAGCAGCCATTCAAATCCTCCCCCCAATGCATATCCATTGACGGCAGCTATCGTTGGCTGCGGAAGCCCTGCGATACTATTAAAAACATCGCGAATCGCTTTAACGTTCCTTCTTACTTCCGCATCATTCAAAGACTTCCTTTCTTTCAAATCCGCTCCCGCACTGAAGGCCTTTTCCCCTGCACCGGTGAAAATGACGACACGGATATCGCCGTCATAATAAACTGCATCGATGACTTCCTGCAGTTCACAAAGTGTCTCATAGTCGAAGCAGTTCAATACGTCGGGCCGATTCACTGTTACATAGCCGATTTGATTTATCACTTTATATATAACCTTGGACATGAGTCTCCTCCCCCTTAAAAAAAATGACCCTTATGCAGATAAATCTAATAAGGGCCGGCCCCACCATCAATCTTTTTCAATATTTTCTATAATGGCTGAAATGCCTTGGCCAACGCCTACACACATCGTCGCAAGACCATAGCGGACATTCCGCTTTTTCATTTCGTGGACGAGCGTTGTTAAAATACGCGCCCCGCTTGCACCGAGCGGATGGCCAAACGCTATTGCCCCGCCGTTGACATTCACTTTCTCCTGATCCAATTTCAATTGGCGGATGCACTCCAAGGATTGGGAAGCGAATGCTTCATTCAATTCCACTAGCCCGATGTCTTCAATGGTCAAGCTTGCCCTCTCCAATGCTTTTTTAGTGGCATGAATCGGGCCAAGGCCCATAATGGACGGTTCTAAGCCCGCTACCGCCCCTACAACATATTTGGCCAGAGGTTTCAATCCAAGCTCCCGTGCCTTTTCTGCACTCATCAAAAGTAATGCCGAGGCTCCATCATTTACGCCTGAAGCATTACCGGCCGTTATAGTGCCGTCTTTAAAGATCGGTTTGAGTTTTTCCAACTTTTCGATGGTCGTGTCAGGACGAGGGTGTTCATCCTTCTCGACAATGACTTCATTCCCTTTACGATCCATATATCGAACAGGTACGATTTCATTAATGAAACGCTCATTTTCCACTGCTTTTTTCGCTTTTTGCTGGCTTTGATACGCGAATTGATCTTGGTCCTCCCTTGAAACCGAAAAACGCCGGGCAACGTTTTCAGCCGTTTGAGGCATCGAATCCGTGCCATACATTTCTTTAAGTTTCTCATTCGTGAAGCGCCATCCGATCGTTGTATCCTGAAGCTCCATTGAACCCCGCGGAAATTCACTCTCAGGTTTGGCCATGACGTACGGCGCCCTTGTCATGCTTTCGGTACCGCCTGCGATATAAATATCGCCTTCACCTACAGCAATGGAGCGTGCAGCATACATGACGGCATCCAGTCCTGATCCACACAAACGATTTATTGTCGTTCCAGCCACGTTCACCGGAAGACCAGCTAAAAGGGCGGACATCCTGGCCACATCGCGATTATCCTCTCCTGCTTGATTTGCATTTCCGAAGATGACATCTTCAATTTGATCTGGCGGCAGCTCTGGATTGCGATCGGTCAGCGCCTTGATTACAATTGCACCGAGGTCATCCGGACGAACGCTTTTCAAAGCGCCTTTATATCTTCCGATTGGTGTTCTCACAGCATCGATAATCACAACATCCTTCATTTCCTCACCAGCTCGCCATCTTTTGTATAATCGTACACACCTTTACCTGACTTTCTGCCGAGCCTGCCAGCTTTAACATACTGTTCAAGGAGCGGGGCCGGGCGGTATTTCTCACCAAGTTTACTATGTAAGTATTTTAAATTATTCAAACGGGCATCCAATCCCACCAAATCACCTAGCTCAAATGGTCCCATTGGGTAATTCAGCCCTAACTTTATTGCCTTATCGATTTCTTCTGGTGTTCCTAAACCTTCTTGAAGCATATAGAACGCTTCATTACCTACCAAACAGCTGATCCTGCTGGTAACAAACCCAGGGAATTCATTTATGACCACGGTTTCTTTTCCCATTTTTCCGGCTACCTCTTTTATTAAGGCTGCCGTTTCATCGCTGGTTTCTAGACCACGTACAATTTCAACGAGTGGCATCTTTTGTACAGGATTGAAAAAATGCATGGCAATCGTTCTTTCGGGACGCTTTCCATAAGAACCAATTTCCGTAGGGCTCATCGTGGAAGTATTGGTTGCAAAGTAACAGTCTTCTTTTGCATGGACTTCAATCGTTTCGAAGACTGCCCTCTTAATTTCCGCCTTTTCCGGAACTGCCTCTATGATCAAGTCGGCATATGCTGCTGATTCTTTCAAATTGGAAGAATAGGAAAATCTGCTTTTTGCGGCTGCCGCTTCTTCCTGGGTGATTTTTTGGTAGCGCACACCCTTCTCAAAAATGGAATCGATCTCTTTTCTTGCACTTTCCAAAGCATCCTGATTCACATCCACCAGTACTACATTAAAGCCGCCTGTGGCTCCTACATAAGCTATTCCCCTGCCCATGACACCAGATCCGACAATCACTAAATTTCTAATCATTCGTTCATTCCTCCTTCAAAAATAAATAGGGGCTGGCTACGATGAACCAGATCAGCATTCATCCATACCTGAATTACTTTTCCGACATACCGTTCAGCCAGCCGCCTATTTTATGTTTTATTAAATTCCAAAGGGATTTAAGGGACGGCTTCCATAATAGGAAATGATGCTTTTCGTTTCTGTATAAAGATCAAGTGTCTCAATACAAAGTTCCCGGCCGAACCCTGACTGTTTATACCCTCCGAAAGGTGTTCCAGGAAATGCGGAGAATGGGCAATTTACCATGACGATTCCCGCTTCTATTTGATTGGCCACTCTAGTCGCACGCCCGCCATCTTTTGTCCATAGAGCTGAACCTAAACCGAATTCCGTATCATTTGCGAGTCTCACAGCTTCTTTTTCATCTTTGAATTTCATTATGACAACAACCGGTCCGAATATTTCCTCTTTCACTACATCCATTTCATGATTGACATTCGCTATCACCGTCGGCTCATACCAATAACCGTTTTCGAAACCTTCAATTACCGCTGGCTTTCCTCCTGTCAGGATTTTCGCTCCGTCAGTAATGGCAGATTGTACATAATTGTCGATTACATCCAATTGCCCTTGATCTATGACTGCACCGACGTGTGTTTCTTTGTCGAGAGGATTGCCCAATTTCAATTTTTTCGTTTTTTCTACGAATCTGGCAACGAACTCATCATATATGTCTTCGTGAACGTATAAACGGGATCTAGCTTCGCAAGACTGTCCAGTATTGTAGAAAATGCCATATAATGATCCATCGATAGCTGCTTCAAGGTCCGCATCTTCGAAGACAATATTAGGTGACTTACCTCCAAGCTCCAATGTCACCCTTTTTAATGTCTGTGATGCTTTGCCCATGAGATCCCTGCCAATTGGCGTAGAGCCCGTGAAGGCCACCTTATTCACTTTCGGATGCTCGACAAGATAATTCCCTACGTCCGATCCAGGCCCTGGAATGATATTGACCACGCCTGAAGGAACACCAGCTTCTAAACAGATTTCCCCTAATACAATGGCAGTCAGCGGCGTTAACGAAGCTGGCTTGACAATGACTGAACAGCCAACTGCGATTGCTGGTGCAATTTTCCACGCTGCCATCATCATAGGGTAATTCCAAGGGATGATTTGAGCACAAACACCTACTGGCTCTTTTTCCGTATAGTTATGGAATTGACCAGGAACATTATTGACAGATCCGCGGTGTGCAACTAAAGCGCCTGCATAAAACTCGAAATCTTCAATTGCCTGCATGACTTGGCCTTGCGCTGCAGAAATGGATTTGCCGCTGTTCAGGACTTCCAATTCAACCAATTCATTGAAGCGTGAACGCATGATTGCAGCAATTTTGTTCAATACACGAGACCGTTTATTGATCGGAGTTTTCTTCCATTTACCATTATCAAATGCTTCACGAGCAGCTTGAACAGCTCTTTCTGCATCTTCCTTAGTGGCTTTTGCAACCTTGGCAATGATTTCACCAGTCGCAGGATTGTACGCATCAATCGTGGATCCATTAGAGCTTTCCACTCTTTCTCCATTAATGATCAGGTGGTAATAATCACGTTTCGTTTCCGCCTTTTCAAATGCTGACTCTTGAACTCTTACCATGTACTCCCACTCCCTTTTCTATATTACTTGCCTATGAATTGAGCCTTCCTTTTTTCAATGAATGCTGCCACACCTTCTGCATAATCCTTCGTTAAGCCAGCGATCCGCTGCCCCTCCGCTTCTTCTTTTAAGTATTCTTCCAATGAAAGGTGATAGGATGCCTCTAAGTATCTTTTGATTAAGCCGATTGCTTTCGTTGGTTTGTTTGCGAGATTCTCTGCAAAGG
Source organism: Peribacillus sp. FSL P2-0133 (assembly GCF_037975445.1). Classification (NCBI taxonomy): domain Bacteria; kingdom Bacillati; phylum Bacillota; class Bacilli; order Caryophanales; family Bacillaceae; genus Peribacillus; species Peribacillus sp. FSL P2-0133. The sequence goes on along the minus strand of NZ_CP150254.1, from coordinate 1,146,647 downwards.
CTTTCAATTCCTCGTCCCATGCTTCCACACTGATCACTTTTGTAGCGATCCCGATATTTTTCGCCTCGCTAGCCGTAACCTTTTCCCCTAATAATGATAATTCCAAGGCTTTCGCATGACCGACAATCCGCGAAAGGTAATACAGATTTCCTGAATCAGGAATCAATCCGATATTGACAAAGGCATTTATAAAACTGGCTTTTTCAGAAACAAGCCGGAAATCGCATGCTAGTGCAAGGCTGAAACCGGCCCCTGCAGCCACCCCATTGACCGCTGCGATGATCGGTTTTTCACAGCTTGCTATTTGCTGCATCATTGGACCGTAATTTTCACGCAGCAATTGACCTAAATTCATGCTATCATCCAAATCCGATAAATCTTGTCCCGAGCAAAAGGCCCTGCCTTCCCCTGTGATGATAATGGCCCGCACTTCATCGGACCCCGCAGATGTTTTGATCGCTTTTTGTATTTCTTTATTCATTTGGGAAGTAAAGGAATTAAGTTTATCAGGACGGTTCAAAGTAAGCCAAGCCACTCCGTTTTCAACCCTATAAGTGATCGTTTCGAACATAGAGCACTCCTTATCCGCCTGTGAATTTAGGCTTTCTTTTTTCAACAAATGCTTTCATTCCTTCTTTTTGGTCTTCTGATGCAAAAAGAATATAGAAGTTCTTTCGTTCAAATTGCATACCCTCATATAAGGAAAGATCAACAGCTTTATTGACGGATTCTTTAATCAGCCTTACAGCTAACGGAGGTTGCTTTGCTATCTTTCTAGCAAAATCAATCGATTCTTCCATTAACAATTCAGGAGCAACGATCTTATTGATGAAACCGTATTGCAAAGCTGTCTTAGCATTGATCCTTTCAGCCGACAATATCCATTCAAGCGCCTTCATTTTGCCTACCAATTTCGTCAGCCTCTGCGTTCCGCCTGCACCAGGCATGACTCCAAGAGTCACTTCCGGAAAGGAAAACTGGGTGTCGCTGGCGGCAATCAAGAAATCGCAGGATAAAGCAAGTTCAAAACCACCACCGAATACAAAACTTTTCACCGCACCAATCACAGGCTTCTTAACTAGGCTAATTCGATCCCAATCGGCAAATTGGTTCGTTAACTCCAGATTAATTGGATTGTCGTTAGCCATTTCGTCAATATCAGCTCCAGCAGAAAATGCTTTTCCATTGCCCGTCAGCAAAATCACCTTCACTTGTGGGTCGAGGTCGAATGCCTCCATGGATGAAACGATTTCCCTAACCATTTTCCTGTTAAGCGCATTCAATTGCTTCGGCCGATTTAAAAAGATATAACCAATGCCGTCCTCGATTGACGTTTCAATGAATTGAAGCGCATTCATTTTATTTCTTCGCCGATCATCATCGTTACAAGTTTCCCCGCAAAGCCCATTAAGTCTTTCCCTGATGCTTTGCCTTCCGGAGAACGCATTCCTTTTTGCAGTGCATCATGGTCTTCATAATACATTTCACATAGAATGTGATACTCAGAGTCTTTGCCCATTGGTGTCCCGACTATTTTAGTGACCTCCATTTTTTGAAGACCAGGAATTTTTTCCGTTATCGGACCATGTACATTGAAGTAGTGCTCATCGAATTCTTCCTTGTTTTCAGGTTGTTTATAAAGGGCGATTAGTTTTACCATTTTAGAAAACCTCCATTTTATTAGATCATTTTTATCATCGGTTTCATCGCTTCGAACGGATTTTTACACGATTTGCAGTATAAAATGCTGCGGCAAGCCGTTGGGCCGAATATATTTTCCATCGTGACATAAGTTGATTCACAATACGGGCAATCCACATGCCATGATCCATCACTTTTCATTTGTCGAGGAGGAGGGGAGATTCCGAAAACCTTCAATCCAGCTTTCCCTTTTTCCGTAATTCGATCGGATGTCCACGAAGGGGAACGTAAAAATTCCACATTTACATTTCTTACGGCAGGCAGCTCTCGAAGGGCTGTTTCCACATTTTTTTGGATGATCGACAATGCCGGGCACCCAAGAAAAGTTGGCAGCATTTTTACCGAAACGTCCTGGCCCGAAACCGTCACGTCTTCAACCATCCCCAAATCCAGGATACTTACTGTATCGATTTCGGGATCTTTAACGTCTTCCAGGAGCTTATAAATTTCTTCTGTGTTTAACTGTATGGTCGACATGGTACCCCTCCCCTTTCCACTGATTCACCATGAAGCTGCTTTATCGGTTGCGTACACTTCACTTAACGTTTCTAGCGCCTTTTCCAAATCTTCCGTATGCTGGCCATTACGACCATCACCTCTTGCCATGCCTATTTCAATAGTTGTTGCTAAGCCTACACTTTCAAAAATTGGGGTGATAGCCTCAATCCATTTTTTCTGTAAGTCAGCTTCGCCTTCTATCAAGCCAAGCTCCACCATTTCCTCTCCATATTGTCCAAGTGAAAATACGCCGGCAAAATCCGGCATTGTTTTCCCAATCGCCGCTTTCATTCTCGAAACCGCTTCCAAGTGACCAGATCCCAGCAATTGGACGAACCATGTTTTCCAGTGCATCAAATGATAGTAAAGTTCCATCTGTACCTTTTGTGCCACCTCAGCAAGCGGTTCATATGAACATGAATGAAGGGATTGAACCTTAATCGCTTTGGCTTGGGTATAAAAATAATTCCGCACTACCGCAAACGCCCAATCATATTCCGGATCTTTCAAATAGTAACCAGGACCATTGACCAACTCGAGAATGATCGCATTGCGCCGTTCCTTGGCAGGACGGTCGTGAGCCAATTTATCTGCATCGTCTTCACCGAGTTCATCCAGCAATTTATAATATATGGCTGCATGCCCCATCGTGTCTTGAGAAATCGAAGCGGATGCAACATCTTCTTCGATATGCGGTGCGAGTCCAAGCCATTCTGCACCACGGTATGAATGGATGAAGTCATCGTCCGCCAGTTGAAGCAGCAATTCCTTGATTGCGATGTCCTTCAATGATTCATTCCTCATTTTTTACACCTCCAGCCCAAGACATTATCTCTTTTTCATCGAGCATTCCCTGCTCATACTTCCGCCATTTTTTCTTTAAATACCCGTATCCTTTTGTGGTCCTGTAATCTTTATTATCAATACGTTGAAGCGTTTTCTTTTCCTCGACCGTCATTTTCCGTATATTCTGTCTTTTCACGACCCAGATATCATCAACCGCTTCACGTCTCATGAAGTTTTCTTGCGCCATCATGATGGCAATATCCTCATTTGGGGCCAGCAGGCTGAAGTGGTATTGAACGGGTGATGATTGCGTTTTACGGCTGAATACTTCAAATTCTTCAAAGTAATTTCCTTGTCTAGTTTCCATATCGTCCTTCCCCCCTCCATTAGATGACCTTTGGCGCCAACGCCTCACGTACCCATTTATTATTTTCATAAGAAATTCTTCGAAGGCTTAAGCGATCCTGCGAACGGGGGCCTTCATTCCTTGCGAACACCTTCAATTTCCCCCAATCGGGTTGTTTGTAAATCCAGGATTCAGATGCTTTATCAAACCTAAGCGTTTCATCGGGAATGCTAAAACCGAGTGAAAGGATCCGCTTCACATATTTAGAAAAAAAGGCTTGTCGAAGCTCTTCATTCGTACTGGTTCTGATTCTGTACTTAATCGTTATATCCTGTTTGGATGTACCCACTTCATTCTTGCTGGGAGGTCCAAAGAAAAGTAATAAAGATTCCCACCAATAATCGATGGAGTCTTGAACCAATTTCCTTTGTTCTTCCGTCCCTTCAGCCAAAGCCATGATTATCGCTTCACCATGTTGGGCGTGAAAAACTTCTTCCGCGCAAATCCTTTGTAACGCCCGGGCATAAGGTCCGTATGAGGCGCCAAGCATGTTCGTCTGGGAAATGATGGCCGCACCATCAACCAGCCAGCCAATCAATCCAGCATCGCCCCAGGATTTGGCTTCCATATGGAAAACATTATGAAACTTTAAATCTCCTTTAAACAAATCTTGCATTAGGTCATCCCGTTTTTTTCCGTACGGCTTTAGCAAATCCTCGGCTACCCGAAGTAATAATTGCCCATGCCCCATTTCATCCTGCACCTTTGCCATGATTCCAAGTTTTCTATTTAAGGTCGGGGCTTTAGGCACCCATTCCTTTTCTGGAAGAGCCCCCATGATTTCACTGATTCCATGCATCGATATTAACTTGATTAAAGTGCCCCGGTATTCTTCCGGCATCCAATCATCCGCTTCTATCTTTTCTCCTGCTTCGATTCTGGCAATGAATTGATTGAGCTTTTCTTCTCCTGCCATATCATTTAAAAGAACGTTCATCCAAATCACCTCTTTTTGTAATATAACGTTTATATAACGTTATTATATTTTATTGTTATACTCAATGCAAGACTATTCTGTCTTTTTTCATAATAAAAGGAAATTATCAGGGGATTTCACGAATCTTTTAATCCACTAAAACTTTAAAGGGCGAAGTTTCAACTTTAATTGAATCTGTTGGGCAGCCTTCCATTGCATCATCCAGATCATCAAACAAATCTTCCGCGATCTCTGCAGTTCCTTCATTTTCATCCAGGATGACAAATGCCACCCCCTCATCATTGTAATCAAAGATTTCCGGGGCAGCGGCGCCGCATGCACCGCAAGCAATGCAAGTTTCTTGATCAACAACTGTATATTTAGCCAAGATGCCCTCCTCCTTCTCTATTTCATGATTGGTTCCATCTCCGCTTCCATTAAGAGATGGAACCATGGTTAACCACGAATGCATCCGCTTTATGTATCGCGTTTTCGCACCACTTGTTCGAGTTCTTTTGCTTCACGTATTTCAATCGGTACATAAGCAGTCAAATACTGAACGTCAGAATTATGTTCATGAGCACGGAATTATAAACTAATGACTTCATCCTTCCGCTTATCAACGACACGAATTGCTTTTCCTTCTGAACGTGGTATGCTTTTTGGAATGTTGACAACAACATCCATCGTTACAAGACATGCGGATTTCAAATGATGCTGAATCGTTTTCCTTAATATCTCTACATTCCCATGCGTTAAGTCTTCTTCAATCTCCCTATAGAAACCGCTTTCAATTTCAATATGCAGTTCAACACCGTCCATTTTCCCCTTCTTAACGAGATGAATCTGATAATGAGGCACAATTCCCTCCATTTGGAATAATACACGCTCAATTTCAGAAGGAAATACATTCACTCCCCTGACTATTATCATATCATCCGTTCTGCCTTTAACACGGGACATTCTAGTTGTGGTCCGCCCGCATTTACACGGTTCATGGGTAATTGAGGCGATATCACCCGTCCGATAACGAATGATTGGCAGCGCTTCCTTTGTAAGGCTGGTAAAGACAAGTTCCCCATCTTCGCCGTCCTCCACTGGTTCAAGCGTGTCCGGGTTAATGACCTCGACAAGAAAATGGTCTTCTGCGATATGCAATCCATCCTGTGCTTCATGGCATTCTATTGCGACTCCGGGCCCCATGATTTCACTTAGTCCGTAAATATCAATGGCTTTCAAATTCAGTTTTCTCTCAAGTGTTGCCCTCATTTCCTCTGACCATGGCTCAGCTCCGAAAATCCCATACTCAAGCCCATTATCTGCAGGATCAATTCCCATCTCTTCCATCTTTTCGGCGATATTCAAAATATAAGTAGGGGTTCCACAAATGCCGCGCGGTTTAAAATCATTGATGATGGTAATCTGCCGATCGGTATTCCCACCTGAAATGGGCACTGTCGCAACTCCTAGCTTTTCTGCACCGCAATGCAAACCAAGGCCCCCTGTAAACAGACCATATCCATATGCGTTATGGAAAATATCTGACTTGCGACCTCCTGCTGCTACAATTCCACGTGCGACGATTGTTGCCCAGTTTTCCAAATCATTTTTCGTATACCCGACAATTGTAGGCTTTCCGCTTGTTCCGGATGAACCATGAATTCGTGTGACATCCTCCATCGGAACGGCGAATAAACCGAATGGATACTGATCACGAAGAGTCTGTTTTTTTGTAAAGGGAAGCTTTATTACATCGTTTAGGGTTTGTATATCTTCTGGTCCTAGGCCCATCTCCCTAAATTTTTCTCTGTAATAAGGTACATTTTCATATACATGGCTTATCGTTTTTTTTAGGCGAGCCAATTGTAAACTTGCCATTTCAGCACGCGAAGCCGTTTCAATTTCCGGATTGTACATTGTTTCAGTCCCCCTCAATTTTACTATTGTCCCACCTGACATACATAACGATAATAAAACGGAGATTAAATTATTGTTATGATTTATTTCAAGATTAATACGTCATTTCCACGTTGTCAATAATGTTTTTTAATTCAGAAAAATGACCGAACAAACAAAAATATTAATTTACTAAATTTTCAGACTATGTTAATTTTAACAATGATATATCATTTTATCAAACATTCGTTTTAAAAACGTACTACAACAAAAAGGGGGCTTATTATGGAATCAACAGCCAAAACTGGGCATTCACCATCAGGTCATGACAGCGGAAATAAGTATCGTCAATTAATTGAAACGGAAGAATTTAAGTATTTGCTTCAAAAGAAAAAAGCTTTCATCGTACCTGTCACTCTCTTCTTTCTTACTTTTTATTTTGTTCTGCCTATTTTAGCTGCTTATAGTGAAGTATTGAAAGGTGAAGCATTTTTCAATATTACTTGGGCGTGGGTATATGCACTTCTCCAATTTGCCGTCGTATGGTTAGGAGGAATTGTCTATATCAAAAAAGCGGCGAAGTACGACAAACTGGCTAAAAATATCTTAAAAAAATATGAGAAGGTGCTTGTCGAATGAGCATTTTATCCCTCACACTATTTTTGGGCATCATTTTGTTAACGCTTACAATAACCTATTACTCTTCTAAGAAAACGAAAAATGCCAGTGACTTTTATACTGCCGGCGGCGGATTGACAGCATGGCAAAACGGATTGGCCGTAGCAGGTGACTTTATGTCAGCCGCTTCTTTCCTGGGAATTACAGGTGCAATCGCACTGATTGGTTTCGATGGCTTTTACATGAGCATCGGGAACCTTGTTGCCTTTCTTGTCTTATTGTACCTTGTGTCGGAACCACTTCGCAATCTAGGTAAGTTTACGCTGGCAGACATGATTTCAGCACGCTTCAAATCAAAAAAAGTGCGAGGGATAGCTGCCGCCAATACACTTGTCATTTCAATCTTTTACATGATTGCACAACTTGTTGGTGCAGGGGGATTAATTAAACTGCTGCTCGGCATCGATTATTGGCTATCCGTCCTACTTGTCGGTGTACTGATGACGATTTATGTAATTTTCGGCGGGATGAGAGCGACAAGCTGGGTGCAGATCACCAAAGCGGTTCTCTTACTAGGCGGTTCCGCTGTGCTGACGTTCATCGTATTTTCCCGTTTTAATTTCAACATTTCAGAGATGTTCCATCATGTCCAAACTGCAACACCACTCGGAAAGGAATTCTTGAATCCTGGAAATAAATACACCGATGGACTCGACATGATTTCATTTAATATGTCGCTTGTCCTTGGAGCAGCAGGCCTTCCGCATTTACTCGTCCGCTTCTTTACAGTAAAGGACGCAGCTACCGCAAGGAAATCCGTCGTATATTCCACATGGTTTATAGGGATATTTTTCATCATGACGATTTTCCTTGGTTTCGGTGCTGCATCTTTCGTCGGTTTTGAGCGGATCGTCGCTGCAAACTCGGCTGGAAACATGGCCGCGCCCCTTCTTGCATTAACCATGGGCGGTGAATTTTTATTCGCATTCGTTTCTGCTGTGGCATTTGCCACGATTTTAGCGGTTGTATCCGGTCTTGTTTTAACGTCGGCATCCGCTTTTGCACATGATATATACGGTGAAATCATCAAGGAAGGAAAGATTACGGAAAAACAGCAAATACTCGTCGCCCGAATGGCTTCTGTCGGCGTAGCTGTCATTTCAATTTTACTCGCTTTATTTGCACAATCAATGAATGTCGCTTTTCTTTCAGTCCTTGCGCTTGGAATTGCTGCAAGTGCCAATTTACCGATCATCCTTTGCACAATATATTGGAAACGCTTCAACGCAACCGGAGCGATCACAGGAATGTTATTCGGGTTACTCAGTTCCATCATACTGGTCATGCTCAGTCCCAATGTATGGAACCCGGAACCTGGAATGGGTATTTTCACAGGCAATCCCCTCTTCACGATGAGTAACCCGACCATTTTCACCGTACCGCTTGGCTTTATTGGAGCCTACTTAGGTACAATCTTGTCAAAGACAAAAGATGAGGAAAACAGTTTTCCTGAAGTACTGTTCAAATCTAACACCGGATATGGGATAAGTTCAGCAAAAGACCATTAAAAAAGGGGGATTTCCATGACCACACATTTAGATCAGGATATTCACGAATTGCATTATGACCAAATCAAACAAGTACTGGTCGACGAACCATATGCTTCTTTTCTCGGGATGAGATTGACGAAACTCGGTCCCGGCACAGCGGAAGCAGAATTGACTCCAAGTGACCATATGCTCAATGCACATGGAACGGTTCACGGTGCCATTATCTTTTCACTTGCTGATTATGTGTTCGCAGCAGCCAGCAATTCATATGGCAAAATAGCGGTTGGCGTTTCAAATAACATCAACTTCTTATCAGCTGGCAAACGTGGTGAGACTTTAACCGCTAGAGCGAAAGAGATAAAGAAAAACCATAAACTGGCATGGTATAAAATAGACGTGTTAAATGAAAGGGAATTGATCGCTACCATGGAAGCGATGGTATTCAGGAAAAATCAATATTTCGTCGACAAAGTTGAAAAGTAACGTTTGAAACCGGACAAGCAATCCACTTGTCCGGTTTCTTTTCCCCTTGATTTACACATGATACATACGCAGAGCTGATAAAAAGGGGGGATTCCCGATTCGGAATCCCCCTCCCCTATTTTATAACCCTTCTTCTAGTTATTGAACGCAATACTGGAAACTATCACTATTAACCACTTCCCGCACTCCCGTTCACTTATCCCATCCGTCTGATAAGCGAATTTCCCTCTATGCCTTCCCAATGATCATGGCCAGGTTTGCTGAAATGCACATGGACATCAATTAATCAAAGAGATCCTTGTGATGCTACCATTCTCTCCTTCTTTCCCAAATACACATCCAGTGCAGCCTGCAAAGCCTCTCCCCGGTTAACTTGGAACCCCTGGCGCAAAAGGACAGCTTCCAAGGAGGCCAATACAAAGAGGATGTTTTCTTTCCTACAACTGAATCCCATGGTCCCAATTCTCCAAATTTTTCCGTGAAGCGGACCAAATGAGGACGCGATCTCAATACTGAATTCATTCAACAGCATGGCTCTTACAGCTTCACCATCGATTCCTTTTGGAATTTCGATGCAGGTTACACACGGAAGTTTGTTTTTCCCATCCCCGAATAACGTTAGCCCCATCGCCTTGATCCCTTCAACAAGAGCAGCTTCGTCAAGTTCATGACGGGCAAAGCGCGTTTCCAGACCTTCTTCAAGCACAAGACGCAATCCTTCACGTAACGCATAAATCATGGAAGTCGCTTCTGTATGGTGATTCAAACGGCGCGGCCCCCAATAATCCTGCAGCATGCTTAAATCGAAATAATTACTGGTGATCGGACGGCGGACCGAAAACTTTTGGTTGTCTTCATCCGTCGCAATGCCACGTTCCACCTTTTTGCGAGACTGGATGATTTCTTCTATTCGCTCGTTATACGTAATCGGTGCCATACCCGAAGGAACGGACAAGCACTTTTGTGTCCCTCCTATCAATCCATCAATACACCATTCATCCACCTTAACATCAGTGCCCCCGATGGAGGCAACCGCATCCACAACAAGCAGGACACCCAATTCACGGCAGGCCCACCCGATTTCCTTCAAAGGCTGCATACAACCAGTGGAGGTTTCCCCATGCACGATTGCTGTTATTTTAGGGGAGACTTTCTTGATTTCCGCAATGACTGCTTGCGGTTCGAACACTTCTCCCCAAGGACATTCCATCGTATGGACTTCAGCTCCGTATCGCTCACAGATTTCCACCAATAAATGACCGAACCTTCCGAATATAGGAACCAGGACCTTATCTCCCGGCTCAATGATGCTGCATAGAATCGCTTCATTACCGGATCTTGAGGTGCCATCAATCGGGAACGCCCATTTGTTTTTCGTTTGAAAAACCAAACGTAGCATTTCCATCACTTCATTCATGATAGTGGTGAATGCAGGATCGAATTGCCCTAATATCGGTGTGCTCATCGCCCTTAAAACACGCGGGTCAACTTCGACCGGTCCTGGTGTCATGATCGTTCTCATCGGTGCATTCAATTCTGAATATGCCATTTTAACCAACTCCTTCATTAGGCTAATTTATAAAGTATTTCACTCAAAAATTCGATTACCTTTTCCAAATCCGCAACACTCTTAAACTCCTTAGGTGAATGGCTGATCCCCCTTACTTGGAACGGACAGCAAGCAAGTCGGACAAAACGAACCAAATTCCTGTGCATCATTGCCGGATCCGCTGACCATATTTTGGTATGGTATATTCTTCTCTTCAGCTATCTTTCGGGCAAAGCGATTCATTTCCCGATCCATCGCAACAGGTTTGACATCCATCCATTGTGAAACCCCCAGCTTCCTTTGCCAAGGAATCGACCGAGTCGGTCAGAATGATTCCACCGGAGGGATCGGTTCCCTCAAGCCTGCCAAACAAGTTGCCTACACTATCAAAATATGTAATAAGGTTTTCTTTTTCCATCTCAGCTTTCATTGCCTGCTGAGCTTGGAATATAATAACCGGGTCACCCCATTGTTGACCCGAAAGATGCTAACCATTCTATCATCGAACGCACCATCATCTTTTTCATCTATCAATTTTCCGTTTTGATTGACCATTACATCGCTTCCCTTCACAATACCCATTCATGTTATGAATATTCACGAAATTTATCTCATGTATTATTTTACTTGCTTTCGCATTTAACTTCATTGACATTTTTGTTAGTATTTCGGTGCTTTTTTGTGCAAAATAACCAACTGAAAGCAAACCAATCATAGTCAGATTTCTATGATCAAAAGAATTGGTACTTATTGTTATAGTTTGCTCCTAATCATATTTCACTGGTATTTTTTGATAAATTAAGATACTAGTTCTACTTATGAAGTCCAACTTACTTCTGATGGTCTGCGAACCTAAAAAGATGATGGCAAATCTTGTTACATCTAATTCATATATGTTTACCTAGCTTCTTCTTTTTATAAAGGATTAGACCAAAATGGGGAACAAGTAATCTTGATCACTTGTCCCCCATTTTATCGAATAATCACTTATTTTAATCCGATGCCCCGTATGAATTTACTAGTAGAAGTTAAGTTATGACACTACGCCAAGTTTCATGAAATTAGTAACATTGCATCCTAGTTGTTCTGAATGCCCCAGAAATCACTTATTGTTACAACTATATTTCTTCGCTTCAATTCGTCGTCGATGCAGGATAGGCTCAGTATACCCACTTGGTTGGTTATAGCCTTGAAACACTAGGTCGCATGCCGCTTGAAACGCCACTGAGCTGTCGTAATTATCCGCGATACATTGATATGCTGAATCTCCACTGTTTTGTTCATCCACTACTTTAGCCATTCGTTGTAAAGTCTCCATAACCTGTCCTTTTGTACAAATTCCGTGATGAAGCCAGTTAGCGATATGCTGACTCGAAATTCTTAGTGTGGCACGGTCTTCCATCAACCCTACATTGTTGATATCTGGTACTTTAGAACAACCAATTCCTTGTTCTACCCAACGTACAACATAACCAAGGATACCTTGAGCATTGTTATCTAGCTCTTGCTGAATTTCTTCCGGACTCCATTCGGGGTTTTGAGCCACTGGGATTTCTAAAATATCATCACGTAAATTTACTGGATTCTTTTTCAACTCATCTTGTACCTTTTTTACATCCACTTGATGATAATGAAGAGCATGCAATGTCGCTGCAGTTGGTGAAGGCACCCAAGCTGTATTCGCCCCTGCTTTCAAATGGCCAATCTTTTGCGTTAGCATTTCCGCCATCATATCAGGCATTGCCCACATTCCTTTACCAATTTGAGCTCGACCTTGAAAACCGGTTGCCAGACCTACAATGACATTCGATTTTTCATAACCTTGTAGCCATTTTGATCCTTTCATGTTATTTTTGAGAATCATAGGTCCGGCTTCCATAGAAGTATGAATTTCGTCTCCGGTTCTATCTAGGAACCCGGTATTAATAAATGCCACTCTTTCTTTAACTTGGCGGATACAAGCTTTCAAGTTCAATGAAGTTCGACGTTCTTCGTCCATAACACCAATCTTCAGTGTATTTCGCTGTAGACCAAGCATGTCTTCCACACGATCAAAAAGTTCATTGGCAAAAGCCACCTCTTCGGATCCATGCATTTTTGGCTTTACGATATAAACTGATCCTTTAGATGAATTTTGATATTTACCATTCCCTAACAGGGAATGTTTGGAAAGTAAACTAGTCATGACTGTATCCATAATCCCTTCAGGAATCTCTTCACCATTTGCATCTAGGACTGCGTTTGTGGTCATTAAGTGTCCCACGTTACGGACAAACATAAGTGAACGACCAGGCAAAGAGAATTCTTCTCCATCTGGTGCTCTGTATAAACGATCCGGGTTCATTGTACGTGTCATTACTTTATTATCCTTTTTGAAAGTTACAGTCAGATCACCCCTCATAAGACCTAACCAATTTCGATATACCAGGACTTTATCATCAGCATCCACTGCGGCAACTGAATCCTCACAATCCATAATGGTCGTAAGGGTAGATTCCATTAGAATGTCCTTAACGCCTGCTTTATCTATTTTACCGATTGGGTGACTTCGATCAATCTGAATTTCAATATGCAAACCATTATTTTTTAATAATATAGCCGATGGCTTTTCGTATTCACCTTGATTGCCAACTAGCTTAGATTCCTCTACTAAACTCGTAATTTCTCCATTTCTGAGTGTAACAGCCAATTTCCCATCTACTACTGCATATTTCACAGCGTCTCTATGTGAATGAACCTTTAAAGGAGTTACTTGATCAAGAAAATTCTTTGCAAATGAAATGACTTCTCCACCGCGTACTTCATTGTAGCCCCCTTCTCGGTAGGCTCCTTCTTTTTCGCTAATAACATCTGTTCCATATAGGGCATTATAAAGGCTTCCCCACCTTGCATTAGAAGCGTTAATAGCATAACGAGCATTATCAACCGGGACAACTAGCTGCGGCCCAGCTTGGAAGGCTATTTCATCATCTACCCCTTCTATCGTAATATGAAAGTCTTCTCCTTCAGGTTCGAGATAGCCAATTTCTTGTAAAAATGATTTATATTTAGCAAAGTCGATCTCTCTATTTTCTCTAAGCCATGTATTGATTTTGGTTTGAATTTCATCACGACGAGCTAACAATTTTTTGTTTTTTGGAGACATGTCATATACCAATTTTTCAAAATCAACCCAAAATTGTTCCTGATTCAGTTCGCTTCCAGGTAGCCCATTTTTATTGATAAATTCAAAAAGTACCGGAGCGACTTGAAGATTACCTATTTTCACATATTCTCCCATGGTGTATTCCTCCTTTAAAAATTAGTTTGACTCCCGGCATACGCCGAGAAGAATTTTCTTAGTTGACCTCTCCTCCCTTTGAACGGGTTCAATACTTAATTTGTTATCGATTAATCAAGTTCTCAATTTATTGTTTTGTTTCTTATAATCAATTTCAAGTTTATCGTTAGAGATGTCCAAAGTAGTCTAATATTATATGAACTCCTTTTTTCTTCACTCGTAAAATGAAATCCATTTTTTTAGAATAATCACCTTTTGTTGTTGTTGCTCATTTATTCATTTTCAGGTAGATATATCGGTTACTGCCCGACTTCCAACTTATTTGTTAACTTATTCCAATCAATAAACTTTTCCAAAAAGATCGATATAATGACACCCATAATGAGACCATTTGTAATGAAAGGCTGCAAGAGGACTGGAATACTGCCGAATAATGCTGGCGGGATATTCATAATGCTAACTCCAACCAGGACTGGTCCCGCTAAACGGAGTATCGTTTCAGAGTTGAATAACGTTCCTTTCAGGCTGTTTAATGCGGTCCCAAACAATTGAAGGTATGCGACAAATAAAACAGCGTTACCTATTGTTAGTGGTATTGTTCCTAAGAATCTCCCTAATGGCGGAATAACTCCAAGGAGAGTAAACAAAAATCCGCTTATAATGAATGGCTTTCGTTTAAATAAATTGGTACTTTGTAAAAACCCTATCGTAGATGTAAATGGTGTAAAAGGGACCAAGCCAAAAATCGAAGTGATAAACGCAAAAATACCTGTTATAAAAATAGATCTCCTGTATTGACTATGTTCCGCCTTTTCCTTGTAAACATCTGCAACAGCTTGAATAGAAGCGAAAGAATTCGTTAAATTCAGAAGGACCGCAAAAAAGGAGACAAAAATAATACCAATATTCAAGTTTGGAGTTCCAAGGGGAAAGAAAGTGAATTCCATACCTGAAGAGCTAGCCGTCGGAAGATCTGAAGGGAAAATAATTCGATATAATGACCATCCTACGATAATTCCGATCAGGATTGAGAAATTGCCTAGTATTTTCCCTCCTTTAATCCTTAATAAGCCAACGAAGATAACAATCAAGATTGAAAACAAACTGACAGGGAGATCAATCGTTCCACTTTCGGTTATTTTAAACATACCTTTGAAGAAAATAAAGATGAGCTGAAAGGTTAGCAAAAATATATAAACACTTATCACCATCGGCTTAATTACTTTTTGTATGATATAAATCAGGTTAAAAGCCGCAAGCAATACGGTTACAGCTCCAGCCAGCAAAATACCTGTTGCAATTCCTCCTCCTACGGTTGCAAAATCCAATCCGAGTGCAGATGCAGAGATGCCCATATTTATCATCAGACCCCACATTAACCCCGAATGGCTGTCCAATAATGGATAACGATGCCCAATCCAGGCCTGCAGAATACAGGATATGCCTGTAAAGATAAAGGAGCATCTTATCGTCATTTCAATTGTTTCTGTAGGAAGCTGGAATGCTGCTCCTACAGAAATTGGTACGACAACCGTATTGGCAAAAATAAAAAAAAGCCACTGTAAAGAGGACAATAATGTTACAGTAACTCCTTGCTGTGTCATCTTAATCATCACCATTTCCGATTTCTGGATTTTTGTAAAATCTGTTTGCGAGTTTTTAAGGAAGCCAGTTCTTAAAAGTATTGATTTCCTTTGGAATCCATAGTTTCTTCGTAAAAATTACAAACCATCTCTTTTTATTAATAAAAATATAAGCGAAGCGCTGTCTTCATTACAATCGCTTCGCCTTAATCACTTTTTTTGTTTTTTGAAAGAAGAAACTTAAATTATTTTGTAATTGTTTAATAATCTTACCTTTTTCTAATATCTTGTTATATCCATAGGCAATGCCCCTGCAGCAAAGCCTACAAACATGAATCGACTGTTTCCTGTATTACGCATTCCATGAATTTGATTAGGCTTGGCCAATACTACCATTCCTTTTCTGATCGTAATCTCATTCTCTAAATCAGGAAAGTATGTTCCTTCCCCCTCAATGCAAACCCAAATGTCATCAACATTCGAATGGGAGTGTAAAAATACTTCCTGCTCAGGTTCAAGACACCAAACTGCCCCAACAGTTTTATCCGTTTCATAGAAATAATTTTTTTGTGGTGCATCCGAATCGAATTTTGCTATTTTATCGATTTCAAAAACTCTTTCCTCTATTATCGACTTTTTGTTCAAAATTACATTCTGGTCCATATCTCAGCACCTCTTTAATATTTAATGGTTTTGAATTACACTTACCAGATCTCCCTAAAATACAATTCTGCCCGCATTAAATCTCTTGAAGTCTACGCATTCCTTCTAAGTGATGTGACCTTTTTTTTACAAGGATGCATCACGATTACAATCTTTAGAGTAAACATATGTTAAATTTTCTCTTCCTACCGCATAGGCTGCTTGATGTACATATGGACCCATAAAAATGTAATCTCCTTTCTTTACAGGAACCCACTGATTATCCAGATTATACATCCCTTCTCCCGAGAGTAAGTAGGCGCCATGTTCTTGCACATGTGTTTCGATGAACGGATGAGATGCAGCAGGATCAAAGGATAGAATATGAAAATTCATATCAAAATCTATATCAGCAGGCAAAAGATCTTTAAGATGGACATTATGCATATCATCATAAATCCTGAATTCAATTTTGTTCGCATGGTTTGAATAAACCCATGGCCTCCGTCCTTCAAGTGGACGATACTTCTGCTTATATAGGAATAGTTTAGAATCTCCATCCAATTGGTTTTCTAAATACATTTTTGTTCCTGGCGGACAGTATAAATAACCGCTTTCATCGAGGACAAACTCTTGTTCACCTGCAGCAGCTTTTATTTTTCCTTCAATAACATATACAAATGTCTCTACATCTTCTTGTCCGCCAAACCCCTCGCTGTTCCTTCCGTCCTTTTGCATTGTCACAATGTAATCGACAAAGCTTGCTCCAAGCTTTGGAGAACCCAAAATGGAAATGATACAATTCTCAAATCCCGGAACAACATTATTAACCAATCCTTCAGGTGCAATTAAAGCATATTTACCGTGCTCAATTATTGATCTGCTTGCTAATAAATCTTTAGGATAACCCATCTTTTAAACTCTCCTTTTAATCGTATTTTGTGAGCTAATTCATATGACTCCAATCAACGTTTTAATCGTGAGCCAATGCGCCCTTTGAAAATATGTAACTCATGGTGTGCCCTGTTCCCGATATAGATCACCTTATAATTGAAGCTCTTTTCATATATTATTAGCTTGTGTCAGAAACAGTTAAGTCCCTTATATAAATATTAACCGCTTTCATTTAATTAGTCTTTATGCCTAATCGATAAAAACGTTTTATATTTTTGTCTATTATAGATAAAACAATTTATCTTCTTATTTCTTCATCCATGACTTTTTCTTTTAGGTAATCAGGTTCTAGTTTCTTACAGGCTTCTTTTGCTTTTAAGATTGTGTAAGCCTAAAATAAATGTCTGAAAAAGACTCATCCATAATAAGCTAATAAAATGAATGGAGATTTTCTCAGTCCTATAGCTTAACAATCCTAGATTTTAATTTTTTCCACAGTGGTAATGCTTCCATTTTCAAAAACAATAGCCCCATTGACGATTGTTGTCGTTACTTGCCCTTTGAATGTCCTGCCAACATAAGGCGACTGCTGATGGCGGTAGAACAAATTTTCCTTTTTCAGCTCGAAGCTTCTGTTCAGATCAACTATCGCCAGATCAGCGTCGCTATCAACGGCTATTATCCCTTTATGGGGATAAAGGCCAAATAACTTAGCTGGATTCGTGGATGTTAATTCAACAATTTTCCCCAGAGGAAGATTACGGTTGAAATGCCCCTCTGTCAACATAATATTGAGTGTAGATTGGGCACCGGAAATCCCACCCCAGGCACTGAAAAAGTCTTCATTTATTACTTCCTTCATAGATGGAGGTGCTGGTGAATGGTCGGATGCTATTACATCAATTTCACCGTTTGCTACAGCTTCCCATAATTGTTCTACTTCTTCATCATCACGCAGTGGAGGGCAGCATTTTGCCAATCCGCCTTTTTCCTCTAAGTCTTTTAATGTCAAAGATAAATAATGGGGGCATGTTTCTACCGTAATATCCAGGCCTCTTTGCTTTGCCTGATTGATGACATCCACTACTTTCCGGCTGCTCGCATGAACGATATGCAGTTTACAACCTGTAGCTTCTGCATATGAAATTATTCTTCTTACCGCTTCAATTTCGGAAATTATCGGTCTTGAATCTACGAAGTCTTTTGCAGTCGTTTTATTTTGTCTTTGTTTTTCTTGTGCAAGCTGATCACAAATGACTGTACTTTCAGCATGAACGGCTAAAAGTGAGCCTACAGAGGCAATTTCTCTCATCCCTTTAAAAATCGTAATATCATCGACATGATTGAAATCGACAATTCCGCTCGGTGACATAAAAGCTTTAAATCCAATTACTCCATTTTCATCAAGTTCCTTAATATTCTCAATATTTTCTGGTATAAGCCCACCCCAAAAGCGGCAATTGACTACCGACTTTTCTTCGGAGCAAGCTCTCTTTAATTCCAAATATTCTTTATTGATCGTTGGTGGTGTACTGTTCAATGGCATATCAAAATAGGTTGTCACCCCACCTGCCGCTAAACTTCTGCTACCAGTTTGAACACCTTCCCACTCAGTTCTGCCTGGCTCGTTGAAATGAACATGAGTATCAATTAATCCTGGGAGGATGTGCTGCCCCTCAACATTAATTTCTCTTGTTGCTATAGCATCAATATTTTTTCCGATGGACACTTCTTTAATTTTCCCTTCCTTAATTGCAATATCTCCTTGAACAATCGAATCAAACATTACAAGATTTCCATTTCTAATGATTAAATCATATGTAGCCATAGGTTCATTCCTTTCTATGGGAAATCAAATTTTATAAGAACTATTAAGGCCAATCCTCTATTACAGTTGCATAATGAAGAAACCCGCCAAGGCGGTCAATAATGAGTGTACTTTCCCCTTCAACGTTTATTCCTGCCTAAAAGTGTTTTTTTAATATTCGGACTATTTTACTGACTGTTTCACATTCCCATCAATTAAGCCCCTTTAACCACATCCTCTCGTTTCTGTACTTTTCTTGAAGCAAATAACTCCTTATTGACAAAAACAATTTTAACCATTGCAAAAAATTATGATTGTATGCGCTTCAAAATATAAATATAGTTGCTAAATATAATAAAAACTTGAGATTAATGGAATGTAAAAAAAATCTTGAAAACAGTTTCATTAACCTTTAATCCTCTATACAATTGATTATAAGCGGATTAATTCACAAAATCATTATGCGATGTAAACAATTACCATTTAAATTTTTGTCCAAATTTAACAACATTTGTTTTTCTTCCCTTTATAAAAAAAACTGACAAAATGTAGAATTAGAAGGTGTATGATGAAAAAGGTAGAAGATTTATTTATCGTTGATGTGTTTCAAGAAGCCAAAATTATTGCTGGACATGCCGGACTTAAAAGGAAAGTAGAATCAATTGAGATTTCAGAAACACCAGATGCCATCAATTTTTTAGCTAAGAACTCCCTATTATTGACAACAGGATACGGTTTTAAAGACGACCCTCATGCATTATGCAATCTCATTTCCCAAATTAATGAACTTCCATGTGCAGGGATTGCCATTAAACTTAAAAGATTCATTGATAAGATACCGCAGGATGTAATCGAATTAGCTGACTCATTAGAATTTCCAATTATTCAAATTCCAGAGACATTAACATTAGGTGCGGTTGCTCATCAATTATTAAGCTTTATATGGGATAACCAAATTGAAGAGTTATTTTATGCGATGCATATTCACAAGGAATTTACCAATATGATGATAAAAGGCTACAGTCTGAATTCTTTAATTGAAAATCTTGGCTCCCTATTAAAATGTCCTGTTCTCCTACTAGATCCTATTGGTGATGTGACATCCTTTTCTCATCATTTTCGTACAGGAAATATGAAAATCGTTATGAAAAATGTTCAGGAACACATTAAAAGTGATATAGAAACATACCTAGAGAAAAACCAGTTCACAATCGATATCCAAAATACTGACATTTCTATAAAAATGTTTCGGGTAAAAAC
Source organism: Peribacillus sp. FSL P2-0133 (assembly GCF_037975445.1). NCBI lineage: Bacteria > Bacillati > Bacillota > Bacilli > Caryophanales > Bacillaceae > Peribacillus > Peribacillus sp. FSL P2-0133. The sequence goes on along the minus strand of NZ_CP150254.1, from coordinate 1,126,778 downwards.
TATGCGTCCCTATCCATATTTACTATTAATTCTTCACCCTGAGAAGCTTTCATACCCATCTTCCCAATTAGCTATAGAGCAAGCATCAACAGTCATTTCGTTCACGCTGCTTAAAAACGAGGCTATTAGAGAAAATAGTCGTTTGTTAGAAAATAACTTTTTTGCTTCCCTTGTTGATGGAAAGATTTCTAACAAACAAGAAATTATTCATAGGGGAAAACAGCATGGCTTAATCGACAATATGAAATACGTATGCATTGTATGTAAGATTGATGATAATAAACAAAACGCTTTACAAAAAAGTGCAGATATTATGAATAGATTATACGACTATTTATATAAATTTTTACACAAATCATTTTTAAAAATAGATACTAACAACATCGTTTTTATGAAAGATGGATATTTTGTTATTTTGATGCAATCTCCTCTGAATATTAATGATTCGATTAAAAGCATAATAGAAGAAAGGCTGAAGGAATTCCAGAATGAGGCTTATTCAAATCTGAAAATTTCGTTATCGTTTGGAGTTGGTAACTTTTCTAATGACCTTACCTATATCCACCTTACATACGAAGAGGCAGTGGAAGCATGGACACATGGGTCTGAACTGTTTCAAAATAAATTTATAAACTTTTACGAGACCAAGCAATTAACCGAACTGATTCGGTTAATTCCCGAAAAAGATTTAAAAAAATTTTATGAGAATACTTTACGTTCTTTATCCTATCCGAAAAATAAAGATGAAAAAGACTTAGTTAATACCTTATTGGTATATCTGGATAATAATTGTGAACTTGCTATTACATCCAGGAAACTGTTTGTTCACCGTAATACCGTTAAATACCGAATTGCCAAATGTGAGGACATTTTGAATTATTCCGTCCATGATTCAAAAAACTCACTTCATTTACGTATAGCTTTACTCATGTATTCAATTTTCAGAGATGACAGTGATTAATAAGTAATTGTAATTACTAAAAACAGGTATTGACTGAAGGTAAACTGCCCACGCAGACAGAGATCAATTTGATGAGTAAATCTCGACTTTTTATCTGGAAGTGACGCTACAAAATCCTTGAATCATGGAGGAATCCAGGAATTTCAGTGACTTTTTTATGAACATGATAAAGATTCCATACAGAACTCCTTTTGTACGCATGACTGTTTCATCGCATGAAAGGTCTCTGTCTTAAATATATTTCTTTATCGAATGAGCTTTTCGAAGGATTGGAACCTTATAGGAAAATGCTACTGATAACAGTTGACTGATTTGTTCAAGAGGTACTAATTGAAATGTATTCATTTTGAAAAAACTCGTGATCCGATACAGTCGGATCACGAGTTTTTTTGTAAGTTCTCTTTTAGTTAGTAGTCTTATATTCTCCACAAAATCTTATAAGTCCCTCAATATTGTTTTGTAGCTATCTTAATTACTGTAGAGTAAAGAACTCTAGCTCCTACACCCATATCTTCTACAGTAACGAATTCATCAGGGTGATGACTAAGACCATCTTTACAACGAACAAAAATCATTGCAACATTCGTTACATCCGCCATAGCCATTGCATCGTGACCAGCACCACTTACAAGACTGATAACGCTACCATCCAGTTCGATAATGGACTCCTCGATTACTTTAATCAATTGTTCATCACAGTATACAGGATCGGCTTCCATGACTTGCTCAAAATAGATTTGAAGTCCTCTTGCTTTTGCTACTCTTTCACTTTCAGTTATTATAGCATCAATGGCTTTTTTCTTACGATCCACATTTAAATCACGGATATCCAGCGTGCCTGTTACAAGGCCAGGTATTACATTACTAGCACCCGGACTTACAGTAAGTTTGCCAACAGTCGCCACTAATGGTTCATTTTGGATAGCGATGTTCTCAATGTAAGAAATGAGATCACTAGCTCCTAAAAGTGCATCTTGTCTAAGGGCAACAGGAACTGTACCTGCATGTCCTGGTTTCCCGATAATCTCAAAATAAAATCTTGTAGCACCAGCAATCCCACGAACTATGCCCACAGGTTCATTCTCCTTCTCAAGCACAGGCCCCTGTTCGATATGAAGTTCCAAATAAGCGAGAAGTTCTTCTGGAGTACGACTAGCTTTTTTATAAGCATATGGGTCAGCAATACCAATTCCTTTTAACGCTTCAGCAATTGTTATTCCTTGTTCATCTGCCCTTTCTAAATCTTCAGCAGTAAAAGTTCCTGCAATCGCTTTACTACCGAGGAAAGTTGAGTGGAACCTTACTCCTTCCTCATCACAAAAACCTACCACTTCGATTGGATTGTATAACATAATGCCATTATCCTTAAGAGTTTGAACAACCTCTATTCCAGTTATAACTCCTAAAATACCGTCATATTTACCTGCTTCAATCACGCTATCTAAATGTGAACCAATCATTAAAACTGGAGCTGTAGGATCTTTCCCTTCATAACGTCCGATTATATTGTTAAGAGCATCTTTTCTTACCGTCATCCCAGCTGCTTTCATCCACTCTTCAACTAGACTTTCTGCTTTTAAACTTTCAACTGTGAAAGGTAGTCTAGTGACACCAACAGATGTAGATGAACAAGCAGCAAGTTCTTCGGTCCTAGTGTTGATTCTTATAGCATCAACATCCTTCTGAAGTTTAACCAATCGATCACTTCCTTGCCAATTTAATCTCTAAGAAAAATTTTGGTTATTTATTACAAAATCCAGTTACTTAATGCAAAGCCATATTAACACCTTATTTAGTCGTTGCTCAATAGGAATTCTGCATGATAAGCTAATTAAATGTTAGATTAAACGGTGACAAGCAAAAGTGCTTGTCACCGTTTAGTACATATCGTAAATATATATAGGCTAACTAACTAAACGCCCTTTTTTTGAATGTAATAATGACCATGCATCAATGAGAGTACGTTTTGACTGTGCAATTACAATATCTGATGATTCTGTACCTACAGGTTTTACTTCAAAAGCGACTATATTCTTTATACCCTCACCGATGTAACCAATTTCTAATAGAGAACGTAAATACTCCGCTAATTCAGAAACATCAACTTCACTTCCTGGATATCCGAAACGCGGATGCTGATCGCCGTAAGCAGGATCAGAAGTATCTTTGATATAGCAATTTCCAATATGGGCATGGTTAATATAATCACGAGCAACCGTTAATGCATCACGAGACGTTTCACGTTGCATTGGTAAATGACTTAGATCAAGCATTAAACCGAAAGTAGGATCTACTTTACGAACTTCTTTTGCAACTTCAACAGCAAGTTTATTCGAACCGATTAGACACTTCTTATCAGTCTCATCATCAAATGTTTCAAGCGAGAGTACTAAATCACCTTTAGATTTTGCATAATCGCATAATTCTTTGATAGAATTCGTTAGTAATTGTAATGCAACATCTTGTTGAGTATCTGGTTTAGCCCCACTTAAGAAACCAAGTTTAGCAGCATTTACTTCGTAAGCTTGATCAATTCCGCCTTTTACTAAATCGATAGCCCTTCTACGCTCAGCTTCATCAAAAGAATTAAGGTTTCCTTTATTTCTTAATAGAATCGGTTGTGCACCAAATCCTACAGTCATTCCACCAGATTGTAAAATTTGAGTAGCCTCTTTACGTTCTTCAGGATTGTTAATAGATGTAATTTCAATTCCAGAGAAAAAATCATCTTGTACAATTTTCTTAATTGTATCAACAGTTGGGCCATCTCCACCCATTGTTTCCGGATAAGCCATAAAGTGAACAATTCCTACTTTCATAGAATTATGAAGATTCGCTGACATTGTTTCGCCGATTTTTCGGCTTCCCTCCTTTAATAAACCATTATTTAAGTACAGTCAATATTACTAATATATTTTTTGAAGCAATAGGTACTATCCCATTGCTTCAAAAAATCACTCCCACCAAAGTAATGATTATTTAGAATAATCAATTTTTTCAGAGTATTTGAATCCATTAAGTGCACCGTTGTTAGAGAATTCGCATGCGTTCTTAGGATCTGGATCAACTATAACTTCGATTAAATATGGTTTACCTGAATCAACTGCACGTTGTAGCGCTGGTTTGATATCATCATAATGTGTAACAAGCTCACCACGAACACCCATGCCTTCAGCCGTTTTAACAAAGTCGATTCCTCGCTCTTCATTATCACATAATTCATTTTTGTAAATTAAGTCCGTAGAAATTTGGCGTTCATTATAGAACCAGTTTTGTTGTTGACGAATTAATCCCATTAATGAGTTATTCATACAGAAAATAATTACCGGAATATCATGTTTTGCAGCTGTAGCAATGTCCTGTAATGACATACCTAAGCTTCCATCACCAAGGATGTTTACACTTTGTCTTTCAGGGAATGCAAGTTTCGCTGCCATTGCTGCACCAAGGCCCCACCCCATTGTCCCCGCACCACCAGTTAATAAGTATGTTCTTGGTACATACGTTTCAAATAATTGAGAGGACCAGATTTGGCTGATACCGCAGTCATGTGATACGAAGGCATCGCGATCTAAGAATTCACGAAGTTCTCGCAATGCACGCTCTTGTCTGATTGGAAGTGTTGTGTAATCCGTTTTACGTGCCCATTTCTTACGCTCTTCAGTTAAGTTAACTCTAGTACCTACTTCGGCAGTTGCAGCTACATGGGCACCAAGTGCTTTATGGGCTTCTGTAAGTTTAATCATGAATGTTTTAACATCAGAAACGATACCTAAAATCGTTGGTACAACTTTACCAATTTCCTTATTATCAAGATTTACGTGGATAATTTTCTTACCGTTTTGTGTGAATACCGAAACATTACCAGTTGAACGATCAGCGAAACGTCCGGCAAGGTTGATTACTAAGTCAGCTTCAACAATTGTTTTGTTACCGAATGGAGTATCAAGCATCGTTCCCATACGTCCAGCGAATAAAGGGTGATCGTTAGGGAAAGTATCCATCCCCATGCCAGAAGTTACTACAGGGATTTGCAGTTCTTCAGCTAACGCTTTTAATTCAATGGTAGCGTTTGCAATGTTGACCCCTCCACCAGAAAGTAAGACCGGTCTTTTAGCATCTTTTAATAATTCTAGTGTTTTCTCTATATCAGCGTCAGAAGCTTGTGGTAAGTTATCGACTGGAGTAGAAGCGATAAGCTCATCTAGGTCTACTTCTATTTCTACTTTTTGTTGATCAATTGGTAAATCAAGAAGGACTGGACCTTTTCTGCCAGTAGTTGCTGTTACCCATGCTTCATGAATAAATTCAGCAGTTTTCGAGCCGTCAGTTAAACGGTAAGCAGCTTTCGTTACAGGTTTTGCCATTTCAACGATAGGCGCTTCTTGGAATTGCATTGTTCCAATTAGACTATTTTTTTGTTGACCAGTAATTGCTATCATTGGTATGGAATCCATCCATGCACTATAAAGACCAGTTAAGAAGTTAGTTCCACCAGGACCTGATGTGGCAGCACATACACCTACTTCACCAGTTGCTCTTGAATAACCGTCAGCCATGAAAGCACCAGTTTGTTCGTGACGAACAATATATGATTCAATTTTAGTTAATTCTTTTACTGCATCATAGAATGGTAAAATTGCAGCTCCCGGTATACCATAAACGTGTTTCACTCCTCTTTTTTCTAAATACAAGGCAATTAACTCAGCAGCTGTCATTTTTTGTTTAGCCATTTATATCTCTCCCTTTTGATCCTTTTTTATATTTTCAAAGATTTGAGCAATCGAATCTTTATCCCCAACATTGCCTGGAAATACGATATAAGGTGTATCTTTGAACTTAGCTTCACTTCCGGTTAACCATACCGGAACACCGGCGATCGCTTGCCCTAAAATTTTTGCATATTTTATTTCTAAGCCTTCAGTTGCCACATCACTCGAAGTTATACCACCTTTTGCCATGATAAATTTCGGCTTTACTTTTAGTGAGCGAATAACTTTAACTAAAGAACTTGAAACAGTTTGACTAATTTTTAAGTTTTCTTCCTTATCTTTCGCACTAATTAAATCCCTGCTTGTATAAACAAGCGTATCGCGATTAGAAGAAATATTATGATCTACTAATTGACATACTCGTGTTAGCTCTTCAGTTCTTGTTTCTTTATTTAGAACTTTCACAACATTAATTTCGATTTGTTCAATCGGGTATTTATTCATTAGTGCCTTAATTTGTTCCGTAGTTTTATTCGTGTGAGAACCTACTATAATAAATCCACCATTGTTTTGGTTTTCATCATTTGAAACAATCTCATTAGCTGATAAATATGGACGATCCTGAATTCCCGCAATCGATTTTACAATAGATGCTGCAGTTCTAAACAAGAATTGCTTGCCAGAATCAATTGCTTTAAGGACAGCTAATGATACGATGTCTAAATCATAGTAAGATTTAGCATTTACGATAATAGGAGTATTATTGTTAGCAGATAGTAAAATCTCATAAACTTTATCAATGCCACCAGTATGAATATCTTCAAGTGAAATGATCAAAGCTGACTCTGAAGCTACGCTTCCATTTGTCTTCTCTTCAATCCATTTCGGCAAATTAGCAGTATTGAAACCGAAAACGGAATCATTCGCAAATTCTGTTTCATTTACTGGGACAAGCTGGCCATCCATACCTAAATAATGAATATTATCTATGGTGTAACGATGTGCTTCAAAAAAAGCCGGTATGATTAAATGACCTGAAATTTGTACATCAGCAGTTTTTAATAATTCATCTTGGAGCACATTAATTTCAAGTGGATAATGCCCTCTTAATGTTGAGTCACTTCTACTGATAATTGAATAATTAATACCCATTTCCTTAGTAACGTCAACAATGTTTTGGACAATCTCTCTATTGATGTTTTCCGTTTTTTCTGCATTATAACTTCTTGTGTTTGTTAAAATATAAAGTACACTTCTCTCATCAGATAATCCTTTTTTTATCCAGTCTTTTCCCCAGTCCGTGATGACAAAAATATCATGTACCGTTTGGACACCAGTTGGATCATCATCTAAAACGATAAACTTATGTTTTGTTTGTTTTAAATGAGCTTTGATTTTAGCACGAAGGCTGTCATCCGATTTAGAGAAGAGGTCTAAAGTATCCTTTAAACTTAGATATTGGGTTGCGTTTGACAAAAACCCTCCCCCTTTCATTATCTAAAAATGTGTTTAGCTAGTTACTCTATGCCCTAATAATTCATTTGCAGTAGAAACAATACGGTGTGCTCTTAATTCAAATAAATCAAGTAATTCATCCATTTTTCCAGAAACTCCAAAACGGTCATTTGTACCGATTCTTCTTAATTTAGCTGGTTGGTTTTCTGATAATACTTCAGCAACTGCACTACCTAATCCACCTATAATTGAATGCTCTTCAACTGTGATGACATGTTTTGTTTTCGCAGCAGATGCAATAATGGCTTCTTTATCAATAGGTTTAATTGTATGGATGTGTAAAAGATCGGCGCTTACACCTTGCTTTTCCAATTCACCTACTGCTTTTAGTGATTCATCAAGCATTATCCCGGTACTGATGATTGTAATATCAGTTCCTTCACGGTATTTAATTGCTTTACCTATTTTGAATGGTTCTTCTTTTTTTGTAACGATCGGTACTGGTAATTTGCCAACACGCAGGTAAATTGGTCCGTCATGGTAATAAGCAGCTTCTACTGCTTTTTCCATTTCAACCGCATCAGCTGGAACAATTACAGTCATACGTGGAAGTGAGCGCATTAAAGAAATATCTTCAAGCGGTAAATGTGTTGCACCTTCTTGAGCAGCTGATGTACCAGCGTTATGACCGACAATTTTCACATTGTTATTTGAATAACATACAGAAATTCTCATTTGATCAAATGCGCGCCCAGTAAGGAAGTTTGCATAAGCATTTGCAAATGGTACTTTACCTGCTACTGCCATACCGGCTGCAGTACCTACTAAATCACATTCAGAAATACCGATGTTGAAAAAGCGTTCTGGAAATCTATTTTTATATAGATTTGTCATATTTGATTTTGCGCAGTCCGCGTCAAGTACCACTAAATTGTCATGTTTTTCTCCAAGTCTAATTAGTGCATCAGCAAAACCTTTACGTGGTGCTTCTTGATTTGCCATCTTAAGCCAACTCCTTTAAAGCGATTTCTAATTGCTCTTCATTCGGAGCCATTCCATGCCAATCATGTGTATCTTCCATAAATGAAACTCCCTTACCTTTAACCGTATGAGCTAGAATTGCAGTAGGTCTGCCTTTAGTGCGTTTAGCTTCTTTATACGCTTCATTAACTGCATTAATATCATGACCATCAATCTCAACAACGTGCCAACCGAAAGCTCTAAATTTATCACCAAGATTTTTTACACCTTTTACATTTTCAACAAAATCATCAAGTTGAATTTTATTCCAGTCGATAATCGCACAAACGTTATCAAGATTGTAATGTGCAGTTGTCATTGCCGCTTCCCATACTTGACCTTCTTGTAATTCTCCATCACCTATCATGCAATATGATCTTCTATTGCTACCATCTAGTTTTGCAATTAATCCAACACCATTAGCTACTGATAATCCTTGACCAAGTGATCCTGAAGATATGTCTACACCTGGAATATGCTCTCCACATGGATGCCCATGTAACCTACCGTCAACATCCCTGAATGTCATTAACTCTTCAACCGGGAAGAAACCTTTTTCAGCTAATACTGAATAAAATACAGGTGTACAATGCCCCTTAGATAGGAAGAAACAATCTCGGTCTTGCCAATCTGGGTTTTTAGGATCAACATTCATGTGTTCAAAAAATAGGACGGACATTAGTTCAGTTGCCGATAAGGAACCACCGGGATGACCACTTCCAGCATGGTTCGTCATTTTAACTATGTGCCGGCGAATTGTTTTCGTTAGATTATTATAAAATTTGCCTTTCTCTTTAGAAAAATCCACTATTACTCCTCCTTTTAGTCGCTTAATAAGCAACATAGTTTCATTAAATGATTAAAAAAATAAGTATTTTGTTGCTTATTAACTAACCATGTTTCTTATTTTGATATTATCACCGTTTTTTGAATATTTCAAGTATTTCACCATTAAATTTTTTATAAAAATTTTTCGAAGGCCAAAAGATCAAAGTGCCTATTCGAAGATAAACTTGAATTATTAAATTTCCACAAAAAAAAAGAATTGGTCTTATACCAATTCTTTTTTCACATAATTAATTGTCTGTGTAACCAAGCCTTTTGGAAATCTTTTTACCAATATCCATTATAATTGGTTTAATTTCAGTTAATCTTTCTTCAGTCATTCGGATACTTGGTCCTGATATACTAACAGCAGCAGTAATTTTCTTCCGATTATCAAAAATTGGCGCTGCAATACAGGTGATTCCTTGTTCATTTTCTTCAATTTCTCTACCAATACCTTCGTTCCTAATTTTCCCCAATTCCTTAAAAAAAGATTCTTTATCTATAATCGTTTGTTCAGTATGTTTTGGTAAACCATGCTTGTCAATTATATCTACGATCTCATTTAATGGCAGATGGGCTAAGATTACCTTCCCAACTGCCGTACAGTGCATAGGGGCCCGTCTTCCTACTTGTGAATGTGTTCTAAGGGTTTCACTTCCCTCAAGTTTTTCAATATAGATTACCTCTCCTTGATCATATACGGTCAAGTGGATCACTTCATTAATATGTGATTCTAACTCTTCCAGAAAAGGTTTAGCTTGAGTTCTCAAGTCAATAGATTCAAGTAGCATCGAACTTAATTCTAAATATTTATAGCCTAATCTATATTTTTTAGTTTCAGGATTTTGTTCGATGAATCCATGATCTACAAGAGTACTTAATAGTCTGAATATAGAGCTTTTATTTAAATCTAGGTTGGAGGCCAGCTCAGTAACCCCTATCCCTTCTTTACGCTTGCTCACTAATGAAATAATTGTTAACGCCCTATCTACTGACTTAACCATTTATATTAACCTCCGATTAAATCCTATATTACTGATCCTGTTTCTTTATCTTACCACAAGAGCAATCCACAGACATAATACCAGTCAAAAAATAAAACAAAAAGAAGGTATGACGCCATTAAGTGCAACTTAAGTGCCCTTTTAGGTCAACCTTCTTTACATAACTTTATGCTTGTACGAAACTACTTTTTGCCGAAATGAACTTCCCAATTGGATGACTTACAATCCCTTTCTCAAAATCAAATACTAGTTGTCCCCTTACAAACGTTTTCGTCACTCGACAGTTAATCTTTCTTCCAACATATGGGCTTTGTTGATGGCGGTAATACAAATCTTCTGGCTGAATGGTGTATGATTTATTTGGATCAAGGAGAATGATATCAGCGTCATAGGAAACTTTAATGCTTCCTTTATTTCTTAAGTTAAATATTTCTGCAGGTTTTGTCGCAATCATCTTTGAAAATTGACTTACAGAAACCCCACGATTCTTAACAGCCTCGTCAAACATTAAATCAACATTATTTTGGCAGCCACTAATCCCTCCCCACACATCAAACATATTATTGGTGTTGCTCTGCTTCATTTCTGGGGGACATGGAGAATGGTCTGAGGCCAGGATATCAATTTTCCCTTCCTTAAGAGCTTCCCATAATTTATCTTGTTCTGTTTTAGTACGAAGCGGTGGGGCGCATTTCGCAACAGGTCCTATCCTTTCAAAGGTTTCCATATCTAACGTGAAATAGTGAGGACACGATTCTATCGTAACCTCTTGGCCTAGTTTACGTGCTTTAAGGATTTCTTCAACAGCCTCTTCACTGCTAATATGAACAAAATGTAATTTACATCCAGTCTCTTTACCTAATAACAAAGCACGTTTTACAGCATCAACCTCAGTAAAAATGGGGCGGGACTCTACATAATCTCTTGCTGTTGTCTTTCCTTGTTTTTTCTTTTCAATTGCCAGTTTATCAGTAAGTTCTGCATTCTCAGCGTGTATAGATAAAATATGCCCCAACTCCGATAGCTTTTTCATACCTTGATATAGAGTAAAATCATCAACATTTTTAAAATCTCCAATTTCCTCACTACCACATGTTGCCATAAAACATTTGAAGGCCACAACACCTTCGTTAGAAAGATCCTCTAAATCTCCGAGATTATCAGGAACTAATCCACCATACAAAGCATAATCAACATACGCCTTTTTTTCAGCAGATCTTAATTTTAAATGCAGTGAACTCTTTGTAGTCGTTGCCGGCAAAGCGTTTAATGGCATATCAACAAATGATGTTGTCCCTCCTGCAGCCAGAGCTTGAGTTCCTGTTACAAACCCTTCCCACTCCGTTCTGCCTGGCTCGCAAATATGAACATGGGCATCTATCATCCCAGGCATGACATATTGATGAGCAGCATCTATAATTTCAGCGGATTCTCCGACTATTTCTTTTGAAATTTCTGCAATTTTACCATTAAGTATACCGATATCTAGTTGTTCTACTGTATTTTCAAATACTACATTTCCGTTCTTTATGACTAAATCAAACTTCATTCTACCAACCCCTTTTTTCAATTTTCAGTATATTGACATTGCTCAGCTGCCTTGTTTATTTCATCCTCAGCTTGCATCAATCCATTATAAATAGACAGAGAGAATACACCCTGGAAACATAGAAATACAGGTTTACTTTTCAAAAATAGTACCCTTTTTGAATTTTGAATCTTTAAATGCAAATTTCATCAAAAGCAAATATGCAATACCTGCCACAACAACGCCGATAATCCATGCCAGCTCCACTTTCACACAGGCTGCACCGGCGCCGATAAGCAATGCAAGCACCGCTGCTGGATTATACCCGGCAAATGGACCGTCTTCCTTATACAAATCTGCAACATTTACCTTTTGCTTTCTTAATATATAATATTCGACTAATAATATAGAAACAATCGGTCCTAAAAATGCGGAATATATAAGGATGAAGATTCCAAGACCCTTTGCCGAAGAGTCTTGCACAAGAACCCAAGGGAATGAGCAAAATGCAAGCAGTCCGGTTATGGTAACTGCAGGTTTATATTTCATTTTTGTAAGCAATGTAATAACATAGGTTGGCGGAATAATATTGGCAACCATGTTTACTGCAACCGCACCCAAAACAATAAATGCGGATACAAAGAGTGTAATATAAGAGTTATCCACCACGACCGCAAACGCTTTCACAGGATTGTTGATGCCGGTTGCGGAAGCAAGCATTCCACCGATTGTAAGTGTCAAGCCGTACGCTATTAAAATAGGAAGAAAGTACAAAAACCCGCGTTTTGTGTCGCTAATACCAAATTTCAGCTCCCTTGAATAGTCCGCTGCACTTAAAAAGATAGCCGCATAATTTCCCATAAACATCATGATCAATGCAAAGAAAGGTAAGCCCCATGATCCTTCTGCATGAACCCATTTTTCTGCAATAACATCGCTATAGGAAGTTAGTAGTACACCAAATACATAGAGAAGCGCTAGTACAATAACAATAGACGCAAGCGTTTCCACCCATTTAATGGCATGGAATCCATACAGCGAAAGTCCAATTTGCACCAACTGTAGCACTACAAAGCAAATGCCAACATTATCAAAGGCACCGCCCGTAATGATCTTCGCAATTTCATTTAAGGCAGTACCGCCAATCCAACTTTGAAAACCGTACCAAACGATGGCGGGAATACCGCGCATCAGTGATGATATTATGGAACCTTTCAGCCCAAAGGACATTCTAAGCTGTACAACATATGGTATTCCCGTTCTGTATCCGAGCCTGTCATTTAAAGCAAAAACAGTTGAAATGATACCAATTGCCATGATAGCTGCGGCAAATGTCTGAAAGATGTTTAACGTAGCGATTCCCGCTACAATTATACTAGCTCCAAGCGTCATATTACCTAGATTAACACCGTCACCAACCCACATGAAAATATAGTCTAACGGACTTACCGTCCTACCTTCGTCAGTTTTCGGATTAAGTGATTCATCCACACCCGTATCATGTTGGATCTGCGTTTCTTGTGGAACATAACTTTCTAAATTTGTAGACATGATACATCCAACCCCTTTTCTATTGTTTGCCGCATTTTAATGCATTGGTTAACAAGTTAGGTCTTAGATGTTTGCCAAGGCTATGATATGATACAAACTTCCTTCTAAGTGGTCTTTACTTTTCTTCATTCAGCAGGAATTAAAATGCGAATTTGTTTTGTTAAAAGTACTATTTCCCATCGAATACTCGAGGCATTGTCGCGCATTAAGCAACAACGTTTCTTCAAAATCGCAAAAAAACAACATGACAACTACTTTATATTTGCAAATGATTTCGAAAGACAGTATCACCTCCTTAAAAACCTCTGTTAGTAAGCGCTTTCAATTATCATATATCAATTTACAATTAAAGAAATATATCTGACAAGGAAGACGATATCTGTAATTCCTCATTAAAATGAAGATTTGACTCAATTTCACTAAGATGAATGAGAGATAAGCGTTCTGCAAGATCACCATCCCTTTGCTTAATAGCATTAAAAATTTGCAAATGATCGTGAGAACCACATGTTTCCATTTTACTTCTTCCATAGATTGCTATAATCACATAAGTTAGGGAAATTAAGTCTTCGAGATATTGATAAAAATACGAATTCCCTGCGATTTCAGCTATTTTTAAATGAAAATCCCCAGATATTTTTAAAGATTCATAAAAATCCAGACTACCATAAATATGTCGTTCTTCTTCAACTAGAGTCTCTAGTTCTTGTAATTGTTCCTCGTTATAGAGTCTGCATGCTCTTCGAACTGCTTCCCCTTCTAAGATTCTCCTCATTTCAAATACTTCTTTTGCTTCTTCAATTGTTGAACAAGAGACAAAGGTACCTTTATGCTCTTTGATTTTCACTAATTTTTCATATTCCAATCTGCGCAGGACATTTCGAACAGGAGTACGGCTTACGCCAAACGATTCAGCAAGATCCTTTTCTATTAGTTGCATATTTGGCCGAAGCTTTTGCTGGATAATAGCTTGCTTGATTTTTTTATAGATATCTATTTCTAAACTATTCAACACTTTATACCTCCCCTCAATGAAGAATTCAAAATTGAATGCAGTATTGTATACAATACTGGGTAAAAAAATTTGAAAGGGATGATTTTACTAAATTTTATATAACCTGATCATTTAAATTAAGTTGTTTAACATGCTTCAATCTGTCTGTTTTCAAAAATCAGTGCCAAAATTTAAAAATCTAGCGCCCTCGTTGTCTCTTAATAAGCAACGACGTTTCAACTAGTGAGTAAAAAATATAACATTTTATTCTATATTTAATAAATTCTTCACATTTTTTATACTATCACCACTAACTTAGTTTTTCAACAAAAAAATATAATATTCAGAATATTCAAGACTTCTTATTTACAAAAATTAAATACTATTATCATAGCAGAATGCAGTTTTTACTTTAAGCCTATTCCTTTAAGGTAATAACAACTTTTTGCACCTCACCACCACATTTTAAAACAATATAGGAGAAGAGGCTGACCTTTTGTAAGGCAGCCTTTCTATTATAAAATAAAATGAGAAAAAAAGATTTTGATGGAGTAACATTTTACTTCTTAGGTTTAATGAAAAACAATATGCGTTCTTTAAACATGTTGTATATTGCTTACTTATATCACTTTTTAACTTTTATAAATGACTTAATTGCTTTTAGAGCTGCTTCATAGTTCGGATGTTCCGTAATTTCCGGAACGTATTCAACATACTGTACAATATCTTTTTCATCCACAACAAATACTGCCCGGCATTCTAAACGATGTTCCTTTATATATGTCCCATAAGCCGTTCCAAATGACATCTTAAAATGATCTGAAAGGGTTTGGGCTTGTTCTATTCCTGCTGCTCCACACCATCTTTTTTGTGCAAATGGAAGATCTACACTAATTGTTAACACTTCTACATCATTTCCTAGATTGCTAGCTAATTGGTTAAATTTCCGTGTTTGTGCGTCACATACTCCTGTATCAAGAGAGGGAACACATGAGATAAGGCGGACTTTCCCTTTTGAATCTTCAAGTGTAACTTTTGAGAGATCGTTTGCTAATACTTCAAAATTTGGCGCTTTCTCACCAACACGAATTTCATTCCCAATCAACGTAACTGGATTACCAGCAAATGTTACTATACTTGATCTTTCTAAAGACATATTATTTTTCCTCCTATTACCTTAGCAATTCTTCTAAAAAAGTTATCTTCAACTATAAGCAGTATAGCCATCTATTATGTGGTTAAGGGTTTATCTATGTGTCTAAAATAAGGGGTACAGTTCAAAGTTAATATCATATTGCTTCTTAAACATAGTAGGAAGCGCTATCACTACTTATTAAAAAGTTTTCAATTTTTTCTTTTACTACGTTCTGAACTGCGTTTTGGACTAAAGTCACTGTTTCAGTCGGTAGTTCCGACCACTCTTTTTCTGTAACATGATTTTCTCGATTAAGAGTTTTTATCATCATATGTTCTAAATCTGTTGCAATATTCACTTTACTAATTCCACCATTAGGAATTTGAATTACATTCTTAATCATCTCTGAAGGAGTGCCTGAACCGCCATGTAACACTAAAGGTACAGATGTTAATGCACGAATTTCCATTAAACGTTCAATATCAATTTTTGGATCTTTAACAAGATAAACCCCATGTGAAGTTCCGACAGAAACCGCTAATGCATCAATACATGTCTCTTCTACAAACTGTTTTGCTTCTTCAGGCTCTGTAAATAGCTCTTCATCAACGTCGGTTTCAATAAAGTCGGTTGTCCCTATCTTGCCTAATTCAGCTTCAACAGTTACGCCTCTTGAATGTGCATACTCGACAACCTTTTTTGTTATCTCAATATTTTTCTTAAATGGCTGCTCTGATGCATCAATCATAACAGATGTAAAACCAACTTCGATGGCTTCAGCAATTACATTGATATCCTTCGTATGATCTAAATGTAACACAGCAGGAATCGTAATATTCTCCTCTTGGATCACACGATAAAACTCTCGGCTAAATTCCGCTAAATTAATTCCATATCGTTCCTGCTCCCTCTCAGAAGTTTGAACAATAACCGCAGATTTCTTTTCTTGGGCCGCTCTAAGTATAGGAGCTACCATCTTTGTAGCTCTAGGGGTAAACGAACCAACAGCAAATTGATTTTGCGTAGCTACTGCAAGTACCTTTGTTAATGAACTAACATTGTTTGGTTTTAAATTTACTTTCATTCATTCAAACTCCCTTACAAGATGATTTAACTTATTTCGTTCATTCACGCACTATCTGTTACTTAATAAGCAACATTGTTTCCTTTTAATTTTAATTGCTTTTCTGAAAATTCCAACACCTTTTTTTTCCTCTTCCTTACCCACTATCTGAAAAAAAGCGTCTGCATTTCTATGTACGAGGATTCGCCATCTGACAGCCACTTATCAACAAGGGTTTTGTAAATATAATGCTATTACCATGTAAAAAAACATTCTCGGCAAAGATAAATGAACCCATTTACTTACTGATAAATTTGCAATTCAAATTAAGCTTCTACTATTGTTTCTGAATTTAATGAATTTTCTTTTTCGGTATTATTGCCAATCGTAAGGGCAATAATTGCTGCAACAATCATTGCTGCAATCATTAATATGAAAGTTGAATTGTAAGAACCACCGCTGCTTTCAATCATATAACCCATAAGTAACGGGGAGATAAAACCTGCAATTGATCCGAAACAGTTAACAGTAGATGAACCTGCAGCCATTATTTTTGCAGGAAGTGTGTCAACAACCAGACCCCAGAATGCTCCTTGAGCTAAGAACATGAAGAATGCTGCAACACATTGATACGTAATGACCACTGCAGTAGAAGTAGATTGAAGCATTAATAATAATGCTAACCCACTAATTACAGCATTAGGGATAAACACCCATTTCCTCTTTCCTTTTACTTTATCTGACAAGTACCCACCAAGAACAATGGAAACTGTACCTACTAAATACGGTAAGGCGCTGAAAATACCAGTATCCATTAAAGAAAGCCCTCTAACATTTATCAGATATGATGGAAGCCAAGAAGTGAATCCCCAGAAAGTAATATCAAAGAAGAACCAAATGAACGCCATTTGCCATAAAATCGGTTTTCTAAATAGTTCCTTAAAGGAAACTCCTGAGTTCTTTTCTTCATTCGATTTTTCAAACTGAATGTCTTCATCTAATTCTGCAAGCTCATCTTTCGTCATTTTAGGATGATCTTTCGGATTATCTTTGAATTTAAACCAGATATACAGACCGAGTATAATGCCCGGAATACCCATTACGATAAAAACTGTACGCCATCCAAATGCCCCAATAATTGCTGCTGCAGCAATAGCAGCAATTGCCGGTCCTAAAGTATTAACTGTTGACTGAATTCCAGTAGCTGTTCCTCGTTGCTTACTAGGAAAGTAATTAGCTATTCCTTTATAAGCAGCACCTGGTAAACATGCCTCACCTAAACCGAAAACGAATCGAATGAGTAACATAAGTGGATAAGAAAAAATAAAACCAGTCAATGATGTGAAAATTGACCACCAAACAATCGCAATGCTCATCACACGACGAAAGCCAAATTTATCTGATAACATCCCGCCCGGAATTTGGAACAGTGCATACCCCGCAAAGAAAATACTTAACAGTAACCCTTGAGCTGTTGCCGTTAAATTAAGATCTTCACCAATATAAGGCAATGCAATAGTGATAACCATTCGATCCAGGAAAGAAAACAGCCAACATAACCATAATACGAATAAGACAGTATAACGAACTTTCCATTTAGATTTCTTTTTCATCTGCAGTTGTTTGTTCATTAAACAAAACCTCCTGAATGATTTCATTTCCATCATGTAAAGTTGTGCCTTTTCTAAACTAGTTACGATGTTACAGTCTAAAACACGGGACATTACCAATGATAACTTTTATACAAGCGCTTACATTTCTTCCATTCCAAAAAATAAATTATTAGCATATTTACATCGCTTTGGTGTTAAAAGCAAGTTTTATTTAATATTATTTCCTTTCAAAGAAGCGCTTTCAAATCATTTTTCTCACCCCCTTATAAATAGATTTGAAGAATATTAAAACTGAAGATGTATAATCGACACTCGAAGTTTCTTAATAAGCAACATCGTTCCTTTCTATAACCAAAAAATTTTGTATAAAAAGAATGATTAGTTATGTCGATATGTATAACAATCATTGTGCTGATTCATGATGTTTTAGCGTAATAGCAAGAAGGCGTTTTTTAATGTTTCAAATCCCTGTAGACTTTATTTCCTACATAGATCTTTTAGTCCTTCATAATTGGTTTTTAGTTGCTTATTAAGAAACCGAGTTTCACCATAATTCCAATATCATGTTATTTATAATATTCTTACCTGAATTGAATTCTAACATGTGTATGAATCTCTTTCAAGAAAATTCTGAATTTTGTATTTTCATCCATTCTTTTACTAATAATGTAATAGTGATTGATATTCTATTGTATTGATTTTATAAGAGCAGATGAACTTACAAGACACCAGAAATTACCAGATACCTATTTAACAAAGAAATTATAACGGCTTTACCCTATACACGTCCTCGAACAAAAGAAGGGTTCTTTCGCAAACATGACCATGAATACGATGAACATTTTGATTGTTACTTTTGCCTTCGGGCTAGCGAGTATAAATCGCCAAAACACATCTGTGCAACTGCCGAGTTATCTTATTAATTAAAAATAAGCTATTAAAACACATGACAAAACCCCACCTGTTCCCTTAGCGACTGGTGGGGTTTCTAACTGGCTTCTACATCTACATCAACCGGGAGGTCCATCTTGTGCAATCACGTCCTTTCGTTTAAACGGCTAATTTACTGTATTCATCCAACTGATCTTTAGTTAGATTTTTGATAAAATGGTCAATGTTTATCGACTCGATTTCATACCTTTCGCAAATCTTTAAATAACTTTCATAAGCTTTATCATAAATGTTCATCATCTAGATTCCTCCTCCTGTTATATAACAATAAATTTAACTTAATAATAATATATAACAACCCTGTTTTCCCGTCAATGTATTTTTCTGAAAATTCGGTAATAATTTCATTCTCTTAGTATGTCCAATATTGTTCTTCGCTAACCGTCATATAAAGAAAAAGCCGCCTTAGCGACAGCTCCGATCAAAAGCTGATTCACCCGTTATTTCCATAAAGCAAGATATAGAATGCCTGTTACATTAACGACCAATTGAATAACGTAAAAAACCAATTCTCCATTTAGGAAAATTGGTTTTTACCATTTCAACGATAGGTTATCTAAGCAATGCAGTCAGTAATTATTTGTAACTGCTACAAGCACACTAGTGTTTTTAGTTCTACCACTAATAACTCCACCTAAAATTTAGTGCGTCCAAGGGAGACTCCACAGGTGCGGCGCCTAGAAGGCTCCCGGACCTCCCGCGGAAAGCGAGTGCCTAGAGTGGAAAATAATGATTTCGGCAAACTCGATCATTATCAGGTTTGTCTACAGTCTGAGCAGGTACTCTGGCCTGCTATTCCTTTTAAATATTAACTAAACAGCGCTTTGTTTGTTCCCTTTTTTGACGGGGATGGAGTTGGAAGTATTTCTTTTTGCAATATGGGGCCGTAAGTATCGACACGACGGTCTCTAAAGAATTGCAGAATTTTTCTAGTCTCTTCTATTTCTTTTAAATCAATTTCTTTCACAATAATTCCTTCTTCATCATCAAGTGAAGCTAAAATATTCCCGAATGTATCGCTAATGAATGAACCACCGTAAAAATTCATGTCCTTTTCCTGGCCCACTCGATTTGTCGCAGCAACAAATACACCATTCGAAATGCCATGAGCGGAAATTGCCTTTTCCCAGGATGATCTTGTCGATATCTCGGGATGATCTGGCTCTGAACCAATAGCGGAAGGATAGAATAATATCTCTGCACCTTGTAAGCTCAAAATTCGGGCAACTTCTGGATACCACTCGTCCCAACAAATCCCGACTCCTATTTTTCCATAAGCCGTTTCATAGACAGGATACCCAGTATTGCCTGGAACGAAATAATATTTTTCATGATACTGGGGACCATCCGGAATATGATTTTTTCTTGTAATCCCTAAACATTCTCCATCAGCATCAAATACAGCTGCACTATTAAAATAAATACCAGCACCTGCTCTTTCGTAAAAAGGTACAATCAAGACAATTGCTAATTCCTTTGCTAATTCACCCATTTCGGCTAATGTACCGCTATCTACATCTTCAGCTAAATCATAATTTTTCACACTGACCGTTTGCGGAAAATATTGCGAAGAAAATAATTCCTGTAAGCAAACGATTTGTGCACCTTTATTTACTGTTTCTTTTATTTTCTCTATCGTTTTTTGAATATTTTGCTCAATGAATTCTCCACAATGAATTTGGATAAGACCAACTTTTACTTTTGACATCTTCTCACTACCTCACTTTTATTTTTTTATCTTATACAGTTTGGACGACCGGGTTTTCATATACGATCTTTCCATCCATGATCGTCATCTTCACTTCTGTTTCAAGAATTTCCTCTGTTGATATGCTAAATAAATTTTTATTTAATACAGCGATATCTGCTATCTTCCCTGCTTCCAATGTACCTAATTCATTTTCTCTAAATGACCCGTATGCCGGTATGGCCGTGTAGTATTTTAACGCTTGTGCCAATGTTACTCCTTCCGACTCTTGCCACGCCTTCCCGATTAAATCTTTTCTGGTGATTGCCTGATAAATACCCATCATAGGATTTAGGGGCACTACAGGAAAATCTGTACCAAAGGCAATTTTAGCACCAGTATCCACTAGTGTTTTGATAGGATAATAGAGAGGTTGTTGTTTTTCACTGATTCTGGCTGTATACGCCTCACTTTCCATTAATTCAATGTGTTTAGGTTGAAAGGAAGCGATCACATCCAATTCCCTAAAGCGATGAACATCATCTGGATGCAATACCTCCACATGTTCAATGACATGTCTAGCGTCTCTTTCTCCATTTACGTTTCTCGCTTCTTCAAATGCATCCAATGCTAAGCGGACTGCACCGTTTCCAATAGCATGGAAACGAATTTGAAAATTTTCCTTATCTGCCTTTTTTACTAATTGTTTAATTGTTTCAGCTGGATAAGTCGTTCCGCCTTTTGTATCTGGACGGTCTTTGTAATGATCCAATAAAAAAGCAGTATGACTTGTCACAACACCATCTATAAATTGTTTTAATCCAGAAAAGGTGAGCTTGTCTGACTGATAATTTGTTTGTAATTCCTTTGCGATAGCTAAATCCATTTTTAACTCCGGCGAAAAGTGAATTCTGGTTGTAAGTAACCCTTCTCTCTCAAATTCCTTAAAAATTTCAAGATCGTCTAATGGATTTGGCGCAATTTTAGCTCCGTATAAGTCATTAACGGATGTGATTCCCAATCTTTTTGTTTCATTAAGAAAACCTTGGAATAGGCTTACACGTTTATCTTTCGGTAATTTGTATGCATGTTCCGATGCATACCCAATTGCCTGTTCAAATAGAAGGCCTGTCAGTTCCCCATTTTCATCTTTTCCAATTTCTCCATATTCCGGATCTGGGGTGTCCTTCGTTAAGTGAATCATTTCCATTGCTTTACTATTGATCCATGCGTAATGCACTTCTGCATTGAATAATAAAACAGGGCGATCACTAATATATTTATCTAGTGTTGTTCTATGTGGCAACACTTTGTTCTTCCAATTGGTATGATCCCAACCGACACCAAATATCCACTCATCATTTGGTCTCGTTTCTGCAAATTCACCTACTATTTTGGCTGCATCCTCTTCAGAATCTGCATCAAATAATTTGGCACTGTCCTTCTGTAAAATGCTTCCCATCATAATGTGCATATGAAAATCATGAAATCCCGGAATAATTAGTCCGTCTTCCATGTCATACACTTTTGTTTCATTTCCAAGGAATGACATTATATCTTCTTTAGAACCGATTTTAATAATTTTATTATCTTTAATAGCGATAGCTGCTTTTATTGGCTCATCTTGTAACCCAGTGAATACATGTTGACCAGAAAGAATGATGTCTGCACTTACCATTTTTATCCTCCTTAATGAATATAGCTTTTATGCTTGAATTTCTTTTTCAATCGCACTATCAATAGAAAGCTCTGGTGGCCGTTCACTAAACATTTTCGTATTAGAAAGGAGCATGATGAAACCAACTCCAAACCATCCCAGTCCAAGTAAAAGTGCCTTTGAATCAAGACTGGTCCATAACCAAATTGTGAAACCAGTACCAATCAGCGGCAATATTAGGTACTTTAGTGTGTTAATTCCGTTTCGCTGTTTTTCTTTAATAAAATAATGGGAAATAACCGAAAGATTAACAAATGTAAATGCAACGAGCGCCCCAAAGTTAATAAAGGATGATGCTGTCACTAAATCAATAAATAACGCAGATAAAGCAAAAATGCCCACTAAGATGATGTTGTGTGTTGGAGTTTGAAATTTTGGATGAATATGACCAAAAATTCTCTTTGGAAGAACCCCATCTCTCCCCATCGCATACAAAAGTCGCGAAACACTTGCATGAGCTGATAAACCAGACGCCAGCCCCCCGGTAATATAACCTGCTAGAAAAATAGATTGAAATAAATTACCCCCGATGTACATAGCAATTTCCAAGGAAGCGGAATCTGGATCTTTAAAAGCTTGGAAATTTGGGTAAACAAGGTAACTGATGTATGAGATGGTGACAAACAGACCTCCCCCTATTAACGCAACGAGGAAAATAGCCTTTGGAATTATTTTTTTCGGATTAATGGTTTCCTCCGAAAATGTAGTAACAGCATCAAATCCTAAAAATGATAAACATAAAATGGAAGATCCTGCTAATACTAAAGATAGCGGTATCTCTCCATTCACAAATGGAGAACTCATGAATAATGTTCCTGAACCCATTCCGTTTAGTAACCCTTTAATTGAGAGGAATGTAAATATAACTATTATTAAGAATTGACAGGCAACTAATAAAAGATTTATTTTTGTTGCTATTTTCACTCCAATTATATTTACAATGGTGATTAAAATTACAAAGGCGATTAACCAGACGGAAAAAGGAACGGATGGAAAATATGCGTTTAAGTAAATAGCGATTAGTAATCCATTGATCATTGGCAAAAATAAATAGTCTAATAGTATAACCCAGCCTACTAAGAATCCAAGGTGAGGATTAAAAGCCTTTTGAGTAAATGTATACGCAGAACCAGCAACAGGGTAGGCCTTAACCATTTGACCATAACTATAGGCTGTAAATAACATACCAACCAAAGCTATAATATAAGCAGCTGGCACCATCCCTTTCGTTATTTCCGCAACCACCCCATAAGTAGAAAAAACTGTTGTAGGTGCCATATAAGCCAACCCAAATAGCACTAAAGGAAATACTGTTAACGTACGTCTTAATTTTGCATTCTCCATGTATCACTCCACCCTTATTCGTGATTAATTAACTAATATGCAACTACCATACCAAGCGGAGATTGATTATTTCGCGATTTAATTATTGATATATTCCCAATAATTACAATATGCAGATTATTTAATAGATTAATAGTTTTATGCAATCTTACATCAATTATTTAAGATTGCATAATTAATCGTTAGAGACGAAGATGTCTCACCGCGTATTCTGGTTGATCCGAATAAGGTTCGAAATAAGCTACGTGCCGCAATGGCGTCATCGATAAAGAGTCCTTTAGGTTTCTAATAGATATGTAGGCTTTGTAAATCGTATTTTGAACAATGTCTAGAGAGTCACTTTCATTTTTTACATACAGGAATGCTGTTCGATAAAGTTTTTCCTTTTCTTTATGAACCAGATTTATGAATGCTTGGTCGTCCCCTTTTTGAGCCTTTTTTACCGTATTTAAATGGAACATATTTTTTGCTCCTTTCTTTCAGACAACAGTTAGACTGACACCTAGGTCATCTCGTTTCAATTATTTGGATAAAAATGAATATTTCATAATTTCTCAATTAAAATCAAAAAAAACTGTTACTTTAGGTGATAATTTGCACTTATTTTAAGTGTTATTTTGCAAGTATATAAATACTGTTACTTTTCATTTTTTTGTCTTTTTTTATAATCGAAAACGACGTATAGAAGGGGTCACGCAACATTTCAGTATTTTGTACACTAAGCAAATCACAGCAAAAAAAGTAGTTCTACTATCAGAAAGAACTTTAACAAAAATAGCAAGCAATTGACATATAAGCGACCATATAGGCAATGAAAAAAGAATCTCCGATTGGAAGATCCTTTTATACTTCTTATGCTTCTTATTAAACTAACGCACCCGTTAGTTCAAGAACTATTCAGTTCTCTTTTGTAAAAAGATGGAGTCCCAAATCCAAAAAACAACAGATGCGGAAAGGCTTAATTCATAATACTCTTTCATTTTTACTACATTCATATCAAAGCCTAAATTTTCTACTATATAAAATATGAATACGGCTATAAATGAGAAAATATTGTAAACGAATAAGTAAAATAAGTTAAATTTTCTTGGATACTTATTGAAAAAAACTTGTAATGGCACAGCAAAAATTAAGTAGGGAATAACAATATAAAAAGAATACACAATAATACCAGGTAACAACCAAGAGAGCTCTCCACTAAAAATAACTATAACAACAGATAAAGAGATACAAGAAAAAAATAGGCTAAAAAAGTAATAAGGTATTACATCGCTAAGTTTCGAGACCTTTTCGCTTAATTTCCAAATTTCCAATATTACTCACCTTCCAAAAAACACATGTAAATTTTTTTCATTCTACCATCAATTTTTCAACTAATCTCCCCTTTAGTCCAACAAGAAAAGGGCTACCGAAGAAATCCTATTATTTTGAATTGACTGAATTTTAGGTTTGTACTATACTTGGTATACCACATACCAATAGGAGGAAAAATGAAAAAAATAGAGACAGTTATGCCGTTAAGAGATATAGCTTTTGAGGCAATTAAGAAATCAATTTTGAATTATGAACTTCTACCGGGTCAAGCAATTTATGAAAGAGACCTAAGTGAAAAGTTAGGTGTAAGTAGAACTCCTGTAAGAGAATCTCTGTCGTTGTTAGAAAGAGAAAAATGGATCATTTCAAAACCACGGGTTGGTACGTTTATTAATGAAATAACAGAAGAAAATGTAATTGAAGTAATGGAAATTCGAATGATTTTTGACCGATTCTCACTAGAAAAAATATGTGGAAATATTACTCCAGAACAAATAAAAGTTTTAGAAGGTTACATAGAGGAGCAAGAAAAAAATAAAACAGATCACCAAAGATTTATTGAATTAGATAAAGAGTTTCATTCTGAAATTGTATTATTAACTAAAAATCAGCGATTAGAAAAATGGTTTGAAGAAATTGGTGATCAGATTAGATGGTTTGGGTTAAAAGCCATAACTGAGAAGTCGCGTATTGAGGAAACAATAGCTGAACATAAAGCAATTGTACAAGGTATAAAATCACAAGATATTAATCAACTTCTGGTAGCATCATATAACCATGTGGAAAATACAAAAAATGAAATCATTAGTCAATTGAGGAGGAATTCAAATGAGAAAAGTAATTAATTTACATCTTTCTAATGGAGAGGTTAAAAAACATGAAATTGATATTAATAAAGTAATTGTTGTTGGATATGGGGGAAGAAATATAGAAAAAATTCAAGAACACATAGATGAATTAAAAGAAATAGGGATTGCACCTCCACCTCATGTACCGATGATATATCCACAAAAAATAGAACAACTGAATTTTTCTAATGAATGTAATGGAAGTAAATTTTCCTCAGGGGAAGCAGAATATGTGTTATTCCATGACGGAAAAGAATGGTTGGTTACCCTTGGCAGCGATCATACTGATCGAGAAGTAGAAAAAGAAGATATTTTAAAGTCTAAATCAATATGTGATAAACCTCTTGCAACTGATTTTTGGAGATTAGCAGATTTAAAAGAAGACTGGGATAATATTATTTTACGTTCTTATGTTACTTCAAATGGGGAAAAGTGTTTATATCAAGAAGACACTTTAGAAGCACTCTTAGAGTTTGATGTTTTATTGGAAAAGCTGGACAAATTCGGGGAAAAGGATTTAGAACATACTGTTATTTTTTCAGGTACTGTTCCTACAAAAAATGGATTTGTTTTTGGTGATAAATTTGAATATGAAATTGAACATCCCAAATTAAACAGAAAAATTAAACATCATTATTCCATGGTTTATTAAGGGGGGACTATTTTGAAAAAGAAACCTACTAAAGTTAGATGGGGACTAGCATTCTTTTTCTTTATAATCGGTGTAATCGCTTACATGGATAGATCAAATATTTCAATAATAGCAAAACCAATGATGGATGATTTAGGCTTAGATAAAGTTCAATTTGGTATGCTTGCATCATTATTCTCATTAGGTTACGCGTTAGTTCAAATTCCAGCAGGACTTATGGCAGAAAAGTTTGGTCCAAGAAAAATGATCACTTTTGCTCTAGTATGGTGGTCAGTATTTACGGGTTTGACGGGTGTAGTTAAATCTCACGGTCTATTGTATATGGTGAGATTCTTATTTGGGATAGGTGAAGGACCGATGTTTCCAGCTAACGCCGTATTTAATACAAACTGGTTTAGAAGAGATGAAAAGGCCAGAGCATCTAGTGCTTTATTGGCCGGTTCATATTTTGGACCAGTTATTGCCCCTATCGTTACGGTTTATATCTATCAATATTTTGGTTGGCAAGCTGTATTTTATATTTTTGGATTAATAGGAATAATCATTGCGGGTGTATGGTATGTTATAGCTCGAGACTATCCTGAGATACATAAATTAGTGAATGAACAAGAAAAAGAATATATACTTGAAGACAGAGAAATTGTTGAAACAGCTAAAGTTAGAGCCCCATGGAATACTTTTCTGAAAAGCTATAGATTTTGGGCGTTAGGATTACAATATTTTGTTGTTCTATATATCATTACTTTCTTTTTAGTTTGGTTACCTACCTATTTACTGGAAGATAGAGGGTTCTCATTAAGTAAAATGGGATTTGCTGCAAGCCTGCCTTGGTTAGCAATACTGATAACTGTAATGACTGGTGGTATTCTTTCTGACTACTTAGTACGTAAAGGTTTTTCAAAGCAAATATCAAGATCCTCTTTAGCTATATCAGGTTTAATAGTATTTATTATATCAATGTACCTTGCTGTTATGACAGTATCGCCTTATATGAATGTTTTATGGTTATCATTATGCTTGGGTTCACTAGGATTCACAGTAGTGTGTTCATGGGCTTCTGCTACAGACTTAGGCAGAAACTTTTCAGGTTCCGTTTCAGGTTGGATGAACTTGTGGGGAAATCTAGGAGCATTTGTATCACCGTTATTATGTGGTTGGTTAGCAGAAAACTTTGGGTGGAATATCACACTGGGAGTAACTATAATCCCTGTGTTTATTGCAGCTATATTATGGTTGTTTGTAAAACCGGATACTTCGTTACTAAATAATATTGAGGAGTGAATAATGTGAATTATTTGGTATTTCAAATGGATTTAGAAGTTGGGAATCCAGAAGAGAATAGGAAAATCATTGAACGCTGGTTAGAAGCTAACTACAGTGATGATTTGGACGTTGTAGTACTTCCTGAAATGTGGTCTACGGGTTATGCGTTAGAAGAATTGAAAGAAATCTGCAAAGTGGATGGTAATCAATCAATTGAATTTTTACAATCACTGGCTAAGAAGTTTAATGTAAACTTGGTGGGTGGCTCGATTGCCGTACTAGAAGGTAAAGATATCTTTAATCGTGCAATTATTGTAAATCGAATGGGTGAGATTGTTCATACATATGACAAGATGCACCTTGTTCCGATGTTAGATGAACCCAAGTTTTTAACAGGCGGTCATAATCAAGTGGAAGTATTTGAACTTGAAGGTGTGAAAATGGGGATTATTATTTGTTACGATTTACGATTCCCTGAAATTATTCGTGACTTAGCATTACAAGGTATTCAAGTGCTACATATAGTAGCAGAATGGCCACTCGCAAGAGAGACACATTGGAATACGTTACTTCGTGCGCGCGCAATTGAGAACCAAATGTATGTTGTTGCATCAAATGTAACGGGAACAAAGTTAGGAGTGGAATTCGCAGGTTGCTCACAAATTGTAGATCCATGGGGAGACATTGTTCAAAAATTAGATCAAGAAGTTGGTGAATTAAAGGCAACTTTAGATTTAGAAAAAGTACCTCAAATAAGGAAAGATGTTCCCATATTCGCTTCCAGAGTATCAGAAAAGTATAGAAAGTTATAAAATAGGAGCTACTCCAGAGATACAATCTGGTGTAGCTTTTTAAGTTTAATTCTTTTGGGTATAAAAAGCATAAATTTAACATGGTAAATTCAGATAAGGATATATTTAGATAATTTCTTATACAACTAACTGCACCGATAGTTGAATAAAGAAAAAGCTGCCTTAAAGACAGCTTCGATCTTCAGCTAACGCACCCGTTAGTTCATTAAGAAGAGCGATTCTGGAATATTGAAAAAAAGAGGCCATCCTTTTTGGACAGCCCCCTTTCCGCTAATTATAAAATTTCTAGTAGAGCTCGATATCATTATATTGGTCACTTCAGAATGTTACCATCTATACTTCAGAGAAGGTATCTCCAAAATGAATTGGCTTCAATCTTTGAAAACTATGAGAATACTGCAATTTTACGTGCGATAGATTCTGTTAAACGAGATGCTACTTTTGGAACAGCCCATTTAATAATTGGTGTTAACACCGCACCAGATAATCCGCCTGCATGGATTTCCACCGTACAAGTCATTATTGTTTTACCATTGACATCTTCTGCAGTAAAGTGACCGCTTCCTGTAAAATTATCTGATAAACCTTTTAGTTCAAACTTAATATTTGAAGGTTCATTCCATTCGGTAATATCTACCTGCGCTTGTATTGTTTTTTTAATACCTTTCACACTACCTTCAAATGTCCAAATAGATTGCTTGTCATTTAAGATTTCATGTTCTTTATAGGCTGGTACTGTCGTTGCCCATTTTTCGAGATCACTGACATAATCCCAAACTGCTTGTACATCTACTGGAACTACTACAGTATGCGTTCCCGTTGCCATTATGATCCCCACCTTCACTATGTATGAATTGTAACTTTACATTTCTACAAAATAATTATTACATAAAAAGCATAAACTTACATCACTAATTATACATAGCTTTCCTTCTTCCAATCCCCCAATTATTTGTAGAATCAAAATTTTCCAATCCTCCACAATCCGGCCCTTTAATGGAATAACAGGACTGACGTTTTTAAACGACTTTAATGTCACTTAACAGTATTCCTTAATAAACTATCCTGCCCCTTTAGTTCCATAAGAAACTTCTATGGCGGCGAATGGGGCGTTCTCCCTTCCTGGACGTGAATAAATAGGGACTCGGGACGCTTTGGGCTTACTCAAAGACCTCTTCAAAGCAATTCGCGATATACATGTCGCGGATTTTTTGCGTTTTGCCTTCCTTGACCCGAAGAATCTTGTTTTGTTTGCCTTTAAGGTCCAGGATCTGCTTCGTGGTGAGCTTGAGTAGGTGCCCAACACGTAGGCCGGTCTCACAGCCTACAACAAAAGGATGTAATCGCGCTCCGAACAATGGCGCTTCAGCGCCCATTTCATATCTTCTAACTGCTGCTGATCCCGGATCGGCTGCACATTTTTTTGTTGTGTCATCATCATCGACCTCCCCTTCTTCAAACCCTTATGTACCAATGATTTGAATGTACGATAATTTCACAAAATCATACATTTCTAACTTTTAGGCATTCATTTTAACTTATGAAAACATAGATTTTTCATTTTTACTAGATATATGGAAGGATTTAACCAGGCTAATGATTAATTAAGAAATACATAGCTATTAAAGATAGGATTATGGGAACCTTTCCCCCAATATCCCGACCACAAAAACCCTTAACTTCATCCTCTTTATGGATGAAGCTAAAGGTATACATATATATAACAACTATTTTAAAACTAAGATGGAATCAACATTCACCTCCGTAGAAGTTTTACGGGCAACAGGATCTGCCTGACCAGTCCATTCAATAGATAATACGTGCTTACCTGCAGTTAGTCCTGTTTTACTGAAGATTTCTTCTTTATACTTAGGAGTAGCAGCATGCAAGCTATAATTTGCTGATTTTCCGTCCAATGTCACTTTTACAATTCCTTGTTTGTCATTTTTTATAGCTTTATAGGATATTCCTGTACCATTAAACACAATTTTCACAGTTGAACCGGTTTGGTTTGTACTTGTGTATGAGCTTGCCGACGCACTTCCATCGGATATTTTATTCCATGTTCCTTCATATCCAAAATATTTACTTGTATTTTCATATGTTCCTGCTCCAATGCCTTCTGTAACAGAAAGAGTGTATTTTCCAGCTCCACTAAATGCGTGGGCATTCAAATAATATGTGCCTGTTTTAGGAGCTGTAAAAGTAAAGGACTCCTTGGATGAATTTGTAATTTCTGAATGTGCTACAATGCCGTTGCTCGAATTTACAGTCTTTGTAGTGTCGTTATACAAATATAAATCAAAGTCCGTCCCGGAATCACCAGTTAGTGTAGCCTTCACCTTTTCCCCTTTTAATAGTTTAATAGAATAAACATCATTTTTATCTTTACTTGCATCAAGTGAAGTACTGATACTCCCTCCCTTCCAAGTAATACCAGGAATATCAGAATCTACCTCGAAATTAACAGCTTTCCCTGCATTCACAAGTCCTCCCGTACCAACTTTTCCTGTTAATGAAGACAGCTTTGTAGTGGTTCTCAAGATAGCATCCTTGATTTGAACGGGAGTATATGATGAACGTGCGCTTTTTACTAACGCTGCTACTCCTGTAACATGCGGGGTAGCCATGGATGTTCCATCAAGATATTCATAAGCCGTAGAATAGTCGCCTTCCACACTTGGGGTTGTACTTAAAATACTTTCACCAGGAGCAGCGACATCTACGCTTTTTGCACCGTAGTTAGAAAAACCTGAAAGATTTCCTGTATTGTTAATAGAGGCTACAGAAAGAATGTTAGGCAAATCATAAGCAGCAGGATACATTGGACTTGTATCCGAGTTCTCTGCAAAGTTACCTGCCGCAGCTATAAATAAGGTGCCTGAGTTTTTAATAGCATCCTTTAATGCTTGTGAATTTTCTCCTCCACCCCATGAGTTATTCAAAATCTTTACACCTTTTGCCTTAGCATATTCAATGGCAACAATCGCATCAGATTCGTACCCTCCATATGGTCCGAGAAACTTGAGAGGCATAATTTTCACATTTGGAGCAATACCGGTAACTCCAATTTTATTTGCTTTTGCAGCTATTGTTCCTGCAACATGAGTTCCGTGGAAGTCTTCCTCTCCTCGAATGAACAATCTATTATTTTTATCATAAAAATTCCAGCCGTTTACATCGTCTATATATCCATTTTTATCATTATCGATTCCATCGTTAGGTATTTCTTCAGTGTTTACCCAAATTTTATCTTTTAATTCTGGGTGATTAATTTCGATTCCTGTATCAATCACTCCAATAACAAGAGAGGAACTGCCCTTTGTATTAGCCCATGCTGCTTCCGCATTTATATCAATACCTTTTTTACCAACTTGTCCTAATATTTCCTGTCCAGTATTTTTAAGTCCCCATAGTTCGCTATATAGGGGATCTGTAACTGCTGTCGGTTGATATACATAGTTTGGCTCTACATACTCAACATTAGAAGAAGCGTTAAGTTCTTTTAACACATCTGCCATCTTTTTATTTTTGGAAAATTTCATTACATGTGTTCCTTCTTTATTCAATTCTTTTGCATTTGTTAAACCTAAAGTAGTGCTCAGGGATCCTAGACTTTTTATGGAGTAATTCTTTTTAAATTTTACGATAACCTCATTTTCTTTATACTTCTTTGGTTTGTTATTATTAAAATAAGTAAGGATTTCCCTTTTTTTAACTTCGCTACTATCTACTTTTATTATCTCCTCTTGTATGTTTCCTTCTACCTTTTTCTCATGTTTAACAACTTGAGGAGTATTCGTAGAAGTGGCAGCAAATGTTGTTGTCCCCCCAAATAATAATCCTACAGCTCCGCATATACCTATTATCTTTTTTTGTATTCTCATTCTCTAATCTCCCTCAGCTTTTTTGTTTTCATGATAATAATTTGGTAAGAACAAAAACCTCCAATATACTATTTATTAGATATGTAATTCTTTCGCCAAAAAGGATCAAATTCAGTGTTTTTCAAATAGAGAACAACTAATTTTTTCCTTAGCTGGTGTTTTTTAACAACTAACCACTAGTTTAATAGATGTGAATTAAATATTCAAGTGTTCATTTAGAAAAAAATGTATATTAATAAGGTGAATGAATAAATAGAAAGGGCATGTTTTGAAAAAAGATGAATCAAAACATGCCCTTATACTATTTAATTGGACTATTCTTTTATAAAAAAGATTGGTCATTTTTGTGTTCCTTCATCAACTAACGCACCCGTTAGTTCATTAAAGCTAGTTTATTATTTGTGATTTTTCAATATTTGAACCTCTTCTTCTAGTTTATCTATTCTTTGTTGAAGTGCTTTCTTCGGTTCTGAAATCCTTCGACCTAATATAACGAAGAAACCAATAATAGCAATAATTCCTCCAGCAAAAGCAATAATAAATAACAGTGCAACATCAAACATATAAACAACTCCTAATTTATTTAGGGATTTCAGATTGAAATAAATCGTCCCCAGTATGACAACAGAATTAACAAAAATAAGATAGCAGAAATAACAAACACTTTTTTACTGTTATTTTCACCATCTTCTTTCTTTTGCATCATTTTCATTCTATATTTCATTTGTACCTTTTTCTTTTTATCATCTAATTTCATATAGAGGGTAGACTCCTTAGTGAAAAATAATTAAACTTATTTTACCACAAAAACCCATTTTTCTTAATGAACTAAACTGCCCCGTTAGTGCCATAAGAAAACGGCTTTAATGGGTATGAAGAAGAGATGAATAGAACTATAAAAATGAAAAAACTGGTATGTAACCAGCTTATTAAGTAAATAACAGTTGAAAAAAAAGGAAAAAAACCATAATTATATAAGGGAGTTATTTTTTCGTTATCTAAAAAATTTTTAGGAGGACTCGCTCGTGTTTATAAAAAAATTCACTGTAGGACTCCTGCTTTTAGGTAGTCTTGCTGCTTGTGACAACGAACAAGTCACTAATCCTGAAAAGGTAAATAACCAAGAAGGGATAAGTAAGGCAGAACCTACAAGAACTAACAATCTTCCTGAAGCAGCCAAGTATCATCCTATATATGGTGGCTGGATAACAGATAAGTCATACATAATGATTTCATTATCCGATACTGAAGGAAATATATTGGAAAATATCGTGAAGAAAAACGAAAAAAAGGATAGAAAATATTTCAAACTAGCAGAATCAACGGACAATAAAATAACTGCCATAATGACTAGTAAAGAAGGATCAAACAGGAATTCATTTTTCACTTTAGAGTTAAATAAAGAAGAAAACGAATTAACTATCACGATGCCTAACGAGAACCCAGTTACCTATATAAAAGCAACGATGGATCCAGAGGAATTTAATCCTGAGTTTGTATGGTGAACATTATATGTAGAGTTGAAACAAAGTTTGATCAAATTATTCCAAGAAACCTTGATAAATGAATAAATAGAAAGAGCATGTTTTGAAAAAAGATTAATCAAAACATGCCCTTATACTATTTAATTGGATTATTTTTTATAAAAAAGATTAATCATTTTGTGTTCCTTATGCAACTAACGCACCCGTTAGTTTAAGTACATCTATTCACAAACTGTGTTTTCTATGTATTAGATCAAATCTCATTAGCACTCTTTCCAAGAATACTGTACCGTTAGCTTCATAACAAAAAAAACTGCTAATTATCAGTCTTAAGCTTAAACTTTCTCCATTTAGTTAATTAAGAACATAATTTTTATTGTATCTCTTGCATATTATTTTTCAGGTTTAATATAAGGAACGATTTGTGCAGTGGCACCTACTGAAGCACCGCGGATAAAATCTTGATTCTCTAAGGCTTTGAAATTGTTTGTTTTTCCAGTGAGCATTACCCCTAAAATTTTCACTTCACCGAACTGCTTATTTTTATTTACCTTTAAAAATTCTTGAATTGTTTCATCATTCCCCTTTGAATCATACTCTTTAAGACTATCGACAAAGCTTGAATATAATTCTTTAGGGTTGTCGGAAAGTTCAAACCCATAAACTGGCATACCAGCTGGCCCCTTGCTTTCATCCCTAATTGGAGAAGCCATATACAACCATACGATGTTTAAATTATCAGGGATTTTTGCTTGTATTTCCTGTAACGTGTATGGTTTATCAAAGGAAATGGCAACTTCTGCAACGTGGTTCTCCATTTCCGAAATTTCCCCTAATTCATTTTGTACACCATTATAGTATTTTTTTATGGATGGATGATAAAATGTTGCTGATTTACTCTTTGTCTGTTTATCATACTCATAGAACTCTGTATCAGACCAATGAAATCCTGGTACTAACTCGTTCGTGTCAATATTGACTCGAAACCAATCATATGAACTTGTAAGAGTGCTCCATTGAACTACATAACCATTAATATTCTTAGAACGGTTTGTAATAATGTTACCCCCAAACATCGATGAATTACTTGTTACTTGAGAGTCGATATGAATATTAGGTTCAGCAATGGCATTATGTAAAAAAAGCTTTCCGTGAAGTCTTGTAGAGCTTTTCGCTGCAAAGTAGTTACCTGTTTTATAAAAGATAGGTAAGAGAATTAGTACTACAATAATTGAAGTGATGATAATTTTTAGTAGATGTTTTCGTTTAGCCTTTTTTAAAGCATCATTTAACGAAGATTCCATCAATGTTGTCCTCCTATTTTTGAGTGAATAAATTTACGTGCACGATATAATTTTTGCTTTACACTGTCTACTTGAATATCCAAAATAGTTGCAATTTCTTCATATGAAAAATCATAGTAATACTTTAAAAAGAAAATTTCTTTGTATTCTTTTTTTATGTCTTTTAATAAATAAAAAATCTCATCTTTATTTAAAACCGTATCAAAATCGCAATCGATATGTGATAGCTTTGAATAAATTTCCTCAGTTAAGTAAATGTTCTGCTGCTCCTTTTTCCTTTTCAAATCAATATATTGATTAAGTGATACTCTAAAAAACCAAGGACGTATATTGCTCTCTGTTAATTTATCCAATAGCGTGTAAATTTTGTAGTAGGTGTTTTGAATTATATCTTCTGCATCTTCTTTTTTTGCTCCTCTCGCTAGTAATAGCTTGAACACTTCCTCTCCTAAATTGATAAGAAAGGAGGTTAATACATTTTCTTTTTTCATCTTTTGTCCTCCCTATACTTATACAACGAATGAGTGATATTAGATGTATACACTTAGATGAATTAAATTTTAATTTTTTATGAATTGGTACTAAGATATATGATTCTTTTTCCGAAAATAAATAGCTTTATTCCTAAAATATTGTTTAAAGTAGACAACTTTAATAACCTCCCATCACAAGAGGGTACTGCATTTCTAAAACAAAACTAAACTACTTAATTATCTATAAAGTAATATTTTTACCGATTTGAAAATACCTCTTATGCAACTATCCTGCCCCGTTCGTATTATAAAGGTCAGCCAGTTATTTCTGGTTGAACAATTTTTATATCGATATATGATAACGGTAGCCGGGGTAGAACGTTCCTGCCCGTGGGGCTTGGACCCCGTCAACTAAACAGTTCGCCCCCTACTTGCTTAAACATGATTTGGCTGGTTGGGACCAAGATCTCGTATAACAAGCGAAGCTATGATACTGCAAGAGTGATTAGGGGTTACCGGCAATATTATGTTTTTGGAGGAGATAAAAAATGAATCCAGTGGTTGGTCTGGATGTAGCTAAAGGTGAAAGTCAGGTTCAAGCGTTCTTGGATAAAAAGAAGCCTTATAAAAGAAGTTTTAAAGTAGCACATACCATTGAAGGACTAGAGAGCTTACACCAATATCTTAGAGAGATAGAAAACGTTACAGGAATTCGACCTCCGGTCGTTTTAGAGTCTACTGGGCATTATCATACGCCCGTTGTACCATAATAGTTTCGAGTTGATTTTCTTTAGTGATGTTATTGGCCTCACAAAAGGATGACTCCTCAATTTTCTTTTTCACATGCATTCATATCCTCCTCTTTTTCTATAGTTAGACGATTCACATAGAATAATGGTTCTGTTTTTTCCAAAAGAAAATAACTACTCACAATTAAAATATATATTCCCTTGTCTAGCTGGACTGCACTCAACGATTTTTAGATTTTTTCACATTAATTTGATGTATGATTATATAAAAATACTTTTAAAGGCCGCCAATTGGCGGCCTACTTATGGCGCTAACGCATCTGTTAGTTGAATAAGATGTTGATTTGGTGAAATCCATTTATTGCTACTAACATATTTTTATTTAGAAAGCTTTACTTAGTTGACCATTAATTATTTCATGAGAATCATATTCCTATCCCTAATAAGGAATTATAACTCCAACGCTCACATAGTTTACTGAATCTTGTTCAATTAGTGGTAATAAGTCTTTTACCTTCCCTGTTAATATGATACCACTCACCTGAACAGTTCCTTTCTGTTTGATTGATTTTATTAATGGCTCTACATTCGTATCTTTCTCGTCTTTTTGAGATAAATTTGATAATACCTTCTCGAAGTTTTTTACGTCTTCTGCTATATTGTCAGTCCCTTTTTCTGGAGATGTAATTGTAAAACCATATGCATAGTCTCCGATTACATACCCAGGCATAACTGATACTTCGACATCAGGGTTTTGCACCCATGCCCACTGAGCAGTTGGAAATTGTTTCAGCACTTGATTTGTATTCATTTCTTTCTTAAATGAAATGCCTATTTCTACCACACTAGTTGAAGCTAAGGATTGAAGTAACTTACGATCATCTTCTACTTTTTTTTCACCAGGAACATAAAAATTAACCACTCTTTGTCCATTTCGATAAAATTGCCAACTATCTGTTGATGTTATTGAATTATCATAAATAGTTGTAGGTGAATCATAGATTTTAAACCAAGTTTGTTCGTTGTACCATGTGTATGGAATCCCTGCAATATCTTTTACATATTGGTCCTGATTAAGAGCAGAATCTATACTAAAACTAGTGGTAGATTTATCATCGTGGATATTCGCACCATAAACTTCGTTTTGTTCAAACTTCACTGAAAAATACTCTGACATTGAATTTTGCATATGATTATACGCAATGATGAAAGTGATTCCTAAAATCATAAAGATACTTACCGTCACAATGGTTGATACAATAATTATCTTCTTTAATGATTTCTTTTTCGCTTTTTTTATCAATGGTTGGAACCCGTCCTTGGCATTGAAAATTGAATCTTTATCCATATCATTTTACCTCCTCAATCATCTTTCTCATTTTTTTCTTTGCTCTTGCTAACTGTGTTTTAATTGATTTATCGGTTGTACCATAAATAATAGCAATATCCTTTAAGGACAAATCTCCACAATATTTGAGTAACAGTATTTCTGCATATTTTTGTGGTATTTTACGTAAACACTCTGATAGCGTTATATGTAATTCATTCTCTATAATAATTTGCTCTGGTGTTGACCAATCCAGTAAATCTTCGAGATTAAATGTATTTACATAATTATTTTTATACTTAAGTTTTCTTAAGCTATCGTAATATTTATTAATTGCTACTCTGTAAAGCCACGCATCAACATACTCTTCCTGAAGAGTATCTAGATATTGTACAAATTGAAAAGCCGTTTCTTGAACAATGTCTTCCGCATCCTCTTTGATCGCTCCCATTTTTAGCAAAAAGAAATACACAGCCTTCAATTTTTTATTTAGGTACAAGCTTAATTGTTCATCCATGACCACCCTCCTACACTATTAACGATTGAGTATTCGATAAGTAAACAATAATTATCAAATTTTTTCATAAAAAAAGATAGCCTTCTGCAGAAGACTACTCAACAAAGCTAAATATAAATTAGTTAAATAATATCTGAACTTGCTATGTTACTTGAATAACTCCCTATAAATTACCTAATTCGATGTCCTTCTAAATATTCCGTCTTATTGCACTATCCTGCCCCTTTAGTTCAATAAGAAAAAGGCTGCCGAAGCAACCCCTGTTATAGCACTAACGCACCCGTTAGTGCTATAAAAGTTAAATTAAAAAAACACTTACAAAAAGTACTAATACAGTCCATATAAATGATGATTTAATCTTTTTCGAATTTGAAATTGTATTCTTTTTAATTTTATTTATTATACTTAACACTAAAACGTTTATTAAAAATATAAAATAATAGATAGTTATGAATAAAATCGACCTACTACTTTGAATTACTTCACTGAGGGGACTTATAAAAAACGCACTAATAAATATAACTATTGATATAACTAATAGGAAAGATATTATTATGTGCATTTTTTGCCAAATAGGATGCAATAAAAAAGTATTACTTTTCTTAGATTGAAAAAACATACATAAGCTAAATAAACCAATAACAACAGTAATAAATAATAGTGTCATTAACATCTGTACTGTAATTATAGTGTTTGATGAAATTGACGTTGCCATATCGTTCTTAAAATAATCGGTTATAAATGCCAGAATTCCTAAAGTGGCTACTATAATCCCTTGGAAAAACGTCCACCGTGAAACCATCAATACATACACACCTCTCTCTATATTTACTCTACGAATAGAGAGCCCAGTTAGTTTCATAATATTTCCTTATATAATTAACATACCCTGGTAGTTGAAAAAGTTAATGCATTCTTAGTGAACTAAATCTTCCGAATGCGCACAACAAAAAAGCCAACAGATTTTCTGTCGACTTTATGTTTTCCTATTAAACTAACGGATCAGTTAGTTTTAAAACAAATTATTTTCACATCTATTTATCTTCGTTATTACTTCTCTCATTATTTTGAAGATAAATCTTTTTAAGAGTTGAATTTATATTATTCAAAGCAATAAGAATAACCCCTAACATAACAAAGGTTACTATCTCCCCAGTAAACCAAGATACTATTCCTAAAATTACAGCATAAAGTATGTATAACCAATTACTCATTTATTCAATATCCTCCCTAATATACTAATTTCACTACAAAATTTCATTTTATTTAATGAACTAACCTGCCCCTTTAGTTCCATAAGAAAAAGCTGCCTTAGAGACAGCTCCGATCTTCAGCTAACGCCACCCTTAGTTAATTGTTCAGTGTTAGATTTCAAACAATTCTTTTTTCTCTTCTTTTGATAGACCCGTGAAGAACTTTTTATGTACTCTTAATTCTTTTTCTTTTTTAGGTAAGACTTTTTCAAACCAAGTTACAGCCATAGGAGTATGTTCTGGCTGAGCATTAACTTTTTCTAAAAACCATTCATATTCTTTCACAGTTTCATCAGTCAGAAGCGAAATATCTTTTTTTCTACTTTTATAATCAAGTTCAGCAAGTTCTTTTGCAGTGATATGACCATTAATTTTTTTTACTACTCCAATTTCAGAAGGCATACGCTCATCATTTACAGACACAAAGTAATATATATAGTTAGGTAATCTAAAAAGCCCCTTTTTTGTATCCTTATTATTCGCAATATAAAGCCAATCTCCCTTATTAGCAAAACAATTGAAATCCTCATCCTTAATCGCAATTAACATTTTTTCATACTTTTTCATAACACAACACCTCCACTATAAAAAATATATAAGCCATACCAATATGTTCAATAAATAGATCAAGCGTTCCTTCTCTTATGGAACTAAACTGCCCCTTTAGTTCCATAAGAAAAGAGCTGCCTTAAAGACAGCTCTGATCTTCAGCTAACGCACCCGTTACTTTAAGTACAATTCTTCACAAACTGAAATTGCTTAACAAAACTGACCTGCAGCAGAACATCGAAAAGGCGCTTTCTAATTGAAGGATTACACCCAATATATATAGAAACCGACTAAATTAATATCTATTTGAATTATTTATTGGAATGAGAGGAAAGACCCCGACCTATAAGGTTTGCAGAAACAGGCTTTTTCCCTAATTCCCTTGCCCAAAGTGATAATTGCCCTATATGGTGAATTTCGTGAGCAATAGTATGTCGCATTATTTCACCCCAAGTATCCGTCACAATTCTTCCATCTTGCAAGGTATCATAAAATAATTGATTTTCCATACTAGCATCCCAGTTGTTCACAAAGTTTTCCACTTCTAAATGAAATTCAGCGTCCAATTTTCGAACTTTGTTCAAGCTTTTATAACTATCGAAACTCTCCTGAAAGTCAGTTTTACCTTGTAAGAGACGTATCCAGCTCCATTCGACATCAACAATATGGAAAAGTGTATGTAATTTACTTCCCATTCCACCCGTTCGGTTCCGCAGAAGTTCTTCTTCACTTAACTCTTCACACCAACGATACCAGTCTTCTCTTACCATCCAGTTATATCTAAAAAAAGTTTGCAAAAATGCCCCTCCCCATTTAGAAAATAATTTAACTGTTAAAATACTATTAGAGCAATGCCAAACATTGTTATATATTACTATTTATACAAACATGGGTTGAATTCCTTTTTCAACAATCCTGCCCCTTTAGTTCCATAAGAAAAAGCTGCCTTAAAGACAGCTCCGATCTTCAGCTAACGCACCCGATAGCATTCCTGTAGAGCGTTAAATATCGGCTTTGAAAAAAACAGAGCCCCTCAGTATGATGAGAGTACACACAAACCAAAACTCATCTTAAGGAGGAAGCTCTACTATGAATTTTAAAATGCAAAACAAACAAAATCAACTAATTGAAAGAATCACGAATCGTCATCTTGTTGTAGGAATTGATATTGCACAACAATTTCATGTTGCTCGAGCAGTTAACTATCGAGGAATTGTGGTCGGTCATCCTCTAACCTTTGAAAATAACGATGAGGGGTTTACTAAATTTCTAAGTTGGATCAAAGAACTTAAACGAATAAACCGTTTAGACACTGCCATCGTGGGCATGGAACCTACCGGTCATTACTGGTTGAATCTATCAAAATGGTTATTTGAACAAAACGTTGAAGTTGTTACAGTAAATCCGCACCTTGTTAAAAGGAATAAAGAGAACCGAGATAATACCCAATCTAAGAGCGATAAAAAGGACGCTCTCGTCATCGCTGATGTAGTGAAAAATGGCTATTATACATTGATTCATCATAGCCCAGAATCCATAGAAAAACTTCGAGTCCTTATGTCTAACAGGGACATGATCGTTAAACGGCTTGTCAGCTCAATCAACCAAATAAATCGCTGGGTAGATATCGTCTTTCCTGAACTACGACAAGTCTTCAAAGATGTAACAGCTAAGGGAGCTATCGCAAACCTTCGCTTATTTCCCACTCCAGTCGAACTATGTTCGTTACAGCCTCAAGATATCATTATGGGATGGAAATCAGTGATGAAAAGACATGCGGGTGTTCCAAAGGCTCATTCACTGATCGACTTAGCGAACAAATCGGTTGGTACAAAAAAAGCTCTTGATGCTTATAAACTTCATTTGAAGCAATTGCTTGAGGAATACGATCTTGCGACCGTCCAACTTGAAGCAGTTGAACAGGAAGTCACACACATACTCATGAAAATTCCTTATGCTGAAAAAATACTAGCGATTAAAGGAATTAGCACGATTACACTGGCTGGTATTCTTGGAGAATCGGGTGATTTAAGTGGTTTCGCTCATGGCAATGCTTTATTACGTCACGCAGGACTGCACCTTTCCGAGGCAAGCTCTGGAAAATGGAAAGGTCAAATTGTTTTATCCAAACGTGGTAGGTCCCGACTTAGACGTTTCCTATTTCTTGCGACGATGAGTCTGATTATGAATAACCCAGAGTTCCAAGCCATTCACGCCACAAATGTTAAGGTGAAAAAAACAAAGAAAATGAAGTCTGTCATGAAGTTATGCGGTAAACTCGCCAGAGTTTTAGTGGGAATGGCCAGAAGTGGATCTGACTATTCCCCAGAAAAAGTTTACCCGATCACTCCAGAAGCAGCATGAAACTTACCTTTTGATAATGTCATTCACGAGCATTGGCTTATTCGTAGGAATTCAAAGAAAGCACGAGTACTGGATGTAATGAACAAAAGGGCAATGACCCGTTCCGTTAGCAAAACCGGCCTCCACCCCTTGGATAGGCATGACGAAGGAATGAAAGGGCATATGAATATGACCCGTTGAGACATGGGAGGGAAAGCCTCCAAGGGCAGCGTGGAAAATGCGTGCAGTATATGTAATAATATGGGATTTTCAATAGATCCCCTATTTCAATCTGCCCTCATCTTATCAAAACGGTCCTATCTCTTTCGTTCATCTAAAGCAACCTATACCATGTGGTTTGAAATCCTGCGAATAAGCGAGTATTCGTGAGCATTATCTATTAAACTGAGGAAGTTCATTAAGCAAAAAGGTCACCAAATGGCAGCCCCGGAAAACTGCAGTAATAATATACGTGCAAAATAGCACTTAAAATAAGTGCAAATTATCACCTAAAGTAACACAATTCCGTAAGTTATGATACCAACTTAGTTAAAATAAAAACACCCCATTTCTGGGGTGGATATCTCTTGGTCATTTGTTCTTTAGTTCTTTAACGAGTTTCTTCTATTTTACTCATTCCCCTATTTTAAGGTAACTACCAGAACGGTCGTTTTACCGGCTACAGATTGTCCACTATAGTGATACTCTAAATGTGTCACAATGTCTCCATTGGTAATGATCATCGGTGTAATAGTACTTGATGCTTTTTCCTTTACTAGTTCAAGGCTGTAGGTGACCAATATGTCTCCTGCTTTAACCTGGTCACCTTCTGCCACACAAACGGAAAACCCTTCTCCTTTCATGTTAATCGTGTCCAATCCAATATGAA
Organism: Peribacillus sp. FSL P2-0133; assembly: GCF_037975445.1. Lineage (NCBI taxonomy): Bacteria > Bacillati > Bacillota > Bacilli > Caryophanales > Bacillaceae > Peribacillus > Peribacillus sp. FSL P2-0133. The sequence goes on along the minus strand of NZ_CP150254.1, from coordinate 1,083,551 downwards.
TCAATATTTCCAGCCCTTCTGCCGTTTCCAATGCAATGGCATGCTTCGTCGGGAAGACATTGATGACTTTTGCATCAGCCGGTGCCACTACCTTCCCTTCGATAGGAAAGAAAGCAATACCATCTCCCATCATTTTCTGTGAAAAAACTGGATCCGGTACATCTTCAAGCTTTAAAATTTCTCCTTCAATTGGCGATACTAATTTTATTTTCGAAATTTTTGTTTTTTTCCAAATAAGTTTTTTAACAAAGTAATACCTCCAATTATTTTTAATATTCTGGCTGAACAGCAAATTTCTTAAGCAATCACTTTTTTGATTTGTTCTTTTAGCTGGTCTGATTTCGGTCCAAAAATTGCCTAGATGTTATTTCCTACCTCCAAAACGCCAGCAGCTCCAAGGCCTTTTAATCGGTCCTTATCAACTTAGCAAGCCAATCGGTCGGTACTTTTCCGTTTAGGGCAGGCGCCATTATTGATCGATTTGCTGCAGTTGATAAATCGCTTCTTTGGCCGGAATGGAAGAGATTGCTCCTTTTCCAGTCGTAGTAAGAGCGCCACTAGCGTTTGCAAAGCTTAGGATTTCTTGGTGATGAAGTTCAAGAACTTCTTCCAGATTTCCTTGCCGAACGTCTTTTTCTAATAACTGATACAGCAAGCCTCCGATAAATGCATCCCCAGCCCCTGTTGTATCCTGTACGCCGACGCGATACCCGGTTGATTCGTATTTTTTACCTCTTACATATAATTCGGCACCTTGAGCTCCTTTTGTATAAATTACTGCTTTAACAGCACCAGTAAATAACGAAGAAACTGCTTTTTCTTTGTCAGTAATCCCGGTAATAAACTCAAGCTCTTCATCAGAAATTTTCACAATATGAACCATTGGAACAAACTCTAAAATCGTTTTCCGGCATTCTTCAGGATCAGTCCAAAGCGGAAGGCGGACATTTGGGTCAAAGCTGATGATTCCGCCTTTTGCTTTTACAGAAGTAATGGCTTTCACATGCGCATGCTTCATAGGACTTTCCACTAAATCGACTGAACAGAAGTGGAGGAGGTCGCCGTTTGCAAACCAGCTATCGTTAATTTCAGTCTCATGAAGCAGCAAATCGGCAGAAGGATTGCGGTAGAAAGAGAAATCACGTTCACCATTTTCAAGCAAAGATACAAAAGCAAGGCCTGTGTTGGCTTCATTCGTTCTCGTAATTTTATCTATTTTCACGCCGGCTTGCTGCAATTGTTCTAAAAGAAAGTCCCCAAATGAATCCATTCCGAGCTTAGTAATTATCGATGCATTGCCGCCATTTCTGGCAACTGATACAGCAACATTCGCTGGAGCGCCTCCTGGAGCACGCTCGAATTCCATTACATCTTTTAGTGCGATTCCTTTTTGAAGGGGGATAAAATCAATTAATACTTCACCGATTGCATATAAATTTCTCATACCTTACCTCTCGCTTTCATACATAACTCCATTTTTTTGCTTGAAAAGTGGTGCTTCCAGATAATGCAAAGAAACGAATTTCATTTCTGTTTTCACGAGGGAAGATCCGGCTCGTGAATACTTCTTCACCGTCATTGATGAAAATCTCAACAGAAGAGGTATCTACAAATAAATGAAACTTAATTTTTTTGGTATTCACAAAGCATTTTCGGATTGTTCCATAAGCTTCTCCAACGGTCTCACCTGAAGAAGAGCGGTCAAGAATGACTTTTTTCTCTACAGTATCATATTTAATGACCGTTTTTTCATCATCACCGGCCCTGAATTCAATACCAAATTCAACGGCATCGTTGTTTTCAAATTCACATACCATTTCATAGGATACTCCTTTGAATTCTTCATACATGTTCTTGGTGTTCTTCAAAACACCTTTTACTTCAGTTTCCTGCCTGCGTAGCGCTTGAAGTTCCTGCACTGGCCGCTGAATCAGTTTGCCGTTTCGAACAGATAATTCTCTTGGCAGTGTTAAACAATGCGCCCAGCCATTTTTGTCTGTGGGTAGGTCGATTTCAGGCAAGCCCATCCATCCGACAAGGATACGCCTTCCGTCAGGATTAACCATTGTTTGCGGCGCATAAAAATCAAAGCCTCTGTCAAGTTCCTGAAAAGAGCCATGTGATAATGAGTGGGTTATTGTATCTAGCTTGCTGCCAATAACATAACCGGATTGATAAATATTGTGGTAAAGGTCTCCCTTGGGCTCCAAACCTTGTGGAGAAAACATCAGTACACCATAGTTTTGCAGTTCAAAATAATCTGGACATTCCCACATATATCCAAAAGTTCCGAGGTCAGTTTGTAACTCTCCTTCAAATGTCCAGTTTACTAGATTGGAGGAACGATAAAGGACGACACATCCTGTTTTGTCTTTCCGCTGTGCACCGATTACTGCATAAAAGGTATCATTTTCTCTCCAAACTTTCGGGTCGCGGAAATGATTAGTATATCCTTCTGGTACGTCCCGAATGAATGGATGGGTCAATTTTTCAATTTGTCCCGTTTTCTCCATGATGGCGATACATTGATAGGGATGTCTTTGCCAATTCTCATCACGGGTGTTGCCGGTATAAAATAAATATAGTTTTCCTTCATATTCAATAGCACTTCCGGAATAGGCTCCATGGCTGTCATAATAATCATCCGGTGCGATCCCGATGCCGGCATTTTCCCAAGAAACAAGATCTTTTGATTTCGTATGATACCAATACTTCAACCCATGTACAGGACCAAGTGGAAACCATTGGTAGAATAAATGGTACTCGCCATGATAAAAAGAGAAGCCATTAGGGTCATTAAGTAGGCCGGATAAAGGCTGTATATGAAAGGTTTGTCGCCATGTGCATTCATTTACTCTTGTTTGCAAATTTTGTAGCTCTACCTGATTAACATCTTCAACGCGGCGATAACGCTGTTCTTTTGTCCATCCCATGTGATCAAACTCCTTTAAAAAATCAGAGGGCTGTTCCTTGTTTCGAACAGCCCTTTTCATATTAATAAATTAGGCTGCTTCTTTTCGAGAAAGGGCAGCAACTTTTTTATCTGTCCGATTTGCTAAACTGAATGTTGCGATAAAGGCAACAGCAAAGGAAATGGCCATACCAATTATATAAAAGGTAATTGTATCTGTTTTGATGGAAATAATCCCTGGTAAACCTGCAGCGCCAAGTGCAATCGCCTTTACTTTGAAGAAGGTGACGAAAGCAGAAGCCACTCCTGAACCTATAATTGCTCCAATAAATGGATACTTCAGTTTTAAGTTAACACCGAACATTGCAGGTTCTGAAATCCCTAAAAGAGCCGAAATACCCGCTGCAGATGCCGTACCTTTTGTTTTTTTATCTTTCGTAATGAAAGTAACTGCAAGGGTTGCTGCACCTTGAGCAATATTGGACATTGCTGCAATTGCGAAAATAAAAGAGCCCCCAGTTTTTGAAATATCAGAAAGCAATTGTGTTTCTACAGCAATAAAGCTATGATGCATACCTGTGATAACGATTGGTGCGTAAAGAAGTCCAAAAATAGCTCCTCCGATAAAACCAGTTCCATCATATAAGAAGATGAGACCGTCTGTTAATAAGTTCCCTGTAGCACGAGTAATCGGTCCTACTACTGTGAACGTTAAGATACCAGTAATAAAAATTGTCAATAATGGTGTTAAAATATTGTCTAGTGCGGAAGGAATGACTTTTCGCAAATACGTTTCTATTTTTGCTAAAATAAAGGAAGCAACAAGTACCGGCAACACAGTGCCTTGATATCCGATTTTTTCAATTTCAAATCCGAGAATATTCCAGACTTGAATTTCACCGCTTACTAAGGCTCCTCCGTATCCCCAACCATTCAATAAGTCAGGGTGAACCATTAGCATTCCAAGTGTAGCACCCAGATAAGGATTTCCGCCAAACCGCTGTGTGGCAGAGAAACCGATTAAGATTGGAAGGAATACGAATGCTGCGTTGGCAAATGTATTAATTAGAGCTGCTAAATCTGCGAATCCCGGGTTAGCTTCGACAATTGATTGCCCTGCGATAAATAAGTCAGGTGCTGTGAGCAAGTTGTTAATCCCCATCAATAGACCGCCGGCAACAATTGCAGGAATAATAGGAACAAAAATATCAGAAAGCATTTTTACAAAGCGCTGAAGCGGATTCATTTTCTTCGAACCAGCATCTTTTACATCTTTCGTCGACATTTCAGTAAGTCCAGTTAGCTTTGAAAACTCTTTGTATACTTCATTAACAGTTCCCGCACCGATAATAATCTGGTATTGTCCTCCAGTTGAATATGTTCCCTTTACTGCATCCATCTCATCTAGTTTTGCTTGATCGACTTTATCTTCATCATGTAAAGCTAAGCGGAGCCGAGTCGCACAGTGTGCTGCAGCTGCCACATTTTCTTTCCCGCCGATTGCCTCCAATATTTCCTGGGATACTTCTTTATAATTCATAATGATCCTCCTTTTAAACGTTTATAAACGCTGACTTGGAACCGGTTCCGTTTGAATTCAAAAAAATATATGAATAAATTAAGCAACGGAACCGGTTCCAGCATAAACCAAAAAAATATAATATCAACAAGTTGATTCACAGAAACCGGTTCCATTTTAGAAGGGGAATATTTGGTAACCGATTTCATTTTGATTATAATCCGTGTAGTAAACGATTGTCAACGCTTTCTCTTTCAATAATTTTATATTTTGATAGAGATAATTTTGGTAATTCTTCCCCGTTAACAAGCTTCACGATACTTTTAGCTGCCATTTGTCCTGCTTCTTTGTAGTAAAATTTCGCTGTAGTTATGCCTGGGTGTATCATCTCTGTTACTTCATAACCACCAAATCCAGTAATCGACAAGTCTTCTGGGATTTTTAAACCTCTTAAATAAGCTGCTTTCAAAGCACCAATCGCTATATTATCAGTTGCACATACGATAATAGAGGGAGTGAATTCTTCAATAATAGAGGGGACATTGATTAATGCATCTGTTATGCTGAAGCTTGTTTCATAATACCTTACTTCACAGTCTGATTTTTCATCTATCGCCCGCTGAAATCCTTTTTTTCGCATGACTCCTACAGCAATATCTTTTCCTGTTACGCCCAAAAAAGCAATCTTACGGTGACCTTTTTCCAGCACATGTTTTCCGAGATCATATGCTGCTTCATAATCATTGTGTATGATGCTGTGAATTGTTTCATGCTGCTGACCAACCAGTAAAACGGGCAAGTGCAGCTCTTTGAAGGCCTCTAAATGGGCGTCTGTAACTTGGGATGGAAGCAAAATCATTCCCGCAACCTTTTGCTTAGCCAGTGTGTAAATATTTTCAATTTCCCGATCTAAATCCTGACCGGTATTTGAGATCAGCATTTGATAATTTAGTTCTCTTAATTGTTCATCAATGCCAATTAACGTATGAGAAGAAGCATACGAATCAAGTCTCGGTACGATGGTACCGATTATATTAGTTTTCTTTGCTTTTAAACTTTGAGCGAAGGCATTAGGAGCATAGCTGGTTTCATTTATCACACGTTCGATTTTATTTTTCGTTGCCTCACTAACAGAACCATTATTTAGATAACGTGAAACTGTACTCTTAGCAACTCCGGCAAGCTTCGCGATATCAGTAATTGTAACCAAAGCATTCATCTCCGTCTTTATATGGATTTATTTATTATACACCAATATGTTTAGTAAATTAAGAGGTGAATATAGTTGATTATTTAAACAGGAAATTTTACAACGTTATCATTGCAAATTTAAATGTAAACGCATTCACGTCCAAGTAGGAGGTGTAAAATATGGAAATTAGTAAAGAGGTTACATTTATACAATGATAAATAGAACTAACCATTAAGAGAGAAAAAATCCTTTCTTTTCTATTTAGCTCTCTTCCTAAATGGGTATAGCACTCCATCAACCCAATTACGAAACATTTCGTATACATCCTAATTAGTTTTAACATTACCAAGAAATACACCCATAAGTTCATTATAATAGTATTCTTTATCACTAAATAACGCTTGAAACTCCTTATCATCTGAGCGGATGGTAAATACGCCTTGCTTGATCTATATTTCCCGCAGATTCATTTAGGGATTGAATGTGACGAAGGGCATCACAAAAGTAACGCACTTAATGATGAAATTCGAACATTAGAGATTGGAAAAATGTTTCAAGCAGTTAAGGAAAATGAAATTAAGATTGAACGAATAGATGCCACTGACTCAATAGAAATGATACATACTAAAATTGAAGAGATCGTTCAACTAATCAATAAAATGGCTTCTAACAGCAAGATAATACCTTGGTCTGAAGACGTAGATTATGCAGCGTTAGCAGTCAAGAAGGGTACATTATCCGTTTATGATGAGTTTACGTTTCGTACAATTTCAGAGGCGATGCGTTGTCTAGGAAAGAATTATGATAGTCTTCAAAAATCTTATTGGAAGTTTAATGAACGCTATATGATGTGGTTCCCCCAGTTATCTATAGACATTGGACAAGGAAATGTCTCAAATACTCGAGGATGGATTAACCTTTTTAACAAAAATTGGACAGAAATTGAAGAAAAAAGAATGGAAAAGGATTATATTCCGCTCAACCTCCCGGAGGGTAAACCAAGAGATCGAATTACATTTATGAAGGTTAAGGACCCCATTTTTAAAACTAATAAGTATCAATTTGTTGGTATTTTTCAGTGGGATCATATCGAGGGGAATTCGGTATTCTATAAACGAGTCGCCGAAGAAATTGATTTAACCCCCTACAATAAATAAATGGGAATGATAATTGCGTCTCCATTTTAGCAGATAGCTTTAATCAGGGAGGATTTACCTCACTACTTTCTTCTTATTCAGCAAAGAGTACGTTGTTAGCGAGTATACAAAAAGGCCTCTAATCGGGGCTTTTTATACGTGTTTTCAACTTTCGTCCACTCAAATACCATATTAAATTAGTGTTGGTTCATTACCAATTTAACCAAACGATAATTCCTAATATGATAATGGGAATGAGAGCCATAAAGATCCCATAAAAAGAAAGTTTAAATTCCTCAGGATTTCCCATAAACGCTCTTTGACCGGCTCTATCCAGGGAAGGTTTTTGTATTTTACTTTGTTCTTCAGTTTTTTTACTCATAACTTACCCCTTTTATAAATTTGTCGACTTCATTGAATTTACGTACCTTTTTACTACTATGTTTCAATCGTTTAGATACTTAAGTAGATATTAACATAAATATCCAAAAATAATTGGGTTAATTTGTGATTAATACTAAATTAAAGCAGACCGAGGTTAAATTAGAGAGAGGTATATAGTTTAAACCGACATTTTAACTAGCTGCCCCGTTTGTTCCGTAAGAAAAAGGTTGCCGCAGCAGCAACCTTCATTATTGAAGTAAAATATTTTATTATTCCTCGTGTTTTTTACCTGTCACTGCAAATTGTTCTACTTTCCCGGATTTTTTATCATACTGGTAGTAATATACACTGTCTTTATCGTCTTTAAATCAACAGCTATTTCAAATCTTTTCTTTCCTTTTAGCTTAGCGTTATCAGTCACTTTAATTTCTTCTATGTTGTCTTCAACATAGTTCTTCTCATTGATTAAGTATTTATGGACATCCCATTTTAATTGTTCAGAGTATTCTAATTCCGCACTTGTAGGTTGTGTGGAAAAATAGAGAATACTTCCCCCTATAATTAAAACGGCCACAATCCCTAAGAATATTAAAATATTTTTCATTTCTTTATATACCTTGCTAATAAGTAAATTCCCCCTATTATTATTACTGCCCAAAACACTAAAGGAGTTATTTGTATTAAGTTTTCCATATTCATTCTCCTTTCTTCATAAAGGTTTTTTTTAGCTCCTCTAAGATGCCATCGTAGCGAAAATTATTCCAAAACCAATATAAAAAGCCGAGGAGTTAACCTCGACTTGTGTATACTTTTAACCTTTAATGTTTTACCACTATAATCGTTCTCTTAGAACTAGTATTCCCTGCTTTATCTTTTGCAGTTATAGAAAGTGTAGTTCCTTTTTTCTGTGCTTTAATGTTAACTGAGTAGATACCTTTAGAACTAGCTTTTGCTGAACCAATGGATTTACTTCCTACTTTAACAGTTACAGTTGAGTTTGCTTCAGCTTTCCCTTTTACAACTTTATCGTTATCATCTACTTTATTTACTGTTGGCTTGCTTGGTGCAACAACATCAGCAACAGTTACCGATACACTTGAACTCACATTGCCGGCACTATCTTTAACTGTGATTGTCAATTTAGTCCCTGCTTTTTGAACAGGTATTTTAATAGAGAATGTACCTTTTGATGTTGCTTTTGCTGAACCTAACACCTTACTTCCATTTTTAACAGTAACAGTAGCACTGGCCTCTGCTTTTCCAGTTAATACTTTGTCATTATTATCAACCTTATAAACTGTTGGCTTAGATGGTTTAACATTGTCTACAAATCCAGTTCCGATAGCGTATATGTCTTCTGTTGTATTATCGTCAATATATTCGTTGTCTAGGTCTATGACACCCACATAGTATGTGCCCTTCTTAGCTTGATACGCTTGTATTTCAACTCCATCCTCATCTTCCTCATAGCCTAAATATTCTAAGTTATTGCTTTCAACAAAATCTTTTTGAACTGCCCCGAACCCAAGATCGATAAAGTATGAGTCCGTAAATCCTGCTACTAACAAAACGCCATCACTAGGAACGACCACTTTATGTAAATCCAAATCATTCAAAGGAAGCAACTGACCAATAGATGATTTTTCATAAGAAGTATTATCTGCTGAACCAAAGTCGTTATTGGGCTCAGTTTCCAAAATATAATTACTACTGGAAGAACTACTCATTCTACCCATTTTGTTAGAACCTTTAACTGATAGCGATTGAGAACCATTTAGTTTTTTTTCAAGTTGATTAAATGTTTTAGAATCAATAATACCTTTTTCAAGAGGCTTTTCCAATTGGCTTTCAAAGGCCTTCCTCGCCAAGCCGTTATCGTTTACTTCTGCCTTAACAACCACTACTGACAATGATGAAGCAAATAGACCTACAGAAACCAATGACAATATACCTTTGTTACGCACAAAACGTCCCCCTAAATTCGTTATAACGAACTATTTACTTCACTTATATTAATACATAAGTACCTGAATTTCCATAAGTTTCTTTTTTATATTTTTTTCATAAGAATACATTAAAATCCAAACGATTAAGGTTCTCGCTGCGAATTAGGAAGAGAAATGGCGAAGAATAGCAATTGAATTCCCCTATGAAGTTACATAGCCTAAATTTTTTTCTGTTCTTAGTGGTGAGAAGTTATATTGAAACTTTCTTTTTATTTTTTCGTATATAGCTTTATAATGTTTGTTTCATTATTGATGAACGCCTTATTAAGATAAGGTTCATTATTAGGAGGGGCTTAATTGTTTAAACGGATTTCCTTATTTATTTTCGTTAATATTCTCGTATTAATCACCATTACCACGATCACCACGTTACTAGGTGTAGAAAGTTATATTGGTGGCGGTGGTTACGGTTCCCTACTTGCCTTTAGCGTCATCGCCGGTTTTGCTGGTTCCTTCATTTCTTTGTTAATGTCCCGTAAAATGGCGAAATGGGTTATGGGTGTTCAATTAATTGATGAACATTCCCCGCGTGGCGATCACGAACGCTTTGTATTGGAAGAAACCTACCGATTAGCACATACGGCTGGTTTGAAAGGTATGCCGCAAGTTGGTATTTATCATTCACAAGAGGTCAACGCATTTGCTACTGGACCAAGCAAAAAACGTTCTTTAGTAGCTGTTTCAAGCGGTATGTTAGAAAGAATGGATCGAAAGGCGATTAGTGGAGTTATTGCACACGAAATAGCACACATTAAGAATGGGGATATGGTTACAACCACACTCTTGCAAGGAATGATAAACACGTTCGTTATTTTCTTCTCCCGTATTGCTTCAAAAATCGTTTCAAGTTTTGTAAGAGAAGAAGTTGCCGGTATTGTTTACTTCGTATCTTCTATAGTTTTCGAGATTCTATTCGGTATTTTAAGCAGTCCCATTATCTTTTGGCATTCAAGAAAACGTGAATTTAAAGCGGACAAATTAGCTGCCGATTTAGGTGGAAAGGCAAATATGATTCACGCTTTAGAATCATTAAGACATACCACGAACTTGGTTGATGACAGCCAAAAGTCTATTGCTGCCTTTAAAATTAGTGGTAAGGGTAAATTTTCCAGACTTTTTTCTACACACCCACCATTAGAAAAACGTATTGAACATTTGAAATCACTTTAATAGATAAGACTTCCTACATTTAAACCATGTAGAAAGTCTTTTTTTGTTAGGCTGTTTTCTAAAAAATTGTTGCTCTCAGGATAAAAAACCAACAACCTTCAATATATGGTAAATTATAAGTGGTTCTTATTCAACAAACGGGCAGTTTAATGGAGTTGCATTTTAAACGTTTGTACGTAGGAGTTAATTTTGGGGTTGTTAGTACAAAAACACAAAATATCAACATTCAAAAGTTTATGGAAGATTATAATTTATCTGGATTAAGCATTGCAGCAATTAATGGTGGTAACATAAGAAGTACAGAATGCTTTGGTTTACTTGAAGCAGAAACAGATAAAAGTGTGGAAAGTAATTCTATATTTAGTGCTTGTTCAATCAGTAAATTTTTAACCTCAATTCTAGTGAACCTGCCCCGATAGTTCCATAAGAAAAAGCTGCCTTAAAGACAGCTCCGATCTTAAGCTAACGCACCCGTTAGTTCATTAAGAAAGCCTTTATGGAAGCAAAGAAAAGAAAATAAATAAAGAGATAGCAATATTCATATACCCCCAAAATCCTTTTCTGTCTTTTTGAAGTTCGGCTAATCCTGTCACCAACATAAGTGCCCCAAGGAAAAACATATAATACGGAAATAACTCAAAGGTTTGAGTTATTAGACTATAACCTGATAGAACAATAACCACTATTGTTAAGATAATTCTAACCATTTTCAAGAATATATTTCCCCCTAAAAATTAAGTTCTGTACAATTTCTTTTTCAATCATACCATTTGACACCTTTTCATTTGTGTAAAAAATGGAAATTCCTTCTTTCACTAACCTGCCCCGATAGTTCCATAAGAAAAGCTGCCTTAAAGACAGCTCCGATCTTAAGCTAATGACCTAGTTAGCTTAATTAAGTTTTCTTTCATAAACATGAAAATAGTAGTTATAAGGGTTTTTTTCATTCATAATCCCTTTTTCAACAGATACTTCTTTCCATTCATCGAAGTTAACTTCTGGGAAAAATACATCTCCTTCAAATTCATGATGAATCTTTGTAATATACATCTTCTCAACATAAGGCAAGAACATATTATAAATCTGTTCTCCCCCGAAAATAAAAATCTCTTCTTCATTTTTACACAACTCAAATACATTTTCGATTGAATGGACAATTTCACAACCGTCAAAGCTAAAATCCTTATCTCTCGTCAAAATAATATTTCTTCTTTCAGGTAAAGCCCTTCCGATTGATTCAAGGTTTTTTCTACCTAATATAAGTGAATGTCCCTTTGTAGTATTTTTAACATACTCCCAATCCTTTGGAATTCTCCATGGAATATCATTCTCTTTGCCAATTACTCTATTCTTGTCCATCGCAACAATTAAAGAAATTTTCATATATGACACAGCCTTTTTTCACTATTTTACCATGTACTCTTGTATTTCTATTACTATTCGTTGTTCAACTAACCTGCCCCTCTAATTCAATAAGAAAAAGGTTGCCTAAGCAACCCCTGTTAATGAACTAACGCACCCGTTAGTTTTAGTAGATTTCTTCACATACTTTTTAGTATTTCAGTTAATACAGGAATTCTGCCCCGTTAGTTGAAGAAGAGAAAGACTGCCTTAAAGGAAAGGGAAAAGACAAAAAAAGAAGAGTAGCTTTCGCTACCCTTCCTCTACAATTGCGCCCGATTGTTATGCTTATCTACTGCATCTATTGCAGGCGGTATGGCGCTTAAAGATATTTTTGATTATTGAAACAGTTTTATTCTTCATAGTCCTCACCATCCCCCTATAGATATTACCAAAAAATACAAATGAATTGTTGAACTAACCTGCCCCTTTAGTTGAATAAGAAAAAGCCGCCTTAAAATCAACATTTATATTTGAGAAATTAGGCTTTTTTCGTTGCTCCGTTAAAGCGCCCTTTTTTTGAATAAGAATTTTCTTCAAATCGAGACAGATTGGCATATAACGTTTTCACATTCACGAACCCTGCGAGACTTAGAACGAAGTTCTTAGGCTAGCAGGGTTGTCGCCTGAATCTGGCTTCCCTGTTTCTTCTCCTGGCGACCAAGGGGCTCGGAGAGTCCCGCAGCGTGAATGCTGTGTTATATGACGTACCCGACTTCTTCGAGATACTTTCACACTGCTTTTCTGTTTCAATTTTTACTTCAGTAATGTATATTTCAGTAAAGGCTTTTTATAAAACGTCACTTACTTATTTGTTACCGAGTTGTTCCGCCAAACCGATTAGAAGTCCTTCGGTTCCACGAATGTAGCAGAGCCGATACGAGTCATTATATGCAATAAACTGATGCGAAAAATTTTTAGTCCTTCCAGAACCATTTACGAATCCATTTGGCAGGAATGGCAACCAATACAGCAATAACAATAAGAACTACTTTAAGTATAAAAAATCGTTCATCTAAAGGTATCAAAATATTTCCTCCACATGTATGACGTATCCTCGTACTGAACCACTTCGCCAACGAGCTGAGCACCATACTTAGTGAGTCTGGATACCATTTCGTCAATGTCTTCAACGGTGAACATGACGCGTAGATAACCGAGGGCATTTACAGGAGCAGTCCGGTGATCTGATATAGTAGGTGGGGTGAGAAATCGCGAAAGTTCAAGTCGGCTGTGGCCATCTGGGGTAACCATCATAGCAATCTCTACGCACTGAGAACCCAATCCGGTTACGCGACCAGCCCATTCACCTTCGACAGTGGCTCGCCCTTCGAGGTTCAAGCCAATCTCCTCGAAGAAAGAGATTGCGTCATCAAGGGATTCTCAACGATGCCGACATTGTCAATTCTTAGTAATTTGTTTTTTTCCATAGTTTTATCTCCTTATGTGTAAAAATTTATTATCTGATCATCTTCATAATTATTCTATTAAAAAGTTACAAAATCCTTCCTAACAAAAACCACCTTGTCACAGTTCATGATAACAAAGAAAAGTCACAGTATAGGAAAATGTGAAATTGGGTTTTCGAGTATTTGTTAAGAACAACACTTCGTAAACCCTCAACTATTGGAATATTCGTGAACCTTATTTCGTGGATGCCTTCATGTTCAAATAGTTTCAAAAAATTCGATACCGTAGTTGCTATTCGATAAAACAACTTCGACTTCCCCACAAAATAATATTCCTGCCCTGTACTCCATTAAATACCCCTTATTCAACTAACCTACCCCGTTAGTTCCATAAGAAAAAGGTTGCCGCAGCAACCTCTCTTATTGAACCCGTTAGCTTAATAAAGGTAGCCTAAAAAATCTAGATCTCCTTCGCACCAATCATACTTACCAACTTCTTTAATCATTAATCCCTCAATTACTTCATAACCTATTCCCCTTGTAATTTGACTTTCATGGTCAATTTTTAACCATTTACATTTGTTCGTAACTGACCTGTATCCATTTTTCAAATACAACGTTTCGTTGTCAGCAAATAACAATAAAAAATCAATATTTCTATTGCAACAAAACTGTTCAATTTCTAAAAGTAACATCGAACCTATCCCTTGCGAGCGAGTGTTTTGGGTGACACATAAATCAATTAGACCAAGCACTCTTATAGGATTTCCGTTAAGATTCATCACTCTGTAATCTATTCCTACCTGTCCTACAAGTTGATTTTTTTCGTTAAAAGCTACAAACCTAAAATGGGGTAATTGTTTAAAATAAATTCTGTTTTTTGGATAGTCTTCTTGAAAACATTGGCTTAACAATTCTTGTATCTTTGAGGTTAAATCATTACCCATCTCATAATCAAATACCATATCTATCTTCATATTATCTTCTCCAATTATCATCATTAGAGTACCCCTGTCTTCTTCAGCTAACGCACCCGTTAGTTCATTAAGAAAAGCGAAACTTCTTCAAGAATCGCGCCCTTTAATGGAGTAATCATTAATTTTCTAGGTTAGACAATGGATAATATACTATTAAGACAATTATCCATTCTACCACCACCTAATAAAATCTTTTTATAATCTCAATTAGATAATATGGTAGCGACATCTTGAATTGCCTTTCTACCTGCTAGGCTAATACCACCTAACTGAAAAAAGCCATGTGTAACTCCAAGGTACCGTTGGCATTGTGCTTCTACCCCTGCATTAAGTAAACGACGATAAAAATCTTCACCTTCGTCAACAAGAGGGTCAAATTCAGCAGTTAAAATGTGAGTCTCTGGTAGCCCTTCGAGATCATCTGAGTATAACGGACTTGCTTCTGGGTGCTCAGGAGGTAGACAATTTGATAAATAAGCCTCAAAGCCACTTACTAAAGCATCGGCTGTCACCACATAATCATCACCGAATTTTTTATAACTATCGCTTGATGCCTTTGCATCAAGCATTGGGTAAATTAGAATTTGCCGTTTAGGCATCAAATGGCCTTGTTTTTTTAATCGTAAACACGTTACTAAAGCAAGATGTCCACCTGCGCTGTCGCCAGCAATAGAAATGTTGTCTGGATTCCCTCCCCAAGATAAAGCATGCTGGCGTACGACATGAACGGATTTCACCGCATCGTCATGAGCTGCTGGATAAACATGCTCTGGCGCTAACCGATAATCAACAGCGATAACTAAAGCGCCTCCTAAGTTAGCTATCTGTCGCAACTGGCGATCGTGAGTTTCAAAGTCACCACTAACAAAACACCCTCCATGATAATAAATCATAATTGGAAGGTTACCTTGATCTAATGGCTTGTATATACGAAGCCGTAAGTCATCGATTGTTTGTTCAAAAACATCCCATACCGGCAAGGCTTCACCAGCTAAATTAATTGAGCTCAGATATCCCTTCCGACGATCCTGAATTGTTTGTTTACTTGCTGACGGACGACTGCTATTGATAAACTGCGTAACTAATTTTCGAATACCAGGTTCTAGGTAGTTTAAATTTGTCATTTCTGGTTCACCCTCTATTTTTGATAGTAATATTTTAACATGAACAAGCTAGGAATTAATTTAGAGCTTCCTGATTTACTTAGTAACCTTCATCCCCAAAAGGAGATCTTGTTAGCGCGCACCTATGAGTATGATTTTCTACAATCTGGCCCAATTGTTGAATAAAGATCAAACAGCACGCTTCAACTATCCTGCCCCGATAGTTCCATAAGAAAAAGCTGCCTTAAAGACAGCTCCGATCTTCAGCTAACGCACCCGTTAGTTCAACAAGGTTTACATTAGCCCTGACGTAATATCTTTTGAAACATTCTCGGTTGATGTTTTTCAAAACCTTTTATCAATTCTTTTCCAAAAATAGTGATGGTTTCTTCCCAAGGGTGTCCTAATATTCCCCATTCAAAATTCTTATGAATAAAAAAGTAATAATCACCGTTTGGAAAAATAGGTACTGTCCATTCATCAAATTCACTTTTCGGAAACTCCATACGGGGGTTTATCCAATAACCTGGATGTTGCCAATCTAACGCATACATATATTCATTTTTCTGTGTGAGTTCTTGAAAAACAAGCAATGACTTATCCTCTAGATCATTGTAAATCTCATCATAAGTATCTGAATCTCCGGACCAATTTAAATACGGGGATACATCATATGTGATAAATGGATTTGGCACTTCAAAAGATGGGAACTTTGATATGCTTGGTTCAAAAGTAAATTCTTCATATATCCTATCCCATACCTCTTTATATTCTATTGTAGATAATTCAATCCAATTTTCCATTTGAATAGCCACCTTTACGATGCTTTTAATGAGGGTTATTATATCACTTCTTCTTCAACTATCCTGCCCCGTTAGTTGCATAAAGAAAAAAACTGCCTTAAAGACAGCTCCGATTCACCTAACGCACCCTATAGTTGAATAATAATTATTCGTTTTCCTCAATTAGATTTCCATCTTTATCATAATACTTATAATTCCGAAATGTATATTCATTTTTACCGGTTTGAGGTAAATCCATCCAATTAACAGTTGCCTCATTAGGAGTAAACTCTTGCTCTAATTTCTCTCCATTTATAGTTACTTGCATTTTAGCAATTTCATTTTCATTATTAGTAACAAACATAAACATAGGAAGGTCAGGAATGAAAGAACTAAATGTCTCGTTATCCATAACTTCTATATGATTCCATTTATAGTTGTTATCTTTATTTTTATTAAATTGAATATAGCCTGGACTATTGTTAGATAAAAATGCTACAACTCTTAAGTCATTAAAATCTTTTATCTCTAGAATTTCAATTGATTTATTTCCATATCCCTCAATTGAGTTAATTACTTTCACTATGGACTCTTTATCATTTCCATATAACTGCTTAGTACCGTTAAAATAAAACATTAAAATTACAACAAATAGTAAAATAGCAACTGTGGTAAATCCTAAATTCCTTTTATTCAACAATCTTCCCCCTCCGAGAACACTCTTTACACCTCTTACTATCTTTAACTATCCTGCCCCGATAGCTGCATAAAGAAAAAGCTGCCTTAAATACAGCTCCGTTTTTTAGCTAAAGCACCCGTTAGTTCATTAAGAATTGAGTTAATAAATATATCTAAAAGTCTCATATTTTCCATACTTGATAACAGTTTTAAATTCTTCTCCACCATTTTTATCCTTTAACAAAGCATCCATCTTATCATCTTTAATATTGTAATGTCTCTTATTCAGAAAGCCTACACTTCGGATTGTTGGATGGTCTAAAAATGGTGATAAGTCACCATCTAACACATTAGTATCAACAAATCTAAAGTCAATTAGGTTAGGAAATTGATTTAAAAAATTCAAATTTTCAAGATTACCGCAAGAATTAAGGCACAGGACCCGAAGATTTTTCAGAGAGAATAATTCTTCATTTGGTACAAATTTCTTAGATTCGATTAATATGTAAATGTTCTAGCGAATTGGCTAATCCAGAAAAACCAAAATCATTTTGTAATTTAGTACAATAATGTAATTCTAAACGCTTTAATTTATTCATTTTTTCTATCCCAAGTAAATCTTGTATATTGGACCAGTTTAATTTTGATAGAGGAGATTTTCAGGAATACCAACAAAGTTGCCCAGCTTATTCTTTTTATGATGCCAAAGAGTTAAATACTCAATGTTTTCAAGCTCCATCTCATTAAACTTATCTTCTTTTAAGTTTAAATAAGACTGAAGATTATCTGGTATTTGTTCAAACCAAATCGTATTATTTCTCCAGTTATCCATTATGAATCGCCCCTATATTCACCATCATTTCTTTTATATTATCATTAGAACTTATTAAACTAAACTGCCCCGTTAGTTCCATAAGAAAAAGCTGCCTAGAAGACAGCTCTGAACTTCAGCAAACGCACCCGTTAGTTGAACAAGGAGACATCCTTTAGTTGAATATCTCGTCTATTTCATTTCTGTCGTAATCTAATATCCAATCGTTGTATTTGTCATAAACATTTCTTATTGTTTCGGGCGAGGTCGCCAATAAATCACAGCCCCTGTCATCATAAACGTGATATATAGTTTTCCTGTTGATGTTTATAAAATAGACGCTATTAAAAATACTTGGTCTTATACCCATATCCTGATTGCAGATTGCTTTTAACATAGGAACGTATTTTAAGTCAGACGTTTTACATTTTAAAGTAAATCTATGTGTTTTATATGTTCCTTCTTCATCATCGTCAGGAAAAATATAAGGAATTGTTTTTTGGTTTAACCCATATAAGACCGATTTCTCTTTAATATAACGAGAAAAAGTTTTTGATTTATGTTTATAACCATCTGCATAATCGTTTACGTCAACTACTATATATATATCATCGTTATTAGAATGCACGGACTTAAATAAAGTGATAGCCCTTTTATATACTCCTTGTAGATATGGACTATTTTCATAATCGTATTCTCTAACATAGTCCACACCTAATTCAAAACGGATACCAATTTTCCAACTATAAAACAAGGGTGGTCTAAGTTCTAAGTTCGGGAAATTCTCATCCATAAAGTCGTTTAAATGCATTTTTGCACCTCTTTAATTTCCTTCATTGAAAAAGTACTGGTAGTTGAAAAAATCATATCATTGCTTAGTTTCTCAAATATACGACATTATCGCTTCTTTCTACTTGAAAATTTAAATCATCCTTAATATTAAGCATATAACCAGCATCTTTATAATTCTCAGATTCAAGAGATATACCGTATCCATTATTCTCAGGATAACCATATAAATAGCAGACCACTTTTCCATCTTTCAAAAATACAATTTGATTCATTCCTTCATTTACAGTCTCGCTAATAGTATCCCATTTATAACCTACCGTTTCATAAATATAATCTTTCGGGGTATAAGGTTTAAAGGAATATACTACATCCCAGTCAAACGGTGTTACATCTGATAAATTTATTGCTTCAACAGATTGTCCAATTGATAGTACTTCTTCTTCTAACAACACTTCGTTTTCATCCCATAAATCCTTCTTTAATAGATTTATAAAGATAGCTATGCATATTACACCAATAGCAACAATAATCCATACTCTCTTTTTAGATTTCATATCTAAACTCCACCTTGAACAGCAACCTTCCTACCGAAATTAGTCACTTCATTATAACAATGATTTCCAAAATAGATGTGAATTCTTAATGAGCTAAACTGCCACGATAGTTCAATAAGAAAAAGAGCTGTCAATTTCAATAATATGAGATTTACTAGGAAAACTTGGAATTTAAGTTGTTATATATTAAGATAGTATATGATGAATATTTTCCATATATAGGAGGAGACATATGAAAAAGAAAATTCTACATACGGTACTTTCGATTGCAGTAGGAGCAGGGATATTGTCCGTTGGTGGTGTTCCTATCCAAGCTAAGAGTCAAAACCAGGAGATGAATGACACATACGCAATAGCTTTTAAAAGTGGATTACCAGAGAATTATCAAGAGGTAATACAGAAAGCTGGTGGTAAAATAACCAAAGTTCTTCCCGAAGTTGGAGGAATAGAAGCTCAATCTGACGAGCCTTCTTTTCTTAAAAACCTAAAAGGTAATTCTTCAATAGAAGCTGCTAACAGAGAAATTCCCCTAACCTTAGACAAAACAGCAGTCAGCCCTTATAACTATGAGTCTAGTATCATCAGCCAGCAAAATTCAGAGAGTTATTGGGACTCCCAATGGGATATTCAAAGGGTGACCAACGACGGGAAATCATATGATTTAGAAACAGGCGGATATAAAAATAAAGATGGTAGTATTACTCATAAAGCAGTGGTGGGAGTGATTGATACTGGAATTGATGTGTCTCATCCTGACTTAAAGAATAATATAATAGGTGGTCGTAATCTTGTTCCTGCTGGAATGGATGAATCTGAAACAGGTGATCCTACTGATATAAAAGATCGCAATGGGCACGGTACTCACGTTGCCGGGATCATTGGAGCAAATGGTAAAGTAACCGGTGTAGGACCAGATTTAGGAATCCGATCCTATCGCGTATTATACTCAGAGCAAGCCCTTGGATTACCAGCTTGGATTATAGATGGAATTATTGCAGCAACAAATGACAAGGTAGATGTTATTAATATGTCTCTTCGTTTCTATAATAATACCAAAATGACAATTGAGGGAGAAAGTTATAAATCAGTCGCTGAAACGTTACTTTGGAAGAGAGCTATTCAATATGCAGTAAAGAATGGAGTAACTGTAGTAGCCGGTAGTGGTAATGAAAGTTTAAATTTAGATGACAAGAAGGAAGTAAACGAATTTTTAAATAAAATGTATGAACCATATGGAATGAGCGTGAAAGGGCCTGCAACTGTAGTACCAGCACAAATGCCAGGAGTTATTAATGTGTCTGCCTCCACAAGCTGGTCAACTCAACAGCTTGCTTTCTACTCTAATTATGGAAACAGTGCTATTGACGTGGCAGCTCCTGGAGGAGATTATGGACCTAAATATGCAGAAACCAATGATCCTGCGGCGGCTGATCCAAGTAACTTAATCCTAAGTACTTGGCCTACCTATTTAGGTACTTCATATGAGTTTAATGCTGGTACTTCTATGGCCACTCCTCAAGTAGCTGGAATTGCAGGAGTTATTAAGGCAGCTCATCCGGAGTATAAACCTGCCCAAGTAACAGCACGTATTAAGCAAACAGCTCTTGACTATGGAAAGAAAGGACAAGATGCTTTATTTGGTTCAGGAGAAGCAAATGCTTATAGAGCATTAGAAAATATAAAGAAGTAGCTTATGTTTCTAAATAAGAAGTACAAGAAAAGGAAATCATCTTTTCAAAATAAATATAGAGGCTACTGATTAGGTGAGTGGCCTCCATCTTTAACTCTTGCACCCGTTAGTGAAAGAGCAAAAAGGTATTAATCCTTACAAAACTTCAATGCTTTATTCTTTCTTTTTCCAAGACATTAAATCAGAAAATGCCAATCCAAATAATACACCTAAAGGAATACCTAAATCCCAAACATCTATTTCCGAACGTCTAAAAAAATAAGAAAGAAGATAGTGCAAAGCACTTAAAGAAATATACCAAATAATAAACGTAAAAACCTTTTCTTTTTTGAATCCAATTTAACTTCCTTGTATTCGCAATAACTAAAAAGATGGAGAACAAACCATATAGAAGAAGATAAATTACATATCCTATAATAAATTTAAGAGATAGCGAAATATCAATATCCTTATATATTATAAATATCGTAGTATGGTTCCTGCCAAAAGTAGAATAAATAAAATTAAGTTTAACGAGATACATTTCTTACCTTGAAAGTCTAGATACCTTTTGATTATCTCTAAATATCAGAACTTGTGTATTGATAACTAATTCCTTGTTCAACTAACCTGCCCCTATAGTTCCATAAGAAAAACGGTTAAACTTTTTTCATATCGGTACGACTTTATTGTAGATTAAACACCTATAAGAATAAAGAAAGCCTACGATCCTTGCTATTTAAGGAAGTAGGCTTTTTTTACTTTTTCTTTTTATGTAGGCTATGTTGATGAATATTGTTGATATTTATTAAAGAAATGAGTAACTTCTAATTCAAAGAAGTTACTCTTCTTTATCAAATTAATCTTTAACTTTATTTTTGTGTCTATTTGCTAACTTCATAGCGAAGAACTGAGGTATCAAATTCAAAAAACTAACCAAGATTAATAATTGATATGGAGTTAGTGGCTTAAAATAGCCACCCCATCGTTCGTTCCTTGTCATCTCGTTTATGAAATAAAATGAAATTATTACAGATAATATATTACCAATAATAAGAGAGATTGAATTATTAAAGAGTTTGCCGAAGAAAGCAAGAAGTGAAGTCACTACAATCATAATTAAATAGCCAAGCATTGAACGGTTAGCAAAATCTTGGTGCATTGAAAAATAAACAAAAGGAAAACAGTATAAACAGACTATTAGAATACCAATTACTATTTTTCTTAAAACAAGCAAAATCTTATTCTTCATATATCCCCATCCCTATACCTTTGTCTATCTCGATAGTCCCCACCTCCTGTAATTCATTTAAACGACTTAAACTCTCTTCTTTATTAAAGGAACTATGCCAACGATAATCATATTGATCCAATATACGGTAATGGTTACTAATCAAATTTTGTTGCAAACGAAAATCCCCTCTATACTCGATTTTTTTCCACCATATCTTACCACCCATTGTTTTTTCTTTAGGCGTACCACCATTTTTGCTAGCAATTAACTGAACAAAATCAACTGGATTGTCACCAATTGATGATATCAACAATTGGCTATGATTAAACAAAGCACAAAATGCAACAACGGTGGTCCAATTGGCTTCTGTTCTTCTTTTTTCAATTTGAACTAGTGTTTTTTTTGAAATCCCTAGAATTTCAGACATCTTATCTTGAGAAAAACTTTGTTCTGTTCGGACAAGTTTCATTTTTTCTGATATTAAATTGATGAATTCTTCTTTTTCCATATATACTAAATACTCCTTTTTAGTGTAATTTTACACTAATAGTATTATTTTTCAACAAAAATAAACTCATTGGCTATAGATACTATGGAACTACTAAGTTAAATATTTGAATAATCTGAAAACTGTTGGTATAATAGAAAAAAGGTCAAGGAGTTGGTTTCCTATGGAAAAGAATTTGGCTAATACACCACCACAACCTGAAATAAACGTCAAGGATTCTGAATTTGCTGAAATGGTGATAAACAAAGCCCTTCTTAATTTCCGAAAAGAGCAAATCCGAAAAGAGATTGACCAGTCATTACAGGATAAAAACAAAGAAGAATTCCTACGATTAACAGAGGAATTGAAAAACATTTCTTAAAATGTTGTTTATAAAATGAACTTAACATATTTGTAACAAGACCCATCTTCAATAAAATGGCCCAATTGTTGTAACCTCTTCTACATGCTGTCTAATTTTCAAGGTAAACATAACTTTAACAAACTCAGACGAATACAAACGAGTTTTGTTTTTTTATGTAGACTATGGACAATTGTACTTATCTCCTTTGCAAACGCTATTCATTTACAATTTTAATGGGAACAAGCTTATTACTTAGTTAGATAATTTAACAAATTATTAGCAGTATCCTTAAGCCAATTTTTCAGAGTACAGGGAATCAGTGCTCACTTTGGAACGGGAAAAAAATAAAAAACCTTAACCGTATTCGCTAATTTTTTTTATTTTTTTCCGGAATGCGTTGACTGCTAATAAGAGTAATGGGAGAACAAGTCCGTACGTTGAAACGTATAGCGGCCAAACTTCTTTGTCAAATGTGGCTGAATGGGCGACATCGGGATGTATAATTAAGGAAAGCGAAACCACGATCATCCCTAAAGGTAGCGTGAGTGGGCGATAATTGTTTATTTTCAACGTTTGTGCAAGACCGATAACGGACGCGTAAAAATAAAACACCATTTTAAAATAAATAGTGATAAGCCATATGATGGCGATTATGGCTTCTACCCGTTGCAAAAAATCCCCTATGTTTATCTTCCTAGCCAAAGCATAACTTGGATACATCTGTCTGGCACTATTATCAGCACCTAAAACTAAAATAGTTAAAGTGATAAGGATGATTAAAAAGATTCCTCCAATGAGCATTCCGATATAAAAGTTTTTTTCAGCTGCTTTTGGTTGATTCATTGAAACAGGAAAAATCATTAATAAAACAATCAAAGGCAAAGAAAAAATACTTGTAAAAAGAAAAACAGCCCGTATCATCGGTTTTAATCCTGTTTCAAATACGGGTTGTATGTTTTCAAACTTAAATTGAATTGGAGGTAAAAATACTGAAACCACTAGAATTATGAATAAAAAAACAATGAAAGGAAATAAAATTTCTCCAGTACGAGCCAACGTTTCAAGACCAAGGCGAATTCCCATAATTAAGATGCATGCGAAAAGAATTTGGATCGCTTCAATAGGGGTGTCCGGCATGATCTGTGTCGTCAAGAAATTACCAACATAAAACAATAGTTCTCCAGCGGCGTAAAGTGAAAAGAAAACAAACGTAAGAGAAATTGCCTTACCTAACCATTTGCCGAGAAGTGTTTCATTGATTTCAACCAGTGTCATAGTGGGGAACATCCTGCCTATAGCGATATATAAAGCCACCACCAATAAACCTATGCCTGTACCGATTACAGCTGCAATCCAAGCATCTTGTTTTACCTCTTGAGCCAGTTTTCCAGGAATCACCAAGATGGTCGTACCTATAGAAAATAAAATAACTAATATTACAAATTGCCGAGCACTAATTTTAATATCTTTTACCATAATTCAACATCCTATCAATGGTTATTATCCCTATTGTTGACCTTGTTTTGTTAGAATAAACTCTAGCCTTAGGAGTGCTGCTACATTTGGCGTCTGTCAATGGTAAGCGGACTGACGGGAACATTAAGGAGTTAACGGACTCATCTATCCAAGAGGGAGGTTGATTTTTTTAGTGCAATCCAACGTGCTACGTTGGCTGGGTCGTGGGCGAGTAGCCCACGGTCTTATAGGGGTAGCGAAGCGATTGGGGCTCCCCAACAATCTATATTTGGGTACCAAATACACAAGGATTGAGAATGGCTGCTCCCTAGATTGATCGGGAGGGGGCATTCGAAATTGCCCTTCAAGTGCGAGCGATTGGAAACAACAAATGTAACCCCATTCCTTGTATAAACCCAACCAATTATTTTATTTTTTTCAGGAATGAATTACCAACCGTACCGACGCGTCGGATTTCTCCTTGTACCTTTATATTTACAGGCAAGTTCTCAAAATTTTTATCCCAATCTTTTTTGAGTTTTTCCCAAGCTTTAGGATCAGCTCGATGAATCGCCTCACCAAATCCAAAAATGTCTACTTTTTCATTTTCCTGTACCTGTTTTATTGCCTTTTTGAACATTTCCTCCGTTTCTTTTTCATAAATTTCCTCTAATTTTTCAAACGTTTCTGGTTTTGTCAAATCGATATGGCATTCTACTTCACCTACATTGCCTTCTACACGAACATTTAGATCTATCTCAGGTTTTCCATTCTTTATCTTACCTTTCATTTCCGTGTTTGACTTTTTCACTTCATACACAGCTTTTCCGCCTTTAGGACACGGTATATTCACAACTGTACTTTTCTCCTTGTTTGTAATGACGTTATACGTTTTGCTTTGTTTCTCATCTAACCAACCGACTAATTTATCCTTTTTGAATGCAGCTAAGTTACCATACTTTACTCGAGCAGGGGGATTAATCATTTCTACATTCTGTTTGCTCAAAGATGTTTCTTCATCACCTTTTATATCTGCATGGATTCCTGTTAACACTGGCCTTTTTCCGTCACTTACCATATCCGCGATCAATTCATCTAATGTAACGGCACTTGTACCTGCCCATGCTTTTTCCGAGACTTCAAGGGTAGCAAACAAATTATTGGCAGGTATTTTTTCTAAAGCTGTGGGCACCTTCAGGATATCTTCTGCATTCATTCCCTTAGCTACGGTGATATAAAAATCTGAGCGCATTTCCCAATCCCTAGAGAGAAGATCTAATGGTTTTCCAATTCCTTCTTTTGCTAATGACTCACCAATCACGAGCATTCGAAGATGTGAGGGATATATTTTTCTTGGGGATTCCTTTGTCATTTTTCGGACAGCTTCAAATACGGTTTTCCCTTTCGCCTGATAGATGACGACCGGTGAAAGGCCGGAACCTCCCCCCCCTTTTCCCTGAGATACTTCTCCTGGATTTACCACTTGGGCGGTTACAAGATATTGATCATCCCTTGTACTATCTAGCCCTATGGCTAGCGTTATAGCAAGTTCATTTAATTCACGACGATTCCAGCAACCCGTAGTAAATAATAGAAATACAATCAGCATGATAAGCATTGTAAAGCTCCGTTTCATAGGTTAAACTCCTTTCACTCGATTTTTTCTATTATTTGGTTTATTACGGATTATTTTAAAGTGACGATTTCATTTTTATGATCCATCTTCGCTCTTGCCCAAACGTTGAAATTAAAGAACTACCGCATGTTGACTTTTCCCCTAGGGATGATCATCATCAGCTTATCTCTTTTCAGTTTTCCAAATATAGTCTATTTCCAAGCATCTTTAAAGACTATATTGATTCCTTACTCTCTAACTTGTAGGCTTTTTTTCTCTCTAATATTATTAGGGCTAGCGATCGTTCGAAAAAAAAAGTAAATCTGATTGGAAAATAAATTCGCACATAAAAGATAGAATACATGTTACGGTAAATGCTTCTAAAAAAATAACAACCTTCAAGGTTTTAAAAGTCGTTGGCCGGACGGAGGAACAGGAACGGAACCGCCAACCTTATATACGATAATCTATGAAGTAAATGATCACATACCCATTTTTGCCGTTCTAAGCATCTTTTGCCTATTCCATTTTCACTTTAATAATGTCTCAATCATGTCGGAAAGCGGTTTATAAATAGCTGTAATCCCATCTAGTGGATTGGGAACCTTGATATTCAGCGCTTGGGCAATGCTTAACGCGGTTCCGAATAGTAGAAGAATGGAAAATATCCATAATTCCTTTTTTAATTTATTCCTCAACAGATGAGGAACATCGATCGCGATAATCACAGCGACGATGACAAGGATTCCTGCAACAGCCACCACTTTCGACTACTCCTTTCTCTACTTTCTTTATAACAGAATGGGATACGGTACCGTCCAATCTTTGTATCTACCTATACATTCACAGACAAGTCAAAAATGTTTATTCCAATCCTTCTTATACCTTTTTGGTAGCTTAGAATCGCAATGATAAATGACTTCATCCAATCTAAATAGAAGCATTTTGTGTATTTTGATACCATTTAGAAAACTTTGTTTTCAATCTTACATTTTATTCCGCGGTGGTTTCGGTGCCGAAGCGTGTTCGCGTTTATTGTTTTTCTGGCTGATTAAACGGGGCCGAGAAAACATCCCCCATCTAGGTACCCGAATAAACGTATCCTTCATGTCTTCACGGATATAAGGACCAAAAGGACTCATATAGGGAACCCCAAAGGAACGCAAGCTGCACAAATGAAGAACAAGTGCGATGAAGCCAACGATTAACCCGAATATGCCAAAAGAAGCGGCAAGCGCCATCATCGGGAAACGGAGCATTCGAATCGACATGGACATGGTAAACGCAGGAAGCACAAAGCTTGAAATAGCCGTGATTGCAACAACGATTACCATGGCAGCAGATACGATTCCAGCGTCTACCGCCGCTGTTCCAATCACCAATGTCCCTACAATAGATATAGCTTGACCAATAGCTTTTGGCATTCGTAAACCAGCTTCCCGCAAGATTTCAAACGCCCCTTCCATTATGAGAGCTTCAATAAATGCAGGAAAGGGAACCCCTTCTCGTTGAGCGGCTAGACCGATCAGCAGTGGAGTTGGTAACATTTCCTGATGGTACGTGGTGATAGCGATATATAAGGATGGTCCTAGTAGAGCAATAAAAATAGAAAAAAAACGAAGCAAACGAATAAGGGTGCTAATGTCTGCACGCTGATAATAATCTTCCGCAGACTGAATAAAGGAGATGAACAGTGCTGGGACGACTAGAACAATCGGCGTTCCGTCCACTAGTATGGCAACTTTCCCTTCCAAAAGCTCGGCGGCAATCACATCAGGGCGTTCCGAATAATATATAGTCGGAAAGGGACTGTTTGTTTCATCTTGAATCAATTCCTCAATATAACCACTTTCTAGGATTGCATCGATATCGATTCGATCCAGACGCTTGTGCACTTCTTCGACGACTTTGTCATTCACAATTCCATCGATATACATGATCGCTACATCGGTTTTGGTCAATTCCCCAATTTTTTTCGATTCCAACCAAAGTCGGGGGGTTTTTATTTTTCGGCGAATTAACGCCGTATTGGTACGCAAGTTCTCCGTAAAACCTTCCTTTGGCCCCCGAACAACGGTTTCCGTGGTGGATTCCATAACACCACGGTCTTTTCCACCACGCATACCGATTGTAAAACCTTGTGCATATCCATCCAATAAGAGAATAACATCCCCTGATAACAAGGAAGTCAATAAAGAACTGAATTCCGTAACATCCTGTATGTCTCCAACCGCAAGGATGCAATCTCTCAATACTTGTAAAACATTCTGGTGAGACGATATCATTTGCTCCTGATCGGGATGAATATCTAACATGAGTGATTCCATGATAAAGTTCTGAATGGCATTAGTGTCCACCAAACCATCGGTATAAAAAATACATGCCTTAACGATTCCCTCTTTGCCAATTTGTATTTCTCTAATCACGATGTCGCCGCTATTTCCAAGCTGTTGCTTTACATGTTGAATGTTTCCTTGGAGACTTGTTTTTAACAAGTCTTTGTTCGTTTCCTTATTTTGATCGCTTTGCTCGAATAAGAAGCGATTACCGTTGTTTTTTCTTTTTTTCTTAAAAAAACTCATACATTTTTCCCTCACTCAGTATTTTGACTCTTTAAAAGGTAGACTTATTAGAAGTTATTGTGTTACCGAATGAAGTGAAGTGTTTGATGTCTTCATTATTATCCTGCCTATTTTCCAATTTTTAATACATTAAGGAAATAAATAGTTCTCGACAATAAAACGTGTTTGTAGAGAAGCAGGAACCTCCCTTTCACAAGCTACGCCTTCAAACGGTTGCCCGAAACATTTATGAGCGATCATCGTTATAAAGTGCAGGGTAACCTTTTATTGAACAGGAATATATGGAATTCAACCGTCCAAGTGAAGTCACAGTCCTCACACCGTTGACTGTAAACAGGTACATGAATATAGAGGGTTCCTCCATTCGAAACCCAGACATGGCGGAGCATTCGATGGTTAGAACTGGCATGATCTTACTCGATTTAAAACATAGCGGACATACATTAGGATTGAGAAGTTGCTATCAATGTTTTGGTTTGGTCACGATAACATTAGAGGAGATTTTTCTTTTTTCAATATCCAGTACGTTTTGTTAAAGGGGAGCTAAATCCGTCTATACTTGAAGGAATTTCATACAGTTTCTCATTCCTCAAATCGTTTCTGTACCCTATCGTTTATTAATGTTAGATGGTCATTTAGTGTTTTGTTCTCTTATCCATTGTTGTACCTTAAACAATCGAAAGTCGAAGGCCCTTTGAAGTAATCCAGTCAACCGATATTGGAAGAAGTCCTTTTTCTGGAGTCTCATAAGAGCATCTTCATAAGAAGAAAAGCAGAGCTTTTGAAAAAGAAACCAATCTAACGTCAGTTTGATGTTCTCAGGGTTCTTCCAATAATTAACTGGAACGTTAGCCAATTCCCACGGTTGAAAATGACCAGGATACACAGCATTAATCACTTGATAAGGAGAATAATCAAAAGAACGAAAAATACCATTAAGTTTTTGATCTTTAAAGAAGCGATGGTTGATTTTCAAAGGGATTTCTTGATGGGGTATCTTGCATTTTTCTTCAATCAGGAATCGAACGACTTCAATTGCCCTTTTTCTTCCGTTTTCCCCTTTCCAATAATTATTGGAAACTTGATTGAATTCCCAAGGTTGAAACTTTCCAGGGTAAGCATTTTCAATTACCACTATAAAACCCTTCCATCCATGAACATGAGAAGGAGGTCGTAAACGGTGATTCCAAAGTGTTTCCGCTTTGACTTTTCGAGGAATTTCTTCTATAGGAATTCCTAAGTAATCTTCAATGAGGTAACATGTTAGGAAGGCTAAATATTTCATTCCCTGATCTCCTACAAAAAAGTGGTTAGGAAATCGTGCTCTTCTTCCATCTAATACATCCCGATAAATTTGGATTATCTTTTCTTTTTCTTCCATAGGAAATCGCTCCTTTCTCTATTGCAAACTATATCCAAAAATTAATATAATACCAAATTAACTCCATCTAATGCGTTGGCCTTACCATCTCATATCTTGTTCTAACCACTTGAGATATAGGGGGATTACTGTGACAAGAAAGAGGTAAAACGGCTGCACATAAAAATATGATAATAAAGTTGTTTAAAATTGGACTGTAAAACTCTTGAGATTCATGGATTTACCCTTTTTTAAACCATTTTTTTGTTACTTAAAACACTTAATCGACTTTATTGTTTTTAAACACTTTATTGTCATTCAACATCTTTTGGTGGTTTCTTAGGCAATTTCATTCTGTTTGGTCTCTTCCTTTTTTCGAAAGGCACTTATTCCTAACAATAGTAGAGGAAGAAATAGCCCATAGGTTGAAGCATGTACCATAAAAATGCCTTTATTGTATTGATTATAATCAAGAATATCAGGATGTAAGGTCACAGACATGACAACCATAATCATCCCTAATGGTAAAGTAAGTGGTCGATAGTCTTTTACATTTAATGTTTGGGCAAGACCTGTAATCGCTGCGTAAAAATAAAATATCAATTTAAAATACATTGAAATAAACCACATGATAGCCATTACTGCTTCAATCCGTTGTATAAAACCCCCTACATTGATTCTTCTGGCTATCGCATAACTTGGATACATGTGTCTCGAAGCAACATCAATACCTAAAACCAAAATGCCTAAAACGATAATGATGGTTAAAAAGAGGCCCCCAATGATTATTCCTGAAAAAAAGGCTTGTTTGGCTTGTTTTGGCTGATTTACAGACACGGGAAAAACCATTAATAATACAACAGAGGGTAGACAAAAAATGCTGACAAAAATGAGGCTTGACCATATAATGGGTTTCATTCTTACTTCGAATATAGGCTGTATGTTCTGAAAATCGATTTGAGGAGCAACAGAAACTACCAAAATGATAAATAGGATAATGAAAAAAGCAAAGAAAATCTCGGCCGAACGAGCCAAGGTTTCAAGTCCAAGGCGAATTCCCATGATCACAACGCACGCAAAAAGAATATTGATCATTAATACGGGTGTATCAGGCATCATTTGTGTCGTCAAAAAAGTCCCAACCTGGAATAAAAGTCCTGCTGCAGAGATAAATGAAAAGAAAACAAACGCAAGAGAAACGGTCTTGCCTAACCATCTTCCGAGAAGTTTTTCATTAATTTCGACTAATGTCATATTCGGATAACGGTTTGCTAAGGTAATGATTAACGCCACTAGTAATAAACCTAGTCCTATACCGAGTAAAGCTGAGATCCAGGCATCTTGTTGTGCCGTTTTTATGATAGCAGCTGGAATAATTAAGATGGTCGTTCCTATAGAAAATAAAATCACCAAAATACAAAATTGACGAGGGCTGATTTTAACGTTTTTTACCATATTCTACACTTCCTTGCAAATATCGACTGAAGAATCACGAGTCGCTACCACTTATTCCTTAAAGACTCCCTTTGAACAAACCAAATTATAGGATTGAGTAATCCCATTCAAACTAGCTGTCACAATCAGGAATAGCGAATTGATGGAAACATTAAAATTCGACATAAGAGCCCTTGTTTTACCAAACGAAACGTAAAATAAAGTCCGACTACCCAGGAATATTGAGTTTCATTACAGCTCTTAACATTTCTTTTTTCTCCTTTTAGGTAATTATCACCATCTATTTAATATTCTAAACAAAAACAGGCAGCAAACTACGCCACCTAACATCCTATTGCATTTGTTGTTTTTAATAAAATTTCGATCAGAATCAGCTCCTATCATTGAGAAATCAATAATGGTTTAAGAGAGAGGATCTTTTGATCAAACTGTATTCTAAACCGTGCATCTTTTTTACAAACGGTTCAATTTTATTTTACAGTCACACTTATAACGCCAATCTTTTCTATTATTGTTCGTGCTATGTATTTAAGAATTTTCATTCCCAGTGTTCCTTTGCCTTTTTCGAAATGTATTGATTACCAGCATTAAAATAAGGGGACTTCCTGTATTTAGAAGTCCCCCTTCTTATTCTTCAACATAAAGTCGTTCAATAATGAGATTGGATAACTTCTCTTGTAGACAATCTTTCCCCTATTAAATTAGGCTCGAACACTTTAAAAAGGAGTATAATCTAAGTTTGATAATCCAAAATGGTGTCATAGTTTTCTCCTCCAAATATGATTCATCGACTATGAATAATTGAGGGTTCTATTTCATCCATTACTGTCATAAAGTTTACGAAAAAAAGTCTAAACCTCTTTTCTACAACTAAATACACCCAATAAAACACGGGTGAAATTCGTACAAGCTATATATATCAGTGTAATTTTAAATACGCCCAAATATTTTACGGATACAATTGAACCATTCCCATCCTTCTGTCCCCTTGTGCTATATCGGCATTACGGAAGAAGGAACGAACAATGTATTAAAACATTTTAGCGTTTTTACGTTTATTGATTAATTGTTTATATCGTTTATGTTTAAGATCCCATGCTATGTTCTACTGCATTATCCCAACTAGGAAAGTAATACAATGCGTTTTTCATTAACTCAGGATCTGACTTCTTTACCCCTTTCTTCCTAGATAGCTTCCCTTCTTTTTCTACTAATTCAGAAATTTGATTCACGACTTCTTCAACACTCATATTTACTTCCATTTGTTCCCTCCTTCTCGTTCTTAGTTATATATTTCTCTCTCATGAAAATAAATACAATCAATCTTCAACTAAATTTCACATTTAGTTGAAGAACATATCGGTAATTTGTCACTTTACAATATAACCTTTAATATTTTGCGAATTGTTTAACTGAAACAACTCCTCCCGGCTTAAGACCATTATGTGAGTTTAAAATATCCAACAGAAAAATATTGATATTTTCACACAACGTTCAAACATTATTGAAAACGCTTTCAATTATTGGTGTATACTATATTTTATACTCCCTATTGTTGCATTTTTTACTAATCATCATAAATAAATGTTTACTAGCATAAAAGTAACTTTTATAAAGCCAGACAGGAAGAGAAATAACCTCATATGACAGTTTTGCGGAATAGGTTCTTTGTCAATGAGTCGTGTTCGTCTGTTGGTTCAAGCCGTTTAGCTGGAACATGGTGAATAATATTTACCAATTAGGAGGAATATGCGGTCCACCGGCTACATAGCCGGTGGCGTTTTTCATTATGTAAAACAATTAGTTTTTTCCAATGCCAAAGACTGTACCTTCATTAAAAATCAAATGACAGCTCAGGCATGAATTGATTCATATGTTTTTGGATTTCGTTATATTTGTCGGACTGATCACTCAAGGCTTTCATTGGAATGATCTCATATGGCCGATTGACCCAGGTTGGCAGGAATTTGGGATTTTGCAGTTCGATTTTCACATCATCCCCGGTTTGGATTTTCTTTACGCCAATTTGCATAATACCGCCGATGTCTTTGTAATCTCCCTGCTGGCCGGATAAGAAATTCCCAAGCGAATAAGCAACAAATGCTCGTTCGCCGTTTGGTTTTGTAAGCCATGAAACAGGCTGCAAAACGTGTGGGTGGTGGCCAATAATAATATCAGCACCTGCATTAGCTGTCGTTTGAGCAAGCAGCTTTTGTTCATCATTAGGCAACCGTTCATACTCTTTGCCGAAATGCAGACTGACCACAACGACATCTGAAACTTTCTCTGCTTCTTTAACTTCCGCCTGAATTCTCGTGGTATCAATTAAATTCACAAGATGCGGCTTCCCCGCAGGAACAGGAATCCCGTTCGTTCCATACGTATAGCTGAGAAACGAAAAGGTAATATCGTTTCTTTTTAATATCCGAATGGTCTGCTGGTCTTCAGACGATTGATAAGCTCCTGTATAAGGCATCCCAATACTGTTCCAGTGGTCAAGCGCATTCAAAATGGCCTTTTCTCCTCGGTCAAGTGTATGGTTATTGGCGATTGTCACGAGATCAACCCCGTTTGCCTTTAGAGCATCTCCCACCTCAACCGGTGAATTAAAGGAAGGATATGAGGAAAGCCCTATTTCTTTTCCGCCAATCATCGTTTCCTGATTAGCCACCGTAATATCCGTTTTTCCTAGATAGGGCTTCACAAATCGGAACATCGGATTAAAGTCATACGAGCCGTTTGACTTGCGGGCGGGTATATACACCCTATCGTGAATTAAAATATCCCCCACAGCACCTATGGTTGCTGCAGTTACTTTTTGTTTCGGAACAGGTGTATGAGCGTGAGATGAAGCGTTTTCGGGTTTAAGTTTCTCTTTATTTTCTGTTTTTGTTTCCGAGACTTTTGGTTCCTCTTGAAATTGACCTTTTACAAATGGTGCAAGAATCCATAACAAACACATAAATATAGCTAAAAACACTAGTATTCTTTTCATGGCAAATGCTACCTCCTACTATTATAGTAGGGTGTTTTTAGGAAATAACAACAAAAATATCTATTTGATATTTAAAATGAACACATCATTTTTTTGAAACAGATAACGAAATAGGAAAAAAAGTGAGACATATCATGTGTTGCTATGTCAGATGTGCTTGCTACCTCTGATATGCCTACTGTATCTGAAAGCACTTGTCTGTCACTTTATGCGGTAATTTGCGTATATTTTAAGTGCTATTTTGCACGTTAGATACATTCAAAAGCTTTAGTACGTTTGTTTGAAACTAAGCGGAGACTAATTAATTAGTCTCCGCTCTTGATATTTACGATAGAATAGAAGTAATAATATTTGCCTATAAGTTTGGATGAATCTTTAACACTAGGCAGAAAATTTTAAACGAAGTGAGCAGGGAGGCAAATAGGTGAAGAAATGGATCATAATTTTAGTGGTGATTATTATAGCGATAGGAACGTATTTCGCTTGGCCTAAAACGCATTTAAAAGAGCCAGTTGTCATGTCGGTTCAATTTGACGAAGCTGCTAAAACTCTAGCAGTCTCCTATATAGTTGAGCAAGATGATAGTACGTATGTAATGGAAATTGCACACGAAACAAAAGGTTTTTATCCGCCTCGTTCGAACGGGGATGGGGAAACGGATTATACACAAGTACTAGCAAAGCAAAATGGCTATGAGCTGAGAGAAGATATTGTTGAACTGACAGACGATCAACTCGAGTATTTTCTATCTCTAGATGGACGTGCAGTACCCGTTGACATTTCGTTTGAAGCCTATTCACCAATTGAGACAATTCTCGTGCTTTTATTGAAAGATGAGGGTGTTGAGGTAACAAAGCAAGATGAAGCACTTCTCTATACATATACAGCACCCGAAGATATAACGATTGATTCGATTGGCCACTATGACAGCGTAGCGACGATTTCCTTTGAAGAAGCTGTGTTCCCCTTAGCTCTTAAAAAAGGAAAATCTGTCGATGTCTTCATTCATGAGCCGTATAAACTTAGCTCACAGGATGAGCTGCTTATTGAAATCACTACGACAAAGGATCAGTCGTATACAAAGCATTTCCGTTTGACGCAGTCCATTCCAAAAGGATACTTAAAGCAAATCGCGAACGAAGCGAATGATGAATAGACTTACTAGAAGTGAGCTAACTTGTCACCGTTCAACGAATAGCTAATTTTAAAAATGGGCACCAATCATATGTGACCACTTTGGATATCGGATAAATACCCTTCTCATATATAGAGGGGCTTTTTTAGGCTCATTTACTAGAATCATTCAGTGATTGATTTCATAACATAAATTTAAAATATCTTGTAAATTTTGAGTACACTCATAGTAAACAATTA
Source organism: Peribacillus sp. FSL P2-0133 (assembly GCF_037975445.1). Lineage (NCBI taxonomy): Bacteria > Bacillati > Bacillota > Bacilli > Caryophanales > Bacillaceae > Peribacillus > Peribacillus sp. FSL P2-0133. Next base: position 1,048,136 of record NZ_CP150254.1, on the reverse strand, counting down.
AAAAGCTTGTTACTTTAGGTGATAATTTGCACATAAAAGAATCAACTGTAGGAGTGATCAAAAGGTCCTCATGAACCCCATCATATTAGTTAAATAAAAAGAAACCATGTTGTAAAAATAATCAATATGGATTCTTTTCTAGTGATTTAGTATACGGTTTTTATAAAATAGTTTGATTATTTTTAGTGATCCTTATAGAACTAACGCACCCGTTAGTTTAAGTAGATTTCTTCACAAACTTTTTAGTATTTCAGTTAATACAGGAATGCTGCCCCGTTAGTGACATAAGGATTTTTAAACAACATTATTATTTTTTAATGACTTTATTGTAAATTAAACAACTTTATTATCTCTGTACAGTAGCGTCAGGAAAATGCGGATTTACAACGTTAAGGAAGTTTCAATATTAAAAAACCTAATTTCTCAGCATTAAATGAGAAATTAGGTTTTTTCATTAATAGAAAAAGACTTATAAGTATTTATCACTAATCACTTTCATATGGTGTAACTCGTGCCCGACAATGCCATATGCAAAGGTACCTATCGAAACTGGGCTGTTCATTACAGTTCCATTACGATCCCATGCTGCATCATCAATGGTTGAAATAAGACTTAACGTGTTGGAGCGTACCGTGTCTAAACCAGCTAGTAGCTGCTCCCAGGATAATTTGTTGAAGTTTGCCGCAGAAACGTATTGATCCTGATCCATTGCTGGGAGTGGTGCACTTTCATTTCGTGCAATGGCAAGCATTCGATACGACATCACACGTTCCACGTCGGCCAGATGCCCAATCACTTCTTTTAAAGTCCATTTCCCTGGTGCGTACGCCTTCCTTGCTGACTCCTCTGATATGCTGCTCAAGAAGGTAATGGTCTTAGTTCGTTGCTTACTAAGTATTTCTTCAATATCTCCATCTGGCACAAGACTAACATACCTATCATACTCTGGATTTTCAATAGATAATGGTCGTGGACGCACAAGAATCCTCCTCATCGGAATAGTTAATTATGGTTCTAGACTAATATTCGACTGTCAAGAAGATATTTCCTTTATTTGATATTTAATTTCATTACCGCAAAATAATTGCAAATTAAACAACTTTATTATCTCTGTACAACTGATTTATGCAGTTAACATAATACACATAATAATGGATTAATTCACTTTTTATTCCACTAACCTGCCCCGTTAGTTGCATAAAGAAGAAACTGCCTTAAAGACAGCTCCGATTTTCAGCTAACGCACCTGTTAGTGGAACATAGTCGCAAATCATAAACTAGTATTGAACAAGGCTACCCCGAATACATCTATCTCACAAATGTAATAAAGTCAATATTAACTGGTTCAAAACCATCTGCTCGAAGTCGTGAGTTAATCTGTCCCCGATGATACTGACCATGCAATGCTACATGAGTTAAAATATCCCGTACAGAATTCTTAAACTCTTTTCCTTTACTATTTGTGTAGGATATTAATTTATCCAGGTCAGTATTTGATAAATTAGTAAGAAACGTTGTTAAACTCTCTTTATTTTGCATAACAAGCTCTGCACAGACTTCTATATCGACCTCTGACCAGATGGGCAGTCGTGAACTGTCCAATCCTTGTAATCTAGTCATCCATACTTTTTCTGCAAGTAGGATATGGGAAAACAAACGGCTCACCTCTCGATTTTTATCTTCAATACTTTGCAATGTTTCAAGAATACGTTGATTAGCCCAATTTAAATGCTCATACATCTTTTGGATATTTTCCAATGAGAATCTCACCACCAATGAATGAATTTCCCAAAAGGATTTCCCCTTTTAAAAACCAATTTTCTTCCATTTTATATTACTATATAATTCCATTTATTCGAGTGAAATAAAAGGATTCTTATTCAACTAAACTGCCCCATAAGTTCCGTAAGAAAAAGGTTGCCGCAGCAACCTCCATTAATGAAGTAAAGCACCCATTTGTTGAATAATGAAATTTGAAATTTCACTCCGTCCAATCATAATAATTATCTACCAATATTGTACTTGTGTTTTCCGCCTCATCTTCATCAAAATCTCTATCCTCAATCCATTGTGATAATGAATAATTTCGTGAGCCATACTATTTAAAATAGCAAAGACAGCATCCTCTTCTCCTCGTTCAGATACTAATTCTTCATAATCCCCTGTTGCAACTCTAATGTATGGCTCCACATCCTTATCGTAAGGAGCAAAAAACGTCGCACTAACCATCTCTTTAGTATCTAAAGTTTTAATCTGATAATCTTTCTTAATGTACACAACACACCTTATTGGAAATTTCTTATTTATTCGTAACCAAATAGCAAAATATATACAGGCTTGTCTTACTCTTGAATTAACACCTTGTTCGTATCTTACTCTTAACCCTGAACATAGGTACTGTATATTAGACATCATATCTTTGCCCTTCTTCAACTAATCTGACCCGTTACTTCAATAAGAAAATAGCCAGTAATGGCAGCCTTTATCTTTGCCTACTTATAGATCTTTTTGATTAACATTTAGTTCAATCAAATTACCATCTGGGTCGGCACAAAAAATTTGTGCAAATCCACTTTTTCCGTATGGTTTTTCAAGTATTTCAACTTTATTCTGTTTTAACCAATTAAGAGTATCATAGTGGTTCTCGACTCTAAGGGCAAAGTGACCTTCTCTGCTGGATAAGCTTTTATCCTTACGAATTGTCTGTGAAGAGGGATCGACTATCAAGTGAAGTTGATGTCCCTCTATTTCATACCAGGCACCTGGAAAATCAAAATCAGGACGCTGTATTTCTTTTAAACATAAAGTTTTACCATAGAATTCTTTTGCTCTTTCCAAATCTGTCACAGTAAGACTTACATGATGGAGGCATTTATATTTAATCAAAACCTTCACTTCTTTCATTTAAACTATTTTTTTACCTTAGTCATTTTGTGGCTAAGATGACCCCTTGCACCGCATCTGGAGCTGGATCGGTTAATTTAAACTATTCGGCAGCTAGAATCAATAATCCTTCTTCAACTAAACTGCGCTCGATAGATGAATAAAGAAAAAGCGAACTTAAAGTCAGCTTAGATCTTCGCACCCGTTAGTTAAATAGACTATATAACAATCCTATTTCTGGTGATATTATTCTTGAATCTCTTTAATGCTTCTTCCACAGAAATAGGCGTGTCCCATTTTTAGTTTTTCTACTGTTGTAAATAAGTATTTTTGATGCATTTTTTCTATTCTTTCATTATAAAAGACTTTGATTTTCACATAATTAGTCACTTGGATTAATAAAAAATTTATTTCAAAAATTCTTACTTTAATGTACAATAACATGTAGTTTATATTTTTGCAGAATAGTTTTAATAATAAGAAAGGGGATATGTATGGTTCTAATTGGTGTTCTTTTAATCATGATTGGCTTCGTACTTAGATTCAATTCGGCAGTTGTGGTAACGATTTCAGCACTCGTTACGGGAATGATTGCAGGTATTCCCATTACTAGTATTATTACGCAATTTGGCGAAGCATTTACAACTAACAGGTACATGTCTATTCTCATAGTCACGCTTCCCGTTATTGGGCTGCTTGAAAAAAATGGTCTCCAGCAGCAAGCTTCAAAGGTTGTATCAAAAATTAAAGCCATCACAGTTGGCCGGGTATTGACCATGTATTTATTGATCAGGGAAGTCGGAGCTGCTCTTGGTTTAAACAGCCTTGGTGGTCATCCGCAGACTGTACGTCCGCTGATTGCCCCAATGGCAGAAGGGGCTGCTCTAACAAAATATGGTAAGCTACCGGAGAAAGAGCAACAGGAAATCCGTGCACACGCTGCCGCTACCGATAATATCGGCTTGTTTTTCGGAGAAGATATTTTCGTGGCGGTTGGTGCAATTCTATTGATGAATGGATTTTTTGAACAGAACAATATACCTGCTGACCCAATATCAATGGCGTTATGGGGAATTCCTACTGCCATCTTTGCTTTTATTGTACACGCCATTCGCCTCCGTATGTTTGATAAAAAGCTGGATAAACGTTTGGGCAGTCGTGGCCAATAATGATAAACACTCCAAAGAGAAAGTGAGCATCTATTATGATATTCTCAGTTGAAATGATTTACGTATTGATGGGCATCATTGTTCTAGGCTGCTCCCTATATATTTTCACTGATCGGACGAACAGCCGCCGGTTGACTACGGGAAGCTTTTACTTGATTTATTCAATTACATTAATGTTCGGCCAAATTATTCCGCCATTTTACATTGGGCTTATGGTTATTATTATGGTTTTAATCATTGCAGGTGGCGGGTTAAAGAAAAGCGAACATGTTGAAGAAAGCATTACTGTAAAGGAAGAGCGAAGAAAACGGCTTGGCGGCCGTCTTTTCCTACCCGCCATCTTGATTCCTATTTTAACCTTAGCTGGTTCTAAGCTGCTAGACGGTGTTAAAATTGGCGGAAAGGCTTTGCTGGATCCATCTAATGTAACGATGGTTGCTTTAGGTCTGGCGTGTTTGACTGCCATTATTTTTGCGATGGTGATGACACGCGGAACACCTACAGGAGCTGTGAAAGAATCACGTCGCCTGCTAGAATCTATTGGTTGGGCTGTATTGCTGCCACAGCTACTTGCAACATTGGGAACCATTTACACAAATGCAGGGGTTGGTACAGTCGTTTCCAAAGCTGTAACAGCAATCATTCCCGAAGGTTCGCTATTTTGGATTGTGGTCATTTTCTGTCTCGGCATGGCTATATTCACTATGATCATGGGGAACGCCTTTGCTGCCTTCCCGGTTATGGCTGCAGGTATCGCCATTCCTTTTCTGATTAACCAATTTGACGCTAATCCAAATCATATAGCTGCCATATCTATGTTTGCGGGTTATTGTGGAACATTAATGACGCCAATGGCTGCCAACTTTAATATTGTGCCGGCAGCCTTGCTGGACTTGAAAGATAAAAACCATGTCATAAAAGTTCAAGTTCCAACAGCTTTGGCAGTATTAGCTTTCAATATCGTACTTATGTACTTACTTGTTTCATTAGGAGTATAGGAGGGATCTTCATGAAGCAAAAAGTGTTATTAACCGGGTTTGAGCCCTTTGGCGGAGAAAGAGTAAACCCTTCCTGGGAAGCAGTAAAACAGTTACATGGAGAAGTTATTGAGGATGTGACTCTAGTTGCTGAACAAATCCCAACTGTATTCGGGAAATCAGTTGCAGTAATGGAGCAGCTTATCCAGCAGCATAATCCTGACATCGTTATCTGTGTAGGACAAGCCGGGGGTCGGCTTCACATCACACCTGAAAGGGTGGCAATCAATATGGATGATGCTAGAATCCCAGACAATCAGGGAAACCAGCCTATTGATGAGCCTATTACAGACAAAGGGCCAGTAGCCTATTGGTCTACGATCCCCATCAAAAGAATTGTCGAAAACATGAAGGAAAGCAACATTCCTGCATCGGTATCCCATACCGCCGGAACATTTGTATGCAACCATATCTTCTATGGATTAATGGACTATATCACCCGAACCTCATCAAGCATCCGGGGTGGATTTATCCATATTCCTTTCATTCCGGAGCAAACTATTAATAAAGAAGCGCCTAGCTTAAGCCTTGAGACAATTGTTAAGGGCATAAAAATAGCTGCTGTCACAGCTGCTAAATATGAATCGGATATTCATACAGTAGGCGGGACGACCCATTAATTGTACCGTTTTTTTAAAATTTGACCGATTTACTTGTTTTGGTTATAATTCATGATTGGCCTCATGTTTATGATGTTTTTGTCCTTTTCGCTTACGAGCTTGGGACACTTTCATCATATCAAGAGGTCTTTTTGTGTTCAAATCTCATTCATTAATAATTCCATAATAAAAGGAGCTACTGATAATGAAGTAAAGCACCTGTTAGTTCATTACTGTTTTTTCCATAACCCACCTGAACAGGGAGTAAAGCCACAGGTTTCATAAAAGTTTTTATGTTTGGAATCATACGTTAAGGTAACAATTGCTAAACCATACCGTTCAGATTCGCTTAATAATTCTCTTACTAACCCCACACCAATTCCCATTTTTTGAAAATCAGGATGAACAATTATGTCTTCCATATAACCATGTTCTAATCCCATACCAGCAACATAACCAAATGCTATAAGTTTATTATTTTCGTTTCTTACTCCAGCCCAAAAGTTACATCGTTTGAATAAGGTTGGGAAGTCTTTGTCTCGTCTTCCCCAACCAATCAGTTCCCTTAATTCTGGTACTTCATGATTAGATATTGGCATGTTTATTATGACCTTATAGTACATTTAATTCCCCTTTCATCATCTACAATAGAATTCAATATTATAAAGTCTTATTCCTTGTACAACTAATCTGCCCCGTTAGTTCCATAATAAAAGAGCTGCCTTAATGATAGCTCAAATTTGCAACTAACCCACCCGTTAGCCATCCATGAATCGCAAAGAATGAAAATGGTTAGGAAGTGTCAATACTGATACTGACCTTAATCCGGTCAACCCAAATCCATAGACTAATTAATTAACGCTCTCCTCTTTTTTTAAGCGATTGAGCAGAGTCTTCTTAAGTATTGTCATTTTTCCATTTTTAAAGAAACTTATTTTCATGGTAGTTGTATAAGAAAAGCGATTCTTATTAAAGAATCGCACCCTTTAACTGAATAAGAAGGGACTATATTTTATTGAAATTATCGTCAACAAACCTCTTCATTTTATCTGTACAAGAACGCTAAGTTTCCAGGTTAGTAATTTTGCCGAAAAGTAATGCATCATAATACTTATCCTCTATAAAATAGTGGTCTTTTAATCGTCCTTCTAACCCATACCTGTTCTTTTCAAGTATCCGTGCAGAGCCAATATTGGCATGCACTACCATAGCATGGAGCTTATGAAGATTAAGTGATTTAAATGCAAAATCACTTATCAATGCAACAACCTCTGTTCCATACCCCTTATCCCAATGATGTTTATGCAACACATAACCAATTTCAGCTTGGTTTGCTTCTTGGTCAAAATTGAAAATTATGGCTGTTCCTATAATTGCTTGAGTTAATTTTTCAACAATGGAGGAATATAAATGAGTTCCTGCCGACTCACGTTTTAACATTATTTCAATGAACTGACGAGTTTCCTCCAAAGTACTCATCAAATTCCAGCCAATAAATCGTGAAACCTCTTGATCTGACGCATATTGATGTATCTCTTGAACATCCTCTATCCTTAGTGCTTTGAAGTAGATTTTTTCACCCTCTAATGAATGAAATAAAACAGCCTGCTTCTCCATTTTAACCTCCTCTAACTACGCTTTGTTAATGAACCTCTTATGGTAGCGAAAATAAATGTCCCCAAATAAGGGTTAAATATCATCGAACTCATCTTAGTATATCCTTTCAAATAATTTTCCATATATATGTTTCAACTGTTTCCTCGGCAATCTGTCCCTTTAATGGAATAACATGACTGACGTTTTTAAACAATTTTAATGTCACTTAACAGTATTCCTTATGGAACTATCCTGCCCCGTTAGTTCATTAAGAAAAGCGATTCCGGAATATTTAAAAAAAGAGGCCATCCTTTTTGGACAGCCCCCTTTCCGCTAATTATAAAATTTCTAGTAGAGCTCGATATCATTATATTGGTCACTTCAGAATGTTACCATCTATACTTCAGAGAAGGTATCTCCAAAATGAATTGGCTTTCAATCTTTAAAAAACTATGAGAATACTGCAATTTTACGTGCGATAGATTCCGTTAAACGAGATGCTACTTTTGGAACAGCCCATTTAATAATTGGTGTTAACACCGCACCAGATAATCCGCCTGCATGGATTTCCACCGTACAAGTCATTATTGTTTTACCATTAACATCTTCTGCAGTAAAGTGACCGCTTCCTGTAAAATTATCTGATAAACCTTTTAGTTCAAACTTAATATTTGAAGGTTCATTCCATTCGGTAATATCTACCTGCGCTTGTATTGTTTTTTTAATACCTTTCACACTACCTTCAAATGTCCAAATAGATTGCCTGTCATTTATGATTTCATGTTCTTTATAGGCTGGTACTGTCGTTGCCCATTTTTCGAGATCACTGACATAATCCCAAACTGCTTGTACATCTACTGGAACTACTACAGTATGCGTTCCCGTTGCCATTATGATCCCCACCTTCACTATGTATGTATTATAACTTTACATTTCTACAAAATAATTATTACATAAAAAGTAGAAACTTACATCACTAATTATACATAACTTTCCTTCTTCCAATCCCACAATTATTTGTAGAATCAAAATTTTCCAATCCTCCACAATCCGACCCTTTAATGGAATAACAAGACTGACGTTTTTAAACGACTTTAATGTCACTTAACAGTATTCCTTATGGAACTATCCTGCCCCTATAGTTCCATAAGTGATTGCAGCCTCTAAAAGACACCTCCTACGGTTCCGGGGGTGTCTTTTATTTTTCGTTATACGGTGGTTTCATTCTTCCCACTCATAATCGGGATTAAATTCTTGCGGGTTTATTTCTGCTTGTTTATATGTAACGGGTTTTTCATTTGGCAACGTGACAGTTATTTCAGTTTTTTCTTTATTTAATTCTAGCGTTAGAAAAGAAGTCTTGTTTGATTCTGTGCTAAATATTATACCGGTTAGTTTTGATCCAGTAGATTCTGATAACTGGAAATGCTTTATGATTTTATCTTTTCCTGCTTTAGTGAACTTTTCTAAAGTGAACTTGGCTCTGCCCTCGCCATCGTCACCATCACTTTTGATAAGTATATAAGATCCACCGTTCATCCAGCCACCATATATATGATACTTGGGTGCTTCGTAAGAGGGCACATCCTCTTGTTGTTTATAATCTTGTACCTCATTTTTTTGCTCTACATCTACCTTTTCATTTTTTATGACTTGTTCTTGTACATCGTCACAAGCAGCAAGACTCCATATAACCAGGAGTCCTACGAAGATTTTTTTAAAAGTAAACAAAGGCGTCCTCCTAAAATATGGATGTAAATTTCGAAACCTATTAAATTATCCACCCTAACATTAATGACAGCTCTGATCTTCAGCCAATGCACCTGTTAGTTCTATAAATTTAACAGACATTATACTTTGCTCTGCCGATACGCTTCCCTCACCCTCTCAATCTGGGCAAGGTGTCCTCGAACATGCTCAACACGGAATTCCAGCAATTGCTTAAATGTGCACCGCTCTGCATCGTCATATACCCCCACCCGCTCGCTTTGTTCATTTGTCAGATGGTCCAGAATGGGCTGCATACTGGAACGCAGCAATTGGAACAGGAGCAAATACTGTTCACGGTCCATCAGATCATACCCCAAGCCATTCGCCCATGCGTCTTGGTCAAACGAAAGCAGAAGTGGCTCCTGCTCCGCCAAGACTTTTTTCAGCCGATGTGTAGACAAGACCTCAGCATCCGTCACATGGATGAGAATGTGATGGATGCTCCACTTGTCCGGTGCGGGCTTGAAACGAAGCTCCTCCTCCGCTAATCCTTCGATAGCTTTCCGAATCATTGCGTATCCACGACCATACTCTTCAATCAACGCTTCCATTTTTGTCCCACCTTTTCCCAAAACCTTCTTCAATTTATATTCTTGTTTTATCATAATAATCCTTTAATATCTTTTTCTTATTCAACTAATCTGCCCCTATAGTTCTATAAGAAAAAAATTCTAGTATTTATTTCGGTTTATCATGTTTATAACCGGTTAAACTTTTCTGATTGGATGTTGTCAGGCAAGGATTTTCTACTATTGCTGTACTGATTCTTAAAATGTTTTCTATATTTTTAGCTGTACTTCATAGTAACAAAGGTATAATTTTTAAAAACAGAAAACCTTCTTATAAGTACAATCGTCTATAACTAGGGAAGGAAGTGTGAACTGTTTTGGAGGAGTTTGTGTTGAAATGGTCTCAAATGAAAGATGACAAATCCTTACTGGATGAAATCATGTCCCTTTATGGCCAGGATATTCTGCAATTGGTCTATTCCTATGTAAAAGATGCAGTTGTGGCAGAGGACCTGACACAGGAGATTTTCATCAAATGCTATAAGGCGCTACCCACGTATAACCAACAATCAAATATAAGGACGTGGCTTTGGAGAATTGCTATTAACCATTGTAAGGATTATAGGAAAAGCTGGTACTTCCGCAAAGTTTCGACTGCGGAAGAAGAGCAGGAATGGACTTCTTCCGATAATGTGGAAGAAGAGATCATTCAGCAGGATGAAGACAGGCAGCTTGCTGATGCAGTCATGGAACTGCCAATCCAGTATCGCGAGCTCATTTATCTCCATTATTTTCAGGAAATGAAGCTCAAGGAGATTTCTGAAATTACCGGGGTTAAACTTGGAACGGTGAAGACCCGGATGCGCCAAGCGAAAAGACGGTTAAAAACCTATTGGGAGGAATCCACCGATGGAAGATAAATTAACACGCTTGAAATCGGCTATGAAAAAGCATACATTTCTTGATTTGAAATTCACTGAAAACCATAGAAACTCCATCCATACTGCTATCGAAAAGCAGGATGTAAGTAGGGAAGACATCTTGATTGGTATTTTCAGATCATTGGATAAGGAGAAAAGTGGTTATCAAATTAATAAATCTCTTTACCAGAAAGGCATCCGGAAATTTGAAAATAACGAAGGCTCCTTATATGCTACGTTGCATGAGCTTGAGAAGGAAGGCTGGCTCCAGTCTTTTTGGGAAACTGAAGAAAGGAAGCTCTATTCCTTGGATGAACGTGCGAAAAAGTGGCTAAAGAAAAAGGAATCTAAAAGTGGTTCCGCCTCTGCTAGTTGGCGGACAGCGTTTGAAGGAGGAAGAACCGATTGAGAAGCAATCATTTTTTAGATGAGGTTTCGTCGTATATCCGATCAAAAGAAGCAAAAAAATATATAGAAGCTGAATTAAAAGCCCATCTGCATCAAGCTAAAACTGAACTGGTCAAAAAAGGATATAAAGAGGATGAAGCAGAGGAACTGGCTGTCCGGAATATGGGAAGCCCCTCTGACATTGGGCAGAAGATGGACAAGCTGCACAGGCCGAAGATTGATTGGAAGCTAATGAGCATGTTTCTGTTCATGTCAGCTACGGGCCTGTTTTTGTTTTGGTTCTTATTTAAGGATGGTAATTCATTTTCAGTGCTGAAGCAGGTATGTTCTGTCACAGGAAGTGTAATTTTGGCCTGTGTCATTCTTTTTTTCGATTATCGGAAATTTCAGAGATGGGGCTGGGTTTTCTTTACGATGGGATGTCTGATTCTTTTTCAGTTCCAATTTTCCAATGTATTAGTGAACGGCAGTCCTCGAATTAATATTATGGGTTTATTGTCGGTCGATTCTATTGTGGTTCTGCCACTTTTTCTGCTTGCCTGGGCCGGAATGCTGCAATCAAAAAAGATGAATGTTTATTTGGCTGCCATTTTATACGTTTGTTCTGCCTTTTTGTTTATGTTTACAACCAACTTGCAGGCGACGGTGCTTTATTCATTGATGGTTGCTGTAATGGTCTGGAAGAGCAGCCTAAATAAACGGAAAATCCTTATCACTGCAGCGGTCCTGCTTACTACATGTGTTTCACTTCTGCTTATATCCTTGAAAGATATAAGGGCCTATCAATTTGAAAGACTTTTTGCGTTCGTTACGCCTGAAAAATTCAGTGAGACATCGGGGTATATGTATTTGAAACTGGAAAAGCTAATTGAAGATGCCGGATGGTTTGGCCATTTTGGTTCCCTCGGGAAGATTGATTTTTCAAATGAAATGATGACGGATTTTATCTTTGTAACGATTACCTATACGCTTGGCTGGGCCGGGGCCTTGCTCATTGGTCTGCTGTTTTTATGGATGATCTGGCGAATCTCTCGTATATTCCAAACTGTGAAAGACCCATTTGGGAAAATGCTTGTTTCCGGCAGTTTTGCCATATTCACTGCACAGGTAACTGTCAGCATCGGAATGTCTCTCGGCTTATTACCAATAATGAGCGTATCCCTGCCATTTATGAGTTATGGTGCTTTATCAGCGATGATTAACGCCTGCTTGTTTGGACTGGTTTTAAGTGTGTATCACAAAAAAAATATTATACTGATGAAGAAAATATGAGAGTATGGTACTGTAGCTCATATTCTCTATTTTGAAGAAACTTGGAATGGGTAAAGGAATGAAGATTGAAAAATGCAATGTATTATGAGGATAATTATCAGGTGGAAAATTCCCTAAAAGTTGAATATATAGGAACTGATAAATGATCAGTAAGTCGATTTAATAAAATAAAGAACTAATTTAGATCTAAGTGTATTTTGGAATCAAGCTTGATCAAAATTTTCACCTGCCCCCCATATTCCAGCGTAAATAATAAGAATCCATTTTGAAATAAGATTGATTAAAATGGATTCTTTTCTTGTCGAGCAAGGTAACCCTTTATAACCTCTTCACCCGATATTTACGTTGTTCCATGGATTATATCACCAATTCCGCCTCGTTTACTTAGTGCGAATAATAAGAGAGCTATTAAACTAATTAAAAGAAATGAAAACGGAATTAGTACAGTCCATAAAGGCTGTTGATCAATACTGAATGGGAAAATCGTGCTTAATGGTGAAAAATTTGGTACACCTAGCACACCCGATACAAAGTTAAAAACATGGTGAAAAACGAATGGAACGGATAAAGCAATAAAATTGGATCTTTTGAGGAGCATTAGTAGATATGCAATAGTGGAATATACTATTGCGTTAATGGAAACCCGCAGTGAATATACAAGACCATATGTGAAATCCCCAACCGATAAGAGCTGAGAAAATGTAACTGCAGACTGACCTCCACTGGAAGTTACATAATTTATAATACCTAAGTTTGGTTCTATATACCTCGCAAAAACAAAAGAAAGAAAAATCATTAAAAATGTTATAAAGCACGTTAAAAATGCGTTTATTAGTCCTTTGCTTAGTATATAGATTCTAAGCGAGACTCTAGGTTGAGTGTATGAAATAAAGTTATTTTTTTGTTCATACCAAAGATCAGGCAAATAAATAATGAGAATGAAAACAGGAAAAAGTAATGGAATGAATGCAGAAATAATTGATTGAAATAATTCTATTGGTTCATGAAATATGTACCCATGTATCATTGAAAAAAATGATATGGTTGGAAGAAAAAAAATAATCGATAACCATATAAATAGATTCTTTTCAGAATAGGCTCGTTTTAACTCAACTGAAAGCTGATTCTTTAACATACATATTTACATTTACCTCTCACTTTAATTGAAATATCTGATTTGAGTTAATAATTTGACACTGAACAGTTAAGACTTCCTCTGTAACCTGATCATTAAAGCTTGCTTAGATTGTTATTTTTGAATTTTAATTTCCAAACCTCTTCTTCGAGATTAACAATTCTTTGTTGTAGCTCTTTCTTCGGTTCAAATATCCTTCGACCTAATATAAAAATGAAACCGGTAATAGCAATAATTACCCTAGCAAAAGCAATTATTAATATAAATAGAATATCTCCCATCTATCATCTAATTTCATATTGAAAGTAGACTCTTAATGAAGGTAATAAAGTTTATTTTACCACAAAAAACCATATTCGTTCTTCAACTATCCTGCCCCTCTAGTTCCATAAGTAAAGAGCTGCCTTAAAGACAGCTCCGATCTTCTATGTATCCTTAGTGTGGTCTATATTACCTCAAATTGTATTAAAAGGGGATTATTTATATAATATTTACATAATCGATAATGAAAATCGTTTTCAATTATGTTATTATATCTCCTAGTCATTATTTTTTATTTATAGGGAGGAAAAGTATGTTTATTGATCTTTTAAGGCTTAACAAAAATGTCTCCATTCTTTTAGCTGTGTTGCGTGTGTATCTCGGATATACATGGGTTATGGCTGGCTGGGGGAAATTAACAGGCGGACAATTTGATGCTTCTGGTTTCTTACAGGGTGCGTTGGCAAATTCAACTGGAGAGCATCCGGCTGTTCAGGGATGGTGGGTTGCATTCCTTGAAAATGTAGCCATTCCTAATGTAGAGATATTCAATACGTTAGTACCTTGGGGAGAATTCCTCGTCGGGATAGGATTATTGCTGGGTTGTTTCACTAAAACAGCTGTCTTTTTTGGTCTAGTTATGAACTTCTCTTATCTGTTTAGTGGCACGACAAGTACCAATCCACAACTTGTTCTATTATCTATGTTTATCCTTGTTTCTGCTATGAATGCAGGAAGGTATGGGGTAGATGGCATGATTATACCTACTCTTAAAGAAAAACTATTTACTAACAAAACAATAGAGGAAAAGAAGGTAGCTTAACAAAGAGTAGAGTATTAAAAAAGAGGTCGGGATAAGTATCCCGACCTCTTTTTTTGCGATAATTGTGATTATGTGAAAGTATTTCTTCACCCCACATTAATTTTTTTAATGCAACGTCTGCTACTGCTCCAAATTTCCCTCACCTTTTTTGGAAGTATCACCTGATAATTAAAAGGTATTTGGGAGTAGAAAATCCGATTATCTTTGCTTCTTATCTATATCCAATAATTGCAACTAAAATCACTAGAAAGATACCTATAAACGTATGTCCCCGTTTCAACGACCTAAGTTATCCAAGAAAAGGGCGCGTTTCTGGGGCAAGAAATGCGCTCTTAGCAGACGGTGCCTTTGCATTAGGAAGATTATCGAAGGTAAACAAGAAATAACAGAAATACTAAAATAAATATCCTTATCCCAAGCCTTCTCAATCAATAGAGGAGGGCTTTTTCGATGTCGCTGCGAAAACCAATATATCGTAAATTTGTATGTGTCAAAAGGATGGTAAAAGAATGCTACTGCTGATTGGCATGATCCCATTTTTTAAAATGAAATAGATTTGCGTTGTGTACAATCTCTGTTATATAGTTCATGGTGATTTTTGCAGCCGTTTGAAAATCGTAGCTTTTGCGATTATTTAAAATATTTGTAAACATTCCCTGCCATACTAAAATGGTTAATTCATTAATCGCATCAACGTTTTCTTCTTTAATGTAGCCCTCTCTTAGTGCAATTTCTAAAAAGGATCTCCCTCTTTTTGACACATTACGTTCGAATAGGATAGTCTTTAATTCTTCAGGAATGTTAATCAAATCAGACGGATAGATTTTATAATAGTCTTCGAGTAGCTTTTCAGGTTGATCAGCTAGGTCCATAATAAAAACCGCATGGAAAATTTGTGGTTGCTGAAAAGAGTGATTACAAAAACATTCCCATGCTAATAAGTACTTTTCAATTGGATCTTTTCCTTTTTCAATATAAAGAGCTACCTCATCTGTGTAGCATTTCAAGAATTTCATTGAAGCGAAAAAAATCAAATGGGAGACCTCAGAAAAATAATTATAAATGGTTGCGCTATTATAGCCCGCTTTATCCGCAACTTTCCTTATTGTTACATTCTCTAAACCTTCTTCTTCGATAATTTCAGCTGTTGCGTCCACAAAGTATTTCCACATGCGGCCCATTTGTATTTCTTTTTTTTTCATATCTATTCCCCTCACATTTTTAAAAAGATATAGGTCCATTTCGATTATAGATGGCCTTACTGAACCCTTTAAAACAAAGCTTCCTGTTTTCTTATCTATATTTTAAGTGGCGTGCCAATCAATAAAGTGCTGATGGATAAATTATACCAAACTATGGCAGGGAAGCCGAAAGAACATTAGCCCACAATAGAAACGTATAAAAATAAAAAGCTGGCAAAAAACAAAACGTTTATCGCCAGCCTCTTTACATTTTTGGGGATTTTTAAGAAAACCTCATTATTCTATCACTTGGCAGCCTTTTAATCCTCTTGTTTTTGCTAACTTGCTTTCATTTCTCTCTTCTGAAGCTTAATCTCTTTTCGTTTTTCTTTCGTTACTCTTTGCCAAATTATAGCCGTAATCAACCCAACAATCGTCAAGGCTAATAAAATAGTAAATAATACCTTATAACCGTCTGTACCACTCCAGTGATCCAAACAAGCACCTGCAACAATTGGCATAAAGATTTCTCCACTATACCCAATAATCATCAAGGGCATGGCAACTGTTCCTGTTGTTTCGACAGGATAGTCTCCTTCCACTAAAATAGCGAAGTGCGTTGCCTGTAATGCATACATTGATATATAAATAATTGCTATAAAAACTAACAGTAATAAGATGAAAGAAGGCTTTCCGGGTAATACGATGAGAGCAGCTAAACCGATTGCCAGAACACAATAGCCAATTATGACCATATTCGAAATACCAATTCGATCCCCGATAATGCCAGAGCCAAAACTTCCGATTGGGCGACAGTATTGTGAAAAGTAACCCAAAGCAGCGGCAATTATTGTTGAAGCGCCAAAGGCGGCCGTTGCATATGGCGTAATATAATAGAAACTATTAATCATCGCATAAGACGTTAAAATAAGAATGGCTGCCAACCAGGTTGTTGGCATTTTGAGAATCCTCAAAAGTATTGCCCAATCAAATTTTTTATTTGCCTTTTCTTTTATTTCATCACTACTGTTGTTACCATCAGGTTCCTTATAAAGTAACATAATCATGATCCCTAAAAGAATACACATCACGGAATAGAAAATAATCACAGAGGACAATGCCAGCTTGTCACTCAGTTGCTTTGCTAAAAAGGCAAAGAGTCCTAATACCAAAGCAGATTCGATAACTTTGGCAGCACCGCGTCCGCCTTCAAAAAAGCCGAATGCTTTTCCTTGTTCATTTTCAGCTGCTAACGAACGGACGGCTTTTATTAACGCTACCCAAAAGGTCATGATGGATGTTATACCCCAAGCTGCATAGATTAGCAGCAACACAGGGTAAGGGGGATACAATAGTAAAGTAAAGCCTAGAATCCCTGTCGCAAATAAGGATATTGACAACAAGTGCTTCGTTCTCCATCGATCTGCCACATACCCTCCAAAGATATAGGAAATCAAACAGCAAACTCCATACGCACTACCAAGCGTACCCATTTGTGTATTGGTTAAGTGAAAGGCATTTAAGAATACATCATAATAATAGTTTCGAAAATAAGGCAATGTATAAATCATTTCACCTGCAATGATTAAAATGACTAGAGTAGGTATATTTTTCCTTAGTTTTCCTTTCATCTCTTTTCTCTCCAATCGCTGGCTTTTTAAAGTCCTAAACGTTCAATCTTTTGATCCCAATTCTTATGAAATGCCGGTCGGTCGTTTTCTTTAACATCCATTTCCCCAACAATCATAAAGTTTTCTGCATCAGAAGTTTGCGTAACGGTAATGTCAGCGTCAATCCACCAACCCTCACGGCCAATTCTCATTTTTTGACAAATGCTATATTTCGCGGAAAGAGGATTAGCATTACTTAATGTCAACTCTCGTCTCAAATTGTGTTCAACCGTAACATCGATGTCATCAAAGCGATAGACCCCTTCACCAAATACCCCTCCAACACCATCGGTTATGCAAGTCCATGTATCCGTTAAAATATCGTATGAAATGGAACGATCGACTTTTCCCTCTGAAATCATAGTTGTCGGAGTTAATGGCGCGCTTTGAGGACTCATATTCGGTCCAGATACCCGGCTTCCTTTAAAGATTGGTAATGAAAACTTTGCGGTTTCTAGATTCAGAGTAAGTGTTGCATCCTCAGGCATTGTCCAAAACATTGGCCAAAAAGTTGTTGCAATAGATAAACGTACCCGGTGCCCGGATTTAAACTTATGCCCGCAGCAGTCTAAATTAACAAATGCATTTACCTTTTCACCAGGGGTTAACAAGTCTACTTGATCATGTCCATTTAAATGGGTTAAATTCATTACTCCATAAGAAACACGGGTAACGGCTCCATCTGGTGCCACATCTGATAGTTGTGCGAAGAGCATTGCCTTTGGTTTGTCACTTGTTAAGTGTATTTCAAATCTTGGATAACCAACTATTTCTAATGGGCTTTCTAAGACCTCCCCTTCAAATACCATCGCCATACCATCATCCAACCGTTGGTCTGACGGACTTTCACCCGGTACTCCGGCACCCATCCATTCACCTGATAAAAGGCCGTGATTTAAAGGTGTTTTTAATAACACTCGCTCTTCTGTTTCATCTCTTTCTTCTAGCAATTTACCATGAGTCAATTGATAAGTTTTCTTTAGAACTTCATTTGATGGCCAGGAATCGAGTCCAACCCACTCTCCTTTACTTACTGGTTTAATGGAAGAAGGAGGCATGCTTTCCTCAAGCCATACATTCACCATTGGTCCATCCATCGCATCGTTCTCTTTTCCTTTTAGCCAATGGTCCCACCATTTAACAGCTTCTTGCAAAAAGCCCATTGCTGGTCCTGGAACTCCATCATGAGGGTAAACGTGTGCCCAAGGACCAATAATCCCCTTTCTAGGAACTGAAAGCCCTTTCATTAAACTTAATACGGTATTCGTATAAGAATCTTCCCAACCATCGATGGCTAGAACTGGCACTTCAATGTCATCGTAATTTTCACAAACTGAACCATGCTTCCAATAAGCATCTCTCGTTTGGTGCTCCATCCATTGCGCCATCCATAAAGGCATTTCCTCTAATCTTTCCAGCCATTTTTCACGCCAGCTATCCCCAACAACATGAGGGTCAAGTGGACGCAACTGATAGGCTAGCATAATGGCCCCCCACCAGAAATTATCATTTAAGAGGCAGCCGCCTTTATAGTGGATATCATTGTTATACCGGTCATCGGTAAACCCGAGCGTAATAATTGCTTTTAAATTTTTGGGTCTTCTGGCTGCAACTTGAAGGGAATTAAAGCCCCCCCATGATTTACCCATCATACCGATATTTCCATCACACCAATTTTGCTTTGAGATCCAATCAATAACTTCCAGAGCATCATCTTGTTCTTGCTTTAAGTATTCATCCCTTAGCAGACCATCTGATTCTCCCGAACCTCTCATATCCACTCTGACAACTGCATACCCGTGCCCGGCAAAATAACCATGCATCGGTTCATCTCTTGCCCTTGTACCGTCTGTTTTTCTGTAAGGAATGTACTCTAAAATGGCAGGCACTTTTTGACCTTCCCTAACTTCAGGCAACCAGATACGACTTGATAGTCTAGTTCCATCTTTTAAAACAATCCAAGTGTTTTCAATGGTTTGAAACGCATAAGGAAAATTAGTGATAATTTCTTTTTCTTTATATTCGGTTGGCATTTTTCATCCTCCTTTTAGTCTTTTTTCATCCGGCGTAAAGTAGTCATTATCATTATTTTTTAACTCACTTTAAGCGCTTTCTATAAATTTTTAATCGAAATTACAAAGAAATCATAGTAATTTTATAATCATGATTACATTTGTGAATCTAGTATATCACCCGAAGATATGATGAACAACTTAAAATTTTCGGAATTTTTCGATTAAATTTTCCTTTACAAAAAAAGAAAAGATGATTTGTTCTTCACCTTTTCTTTTATTCATAATGTAATCACTTTTAATGTATCGTGATATATTTATAAGAATAAAAAAGTAGTTCCTGCTTTTCTCCGTTGTGATGTGGTTAATACTATATTGTTCCATGAAAGAGAATGCATTATATTATCCAAGTTAGGACTATGAGAATGAGAATCAGAACAACAATTCGGTGAGGTTGGATCGCAATTATTAATGGAATATCGGGATTAAGAGCTGAATCTGTGGTAGCCGTGGCAAAAAATACATGCCTTAGTTCATGTAGTAGTATGGAATTATTAAATCCATCATTTGTCTGTTTCTAATAACAATATATTGGTAAAATCGTGAAGTTGTTTGTTGGGTTTCTGCACACTTTAAGTACAAGTCATATACCTGATTTACTCGCTTCCTTTCGTGCCTGCCATCCTAAAATCAATTTTCGTCTCGGACAAGGTCCCTCCCATAACCTTATTGATCAGATGCAATCAGGAGAATTCGATCTTTGTCTAATTGCTTCAATGGAGATTAAATCACCAATTGTATGGAGACAGCTTTGGAAAGAAGAACTTTTTGTTATTGTCCCTAAAGCCCACAAATACTCTAATCGTAAAAATATTACGTTAGAAGAAATTTCAGATGAAGCTTTTATCTCTTTAAAAAAAGGTTTTTCCCTTCGTATCACCATCGAGCAAGCTTTTAAAGAAGCGGGAATTACACCTAAGATTACATTTGAAGGAGAGGAAGCAGACACCGTTGCAGGGCTTGTCGCTGCTGGACTGGGAATTTCAATTCTGCCGAATTTAAAGGGGACAGACCAAAGTAAAATAACAAAAATACCTATCAAAAGTCCGCATTGCCAACGGACAATTGGAATTGCTTGGGTAGAGGGAAGATATTTATCACCTG
The DNA here is from genome assembly GCF_037975445.1 of Peribacillus sp. FSL P2-0133. Taxonomy (NCBI): domain Bacteria; kingdom Bacillati; phylum Bacillota; class Bacilli; order Caryophanales; family Bacillaceae; genus Peribacillus; species Peribacillus sp. FSL P2-0133. The sequence goes on along the minus strand of NZ_CP150254.1, from coordinate 1,027,727 downwards.
CAACTCAAAAATTCAAACAATTTATTTTGGACCATTCCTACGAAGAGTAGGAGTGGTCATTCTTTTGAGCTAAATTTTATTTAATAATCCCCCTATGGAACTCCCTTTACTTCCATAAGAAAAGGAGCTGCTAGTCAGCTCCTGAAGCAAAGTACCTTTTAGCTAAATATCGGTTATTTATACAAGATATCATCTCTTAATGAAGCAACTTTAGTTAAAGCTGTATCTATGTCGGCTTCATTCACTCCAAAGTGAGCAAGTGCATCGTTTAGATGTTTTACAATGGCATCAAAATGGGCTGGTTGCAGATTCAATCCTTGGTGAGCTTTTGCCATGGATTGTCCAGAATATTGTTTTGGACCACCTAATGCAAAACTAATAAATTTTGTCTGATGACGGCGTTGTTTTTCCATATCCGTCTTTTCAAAAAAATGATTAACTGTATCATCCTTAAGAACCAACTCGGAGTAAAAATAGTCCACAACTTTTGCTATCGCTTCTTCTCCGCCAACTTTTTCATAAAGTGTTTGTTCCATATATACACTCCTATTTTGTAGTTAATAGAAGTATTTTCTGTAGATTATTTCGTTTTTATTCCTTATCTTTCATCAAATCCCTTTAATTGAAAATAAGCCATCCGGCACCATACGATCTTATGCAGCTATCCTTTCCCTTTAACTCCATAAGTGTGCTGCCAAAGCAAACTCCCTTAATGAAGCAAAGAACCCGTAGTTCATTAGCCCTTTGGGTATCCTGCTGTTTGAAAACAAACTCGAAAAATAAGGAGAAGTCATCATCCATTAGAGGTTATTAATTTCTACAAAAAACTAATTGTGGACTAACACTATAGTCGCTTCTCTTTCCTTTTCCTACTCAAAGAATCATAACTTGAACAGTAGATATTAATTTTAAAATAAAAAAGTTACCAGATTGGCCAAAAAATAAGTATAAGAATGTAATAGATTGGATAAACTAATAAAAAAGGAGTGGGAGATTATGGAGACTAAAATTAAAGAAGGAACAAAAGAAATGTGGCGCGAAATTAATGAATGTATAACTCATAAAATTAATGAAAAACATGATTTATCTTTTCAAAAGAAAAGTAATGATAATTATATGAATCTATATATTCAAACAGCAGTATTACACACCTTATTTGAGCTTTCGGATGAGTTCAGGAAAATCGAAAGAAAATATAACCGCTTGTGATGCTTCTGGAAAGGTCATGCACTAAAAAATTCAACTTAATGGTGGATTAGGATTAAACTCTTTAAGGGAGCCTTTTAATCCTAATCCATGTTTTTTCTTTCCAGCTTTATTACTTCATCATTACCGCTGCCGACAATTTGACTAACATCATTACTGTACCATTTGTTTCCCTTCCCTATAAATCCCTCTTTTCATTCCAACTAGAATCCATTTTTCAATCTTACATTAAAAAAAAAGCAAAGATTATTCGTCAATCGAGACAGTATACTAAAGCTTAAAACACCTAACAAAACCCCACCTTTTCCTATTAACAACTGGTGGGGTTTCTAGTTGTGGTTTCTACATCTACGTTAACCGGTCCCTCTTTTGCAATCACGCCGGATAAATTGGCTTCAATGTGTAAAGTAGTTTTTTAATGGAAGATTTTCAAGGGAGTTGTTTTTCAAATGGTACGCTGTGTCTAAAACTATTTTTTGTTCTTTTATAAATAACTAAAATCCTTTATATTTAATATAACTTACTGATTTTTGAATCGAATGAAGCTCGGTATAGCTTTATAATTAACTAAAATTATTGAAAGAATATTTTTGAAAGAGAGCTGAAAGCTGATGTTGTGGTCACCGCTATTCGAAAATGATGTACCTGCAGTTATTCTTCCTTAACGGTAGAAAATTGCATCTCCGTTAAGGACTGGGAATATTTAGTTAAAACGGAGGGTACAAAATGAAAAACACTATATTAGGTTCTTTATATTTATCACTCGCTGCTAGCATTTGGGGCGGGATGTATGTTGTGGTAAAAGTTGTGGTAGAGGTTGTTCCACCACTTGAATTAGTATTATTACGATATGTAATTGCGATTTTAGCATTGCTGACAATTGGTTTTATAACAAAACAATCTTGGCGGATTGAAAAACGAGACTGGCTTTTGGTTTTCATTATAGGACTTGTTGGAAACACAATTTCTATTGTAACCCAGGAAGTCGGTACGCTACTATCCACTGCACAAATGGGAGCCATCATTACTTCGACAACACCTGCATTTATGGTGATATTTGCACGTATCGTTTTAAAAGAAAAGATTACTTTTAAAAAATCAATTTCTGTTATTTTAGCGACGATCGGTGTCGGTATCATTGTCGGAAATGCCCATATTGGCTCATCTTACCAACTTGGGGGCGTATCACTGCTTATTGCTGCATTAACTTGGGCACTTATGTCTGTTCTAATTAAACGAATACCTGGGCAATATTCACAAATTGTTATAACGACATATGCAGTGCTTGTGGCAATTGTCTTTTTAACACCTGTTACGATTAGTCGATTAGATGAGCTTGATTTTCAAGCAATCATGCATCCATCCATATGGGGCGGCCTTTTATACTTGGGCGTTATTTCCACAGCATGTGCCTTTTTACTGTGGAATCGCGGACTGCAAATGCTAACCGCATCAAGTGGGGGATTATTTTTCTTTTTACAACCTATAGTGGGTACTTTTTTAGGTTGGTTAATACTAGGTGAACAAATCGGCTTGTCTTTTTGGATAGGTACAATATTAATTTTTATTGGTGTGTTATTAGTCATTCGGGAAGAATAACCCATATTAAAAAGTTTGTTAGAGTTATATTTTAAAAAGTACCCTATAGAGCAGTCACTTTAAAAAGGTCTGCCTATAGGGTACTTTTTGTATTTTTACTTGTTTGTTTTTCTTAGGTAATCCAATTTTTATTTACTTCAACCTATTGCATTGAAATATACCTTTTATACATTCATTACGTAATTATTATCATGATTTCATGTACATTTCGAAAGCATTTTTGTTATCATTTATTCATAATCATGGAAAAGAATTCTAAAACCAAGGAGGAATCGTTCTTGAAAAATCCATATACGGAATTGACGATCGGGATGATGAGAACGGGGATTTTAGGTTTCGGCGGCGGGCCATCTGTCATCCCGCTCATCCGCCACGAAGCAGTTTCCCGTTATCACTGGCTCGACGATGATGAATTCGGGGACACTTTGGCGATTGCCAATACACTCCCAGGACCTATTGCCACTAAGATGGCAGCATATCTTGGTTATAAATTAAAAGGCTGGCCTGGAGCCATCGTCAGCGTGGCCGCTCACGTTTTACCTTCATGCATTGCGATGGTTTTCTTGATTGCATTCATTAATGTTTTAAGTAATTCGGCAATGATCAGTAATATGATCGCTGCTGTAATGCCGGTTGTTGCTGTCATGCTTGGTCAAATGGCTTATGAGTTTGGCGAAAAGACGGTAAAAGGGTTAGGAAAGGTGCTCGGTATCACCTTCTTTGCGATTTCCTTTTTGCTTCTGCAGGTCATTTCCCTGCATCCGGGTATCGTCATTATGATTTTCCTTTTATATGGTGCTTTCCATTATAAATTAAAGGAAAGATTGAAAAATAAAAAGGTTAATAGGAAGGAGGAATCCACTTAATGGGTCTTATTATCCCAATAGGAGTAGCTGTTTTTCTAGCGTTTTTCATTGCCAATATTCTTGGTTATGGCGGAGGTCCAGCCTCGATTCCGCTTATGTATGATCAAATCGTCACTCGTTATGGCTGGCTTGATAATACCGAGTTCTCACAAATGCTTGCGTTAGGAAATTCACTCCCAGGACCGATCGCCACGAAAATAGCCGCATATGTCGGATATGATGTATATGGCTGGCCAGGATTTCTAGCCGCATTGGCAGGCACGATCATCCCTTCAGCCGTGGCTTTGATATATTTATTAAAAATCCTACGAAAATACAAGCAATCACCTATCGTAAAAGGCATGTCCCTGCTTGTACAGCCCGTGATTGCGATCATGATGTTATTGCTCACCTGGAATATGGCCGAGGATGCCGTCGGTTCCATCGGCTACATCCATTCAATCGTCATCGCTGGATTGGCCTTTTTGGCCCTAGGTAAATTCAAGATCCACCCGGCCTTCGTAATCATCCTTGCCTTTGCGTACGGCGGCTTTATCATCCCGCTCACATTATAATAAAAAATCCACCTATATAGGGGGATTTTTTCATTTAAAGCTTCATGCCCATCCGGCTTTTATAACGTTTAATGAGAATTTGGCAATCAACGCTGACAACACCGACGACCGCATACAGCTTCTCATTGAGAAAACGTTCCATCTCCTGGTTATCAGTAAAGATTCCGTGCATATGGAGTTTACTCGGACCGGTCATATGATATAAACTCGTTACTGCCGGTTCACTTTCTAATTGCTGTGCGACCGATTCCAGATATTTAGGCTCAACCTCAACGTTAAAGAATGCCGAAACATGGATACCGACCTTAGCAGGATTTATGACCGCTGTGAACCTCTCGATCACACCGTTTTCAACAAGATGATTGATTCTCATCTGAACCGCAACCCTGGAGAGCTCCACTTTCTTCGCTAAGTCGGTATACGAAATTCGCGCATCTTCATGTAAAACCGAAATGATTTTCTTATCGATCTCATCAACTTTCAAGCTGGGAATCTTAAAGTCCTCTGCCATCCTACGTAACTCCTTTTCGATTTCTTTATTCCATTATCGCAGAGAACACCAGCGGATCACAACAATCTTCCTTTTCACTTTTTAACCTCCATTAAAAACGGCAGAAATTAAGCGATAGCCAAAATATATGGCCTGCCCATTTTCAATAATCCCCTCCAATTTGCCATGAACATCCATCATATATGTAGTTTTTCAAACTTAGGATACATCATTTCGTCTAGATGTATGGCTAAAAGCGAAGCCGTCAAACAGATGAATTCCGATAGGAATCAGAGCGGGACAAATTGACGGCATCGGCGACACCCCTTAAGAGATAGTAAGGGAAACCATCATCCTCCTCCGTAATTAATGGGAGCAAATGAGTACCTGCCAGACTGCAGTCCCCCCTCCTCATTCGAAAAATTGAAAGGCGGGGGTTTTACAGACCGTTTAATGCAGGATGAAAGTTAATGAATAGATCCAATGGACACTTCCTCAATCCTTAGTTTGAAAAGTCTTTGCGATGTTTTTGTATTCCTCTTCATTGAGAATGCCCATTTTTTTGAATAATGCGGAATAAGCGATTATTTTTTTCTGCGTACGGTTTGTACAATTCATATGGTTCAGCTCCTTTCTTACATAGTATTCACTTACGACAAAATGTTTCCTTAATACAAAATATTTCGAATGAACTAAATCAAAAAACTGCCCAATTCCCTGGCAGTTTCATATTGTTATAGGTGATTAAAATAAGACTAGTATATATAAATTCAAGTAATGAATAAGCATCTATTTTTTTAATAACAACGGGATGCACTCCGAACCATCTTGAAGGCAGTTTTTGTACGTTAATGAACGCGTAACCGCTCCCTCCAGCATTAAGCTAATGACCTCGCCAATTTATTGGCTTGTTCCCTTTTAAAACCGTATTATTGTTTAAGAAGATGCGAAGAAATTGAAGAAATGCATACTTTCTTCATATTTTTTCGCTAAACTGACTTTATTCTATAAGAAGGTGAATGCTCCTGAAAATCTCATTTAAGCTCGGACTATCTATATTTGTTTGCATTTTTTTGATAGAAACCGTTTCCATGGTTTACTTGCATAATAAAGTGATACATTCCCGTGTCAATCAGGAATTGGATTCACTGAAGGCCCGTGGCAATAGTCATCGTGATGTGTTGGAAATTACGTATTCCGGCTCAACCCTTCAGCATATCGGCCTGATGGAATCACATAACGATACAGATGTCGTGATTACGGATACAAGAGGAGATATTCTGATATCTTCCGAAAAGGTAAATGGGGGAATGGAAAAAATCTTAGCTAAAAACCTACCGCAGGTACCCCGAAAAGGTCTGATCATCCAATCGAGTTGGAAGGATGAAAGATATATAGCCACCGTTACGCCATTTATCAGCGATGAAGAAAACAAAGGCTATGTTTATATGTTCAAAGATACAAGAGATGTGGAGGATTTAATCGCACAATTGAATAGGCATTTCCTTCTTGCGACCGCTTTGCTCCTTTTCTTCATGCTTGTCATCATTTATTTTCTATCAAAGGCTTTAACTAGACCACTGATAGCGATGAAGGAAGCGACAACCAAGCTCAGCAAAGGGAATTTTTCAGTGGCTGTGCCAGTACGATCTCATGATGAACTCGGGGAGCTCGCCCAATCCATTCAAAGCTTGGCTGATGAATTGAACTATTTAAAGAAGGAACGGAATGAATTTTTGGCAAGTATCTCTCATGAACTGCGCACGCCGCTAACTTATATAAAGGGATATGCTGACGTTGCCCGACGGAAAGATTTGGATGATTCCGAACGATCACGATATTTAGAGATCATCCATGATGAATCAGAACGATTAAACAGATTATTGGACGAACTATTCAATATGGCTAGAATGGATCTAAATACATTCACCATATCAAAAGAAACCGTCAAGCTCTCTTCATTCCTGCGAAACATTCACGAAAAAGTTTTACCGGCTTTTACAAATGAAAGAATTCAATTGAATCTGGAATGTAAGGATGATTTATTTATAGATATAGATCCCTCACGGTTTGAGCAAGTCATTCTTAACCTGCTGGATAATGCGCTGAAGTACTCGAACGAATATACAGTCACCACCATCAAAGCCACTGAATGCCTTGGCAGGATTTCCATCTCCGTAATTGATCAAGGAGTTGGCATTCCCCCTGAAGATATCCCCCATATCTTTGATCGTTTATATCGTGTCGAGAAATCACGCGCCAGAGATACCGGTGGATTCGGATTGGGGCTCTCCATCGTCAAGCAATTAGTGGAGATACAAGGAGGAACCATTTCGGTTAAAAGCGACTTGAAGCAAGGAACGTGCTTCACTATCACATTTAAGGAGATAACAAATGAAGACAGTAGTTCTGGTTGATGATGAACAGAGAATGCTTGATCTATTAGATCTATACATTACACCTCACGGATATACATGCGTGAAGATTAAATCTGGACATGAAGCCATACAGTTCTTAAGGCATAAACATGCGGACATAGTACTTCTTGATGTAATGATGCCTGAGATGGATGGGTGGAAAACGTGCGAAAGGATCCGTGCGTTTTCCAATATTCCCATAATCATGCTCACAGCCCGGGATGCTGCACAAGAAATGGTGAAAGGGTTGAAAAAGGGCGCAGACGATTATATTACGAAACCCTTTAATGAAGATGTTTTACTTGCCAGAATCGAAGCGGTCACGCGGCGAGTGCATAATCAGGATGATCATGTGATCTTTAGGGGGCTAAAATTAAATGAATCCGCTTATGAAGCACATTATCATACCAAAACAATCCCATTAACACCAAAAGAGTTCTCACTGTTGCGCCTGTTTTTAAAATCCCCAGATCAAGTGTATTCCAGAGACCACCTCCTTTCGACCATATGGGGATTTAAAACGGATACGGAAGATCGGACAATCGATTCCCATATTCGAAATATTAGAGAGAAATTGCGTCATGCCGGTTTTCCTGCAGATCAACATTTGAAAACGGTCTGGGGCATCGGTTATAAATGGAGTTCCGTGGATTGATATGAATTTCATTTCTGAGGCATTACTTTCCAGCGGCCCTTTTTCCATTGCTGTAAGTTTAGCATTCAATATATTGATTAGCGTGCTTGGTTTTATTCCAAGCGTATTCATCACGGCTGCCAATATCACCGTATTTGGATTTGAAAAGGGGTTGATCCTTTCTTACATGGGGGAAATTGCCGGAGCAGTGGTCAGCTTTTGGTTATATCGAAAGGGCTTTCAAACATTCAAACCCAAGTTCATGAAGAACCGGTGGATCATGAAGCTGCAAAAGTCACAAGGATTTCATGCATTTTGGATGATTCTGATGCTTAGGCTCCTTCCTTTTATTCCATCCGGCGTGATCAACCTCACAGCAGCATTAAGCAAGACGGGAATGATGATTTTCTTTCTCGCGACATCCATCGGAAAACTGCCTGCCCTCCTTGTCGAAGCGTATTCGGTAACACAAATATTGAAGGCATCGGACGATGTAAGGATTGTTTTGGTACTGTTGATTCTGGTAATCGCAGTCGTTTATTACTTTAATAGAATTAAGAAAAAAGGAATGTAGTAATAAGGCTTCTCTACTTTTAGGGTAAATTAGTAGGGATTTTCTTTTTAACCCTACAATTGATAAGGAGCCGTCCCCCCTTGGTCTCCAAGGGTTAACGATCAGATCCAGAAGGCTGATGCGACCTTTTCTTTCCACGAAGCATTACCCCATTATATCAGGATATGATATTCGACGAGTTCGTTGTTTAATATATCCCTGTGCTGCGAACGGTTTCGAAACCATTTTTCTGCGCCGCCTTTTCATTAAAATAACAAAAGAAAGACACCACGATGGATGGGTCGAAATGCTTTCCTTTTTGTTCGTTTATGAAAGATAATGCCCGCTCCACTGTCCAGGAATCTTTATACGGCCTTCTGCTGGTCAATGCATCGAACACATCCACAATGGCAACTATTCTAGCTTCCAATGGGATGTCCTCACCTTTCAAACGATGTGGATATCCAGTTCCATCCCATTTTTCATGATGATGGAGGATGATGTTTTCAGCCACTTCCAGGCTGCTGATCACATCATTGTTCATTTCCTTTGAAATCTTATTCAAAATATCGGATCCCATTAACGGATGCATCTCGATGATTTTTCGTTTATATGGAGATAACGGGCCAGGTTTGTATAATATCCCCTCAGGAATCTCCGCTTTCCCGATATCATGTAGAATACTTGAATGAACGATATGATTCATATAGCTTTTAGATAGTTCAAGCTGGCATCTTCGATTATAAACCATAACTAGCCGCTCGGTTAGGTTTTGAACTCTCAAGGGCCTGAATCACGGATTTCGAATGAAATGGCGAAGACCTTTAACAATTCCCTTTGAGTCTCTGCCCTTTTCTTTTCCGAGAGGTAAATCCCTTCTTTCAATTGTTCCAGTTCACGGAAAATCCCTACAAAATACCACTGCCCCCCTAGATGAATAGGAGTAATCGTAATAGAGAAATGCCAAATGTCACCCGATTTCTTTCGGTTGGTGAAGACCCCTGACCAAGGATTTCCTTCCCTTAACTCGTTTTTCAGGGATGTGTATGTATACAAAGGTGTTATCCCTGACTTTAGGAATCCAGCTTTGAACCTAATGATACTGTTCCTTGAATACCCTGTCGTCCTTTCATAATATCCATTATTATCAAGTATGCGATGATCTTGATCCGTAATGATGACGGCATCCCCCAACTTTAAATATCCTGCCAATTCAAATGGCAGCCTTGATTTTCCTTTCAAAATCTATACCTCCAATAGCTGAATATCCGATCCTGTCCCTTTGTTTCACTTTTCTCATTGTCACGGCTCACTCCGTTCATGATTAAAATTCTCAACATATAGGCTAAATGAACTACATTCGGATGATAAGGTATAAAATACCATACAAGTTTTAGATACAATAGTTACTAAGCAATGTTTGTGTGTAAGTGATAGACTACAAGTTTCTGTCTCACCACGTATCAGCCTTCGCATTCCTTTTAAGCTTATTTCATGACGAAGGGTAAAATGGTTCATTTCCGCGAATGTTACACTTATATAATGAGATAATGCCTATACTATCTTCCTGTTTTCTGGAAAAAAGAATGAATATATTGTGTTTTAATGGGAAATTCCTTTATAATGCGCATTAGATGATTTTTTAGCATTGAATACGAGAGGAGACTGAAATATGAAGAAACTATTGTACCCAATCATCATTGGATTATTGGCAGTTGTTCTAACGGCTTGTGGTTCGAACGATGAAGCTGATAAGAAAAATGACGAGAAAGAGACTAAAACAACTGAGAAAGAAACGGCTAAAGCAACTGAGGAACAGCAAAAACAAATGGAAGAAATGCAGAAGAAACTAGACAAGCAAAAGGTGGATGAAAAGAAAACGGTGGCCATCGTCAATGACGAAAAAATTTCAGGTGCGGAATATAATACCGTGTTGTCTACCACACAAATGCAGATGCAGCAATTCGGACAAGACCCAACAACCAAGGAGGGAGCCAAACAAATTAAAGAGCAAACGCTCAATTCTTTAGTTGGGCAAAAATTGCTGCTTCAAGCAGCTGATAAAAAGGGCTACACAGCTTCCAAGGCCGAAATTGAAAAGCAACTTGCCGAAATCAAAAAACCATATGAGAGTGAAGAGAAATTCAAGGAAGCGATGAAGCAAGCAGGTCTGAATACGGAAACGCTGAATGCTCAGATCGCAGAGAACATCCCATATACGAAGTACGTCGAAAAAGAGATTAAAGTGGAAGAAGCAACTGATGAAGAAATCCAAAAGTATTACGACCAGGTTGCAGAGCAAGCTAAAACAAGCGGACAGAAGGTACAGAAACTCGAAGAAATGAAGCCGCAAATCAAGGAACAACTAGAGCAGCAAAAGAAACAAGAAAAGCTTGTGAAGCATGTGGAAGAACTTCAGAAAAATGCTAAGGTCGATATTAAGATTTAATAATGAAAAGAGCTGCCAAAATTGGCAGCTCTTTCTTTATGGTCTTTGGTCCGCCTACTAACACTCTTTAGGTAAAGGAGCATTGGCTAATCACGACTGGGTAAAGAAAGTTCAAAATGAAGAACCATTGGAAGCGTTCGATTCGGAAAAAGTATTACATCCAACTGCTGTTATTAAAGATTTCGAATTGTAGATGAAAAAATAAAATGTTTAAAAACGCCTATCCAAAAGTAATTTAATACTGCATCTCCAAAAAGCATCAATATAAAGCAGAAAAAACTGCCGAGTGATCGGCAGTTTTTTCTGCTTTATAAATATTTCCGGTGAATACCCTTTCCATCATAGGAAAACAGGACTTCTTTTCCTTCAATGACTGATTCCATATGAACGGAGCGGCCCCAGAGCTGATGGATATATGGCATGACTTTTTCGAGGTACTTCAAATCCAGTTCAATATCTTCATACCAATGTTTTAGATAAAGTTCCCCATTGCGCATGAAGTCCCCATCATTTACTGTGATATAAGGGAAACCGCCGTTAACCCTCATACTCACGAGTTGATCACGAACATTCTCCCATGCCTTATCGACGATTTTATAATCCTTGCCCTGCTTTTGGAATAAGTACATATCCTCCCGCATGACCAGATCTTTCGTCAAATAATTACGGAGAAAGGAAATATCCGATTCGATTTCCCTGACTTCGAACATCTTTTCCCGGCCAGATCCAGGCTTGACGCCCAGCTTGATCATTTCTTCAGTTGGATTATCATAGCGTTCTTCAATATCTTCAAGCACCTTCAATCCTAGATAATAAGGATTGATGCTGGTCCGTGATGGCTGAACGACGCCTGCGTTCAGTTTTGCGAATTCAATGGCTTCCCCTGAGGATAGATCCAATTCACGGATTATGCGCTGATGCCAGTAGGATGCCCAGCCTTCGTTCATGATTTTCGTTTCCAGCTGCGGCCAGAAATACAGCATCTCTTCCCTGATCATCGTCATGATATCCCGTTGCCAATCGGTTAAATCCCTGCTGTACTGCTCTATGAAAAGCATAATATCCTTTTCAGGCCTTGGCGGGAATTTTTTTCTCTTTTTAATGTTCGATTGCTTCGGTTTATCCTTATTATCAAGGTTCCATAAATCATCGTATTGTGTGGCTGTCGGTTTTATTTCCTCTTCTTCTTCCTCATCTTCCATCGTCCAGGCAAGTTTCGGTCTCATCAGCGACGGATCGATATGTTCTTCAATGGCTAAAAGTGCATCGAGAAAGGTTTCCACTTCCTTTTTCCCATGCAGGATTTCATATTCACGGATTCTTTCTGCCGTTGCCGACATACTTTCTACCATATCTCTCTTAGTATTATTAAAACGTATATTATTCTTAAAGAAATCACAATGCGCCAAAACGTGGGCAACAATCAATTTATTTTGTACAAGTGAATTGGAGTCCAGTAGAAAAGCGTAACAAGGATCAGAGTTAATGACCAGTTCATAGATCTTACTTAATCCAAAGTCGTACTGCAGCTTCATTTTATGAAATTGCTTCCCAAAGCTCCAATGAGAAAAACGGGTCGGCATCCCATAGGCACCAAATGTATAAATGATTTCTGAAGGGCAAATTTCATAACGCATCGGGTAAAAATCCAACCCGAACCCCGTTGCTATTTCTGTAATTTCACTAATGGCATATTCCAGAGCCTTTTGCTCCGCTTCATTCATCCGAAATCCCCCTTGTCTTCCGCCTTTAAACTAATGTATGAAAAAAAGGAGGAAAAATGCCGTGATCATGAGTAAAGGTCCTCGATAACAGAAAAAAACACCTCCATGAAGAAGATGTCAGGCCAAATGTTTCATGCCGTTCTACACACAGTCCTATTGATATTAAAATTTCACTATTTCCGTATTCACAGCCTCTTTTTTCGTTTTTGAACGGATCCAGGAAATGATGAGCGCTGCTATGATTACAAAACCTAAGTACCCTGTGATCGGGTATACCGTCCCAACCAATTCAATAAAGCCAACGAAACTTGCAAGGAAAGCGAGGATCCCGACCATAATCACGGATATTTTAAAGCGTTTCGTTTCCGCAGGCACCAACCTGGCGGTGAATGCATACAGCATCCCGACAGCGGTATTATAAATCATTCCTAAAAGGATGATTGATAGGAGATATCCCAACCATGGAGAAATCTGATTCGCTAAATGAAGGGTAGGCATACCTGAGCCTTCTATGCCCTTCAAGTCGGACATCATCCCCAAATTGATCAAGAATAGCAAGATCCCCAATCCGATACCTCCTAGAATTCCTCCCATACCAGCCTCTTTCTTATTCTTGAAGGTCCCTCCCATTACGGCTAGCATGGCAATTCCGGCAGTCATATTATATGAAACATAAAGTAATGAACCCATCATCCAATTTCCGGTTGCAGCCGTCCCTTTACTTGAAGATGAAATGATTTGATTGAAACTTAGATCGGATGTGAAAAATGAATAACCTGAAATAATGATCATGATAACAAATAAAAACGGTGTTACGGCACTTATGATGGACATAATTTTGTTAACATTAAGTAAAAGAGTACCAATCGTGAGAACCGTCATGACGATTGCACCAACTATACTTGGAATCCCGAATTGTTCTTCAAAAATCGTTCCGGAACCGGCAATCATGATTACTGTAACGCCAAACAAGAAAAATGTGATAATAATATCGACCACCCTGCCTATATAGCGGCCACAAATATGATCGATGATGCTTTTATGGGAGCGTGTTTGGAGAGTGCTCCCCAATTGAGTAACCTGCATGCCTAAAAACGCGAATAAAGCGGTTGCCACCAAAATTCCCAATACACTGTAGATTCCAAAACTCGTGAAGAACTGTAATACTTCTTGTCCTGAAGCGAAACCTGCTCCAATGATGATTCCAATATATGCACCTGCAAGATTTACACTGTTTTTCATATCACATACCACCTTAATTATATGATTATTCTGACAATTAAAGTTAAAAGAAATATCTTCCCTTTCATCATTATCCTGTTCTACAATCCCCTCCCAGCTTCAAGTTAACGGGCCGAAGCTGGGAGGCACTTTTATTTACAAATTTTGTACATTTATCATTTGGTATATCTTTTACTATAGGAAGTGAATTCATCGACCGCAGCGTAATCTACTTCATAGCCAATGCCAGCCGCCTTTGGAACGGTTATGACTCCATCTTCCACTGTAACCTCCGGTTGGATGATGTCTTTATGCCAATAATTCGCGGATGCTGCCGTATCACCAGGCATCGTGAAGTTATCAAGTGTTGTCAATGCGATATTATGGGCACGCCCCACACCAGATTCCAACATGCCTCCGCACCAAACCGGTACATTCCTTTCTTTACATAATTCATGTATTTTCATTGCTTCCGTTAAACCGCCAACCCTGCCGATCTTAATATTAATGATTTTACAGCTTCCCAATTCAAGGGCTTTTCTTGCATCTTCCACGGAATGTATACTTTCATCCAAGCAAATCGGTGTTTTGATTTCCGCTTGTAATGTGGCATGATCGACAATATCATCTGATGACAAAGGTTGCTCGATCATCATTAAATCAAATTGATCAAGCTGTTTCAGTAATTCGATGTCTTTCAGACGGTAAGCGGAGTTTGCATCTGCCATGATCGGGACATCGGGATATCGATTGCGCACTTCCCTGATTACATCTACATCCCAACCTGGTTGGATTTTCATTTTTATTCTTTTATACCCATCCTTCAATCCGGCTTCTATCTTCGCCAGTAATTCAGGTACCGTTTTTTGGATGCCGATACTGATCCCAACATCGATTTTTTCTAGTTCCCCGCCTAAAGCCATACTTAATGGGATATTATTTTCTTTTGCGTATAAATCCCAGATGGCTCCCTCGATTGCCGATTTTGCCATATTATTTTTACGAATATGCGAGAACATATCCGATACATCACGGGGATGTTCTATTTCTTTATCCAATACAAGCGGTATCAAGAAATCCTCCAGCATGGTCCAATTGGTTTTTATGGTTTCTTCGTTATACCAAGGTGCTGAAAACGCCACAGATTCAGCCCAACCTGAAAGCCCCTCTCCATTTTTCACTTCCACAAGAATGAACTCCTTATCCACAAACGTTCCAAAGCTTGTTGTAAAGGGAGCTACCAAATCCATATTTAAATGACGTAAACGCACTTCTGTTATTTTCATCCCGATTCCCCTCTTATTCTTGTTTTTTTAATAAATAGTTTTGAATATTTCCACCTTGTTCCCGTTCAATCCCTGCTGCAACATAACCTTTGGCAAAAAGCGTTTTGAATAATTCACCGGTTTTTAACCGCCAATCAATCGCAAGGCTGAGATCAGCTTTTTTGATTTGTTGAATATCTGTCGGAATGGGTATGGCGATCACCTCTGCATTGGTTTCAAAATGATAATCCTTGATGTAAGGAAAGCCTTGGTCATTCATTCCTGTCGTTACGATGTGTATGGCTTTATCTGGAAGCGGAGTCTCTTCCTTTGCTTCCTGCCGTATATTCCATTCCACCATGAATCGATCAGTGGACAATCCTTCATTGAGGGTATCCTTCATATTTCCATAACAATCATCCATATACGTAGAGCAAACAGCTTTTAGCTTACCGATGTTCAAGTTTGCATTCACACTTTCCAATGGATCATACGTCCATGTGATTAAGTCGTAACCTTTTTTGAGTGCTTCTTCTTTTTGTGCAAGTTTAAGTAATTTGCCGTAGCCCTTCTTTTGATGGGCAGGATGGATTGCTAACATATGTGAACAAAGATATGCCCTTCCGTCCTTGAATCCCGGGAAACTGTATTGAAACCCGACTAACTGACCATTGATGTAGCCGCCTAAAACAAGCCCGCCGTTTTTGACTGCCGTAATCGTCTGATGGATGGGAACGCAATCCATGCCCCATACAAGAACTTCCAGTCGCTGCACTTCTTGTAAATCCTCCAGTGTTGATAGGGATTTAATGATTAATTCATCAGTCATGCAAGTGTCCCCCCTCCCCATATTTCTCGAAAGTCAGTATGATGGCTTTGGTCAGGATTTCAATCCCCGATAACAAAGCATCTTTGTTGAACGTCATGTTCGGATGATGGAGCCCTGGTGCCAAATCACAGCCCAATCCAAGCATCGTCGCTTTGAGTTCAGGTCTTTTCAACGTATAAAAATGAAAATCCTCTCCTCCTGTCGTAATGACAGGCGCTACCAGATTTTCTTCCCCGAGTGTATTGGCTATCGCTTCAGACATTATTTCCTGGGCTTGATCGTTCACGGTTGCTGCGGCAACATTGGTTCCCGGTTCGAGTTTCACTTCCACTCCATGGACAATGGCCAAAGATTCTGCAACCTTTTCCACCTTTTTGGTGAGCTCTTCCATCATTGCATTATCCTGTGCCCGTAAATCCAATGAAAAAGTGGCTCTCCCGGGGATGATATTGGAGCTTTCTCCTCCAGCAAAAAACTGCGTCATTTTTGCCGAATAAGGGATGGATGGATTGAGATGGATACCATTTAACAAAGTGATGAATGCTGCTCCTATCTCGATGGCATTTTGCCCTTGATGCGGTCTGGCTCCATGTGCATCAGTCCCCGCTATTTCTCCTTTAATGAACTGAGCGGCACCATGGACAATGGCTGGCGCCGCTTGCCCATCCTTCACTTCCTCAACCGGTCTTAAGTGCACCCCATAAAGGAAATCGACATCATCCAATACTTTTTCTTCAATCATCTTCAAGGCGCCCGTACCTTTTTCTTCAGCAGGCTGAAAAATGAATTTCAGTTTGCCTCTTGGATGAAAGTCCATTTCTTTCAATAACAGGAATACTCCAAGTGCCAAGGTCATATGCCCATCGTGTCCACAGGAATGATTGGCTTGAAACGTCCCATCCACCTCCTGCCAAAGTGCATCGATATCCGATCGTAACCCTACCGTGAAATTCCCATCCCCAATTTCCCCAACCACTCCTGTACAGTCCTTGAATGTTTTCACCGTACACTGATTTTCCGTTAAAATATTTGAAATGAAAGCTGTCGTATTCACTTCATTCCAACTCGTTTCAGGATGTGCGTGTAAATGGTCAAAGATATCGAGTATACGAGGCCTTAATTTTTCGATAGACTGTGTGATATCCATTTCTGTCTCCCCCTTGTATCCCGGTTTAATCGGCTTGTTCACCGAACTGATGGAAATTTAATCTCAAAAGAAAAATTCATCTTGATTGAACGCATCATATATAGCTTTTCTTTCTTTGAAACCCTGTTCATCCTTAATCGATACACCAGCTACTAAACTATTCAATAATGAGAATAACACCGGTGCCGTATCGATAGTGGAAGTTCTAGGTGTTGAAATGGGCAATAATATGTCAGCGTATTCAGCAATTGGAGCCAGTTCAGAATCCGTAACACCAATTACAAATGCACCCGCTTTTTTGGCCATTTCCGTGATTTTCACCGTCTCTTTAACATAGCGGTGAAAAGAAATGGCTACAAAAACGGAATTTTCAGTCATTTTATTCAACAGTAAAAAAATATCATCTGTATCAGGCCTATATAAATGGACCTCTTCCCTAACAAGCCTAAGCGTAAAGGTTAACCAATGTGCTGCTGAAAATGATAACCGGTGTCCGGATATCAAAACATTGTCAGCTGCCGCCAATTTATCAACTGTTTTGGAAAAATCTTCATTTGATAAATTTTTCATTGTCTTTTCGATGCTGATGATATCTTGCCCCATCACCTGAGCCATGAAGTTTGGCTGATTCGCGGCTTCAAGTTTTGAAGAATGATATTCATTCAAACTGCTACTCTCGTATATCAACTGATTGCGAATAAGTTTTTGAAGTTCCGCATATCCACTTAACCCCAATGAATAACAAAAGCGGATGATGGTCGTTTCACTCACCCCTATATCTTTTCCGAGCTCTTGAGCTGAAGTGACTGCAAATGTATGTGAATGCACTAACAAGTATTTTGCTACCTTTTTTTGACCTGTGGATAAACCAGGGAATACTTCTTTAACTTTTTGCTGTAAATCCATAAAACATCCCCTCTGAAGCAAGATATGAATCCAATACTTTTTATATGACAATATGAAGTTTACACTTCATCAATAATAGAGAGTATTCTATCACGGGACTCCAAAAAAAACAATAATATTCTGAATTTTGAATAAAAAAAGAAGGGGCAATATCATTCAATCACACAAAAAAACCACGAAGATGGACTCCGTGATTTTTCTTAATCTTATTTTTTATGACGCTTAGCATAGCCACAGCGTTTACATAATTCTTCAACTGCACATCTTCTTGAAAAACCATCATACATATTTTTCGCACGTTCACCATTTAAAATGTCTTCAAGTGATGTTTCGAATATATTTCCAAGCGGTATTTTCCCTTCACTATCCAAGCAACAAGGTACCACTGTACCATCCACCAAGATGCCTAACTGATCTCTAAGGGCATAGCAGAAAATATTTTCATCGATAATGTCACGGTCCAATTCCGGCCACTCGAATTTTTCGGCCATGTTTATATAAACCCGGTCCTTCAACTTAATATTATTCTTTTGCTGAAGTGCTTCACTTAAGCGGATGTCCAATGAAAGCTTCTCCTCCAGCATGCTAAGAATATCGTCGTTCAGGCCATTACTCGCTTTTAATTCAGCCGTATCCATATTCCATAAACGGATGGCACAAATCACTTCACTTTTTTCATTTGCTTCATTTATGAAATCGGCAATATTACTGACATAAGAATCAAGACTATTGCTTGTATCGTTTGCCTCAAAGCTATGAAGTGAAATATTCACCTGCCGAAGGGCTTTTTTGGAGAGTAGCTTGTCTTTGACCTTTTGAATCAAAGTACCGTTCGTTGTAATATTAACCTTCAGGTCATTTTCAGCACTGATATCCAGGAAAGTACCCAAATTTTTATTTAAAAATGGTTCACCCATCAGATGAAAATAAATATGATCGGTGTGTGGTTTAATTTTCTTGATTACATCCGTAAACCCTTCAGGATCCATGAATTTCAGAGTCCTTTGCAAGCTGGAACTTGGACAAAAATTACACTTCAAATTACATATATTCGTAATTTCCACATAAACTTTCTTAAACTTTCTCATTTTCTAATACCCCTACAATCAAGCTTATTGTTTCAATCTGATACTAACTATACTGGTTAGCTGCTCATAAATGCAATGAAAACTTCATGGCAGCTGAACGGATGTGAATCACTTTCCATTGGCAACTAACCCGGTATCCACCATTTTCCGGACAACCTATAAAAGAAATCAGAAAAAAACATCTTCTCGAGGTGAAGATGTCCGGTAAGATGCATACCTTGAATTTTCCGTTTGTTCTGACCTCACTTTCCTTTTTGCTCCGTGACCTTCAAACTAAGTAATTTTTCATTTTTCAAATCATGTTGTACGGTCACGATGACATTGAACTTCTGACCTTTATCATCGACCAAAAATCTGAAATCGTCTTCGACGAGATTTTTCGATACAGTTTTTCTGCCCTTATATTCGTAATCATTAATATTAACTTCAGGATAATCTGCTTGCACAACTGCAATTGCAATCTTTCCGTATTTTTCGTAATCGGGTTTTTGGGCCTGTGCTGAAATGGCCCCTGCTTGTATGATCAAAAAAATCCCCATTAGCATCACGATGACTTTTTTCAAAATCTTTTCCTCCTTATACTTTCCGCTTACTATTATTATGTAAAATTGCTCAGTTGTTATGCAGCTGCTTCGCTTCTTTTACAAGCATGATTCCAACTAATCGATTCCTCTTCCACTCCTCAGGAAACACAGCCAACGGCGGATTGGTTTCATCCACTAAATAACTAAGCTCGATCGTCATTCCCGGGCGGCGGAATTCAGTGATGAACCAATCCGTAAATCCGCTTCCTACCGCTTCTTTTTCCGGAAAGGTCAGTTCATACCCAGTCAATTCGGCAGTCTTTTTGGCAATCCCATAATCCCTCGCCATATTTTTCCGTTTATTTTTGTAATGCCAAAAGATTTCCCTTCCTGAGGTATGGTAGGAAACAGCAATAAGGGGATCGACCTCCTTCGTGAAATCCGTAAGTGCTAATACTTCAGCTGCTTCTAGTGGTTGTTGGCCTTTATAAAATTGATACGTTGGTTTTGTTTCATCACTCATGACTTCTTTCCATCCAGCCGGATACTGCCTGTTTAAATCAATGCCTTTGGCGTTGGCTTTCCACCGGGACCAATTCCTGCTAAATCGGTTCATTTTCCATACGGCAGCCTTTTCAAAAACATTTAAGTTGGAGAGATCACCTTGCTGGATACTTACTCCATCTGGATTCAGCATCGGGATGAACCAGATGCTCACATCATCCAATGATTCCGTCCGGTATTCTCCAACAGGTTTACCCGCTCGATAGGCGGCTGCATACTCTTCAAGCATGCGCATTAAAAGTATGGAACTGAGCCATTCCCGTCCATGATGTGATCCCACCAGCAAAATCGATCTTTTTCCTTTTCCTAATTTGACTGCCTTTATATTTTTCCCTTTTTCAGTTTGCCCGATTATTTTAACGTCCAATTCATACTGCTTCTGGATTCCTTGCAGATCACTTTCCATCTGTTCAGGGGAATACACTTCTGCCGCCAGCGATGGTTCAGGAAAAAAAAGCAGTACCAATATTCCAATTACCATTATTTTTCTCATGTACTCACCTTTTATTTTTATTCAGGAAAAAAGCAACAACCGCGGTCCAAATACATCTCCACTTATTGTAAGGAAATGTTCTGTCTTATCTGAACAAAATACAAATAGCTCCTTATTAAGGGGGAGAAGAACATGAGGATTGCGGATTATGATCAGGCATTGTTTCACACACACCGTTCTGATTGGGACAGCTTGTTAGTATTGATGGTTCGAACGAAAGATCACTTTCTTTCGAAAAAAATAGAACATTTTTTGCACGCTTACAGGTTTGAACATGATTATCAAATCGTTCAATCCCAGCTGTATGCACTGCTTCGCTATCTTGATCATGCGGCAGAACAAACAAGTGATTATTTAAGTGAACTTCCAAGCTAAAATCAACTATAGTTTTTGCAAAACGGGAAAATTTATACAAGAGGATTAATTATCGGGGATATAACTTTGGCTGGTGAAACCCTATAAAAAACAAGGAAGGGTCAGGTATTTTAATACCTGACCCCCATTTCATTATTTTTTCATTGAAGTATATGCAGTTGCATACATTTTAAGCTCTTCAATCATACCTTCTACAAGTACGGCAGACTCTTCAAATAAACCATCATTTTCGTAATCGAAGCAATGTGGATCCAGTACCAATTGTTTAGCGATCACATTTGCATAAAGGCTTCGACCCACTGTCCTCATGGAATTCAAGGCGTTGATTCCGCCTTTACCTCCGCCGGAGACAGCCAATAGTGCAACTGGTTTATGCGTGAATTGCTCACTGCTTAGAAAATCCAAGGCATTTTTCAAGGCCCCGCTCATGGAACCATGATATTCCGGAGTGGTCAGAATTACGCCATCAGCTTCCTCGATGCTTTTCCGAAGACCTTGAATCACATCCAATTGATATTGCTCACCTTCACCTGAATATAAAGGGATTTCACTATTGCTTAAATCAATAAGTTCCGCTCCGTATTTCTTGGATATGTAGCGTGAGGCTATCCCCGTACGCCCTTGTTTACGTGGTGAACCATTAATGATTACTAATTTCATGAATTTATACCTCCATTATTCCCTATGTTTTCCGAGATCAGTCGCCAATACAGTATACCAAAACGGAAACGGAATTTCCTAGAATTTTGATCATTCATGCTGCTAAAAATTTGCCATCACAAAAAACGAAAGACCGAAGAAGGTCTTTCGTTTAGCTTTCATACATTTAAACTAACGCCTCAATCTTGCTCATGAAATCTTCCATGACTCCCGATAACTTGGACTCAGCTTCTGGCATTGATTTACCTTGGACACCGAAATAGAATTTAATTTTCGGTTCAGTGCCAGAAGGACGAAGGCAAACCCATGTACCATCTTCAAGGAAATACTTCAATACATTTGATTTCGGAAGCTCGATCAATTCTTCATTATTTGAAAGTAATGTACGCTTTTTGCTGCGTTGATAATCTTCTTCAGAAACTACTGGAATGCCAGCTATTCGGGAAGGAGGATTTTGACGGAATTGATTCAATATTCCAGAAATCTGTTTTGCTCCCTCAATGCCCTTTAAAGTCAATGAACGCAATCCTTCCAAGTAAAAGCCGTATTTTTCAAACACATTCAGTAACCCTTCATATAGTGTCAATCCCTGCTTTTTATAATGAGCACAGACTTCAACAGCCAGCACTGCGGCTTGAATGGCATCCTTATCACGTGCAAAGTCTTTAATCAGGTAACCGTAGCTTTCTTCATAGCCGAACAAAAAGCTATTTTCCCCGCTTACATGATACTGATTTATTTTCTCGGCAATGAACTTAAACCCGGTAAGTACATCAACCGTTTTCAAGCCATATGACTCGGCAATCGCCCGCCCGATTTCTGAAGTGACGATTGTTTTTAAGACGACACCATTTTGAGGAATCTTCCCTTTTTCTTTTTTCTGGGACAGTAAATAGTCCAGGAAAAGTGCACCTGTTTGATTTCCAGTCAGGACAACATATTGACCTACCTCGTTTTTCACGGCAATTCCAAGCCGATCAGCATCTGGGTCCGTTGCTATCAATAAGTCCGCTTCCACTTTGTTTCCAAGTTCGATGGCCATTTCAAATGCAGCTGGTTCCTCCGGATTTGGTGACTTAACTGTCGAAAAATCCGGATCTGGCAATTCCTGCTCCTTAACGATATGCAAATTTTGATACCCTAAGCTTTGCAGTGCCCGCCTGACGGATTTATTGGCCGTTCCATGAAGCGGTGTAAAGACGATTGACACATCTATTTCCTCGGCAAGCTGCGGATTCTCGGGAACTGTGAGCAACTCACGATTATATGCCGTATCCAATTCCTCCCCGACCATTTCGATGAGGCCCTTCCCTTTAAGGACTTCAGCTTCTTCAATTTGAATTTCTAGCTCATTTTCAATTGCATTCACGTAGCTGATCACTTGATCGGCTGCTTCCGGTGGCAATTGTGCTCCATCTGGTCCATAAACCTTGTAACCATTATATTCAGGCGGATTGTGGCTTGCCGTGATGACGATTCCAGCAAAAGCATTCAGCTCGCGAACCGCGAATGACAATTCCGGAGTCGGACGCAATTCATCGAATAAATAAGCCTTCACCCCAAATGTAGCCAAGGTCTTAGCTGCTTCGAGTGCAAATTCCGGGGACTTATGTCTCGAATCATAAGCGATCACAGTCCCTCTTCCTTTTGCTTCTTCTCCAAACGAAGAGATATATTGAGCCAACCCAACCGTAGCCTTCCTTACAGTGTAAAGATTCATCCGGTTCGTTCCCACTCCGATTTCCCCACGCATTCCGCCTGTTCCAAATTCTAAATTTTTATAAAAGGCATCTTCGAGTTTTGCTTCATCCCGCTGCATTTCCTCAAGGAGGACACGTAATTCCCCATTTAAATTCTGGTACCCTGCCCAAGTGGTGTATAAAGATTTCCAGTCCATCTCCAACATCTCCTCCCAAACGCCTAATTTGCAATTATTATGTATCTGCCTTACATATACAAAATTATCATATTTATTCCAATAAATGAAGTAAAGGCTCGTAATGAAAAGAACCAAATCTAGCGTTCTTCACATCACGAGCTCTTTTACCTCTTTATTTTTCGCCATCTTTGTAATGCAGATTGTAAATATCATGGCGGCGATCTTTCAATTGCCTTACAGTACCAGACTGACGCTCCCGCCTTAAGATCTCCAAATCAACATCGCCAATCAGGACCATCTCAAGGTTCGGGCTGGTTTCCCCAACTATGCCGTCACGCGCAAATTCGAAATCCGATGGAGCGAAGATTCCCGATTGGGCATACTGAATATCCATATTTTCCGTTTGCGGAAGATTCCCGACCGTTCCGGAAATGACGGTATAAATTTGGTTTTCCACAGCACGGGCCTGGGCACAATAACGAACTCGCAGGTAGCCTTGCCTGTCTTCTGTACAAAATGGAGTGAATATGATTTTGGCTCCCATGTCGGTAGCAATCCGGGCGAGTTCCGGAAACTCAATATCATAACAAATTTGTATGGCGATTTTTCCACAGTCCGTATCAAAGACTCGAACGCGGTCACCTGCGTTAATACCCCACCATTTTCTTTCATTTGGTGTGATATGAATTTTATATTGCTTTTCAATCGTCCCATCGCGACGGAATAAATAAGCGATATTATAAATATTGTCATCATCTTCTTTTACGAAATGGGAACCGCCGATGATATTGACGTTATACCTTACAGCTAAAGTGGTAAACAATTCAATGTACTGCTCCGTGAAATCCGACAGTTTCCGTACAGCCAAGCTTGGTGATCTTTCATTCAAGAAAGACATCAGCTGGGTGGTGAATAATTCCGGGAACACGGCGAAATCCGCATTAGCATCCGAAGCAACGTCGGTGAAATACTCGACTTGGTTAGCGAAGTCTTCGAATGAATCGATTTTACGCAGCATGTATTGCACGACGCAGATCCTTACCGGTTCTGATGTTTTATAATAACGTTTTGTTTTCGGTTGATAATCGACGTTATTCCACTCCATGAGTGTAGCATACTTATTCGATTGCAGATCATCCGGCAAATAATTAGGATTGATCCTCATAAGCGTGAACCCATTTAAAAGCTGGAACGAAAGAACCGGATCATATATTTTATGCAATTGCACTTCTTTCACATATTCCCTTGGTAACAGTTCATCCGCATGTTTATGATAATTGGGAATCCTGCCGCCGATAATGATGCTTTTTAAATTCAAATGGGCAACAAGTTCTTTCCTTGAATCATATAGTCTTTGACCAATTTTCATCCTGCGGAATTTAGGATGGACCATGACCTCGATCCCATATAAATTATAACCGTCCGGATTATGATTCGTGATATATCCATTATCTGTTACATCATCCCATGTATGTCGGTCATCATATTCGTCAAAATTAATAATGAGACTGGAACATGAGCCAATCACTTTTCCATCATATTCAGCCACAAACTGTCCTTCCGGAAAAATTGCCAGATGACTCTCAAGCTGTTCTCGCTTCCAGGGAACCATTCCAGGAAAGCAACTCGACTGCAAAGCAATTATTTCATCTATGTCTCCTAGCCTCATATTACGTATTTCCATTATTTTTTCATATTTATGCAGGTCCAAATTAGGCATTTTCCTCAGACTCCTTTAATCTCTTCCATAAGAATTATACCCCTTATACAAAAATTAAAACAACTGAACCTACCCATGGATTTCAAAATTGCATGGATAAAAGCCAATCTTAATGTCCGTTAAAAAGAATATATATTTTACAGACCCCGTCCATACATACTATACTTTTCATGAGAGCAAAAAGAGATGGGGAAGAGGAACCATGAACAAGACTATTTGCAATGGGGAAAACTTATTAACTGTAGCCTTGGCTGCTCCATCATTGCTATGTTTGGAAGCTTTTATTTCTCTGAAATTAAGCAAAATGAACCGTTTGCGCTCTGTTGGTACAAGCGGATCATCACGGATCCTTTTACAATCATTTTAGGAATTGCAATCATTCGAAAAAATCATTGGATTTGCTTTTATACCATGATAGTAACAGCCATCGGTGCATACATTTCCACATATCATTATTTTGCAAAGGTTTCAGTCTTTCCCGACCACACCCTTGCATGAGGAATGGTTCCATGTACAGGACAATATATAAACGTATTGGTTTCATCACCATCACGTTCTAGCCTTGACTGCATTCATCATTATTTTTTACATCGTATGGACAAGATCCAAGGAGGTTGCAGCTTAATGAAGAAAATGGCTATATTTTTAGTGATAATCGTCGCCCTTTTTGTCCTGCTGGGCGTTTTTACAAACATGAAAAAAGAAGAAAAATCAAAAGGAAATCCATACGGCAAGGATAAGCTTAAACCTGCTACTGTCGATCAGCTGGATGACCCCAATTATCAAAATTTGATCCTTCCTGTAGAGTTGGAGCAGGACCTCCAAGATAGTAAAGACGTGACCGTTTATTTCTATAGTCCTACGAATTCAATCAGTCAAAAAACCACACCAGTCGTGGCACCTTTGGCAGAGAAATTGGGTATTGATCTTGTTCAATTCAATCTTTTGGAGTTTGAACAAGGATGGAGCGACTATGGCATCAAAAAGACCCCGACCATCGTTCACTATAAAAATGGTGAAGAACAAGAACGAATCGTCGGCTTTAATGATGAAGTAACGTTCGAGAAATGGTTCGAGGACCACGATATTAATTAAGGATGTAGAAAATGAGCCGGCCCTAACGGAAATGCTTCTCCCGTTATAGCCGGCTCATTTTTTTTGCCTTATACTAAATATTGATTCGCCACCTGGATGTCCATCATCTGCATATCATTATTCGCTTCATGGTTTATACTTGAAAAATGGTCATAATAAAAGGGGAAGAATATTCCGCATTCATTCAATAGTGTGATGTTATGTTGGAACAATTCTTCAGATTTAGATTCCATCAATATAAAATCTTCTCTCTTCTGTTTGTCTAATATCGACATAAGGACTTGAAGACATGTCATTACTTGAAATGCGTCTCTTAATGTTGCCAAGTAAGTAACAGAACTTTGATTGGGCTTTAAAACGCCAATCTCGCGAAAATGAAGGATTTCACTTTCCGTAAAGTATTTTGGAAATACAGATTCGTAGAAACGAGAAACGAGACTCGCTATTTCTTGCTCTTGTTCTTCAGTTGAAGAAAAGACCGTCTTCACTAAAAAAACCACCTTTTTTCAGATCCGTTAGACCTATCTATTATATGTATATTCTAGGACAAGCGATTTCTTTCCCATTAGAATAACATAAATTTTGTAAAAAATATGTGGTAATTTCCACCACGGAAACATCAGCAATAGGTCCAAGGTTACTTTTTTCATGACTCATCTATAATTATTATATATTTTTTTCATTTAATTAAAACCAAAGTAGTCGAAAGTAGGAGTTTAATTGGAAAATTTTAAATTAACTAACCAACATTTAATAATAGATGTTCTCCAAAGTTGGAATGGATTAACATTGGAAAAGCTTTTTAGGGAGCGGTGGAAGGCCCCAAAGAAATTAGTCCATGAATGGAGGATGAGTAAAGAAGTGACAGTGAACGGAAATTCCGTCACATGGTCAACTGTTCTTAATGAAGGAGATACGATCAGCATCCCTTTATTGGATCAAGCTGAAAATGAAACAGTTCAAGCGGCAGACTTAGGAATTTCCATCATATATGAAGATGAAGTGTTATTGATAGCCAATAAACCGGCTGGAATGGATACTCACCCTTCTCAACCGGGTGAGTCACACTCCCTCATCAATGGAGTGGCGCACCATCTTCAAAAAACTGGCCAGTCCTGTATGATCAAGCATATTCATAGGCTTGATAAGGATACCACCGGTGCGGTCCTTTTTGCCAAAAACCGCCTCATAGGGTCCATGCTGGATAGAATGTTGGAAGAAAGGGAAATCAAACGGACCTATCTAGCTTTAGTCGAAGGAAACATTAAAAAGAACGAAGGCGAAATCAAAGAAAAAATTGGCCGCGACCGACACCATGCCACGAGACGAAGGGTTTCCCCTACAGGCCAGACGGCAGTCACCCATTTTCAGGTACTCAATCGCGATCCCAAGAAAAACTTGACGCTCGTCAGCTGTACACTGGAAAGCGGCCGAACCCACCAAATCAGGGTGCATTTCAGTCATTTGAATCACCCCTTGGCTGGAGATACTTTGTATGGCGGAAAAAAGACATTTCCACGTCAAGCCCTGCATGCAAGGAAAATCGAATTCATCCACCCCATTTCAGAAAGAAAAATGAGCCTTGAAGCTCCTTTCATTGATAGACCTGAGATATTCGATGTCACCATTTAAACTGAATAAACACCGTTCGATTTCGGAACGGTGTTCTTATTTCTTCCATTAATATGAAATAGTTGCCCATTTTTTTGTGAACCAGCTGCAGGATTTTCTGCATTTGGGCTTAATTGATGGTTTATAGGCATGTCGGGACGAAATCCGTTCATTTTGGCAAAAAAAATAGCTGGCCACTTGGGCCAGCTTAATCTTTGCATTTATGAAGCTTTTCTCATGCCTTTTAAGATAAGGCTTAAGACGAAGACAAATACGATAGCACCAATCAATGCTGGAATTATAGCGAAATCTGCTACTGAAGGTCCCCAGTTCCCAAGAATTAATGAACCTAACCATGCACCAACAAAACCAGCGATAATGTTACCGATAATTCCAAATGGTACGTCACGTCCAACGATCATACCTGCTAACCAACCAATGATACCTCCGATAATTAATGACCATAAAAATCCCATAATATATTTCCTCCTTCAAATTAGTTATTTTTTCAATTTCTGCAGCAGACTCCAAGAAATCAAATCACTTCCATATTGTCATGCCTTTTTTCAGTTATTTTTAACTTTTACATTCAAATGGTATGATGCCGATTACGCACAATATCTAATGAATGTGAATGTTTTAGTTATTGGGTGGAGTTAGCTAGCTATAGCCCTTGAGTAACTGATTGGACAATCCTCATGTTAGTGAATTTTTTCTTTTTGTTTGCCGCTGTACTCATTATTTTCCCCGTTTAATTAATCTAAAACCTAATTATTTTTAAAAATATTTGGCAACGAAAACAGGATTAACAGACATATTAAACGGGTATACCATAGGCTTAACTTTGTTACATAGTTATTATAAGCAATAACTGTCTCAATTATGTTCATGAGGAAAAAGAAAAAGGGTGCCCCATTCGGGACACCCTCCTATCATTTGCAGTATTCTTTTTAGAACAAAAGTTCATCGGGATTGCTTCCGAACCGTTCATTTTTGTTCAAGGCATCTATTTGATTCATTTCATTCAGGCTTAAAGAAAAGTCAAATACCTCTGCATTTTCCTCGATACGGGAAGGCGTAATCGATTTAGGTATTACAACTAGATCATGTTGTAGATGCCATCTAATCAACACTTGTGCTGAACTTTTCCCGTGCTTCTTCGCTATATGATTAATTGTCGGCTCTTCCAATAGGTTCCCTCTGCCTAGCGGGCTCCAAGACTCAACCTTTATTTCATGTTTTGCACAGTAATCACGAATTTCGACTTGAGTCAAAAGTGGATGCAATTCAATTTGATTGACTACCGGTTTCACTTCACTGTTTGCAAGTAAATTCTCCAAATGATGAACATGGAAATTACTTACACCGATTGATTTCACCTTTCCATCCTTATAAAGCTTTTCCAATGCCCTCCAGGTTTCCAGATATTTATCTTTTCCCGGCCAGTGGATCAGGTATAAATCCAAGTATTCCAAACCAAGGCGATTTAAACTATCATCAAATGCCTGGAGCGTCGTTTCGTATCCTTGCTCTGTATTCCACACTTTAGATGTAATGAACAATTCTTCACGAGGCACTCCGCATTCCCGAATCGCCTGACCAACACCTTCTTCATTTTCATAAATGGCCGCCGTATCAATCGCACGATAACCAACTTCGATCGCTTTCTTGACGGACTCAACCGTTTCATTGCCGTTTTTCACTTTAAATACACCGAAACCCAACTGTGGCATTTTAACTCCATTATGTAAGGTGATCATTTCCCCAATATTTGAAATCATTCCATCATTCCCCCTTACTTTTATTTACCAATTATACATCCCTCCACCTTCTATTTCTAACCATAAGCCTCGGGATTTATAGAGCCTCTTAAGCGAAAAGACACACTTAAATACCAATTATATATATTAAAGGGATTATTTTATCTTTTTAATCATTCACAAAGTTAAATATTTTGTAAAAAAATGACGAAACATCTATCCTTATAGGTATGAAATTCGTTACAATTGAATAGTTCGGCTTAAAACCAAGTAAAAAAGAAGGTGCCAAATTTTAAGAATAATCAAATGTAAAACTCCCATCCTAATTATTGAGGAGTTGCAAACTGTCCTGCCCATTCATGGGCGGCAATCCATATATACTTTACATACTTGAAATTAAGGGAGTCCTCCATGTATGAATAGCATACTCATCTTAACCGCGCTAATTATTATTTTTGCTTTGGTCTTTGACTTTATCAATGGTTTCCATGATACGGCTAACGCCATCGCTACAGCAGTATCAACCAAGGCGCTTAAACCACGTCATGCAATCATCATGGCTGCGGTAATGAATTTATTAGGAGCACTGACCTTTACCGGTGTAGCGCATACCATTACGAAGGATATCGTTGATCCTTTCACATTGAACAATGGTTCTTATGTAATCCTTGCCGCCCTGCTTTCGGCAATAATATGGAATTTAATCACTTGGTATTTTGGCATTCCAAGCAGTTCCTCCCATGCGATCATTGGTTCAATAGCGGGAGCTGCCATCGTGGCTAGTGGATTCGATGCGATTAAATGGAGTGGATTCACTAAAATTGTACAAGCATTGATTCTATCCCCTATCCTCGCCTTCACGCTTGGATTCATTGTATACAGCATCTTCAAGGTAGTATTCAAAAATAATAATTTAGGAAAAACCAATAAGCGATTCAGGAGAATACAAATTCTCACGGCGGCCATCCAATCTTATACACATGGAACGAATGATGCTCAAAAATCCATGGGTATCATCACGATGGCTTTGATCGCTAACGGATATGCCTCTACCTCTGAAGTTCCTTTCTGGGTACAACTATCCTGCGCAATAGCCATGGCACTTGGTACATCAATCGGAGGTTGGAAGATCATCAAAACCGTCGGCGGTAAAATCATGAAAATCCGCCCAGTTAACGGTGTGGCTGCCGATATGACTGGAGCATCCATCATTTTCGGTGCAACCTTCCTGCATATGCCGGTCAGCACGACACATGTCATTTCTTCTTCAATACTTGGGGTCGGTTCAGCACACCGCATCAAAGGGGTAAAATGGGGAACCGCAAAAAACATGTTGATCACTTGGTTCATTACATTGCCAATTTCTGCTTCCTTAGCTGGAATCATTTACTATTTAATTGCTTTATTTTTATAGAACCTTTTGCCTTTCCATATTGGAAAGGCATTTTTTCTGCAGATTTCCCCTTATAATTGTAGGGTTTTTCCCATTTTTTAATTTTCCTTGTGTTTTTATATAAAGTTTTATTAAGATTTTGTAAATTTTCGTCGAAAAACCTTCACGGATACTACATGAATTCGTTACAATCAATTTGTTAATACTAAGCGTACGACTAAAGTGCGTAAATTTGCATGACTAATTGGGAGGCTTTAACATGGCTTTTAAATCAAAAAAAGACAAATTCGCAGTAATGCTTTTTAACATCGCTCAAAACCTTAAAGAAGGTGCTGACTATTTCGCGGATTATAAACTCAAAAACATCTCCGATCTCAAAGTATTTTCAGATACGATGAAAGACTATGAGCATAAAGGCGATTCAATGGTTCATAATGTGATTAAAGAGCTGAACAATGCCTTCATCACTCCTATCGAACGGGAAGATATACTTGAATTGACCATGAGAATGGATGATGTCATAGACGGTTTGGAACACTGTGCAGCATTATTCGAGATGTACTCAATTGTCAATGCAGATGAGTATATGCTTAAGTTTGTGGATGCAATCAAACAGTGTACGTATGAGATTGAAAATGCTGTCGATACACTATCCACTAAGAAATTGCCAATGATTCGTGAAAATGCAATCAAAATTAAAGATCTTGAATCAGTTTGTGACGGAATCCAACGTCAATCAATCAAAAACTTGTTTACAGTTGAAAAAGACCCAATCAGGATCATTCAATATAAAGAAATTTACGAAAGCCTTGAAGAGATCGCCGATCACTGTCAAGCAGTGGCCAATACACTTGAAACAATCATAATGAAAAACGCCTAAGGAGTACCCCAATAAATGGATACTTTATTAATTTTAACAATATTAATCGTTTTCTTTGCTTTAGCATTTGACTTCATCAATGGTTTTCATGATACAGCCAATGCAATAGCGACTGCTGTTTCAACAAAGGCCATGAAGCCTAGGCATGCCATCATCATGGCAGCCATCATGAACTTCGTCGGAGCTATGACATTTACTGGAGTAGCGAAGACCATAACGAAGGATATCGTGGATCCGTTCACGCTTCCGAATGGTTCATATGTAATCATGGCTGCTCTGCTTGCCGCTATCATATGGAACCTTCTTACTTGGTATTACGGAATACCAAGCAGTTCCTCCCATGCATTGATTGGTTCGATTGCAGGTGCCGCCATTGCTGCAGCAGGCTTCGAGGGCATTAAATGGGAAGGGTTCATGAAAATTCTTCAAGCTTTGATTTTCTCCCCGCTAATTGCTTTTGCAATCGGGTTTATCGTATACAGCATCTTTAAAGTAGTCTTTAAAAACAATAACCTGACAAAAACAAACCAAAAATTCCGTACTATACAGATTGCTACTGCGGCACTTCAATCGTATACCCACGGAACGAACGACGCTCAAAAAGCGATGGGTATCATCACGATGGCCCTTATTGCAAATGGTTATGCATCAAGTACCGATATCCCCTTCTGGGTTCAATTCTCCTGTGCACTAGCAATGGGGCTTGGAACTTCCGTCGGCGGATGGAAAATCATTAAAACCGTTGGCGGCAAAATCATGAAAATCCGTCCGGTCAATGGTGTTGCAGCGGATTTAACCGGTGCTTTCATCATTTTCGGCGCGACAGTAATACACATGCCAGTCAGTACAACCCATGTTATTTCGTCTTCAATCCTTGGTGTTGGATCAGCACATCGTGTCAAGGGCGTAAAATGGGGAACGGCAAAAAGGATGATCATCACTTGGTTCATTACCATTCCCATCTCGGCAACATTAGCTGGTTTGCTTTATCTTTTAATTAACTTCTTATTCTAAAATAAAATCCCTTCCGGTTTCCATCGGTAGGGATTTTCTGTTTTAACAAAGGATTTATCTATGCTTATTAATAGGAAATCGTTTAAAATTCAAGGAGAAGGAATTTTTTTTAGCGAGGGGCAAGATAAAAATGAAGGAATTCGAAAAAAATAGAGATATTTTTAAAGACCTTTATGGAGATATGATGGAGTTTGCCGATAGAATCAGTTCTGTTTTGGGTTGCCCCATTACAATCGAGGACGGTAACCATCGCTTACTTGCTTATAGCACACACGATGATACTACGGATCAGGCTCGTATTATGACCATAATCGGAAGACGTGTCCCTGAAAAGGTCATCAACAGTTTATGGAAAGATGGCTTCATCCCCGCGTTATTGAAAGCAGATGCCCCCATTAAAATCGGGGCCATCAATGATGTCGGTCTCGGTAACAGGGTTGCGGTTTCCATCCGGAAAAATAATGAAGTACTTGGTTTCATTTGGGCTTTGGAAGTAAATGAACCTTTCTCCGAAGAAGATATGAAATTTCTCCAATTCGCTGCCAAGGAGGCGAAGAACCAGTTACAGCAATTGCAATTGAAAAAGAAAAGGAAAGAAGCAGGTCATCAAGAGTTCCTTTGGCGCATGTTGACCGGGCACTACCAAGAAGAATCGGAAATAATTGAAAATTTCAAGAAATTTTCCATCCACGTTCCAGTGGTTTTTTCCATATTGGTATTCGAATTTCCTAAAGAGATCAATCGTGAAGTGGAGCGCTACATTTCATACATGTTAACGACCACTCAAAAGATAAACAGTTCCTTATTTGCCATTGACCATAACAAGCTCATTCTTTTCGCGGGAGGCAACCAGGAAAACAGCCCTTCTTTCACTTCATCGATTTATGAGTTCATTCCTTTTTTCATTCTGGAGATGAAACGGCGTTTCGGTGTCGAGCATATTCTTGGAACGGCTGGCAATATGTATAAAAACTTAATGGATGTTAAATCAAGTTACGAAGAAGCTCAATACACCCTTAAAATGAAGAATATTTTCCCGGATGACATGAAACTCATTTTACATTATGAAGAACTTGGCATGTTTCAAATGATTGAAACACTCGCAAGCAACAAACAGCGTCGTGTTCATCCTTCCATCCTTAAGCTAAAAGCATATGACATGAAGAACCAGACGGAAATGCTGCAAACACTCACTGTCTATCTAGAGAAGGACTGCAACCCAAATGAAGCTTCAAGTAATCTTCATATCCATGTGAATACATTGAATTACAGATTAAAAAGAATCTCTGAAGTGGGAAATATTCGGCTAAAAGACCCGATTCAAAAAATGTCCCTCTTTCTTAACATTAAACTTAATCAATATGATGAATTTCACAAGAAAAATTAATGATATATTCCCTGATATGGAATACTAGAAGTGTGGAAAGGTTGATCATATGAAACTTGAAACAAAAGAAGAGCTTGAAAAAGAATTAACAATCATTGAAAAATGGGAGAAAGATCAGAAAGGACTATGGTTTTGGGAACGGATCGGGCGGATCCCCTTCAAGCTATTGGATAAGTTGACACCGGATTTCATTCAGAAAAAGTTGGGTGTCATGCTTGATGAAATCGGCAGCTACATTCAGAATGGCGGAAAATATTTAACGAAAGAATCTCATATTCTAAGTCAGCTGCAAGCCAAGGTTCCCGAGTTGGAAATTAAAGCCCTGGAAGATGTTTCAAGCATGCCCCTCCATATCATGGATAGCGTGAGTCAGGATATTAAAAATTCAGGCAGCAAATTGGCAACGGTTCAAGGTGCCACTACAGGGATTGGCGGAATCTTCACCTTGGCCATCGACATCCCCCTTCTTCTCGGCATGTCGATCAAAACGCTTCAGGATATCGCCATCACATATGGCTTCAATCCTAAAGACCGCCAAGAACGTATTTTCATCGTCAAATGTCTGCAATTCACAACATCGGATGTTGTCGGCAAAAAGGCTCTTTTAAATGAATTGTCGAAAATGAACCAGACCGATTCCCAATCAAAAAGGGAAATAGCATCCGAACTGCAAGGTTGGCGGGAAGTCGTTTATACATACCGTGATCAGTTTGGCTGGAAAAAGCTTTTGCAAATGGTTCCTGTTGCCGGAATAATCTTTGGCGCCCTTACAAATCGTTCCATGATTGCCGATATAGCCGATACGGGAATCATGCTTTATAAGAAAAGAAGGATTTTAGAGCGCATTCAAGAGCCTATTGCAAAGAATTGAATTCAGCTTTAAAAAGGTCTTGTTCCTGGCGAGCCCATATTTTTTGACACTGCGTTTGTGGAATTCCACAAATACACCATTTTCAATTTTCTGATTTCCACATACTAACTATTTCTTTTTCCAACTATACTTGTGATACAAATAGTAAAAACACATTATTGGAGGGATTAAGATGAGAATAGGAATTCCAAAAGAGATTAAAAACAATGAAAACCGTGTAGCTATCACTCCAGCTGGGGTTGTGGCATTAGTCAATGCAGGTCACGAAGTATTAATCGAAATGAACGCAGGTCTAGGAAGCAGTTTTACAAATGAATCATATCAAGAAGCTGGTGCTGTTATAGTCGAGGACGCTGCTAGCGTTTGGTCAAGCACAGAAATGATCATGAAAGTAAAAGAACCTATCTCATCTGAATATAAATATTTCCGAAAAGATTTAATCCTTTTCACATATTTACATCTTGCGGCTGAACCAGCACTAGCTCAGGCCCTAAAAGAAAGCGGTGTCTTGGCCATTGCTTATGAAACGGTTGCAGTAAACCGCACACTTCCTTTATTGACACCAATGAGTGAAGTTGCAGGACGCATGGCTGCACAAATCGGTGCTCAGTTCCTTGAAAAAAATAACGGCGGCAAAGGAATACTATTAAGCGGAGTTCCTGGAGTTAAACGTGGTAAGGTCGCTGTTGTCGGCGGAGGTATGGTTGGAACGAATGCTGCTAAAATCGCTATTGGATTAGGCGCAGATGTTACCATTCTTGACTTAAGCCCTGACCGTCTACGTCAACTTGATGATATTTTCGGAAATGAACTGACTACACTTATCTCCAACCCTTATAATATTGCGGAAGCAGTTAAAGATGCCGATTTAGTAATCGGTGCTGTATTGATTCCAGGTGCTAAAGCTCCTAAGCTCGTTACTGAAGAAATGGTTAAATCGATGTCTCCTGGTTCAGTCATTGTAGATGTTGCAATCGACCAAGGCGGTATCTTTGAAACGGTCGACCACATAACAACACATGATAACCCTACTTATGTTAAACATGGAGTAGTGCATTATGCAGTGGCGAATATGCCAGGAGCAGTGCCTCAAACTTCTACAGTTGCATTAACTAACGTAACAGTACCATTTGCACTTCAAATTGCAAACAAAGGTGCCATCAAAGCAATCCTTGAAAATGATGCACTTGCTAAAGGCGTCAATGTTGCGAACGGTGAAATCACGTTCGAAGCAGTTGCCACAGACCTTGGCTACAACTATGTAAGTGTTGAAAATGCCTTAAACTCAAATAACATTAACGCTTAATAAAAAAATAAGACTCCAGACACAATCTTGTCTGGAGTCTTATTTTTTTGGACGAGAATCCCGTTGAAGCTGTACTTCTTCATACAATATCTGGATCATGTCGGATTATCTCGCACTACTGGCGATATTCCGAATATAGTCGGAATATCGGCACGATCGGGCGATTTAACTAGATATAGGTCGAATTATCAGATCGAATGGACCATTTTTCCGATTAGAGCTCGAATTAAAGTCGAAAATCATTTTTATGCGAATAAATGTTTATATTTCGTGATATGTAATTGGCATTTTCGGCTTGGCCCCAATAATACGCAAGATTTCCACCACATTTTATATGGGATCAAGTTTGTTTGATGTTATTACTAATCTACAAAATAGAATATGCCTCTTAATCTATGAAGATCTTCCCAGGATTCATTATTCCTTTCGGATCTAATCCCTGTTTGATCGTTTTCATCACTTCGTAAGCTCCTCCATGCTCCCTTCGCTGATACTTCGATTTTCCAAGTCCTACCCCATGTTCACCCGTACATGTACCGCCTTTTGTTAATGCATATTCGACGATTTCTTCATTTAACCTCTTCGCTTCTTTAACTTCTTCAGGATTTTTCAGATCGATCATGAACAATACATGATAATTCCCGTCACCTACATGTCCTACAATCGCACCCTCCACTTTGGATTGTTCGACCTTCTTCCTTGTATCCAGTATGGCATTCGATAATTCATGAAGGGGCACACTTACGTCGGTCACCATCAGCTTCTTTCCAGGTGCGCTGTGAATGAATGCGTATGCGAGGTTATGGCGCGCTTCCCATAAGGCATTCCGTGCTTTTGAATCGGTTTCAAACTGGATATCCCCACAGCCAAAATCACTTACGATTTCCTTGGCAAATTTGACGTCCTGTTCCAGTCCGGCAAAATTCCCATGAAACTCGAGGAATAAAGTTGGTTGGACATCATAGGATTTGTCCATGAATTGATTAACTTTTTTTATGGACTCGGCATCAACCAATTCAATTCGTGCAATCGGGATTCCAGCAAGCATGATCCCATTAACCGCAGATACTGCCTGTTCGACGGTTGGAAATGAAGCTCTCCCAGCCATGGTGACTTCAGGAATGCCGTATACCTTTAAAGTCAGTTCAGTAAATACACCTAGCGTACCTTCTGAGCCGACAAACAAGCCATTCAAGTGAATGCCTGAAGATGATTTTGTCGCTAAACTTCCGGAATGAATCACTTCACCGTTTGCTAAAACCACTTCCAAATCCCTGACTTGATCGCGCATTATCCCATATTTGACCGAGGTCGTCCCACTTGCATTCGTAGCTGCCATCCCTCCCAATGTAGCATCGGCGCCAGGGTCGACGGAAAAGAACAAACCGTATTTTTTTAATTCTTTATTGAGTTGCGTCCTTGTCACACCTGGTTGGACCTTCACAAGGAAATCATTTTCCCTGATTTCCAGTATATGATTCATCAAGGACAAATCCAGGGAAATTCCCCCTTTGACTGGAACGACATGCCCCTCCAAACTTGATCCCAATCCAAAAGGAATGACCGGTATTTCATGCTCATTCGCATAACTCATGACTGCGCTGACTTCCGCAGTATCCCTTGGATAAATGACCATATCGGGTAAATGCGGAGTGTGATATGATTCATCATGGCTGTGCTGTTCCAATAGTGTTTCATTCACCGTTACTTGTTCTGCCGTCAGTATCTTCCTAAGTTCTTCTATATAACCATTCATTATGCTGCCCCCTCTTTTTTCACCAAACATTCTGAAAATATCACACAAAATGAGATTGCCCGCTAATAGGCAATCCATCTTTCTTCACTTACTGAAACCTTTCGTTTTATCCGTGCAGGCCTTCATTGCTTGCAGAATGCTGGATCTTAGCTGATTCTCTTCTAAAGACGCTACCGCAGCTATCGTTGAACCGCCCGGCGTGCAGACATCATCCTTTAAAGCAGCAGGATGTCTTTCCGTTTCCAGTACCATTTTAGCAGCTCCCATTACAGCTTGTGCTGCCATTCGGTATGCTTGTTTTCTTGGAATGCCATCACGGACCCCTCCATCAGCCAGCGCCTCGATGAACATGTATACATAAGCAGGCGACGAACCGCTGATGGCCGGTACTGCGTCCATCAAATCTTCATGCAGGATTTCCGTTTTACCGAAACTATTCAGCAATGCAGTCACTTCCTCTATATCAGCATCGGTAATTTCATCATTGATGCTCATGGCCGTCATGCCTTCACCGACAAGCGAAGGAGTGTTTGGCATCGTCCGGACAACCTTCACTTTTTTTCCGAAGCTGCTCTCAACTAAAGATATAGTGATCCCAGCTGCCATGGTAATGATCACAGCGTCTTCTTTCACATGATTCTTCACTTCTTCAATCACTTGCTTATGCATGGCAGGTTGGATCCCTAGAAAGAGAAAGTCGGCAAAACCGGCAACCTCTATATTATCCAAAGTGCCTTTAACGTTATATTTCGTGGTGATTTTAGTTTTGGTTTCCACACTCGCAGTACTGACCATGATCCCTTCAGGTGAAATGACCTCTGCAAGCAACATGCCCTCAAGCATTGCCTCACCCATTTTGCCGCATCCAATAAACCCGATTTTTTTATTCATATCTTACACTTCCAATCATAAGTTCATCTATATTCCTTCTTATTATATCGGATATCATAAATGGAAACACGTTGGAGATATTAATCAGGAAGGATTTGGTGGTTTCTGGTCGAATTACTTAATTGTTATGGATGAATCTTGATATCCACCTTCATGCAATTGAAATTTTCAGCGAAAAAACCGTTGACTAAATGGTCATTTCGGATTTATAATTTTGACCTATCAGTCACAAAACGAATAAGGAATACAGTTCCAGGAATGGAGAAATCGTATGCAAATGGAAAAAAAAGCGGTCAATACTAAGCTAGTTTTAACAGGATTGATCATTGGAATGTTTTTCAGTTCATTGGAACAGACGATCGTCGGTACGGCCATGCCGACAATTATCGGCGAATTGAATGGTTTTACTATCTTTGCATGGGTGACGACTGCCTATTTAATAGCCTCAACGACTGTTGTACCCATTGTTGGAAAGCTATCTGATTTATATGGAAGACGTTCCCTTTATCTGCTTGGTACGATCATTTTTACGATTGGTTCGTTTTTATGTGCCACAGCCACTTCGATGGAGCAATTGATCATTTATAGAGGGCTGCAGGGAATCGGCGGCGGGATGATCATGCCTTTATCCCAAACGATAATCGGCGATATATTCTCTGCCGAACAAAGAGCCAAATGGCAGGGTGTATTTGGAGCCCTTTTTGGTTTAAGTTCCGTCATTGGTCCTTTTCTGGGCGGCCTGATCGTTGACCATATAAGCTGGCATTGGATCTTTTTGATCAATGTACCGACGGGCTTACTATCTGCCATTTTGATTTATGTAGGATTGAAACATGAAGCCATAAGGAAAGCAGAGAAAGTGAATATCGATTATCTGGGGATTTTCACCTTGATTCCTGGTATTGTGCTGTTACTGCTGGGCTTGACCTTCGGTGGTGATAAATTCGAATGGTTATCACTGGAATCTCTCTTGATTTTCGGCAGCACCATTGTCTTCATTGCCCTATTCATCATTTTTGAAAGAAGAGCAGTCGAACCGATCCTTGATTTATCCCTTTTTAAAAATAGAGTTTTTTCCACCACGAATATTTTGGGATTCCTGCTTGGCCTTGGCATGTTCGGGGCAATCATGTTCGTCCCGCTGTTCATGCAAGGCGTACTGGGAGTTTCACCAACAAAAGCGGGGTCGACCATGACTCCGATGATGATCGGTATGATTCTTTCCAGCATCATTGGCGGGCGGTTACTATTGAAATTCCGTTTTCGTACCGTGCTTACCTTTGGAATGGCCTTTGCAACGCTTGGCTTCTTCCTAATGAGCATGATGGACGGCAGTACGACTATTTTCACTGCGTACTCATTCATGGCCATCCTTGGAATAGGTATGGGTCTTGTCATGCCGACATTGATGATTGCCGTTCAAAACGAGTTTCCAAAATCCCAGCTAGGGTCGGTTACAGCGGCTTCCACATTCTTCCGATCTATAGGTGGAACGATGGGCATCACAATTTTGAACGCTGTCATGAATCACAATCTCCAGCAAAATATGGATGATGCGGTCGTAAGCCAAAAGGACCCTATATTGCATGAGGCACTGAAAGCATTAGCCGATAAAACGGATGCGTTATTCAACATCATGCTTTATCCGGAAAACCTTAAAATGCCGGCAGAAGTCAGCAATGTCCTTGTAAAAACGATTGAAAATGCTTGGATCGATGCATTCTCCAGTGTTTTCATCACCGGTATCTTTTTTGTTTCCGCGGGGATATTAGTGGCACTTTCTGTGGGTTCAGGACGAATCAAAAAAGATCAAGAATCGGAAAAAGAATTAGGCTAAAAATATGCTCGGGACCGGCTGATATATTCAGCCGGCCTTTTTAATCCCTTCATGTTTCTTTTTCATTGATAAGGGAATTTTACCTGTATGAGACTAAATGGAGTGATACTATGATAAACCATTCAATTTTACCTGCGGATTTTTATCAGCGGCCCACGCTTGAACTAGCAAAATCCCTTCTTGGCTGCCTCATTGTAAAAGAAACAGCGGATGGAACCGCTTCTGGATTCATTGTTGAAACAGAGGCCTATATTGGACCTGGGGACAGGGCCGCACATAGTTTTGGAAATAGAAGGACAAAACGGACGGAAGTGATGTTCGGTAATTCCGGATTGATATATACATACGTCATGCACACACATACACTGGTCAATGTCGTAAGCGGCGGGCCTGAAAATCCGGAGGCCATTTTAATCCGGGCAGTTGAACCGTATTCCGGGCTTGAGCTAATGCATGAAAGACGCGGAATTGCCGATATTCGTAAATGGACTGATGGACCTGGAAAGCTAACAAAGGCACTAGGCATCACCATGGATGATTATGGTCGATCTTTTACAGATCCCCCGCTATATCTTGCTGCCGGAAAAATGCCTGAACACATATCCAGCGGCCCCCGCGTCGGAATCGACAACTCCGGGGCAGCAAAAGATTATCCTTGGCGTTTCTGGGTTACCGACAATCCGTTTATATCCCGTAAAAACCTAATTAATAAAGCTGTGCCGAAAAATAAACCATGATTATATCCCCTCTAAGTGAACTGTGTAAATTCTGTGTATGTTACACAACTTAGAGGGGATTTTACTTTGTCCGTAAGCATCCCGAAATCCATATCAAGAGTCGTGTATGAAAGTATTATGAATATAGCTAATGACAGCCATAGCCTTAAAAGGAACACGGCTTAAATTGAAGTAATACTTAATTTCTGCCAAACTTATACATTCGATTATTCAAGTCCCCTCAATATCCCATAGTTCAATTTCCATAATTTCCTTACCCATTCAACTTCCCGCATATTCCCCCAGTAATAATAAATTGACTTCCATCTATTACGAAC
The DNA here is from genome assembly GCF_037975445.1 of Peribacillus sp. FSL P2-0133. Taxonomy (NCBI): domain Bacteria; kingdom Bacillati; phylum Bacillota; class Bacilli; order Caryophanales; family Bacillaceae; genus Peribacillus; species Peribacillus sp. FSL P2-0133. The sequence continues at coordinate 985,709 of NZ_CP150254.1, read as the reverse complement.
CTAATATAGTTAAGTCAGCAATATGGAAGGTGGTTTATGATGAACGTTCAGGCTCTTTTGCAAATGAATACAATTTTTATTAGTATCCTAATTGAATCCCTTCCCTTCATTTTACTGGGAGTCCTTATATCTGGAATTATCCAAATGTTTGTGTCAGAAGAGATGATTGCAAAAATCATTCCGAAAAATCCGATCTTATCTGTTCTATCCGCAATAGGTGCAGGAGTCTTTTTTCTTGCCTGCGAGTGCGGGATCGTCCCGATTACCCGCCGTTTGATCGCTAAAGGGGTTCCTCTTTCAGCGGCCATTGCCTTTATGCTTTCTGCACCCATTCTCAATCCGATCGTCCTGTTTTCCACCTATATAGCGTTTGGTAATAGCTGGAGCATGGTTTTCTATCGTGGCGGAATTGCATTCGCGGTCGTCCTGATCATTGCATGCATCCTGTCTTTTCAATTTAAGACAAATCAGCTTAAACAGGAACATATCGAACATATACATCACCATAAACTTACTTTTAAAGACAAAATAACGGGGATGTTCAAACACTCGATTGAAGAATTCTTTTCTGTTGGAAAATACTTAATCATTGGTGCATTGCTGGCAGCTGCCATTCAAACCTTTTTGAAAACATCCCTATTGCTTGAAATCGGTCAAGGAAAACTATCCGGGAATGCAGTCATGATGGCTTTGTCCTATGTCATGTCCTTGTGTTCCCAAGCGGACGCCTTTGTTGCAAGTTCTTTTAGAAGTACCTTCTCGCCCTCTTCACTAGTTGCTTTTCTTGTATTTGGGGCCATGTTTGATATTAAAAATACGATCATGCTTTTAGGTACCTTCAAAACAAAATTTGTTTTATGTTTGATGGCCTATATATTTATTTCCGTCTTAGGCCTAACTTTATTGTTTATTTCTTAAAGAGGGTGTTTTATATGGGAAGATTATTCATATTACTTGGACTTACTTTTTTATTCATGCATTTACACGCCTCAGGGAATATATCTAAATACATTAATATGGAATATTCATATGTTTCACAGATTGCCATCTATATACTGGCAATATTCACGTTAATGGGATCTTACTTATATTTTAAGGAAGATGATCAAGAAGAATGTGTTGATTGTCAGTGTGGACATGATCACTCCCAGGAAAATAAGAAATGGAAAAGGAACCTTACTTATTTCCTATTCTTCATTCCCATTTTAACCGGTCTCTTTTTGCCTGTTGCCACTATGGACTCCAATATTGTAGAAAAAAAAGGATTTCATTTCCCGGTATATGAAGACTCGGATGAATATAGCCAGCATCAATTCCTGCAGCCGGATACGAGTCTTTATTATGGCAAGGATGACTATTTAACTTTAATGGATAACTCTCTCAAAGGCTTGGTTGATCGTGATAGTCTTCAATTAACAGATGAAAACTATCTAAACGATTTAGAAGCCATCTATTACTCTCCTGGAAAGTTCACTGGCAAGCAAATAACGTTAACCGGATTTACGTACAATTCAAATGAGCTAGCCAAAAACCAGGCATTCCTGTTTCGTTTTGGGGTCATTCACTGTGTCGCGGACTCTGGGGTATTCGGTATGCTAATCGAATTTCCTGAAGGAATGCATCCTAAAAATGATGAGTGGTATTCCGTGACAGGTGAATTGGAATCCATTTATTATCAGCCATTCAAGAAAACCATTCCCCTGCTCAAAGTATCATCACATAGTAAAATCGCTGAACCGGATGATCCCTACGTTTATAGACAATATTAAAAAATGAATCATGGAAAGGTAAGGATATGCTATACTTACCTTTCTTTTTAATTACCTCAAACTTCCATTTTATGAAATGCTCTTTTTATCCATTTATGCGAAATTACAGTATGGCCCTCTTACACTCCACCTGAATCCCATAAACCCCCATTTTCCTGTAGCAAGATTACTTGAAAAATGACGAAAAAGTTTAATTTTATTTATATGGGTCATGTTTTTTATATTCCATACCCTTATAATATAAATGCTACATATTTTTTTACCACATCAGGAGGAACTTTCCTAAATGAACAATTCTAAAAACTCTTTCATTCTTGCAGGAACTATTATAGGTACCCTAGTGGCAGGCACTTCCGCTTATGCTGGTTCTTATCAAGTTAAATCAGGGGACACCCTTGATGAAATCTCTAAAGCTAATCGTACAACTGTCCAAGCATTAAAATCTCAAAACCATTTGACTAGTAACCTTATTTTTCCCGGCCAAGTCTTGAAGGTTAATAACCTTAACAACCATACAGATAAAAATATAGATAAAACCGAAAAATATGTGGTTAAACTGGGGGATACTTTATCAAAAATCGCTAAAAAATATAACCTTTCCCTTAGTGCTCTGCTTAAATTAAACACTGATATTTCTAATTCGGATCGAATTTATATTGGCCAAGCCATCCGGGTTTCCGGAAAAGCCCCTGTATCTAGCTCTACGGCTAAAAACAGTCCTTCTAATGCTACATATAGGGTCAAATCCGGTGACACCCTGGATAAAATTGCTAGAGTCAATAATATGACTGTCAAACAATTAAAGTCTAAAAACCATTTGACTAGTAACCTTATTTTTCCCGGCCAGGTCTTGAAGGTTAATACCCTTAACAACTATACGAGTTCGAATAATAGTAAAAATACAACAGAAGTTTATGTGGTTAAATTAGGGGATACCTTATCAACAATCTCTAAAAGATATAACCTTTCCCTTAGTGCCCTACTTAAAATGAACCCTACTATTTCCAATTCAAATCGTATTCGTATCGGCCAATCCATCCGTGTTTCCGGGAAAGCCTCGGCATCTGCAATTAAAAAACCGTCCAAATCGACCAAGGCGGATCAAGTTTTGGCTGCTGGCGCTAAATATATGGGAGCCAGGTATGTTTACGGTGCGAGCACTTCACGCACTGATGTATTTGATTGCTCTTCATTCACATTAAGGGCATTCCAAAGTGCAGGTGTTTCCTTGCCTCGAAATTCAGTGGCACAATCACACGTTGGTACAGCTGTATCTTCAAAATCCCTCCAAAAAGGGGATTTAGTATTTTTCGATACCAATAATGATGGTGTAATCAATCATGTGGGAATTTATGCCGGTAACGGTCAAATGCTGAATGCTTCTACATCTAAAGGTGTATCCTACGCTAACATCAACAGTTCTTACTGGGGACCTAGCTTTGTAAAGGCAGTTCGTGTACTTAACTAAATGATTGATGGCAATAACCGATTGATGGCTAAAAAATTAACTCTATAAGCCTTGATAAAAGAGCAAAAAAGCGTGTATTGATAAACTATCATACACGCTTTTTTGCGTATTATAATGTCAAATAGCCGCCAACTGGTATTATGGCTTATAACCATTCTCATTATCTTTTTGGAATCCATCCTCACTCGCGCATTAACCTTTGCATTTCCACAATCGCATAATTAAGTTGATTACTGACACGGACTCCTTCCAAGCTTGATAATTCCTTTCGTTGGGCTATTTCATCCTTCTTTTTTCTATGATAGACAATCGTTTGTTGTAAGAACCAAGCTTTTCTTAATAACATCATCATCACCTGCCTGTTTTGTCAAATGTCTATCCTGCATTTCCACTTGCTTTTTATGAACTTTTTCTTCAATATGATCTATGAATAGCTGATTATTGTTGAGATTTTCTTTATTCGATTCTATTAACCGCGCTAATGATAAATTTTTACGCATTTTTTATGCCCCCTTATCTACAGAAATGGCCGACCGTAAAAAGAATGGTTTTCTCTACTTAGGAAAAATAGATATTTTCCCTATTACTTCGTGACATTTTCATATTACTCTTAATTTCAAAATTCTCGGTTTCAATTTTGAAATGCCAGTGACCAATATTGGTATTATCATTCTGGGTATATCCTGATTACTTTTTCAACTTGCCACTCTTGTCCTTGATCGGGCCGTATAGATATATCGTAAGTACGATATCTATACCAACAAAAAAAAGGCCTTCATAACAGAAGACCTTTCTTTAAAAAACGTTCCAGCTTGATTTCAGAAATCCGCTCCCTTTCCGCCGACTGTCTGCCAAGCCACATCAAAGCAAGCGCCTGTGGGGTCTTGTCTAGCCAGTTATTCGGCAGGAGTGTCGCATATTTCTTCAATCCAATAAGGATTACAGTAAAAAACCATAAAGTATATCATAAGTATTGTTTTAAAATCAGTTTTCGGGATTAGACCGTTCCGAATCCTTAACAAACCCTCAAAAAATCATGAAAGATAACCAGTTTTCTTTTAAAACATGGTTCAGCGTGAGAGCATTTTGAACATGGCATTACTTTAGTTTCTCTTGCTTTTCAAGATACTGCCTCATTTTTTGTAAATATTCCGGGGCATCCATTTGATCTTTCACGACCAATTCTATGAGGCAAAGGTTATCGGCGTTCTGAGCATTTGTAATGGCATCATCCAGTTCACCATTCGTCTCGACTCTTGCTGTAAATGCCTCTTGACCAAACGCTTCAGCCAATTTTGTATAATCCCACTCTGGTATCTCGTTGTATTTCTGTTTTTCTATATCGACTTTTACGTTCAAGAATTTTTCTATCGTGTAACCGTTATTGTTGAGAATAAACACGATGGGCTTGCAGCCGTTCTCCAGCATCGAGCTTATTTCCTGTGCTGTCAGCTGTATCGAGCCGTCCCCGGTAAACAATAGAACACGTCGGTTTCTATCCGCTATACAAGCACCGAAAGCTGCGGGCGTGGCATATCCGATGCTTTGCCAGCCTCCCTGGGCTATGTAGGTCGCCCCTTTCGGCAACCTGACCTGTGACATGCCATAAGAGAATGTTCCTGTTTCCGTGACCACAATGTCATTTTCTTTTAACAATTGCTGAATTCGAGGATAATAGGAAGCCGCTTTCAGTGGTGCTGATGGGTCTTCCACCATTGTGTCATACGGAAATGAGATGTTTCCAACAGATTCGTTCTGCCGGTAACCAATGTCCTGGAGCGCAGTTAAAATTTCCTCCGCCCTGACATTCATATAACTGGCTTCCCCCACTTTTAATGTGTCAGGTTGAATTTCCACCATTTTCAACGGGTTAAGCTTTGCTGTACCTTTGGATGTATTGACGTCTGACCAAACAGCTCCAACGGCTATGATGAAATCCGCTTCTTCAACAGTCTGAGTTACATCCTTACTTCCGAAAGCTCCGCCGTATACACCTATATACTGGGGATGGCTCTCATCCAACCCGCTTTTTCCCTGCATTAACGAAGCAACTGGAATATTTAACCTCTCAACGAGCTGCATTACGGGTTTCTGCAAGTTATAACGAAGTGTTTTCACATCGACAAGCAGAACCGCTTTGTTTACATGTTCTAACATCCCTTTTATATGCTGCACTGCTGACTGCAGCGCATCGACATTCGTTTTGGCCATATTTTCAGAAGTCTCACCGTGAGAAAGCAACGGTTTTTCAACAAGATCGATGGCCACTACCAAATAAACGGGCTTTTTCTTTTCTTTCGCGATTCTGATTGCAGCCGGTATCTCCCTAGCTGCGTTTTCCGGGGTAAGAATTGCCGTATAACTGGTGATATGCTCATAAACCTTACGGAAAACATCAAAATCTCCGTCCATTAACGTATGGTGGGCAAGCTCCTTATCCTGTTGCATCATGGACTTTGGCGAGCCGACAATATGTATGAGCGGCACATTTTCACTGTACGCGCCAGCGATTGCATTACATGCGCTCATTTCACCGACACCAAAAGTGGTGATGAGTGCCGAAATTCCCTTCACACGGGCATAAGCGTCCGCAGCGTATCCTGCATTGAGTTCATTTCGTCCATTAATAAACTCAATCCCATCGTAATCTTCCAAAGTATCTAGCAATGAGAAATTATAGTCTCCAGGCACACCAAAAATCTCTGTAATACCTTCTGCTTTTAAGCAGTTGTATAAATATTGTCCCAAGGTCCTTTTTTCAGCCAAGTCAATCACTCCTTCAATCGATTACTCTCTACTTTATTTATACCCAAACATAAGTAGGTTAACCGTAAATATCCATATACTTAAGGTGGGTTCGCTACTCTATTACTCTAGTTTTAGCTTTGATGAATGAAGTGAGTGAGACTATCTCAGGCAGGGTTCTTATAAAAAATGATTCAATTCCAAATCAAAATATCTGAAAATTCTTGATTCCATCACTATTTTTGATTTATATTTGAATCACGGGAACAGTGGATAAGGGGGAAAATGATGAGTGATAACAATGTCAAAAGAGTTTTGGAATGCATCATCAACACATCCAATAATAATATTACCGTGACCGATGAAAAAGGATTCATTTTATTCACGAATCCTAACCATTGGTGGATATATGGAATCGAACCAGAACATTATCTTGGAAAATCCGTTTACCAGCTCGAAACGGAAGGAATCCTTTCACCTTCGATTTCCGCGATGGTATTGAAAGAGAAAACACCTGTCCAGATCATGCAGCATACGAAGACGGGAAAAATCGTCATGTCTACTGCCTATCCCATCTTTGATGAAGATGGTGAATTGATTCGTGTCGTCAGCTATGCCCAAGATCAAACTGAAATCAGGAACCTCCAGGATCAGTACGGTCAATTGGAGAAAAAGATTCAAGAATACCAATCGGAGGTCGAGGAACTTAGGGAACAGGAGGAGCTGATCTATCGCAGCAAGGAAATGAGGCAAATCGCCAAAACGATACACCGTGTTTCCAAAACGGATGCGACAGTCATGCTTCTTGGTGAATCCGGTGTAGGGAAGAGCGTATTCGCCCGCAGGCTGCACAATCAGAGTTACCGCAGCAAAGAGCCATTCATCGAAGTCAACTGCAGTACCATCCCAGAAAGTCTTTTTGAATCTGAAATGTTTGGGTATGAAGCGGGATCCTTCACCGGAGCGCAGAAGCAGGGGAAACAAGGGCTAGTAGAACAAGCAGATAACGGAACCTTATTTCTGGATGAAATCGGTGAGCTTCCGCTGGATATGCAAGTGAAATTATTAAATGTCCTGCAAGAAAAGACTTTTAAAAGGGTGGGCGGAAAAAAAGAGCATAAGATAGATTTTCGGCTTGTAACGGCAACCAATCAAAACCTTGAGGAAATGGTGGAAAAGGGAACATTCAGGCTCGATTTGTATTATCGCTTAAATGTGATTCCCATCCAAATACCGCCATTACGAGAAAGAAAGGATGATATTGCCATCTTAATCAATCATAATCTCGAAATCATCAACAAGAAATACAAGTCAGATAAGAAATTGCACCCTTCCACTTACGAAATACTGATTCAGCATAAATGGTCAGGAAACGTGCGTGAATTGGAAAACCTGATTGAACGGCTCATTTTGACCTCGGAAGACTCCATAATTTTCCCTGGCTTTCTCCCCTCCCATTTCCATGGACAAGAATCTTTTGAGAAAATAGATGATACCCTAATGATTGACGATATGATGGTTGATGATAGTGATCTCAATACCGCCCTCGAGCAAGTGGAAAAATGGATGATGATGAAAGCGAGTAAAAAATGTAAGTCCACATATGAGATGGCTAAATTCTTAGGGATCAGCCAGCCTTCCGTCGTCAGGAAAATGAAGAAATATAAAGGTCATCTGCCCATTAAGTAAAAGGGAACTGAAAGAAACCATAAAAATAGGAGACCATCGCAATGAAGGTCTCCTATTTCTTACTTATTTGACACGCCTGCAGATTCAAATGTTGCCATTTCTTTAATGACCAATGTCGCTGCCTTAAGGATGGGGTATGACAGGGCAGCCCCTGTTCCTTCCCCGATTCTCATTCCCACATCGAGGATCGGCTCCTTGCCAAGCAGTTCTATGGCCGTTCTATGACCAGGTTCTGCAGATCGATGTCCAACAAACATATAATCAGCTGCACGTCCGGAAATCAGGTTTGCCAATACAGCAGCCGTGGTTGTAATGAAACCATCAACAAGAATGGGAATACGGTTATTCGCTGCAGAGAGCATGGCCCCTGCCATACCTGCAATTTCGAACCCGCCGATTTTCATCAAAATATTGATTGGATCATCTGGATTAGGATTTCTTAATGAAATCGCTTCTTCAATTATTCTTCGCTTATGTAAAATGCCTTCTGACTTCAATCCTGTTCCCTGCCCCACTAGTGACTCGACGCTTTTCCCGCTTACGATGGAGATGATGGCGGTACTGGAAGTCGTATTTCCGATTCCCATTTCACCAAGAATCAGGCAGTTCGCACCACGGGCAATCATTTTCTGTGCACGGTCATATCCAATTTCAAGCGCTTGAATTACTTCTTCCTTTGTCATTGCCTCTTCCTTATAAAAGTTTCTAGTTCCATTGCGGACTTTTCTAGAAGTTAACCCTGGTGCTTCGATATCTGCATCGATCCCTATATCGACAATGTCCAAGTAAGCATCTATCGCGCGGCTTAATACATTGATGGCAGCACCGTCATTCAGGAAATTAAGTGCCATTTGTTCCGTCACTTCTTTTGGATAAGCCGAAATACCTTCTTCCGTAATTCCATGGTCGGCCGCAAACACGATCACCCCCGGTTTCGAAATGTCCGGAAATGCCTCTCCTGTCATCTTGGCCAGTTCGATTATCCATTCTTCAAGCCTTCCTAAGCTTCCCTGAGGAACGGTCAGTGAATCAACATGTCCTTTAACCTGCCGTCCCATTTCTTCATCCAGCATCGGGATGGAGATGGCAGCTAACCCATTCGTCATTTGTATACCCCCCACAATCCAAAATGAAAAACCTTAACCACAGGAAAAGGTTCTTATCCATCATCTGCTATAAATACAACTTAGTCTATATAATTATCCTCTTGGCTTTCTATTTACTTCGGCACTCCCATTTCATTTAATGGGTAGATACGAAATTTCACTTTGCCCATTAGTGATTTTTCAGAAATAAAACCAAATCTTCTTCCATCCCAACTATTCCTTCGATTATCCCCCATGACAAATAAATGACCGGCAGGCACCCTGGATTTCCCAAGTAAATCACTCAAGGTAAAATTCTCCGTCAGATTTTCTTCAGGTGGAATTTCCCCTTTTTTTAATTTCAAATATGGTTCTGTATACTTTTTCCCATTGATATATAAGATATCATCTTTCATTTCAACGCTGTCACCTGGTAAACCGATCACCCTTTTTATATAATTCTCTTCCGCGTCCGGAGCATAAAATACGACCATATCGAAGCGCTCCGGCTTTCCGATTTTAGCTACCACTATCCGGTCATCATTTTCATAAGTCGGCTCCATTGATTCACCTTTTACTGTAACTGGTGTAAATAAAAACTGTTGGCAAATGAACACGATCATTAAAGCGAATAAGATAGATTTCAACCACGAGAACACTTCAATTTTCATATTCTTCATAAGGACTCCCTCCAATCCATTGTGAACGGCTAAATCAACGATAATTGCTGTATTTTTGGCTGGCGCGCCAAAAACAATTCTTTAGCACTGTTTATCCCTTATGCTTAAGTTTGCCGTCGGTGATTTTTAGAAGAGATATTCCAAAAGAAATATCTGGAAAAATTGTAACATATCCTTTTATCGCTTGCGAGAATAATCATTTTTAATAAAAGGAGTAGAGAGCAAATCATGAAAAAAAGGATAGCGAGTTTTAGCTATCCTTTTAACATAGTACAAATATTGTTCCAAAACTTAGTATTTATTCCAAGTTAATACAGCATCAAGTGGCAAACGGACTTTTTCAAAGCCTGCTTTAGTTCCTTTTCCAATGGAAATTAACATGACAGGTTTGAAGTTTTCCGGTACATTGAATGCATCCACAAATTTGGCTTCATCGAACCCACCCATTGGGACTGTATCGTATCCTTTTGCTTTTGCAGCTAACATGATCTGCATGGAAACCAAGCCACCGTCAATCATGGCTACACTTAAAGCCTTTTCAGCGGAAAAGTTGCCGTAATTATGCAGAATAGAGGCTACATATGGCTCTTTGATTTCATTCTTCATGATCCCTTTATTGACTAATTCACCATAAATCTTCTCTGCATTTTTGTAACCTTCTATATCAGCTAAAACGGCAATGACAGCAGATGCATCGACGACTTGTTGTTGGTTATTGGCGATTGGGAGCAATTCTTGTTGGGTTTGCTTATCTTGAATCACAAGGAATCTCCATGGCTGTAAGTTGGAAGAAGACGGTGCTTGAATCGCAATATCCAGGATTTCGCGAATTTCCTCTTCAGTCATCACGTATTCAGCATCGTACTGGCGAACAGATCTCCGTTCTTTTGCTACCGTAATGAAGTCCGTATCATTAAGGACTTTGGGCTTTTCAAGCGGTATATTCAATTCTTTCGATTTATTTAGGTACTCTTCTTTACTCATTATATTTTTTGTCATTTATAATGACCTCCATTTAACTGTAATTAATACAGGAACAGTATATTACGCATACTGTTCTTTTGTCAAATACAGTTTGAGAAAAACGAAACCATGTCAGTTTCGTTTTTCACATTAAGATTTCGAAAGTAAATCAGCAATCGTTTTCTGCTCCAAGCCTTGTATAATCCAGCTCTCCATCTCGTTTTTTAAACCGCATAAAGCTTCGCGTGAAGATGGTTGAAAGCATTTCTTATCATTCACATCAAGAAAGCCCTTTGAAAAAGGTTCGGATTTAATTGCAGCGTATATATCTGCAAGAATGATTTGTTCGGGATTTCTGGCAAGTGAATATCCCCCATCCCTGCCTTCCTTTGCTTGAATCAGCCCTGCCTTCACTAAATTACTTAATATTTTTCTAAGAAAGCCGGACTCCGAATCAAGCTTATCAGCCAATTTATTACTATTGCATAATCCATCATGATCAGCAAGAACAAGCAGGGCTTGTACTGCAAGACTAAACCACATTATACTGGAAACCTTTTCTGACATTTCTTTCACCTCTCCCCTCTACTTTAAACTATTTTTCGATGAATATACAACGCTGCATCGAACAAACCTGCCAAAATCTCTTTTTAATGAACACAACCGGGAAAACCCTTTTTGGAACGATGAATCCCTCACCAAATCTATCCTTCCAATACATGCTTTTCATCATTTTTAAAAAATACAAAAAAATAAATAGACAAATTACTTGTCTTACAAATTATTTCTTTAGGAATATGGTAAACTTACTTAATAGAATAGCTCAGGAAGTGAATGAATGATGCTGAAAGCAATAAATGAACAAATGGATAAAATCATGCCTCTCATCACACCGTTAAGCGTGGTGATTGGGGTACTATTGGCCGAACATCTAATGGATTACACTTTTCTTGTTCCATGGATATTCGCCTTCATAACATTTTCCGGAAGTTTAGGCTCCAACTTTAAATCTTTGCAACAGGCTGTCACCCACCCTTTACCTGTTTTCATAGTATTGCTCATCCTTCATATGCTCATGCCTATTTGGGCTTTTGGTCTCGGCCACTTAGTGTTTCATGGTGATGCCTTCACGATTACCGGCCTAGTCCTGGCTGTAGTGATACCAACCGGTGTCACCAGTATGATATGGGTATCCATTTATAATGGGAATGCCATACTTGCCCTAACCATTATCTTGATCGACACCCTACTCTCACCATTCATCGTTCCTTACAGTGTTTCCCTTTTTGGAGGCGGTTCGATCGAAATGGATTTGGGGTCGATTGTGAAAGGATTAATCGGAATGGTCGTTCTTCCCTCCATGCTTGCCTTGTTCTTGAATCAGGCTACAAAAGGGAAAATACAATCTACACTTTCCCCCCGCTTAGCTCCATTTTCCAAGATAAGCGTTGGAATCGTAGTCATATTGAACAGTTCAAAAATCGCTCCTTACTTAACCCATTTCGATAAGAAATTAATGATCATGGCCTTCCTGGTTTTGTTCATAGCTGCTTCAGGGTATGCCCTTTCTTGGATGGTCGGTGCATATTTAAGATGGGAAAAGGAGGATATCATCACCTTGACATTTACAGGCGGTATGCGGAACATCAGTGCTGGAGCCGTTCTTGCAACAACCTATTTCCCTGCTGCCGTCGCTGTTCCCGTTGTACTTGGCATGCTGTTTCAACAAATGCTTGCCTCCTTTTTTGGCTATGTCATGGAAAAGCATTTTCACCGTGGTATGAATGAAGGGTGATCCGCAGAATGATTATTTCTCAAGCATCCTTTTTCCCTTTCATTTATATTCCAATTATAATAGGTAAGTGGAACATATTTACATGATTATCCATTACAAATCCTTGGAGGTATTGAAGATGAAAGTTGTTGCAATAGTGGGAAGTATTCGTAAAGAGTCCTACAACCTTAAGCTAGCAAAATATATTCAAACTAGATATCAAGATCGGTTTGATCTCGAAATCTTGAACATTCGGGATTTACCTTTTTATGATCAAGATATTGAAAATGACCCTCCATTAGTTGTAAAAGAATTTAAAAGCAAAGTGGCCGAAGCAGATGCAGTCTTGTGGGTAACACCTGAATACAATGGTACGATTCCAGGCGTATTGGGCAATGCAATCGATTGGTTATCACGTGTCGATAAAGTCTTGATCGGCAAACCTTCATGGATCATGGGTGCGTCAATGGGGCAATTAGGAACGGTTAAAGCTCAATTGCATTTGCGTGAGATCCTATTCGCATTAGGCATCTCCTCCCCGCTCCTTCCCGGAAATGAAGTATATGTTGGTGCAGTGCATGACAAAATCGATAACGAAGGCAGGCTTACACATGAGTCGACTGTCCAGTTTATCGATGCGGTCGTCGATAACTTCATTAGCTGGTATAATCATCACACTCGTTAATGCTTTTTTAACAAGAATCCCAGCAGGAATGATCCTGCTGGGATTCTTGTTGCATCATAAAAGAGGAATTTAACTAAATTCATCCTCTTCCCGCTTGGAATGCGGGGTATTTTGTCATTCCTCCGTCAGCGAATAGAGTGATGCCCGTTACATAACTGGATTCTGAAGATGCCAGCCATGCAGCAACTGCAGCAATTTCTTCAGGCTTTCCGATATACCCCATCGGAATCATGCTTTCAAGATCTTTTTTCTTTTCGGGATCTTCAAGCTTGTCGGCATTTATTGGCGTGGCGATGGCTCCAGGACCAATGCTGTTCACACGGATCCCTTTTGGTGCATATTCAAGAGCCAGGGTTTCCGTAAGCAGCTTCACCCCGCCCTTGCTTGCCGCATAGTGAACGAATAAAGGCCAGGGAATCATCTCATGTACACTGGACATGTTTATAACATTCCCTTTAATATCGTTCTCGATAAAATACTTGATAGCTTCACGGCAGCCTAGGAAATTTCCTGTTAGATTGGTATTGATTACCCTATTCCAGTCGCTTAACGGCATCTCGTGAGATGGAACCGGATTTTCAATTCCTGCATTATTGATGAATATATCAAGTTTCCCGAAATTCTTTATCGCTGATTGAACAAGGTTAATGACATCTTCTTCAATGGTGACATCGCCTTTTACTGCAATGGCTTCCCCACCATTTGTTTTGATTTCTTCCATTACACTATCTGCTTCCTCTAATTTAGTACGATAATTAACCACGACCTTTGCCTTTTCCTTAGCAAAGCGAATGGCCATCGCTTCTCCTAAACCAGTGGATGAACCCGTTATAACAACGACCTTACCTTCTAAATCTGTATACATTTAATCACCCTCCAATTAACTTTTTGCCAACCCGAGCATAATCCCAGCTATGATGATCAAGATTATTCCAATTACAATTCCAATTAGTTGGCGCTTCGTTTTCTTTTCACGTAAAATGATGATCCCGCCAATAGTTGAGATGACTATGCCCATTTGCGAAAGGGAAAAACTAGTAGCCACTCCCACACGGGGCTGGGATATGAATAAAAACATGTTCCCTGCAGCCCATATCAATCCCGGAATGATATTGCGAATCGTATATTTGTTAAACGGTTTATGTTTAAAAGTCAATAACAGACCGCCTATCACCATACCTATCGCTTGAGGGAACAACGCTGACCACCCGTCAACGTCAAAAAGACGGGCTACGACCACATAAACCAAATAACCGAATGTCGAGATGAGGAGAATAACAATTCCTTTCTTCAAGTTTCCCGACTTGCCCTCTTTCGATTCTTTATCTTCCAAGGAGGTCAAGACGATTCCTATAATAATGAAGACTAAAGCCAAAACGCCTAAAATAATCGCTTTCATTGTAGACCATTCATTAAAAACTATGACCCCGAATAAGGTGGTTGAAATGAGCTGCAATCCTGTTGATATTGGCATGGTTTTGGAAACTCCCATTAAATCAATGCTCTTAAGCTGATTAGCTTGTCCAACAGCCCAAAACAATCCAGATACGACTCCGACTCCAAACACCAGGAGTGACAATTTAATATCTGCGAAAATATAAACACCAATTGAAAAAATCAAGGCGCCAATCGTTGTACCTAGTGTTTGACTATAGGGTCCACCCCCGAGTTTCACATTAAATAAAACGATGCTTCCCCAGAATAATGCCGGCAAGAGAGCTAATAATATATCCATTTACAACCCCCATATATGTAAGTTCAAACTAAGCAGTAAATTTCATTTTGTCTTCTTAATATGTTCGCATTATTTGAATTGACCCTTGGTAATTTTATGAAGTGTTTCCCCTAAAGTAGTGTTCAACACAAAAAGGGCTGCAGACGCAGCCCTTTTTAATGATACTGATTGATGCTAGCCACCATGTTGATGATGTTGCATGTCCATTTCCGAATCATCAGCGACTTTGAAATAATCACTTTCCTAAACAGCCGTCGTACGGATAATGATGATGGAGAAAGTTTTATATTAACATTAATTAAAGCTTTAAAAGAGGAAGTATCCCCACATCTTACTGCAAATCCTTTTTATTGTACGGGCCTCATAGTTACTGTGAATTTATGAGTTGGTAATGAATGTTCATACTCAAATATCGGCAGCGTAAGTTACTGCTGTCTTTTTTAAAAAGATTATAAAAAAAGCAAACCTTATGTAGGTTTGCTTCTTTTCTTAGATAATGAAACTTACTTCTTCAAATGATATGGCACAGTCGTAACAACCACATTTCTTCTATAAAGTAAGTAGGCGCGAATCAGTAAACTTGATTGGTTATGAAGTATATTGTGCCAGCCCTTCTTTGGAATGAATTGGGGGATAATCACCGTAACTTTATAATTGGCTTCACTAGCCTTATGTTCAACCGTATCCACAAATTTAGTTAGTGGCTGAATGATACTTCTGTAATAAGAATTCAGTGTAACGAGTCTTACATCTGGTTGCCATTTTTTCCATTTTTCCACGAATTTCTTTTCATCTTCTCTTTCAAAAGCAACATATACGGCAATAACCTGATTTGCTGATAGAGATTTTGCATAATTTAAAGAGTTCTCAACCACGTGAGTTATACCCGCCACGGGTACAATGATGATATTTCCTTCAATTGGTAAGATCGGCTCACATGTTGTAATCCTTAGTTGGTCACCAACTGCTTCATAATGCTTTCTAATTCGATGAAAAATTAAAATGATGATAGGTAAAAAAATCAAAACAGGCCAAACCTGAGTAAATTTGGTTAAAAAGAATATCATCGTGACGATAAAGCTAATCATGGCACCAATTGAATTAATGGTTAATTTCATCATCCAGCCTTTTGGCTTTTCGCGAATCCATTTAACAATCATCCCGGTCTGGGACAACGTAAATGGAATGAATACCCCTACCGCATAAAGCGGAATGAGATTTTCTGTATGTCCTTCAAATGCGACTATTAAGATGATCGATGCAAGTCCCAGTATGATAATTCCATTAGAATACCCCAATCGGTCCCCTCTTATCGTAAACGCCCGTGGAATGAATTTATCCTTCGCAAGATTTACCGCAAGCAGAGGGAAAGCCGAATAGCCAGTATTGGCTGCCAGTATCAAGATCAATGCAGTCGTACCTTGAATGAAGAAATACATGAAATTCCGTCCAAAGATCTCTTCAGCAATCTGGGAGACGACCGTTACCTCCGCGCTTGGAACAATGCTTAAATAATAGGCCAAGTATACGATTCCCGAAAATAATACTGCTAGTAAGGAACCCATGGCTATTAAAGTTTTCGCAGCATTATTCGGGGCTGGATCTTTAAAGTTCGGGATTGCATTGGAAATCGCTTCGACTCCTGTCAATGCGGAGCTTCCTGATGCGAATGCTCTTAGCAGTATAAATAAACTGATGCCCGCTACCGGAGTCCCGATGGACGTGTGCAATTCCGGTGAAACCCCACCCGTCAAAATCTTGTAAATCCCGACACCAATCAAGATGAACAATGCTAAAACGAATAGGTACACCGGATAGGCCAAAACAGAGGCCGACTCCGTAACCCCCCGAAGGTTCAGGATTGTAAGCAGAATGACGAAAATGATGGCTATGATGACATTATATGAATGCAGGCCAGGAAAAGCGGACGTGATGGCATCCGTACCTGCAGAAACACTTACAGCGACAGTTAATATATAATCCACCAATAAGGATCCTCCAGCTATCAACCCTGGATTGACACCTAAATTGTTTTTTGAAACCACATAGGCCCCCCCGCCATGTGGATAAGCGAAAATTATTTGTCTATAGGACAAAATCAAAGCAGTTAACAGGATCAATACCCCAATCGCGATAGGGATGGAATACCAGAATGCCGCAGCACCGACCGTGATAAGGACGATTAATATTTGCTCCGGTCCATAAGCAACCGAAGACAAAGCATCAGAAGATAAAATCGCCAAAGCCTTTGTTTTGTTAAGCTTTTGTTCACCAAGTGCATTTGATTTTAAAGGTCTCCCAATCAAGAACCTCTTTATAGAAGATAACATCAAGAATTCACCACCATATTTAATTTATAATTTTATGTTACCCAGCTGTAGCAAAAAACAAGACGAAATAGAAAAATGCCTACAAGTCATAGCTAAATAGACCTGTAGACATTAATTTTTTTGTCTAACAAGCTCCACCTTCCTTCTCATATAACGCTTACGAGGTTAGCTGTCGGATTCGGACCTAAGAGTAGCCCTACCTTGAAAGGATTCACCCCTTGGATTGTAGTAACAATCCCAATAACGGGTCCCCCGCACCATAAGGTTTAAGCGATTTAGAAATATGAAACTGTTGATTATCATACTCCCGTGAAATGAAAAAGTAAATGAAAATTTTGCACATTAATAGAATAATCTTTGTAGGTGTAGTTTTGTTCTTGACGTATATAACATAAGTCATGCAAACACATGGTTCGAAGGGAGGAAAGAAGGTAAGTAAACGTCTAAAAAGAAAAAAATCAAGGAGTCAATGAACAAAAGATGGTCAGAAAAAGGAAAAAATGATCGCCACATGGAGATCGTGAAGGACGAATAGTAACAATCTGCCCCCAGCTTGAATCATTAAACTTGCATTGATTTTCGCTTTTCGATTCCCCTTTATTCGTACAACCGGGGGCATTATCCCACTGATCCACCCTAATTAGTTCCTTCCTTCTTGAATTGGTCTCAAATTGCTTTTTTTAAAGACAAAATATTTCTGGCCAATATAGTTAAGAACTGTGTAAAAAATTGCTCCTATCAGCACAGCCACATTTTGTTGTATGGGTAAATGAACGGATCCTTCCATTGATTCTGCAATAGCTTGGCCTAAAGAATATGCGGCGGAATAACAAATCAGGATGACGCAAAAGAAACGTGCAACTCCTCTCCGCCATTCTATATCGCTTTTAAAAGTAAAAGTTCTGTTCAAAAGAAAACTCGTTACAGCTCCCGTACCATTACCGATAAAGGTGGAGACCCAGTAAGAGAATTCAAGAACATTCATGAGAAAAAGCATGATGGAAAGTCCAAGCGCTGTATTGACTATCCCAACCAATAAAAAGCGGATAAAGGAGTTAGTGTGTTTTAGATAGTTTTTCAATACTGTTCCGTTCATTGTCTAGTTGCTCCCGTTTTTTTAAATCGAGCGGATTAAATAGATCCAGATCAACTATATATTTAGGCCGGCGTTTGGATTCATTATAGATTTTACCGATATATTCCCCAATCAAGCCGACAGCAATCAACTGTAGTCCACCGATCAACCATATGGAGGTGATTAATGAGGTCCATCCAGTTTCGGTCTGCCCATAAAACTTTAACCATAAAAAGTAAGACCCAAAGAGTAAGCTAATGAAAAAGGAAAGACATCCTAGCCATAATACAAGCCGAATCGGTGTAACTGAAAAAGAAGTAATGCCATCAAGCGCAAAAGCAACCATCTTCTTAAATGGATATTTCGTTTCCCCAGCCAATCTTTCTTTTCGGTCATAATAAACAGAGTCCGTCTTAAACCCAATGAGCGGTACGATCCCCCGTAAAAAAAGATTCGTTTCATCAAATCGTTCCAACTCCGCGATCGCCCTCTTACTCATTAGCCGGAAATCGGCATGATTATAGACAAGGTTAACCCCCATCTTGTTCATCATTTTATAAAAACCAGTTGCAGATGTTCGTTTAAAAAATGAATCAAGATCCCTTTTCTGGCGGACACCGTATACAATTTCACACCCTTCATTGAATTTTCGAATGAATTCAGGGATGACTTGAATATCATCCTGTAAATCTGCATCAATGGAAATCACACAATCCGAGGCTTCTTTGGCTGTAAACAATCCTGCCAGAAGTGCATTTTGATGTCCTGCATTCCGGGAAAGCTTTAGCCCACGAACAAGTTCATTATTAATCGTTTCCTTATAAATGATCTTCCATGTTTGATCTTTACTTCCATCATCAACCAGTAGAATTTTACTTTGACCAGAAACAACGTTTTCTTCGACTAACCCCCTCACCAATCCACAAAGTTGGGTAATGGTATCCTGCAATACGCTTTCTTCGTTATAACAAGGTACAACAATCGTTAGTATCGGTGAATTCACTCTATTCCCCCCTTTTCACATGACTCTGTATAAATAAATTTTCCACACGCTTCCTTTTTTCGTGAAACTCCTATCTAGTACCAATCCGTTTTCCTTCGCGTTCTTGATTGGTAGGGCAGAAAATATATACTTGCCACCTAATCCTTTAAACGCATCCATATTAAGGTCTAAATTTTCCAGCTCTTTCTTCGAGCTTTTCTTGAACATATAATGCTTCCCAAGCTCATCGGTAAATAGGTAACAACGTCCTCCCCATTCATCAAAGTAGATTCTGATGTTTTTATTCTTAGCCAATTCGTTTTCAATTATTTGACGAAATTGATGTTTGTAAGTAAGCGGATAGAAATTGTTATAGCTATCTAGCGTGTAAAATCCATTAAATTGAGCAATTGCGGGATGCAGCCCAATGCTGGCAACACGATATTCTTCCTGCGGAAGGTCAATATGATCTTTTATTTCCTGAAAAAGGCTTTCTGAATAGAACTCTTTAAAAGAAGGTTTTTTATTATGAGTGATTTCTTCATTGAAGCCCATTAAGACAATAATTTGAACGGCGATGAAAATAGAAAGGGTTTTCTTAGCATAATCGCTGTGTTCCCAAATGATTTTTACCGCGAGGGCAAACCCCATATAAATTACCATCGGCCTTAAAAAGTGAAATCTTGCAAAATTAAAGGTATCCAGAGTGTGAAACCTTTCCGTTAAAGGAAGCCAGCCTTTATAAAACCAAAATGCGTACCATGCTGAGAGGATAAAATTCAAGCAAAATAAAAAAACATATACCTTTTCCTGTCTCCACAGTTTTTTGGTCAGAATAATATAAAGGGCAAAGATGGTAATCGGCAGGATGATAAGCGCATGTACAGTCATGACATGCGTATGGCCAAGAACGAAATTTTTGAATGTAAGCTTAATGACCCACTCGAGGGGCAGCCTTGCGTGAAAATATTCATCTCTGCTGTTTGGCTCCGAATCAAAAATGAATGAAGCGACCAAACGATACTCCACCATTCCAAAAATGACGGTCATATACACGATTGAAAGAAGAAACGTTATATTCCACCCTTTTCTCCTGATCACATCCGTTAGCCATAGAAACCCCATTGCAACAAGAAAAAAGAAAAAGCCAAGCACGATGCTTGAATAAAGCGGTAAAAGTGTAAGGACCAAATAATTCTTCCAAGAATGGTCCTTGCTGCGAATATTCAAAAAAGCCCAAAGTGCAAGCGGCATCCCAAGTGTACTGAGCATTCCCGATGGCCAAAATGGGGTAAGGGCAAAGGCTAAGGATGTTCCAACCCTAATCCAGCCTGATCGGCTTCCTGTAATCAAATGTTTCTTTAATAGGATATACATACCAAAGAATGCAATAAACCTTGTTATCGCCTGGCTTATTGCATATGCAACCATTGTCGGAAAAAGAGCATAAAGCCACACGATAATACTGAACTCACTGCCAAAAGCATTTCGGGGCAGCCCATTCATAATCTGGGGAACTTTGGCGTCTATTGCACCGAATAACTCACCGCTTTCTGAAAGGACTTTATACCAGGCAAGGTTGGAATCCAAATTATCATGTACGCGAATATGCGCATTTTCTCCAAGGATGAATAAAGGAGAAAGATATAAAAAAATGACGAGTAAGGCAAAAAGGATTTGAACTCTCTCTTGATTTTCAATTGGCAAAATATACACCTCTTGACCAAATTCATATATCCATAATATTTGCTTCAAAGGTAAATCTATTCTATTTCAGGGATTTATTTTAACCTATTTTGAAATAGGTCAACCAATGACCACATAAAATGAAGGGTAGAACAAAAAGCATATTAAAGAACCTTAAAAAGGGGCTGGGCTATGATAAAGAAAGCGGTGATTCCAGCAGCCGGTTTAGGAACACGATTTTTACCTGCCACGAAAGCTCAACCAAAGGAAATGCTGCCGATTGTCGATAAGCCGACCATTCAATATATTATCGAGGAAGCGGTACAATCAGGGATTACAGATATTATCATCGTTACGGGTAAAAACAAACGTGCCATTGAAGATCATTTCGATAAATCAATTGAACTTGAAATGCTTCTGCAAATGAAAGGTCAAAATGATCTGCTTAACATCGTGGAGAACATTTCCAACATGGTGGATATCCACTATGTAAGACAAAAGGAACCTTTAGGTCTGGGGCATGCGGTTTTATGTGCCAAAACTTTTATCGGAGACGAACCTTTTGCCGTCCTGTTAGGGGACGATATCGTGGATAGCCAGGTTCCAGCTTTGAAGCAGTTAATGGAACAGTATAACAAGGTTCGTACGAGTATTATCGGATGTAAGGAAGTGTCACCTGCAGATGTCTCCAAGTATGGGATCGTAAATTTCCAAGAACGATATGAGGATTTATTTCTGGTAAGAAACTTGGTGGAAAAGCCAAAAGTGGAGGATGCACCATCAACACAGGCGATTATTGGCCGATATATTTTATCACCTGCGATTTTTGAAATCCTTGAAACCGTACAGCCCGATCGGAAGGGGGAGATCCAGCTTACCGAAGCTTTAGACCTTTTGTTAGAAAAGGAACCATTATACTCGTATATCATCGAAGGAAATCGATATGACGTCGGCGATAAATTCGGCTTCCTCCAAGCTTCATTAGATTTCGCCATGAAACGACCTGAACTTCGTGATCAGCTAATAACATATTTAAGGCAGCTGTTCCCTTAATGAAATTAATATACCCCCGCCCAATTACCTAGAGGTGATTGGGCTATTTCGGGTTCACGCCTTTGGTTGTAAAATGATCCACTAACATATCCCTTACCATAATCTCTAAGCAAAATATAACTGTTTATTATAAACGCTTCCGTGAAATGTAAAAGCAAGTGAAAATGTTCGACATAGAAAGAATAATTTTTAATCAGGGAGGTTATGTTGATAACGTATCCTTCATTATTGATCCTAACGACGATTTCCAGAAAGGGCTGTTGAAAAACACATGCACAAAAAAACTAATACTCCAATAATATCCGATGATTTTTTAGATCAAGTGGTTAAGGAAATCAATGCACAATTTGGCGGGCCCATTAATGAAAAGAATGATCGTTTCCTGCATGGGGACGATCAAGAAAGAACTTGAATCCCACATCATTAATCCAAAGCGTTTATGAAAGACTCTGGCTCTATTCATCCAGAGTTTTTTTTGCTAACTTATGAAACTTTATTTTCCCCATAGAATTATTTCCCCTTTCTATAACAACTTGTCCAAACCGTTTTAGCTTATCCTCATAGAATGATTACATGTAATTATTTTATAGAAAGGGGAAAAACTACATTGAGCCACGCTGATGATGTCTACCGCACTTCTCCAAAGGTTCCAAAAGGAAGGCTGATTTCCGGACATACAAAGGAGTTTCAAACTGATCCCATTGGCTTTCTGACCCGCTTGGCCAAGGAATATGGGGAAGTCGCTAAATTCCGTTTTGGACCATTCCATAATGTTTATCACATTTCAAATCCTGATTTAATAAAACAAATACTCGTAACAAAACAAAAATCCTTCGTCAAATCCAGGGACTTCAATGTTTTAAAACCGCTTGTCGGTGAAGGTCTACTTACAAGCGAAAAAGACTTTCATATGCGACAGAGAAGGCTTATCCAACCCTCTTTCAAAAAGACTCATATTAGCCAATACGCCAAGGATATGATTGATACCACAATGGATTATATATCAACTTGGCAACATGATGATGAACGGATTATAACGAAGGATATGATGAACATCACTCTCGGGATAGTCAGCAAGACCATGTTCAGCATGGAATTCAAGGGTGGGTATGAAATTGTTGGAAAACCGCTGGAAACCGCATTAAGAATAACAGTCAAAAGGATGAGAAAGATTTTTCGTATGCCATTATGGGTACCGACTAAAATCAACCGTAAATATAAAAAGGCGATACAAAGGCTTGATAAAGTGATTTACGGCATAATTGAAAAACGGAAGAACGACACAGTAAAACATGAAGACATGCTTGGAATCCTGATAGACGCCCGTGATGACAAAGACGGATTGGGTATGACAAGCCTTCAGGTCCGTGATGAATTAATGACTATTTTTCTTGCCGGTCATGAAACGACAGCAACTGCTCTTTCCTGGGCACTGTATGAAATTTCGAAACACCCAGAAATTCAATCCAAGCTTTTCAGTGAAGTGAATAGCATTATCGGTCACCGGACACCCAAGGCTGAAGATTTCATGAAATTACCATACACTCAAAATATCATTCATGAAACACTTCGCGTTTATCCGCCATCGTATATTTTATCCCGTGATGTGGCGGAGGATGTCGTAATAGGAGGATATCGCTTCAAAAAAGGCGATATGATTCTAATAAGTTCTTACGTGATGCAGCATAATCCAGAGTATTTTGATCAACCTGAATCATTTATTCCAGAGCGATTTGAAAATAACTTTTTGAAAAGCCTGCCTGCGTTCGCTTACTTTCCATTTGGCGGAGGACCTCGGGTTTGTATTGGCAATCATTTTGCCATGATGGAAGCGGTGCTTGTCCTGGCCTGCATTGCAAAGCAGTATAGGATAAAGCTTGCTCCTGACCATCATGAAGTAACCCCCCTTCCGGCCCTTACACTCAGACCAAAGAATGGACTGCGCATGGTGATAGAAGAAAGGGATGCAGAAGCCTTCGAACCTGGAGAATCCTATTTTTGAAGTATTATGAATGATCTCAAATAAAAATAACGTTCATATTGGTTCGATTAACTCCTATAACAGGCTGGCCTATTCTTTTTAGAAAGGAGGGATGAAAATATGTATATGCTCCATTCACCACAGAATGGAATCATCCACACTGAATTGCACTATTTAGGGATGGCCTCGCAGGTATTTACCGGTTTTTTGGAATTTATAAGTGAAATTGAACCGATACAAGAAACGGAAAACCTACAGGCGGCCCCTATTCTCTTTTTATATGAGAACGGATAGTCTCGTTAGATTTTCCTATATTGAAGAAAACCGACCTTGAAAGTAACCGGTTCTGATACCTGTCTCAAACGATTTATTTGTTCTAAAAAATGTATGTTATTATGTACAACTATTTGCACCGAGTTTTGCGGTGATTTTAGTATATTTCAATAAAAAAGCACAGTTATTTAAACTGTGCTCTTCTTTTGAAAAAGCCTTCTTAGTTGCTGCTTTCAAAACCATATCATCATCGCTGACCATACGCCACTTGTCCGTTTTCATCATCTGCTTAGTTAATAACAACTGTGCCATCGTCGTATAAGTATGGTTAACGTGTAACCCATCTACATACCAAAAAAAATCACCTATCAGTTTGCTTTTCGTTTGATTCATTTCATAAATTCCAAATATTTTTAGATAATAAAGACTACTCCTTCTTTTCTGATTAGGAGTCTATTCCAATTCACCTGCCTAAATTGACATTTTTCCGATTCATGATATATTAATATAGTTACTTTAGTACGGAAAAGCGTTCAATAATAGAAGAACTTTTTAGTTTTATTTATAGACTATTTTATTAAAATAATGAATGAAAGGCATGAATAAAATGGAGCAGACTCATCAAGATTTAAAAAAGGGCCTATTGCCGCGGCATGTCCAGTTCATTGCTTTAGCAGGAATGATAGGAACAGGGATTTTTAAGGGGAGTTCCGATACATTAAATATGGCAGGTCCAAGTGTTGTAATAGCCTATATAATTGGGGGGCTGTTGTTATTTATTGTAATGGCCGCATTAGGAGAGATGGCAACCGCTTTTCCTAATTTGAACGTACAACATCTCATTAATAAAGCTTTTGGGTTTCAACTATCCTTCATAGTCGGATGGCTCTATTGGTTTAATTGGATTATCGTAATCATTGTAGAAATAGTCGCTGCCGGCAGTTTTCTACAATATTGGTTTCCAACAGTGCCATTATGGCTGTTAAGCATACTTTGCGCTTCGGTAATAATAGGAATTAATTTATTTCAAGTAAAATACTATGGAGAACTCGAATTTTGGTTTGCGGGAATTAAAATAATAACCCTAATTGCCTTTATTATTTTAGGAGCTTTGATCCTGCTAGGACTTTTTCCTAGTTCGGCTTCATTTTCTAATTACACGGAACATGGTGGTTTTTTCCCAAAAGGAATTGACGGAATGTTAAGTGCACTTTTAGTGGTGATGTTTTCATATGGGGGCGCAGAATTAATTGGTGTAGCCGTCACGGAAACAAAAGATAGTCAGCGGGTCATACCAAAAATAATTAAAGGAACAGTATGGCGGGTGATTCTTTTCTATGTCTTGCCGATACTTATTATTTGTGGGGTAATACCTTGGAACCAGGTAAGCACTGAAGTAAGTCCTTTCGTTCAGGTTTTCAGCTTATCGGGTCTTCCCGGAGCAGCCGATATTATGAATTTCGTTCTTTTAACCGCTGTGTTATCAGCTGCAAATTCAGGTATATACGCTACCTCAAGGACATTGTTCACTCTTTCCCAGAATGGGGAAGCGCCTAAGGCATTTTTAAAAACAACCAAAAAGGGTATCCCGCTTAATGGTATATTTTTAACTACATTATGTATATTGGCTGGTGTATTTTTATCCTATTTGACTCCCGACCTGATTTTAAGCTACCTTATGGCCATTCCTGGATTCACAGTTTTATTATTATGGATCAGCATTTGTTCCGCGCAATTGAAGCTGCGTAATCAATACACTGGTAAACCAGGTTTCCGGGTAAAATGGTACCCATATACAACTATATTAGCCATCACTGCTTTAAGCATTATCTTTTTGGCATTTATCTTTAATAAGCAAAACATCATTGGGACCACAGTGTGTCTTGTCACGTTAGCAATATTCATCCTTCTCTCTTTTATTGTCAAACGAAAAAAATAGAAATATTATAACCCCTCTTAATTTTAATAGAGGATTTGAGACTGTAGACAAACTCGATGAAAGTCGAGTTTGTCTACAGTCTTTTTAGTGCTAGAACAATTTGAACGTCGATTGGAACGTAGGGAACCCGGCGGTCCGGAAGCCTTCTTGGCGCCTTTGCACCTACGGGGTCTCCCTTGCACTCGCTTTTCCCGCAGGAGTCTCGTACCTTCCGTTTCAATCAACTGGAATGTTTTTTTAAAACTATAGGCCAACTGGCGGTTCATTAAATTTGTCTACAGTCTGGCGGTTCCATCAATAGAAATGGTCTCACCCCTAACCATGATTTTAAAACAAACTTGGGTTATGCCCTTTGGGATCAAACCCTCTTTGAATTGAAGAAATTTGCGACACCCCTGCCGAATAAAACTGGCTAGTCGAGACTCCACAGCCGCTTGCTTTGATGAGGATTGGCAGACAGTCGGCGGAAAGGGAGCGGATTTCTGAAATCAACTGCAACTTTTTTCTGAAGAATAAAAGGGAAACAAATTTGGACTTAAAATACCCCATTTGCTCCATTTTCAATATACATATGTTAAAATAACCAATGAACCAATCATCCTACAAATTAGAGGTGTGTATTTTGACCATATCCAAAACAAATCGCTTATCACTTGTAGAGCAAGTCGTTTCCCAAATCGAATCGTTAATCGAATCAGGTGAATGGAAAATTGGAAATCAAATCCCCCCTGAAATGGATTTGATCCAACAGTTCGATGTAAGCAGAAATACATTAAGAGAAGCTGTACGATCACTTGTTTATGCAGGTCTTTTAGTAACGAAACAAGGAAAAGGAACATTCGTAAGGTCATCAAGTGCCTTGGGGGCTGCATTTGAAAGAAGGATCCAGCAGTCAAGTATATTAGAAACGTTAGAGGTCCGTCATGCCCTTGAAAAAGAGGGAGCTCAGTTAGCGGCATTAAGACGTAATCAAGAAGATATAGATCGATTGCGGTTTCATATATCAGCATGCAGTAAAGCTGCCGGGGCAAAGGATATCAAGGCTTACGAAGAAGCCGATATACAGTTACATAAATCGATTATGGCCTCATCACATAATGATTTATTGATTGATTTGTACGAACATATGGAACACTCCCTGAATGAATCCATCCATCAGATAGTGGAGATGAGTTCTGATGTGAACTTTCATTTGAACATTCATTGCAATCTTGTAGATGCCATCATCGAACAAGATGCGAACCGGGCAATCGAAACAGTGAATGAATACATTGCACAATTCAAAAAATCTTTAGAGTAAGTAAGGAGAAGATTATGGGCATTAATCAAGCGGCAAATCAACTAGAACAAACAAAAATGGATATTAAACCCAAGGTTGGACTACTCATCATCGGAATCATTCTTCTTGGGGCAAATCTTAGGGCTCCCTTAACATCTGTTGGCCCCCTTGTCACTTCGATCCGTGATAACTTGGGGATATCCAATACATTATCAGGTTCATTAACGACATTGCCTCTGCTTTCTTTCGCTTTATTATCACCATTTGCACCTAGGATAGCACGGCGTTTTGGAATGGAGCTCACACTTTTCCTTTCCTTGATATTATTAACAATCGGGATTGGGGTACGCTCAGCTGGCGGAGTGCCGACATTGTTCATAGGGACCATTTTAATCGGGTTAGCCATTGCAATCGGCAATGTATTGTTACCCAGTCTGATTAAGCATAACTTTGCCAGGAATATCGGTTTGATGACAGGAACCTATGCTGTTTCCATGAATTTATGCGGCGCAATAGGTTCCGGGATCAGCATTCCCCTTGCTTCTTCATCGGGATTGGGATGGGCTGGTGCCCTTGGATGTTGGGGAATCTTATCACTTATTACAGTCTTCTTATGGATGCCGCAATTAAGACGGCCATTCAAGTCAGGTAAGGATGTACAAACAGCACAAAAGGATAAAAAGATTAACTTATGGCGTTCTGGATTAGCCTGGCAGATAACATTCTTCATGGGATTACAATCGTTTATTTTCTATACAGTAATTACCTGGATGCCGGAAATCCTGGAGCAAAAAGGCCTGAACGCTGATGAGGCCGGCTGGATGCTATCCATCATGCAGCTTGCCGTCATTCCCATAACATTCCTTGTGCCAATTTTAGCTGGCCGCCTACAAAGTCAGCGTCTGTTAGTGGTCCCGCCTGTCGTCTTCCTTATCGCAGGGATATTCGGCATATTATATGGAAGCACTCTGTTCATACCAGTATGCATGATATTGATTGGAATTGGAGTCGGAACCGTATTCAGTTTATCCATGATGTTTTTTAGTCTTCGAACACAAAGCACCCATGAGGCGACGGAATTATCAGGAATGGCTCAATCATTCGGGTACCTCTTAGCTGCCATTGGACCAGTATTATTCGGATTGCTTCATGACATTACACACAGCTGGACAGTTCCCTTATTGATGTTGGCCGCAATATCGGCACTTATTTTCATTGTTGGAATGCGTGCAGGAAATAATGAATATGTAACTACTCAATAAAACCAGTCATTTCTGAGAAGATATAAAAGGTTAAACGGCTATGGCCCCGGTATTGTACCGGGGCCATTTTCTTAGCAGCCACTGAGAACAATACGACAGTTCTTGATCCGCCAAATCCTTAAGTGACTCCATCCCGAAAAGAGACCCTCCCCATCAAGGGCACCCTGTGTTTATCCAAAATTAGCATGGTGGGTGAACTTAGATATTTAGACTATAGTTAGCGAAGTAAAACATTGACCTGCTTCCGATCCCCAGTTTTGGAAATCGTGTTTTATAAGCTCCAAATGAAGGGAAATAGCCGATTTTAGAAGGCATCATTTCATGTTTTAAAATTCAAGAGAATGATCTGTGGTTTAAATTGAGAAGTGAATGTATGGCGTTCTCGCTTTGGTCATTTCGGGGCTCCCTTATCTTTAGTAAATTATCAACCTTAAACTCTGTCAGATAAGTAATGCGTTTCACCTTCTCCTTTTGGAGAAAAAAGAAATGACCCAGGCTTAATGACGAGGTAGTTTATTAGCTGCATATTACTGCTCATTATCAGGGGGGTAAAATACAAAGTGAATAAATGCCTTAAGACTGGTCTCAATCAATGTCTTCTTCAAATGGATATAAAATATTAGGATTTAAACCATACCTATCAATGAAATTCTTTCGAGTGAACATCTTGATTTCTTTTAATTCGGAAGGAGTTGGAAACGAAGAAACTTTATATACAGGAATGTGTTCAATATTAATTAGCTGCCCTAAATCTGTGGTTATTAAGATATCAAACCCGTTTTTTCTAAAAAGTGAATCTATATCGGAAAAATCCATTACAAAAATATTTAGCTTGTTCCCGAAATGATGTTTTAATACCTCACGAATATAATCTTTCTCTACATATGAACGACAAATTAATGCAGTCTCTATAACCATTTGGTTTTGTTTTCTTAAAATTGAAGCTTGGACCAACATGAATATTTCCAATATTTCTATATTTTCAAAAGAAATAGTAAATTCATCTGATATACATTGTGCTATATCTTCAATAATTCCGAATAACAGATTATTTTCAAAATAAGGAACGAACTGTAAAATATTATTTATCCTTGTATCCGTTATTAACTGAAAGTCAAACGATATCCCACGAAGAGTTTGCGCAAATTCGTACATGAAAATATCATCCTGGGAAACATCCAACCCAATTTTCGTTGATAAATTACTTAAAAATTGACTTAGAGGCTTACCGCTATCCGAATTAATTTTGGAACGAATGTAACGAAGCTCTTGGGTACGATTTAAAGACATTTCTTCGCTCATTAGATATAAGGAAAAAAATAAAATTTCCCGAATCTGTTTCTCCCTATTTGGACATTTCACCATGAATTTGAATAGTTTCTTTGATATATCAAATGCTTTGGATTTTTCATTTTCATCTATAACAACTTTTGGGAATGTCACAAAACAATTGTGGGTTATTCGAATGTTAGAGATATGTAGGATTATCGCTAGTCTTTGAATGGCACCCATGTGTAAAGAGGTTGTATGTTCCTTCAATAGCTCCAGTAGAGTGTCTTGAAAATCCTTAAGATTAAAAGATGTAATAAAATCGTTTAAATTGCCTGACATATACTCTACATACTGCATGATGAATCGCCTTACCTTTTTTTCATCACCAACAATTTTAAACGGACTATTTGATAATTGAACTTCGGCATTTTTTAATACCTCTTCTATTTTCTCTAACTGTCGGTACACTGTGGAGCGACTGATATGCACTTTTTGAGTAATATACTTTATCGTCACTCCATTGTTAAAAAGAATTAATTCCAAGGTTTGAAAATAGGTATTTTCACTTTTCAGATGAAACCAAAGTTCTTCCAAGGTGCCGTGTTTAGGTTTCAATAATCTTACGCCCTGAACTTCATTCTTTTCGATTTTCCATTCAGGTGGAAGATTTGAACTCATATGTAATATATCCCGCCATAATGTGCTTTTCGAATAGCCTGTTTTTTTGGATAGTTCCGTTAAACTGCACCAGTTATCTTCATAAAATAAATGATACAGCAGTTTTGAATAACGATCATTAAATCGATTCATACAATCACCTTTAACTTTATTGATTTTCATATCTTCTTATTAAAACTATTAATATTCATGTTGAGTATTAATGCCTAACATTTATAATTTTCACACACTTTTTTTAAAATTAACAGAAAATACGCACTACTTACTACCCAAATTTACCATAATTTTATTCCAGTGACGTTTCATATGCGGTACGGGAAAATCAATTTTTGAAACTTATTTTTGAAGACATCGAATACTATCAACAAACTTTGTATAGTTGTAAGGTTTAAAACGATAAATATAGTTAGTAATAAACCCCAAATTAGCAATGAGGCATTTCATTTTAGAAACAATTACTTTCGCAAGATCAATCGTTAAGCAATCATGGTTTTCTTTAAAGCTTTCATTTGTTCTTGACAAAAAAACACCTCATTCTTTTATAGAGGATTTGAAGAGAGCACACTTTAAAAGAATGCAGTGTTACTATTTTTTTTGAGCAACTCCTCAAAGGCAATGCCCTTGTAATGAATCCGAAGGAGAAGTTAAAAATTCATAGAAGTCTTCTATACTGAAGAGGAAGAACACATTTATTCATGGGTTTTATACATTCCCTAACAAGATTCAATAGAATATTGAAAGATAAATCGTCTTTTTATGTTGATGTTATAACCCCAAACATCACGGTGAATTAAAATATAACAAAGGAAAGAAAAAGACTGTCTAGAATTTCTCGACAGCCTGACCAACCTCCAGGCGGGTGTCTCAACTGCCATTCTATTCAACAACCTTCACTCATCAATTTCCATAATGGGACCCCTTTTGTGGATTCTCTACATAAGCGGGGGCAGTCTTTATCAAATGGGATATATGTGCTAATTCGAATTTCTCATGCTTAGCATCAAAGGAAAGAAGCTCGACTTTTAAATCATTTCTATAGATGTAAATAATTTTATATTCTCTTGATTTATAAATCACTTTATCACCTATCTTCATAAGCACGCTCATTTCTAATGTAGATTTAAAAAGGCTGCCAAAAATCAAAAGATGTTCAAGAGTTTTTCACCCAGGATCTTCCTTATCATAAATGATGGTATGCAGCTCTATCGCTTTTATATTTTCAACTAGTCTTTTTCTTGTAAGCTCAATCTCTCTGAAATTCAAACCATTTCGTTTATTGGATAAACATACTAGATTGTCGATATCTTGATAAATCTGTTTAAATGTAATTCTCATATTTTGGTTTGCCTCCTTTTCATTGTAAGGAAGGTTTCTTTTAAAGCGTGCTTTATTTCATCTGCTCAATGTAACAGCATTGAACAGTTCCTTTAATGAATTAACTCCTATCACACGGCGAAAGGATCATCGGGCTATTTTAGACGGTTCAAGTACTTCCTTAACAATTGCCACGACCCGCTCTTGATCTTCAAATGTCATGCCCGAACCGGACGGCAAACATAAACCTTGTTCGAATAACATACTTGAAATGCTTTTATCCCCGCTTTCTGTAAAAAATGCTGCATTTTTAAAGACAGGCTGTAAATGTAATGGTTTCCATACTGGTCTGGACTCAATATTTCCTGCTTCTAACGCATTAATCACGTCAATGTATCGTACTCCATTGATTTTGTCGTCTATTGTTAATGCGGTAAGCCAGCGATTCCCCATCGTATCTTTTAACTCAGGCATGAAGGTAATGCCAGGTATGTTTCCCAATGATTTTTTATACCGATCAAAAATTTCTCTCCGAACTTTTACACGGTCATCCAATACTTCTAGTTGGGCACGACCGATTCCAGCTAGAATATTGCTTAAACGATAGTTATATCCAATCGAGCTATGCTGATAGTGAAGCTCTGGATCACGTGCTTGTGTAGATAGAAAGAGAGCCCTATGTAAAAATTCCTCGTTATTTGAAACCAGCATGCCCCCACCGGAAGTTGTTATGATTTTATTTCCATTAAACGAATAAATCCCTATATCTCCAAACGCTCCAGTTTGCTTCCCCTTGTAAGTGCCACCAAGGGATTCTGCCGCATCCTCTATTAAAGCAACCTTATATTTCCCGCAAATGCTCTTGATCTCATCCACCTTTGCACTCTGTCCAAATAGATGGACCAAAATGACGGCTTTTGGAATTTCCCCCTTTTTCCTAGCGTATTCCAAAGCCAGTTCCAATGCCTTAGGTGACATATTCCATGTATCAGATTCGGAATCAATAAAAACAGGCTTCGCCCCTTGATAGATGATAGGATTTGCACTGGCTATAAAAGTTAATGAAGAACAGAATACGGTATCACCACTGGTGACTCCCAATACTTGCAATGCCAAATGAATGGCCGCAGTTCCTGAACTTACTGCCAATGCCCCCTTAGTGCCTGCATATTTGGCAAATTCCACTTCCAAAGCTTTTACGTTCGGTCCCAGTGGCGCTATCCAATTTGTCTCGAACGCTTGGCTAATGTACATTTGTTCATTCCCACTCATATGAGGAGGCGAAAGATACAATCTTTTATTCTCCATCCCACACACTCCTTATTTTATTATCCTAGCTGGGGACCCCACAGCTGTAGATGCATCAGAAATGTCTTTAATGACGGTTGACCCGGCTCCAACCGTACACCATTCCCCTATCGTTATGCTTGGTATGACCGTAGAACCAGCTCCCATCAAGGTACCAGTTCCAACCTTGACAGCTCCTGTCAGTGTTGCACTTGGTGCTATATGGATAAAGTCATCAAGATGGGTATCATGCTCAATAACTGAAGACGTATTAACAATAACGTGATTCCCCACCCT
Source organism: Peribacillus sp. FSL P2-0133 (assembly GCF_037975445.1). Lineage (NCBI taxonomy): Bacteria > Bacillati > Bacillota > Bacilli > Caryophanales > Bacillaceae > Peribacillus > Peribacillus sp. FSL P2-0133. The sequence goes on along the minus strand of NZ_CP150254.1, from coordinate 952,408 downwards.
CGCGCCTGCGTTCAAGACGACATTAGGCATAATGACCGTTCCTTTACCTATCGAGACATTTTTGCCCACTACAGCAGTGGGGTGAATGACTGTCTCATAATCCATTACATCTAAATTCAGCTCGTTTACGATTTTAAATCTTAAATCGTTCCTGCCTATCGCAATAATTACCTTACATTCAAAATGAATAAACAACCTTCTATAGCTTAAGATGGGGCCAAAGTATACATTTCCCTTTCTTTTCAGCACTTCGTATTGATCATCTAAAATAGCCATGAGCCGATATTCATCCATTGCTTCAACAATATCTTGAACAACTTTTGAGTGCCCGCCCGCACCGATTATTACGATTTTCTTCAATTCACATCACTTCTAACATCATCAAATTTGGAGTTTCCTTAAGATAAATATCCTCAGAACCTGGAGATTTTCTAACTGTTTCCTCCAGATTCGATTTCATTTGAGTTTTGGTAAATCATCAATCAATATCATTCATCCTATTATCCAACAAATTTTCGGGTTGTTACATGCCCTTCTTGGGTAATGGCTTCCTGTTTACATACCTTAATCAAGGTAAGGTATATGATCTTCATATCCAATAAAAAGGATTGATTTTCTACGTACCAGACATCAAGCTCAAATTTTTTCTCCCAAGAGATTGCATTGCGTCCATTCACTTGTGCCCAACCTGTCATTCCTGGACGGACATCATGCCTCCTAGCTTGTTCGGAAGTATATAATGGGAGATATTCCATTAATAATGGCCGTGGGCCTACAAAACTCACATCCCCTTTCATGACATTGAATAATTGAGGTAATTCATCTAAACTTAATTTTCTAAGTAATTTCCCAAAATCGGTTAATCTCTTCTCATCAGGAACCAAATCCCCATTTTCATCTTTTTCATCCGTCATCGTTCTAAACTTATACAAAAAAAATGGTTTACCATTAAGGCCTGGGCGCTCCTGCTTAAAAATGACAGGTGAACCTAATTTCAAACGGATGAGGATGACGATAAGCAGCATAAGAAGTGAACTGGATATGAGCGCCAGACAAGATATCAATAATTCAAAAGCCCGTTTCATTTTCCCCTCCCAAATCATCATTGTGTATCGTTATCAAGTAAACGAAGGAATTCTTCAGATAGCTTTACGGAATTCCAGTAATCAATTGCAAATGTTTTCTGGTGATTGCTATCATCACCTGGATATGAGCCATTGTCACGGTATGGGAACTTTGTTATTCTTCCTATAATTTGCTAAATTCAACATTCTATCTTTTAACGTTTCTTCGCTCAAGACATCATATGTTGTGATAATATCTTTTATTGCATTCCAATTTACCTCTCTTGGTTTTCCAATATGGATTTTCGGATAGATCTGATTTAAGTAAACTTCATCTTCCCCAAGCAATTCTTCGTATAATTTTTCTCCTGGCCGAATTCCAGTATAGGTTATCCCAATGTCTTCAACGTTGTAACCTGACAGTTGGATAAGCTTTTTAGCGAAATCGACAATTTTGACAGGTTCGCCCATATCAAGTACGAATACCTCTCCTCCTTTGGCCAGAACTCCTGCCTGAATGACTAATCTCGAAGCTTCCGGAATCGTCATGAAATAGCGAATCATATCCGGATGAGTGACTGTCAAAGGTCCTCCTTTTCTTATTTGTTTTTTAAAGAGTGGGATGACGCTGCCATTACTGCCAAGGACATTTCCAAACCGGACCGTTACAAATTTAGTATGACTCGACAAACTCTTATACTGGATCATCATCTCTGCTAAACATTTAGAGGCACCCATTATACTTGTCGGATTTACGGCTTTATCTGACGAAACCATGACAAAAATATTCACCATGCCGGCCTCCGATGCCTCCGCAACGTTCATCGTGCCTATCATGTTATTTTTCACCGCTTCTTTAGGGTTGGACTCCATAAGCGGTACATGTTTATGGGCGGCCGCATGATAGACTATATTTGGATGATGATGTTCGATTACCTGAAACATCCTCCTGCGATCCTGAATGTCTGCAATTTCGGTCACGATTTCAATAGTATTTGCATAAGCCTCCCGCAATTCCAACTCGATCGCATAAATGCTGTTTTCACCATGTCCAAGCAATACAATTTTAGCTGGATTATACTTCATGATCTGACGACAGATTTCTGATCCAATTGAACCGCCTGCACCTGTTACTAAAATAGTGCCATCAACAATCTTTTCTGAAATCCCTTTATCATCAAGTTGAACGGGTAAGCGACCCAATAAGTCTTCCATCTGGATATCCTGCAATTCATTAATTGGAACCTTACCTTGAACAATCGCTTCCAGGCTAGGGACAATTTGAGTTTTTACGCACGTTTTAGTGCATTCTGAAAAAATGTCATTTATCTCCTCTCTTTTCAAAGAAGGAATCGCAATCACGATATGTTCTATTTTGTATTGCTCGACCACTTGAGAAATATGTTTTGTTGCTGCTACTACTGGTATATTGAAGATTTCTAAACTTAGTTTCGTTTTATCATCATCAACGAATGCAACTGGGACTAACTCTATATTTCTGGATTTTAACAACTGACTCGTTATCATCGCCCCGGCAGATCCGGCTCCTACGATCAACGTTCTTTTTTTATTTGGTGATTGCTTAATGTATCGTTCAAAATAGATTCTCCATGCCAAACGTGAGCACCCAATCATGGCCATATACAGAATCCAGGTAATGAAAAGTTCTCTAATATAAAGAAAATCGGTAAAGTATAGCTGAAAGACGGTTGTAATGGTAATAGAAAAGGCCGTCACTTTGAATATATTGAACATTTCCCTGATACTTGCGTATTCCCATGCCTTTTTATATTGTTTCAAATAAGCAGTAAAGAAATAATGACACAAGAGCAAAATAAGCGTACCCGTCAGTGTAAATGCCGGAAGTTCATCATATGGATGTAATAACCAATAACTTAAAAATACAGCTGTCACAACAATCATGGCGTCCAGTAAGACTAATGTGAAAAGCCGGTTATAATATGTCAAATCTACTTCTCCCCATATTAATATTTTTAGTCAAACAAGAGTTCCTTAACTTTCAATCCGTACAATACATTCTCGGCATTTTCATTAAAGGCGTCGACCATTTCTTGTCCGAAATTCTTTTCAATCAACTTATGTGCTTCCCTGATCTGAAAACCTCTTTTTCCAACATTATGAGCATCTGATGCAATAAAATGAGTAAGACCTGAGTGAACTAAATATTTGGAAAACCTTTTTGTTCTCCATCCGAATTTACCCGTGATGCTCCCTGCTGTTATTTGTGAATACGCACCCTTCCAAATTAATTCTTTTAAAAGTTGCGGATTTTTTATTATTTCCAAATTCCTCTCTGGATGAGCGATGATCGGTGTCATCCTTTTCATTTGCAAATCATAAATTAATCGTTCCGTATACCTAGGCACATGATTAGAAGGTAATTCGAGAAGGATGTACTGCGAACCATTCAAGCCCATGATTTCATTATTATCATAATCATCTGAAAGTTCATCAGATATCCTTATTTCCTGCCCTGGCCATACTTTTAGCGGGATTTCGAGATCAGCTAGCACTAGGTTTAATTTTGCAGTTTCTTTCACGACTTTTTCCTTTTCATTTTCATATATCCCCTTATTATAATGAGGGGTTGCTATTATGTTAGAAATTCCTTGATCTACAGCTTTTCTCGCCATTTCTATACTTTCCTGGATATTTCCAGCACCGTCATCCATCTTCGGTAAAATATGACTATGAATATCAATCATTGTTATCCCCTCTTTGGCTAACCGCGAATGCTAAATTCATAAAACTTCCAAACTACATTTTTTTATCTACCATAATAGTAATATTCGTCTGGATGCTTTTGTTTTTTCTTATTTAAGATTGCGCCCAGAAGCTTTGCATTTGCATTTTCAAGTAATTCCTTCGCTTTTTTTGCTTGCTGTATTTCTGTCCTTCCGCTGCTGACCACTAAAACAACGCCGTCTGTCATATTCGCTAGTACTTGAGCATCTGTAACTGCATTAACAGGCGGTGTGTCCAGTATTACTAAATCATAATTCAGCTTTGCTTCATCCAACACTGTCACCATTCCGTTTGACCCAAGCAACTCTGATGGGTTTGGCGGGATGGGCCCACTTGTCAACACATCCAAATTGGGATAAATGGAAGGTTGTACAGCATCAAGTAATTGATTTTGCTTTGATATGATATTCGTTAACCCCAAGTAGTTCTCCATGTTAAAGTTAGTATGAACACTCGGCTTTCTCAAATCTGCATCTATGATGAGAATGCGTTTCCCTTGCTGAGCAAATACTGCTGCGACATTGATTGAAGTGGTCGATTTTCCTTCACCAGCATTTGCAGAAGTGAAGATCATCGACCGTATGTCTTTTTCCACAGCGGAAAATTGAAGGTTCGTTCGAATCGTCCTATATTGCTCCACAACCGGTGACTTCGATTTCAACATGGAAATACTGCTTCTTTTTTTAATCTCTGTCATTTTATATCGTTTATTGCGTGCCAAGCTTTTCACCTCTTAAGGCTGTGATTACAGATTTATAATTTCCGTTTTTTTTTATCTTCCATTAAATTAACGATGCCTAGCATCGGGATCTTTAAATGTTCTTCAATATCAGACTCAACTTTGATTGTTTTGTCGAAAAATTCGATCATGAATGTAAGAAATAAACTTATGATCACCCCTGCAAAACATGCAATGATCGTATTCGAGATCGGATTCGGTTTTATGGGTGATGAATTATCTCCTATAGTTGCTCTGGATAAGACATTGACATTGTCCACATTCATAAGCGCTTTTATTTCAGATTGGAATATGTCTGTTATTGTACTGGCGACACTAACGGCAAATTTAGGGTCAGCCCCCTCAACTTTAATGGTAAATATTTGTGAATTCCCATTACTGACGATTTTGATTTGTTCCGACAATGCTGAATTTGAAATATCTAGATTCAGTCGTTCTTTGACTTTTTCTAACATCATCGGACTTTTTATGATCTCGCTGTACGTTTCGATCAATTGAATATTGGTTTGAATCTCACCTACATTGTAAAGTTCTGACTTTTCTTTGGATTGATTGACTAAGATTTGTGTAGAAGCTTGGTAAACAGGTGAAAGAATGAAAAAGCTAACGATTCCCGTCATTGCCGTTATAAGGGTTGTGATGATAATAATGAGCACGATGCGTTTTTTTACCATTTGAAAAAGATCTTTTATATTGAGTGTCTCCCTCATTCAATCAACTCCAATCCAACTAAAATACTTACCGTTTATCCTTTTCTTTTTTCTGTTTCCTATAATTTTGCGACCTTATCAGAAAGCAGTCCATTTTCCTCCATCACATTCTTGGAATCGAATATTAATGAAGCATTATCATGGACACTTTTCCAGTCAAAACAATTGTGTGGTGTTCCAATGACAACTAAATCGGCTTTTTGAAGAATGTCAGCATCATATTTTTCCACCGGTATAATCTGTTCGTTGATTTGGATTTCTTTTGCATAAGGTTCGATGACGGTTAGATTCTGGACCTTGTTTTGTAATCGTTCAAGTAAGCGGATGACCGGGCTTTCCCTTAAATCGCCAATATCACTTTTGTAAGTTGCTCCCAAAACCACAATATGTGAGTGTTTCATGAGCTTGTCATTGGCTGCAAGCAGTTCAAGTATGCGCGTATAAGAATAGTGAACCATTCCGTCATTAATATCCCCAGCCAATTCAATCATTTTTGTCCGGTGACCGTGTTCTTTTGCTTTATAGAGCAAATAGTATGGATCGACCGGTATGCAATGCCCGCCGACACCAATGCCTGGGGTGAATTTCATGAACCCGTATGGTTTTGAGGAAGCCGCATTGATCGTTTCCCATATATCAATTTCCAGTTCATTGCATAGAACCGTAAATTCATTGACCAAAGCCATGTTAATCCATCGGAAAGTGTTCTCAAAGATTTTGCTTAATTCTGCAACACGGATCCCATTAACACGATGGGCTGTCGGTCCGATAAACATACACGCTAGATCTGTACAGGTTTCCGTCATCCCCCCGACGATCTTTGGTGTGTTGCTTAAATTAAACTTTTTATTTCCTGGATCTATTCTTTCCGGGGAATAGGCTACAAAAAGGTTTTCCCCAATCACATAACCCATTTCTGTTAATGGTGTACAGATATATTCTTCTGTCGTTCCCGGATATGTTGTACTTTCCAAAATAACCATTGTACCTTCATTCACATGTTCAGCCACAATCTTCCCTACATCTCTCACATACGAGATATCAGGTTCCTTCAACTTATTAACTGGGGTGGGAACACAAATCAAAAGGACATTCATATTTCCAAGCTGCTTCATATCCGTCGTCGCCGTAAATCGCTTTTTGTTAATCAATTCGGTAAGCTCGTCATTATCTACATCATTGATATAATTGATTCCGCACTTTAAACTTTCCACCTTTGTCACTGAAACATCGAATCCGGTCACATTATAACCTTTAGATGCATAATGACAAGCTGTCGGGAGTCCAACATACCCCAATCCAATCACTCCGACTTTAGCCGTCTTGTTCTTTAATTCTCTTTGCAGAGCAGATTGCAGCGAGTATTGAGCTCTTTCTTGAGTTATCGCTGTTATCATGATTCAACTCCTCCATTCCACTTATAAAAAACATAACGGTATTTAAGACTAACAAGCCATAATGTAAATTCACCGGACATGCCAATACATAAGATAAACTAGCAATCTTTCAATACTATTGAGCTAAGTCATCAAAACCCAGAAACTCATATTTATGGTCGATTCACTTACTGGAATTTGAACATCCGCTTTGTTTGTTCCATTATTTTTCGTTAGCATTAATAAATTATCATAATTACTTTTGATGCCAGTTCCAGATTTCGAATGAATCGTTCTGTTTTTGGTTCATCTACCCTGTATATCCTGAATTTCATGTTTTTTCACCCTGATGAACACCCCAGCACCAACAGCATTGTTATTCCTTTCTTTTACGCATTTTAGCGCATTTATATAGTTAAATTTTTGGTCAGTACTTACTCAGTATATTTGGAAATTCCAGTTCAAAAAATATTGCAAGCAGCTAGCAAAATACCATTAAAAAAACTTTCCACAACCTATTCTTCTTTTAGTTTTAAAAAAAATACAAAAATCCCCCGATCGAATTGGCCTTTATCAAGGTGCCATTACTCGGGGGAATTTAACCAAGTTTTCACGAACAGATCCTACTTTTTAGGAGCGTCCGCTGTCATGTCTGTCACTTTGTCAATTATCCATTCCTGCTTTTCTTTAGTGTCGGTATTTTCATACTGCACCTTGAACGGTCCCTTTCCTTCTATTACGTAGTATCCATTTCCTTTAACACTTTTGCCAGGTGACAGTTGTGTCCCCAAATTATCTCCCGGATAGATTCTCAGTTTTTTATTTTCTTGATTCCATACCGACATTTCAAAAACGTCTACAAATCGTTCTTCTGCCGTTTTATTAGTTGCCATAAGCTGTAACTGTAAAACCTGTTTCCCTTTTTGCTCTGGATGTTCAAGCTTTAAAGCCTTTTCAATCCGAATGCTCACGCCAGATACGGTTTTATCTTGTCCTGTTTCTTTTTTATCCGTTTCGTCCTTAGAGGAAGTATTCGTTTGCTTCTGCATATTTTTCTGTTCATCCTGGACTTCCTTTTCTCCTGAAATGCAGCCTGTCAAAAATATGGTTAAAGTTAATATACAGATCCCAATACTTCTGAACCTTCTCTTCAATATCATGATTCCACCCCTTTAAAAAATATAACTCCTTCTTAAAGAGAGATTCTTCAGTACCTTTTATCCAATTCGAAAATTGGAATTAATTTCTCAAAACGAAAAAATGCCCAAACAGCGTTTTCAAACATGTAAGAAGGACCCACTTCCTATAGAAGCGGCCTTCTTACCATCCTTACCACATTGATTATTTGACTATTGTTTTTGCTATATCTCCTCCAACTACTAGAGGTCCATTGTCAACCTCAATGACATCTCCTGCTTGCAATCTTCGGGTAACCCCATTTTCATCCACAATAAACCGGCTGTAAATTTGGTAACTTCCATCCGGATTAATGACTCCTGATCCCGTTTGATTAAGGGAAACCGTTCTCTGTGCTAATCCATTCACTAGCAAACGAAGACTCTTAGTTCCTTCGGGTGCTTTACCCGTAACATAATCCGCATTAGGTGCCACAGGATTCACCTGCAGTTTCTCCGCTTCCTTGATTACTGTAGTATGAGCTTGTATGTTCGCTGGAGTCCGCATTCCGTAGTCAACCGTTACGATATCGCCTGGTTGTAAGGTTAAATTATTTCCATGATCGTCCACCCCTACGTACCTGCTGTATATACTGAATCTTCCATCTTCATTGACAGGTGCCGTACGCAGTGCTACGCCATTTACCAGTAACCGTACGATCGTTGCCCCTTCAGGCGCAGTTCCCGTTATAGTTTGTGCATCTTGGTACACAGTGTCAATCTTTACAGGTTCACTAGGCATAAACTGTACTACCCTAACAGATGAACTCTCGCTGACATTCCCTGCCGTGTCTGTAAGGGTGACCGTAATTATCGTATTGACAGGTTGGTTTGGAATCGCAATCTTGAATTGCCCGTCTTGACCTACAACTCCAGTATATTTCTTGGAATTAATGGTGACAGTCACATTTGCTTCAGGTTCACCGCTTCCTGTTACTTCTTTACTGTTTGTAGTAACTTCATTTAGTTTCGGTGCATTTGGAGCTGTTATATCTTTATCCAATAGATCTTTCGCTTTGTTCAATAAGTCTTGCAGTCGGTCCTTTTCTGCACCTTCAGGAAGCTTATTGACCGCTTCTTGGGCTTCGTCAATCGCCCCTTGATCCGTCGTTCCTTTCAATGTATCGAACTTATCGTCCGTGAACAGATCTTCCACTTTGTTCTTCGCATCGGCTAGATCTTTTTCTGCCTGTTCTTTTTTGTTCAATAGATCTTTCGCTTTATTCAGCAAATCTTGCAGTCGGTCCTTTTCTTCACCTTCAGGAAGCTTATTGACCGCTTCTTGGGCTTCGTCAATCGCCCCTTGATCCGTCGTTCCTTTCAATGTATCGAACTTATCGTCCGTGAACAGATCTTCCACTTTCTTCTTCGCATCGGTTAGATCTTTTTCTGCTTGTTCTTTTTTGTTCAATAAATCTTTCGCATTATTCAGTAAATCTTGCAGTCGGTCCTTTTCTTCACCTTCAGGAAGCTTATTGACCGCTTCTTCGGCTTCATCAATCGCCCCTTGATCCGTCGTTCCTTTCAATGTATCGAACTTATCGTCCGTGAACAGATCTTCCACTTTGTTCTTCGCATCGGTTAGATCTTTTTCTGCTTGTTCTTTTTTGTTCAATAAATCTTTCGCTTTATTCAGTAAATCTTGCAGTCGGTCCTTTTCTGCACCTTCAGGAAGCTTATTGATTGCTTCTTGGGCTTCATCAATCGCCCCTTGATCCGTCGTTCCTTTCAATGTATCGAACTTATCGTCCGTGAACAGATCTTCCACTTTCTTCTTCGCATCGGTTAGATCTTTTTCTGCTTGTTCTTTTTTGTTCAATAAATCTTTCGCATTATTCAGTAAATCTTGCAGTCGGTCCTTTTCTTCACCTTCAGGAAGCTTATTGACCGCTTCTTCGGCTTCATCAATCGCCCCTTGATCCGTCGTTCCTTTCAATGTATCGAACTTATCGTCCGTGAACAGATCTTCCACTTTCTTCTTCGCATCGGTTAGATCTTTTTCTGCTTGCCCATCTTCATCTTTTCCTAATTCAATCTTTTTTGTTTTACCAAATTCAATATTGAAATTCTCTGGATTACCACCAATTGATTGAGCTACGTTATACTTATACATAGCTTTCCAAGTAATATTGCCACCTGATTTGCCAATATAACTATTTGTAGGATCGCCTGTCACACTCGTCCAGAGCTTGACCATGCCCGTATCCATACTCATCGCAAGCGAGGTACTTAAATTATTTAATGCTTGTTTTTTCATTGATGACAATACAACATTCTCAGGATTATTAAAATCAATGGCGGTTTGTTTATTTTCCACTTCCAAAGCATGACCTTCTTCTGTAGTTACATAGAGTTTCGCTTGATTATTGATCTGTGCTGGTCCATAAAGCGAGATCATTGGATATGAATCAGTACCAGATCTATTCATTTGTACATCTGCACCAGCATCCACGTTAAATGACTTAAACATTCCAGTGGACGTAACTCCTTTTGCCCCATCAAACTTTACCTTTGCGTTATTTCCAACTGAAAAATCCACATCGCCACCTGTTGCATAAAATATTCCATAACCACTCTGAAGTGTCTTAATTTCCACATCCGCATTTGGTGCGATCTTAAATTGAGGTTCTTTTGAAATCGACCAAATAAGGGCTTTGGCACTATTATGGCTTATTGTAGTTTCACCATCGATTTCCACACTTCCAGTTTGCGCCATCTCATGGGTTGGTGATGAGCCTGACACTGTACTATTATTAATATAAATGTCGTTTGTTCCTTTGAAAATTGCCTTCCCGTAACGGTTAAATATTAGTTGAGGTCCGCTGTAATTTACATTTTCGAATATTTGATCTACATTTTTTGTTCCATCATGTATTGTAATGGGACCATAATAGTTCTTTCCATTAATACTTAAGTTCTTTACATGGACACTGCTTAATATATTACCATTGGCATAAATACCGGCTGTTGACCCTGTTGATCCTGTTTCCGTTATTGTATGGTTATTACCTTCAATTACGATTTCCGTTTTTGCCGGGTGAATTTTAATCGATCCGCTTATATCAATGCTTTGCCCAAGATGGATCGTTGTAATTCCATTATCAGCCTCTAATGCACCCTTCAACCCTTGAAAATTATTGACTACTGCTTCATTTACCATCATTTTTGAGACTGCTTTTCCTGGTAATTGAGTTTCAGTCGTTTGTGTACGGGCTTCTTGAGTTTTCACCTCTGACTCTTGTGAATTAGAACTCTCCTCATTCTTTGGTGTGGATAGTTCTTCTGCAAATCCTGTACTTGGCATTAATAGAGAACTTGCTAAAAGAAATGATGTTGTCATAACGTTAATAGGTTTTAACATTTTACTTTTCTTCATAAATGAAACGCTCCTCTAAATATTGATTTTACTTACAAGATTAATATTACTTTTTTTCGACATGTACCTCGTTCCAATAATGATTCATAAAAAATCATTTTAGGAACCATATTAGGGCATTAAACATCAATTTTAATGTGATAATTTTCATTTATGGTGGTGGATTTAAACGACCCTGCATTTTATAAAAGCATATCTTCCTATCAAAACCACCGTTTAAACACAATAAAACTCAATGTTACTTTTTACTGGCTGCAATCATTATGATCACATAACTAAAAAATGTGATAAGAGAAACCATTGGTTCCCGCTTATCACATTTTCCCTTGAAAGGATTTATCCTATTTGGTTTTTATTTTCATTCCCTGAAGCGTTTCTTCTATTTATCTTGTAACTCATTTTCATAACGTTCCGCCTGCATTATGTGGACATATCATCCAACGTATAAGCGGAGACTGGGTACGCGCCCATAGACCTTTCCCCCGTGATCCTCTACATAACATTTTTACTTTTATTCACCCTTTTTTCTATGGGCACTTTTAAGAAAGGTTAGTGACGTTATTAAAATAAGGGTGATTTTCAGCGTATTTATCTCTTGTTTATTCAATAAAAGATACATCAAAAATAAGACTAAAAAGGCTTGAATGAAATAGATCCTGTATTTCAATAGGGTGGACCAAGTTTGTGACACCCATAGTAAAAATAAGTTAAATTGCTTCGACATCATCTTTCTCCTTTATCATGATGTTGATATTATCTAGATTCATATTCTGGCATCATTATATACAAATAGGTGAGTGTAGGTTATTTCATAAAATAAAATCATTCGTTCAGAAAAGAAATGCAGTTCATTTTTCATAAATGGAACTTTGTTCAATTTGATTTTTCATTAGATTTTGAAAATGTTGGTGCAGATCAGAGAGCGGCTGATTTTTCTATAGAGGAACTAATTTGGATAAAATTGTATAATGGTAAAAAGGAAGATTGGGCATCGCAGATAAAATCGAATGGCTTCCGGGGGAACAGACATCCTTCTAATAAAAAACAGCCTGCCCCCTAGGAACATAGAGAACAGGCCGCCTGAGTGGTTATCCAAGACACAATGTTTTGGAACCGCTCAGAGAATTGGGTCTTCTTTTACAATGGGGTTTTGGGGAAGTGTCCTCACTGCTACATAATTTTATAATATATACAAAATCATATCGTTCCAAAAATGAAATGAGACAAACCATTTTTTATATTGTGCTCCCGTAAGATATCATCAAGCCGGTGTCATGAACGAAAACAATAATTTATATCTTGAATTTATGGACAAATGCTTTTCATCACGTCATTAAATCGTTCGATTAGCTTTGCAAACTAATATTGTCGGAGAAACCACAAAAAAAAACGATTGGGAATAAAAAGAATTCACATGCCAAACGATAATAAGGGACTAAACGAATAAATGGATCGAGCAGTAAACAAATGATCAATGAAAGATATTCCTTACATATTGGCGGGAAGGTGAAAAAAGAGTGAACAAGTGTTACTTTCAGCAGCCATCACACTCTGTGGAACTGAATTTTTTATAATTTTATTGATCGATAAATAAAAAAGATTGTAGAGAAAATGAAGTTTCCCTACAATCCTGAACAAGCTAACGCGTTTCTTTATGCATACTTCTTACTTTCCTCATCTTTAAAAAAGCTCTTCATTGCGTGGAAAACGTCAGCCTTTTGCTTAAGAATATAGTACCTGAATTTTTCATTATCGATATTCTTATAAGCTGTCATCAATGTCGAATGACGATTGTATTGATTGACTTCCCCATACCCGAACATATTGGAAACCTTCATGAGTTCTTCAACAAGTTTAACGCATCGGACGTTATCTGATGTTAGGTTATCACCATCGGAAAAGTGAAACGGATAGATATTAAACTTCGCGGGGTCATATTTATGATCAATAAGTTCTAATGCTTTGCGGTATACGGACGAACAAATCGTACCGCCGCTTTCCCCTTTTGAAAAGAAATCCTCTTCCGGAACAACTTTCGCTTCTGTATGATGGGCAATAAACTCGATTTCCACCGTTTCATATTTTGTCCGCAAGAAACGGTTCATCCAAAAGAAAAAGCTTCGAGCCATATATTTTTCCCATAACCCCATACTTCCAGAAGTATCCATCATTGCCAGTACAACTGCTTTGGAATCAGGTTTCTGAATCTCATTCCAGGTTTTGAATTTAAAGTCTTCCTTATAAATAGGATGAAAACCTGGTTTCCCCGTTAAGGCGTTCCGTTTGAAAGCCGAAATCATCGTTTTCTTTTTATCGATATTTCCCATTAGGCCTGTCTTGCGGATATCGTTGAATTCGATGTGTTCAAGTGTGTGCTCCGCATGTTCTTTCTTCTGAAGATTAGGGAGTTCCAATTGACTGAACAGGGCTTCCTCCAATTCCATCATCGACACTTCGGCTTCATAATAATCCTCACCGGCCTTGTCACCCGCACCTTGGCCCTTACCGGCTCCGGCATCGGACGGTGAGCCATCCCTTGCGACCACATCCCCCACTTTACTGTCTCCATCGCCTTGCCCTACATGTTTGTTTTTATCATAGTTATAACGAATTTTGTATTCATCCAAGGAGCGAATAGGAATCTTGATAACATCCCGGCCATTGGACATTACGATGCTTTCTTCTGAAATTAGATCAGGCAAATTATTCTTGATCGCTTCCTGCACCTTTTCCTGATGACGTTGTTGATCATCATAACCTTTCCGATGGAGGGACCAATTTTCCTGTGAGATAACATACTGTTGATTACTCTCTTCCGACATTCTCTTCCCCCCTTAAAAATGTTTGCACGCTTTTCATCATTCCTTCATATAATAAGTTAGTGTGGGAATGCCCACATTATTCCGGTTTTCCAATGAAAAATACAGTGAGAAAAAACGGATTAAAAGAAAAGTATTACTCTATCTTATGCAGCGATGCAGGATAATTTACAACAAAATTCAATAATGGATGTTTGCCTATGAACTAGACAAGTCCTGACAAGGGCGTTATGGGCCATTTAAGGTTTTTTCTAAATGTTACTGCAAAATAAGTATTTCAAGAAAAAGAACAGACTTATGATTATCAGGTCTGTTCTTTTTTAAATCAGGTTCTATTTGTCGGATTATAGGATAACTTAAAATACCTTTTTGAACTTAGCGACATAATTGATCTGCAAAACAGAGACTTCCAAGGACATCATTAAAAAGCAATGAAATACAACAAAAAGGGTGTCCCAGTATTTTTTCTGGACACCCCTTTTACACAGATAGAATGATTCTGGTTGTGATTTTCGTCAATCTTCATCTTCCTCTATTTCATGTTGAACTGTACCTGGTCGTTTATCCCACTCTTTCAATTCTTCATTCGTCCTTTGATTTTCCATCTGCTTTCCAAGTTCTTTCATCTCTTCATAGTCCTTAGCCATGGAGCTATTTTCCGGAACATGTTCTTTTTTCAATTCCTCTTTACTCATTTGCCATCACCTCTACTTATTGATACCCAATATTTCCAAACCCAAAACATAACATATCTAATGGAAATGTGGGGTATAGATAAAACATTATGAGCAAATGTAAGGAGGTGCAGGAAATATGCAGACAACTACCCTTTATGTAAAGGAAGCAACGTCAGAAGGCCCGATTTTAAATCTGGAGTCCATACTTTTGAAAACGGAAGGTGTGGAACGTGCGATCATCGATGTTGATGATGGGGAAATTAAAATCGATCATAGCGAAGACAAACTATCCCTGAATCAACTTATTACACTTATTGAGCAGTATGGCTTGAATGTAACTAAATAGAAATCAAAAGCACCGGGCTCCCCTCCATTCCGTAGGGCCCGGTGCTTTGTTTGGTTCATTATTTCCAATTCCTTGTCAAAGCACCCTTTAACACCTTCAAAAGGTGCATGATTTCAATGGGAATTCAGAATTTGAAAGGAATCGATTGGATTTCCTCTAATCCAATTTTCAAGCATCCCGCCTTCCGCAAAAGGAGATAAACCCCTGCCCGATATGGGGCAGGGGCAAAAAATTATGGATTACCGATTTAACAAGCTGCCCACATAGCGCAGTAAATCATTGGCTGAAGTCGAATTATACCCGTGCTCGTCGATAAGTCTCGTGATGACCTCGTTCACTTTCTTCAGTTGCCTTTCGTCTGGTGTCTTCGTTGAAGTAGTGATCTTAACGACATCCTTCAAATCCGCGAATAGTTTTTTCTGGATCGCTTCCCGTAAACGATCATGGGAATTATAATCGAATCGCTTGCCTTTACGTGCATATGCAGAAATGCGAATCAGTATTTCTTCGCGGAATGCTTTTTTTGCATTCTCGGATATTCCAATTTGTTCTTCTATCGAGCGCATCAATTTTTCATCAGGGTTGATTTCCTCCCCAGTCAATGGATCGCGCAGCCTTGATTTATTGCAGTATGCTTCGACATTATCAAGATAGTTATCCATGAGGATCTTCGCCGACTCTTCATATGAATAAACAAATGCCTTTTGCACTTCATTTTTTGCAATGGCATCGTATTCTTTACGTGCCAGTGAAATGAAATTCAAATACCTCTCCCGAAGTTCGTTCGTGATGGACGGATGCTGGTCAAGACCTGCCTTTAATGACATAAGTACATCCAATGCATTAATGGACGGATTTTCCTTACGAATGATCGTAGAGGAAATTCGGTTAATCACATACCGCGGATCGATTCCGCTCATGCCTTCGTCCTGGTATTCTTTTTTCAATTCATTGATGTCTGCGGAATTAAATCCTTCGACATTTTCCCCATCATAAAGCCTCATCTTTTTCACTAAATCGATATCGCCCTTTTTGGGATCCTTCAGGCGGGTCATGATGCTAAAGATTGCCGCCACCCTTAATGTATGCGGAGCTATATGAACATCCGAGACATCACTTTCACGGATCATTTTTTCATAAATCTTTTCTTCCTCGGTAACCTTAAGATTATATGGAATAGGCATGACAATGATACGGGAATGCAATGCTTCATTTTTCTTGTTGGAAATGAACGATTTATACTCTGTTTCATTCGTATGAGCCACAATGAGTTCATCTGCACTGATCAATGCAAAACGGCCTGCTTTAAAATTCCCCTCTTGTGTCAATGATAGCAAATGCCATAAGAACTTCTCATCACATTTCAGCATCTCCTGGAACTCCATCATCCCGCGGTTCGCCTTGTTCAGCTCGCCATCAAAGCGATAGGCACGCGGATCTGATTCCGATCCGTATTCGGCAATGGTCGAAAAATCGATGCTGCCCGTCAAATCAGCAATATCCTGTGACTTAGGGTCTGAAGGACTGAATGTTCCAATTCCAACACGCTTATCCTCTGAAAGGAAAATACGCTCGACCATCACATCTTCAATCCTGCTTCCATACTCCTGTTCTAACCTCATTACATTCAGCGGTGATAGGTTTCCTTCAATCCGGATGCCATATTCTTCATAAAAATCATCCCGTAAATACTGCGGAATGAGATGCAGTGGATCTTCATGCATCGGGCATCCTTTTATTGCATAAATCGCACCAGAGTCTTTTAATGAATAACTTTCAAGTCCACGCTTCAGTAAAGATACGAGTGTGGACTTCCCACCTGACACAGGACCCATGAGAAGCAATATCCGCTTACGGACATCGAGCCGCTTTGCCGCCGGATGGAAATATTCCTCGATGAGCCTTTCCAGTGAATCCTCTAGGCCAAACAACTGACCGCTGAAAAAATTGTATTTCTTTGTCCCATTTACTTCTTCTATCCCTGCATCTCTGATCATGTTGTATACACGTGAATGAGCAGATTGAGCAACTAAAGGCGTTTCTTTCAATATTTCTAAGTACTCTGCGAAGGTGCCTTCCCACTTCAGCTTCTGTTCATCTTCTCTAAATTTTTCGATTTTCTTTAAAATATCCATTAAGGAACCTCCCCCTGTCACTTTCAGAGAATACTTAAATCTATGCTCCAAGTCTGACAAACATGTCAGACTTTAAAAAGTGGCCGGGCATTGTTTCGAATCCCCTTGACCCTCCATGCATCGAAAAAGGCTTAATCATTGAGAATTTATGATAAATATGCTGACAAGAAAATTTGTGTGCACTCCTGCTAAAAATTAGGGTATACTAAGCCTATACTTAAGTGGGACAATATGGGTAAAGGGAGGTCATAACATGGGCACAGTTATTATCGTTGGAGTTGCTATTACATTTTTAGCCGCTATCTTCACTGCCGGATATGAAGATAAACCAGGTGTGAAATAAAAAAATAACAGCCTTTTCTTAAATTCCAAAAAGGGGGACAGCAAATTAAATTTGCCGTCCCCCCTTTTTGTGTCCTCATCAATATAAATAGAAAGAAGCACTTTCGAAGTCATTCAATGAATGTAATAGCTTATTGGAGCATGCTAACCAATGTAGTGGATTCATCATTTATACAGCGTTCTTTTTATCAGTTTGAGTTGCAATGTTGTTCTCCATCGACCTCAAGTCTTCATTTACTTTTTGTCCTTGTTCCAAATATTCTGTTTGAAATCCACTCTTTATTGCCCAAGTATAAAACCCTAGAGATAAACATGTAATGATGACCATATCCCAACCAAATGGGATTATGTTTAGTCCACCAAACTTTTCACTGCCTAAGTATGAAATGGTCATCATACAGAGTAAGTAAACAACCATCCAAAGCCCAGCTGAAAAGTTTTGACGGAATCCCTTCCATTTTATTTTTGATTGATAATAGAAATAAATAGGAAGACCAATCATAATGATAAATAATACTTGTCCTGTCAGTGGCCATCTTGCCCAATATAGAACCAAAGAGGCAAAAACAAAGCCAAGTGGTGCAATGATGCTTAATCCTTTTAGACGTAATGGTCTGTACAAATTCTGACCTGTGCGCCTTAATGTCATAACTGTAACTGGACCTGTAATATAAGAGACTAATGTCGCAACCGATATAACCTCTGCCAAAACGCCCCAGCCTCTAAACATGAATAAAAATAAGAAAGATACACCTAGATTCAAAAACATGGCTTGACGAGGGATACCATAAAGTGGATGCAGTTTTCCAAAAACGCTTGGCAAATATTTATTCTTTTCCATTCCATAAAGCATTCGTGACGTTGTCGCCGTGTAAGTTATTCCTGTCCCGGACGGAGAAATAAACGCATCCACATATAGTAAAATAACTAACCAGTTTATACCTAGAACAATTGCTAAGTCAGCAAACGGTGAATTGAAATTCAAATGTTGCCATCCGTTCACGATCATGGACGGATCCACGGCTCCTATAAACGCAACCTGTAATAAAACGTAGATGACCGTTGCAATTAAAATGGAGCCAATTACGGCAATTGGGATCGAACGTCCAGGATTCTTTGCCTCACCTGCCATATTAATTGGACTTTGAAAACCGTTAAATGCAAAGATGATACCAGAAGTTGCTACAGCTGTAAGTACACTTGCCCAACCATTGGGAGCAATACTTCCTGCAGAGGTAAAATTGGATCCATGAAACCCGGCAAATAAAAGTGACCCAATCGTAAGTCCAGGTATAATAACCTTAAAGACTGTAATAAATGAATTAGCTTTCGAAAACAAACTAACCGTCCAGTAATTTAATAAAAAGTAGACGATCAGTAAGGCAGAGGCAATTGCCAAGCCTCCCCCAGTAAGACTTCCGTTTTCCACTAAACCATGTGTCCACCGTGCCCATTCCCATGGCCATGAGCTCATATATTGAACAGAAGCGATCGCTTCAACTGGAATTACGGAAACGATTGCAATCCAGTTTGCCCAACCTGCAAGAAACCCTAAAAAAGAACCATGAGAGTATTGCGTGTATTTTACCATTCCCCCAGCTTCAGGAAACATAGACCCTAATTCACTGTAAGAAAGTGCTATAAATAAAATAACGACCATCCCGATAATCCAAGAGATAATGGCAGCGGGTCCTGCGATTTGTGCCGCTCTCCAAGCTCCGAATAACCAACCTGAGCCAATAATGGACCCGAGTCCTACCATCGTTAACGAAAATGTTCCCATCTTTCGCTGCAAATTATTCATATGTTCATCACCATGCTTTCCAAAATTATTCCTTTATAATAAGGTTCTTAAAGTAATTGGATTTATGATTTGTGTCAAATACATCCAACTGAATCTTAAAATAATTGCTGCATTACATCACCTCTTGTTAAATATCGCTTTTTTATAAGAACAGATTATCTTGCTTTTAGAAAATACTTAGATCCCATTCCTGTGCCATTTGTTTCAATAACATACTACCTGTTACGCTATTCCCATATTCATCAATGGCTGGTCCGTATATGCCAATGCCACATCCATCTTGAAAAGGCATTCCGCTTCTGGCACTTGGAGGAACTAGTGCCATAATCCCGCCAGATACTCCACTTTTGGCTGGCACCCCAACAAAAGCCGCAAATTTCCCCGAAGCATTGTACATACCACAAGTAAGCATTAATGCTTTGGCCAGCTTAGCCACTTTTTTAGGGATTACTTGTTCTTTACGAAGAGGATGGTAACCATCTTGTGCAAGAATCAGTCCAAGCAAGGCTATGTCTTCTGTGGTTACTTCTATGGAACATTGCTTGAGGTAAACCTCTAAAGCTTCCTCTACATCCGATTCTAAATAATTCGTCTCTTTTAAATAGTGAGCTAAAGCTCTATTTCTATGGGAAGTTTGCCACTCAGATTGATACACTTCCTCATTGATGGTTGGGCGCTTCCCTAACAAATTTTCAAATAATGCATAGAGAAATTCCAATTTTTTTTGTGAAGAATCCCCTGGGAGAAGCGATGCTATTGTAATCGCCCCTGCATTTATCATAGGATTAAACGGTTTTCCCGGCTTATGCATTTCTAAACGAATAATTGAATTGAAAGCATCCCCAGTTGGTTCCACATCGACCCTCTCTAACACATAAGAAATGCCGCATCCCAAGCATGCGGCTATAAAGCTGAGCACTTTCGAAATACTTTGCAGCGTGAAGGGGACTTCCCAATCCCCTGTCTTGATCATTGTTCCACCAGGCTCCAGTATGCAAATACCCAATTGCGATAAATGTGCATTTCTCAATGCCGGTATATAATTGGCGGTTTTCCCTTCAGCAGCAAAGGATCTGTAATGTGCTACCCATTCATCTAAGTCGGCTTTTCTTTGACTATTAACATGAATGTCATACTCTTTTGACAATTCTTCAATCACATTCTTCCACCTCTTCAGTTGTTGTATCATTATTTTTTCAATATGAGCGTCTTTCCGAATGCCATCAAGCTTACTTGTAATAGATTCGATGAAAATATAATGAATATTCTAAATATTGTTAAGCGCTTTCAAAAATTTCTATCTACGTTAATTTTAAATTGGGAACTACATAATCATACGAAAACCTACAAAATCAAAAAAATAAAAATCCACAAAAAAAACGTGTTTATTTCACATATTCCGTTACCATTTATTGTGGATAGAAAAAAAGATTGGGTTTGCCATAATTGGTTATAAGCCGTTCTATTCAGAAACAAAGTAAGCGTTGTATTGAGGCCGATGAAACTGTATACTGATTTTTTAAACAAATTGGGAGGTGACGACTTGAATCTCAGTACGTTAATGAAAAAAGAGGTCAATATCCTTGCTTTGATGTTGTTAACAGTGCCTTTAGCAGGCGAATTGAGTTTTTATCCTTTAAATGAAACGTTTCGGGTAAGTTTTGGTCCGCCTGTACTTTTCTTCTTTTTACTATTATTACAGAAAACACCTGCCATTTTTTCAGGCTTCCTGACAGGAACAATGGTTGTGGTATTTCGTATCCTAATAGACTTTTTCATGCTTGATAGTTTTTCCTGGTCTTCCGCTTTTCAAGTCCATTTTCCAAGTTTCTTTTTTTATTTCACCTACTCCTTTCTTTTTTATTTAGTGAAAATCAATCGCTTTCAAAACCGATCGTTGATTATTGGATTTATTGGTCTTATTATCGAAATATTGTCTGACTCAATAGAATTAATCTTTCAATATATTGTATTAGAAACAACAATTACGTTAGGTTCACTAAACGAGATGATCATGATCGCATTCGCCCACAGTTTTATCGTTTTAAGCTTTTTTAATATGATGAAACTATATGAAGCACAATCAAAGGAACGGCAAATCAGAAAACAAAATGAACATATGCTGATGCTCATTTCCAATTTATATGAGGAAACGATCCACTTAAAAAAAACATTAAATAATGCAGAGAATATTACAAAGAAATCGTATGATTTGTATCGAGAATTAAAAGGACTGGAAAAACGGGAAAAGCAACTTCATGTTCCTACAGAACCATATAGTCAAAAAGCATTGCGCATCGCGGGTGAAATGCATGAAGTCAAGAAAGATAATCAACGAATTTTTGCTGGTCTCTCCAAACTGATTTCCAATGAGAGTTTTAGGGATTATATGAATGCTGCTGAACTTTTTCATTTAATCATCCGAATTAATGAAAAGTATGCCTTATCATTAGGAAAGGATATTCAATTTGAATACTCATTAGATGGAAAAAACGATTCACATTATCATGTATACACCGTATTATCCCTTTTCAATAATTTAGTCGCTAATGCAGTGGAAGCAATTGAAGAAAAGGGAATCGTACGTTTAAGTTTGAGTGAAATTCGCGACAATGTAGAATTCAAGGTTGCTGATACCGGACCTGGAATTCCTCAAAAATATCAGACTGTCATATTCAAACCTGGATTCACTTCAAAATATGATCATTTAGGGACACCTTCAACAGGGATTGGTCTCTCATATGTTAAAGAAGTCGTAAAAGAACTGGGAGGCGATATCCTGTTTGAGAATAGTTTTAACGGTGCCGTTTTTTCAATAAAATTACCCATTCATAAGTTGATCCAGAAAGGATGATTCCATGCGTTTTTTTATAACAGATGATGATTGTGCAATACGTTCAAACTTGAGCCAAATTATTGAGAACGAAGATTTAGGAGAAGTGGTGGAGGAAGCCGAGGATGGAAGTCTATTAGAAGGACATATTTTGAATTTAAAACAAATTGATATACTATTTATTGATTTATTAATGCCCATCCGGGATGGCATTGAGACACTTCGTCATATAAAAAATACATTTAACGGAAAAATAATAATGATTTCGCAGGTTGAATCAAAGGAGCTGATTGGTGAGGCATACTCACTTGGAATCGATTATTATATTACTAAACCAATCAATCGTATTGAAATATTAACAGTCATCCGAAAAGTCATGGAACGCATTCATTTAGAAAGATCGATCACAAATATCCAAGCCTCATTAAACAGTGTATTGAATTTTGAACAGCCAAAAGTTGATAAATCCAATAGTTATAATGAAAAAAGTATAAGAGAGGTGGGTGAATTCCTTTTATCGGAATTAGGGATCGTTGGAGAAAATGGTGCAAAAGATTTAATGGAAATGCTTCAATATTTATTTATGTATGAACGTACTTTTACTTTTGGAAAGCATTTCCCGACCCTTAAAGATATCTTTGTAGAAATCACCAAAAAAAAGCTCGGCACATCAGCTTTGCAGGTTGATATCAATCGGGAAATAAAAGCTGCCGAACAGCGAATACGCAGAACGATTAACCATTCGTTAAATCATTTTGCTTCGCTCGGTTTAACGGATTTTTCAAATCCGAAGTTTGAAAATTACGCTTCTAAATTTTTTGATTTCACAGTCGTTCGCCAAAAGATGAAAGAACTGCAAAATGATTCAACAATAGTTCTTACACCTACCCGGGTAAATACAAAAAAGTTTATTCAAGTATTTTATTTCGAAGCGAAACGATTGAGTCCTGATGAAATAATTAGATATAAATAATCCTAATTTTTAAAAACTACGGCAGCTCTGAAAAAACATAAAATCCCCTGAAAAATTTCAGGGGATTTTTGCAAGATTTTATTTTTTCAACAATAAATACATGAAATAAGGAGCACCAATTAATGCAACCATGATACCTGCAGGGATCCCCTCAGGTTCAATTATATTACGGCCTATTGTATCGGCAAGCAACAATAGCCATCCACCGATTAAAATGGCAACCGGAATGAATAGTTGATTTCGAGGTCCTACCAAAGATTTTGCTATATGCGGGGACATGAGTCCAATGAATGCAATTCCGCCTGTAACAGAAACGGCAGCCGCGGCCAGTGCTACAGCCGTGATTAGCAATACGATCCGCTCCTTTTCAATCGATACTCCGACCCCAATTGCTACCGGTTCACTTAAACCAAGCAGATTCAAACGATTTGCTTTATATAAAGTGAATGGAATGAGGATGATTAACCATGGAAGAACTGCCCAAATGAAAGGCCAATCCGTTCCCCATATATTTCCCGCCAACCATTTTGCGATGAAATCGACTTTGGCTCGTTCCGCTGATGAAATAAGGACAATCATCAGGCCTGAAAGCGCCATTGAAAAACCAACCCCGATCAACACTAACCGAACGGGTTCAAGGCCGCTCCTTCTCTTATATGAGAGGATATATATTAAGCAGGCCGTCAATAACGCGCCGATAAAACCGACAAGCGGAACCATATAAACAAACGATCCAGCGTCAAGCGGGAAAAACAGAAAGAAAGCGGCTATGGCAACACCAGCTCCTGAGTTTATCCCGATGATTCCGGGATCGGCTAAATCATTACGTGTGATTCCTTGAAGGATGGCTCCCGACAGTGCAAGGGCCATGCCTGCTAAAATGGTAATGATGATTCGTGGTAATCGGACGGAAAATAATATGAATTCCTCTTTAAATGTCCCTTGTCCGAAAAGCGTTGGAATCAGTCGCCCTAAAGAAAGATTCGAATATCCCGAACACGTCCCTATAATGATCGTAATGATAATGAGTGCGGATAGTGCACCTACTATCCATCGCTGTTTTTTGACTAAAGCTGACTGGATCATGAAAATGCTTTACCTCCTTTACGCACGATTAAGAGGAAGAAAGGTAAACCTATCATCGCAACAATCGCTACCACAGGTGTTTCATATGGAGAATTGATTGTACGGCCGATCGTATCGGCAAGTAGCATGAAAGTGGCTCCTAAAATCGCGGACATAGGCAGGATGAATCGATAATCCGTACCCACGAAAGCCCGAACCATATGGGGGACCATTAACCCGATGAATACCATATTTCCAACAAGTGCAACGGCAGCGCCAGCCAGGAGAATGATGACTACGAAGAGAACCGCCTTTATTTGTGTTGTCTTTTGACCTAATCCTACCGCCACTTCTTCACTTAAGCTCAGTATGGTGAGCTGTCTGGAAAAGATAAGGGAGATCAGGATGCCTATTAAAATGAACGGGACGATTACACGAAGCTGGTCCCATGATGTTCCGATATTACCGCCGGCAGTCCACATCGATACATCTTTTGATATTTTAAAGTAAATACCGACCCCCTGTGATACAGCAAATAGGAATGCAGAGACCGCAGCACCAGCTAACACGATTCGTAAGGGAGAAAAACCACCCTTCTTCATCGCAGCAATGCCAAAAACCATGATTGTCCCGACAGCGGCACCAATAAAGCACGCACCCATGATTCCTAAGTTATTAGCCGAAGGAACGAATGCCAGCGTAATGGCAAGGCCTGCATTGGCCCCTGCCGTCAATCCAAGCAGCCCCGGATCAGCTAGTGGATTCCTCGTAATTCCCTGCATGATGGCACCTGAAACGGCAAGTGCTGCACCCACAAAGATTGCCCCCACTTCGCGAGGGAGACGGATTTCACGAATGATGGAAATCTTCTCACCGGTAGCATTGGACGTCAGTGCT
The DNA here is from genome assembly GCF_037975445.1 of Peribacillus sp. FSL P2-0133. Taxonomy (NCBI): domain Bacteria; kingdom Bacillati; phylum Bacillota; class Bacilli; order Caryophanales; family Bacillaceae; genus Peribacillus; species Peribacillus sp. FSL P2-0133. The sequence continues at coordinate 927,311 of NZ_CP150254.1, read as the reverse complement.
TGCCATACATCCTTGACGGTGGCATCGGCTGCACCAAATACCATCGATATGATGAACATGCCGATAAAGGCAACGATCGCTATGATCAGTTTATATATAAATGGGATGAAACGTTGATTTTCATTAGTCATCTGTCTCTCTCATCTCTTTTTTTATAGAATAAAAGGAGAGGAATTGGCATCCCTCTCCCTCGCTGTATTATTTTCCAAGAAAACTTTTGGAAAAGAAGTCTAATTGGTATTCCAATGTTATTGGATCATTGAAGAAGAATTTTTTTGCATCAGCTTCAAACATTTGATTGTTTTTAACGGCAGGTATGTTTTTAAACGTATCTGTTTGTTGGAAGGAACTGTCCTGATCTTTGTTATTGCTCAAAATGACATAATCACCGGCATAGTCTTTCAGGACTTCTAATGATAAGGCAAAGTAACCATCTTTCAATGCCACTTCTTTTACCTTTTCAGGCATGCCCAATTTCATTTCTTGATAAAGGATTTCCGTTCCACGGCCCCAATTATCGCCATATACATAGAACTGTTTGTCAAACTTTTCGAAAACGGAAACGGTAGCATCTTCTCCAATTTTAGCCTTAATTTCATCACCAGTGGTTTTTGCCCGTTTTTTGAAATCATCCACCCAAGCTTGCGCTTCTTTTTCTTTATTCAAAAGCTTACCAATTTCTACATGCTGTGTTAAATAGTCCACTTTTCCGTATGTATACGTTACAGTTGGAGCAATTTCCTTTAATTTATCGAGATTTTTAATCGTTGATAAACCAATGATTAAATCCGGATTCAACTCGATGATTTTTTCCAAGTTTTCGTCCGTTACTTCCTCGACATTTTTTAACTCTTTAAAGTTCGGGTTCATTTTAGACCATGAATCAACCCCTACAAGGTTAACATCCAATGCCATTACGTTACCTGCGAAAGAAGATAGTACTAAAACACGCTGAGGATCTGCCGGAACTTCAACAGGACCATTTTCAGATTGATATGTGATGGTACCTGATTTTTCCTTTTTGGAAGCGGAGCTTTTTTCTTTTTCGGTCGACTCGTTACCACAAGCACTAATAATTAACACTAACAGCAGTATAAACGGAATCAATATCTTTTTCATTTGTTGTCCTATCTCCTTTTAATAAATTGTATGTGCTGCACATTGGTTTGTTCGTTCGTTGATCTCGTCCGATAACCGCGTCAATATGGAAAACTTCCTTAAGCACTTCATGCGTGATGACTTCTTCACAATCTCCCGCTTTGACTATTTCCCCGTCCTTTAAGGCAATGATATAGTCAGCAAAGCGAGCAGCTTGGTTTAAATCATGAAGAACCATGACGATCGTACGTCCCTGTTCTACATTCAGCCTCTGTAATAATTCCAGAACCTCTAGTTGATGCGCCATATCCAAATAGGTGGTCGGCTCATCAAGGAAGATGATTTCCGTTTCCTGGGCAAGGGCCATGGCAATCCAAACACGCTGGCGCTGACCTCCTGAAAGAGCATCCACCGGACGAAACTTAAAGTCTTTCGTGCCAGTCACTTCGAGTGCCCAATCAATCACATCATAGTCTTTTTGCGTCAGCCGTCCAAAACCTTTTTGATAGGGAAAGCGCCCATATGATACAAGCTCTCCAACTGTCAATCCACTTGCACTCTCAGGTGTCTGCGGAAGTATGGCCATTTTTCTTGCAAGGATCTTAGTGCTTTCTTTTGATATATTCACTCCATCTAAAACAACCGTACCCGATTGATTTGGAATGATCCTGGTGATCGCTTTCAAAAGTGTGGATTTTCCACATCCATTTGAACCGATGATCGTTGTGATTTTTTTATCTGGAATTTCCACACTGAGATCTTTTACAATTAAACGTTCACCATAACCAATATTTAAATTCTCTGTATATATGCGAACCATTATTTAACCTCCATTTACTTAAATAATAGGTAAGTAAAAAATCTAAATGAAAATGATTATCATTATCCATTACCTAATTACTATAATTCTATCTATATATATTGTCAATGGTAATTTCATGGGTATATAAGAAGAAATTCTGCCGGGATTTTTTGAGCCGAACCGTATATAAATGAAAACGGTAAAGATCCCGGAAACATTTCCGGGATCTTTACCGCTTGGCCCATACTCAAGACTTTGAAAGATGTCATTTATGTGAAGGCAAGAATATTCCTAATAAGCAATTTCATCTATCAATGTTTCTTAAAACCTTGTTTTTCAACATAATCTTTCATGTATAACCTGCTTTTCTTTCCAAGCATTCCAGCCATTTGCTCGGTCCAGGTGTCTTTTCGTTTACCTTTAGTCCGTTGCTCGTAATAGCTGGAAATCGTTTCATTATACTCTTCAAGTTGTCCGACGAACTCTTGCTTATCCTCCTGATATCCATTTTCATGATAGATATTGGCCAGCGGCAAACGCGGCTTTTTATCCGAACGGTTTTTCGGATATCCGACCACTAGTCCGAATAATGGCATAACGCGATGCGGTATATTCAAAATCGCTGACACTTCCGGGAGATTATTGCGGATCCCGCCTATATAGCAAATGCCAAGATCCATTGATTCTGCTGCCAATGCTGCATTTTGAGCCGCAAGAGCAGCATCGATACAAGCAACCATGAATTTCTCCGTACTTTCAATCGATTCGGACAGGTCCGTGTTTTCCATTTCGGAAACCATATCCTGACGATATAAATCGGCGCAAAAGACGAATAGGTGTCCATTCTTCTCTACATATGATTGTGGTCCGGCAAGTTCAGCAAGCTTGGCTTTCTTTTCCGGATCGGTTACCCCTATGATTGAATACGCTTGGATATAGCTTGAAGTCGATGCCGCTTGGGCACATTCCACAATCGTATTGATTTGCTCCTCAGACAATAACTTGTCCTCAAAAGAACGAATGGAACGGTGATCTAAAATCTTCTCAATAATGTTATTCAATGCTCCCACCCCTTAAGAATATGTAAAGTAAAGAATCCATCATCGGGGCTCAAATGCCCCCGATGACATTATGACATTGATGAAACTCAACCTTTTGTTTTTAAATCCAATTCACGGTAATTTTGCTGTCTCAGTGCCTCATAAACCAAGATGGCAGCCGTGTTCGACAGATTAAGGGAACGTACTTTATCCGTCATCGGAATCCGCAGGCACCGATCCATATTCTCTTGGATCAGTTCTTTCGGGAGACCCGTCGTTTCACGGCCAAAAATGAAGTATATTTCACTGTCTTGATCACTGTAATCGAAGCTGGAATGCGGCTGCTCTCCGAATTTCGTTAAGTAATAAAATTCACCGCCGGCATTTCTTTCATAAAACTCTTCTAACGAATCATAATAATGGATCTTTACATTCTCCCAATAATCGAGCCCGGCCCGTTTAAGCTGTTTGTCATCCGTCGAGAAACCGAGCGGGCGGATGAGATGTAAAGACGTATCCGTCCCTGCACATGTTCTTGCGATATTTCCTGTATTTGCTGGAATCTGTGGTTGATATAAAACTACATGTATTGACACTTCATTTTCACCTCTAGTTTGAACTTCACCTTAATTATAGCATTAAACAAAAAAGACTAAAAACCAATCACCCTCCATCCAAAATCACAAAGAATTTATAAACGATGTTCGGTGTATACCTGGTCGAATCCTCATACGTCCAATATCGGTGACGGCTGTTCATCGTATGTGCATTCACAAGCGGCATCCCGTCCTGATCCTTCGCCGTAACAATCAAGTTATGATCAAACCGTCCGTCCCCTTCGAAATCTATGCAGAGGATATCACCCAAATTCAATTCCTGGGCCGACTCCACCTGCTTTGTTCTGATGGCATTCCCGGCTTTTAGCAGATGATATAAGGAATGGGCCGTCGTCCATGTATAACTCCAGCTTTTCCCTCTTATCCACCAGCCTTTATTTTTGTTTGGCGCCCCCCACATCGGTATTCCTCCCGCATGTAAACATTGTGAAATGAAATTCGTACAATCATCAGTGAATTTATGATAAGCCGGATTGAATTCATTCCACCAACGCTCGGCATATTGGACGGCCTTCATCCGATCATATTTATATGCGAGACGGCCTGCGCCTGGATCACATTTTGGCGGTGCCTCTTCGGTTTCAAAGCTGGGAAAAAGCTCACGTTCATCCACTATATACCCATTTCGAAACCGGGCCTCCCTTTCTTCCATTTCTTCTTCTATATAAAATGAATCCTCCTGTTTCAATAAATATTGCAGATGCACATGATATGTCAGGACTGTATCATTGTCTTCCTTTTTCTTCGAACTTACCTTGCCTGCCGCATTCACCCGAACAATTTCCGCAGCACGGTTCCTCATCATTTCCTTCTTCAAATGTAACTTCCTTTCACTCCGTTCCAGATCATCGGAAGTATAAAACTCCACTCTTTCTTGTAAAAGGCGTTGCAATTGTTCCCTCAAGTTCATGCCCTCCTTCTTACCATCTATGCTAATGTGTATGTGCGAAGGGGATTAAAATGCACCTGACGATTTCCCCCCGCCTTTTTACGATTTTAAAGGGCAATCCAAACAACCCTCACATTCATAAATTTTAAAGTCACGTGTGAAGCCTTTCCGTATGGGTCGATTACAGTATGGCTTTTTTTATAATTATAATCAAAATAATATTGGGGAAAATATAAGAATGAATACACAATTTTCTAACCTGATTAGACCAGATTGGAGACGGAAATTTTGAGCTTTATTGAAGTGTTAAGTAGGGTAGTCGCTGCTTTTGTGGTTTTACTATTGATGACTCGAATTATGGGAAAAAAGCAAGTAAGTCAGTTGACTTACTTTAACTATATTACAGGTATCACTATCGGCGCGGTGGCTGCTTCCATCACAATTGATACAAGTATTGATATGGTTGACGCCTTCGTTAGTTTAATCGGTTGGTCCGTACTCACTATTCTTGTAAGCTTTATTAATTTAAAATCTCCAAAAGCTCGTATAATACTTGACGGCGAACCTACAATTGTAATCAAAGATGGAAAAATCCTAGAGAAAGCGTTGAAAGGGGAAAGATTAAACATGGATGACCTTAGCATGCTATTGCGAGAACAAAGCATATTCTCCATGCAAGAGGTAAACTATGCCGTTTTAGAACCAAATGGTCAATTGTCTGTCTTAAAAAAAGTGGATAGCCAGAGTGTTTCCAAAAAGGATATTACTTATGTGAAACCATTATACATACCTACAGAAATTATTGTGGATGGAAAAATCGTTCCTCATAATTTAAGTAAACTGAGTTTAAACCAAAGCTGGTTGGAAACGCAATTACAGCAGTTTGGTCTATGCCTACAAGATGTATTTTATGCTGAAATACAAAGTGATGGCACTTTGTATATAGATAAAAGACAAGATAACCAGTCTCCTCCACGTTAAGAGGAAAAGGGGGAACTCAAGTCATTTAAATTTGGACAGTCATGCTTCTAGAGCTAACGATTTGCTGATTATTAACAGCCCAATAATCTCTCTTTTTAGGTACCCGCAGGTATATATATTTATATATAAACAAATAATTTCCACCATAAGGAATAGCGTAGCAACTAGCTATTCAGAATGGCAAGTGTCCGAAAGAAGTGGTGCTGCAGCTCACCTTAAGTATGAATTGGTAGATGCCGTAACAAATATACCCGTATAACAACAATCTTATTACGGAGATGTAAGTTCTGCTGATAATCGATACTGGTTTTATCTTCTGTTCAATAATGTATTTACTACAAAAGACTACTACTTAGTGGTTATAAATTGGGAGCTATCCGGTTAACTTTAGTGGTAATGTCCATAACTAGAAAAAAGAGAAAGAAGCTGTCCCAAAAGTCATTTACGACTTTTGGGACAGCCTCTACATCTTAAATATCATTTTGTTTCCAAGGTAAACTGCAGTCCTTTCTCAATTTCCGCTAGTACCTCTTCATCCGTTTCCTTCATTCTTGCTTCTTCCAGAATGGAAACGGCCTGCTCCCGGCCAATTTTCCCTACTGCCCAAGCCGCCGTTCCCCGGATTACGGGCCTTGGATCTTCCTTCATGACCTGTATCAATTGGGGCAATGCCGTTTCATCTTTGAAGTGGGCCAATGCTAAAATCGAATTTCGTTGGATTGGCTTTTTACCACGCCAAGAGCCAGATACATGGCCGTATTTCTCTTTAAAGTCCCGGTTTGAAATCGTAAGCAGTGGTTTCAACAGCGGTTTCGCCAGCTCTGGGTCGGGTTCCATCTCTTCATGGAAATGAAAATCCATTCCTTTGTTTTTCGGACAAACTGTCTGGCATGTATCACACCCATACAAACGATTGCCTATTTTCGTCCTGAACTCATCCGGAAGGAAACCTTTTGTCTGCGTTAAGAATGCAATGCAACGCTTGGAATTTAGCTGCCCGCCCTGAACGAGCGCACCAGTCGGACAAACATCGACACATTTATTGCATGTCCCGCATTGATCTTCCATCGGTTGATCAGGTTCAAATGGCAGGTTGGTAATCATGTCCCCCAAATATACATAAGACCCGAATTCCGGAGTGATGATCATACTGTTTTTTCCACTCCAGCCAATTCCCGCACGCTCAGCCACTGCCCTATCTGATAATTCACCCGTATCAACCATGGATTTCGTCAATGCCCCTGGCACTTTATCTTTAATGAAATTCTCAAGTAACTGCAATCTATTTCGAAGAACGGTATGATAATCCGTTCCCCAAGAAGCCCTGCAAAAGATCCCGCGTCGCTCACTTTTTGTACTTTGCGGAGCATCCTTCAATTTCGAAGGATAAGCAAGCGCAATCGAAATGATGGATTGCGGTTTATCGAATATCAATTCAGGCCTTACCCTCTTTTCTATATCGGTTTCTTCAAACCCTGACTGATAATCCAGCTCCTGTTGGCGTATCAGCCGACCTTTCAATTCGGTAAAAGCCGTGGCCGATGTAAAGCCGATTTTATCAATGCCGATTTTCTTACTATATAAAATCACTTCTTGCTTGAATGAGTTCATATCCATATTAATCACCTACTTCATTCAGTATTCCCATTGAAGCTTGAATCCATTTCAAACCATTGCTATCTATGATAAACTAATTGCAATCATTTTTGGAGGTGAAACGGTTGGAAATTACCATATCAGCTAATCTAAGCAGTAAAATCCCTGAATTCAAAGTTGGGATCATTACATATGAAAACATCGAAGTAGGTCCCTCCCCGCAAATGGTGAAAGGAAGACTTCAACTATTTCAGGAAGCACTTTTCTTCGACCTTGAAGAAAAGGAATTGACCGACTTTTCCGGCATTAAAGCGTGGCGGGAGATTTTCAAGGCTACAGGAACAAACCCGTCACGGTATCGCCCCTCCGTGGAAGCCCTTTACCGCCGCGTAAAAAAACAGAATTACTTGGCACCCATCCATTCAGCCATCGATTTGAATAACTTCTTCTCACTGTTATATGAAGTTCCGATCGGCATTTATGATGCGGACAAATTATCAGGAGACATCTCGATAAAGATTGGCGAAGGGTCAGATGGTTATGATGGTTTGAACGGCCGCATGAATTCCATGGAAAATATGATTACATCAGCCGACCATTATGGCGCATTCGGAAGTCCTTACGTTGATTCAGAACGCACGAAAGTCACCGAAGGAACGAAAAAGGCCATCCAAATCATATATTTACAACCCAATACTCCAATCACCGAAGCAAATCAGCTAACGAAATCCTTGATGGACATGTTCCTTGAAATCCACGGTGGTGTAGGGACTTACTCGATTGTAGAAGGATAATTAAAATTGAATAGAAATAAGCCCTTTCCACAATCGGAAGGGTTCTTTTCATGATTTTCCCTAACTTATATGGATAATTAATAAAACCAGTGCGCGAATATCCTTTTATTCAACCGTTCGGTCATACCTAATTACACAACTTTTTCAGTTTGGACAATAAAAGCACAAACTTATTCAAACTGATTCTACTAACGTAGTTAATCTCATTGAACAAGTTTGTGCTGCATCGAAATCCCCACTCTCCCAGATGAAGGATCTTCAATAAATAGAAAACTACGATTTTCGTTACGGTATGACATCCGGTATTACCGCTTCCAAAGAATGTAGTTAATTGGGACAATAAAAAAATCCCACTGTAAACAGTAGAATTCTTGTAATAATATTTAAACGCAAAGCTTCGTTCTCCAGGTAACGAAACCCTACGTTATGAGTATGTATTGGAGCGGGTGAAGGGAATCGAACCCTCATCATCAGCTTGGAAGGCTGAGGTTTTACCACTAAACTACACCCGCATATCCTTGTAGAACTTTGTCGAATCACTAACAAAATTAATTATATAGTTTAATGTGAAAAAATGCAATAGTTCTTTTAAAAAAATTTAATAATTAATGTATTGTAACGTTAATATATTCATTCACTCTAGTAAAGATGTTAAAAGTCCCCTGATTCAGAGAACTTTTTCATCCTATATGATGATTTAAGACCAAATGACTTCCATTAACCGCGGATAAACCTGCTGTGCCGTTTCAAGCAGCATGATTAACTTCCTGAACGCCAGATCCGGTACGATGTCCCCCTCAATGGAGTATGAATACCGAATGGAAATGGTCCCATTTTCTTCATACAGCTTGGAATACCTAAAATTAGCATTATATTCATTCAGCAGTGTATGTACATCCTGTTTCTTTTCAGGATTCTTCAACTCGGCGACATTAAAGCAAAATAAGTCCGCCACATTTTCATCTTGATTGAAAGCAAATACTAAAAGGACCTTCCACCCGTCCTTTAACTTTTGCTCAGCTCTAAAAAAGGTGGTGCCATCTTCATTCAACTCATTCATATAGATTTTCTCACTAGTTAAAAAATCACGAAATTTAGCAACGTTTGACATGGTTCATCACCTTTCTGTTTGTAAGTACATTTTATAATGAAAACAGGCATTTTTACAGACTTTTCTATAATCCTGCCAATTTCATCCTATTAACAGTGGGGCGAATGAGATTCTAATAAGAACTCCCTTATTAGAATCGCTAGATTGATTAGCTCGTTGCTTCACCGCTAAACCGAAGTGCTTTTTGAAGATCCAAAATTTCGTGGCGGATTTTTGAGTACCCTTCAATTTCCGGAACCTCTTTATTAGTAAGTGACCGCCCCTTATCTGCAGCGATTGCCATTGTTTCAAAAACATACAGTAATTGAGCAAGTTCACGCTCTGAAAGTACCGACCGATCAGAGAATTTCAAGCTTGCATTTAAATAATATCCCAACTGTTCTATTGAAAATATTACGGGCCAAAGAGATTCCAGTCTAGCCTTGTTTTTGAATATCTCACCAAGAGCAGCATTGTAGACCGTTAATAGATTCACCATATTGGTTTGCATTTTGTTCCTTTCACTGCTTTCATCGATTGCAAGTTCATTATCATGTCCAGAGAACGCCACCAACAGAAATTGCCCCTGGCTTCGAATTGTTTTGGCCATCAAATGATTGAGAAGGCTTGAGGCCGATTGACTGCCGATTAACAGCGATCCAAGAAGACCTATCATGCTCCCAACGACGATATCTGTTATTCTTACGGTCGCAAAAAAACTAAAATCATAGCTTTGAGTTGAATATTCCGCCATGATTAAAGCTGAAGGGGTAAAAAACATCGCCGCCAATCCATAATTCCGTACGATGAAAAGCTCTGTAATGATTGTCAAACACAAAATGATCAGAACGATAATGAACTCGTTATGAACGGATGCAAGAATTAAGCTTGCTAATAGGAGTCCGATGATTGTCCCGAAGGTCCTTTGTACCGCACGATGAAATGTGGCAACGATGGTCGCACCTGACATAACGGCTGCACAGGATAAGGGAATCCAGTACGAACGGTTAAAATCAGCGGAATAGGCGATGATGGCGGCAATGGTAAGGATTGTTCCATATCGAATGGAAGAGAGAAAGACAATCGAGTTCTTATCGAACGCCCCAAGAAAAATCGTTTTTAAAGAAGGCTTTGAGATTGAAGCTTCTAGGTGGATTTTACTAACCGGTTCATTCATGATGGCATCTGCATTGTAAATTTCAACGAATAGCTTTTCAACCTCTAGTTCCATTTGGTCCGGCTGAAGAATCTTTGATTCATTTTTAATTTTAGATGCAATGGAGTCGGCCAAGGCACGTACCGATTGTCCTAATTCTGGCGGTAGCACAACCTTTTTGTGCAAGGATAGTTCCAATGCTTCCAGGAAAATGACATTCGCCTGGTCATTCAATAGAAACAACCGCTTTAACATGTCTGAGCTTCGCCTGTTTGAAAACCCGGCTAACAATGTATCTTCGGCTTGTTTCATCGCCAATACCGTTCTTTGTCTTGCTGCATTGAATCTCCCGGTGCCTAGCGAATCAAAGAATGCACCCAATTCTCTGTACACCTTTTCCACCGCAAGCTTTTCTGGTCCATGAGGATTGAAAAACCAGCCTAACATACAAATTATCCAAGACAGTGCCCCACCCAATAAAACAAGACCTCCACGCAACGGCGCAAGCGTCTGATCAATGGGCATACCTGTCGCTAGCGCAAAACTCAAGACAAAGAAAACCGCCGAAGGACCGGTAATCTTTAATGCACCAAAAATAAAAAAAACACTTGCCCCGATGATCCCCATCATTATGGCTGTTCCCAATTGGTATGGAGCCAAAAGTGTCCCTAATACAACAGATAAAGCAAGACCCACCATCACAAAGAAAATCTTTTTAGCTCTTTGGTGATACGGTTGGTTAAATACGTATAAATAAGTGAACCCGCCTATTCCTGCCAGTAAACCGTACGCTAAATTGCCGAATAATAAGCCAATGAAAACAGGTAAGGCAGAAGCTACCCCCGCACTTAAAGCTTTTATCCAAGGAAATGGATTCTTTTTTAATTCAAAAGCCTGTTTAAATGTCGTATGTATTACATCCAACTTCAGAGGTTTTGAAGATGTCCCTTGCTTATTTTTACTCATTTCAATTTTTCCTTTCATTAAATGATTACCTAGGTAACTATTCTTTTAACTTTATCATAACATTATGCTGAGAGTTATGTTTATAGAGACCCTTTTTTAATATCCTTCATATGGAACAAAAGATACGGTAAAGGGTAAGTAATTCTTGAATGTCTTTGTTTTTCACCTACTTTTCGTATGCTTTCCACACGTATCGAAGTCCTTGACTTTCAAGAAGGAACATCACTGTCATGACTTCAACAGATATGTAGACAAACACGGCCTTTCATGTGTGGTGACTAGTATCGAAATTATTGATGATATATATAACTATCTTATCTCGGATGTTTTTCATAGCGACAAATTGTCCGAAAACGACATTGATCCCAACATATGAAAATCCAGAGAATTCTTTGCATATTTTATTCCTAAGGTTGATTATCTTTCATGAAGGACATGATTTGTAAATGATTAGGAATGGACACCCCTATATCCAAACAAAAAAAGGTCGAAGCACATCAATTTAGCTGAAAGATGTGCTTCGACCTCTATTATTGGTTTGACGGGATTTTTTTGAAATAACAGCTCTTTTAATACACCCTCATTTTCAAAGGCCAAACAAGATTCCGCCTCCACTTTGTTCCCTAATCTTATAGTTGAGCGAATTCAGGTTCCGCAACTTTTACAAGCTGTTTACCGAGGTTCGTTCCTTTAAACAAACCTAAAAAGGCATCAGGTGTGTTTTCGAACCCTTCAATAATCGTTTCTTCATACTTCAGCTTTCCTTCTTGAAGCCACTTACCTAAATCCGTAGCCCCCTCTTGGAATCTAGCGGCATAATTTCCAACTGTGAAACCTTTCATAAGTGCACTCGTTTTGATCATCGCCGATTGCAGACGCGGCCCTAGATCTTTCCCTTCTGCATTATACGAGGAAATCGTTCCGCATAATGGAATTCGGGCATTCGCATTCAAAAGTGTGAAAACAGCATCGGACACCTCGCCGCCCACATTATCGAAATAAACATCGACTCCATCGGGAACAGAATTAGCTAAATCTGTCTTAAAACTATCTCTTTTATAATTTACGGCTCCATCAAATCCGAGCTCTTTCGTTAAGTACTCAAGTTTTTCATCTGAACCGGCGATGCCAACAACCTTCGCACCTTTAATCTTAGCAATTTGTCCGACTACTGAACCAACTGCTCCAGCCGCTCCTGAAACCACTACAGTTTCACCTTCTTGAGGTTTACCAATATCAAGCAAGCCAAAGTATGCAGTTAAACCGGTCATTCCAAGAATCCCTAAATGAGTTGTGACCGGAGCCACCTTGGGATCAATCACGCGGATTTCCTTTTCGGTGACAACTGTGTATTCTGCCCAGTCGATATTCCCAACAACGACATCCCCTTGTTTGAAGGAGTTCGATTTGGACTCAACAACTTCAGCAACCACTCCACCTGTGATAACCTTATTCAATTCAAATGGAGCAATATATGATTTGGTATCTTGCATTCTGCCACGCATGTATGGATCGACAGATAAATATAGTGTACGTACTAAAATTTCATTATCCTTTGGTGTGGGAACTTCACTCTCAACAAAGTTAAAATCCCCTTTTGAAGGCATACCTTTTGGACGATTTGCCAGGGTGATCATTTGTTGTTTGGTTTGTGTCATCATTGTTCCTCCTTGGTTTTGAATACGAAATTTCGAAAAGAAGCGTATCACCGATGAAGTTCTTAGGTCAAAGAATATGATTGGCTATTGCTTCCATAACACTCTTTATGTAGCCTTTCCTGAAAATCCTAAACTTGCTACGACCTATTATGTCCCATGTTTTTCATTCATATAAAGGACATCAGGAAATGGCTTTGTTACCTTCAATATTCATTTTAAGAATAAATAATGTACGTGGACTTCTACCATATGCGGCTCGCTTCCCCAAAGAAATTTAACGGCCTTTCCCCGTTTGGATACCGTGAAAAGGCCGCAGCTTGAAATACACTATTTTTTATGTCTGCTTGGCAAATGTTCAATCTTAGCAGCTACTTTTTTCATCTTATCTATATTCCCGATTCATAACGTCGGCCTGGACAGTTTGTACTGAAATCATCGAGACTATGTTCGCCCTTGAAAAATCTTTGCAAGCATATATGAACTTGGTTTTATGGATAGTCTACATCAATTTTGAAATAAACATCGTTGCAATTCCAAAGTAAATAAGTAACGAAAGTATATCATTCAGTGTTGTAATTAGCGGACCAGAGGCAACGGCAGGATCGATGTTGAATTTATATAATATTAAAGGAATAATGGTCCCAGCTAATGTCCCGATAATTAGGGTCATCACTAACGAACTTCCAACCACTAATCCCAGAATGGGATTTCCCTGCCAAACATAAGCTATGATGGAAATTAATATTCCACAGGTAATTCCTATTATCAATCCAACTTTCAGTTCCCGTATAATAAGTCTGGTTACAACACCTTTATCCGTATCACTAGTGATTAGGCCTCTTACAACAACAGCTAAAGATTGAGTACCTGTATTTCCAGTCATCCCTGCTATCATCGGCATAAAGAAAGCAAGTGCAACAACTTTGGACAATGTTTCTTCAAAACCGCTTATAATGGTTCCGGACACTAAGCCGATAAATAAAAGTAAAATAAGCCAGGGTAGCCGACGATATGCGGCCACGTGCGCCTTCGTGTCAAAGTCTATAGCTTTACCGGAAGCCGATAATTTTTCAATATCTTCATTCGCTTCCTTAATGACAACATCAATAATATCATCGACGGTTACAATTCCTAATAACTCATTATTTTTTTCAACTACAGGAATTGCTAAAAAATCATATCGCTCAATAACACGAGCTACCTCTTCTTGGTCTTCATAAGCAGATACGGAGATAACCCGGCTATACATAATATCTTGAATTTTTTCAGATTCATCATTTATTATTAAATCCCGATATGAGACGACACCTACTAATTTTTTATCATTATCTATTACATAAAGATAGTTGATCGTTTCCGAAAACTCCGCAAAGATTTTCAGTTTTTCAACTGATTCTCGAACCGTATAATGTTGGGGGATCCATACAAAACGGTTTGTCATTATTCGCCCGGCCGTTTCAGGGGGATAATTCATGATATTTTGAACGATTTTTGATTCTTCTTGTTTCATGCCTGAAAGAAGTTCTTCGATTTTTCCAGGGGATAGATCCTCTAACAATGAAGCTAGATCATCATTATCCATTAGATCCATTACATGGCCGGATTTCTCTATCCCTAATTTACTAAGAATTTTTAATTGATGCACTTTCTCAACTTCTTGAATCAGTTCAGCGATTTGTTCAGAATCAAGTAACAACAAGAAACGTGTATGGTGTTTTTCTGGCAGCCCCTCAAAAATTCGCGCAATGTCATATGGTTGGAGTTCTTCTAATATTGCTTGAAATTCTTTCTTTTTGCCCTCTTTTAAAACTTTTATGATTTGTAAAGTTATTTGATCTTCCGTCAGGATTCTTATCATTTCGTCACTCACTCCTTTTTAGGGGAGCCAAAAAATATTTCCCTTAAATATTAAGAGTAAAAAATATTATTATTCCCCTTCCAAAATCTTTGTGTTCATTCAATTTTCATTAAGCTTCGAATATATCGTCGTGAATAGTTCCCCACTATCCTCACCTCCAGGAAAAAAATAAAAACACCTCCATTACAAATGAAGGTGTTAAATACGTTTTATATGCGTACATTGTCTGGATGACAAATACATACAGCCGTTTATGACTGAATGACAAATAAAAGCATAAATCCAGTTCCTCCATTCGTAGAGCTTTAGCACTGTGTGGCATAGGACAAAGCCAGCTACATTAAAAACCACCTTATGTCGATGGTTTCTGTTGACCCATTGGCGTCTTTCGACATTTTTGGGCAGTAGCGTATCTCCTACACAGGAGCCTCACCTAACGAGGATATTTAATTTACAAATCCACTCTAAAAGAGTTTCTTTTAGATGTCAATGTTTGATTCAAATAATTCTAATTTTGACCTAATATCCTACCTTTAAAAGAGGACCATGAGAACCACACCGACTTAAGCGCTCCCGATTAAGACGGTCTGATTGAATGTCTCTTCGATATTTTTTTAAAACGTCCCACATTGCCACCATATTTAAAAGGATACACCGGAAAAATAAACACCATTTTAAGGGAAAATATTGGAATTATATATTAAAACTTACTTATAATGAAGACGGATATGAATGACTGAAACAAAAAAACACGTTACATGTTCTAATAAAAAATATCTTTTTATCTCTAATTATTATAGAAAGGAAATGGCTCAAATGAAAAGACCTTTGGCGATTATATGTATTATCGTAAGTGCTTTTGTATTAATGGTAGGTTGCAGAACCGAGGACGCGGTACAGGTGGAAGAGAAATCGAAGGAAGTGAGCTCATTGAAAGCTATTGAGGGCAGGTGGGAGGGAGATATTAAGATTCCAAATCAACCGCTTCCAATCATTGTTCATTTTACGAACAATGATGGAACGATAAGCATTCCTGTACAAGGGTTGAACGAATTCCCCTTAACAAGTGTAAAGTTAAGTAAATCAGACTTGTTTTTTGATATGGAAATCCAAAATCAGAAAATAACGTTTGATGGGAAAGTAGATCAGGAAAGGATTTCAGGAACATTTGTTCAAAATGGGCAAGCGTTCCCCTTTGAATTGCTTAAGAAATCCAATCAGGCAGTTGAAGAGAAAGAATCGGGTGAAATCGTGCAGGCCGACTTAAAGAACGGAACCATTAAAGGCCTTTTGGAAACACCAAAAAATGAAGGGCCTTTTCCTGTGATGATTATAATTGCGGGTTCTGGTCCGACCGATAAAGATGGTAACACCATTGCAAATCCCGGAAAAAATAATAGTTTAAAAATGTTAGCCGAGAGTCTTGCAGAAAAAGGTATCGCAAGCATTAGGTATGATAAACGCGGAATTGGTGAAAATATGCAATTGGCAGGAAAAGAAAAGGACCTGAGATTTGAACAATATATTGATGATGCAGCTGCTTGGGCTCAATTTGCCAAAAAGGATGGCCGTTTTTCCAAAGTTGGCATCATCGGCCATAGTGAAGGCTCTTTAATCGGGATGGCAGCCGCAAAGAAAACAGAAACAGACATATTCATTTCATTAGCGGGTGCAGGCGAGCCCATTGACCAAGTACTCATTAAACAGCTTGAAGAGCAACTGACACCGACATTATTAACGGAATCCAAAGATATACTGGCAAAGCTAAAACAAGGAAAACAAGTCGGGACTGTCAGTGCTGATTTGCAAAGTGTATTCCGACCTTCTGTTCAACCTTACATGATTTCATGGATTCAATATAACCCGATAGAATTAGTAAAGGAACTGAATATCCCTGTTCTAATCGTAAACGGTAATAGAGATATTCAAGTGCCGGCAACTAACGCAAAAGCGTTACATAAAGAAAAAAGCGATTCTGAATTACTTATCCTTGAAAAGATGAATCATGTATTGAAAGAAGCCCCTGCAGATCGAAAGGGAAATTTAGCAACCTATACAAATCCTGAACTACCATTATCCCCTGGATTGGTGAATGGAATCATTGAATTTTTAAACAAAAATGACATCACAAGTAATGACGGTCATAAAAATAACAATTGAGAATTGTGTCTCCCCCGGGTTCAGGTGATTGGGTTGTTGGCATTCATAATGATCCCATAGGCGTTGATATAGAAGAAGTCAAAAATGTTAACATCTATGAAATTAACAAAAGTACTTTTAGCAGTAAAGAATTTTGGTATTTAATTAAATCACCCAAAGCTAAAGAAATTGAAATTTGTGGCCGCTGAACGAAAGCTGGTTATAGTGTATAGGCTCAGGTTTTTTGGTTTCCCCAAATACTTTTTAAATCATGAATAGGAGTGATCAATATAGTTTAGAAAGACCAACAGGGGAATTCTTAAAACTAAAAACAAAAGGCAGAATCAATCTGCCTTTTGTTTTTTATATTTTCACCGAGATACTCTGTCCCACTTTTAAATCATATGCTAATAATCTTTTTTGAAAGAGCAAGAAAAATAAAAAGGCGCTTATTAAGGAAGAAAAAAGCAGCAACCAAAAGCTCCCTCATGTCGAATTAATGTACAAGTGCTAGTACCTGTGGAGCAAATATTCGACTGGCCCTTCATATAAAGTACATACTAAAATCAGTTTTTGTCATTCCAAAAATAGCAGGTAAAATATATTCTATCGAGGTAATTTTCGGAAATATTATCCACTTAAAATGGCCCTCCTGACGATATTCACCAGTTTGGAATTGGTGAACGACTCTTTTTCAACAAAATCTTACTTTCAGAAAAACAATGGTAGGTAATCTAACAAAGAGGAAGATTTTGTATAAAATCATTAGTATAATTGATGAAATTACAATATGAAAGGAAAGATCTCTATGAAGATGCTTATACATGCTTTTAAAAAAAACACCACATGTATCCTTGAAATCATTTATCTGTATATACTATTCTTTTTTTCAGAGCTACAATCTACTACTGCAAGTATATTAAAAATAAAGTAGCGATTTATGTAATTTAAACCTCTTGAATGAACTTATGATAAAAGATCCTCTAGTTTCAACATTCCCAAACGATTATCTCCATAATCAGAACTTTCAATAGTCAAAACAGCTTTTTTAAACGCTTTGTCTGTGTAAGATCCCTCAAGGGCGAAATGATAATTCCCTTTGCTCGTTCCAGATCGATAGCATGGAGGTCTGACAGCGTTTTAAGAATTTGACTCAGCCTTCTGTGACTCTATTCTAACCAACCTGACTTCAAATGCAGCTCAGCCCCTTTTTTTCAACGGGTAATGATAATTTTTTATCATCCTTACTGATGAGCTATCACTTACTGGCCTTGAGATGCAGTGTGGAAGAAGTTCGTTTCCTCACTGCATCTCAAGGTTCATGTTTTTTTCTTGTTGTACGTCAAAATATTTTTATCACATGCCTATATCCTGAAAGGCAATTTTCGGTTTTTATCTTTGAAACAATGGTTTGAATATCACTTGAATTAGATGTTCTTTTCAAGTGAAAACATAAGTTCACCAAAAAGGGACAAACTGTATTTGAAAAAAGAAAGGAGATGTGAGACATGACAAAAAAATTCAATAAAGGCAGCCGTAATCAAAATTCACCGCAATTACACGGGCAAGCTCCTGTTAGTGGGGACAACAGTAAAGGAAATAAAAGAAATAAAGATCAAAGTTCCAAAACAGAGTAATAATGAAACAAACCGGCCATAATCAGACCGGTTTGTTCCTTTTGTAGCCAAAAAGTCCAATTCATTATCGACGTTATCCCGACTGTAAATAGAGTCCTACAAAACTTTCCCCAGAAAAGAGGTCATTCGTTCATTATCATATCGGAAGTGAAAATAAATTAGCTATTTGATTCTTTTTGTATCTGAACCTTGTGCCCTTCCGTTGTCGTCTCCAAACTATCGGTACCATGATGAGTATAATTAATGTTTTTTGTCATAAGGCTTACCGCCACCAAGACTACAATATTGATAAATAGGGCAATAATTCCTACATTCAAGTCTTTAATTGCTTGAGGAAGATAAGGAAATAGTTGACTGATTTTTATGTTCCCCAGTTCCATAATAGAGACTAGCACTCCTCCTGTTATTATCCCGGCAAATGCTCCATGTTTGGTTACAAAATTCTTTCTCATCAAACTTGCGAAAAAGGCAGGAGCAAGTTGTGTGATGAAATTATAGGCGATTAATGCGAGACTAAAGAGGGTGTTTCCACCTTTAAAGGTCAAGTAAATCCCTACGAGAGAAATAATGGGAACCAAGTATTTTACCAGTTTTGCTATTTGATTTTCCGTTGCTGATGGAGTGAATACGCTATATACATTTTTTGCAAGCAATGTTGATATTGACATTAACAGCATGGAACTTGGGACTAGAGCGGCTAACACGCCTGTACCACCGATTAAGCCCACAAACCATGGATCAAAATCCTGTTTAGAAAGCTGCAGCAAGATAAGATCGGCGTCGCCGCCTTTTAATCCAGGCATCTGTAAGATCGCTGCAAACCCGACAAAAAAGGCAAACAATAAAATCAATTGATACATTGGCATTAGGATGGCATTTTTCCGTAAGGCTTTTTCGCTAGATGCAGCATAAATAGGTGAAAACCCGTGCGGCCACATATAAAATCCAATAGAGCTTAATACAACAGTGGATATATACCACGAAACGCTCATTCCCTGATTTGGAAGTATGGTATAGTTCGGCTTTGCCTGTTCAATGGCCTCAAACATAGGTTGGAGCCCGCCATAATAATGAAGTGGGAAATAAACTCCTAAAAATACGACAATGCCAAGAATCAGAATATCCTTCAAAATAGCTGTCCTGGCAGAACCGTGAATACCGGAAACCATTACAAAAATGGTAACGCCAATTGCTCCGACCCAAATGGCTGCTGTAGAAGAGATTGCCCCATATGATGTTGCTGAAACGATATATCCTAACCCCTTCAATTGCAGGACTAAGTAGCAAGTACAAGCTATAACACCTATTACAGCAACAAGCACACCTAGATAAGGACTTTGATATTTTTTCACAAAAAAATCTGATTGGGAAACTAATTGGTGTTTCTTTGCATACTTCCAGATAGCAGGAAATGTCCAATAGGAGATCACTGTAGCCAGACAGCCATATGTCACGATGCTAAATATGGAGCCTCCTTCCCCATAAGCCGAACCACTTGCACCCAAAAAGGTAAAGGTAGTATACATTTCACCTGCGGACAAGAGGAAAATCAATAGGGCTCCCATCCCGCGTCCTCCAACCGACCATTGTTCCAAGTTCATTTCTTTCCCTTTTTTAGCTTGGATACCGATCAAAACAGAAATGACGAAAAAAAACAGGATAAAAAAAACGGCAATATTCATCTTGAATCTCCCTTCTGATTAGCTGGATCCAGTAGATAAATAATCCCCATTATACCTGTGGTGAGCACAGACCAGAGTACAATCCAAAAATGAAAAAATGGCATTCCCAGAACATAGGGAGTTACTTTATTTGTAAACAAAGCGCCTACAATAAAGCCAAGAAACGGGACAATTCCGAGCCAATATATTTTTTTCAAACTCTTAACCCCCTAGTATGTTAGATTTAACATTTTCAAAGTCCCATGAACAAATAACTTCACCCCATATTGTAAAGCCTGTTCATCGACTGTGAATTTGGGATGATGGTGAGGATAAATAATCCCTTTTTCTTCATTACGAGCTCCTATTACAATATAAGATCCCGGAACTACTTTTTGAAAAGCAGAGAAGTCTTCACTTCCCATAATTGGCTTTAAAATCTCCCGGCTTCCTTCACCAAATACTCCACAGATCGTTTCGTCCATCAATCGGGTAACTTCTTCATCATTAATGGTAGGGGCATAACCAAACTGATAATCGAATTCATAAGTAGCTCCATGTGCTTCCGTAATCCCTTTTACTATGCGTTCGATAAAGGTTGGAACGTTTTCCCTCAGTTCCGGATTGAAGCTTCGAACTGATCCACCAATGCTTACCTTACTTGGAATGACATTAATCGCACTTCCCGCATGGAACTGGGTCACTGAAATCACAAGGGCTTCCTGGGCATCTCGATACCTCGAAACAATGTGCTGGAGATTCGATACAACCTGAGTTCCAATCGCTATGGGATCGACGGTAAGTTCAGGCTGCGAGGCGTGCCCCCCTTTACCGACCACGGTAATGTTAAAAGTATCAGCTCCAGCCATCACCGGACCGTAACCCAAACCAATTTTCCCTAAAGGAAGAGTCGACAAGAGATGGGCGCCAATAATCATATCCACCCCATCCAGCACACCGGCTCTCACCATTTCTTGAGCCCCACCGGGTGGCAGTTCCTCAGCATGTTGAAATAAAAAGCGCACCTCCCCTTTAATTTGATCCTTTAACTTTGTAAGAATTTTTGCTGTGCCAAGCAGCATCGCCGTATGCCCATCATGTCCGCAAGCATGCATAACTCCTGAATTCTGTGACACAAAGTCAAAATCATTCTCTTCTTCAATTGGAAGCGCATCCATATCTGCCCGCAGTGCAATAACCTTCCCAGGCTGCTGACCGATCAAACGAGCCATAATACTCGTCTTTGTCGGACGTGAAATTTCCAATTCACCAAAAGTTTGCAGCTTTTCATAAACAAATTGTGCTGTTTTTTCCTCCTGAAAAGAAAGCTCCGGATACTTATGTAAATATCTTCTCCAAGTAACCACTTCATCTTTAACAGCCTCGATCAAATCATGAATCATTATCGTTTGAGACACCAACTACAACCCCTTTTTCATTCAATTTACATAACAGCCCTTAATTTAGGATAGTTTAAGGAAAAAATTCCTTAAATAGAGTATAATCTCCCTCGGTCTTTATTTCAATATTTTTTGAAAATTCTAAACCGTTCCCAAACCTCATTTAGTTGCCAAGTTTTACAAAAATTTGAAACACAGCATAAAGCAGAAAGGCACCCCAATTATGGGTCCCTCAGTTTGTAGGTTCTATCTAACTGTTAAAAAAGTTGATTGAAAACGGAAGGTGCTTGACTCCTGCATAGAAAAGCGTGTCCATAGGAGAACACACAGGCGCGAAGGCGCCGAGGACGGACCGCCCGCGGAAAGCGAGTTCCCTACGTTCCAATCAACGTTCGCATTTTCACGAACCCTCAAAAAAAACTGTAGACAAACTCAATTTTCATCGAGTTTGTCTACAGTCTAAAGCACCCCAAATATTGGTGCCTGTATTTTATAATAATCGATAAATTTTACTCGGCCTTCCACGAGTGGCGTTAGCCTCTTCCCCAATGCATTGTGCCAAATCAACTTCGCACATATCTGCAACAATTCGCCGTACATTGCGCTCTGTCATTTCAAGATGTGTCGCTAAATCCTTTGTAGTAAATTCACTCCAGCCCATTCTTTGAACGAGAGCCGATATTTTCTTATACGTTTTAACACTGATATTTCCGTTTTTCAACTTTTCTATAAGAGGTTTATTGTGGGAACGGGTATCATATTGCAATTCTTTCTTTTTGCCTGGTGATTCGATAATTTTGCCATCATCTTGAATAATTACAATTTCACGCTTTTTCATCTCTTTCGAGTGTTGAATAGCCCGAAAAGCATTGATTTCCGCTGAATAGGCAGTCTCACCGAAGCCAATTCCAACGGTAACGGGTGTATCTGCTTCAAAGGCCAATTTTTGAATAGTATCTTCGAGCGTAAATATTTCTCGTTCAATTGCGCCGCGAGAACTAAAAATCATGTACCTTCCATTCCCTTTCTCTGAAAAGGAACCATTTATTTTTTCTCCAAGCTGAATCAACATTTCTTTTAGGCGAAGCTCCAAGTACTGTAAATGATATGGAGTTTTCATTTCCTCTGCCACTTTGTTAAAATATTCGACTTCAATGATTTCAACTCCGATTTGTGTACCCTTAAAGTAGGATGTCTTTACTTTCTCAGAAAGAATTCGAAGCGTTTGCCGCACTTCCATCTTACTCATCGACATACGATAGGCTGGAATGCCATATTCCCTTAAAGCTTCACACACGGATGGAAAACAGGAAAAAGCTCCTTCTGTCTTTCCCGTATTCCATAAATCCAAGTGAAAATGTACCAATTCATCCGTATCAACATCTGTCTCAAACACTTTCGTATAAATCTTTTTGGTTTTTATATTCAACTGTGACAAAGCTTCTTCGCTAATATTATTTGAGGACATAGTATCAATACTTAGATGCTCAATGATTTTCCCTTGTTCGTAGATCATCTCTAAAAAGGATTTATAAAAACCTGATTCCGTGGCTGGAACATGGACCATTATTTTATCTGTGCCTAGTGTTTTGTTGGCGATTTCATAGGGAAGTGGACCAGAAAAAAGCCATGCATGTACGTTAGAATCATGTTCCTTTACAATTTCCTCTACCTCTTCGGTATTTACATAGGGAAAAGAGATGAATTCCAACTCATGTTTATATTCTTCTGCCAAGTCTAATATCTGTTCTATAGAAGCTTTTAGACCGACCAGTCCGATTTTATACATCCTGTATTCGACTTCCTTTATCATCTGTAATATATTCATTGTTCTTTATAGAATATCCTAGTTTAACATAATTCACATTATCGTAAGTTCTAATTCTTCTGTTGTTTTTCCATAATTCATTCATTTTATCTAACTTTTATTTAATTTGTATTAGAGTTCTGTTTATTAGTTTGGTTTGTTACTCTTGATCGTATAAATAAACCAAGAGAAATGAAAAATAACAGTAGCAAAAAGAAAAGAATGATAGAAATGGTATTTATAGCTGCAAAAACATACCTAACCAAACCAACATTTACCTTTTACACCATTTTATCATGCCATATGAAAGAAAAATACCTTGTATACGTTATTCATGTGAGGTTTACAAAACACCCTCGTTTATACACCATTGATAAATCAACGTTTACGCATCTCAAGCGCACCTAAATGGCTGCGTAAGGGGATATTTATGCAAATCTTATTCAATAAAATGGTTCAATTGTTGAACAAAGAGCAAACAGCACTCTTTAACTATCCTCCCTCAATATTGAAAGTAACTTTTCACTCAATTATCTTCCTAGAATACTTTAAATACTCATGATTTTCTTAGTACAGATAACATTAAAATGTGCGCGCTACCTCTTGTACGAAAAAACTATCATCATTTGTTCCTCACGTTCGTAATAAACTGATGATAGCTACACTGTTAAAATACCTTTAAAAATCCTTACTAGAAGTTTAAAAGATTGATTTCTCATAAATAGATTGAAAAATTTGATCACCTGTTGGTTATTACGATAACCTATTTGGCCTAAAAAAGAAGAACATTCATGTTAACGGGAGGAAGAAGGATGCATCATAACGATTGGAAAAGGAAATGGAACGGATTTTCCAAGACGTTTCCGTATTCTCTTTTAGATGTAAAAGATGAATTAAAGAAAAAAAGTAAAAAACAGACTGCTGTTAAAACGTGGGAGTTAACGGGAGAAGAGACAATGTTAATACATGAAATAAAAGAACGAACAAGACAACACAACAATAATAATGTGACACGAACTCATGCCTATTTTCAGTTTTACCTCCGTTACCCAGAAATACACTGGGCACTACTTGGACATATGGTATCGCGTAATGGCGGTTGGAATATGACGGATTTAAAAGGGGATTTATATACAAGACTATTGTCGGAAAAAGATCAACTTATCTTCTTTTCTTTTTTGGAACGAGGGAACTGGTTAATCTTCCAAGATGTGTACCCACAATTTTTGTTGTATGAACAAAGTGTCAAAAGATCAAAAAGACTGTTTCATCTTCTACCTTTTTTCAATGTATCAACGTTTATGGAAACGTTGTGGAACCATTTTTGGAGAACAGGCGACCAGTATATATTAGCCATTGCCACTGTTATTAATGAACAAAGCTATTTAGAAAAAAGGGTCATTCAAAATGCCCATTTTAAAAAGACCGTACTAAATAGTATTGGATTCAAACTTTATGATTTTTTTCGCTTTAATCACATTCTTTTTCCATACTATAAGGATGAGACCAAACAAGAAACATTACTAGTCGGGAATACAATGAAGCATTTCACCTCCCTTCATGAGCGAATATTGCTGGGCAAGCGATTATACTCACTGCTGTTTAGCCGTGAGAACATCTTATCAGGAGTAGTAGATTGGGCTCATGATCATCCACATACCGGTTCGCGAAAAGACTACTGGCCGCATTTGTTTAATGATGTAAACGAATCATTCTCCCGTGCATTTTATAAACGTCGAACAAAAAAATGCCAATTAAGAAAAGGTGCGGATCGTTTATACAGTCCTCGATTAATATACACATGGAAAGATCTTAATCATGAGGAGGAGGAAAGCAAAGACTGGTTTGAAGACTGGCACATCATGGACTACTTAATCGATAAGGGAGAAAATATAGATGGGGAGATTTATGATGAATACTGCACAACGCTTGAAAAAATTGAACTTGCCATTCTGGCAAAAAAAAACGTCTTACTCCGAGAAGAAGCAGAATATGAGTAACCATCGGGCTTTTGTAGCCACAATAATTTTCTCTTGTTTCATCGGAACGTATTTAGACTTACTGTTTGTAGGTAAACAAATGTATTCCTTTCCGGCAAGACCATTCCCAGGTATATTTACAATCAATGTCGCTTTTACATTATTGATATTGCCAATCTTTACTACGCTCTTTTTATGGATCGCTAAAGCGTTGACTGAATTATCAAGAATACTGTTTATCGTTTTGATTGGACTTTGTATAAGTGTTTCCGAATCGTTTTCGGAGAATTTAGGATTGTTTACTCATAGCGAAGCATGGCAACATTCTTATTCCCTTTTCGGATACATGATCTTCATGCTCATTATTTGGAAATTTTATCGATGGTTTCAATAACAATCGACCGTGTTATAGGAATCTAACAAACAAACTTGCTAAATACGAAAAAGTACATGCCAATTTGGTGTTATGGATAAAAAAACAAAGGGGGTCACAAAAATTAAAATAAAATTTTTGTGACCCCCTTTGAAATATGCTAGGAGGGTTTCCCTTCTGGATTTGATGATTAAAGACTAAAATAGCTCACTACTTTTATAGATTTGCTTATGGAAAAAACCTTATAAAAACATTCCCGAAAATCTAGTTCTCAACTATTTTCGGCACTCATAGCCAAGATATGAAGTACATGATATATAATGCATCTAAATATAATGGTTGTGAAACGTAATTAAACCTTTTTGAGCTTTTTATTATTTGGGCTATCTCAATTCCTCTCTTTTTTAGCACATTTTAAGGAGTGAATGTATGAAAGAAATTGGCATCAAATCATATTTGTCTGTTGGAACTGTCAGTAACCCTGTTTATGATCCTAAAAGTAATAAGTTATTCTTTATTGCTGATTATTCTGGTTTACCGCAGGTTTGGGCAAAGGATTTCGATATAAGTGAACCTACCCGAATTTCTTTTACTAATGAACGAATTACTTTTGTTAAATACTTAAACAGTTCATCACAACGCGGACTATTCATCGGCATGGATGTCGGGGGTAATGAGAAGCAACAACTGTTTTTACTCAAGAGTGATGGTGTACTGATCCCGCTTACCAACTCACCTGACCATAAACATGAATATGGTGGTCTCTCACCTGATGGAAAATGGATAGCCTGGTCAAGCAATCGTCGACATTCTGCCTATTTCGATATCTATATTCAAAATGTCGAAACATTAGAAAAACAAATGGTTTTGTCAAAGGATGGTCTCTATACCTCCATCATGTGGTCTCCTGATTGTAAATCATTATTGATTCGGAAAACAAATTCCCAGTTGGATAACGATTTAGGTTTACTGAATCTTGGCACAGGAGAAATGACCTGGTTAACAGATCATCAGGGTGAAGCAAGCTATAAAAACCCTCATTTCAGCAAGGATGGAGATTATCTCTATTTATTAACAAATCAAGATAGAGAATTTTTTGGGCTCGCGATCATTGATCTTTCAACAAAACATCTCACTTGGCTGGAGGTGGGACAGTGGGACTTTGAAGGCCTCGCTATGAGTAAAGATCATTCAAAGTTAGCTTTTTCAATTAATGAAGGAGGTATTTCAAGAGGCATTCTTTTAGATCTAAAATCAAGTGCCCTTTATACATGGAAAACACCAATGGGGGTGATAACTAGCTTAACATTTTCACCCGACAATCAAAAATTAGCCTATGTATTCAATGGGCCGACCTATCCGTCTGATATATGGCAGGTTGACTTAAGGAAAATGAAGACAGAACGGCTTACTCAATCTCTTCAGACAAAGTTTTTGGAAAATAAATTAATTGAACCTATTCTTATTTCCTTTAAATCTTTTGACAATCTCCAAATACCTGCCTTTTACTTCAAGCCAAATACCCAATCAGAAAAAATTCCTGTTATTCTATATGTTCATGGGGGTCCAGAAAGCCAAATCCGTGCTGTTTTCAATCCAGTTCTGCAGTATTTCCTAAGCCTTGGCTATGCAGTAATTACTCCTAACGTACGCGGGAGTACAGGATATGGAAAAACATATACTCATCTTGATGATGTTCGTAAACGAATGGACTCCGTTAGAGATCTTGTTTCTTTAGTAGATTGGTTAAAGAAAGAAGGATGCGCTGATCCTAATAGAGTTGCCATTATGGGAGGGAGCTACGGAGGATTTATGGTTCTTGCAGCCATCTCTCACTATCCGGAATTATGGTCTGCTGCAATTGATCTCGTTGGGATTTCAAGTTTCAGAACTTTTCTTAAAAAAACCAGTCCGTGGCGACGCAAACTTCGCGAAGTTGAATATGGAACTATTGAAAAGGACGGAAACTTTTATGATCTGATTGATCCATTGAAACTAGCTGACCGGATTACCAGTCCGCTGATGGTACTTCACGGGTCTAATGACCCACGCGTCCCAATTGAAGAATCTGAACAAATCGTAAATAAATTAATAGCAAGAAATCACCCTGTAAAGTTTATCTGTTTTGAAAATGAAGGTCATTCCATCGTAAAACTAAATAATAAAATTACTGCCTATACGGCAATAGCACATTTCCTCAATCAATATATTGGTAAATAATATCCCAATGCGCCTTTTATACTTTGAAGGGTGATTAAAAGGAATTAGCGTACCGACTATAAGGAAATGTGGTTCTTAGTTTCTTTAAGAAAACTAAAGTCTCGTTTGATATGAGTAATAAAATTTATCCTATTTTATCATAATTTTTTTAAAAACTAACTTGCTCCATTTGTTGCATAAAAAAATGAGCTGATCATCATCACAGCTCTTTAAAGAACGATTGCACCTGTTAGTTGATTAACGAATAAAAATATATTTATCTATTCGTGTGTTTGAAGAGCTAACTTTATTCCCAAACCAATGTAGACTATACCTCCGACTTTCCCAAACCAATTTGAACTGCTGTTAGATTTAACTAATAACTTGTTGCCAATTGTACTTGTTACGAAAACTAAGAGAGTGGTATACATTATGCTCATCAGTACAAATGTTAACCCAAGCATTAAAAGCTGAATTGTCACTGGGGAACCATCACTTTTTACAAACTGTGGTAAGAAAGCTAAGAAAAATAATGAAGTCTTAGGGTTTAGTAATTCAATTAACAAAGCCTGACGAAATGATAGATTATTATTCACTTTCTTAGTAATAGGTTTTTCAATTTTTTTTGATTTTTCAAGCAAAGCTCTTATTCCTAAATAAACTAAGTATGCTGAACCTAAATATTTAACAACTCCAAAAGCAAGTGTAGATGTCATTAATATCGCGGAAAGTCCAACAACTGCCGCAAGAGTATGAATTAAGTCACCAACAGCAATACCCAAGCCTGTGATAATTCCATTCTTTTTTCCACCTTTAATAAATTGAATTCTTTATTGCACTATCCTGACACTTTAGTTGAACAAGGGTATTTTTTCTCTAATTAGAATGTAACGAACGTACATTCAAAAGTTCATATAATGGATCTTATAAGCTGGAGTTTAGAAGGATCTTTTTAATTGGAGGATTCTTTTATATGCTTATTGAGGTACCACCACATGCCCATCAAGCTAAGAAAATAGGACACCTCCAAAACGATAAAATGAGCTTCTTTGTTACAAGAAAGCCCCAAATTTTGTTCTGAGGGTATTCTAAATTGTTAACTTGATGGCAATGTTATGCTACCCCAAGGAGAGTTAATTAAGGGAAATACTCAAAACTTTCCTCGGTAATCAAATTGCATTTTCGTGTATATCAAAAATGTCGAGATATTACTTCTTTAACATATAAATTTTACGAGGTCTTCCCCGAGGTGATTGAAGTTCTTCTCCTTTGTATTCCACTAAACCGCTTTCACTCAAACTACTCATAATTCTCTGGGCATTTCGGACGGTCATGGATAAATGAGAAGCTAAGTCTGAGGAAGTGAAGCCGTCCCAGCCCATACGATCAACCAATGCTTCTATCTTTTTATACGTTTTTACACTAATGTTAGCCTGATTCAATTTATCTAGCAGTTCTTTATCATTAGAACGGAAGGTATATGCCAATTGTTCTTCTTGACCTACGGATTCAATCATTACACCATCTTCTTGGATAACAACAATTCCGGAACTGTCTTGCTTCTTCGAATGACGGATCGCCTTGCGGGCATTGATTTCTGCTGATGCAGCCGTCTCACCAAAACCAATACCAACTGCAACTGAGACATCCATATCAAGGGCCAGTAATTGAACAGTACTTTGCAAGCTGCCAATTTCCCGTTCAATTGCCTTGCGTGAACTAAATATTTGATAGCGGCCGTTTCCATTTTCTATGAGGGATCCATCTAATTTTTCGCAAAATGAAAGCAATGTTTGTTTAATTTTCAGCTCCAAATGCTGAAGATGATAACGAATATTAACCTCGTCCACAAATTGATCAAACTGATCAATTTCAATAATCTCTACACCTATCTGACTATCTTTAAAATAGGTGCTTTTTGCTTTTTCAATCAAAATCTTGACCGCTTGTCGAATTTCCATCTTTGTCATATTTATTTTGTAGACAGCAACATTTTCTTTCTTCAAGGCCTCATATACAGATTGTAAAACGGTTAGGACAGCATGTATCTCCCCTTCCCTCCACAACTGAAGATGAAATTGAACAATTTCTTGATAATCATATTGTTCATCAAATGTTTTTACATAAATATGTTCGGTGGAAATCCCTAGCTCTTGCAGCGACTCATGCAAAAAAAAGTCTTCCAATCGAATCATATCGATGGATAATTTATCGAAAAAATGTTTTTGATCTGCAGACATTTGTAATAAACATCTATATAAACTAGATCCTACAGGAGGACAATATGTAAAATTGGCCTCTGAATCCAACATTCCTTTTGCTATTCTATAAGGAACTGGTCCAGAGAAAAACCAACCATTTACAGTACTTTGGTGATTTTTTATAATGTCCGTTACCTCACGTGCATCTTCATATGGAAAATCAATAAAATCTATTTCATGTTCAAATTCATTAGTAACATCCCGAATTTTCTTTATAGATGAAAGTGGACCTACAACCCCAATTTTATACACGTTTATTTCACCCCTACATCATACTATTAGTTTTATTATATCAAAATAACCAACCCTAACAGGGAATAATAAATGAGATCCAAATATAAAAGCATGTAAAGCACCGTTTGACATAAATAAACGGTGCTGCTTAATATGGTTTCTTATCTTTCGTGAGTTCAAGAGTGGCAGGACTTATTGATTAAAAGGTTTCGAATCCTATTGTTCATTTAACAATAATTACCAGAAAATATTTTCCCTTTTTTCTGAAAATTTTATTGAAATAGATTATTCTTAATTATATAATACATTTAACGAAAATAGCGTTAAATATTCGTTAAATAAAAATCAGTATATTGGAAGGAATTAATGAAGTTCACAAAGGATGAAAGACGGTAATTTGAGTTTAAGGCATGTTTAGAGAAAAAGTTTATAAATGGAATGGTGCAAAACGCACAAACTACAAATGGAAGAAGGTTTAGGAGGAGAATGTAATGGAACAAAAAGTAATCAAAGATACAACTAATCTTCAAAATCATAAAACGGGTGGTTTTTTCAATCGAGTAGAGCGAATAGGAAACAAGATCCCCCACCCCTTTATCTTATTTATTTATATGATTGCCTTTTTATTTGTTGTAACCGCTCTCTTATCAGTTTTCCATGTTTCGGCATCGGACCCCATAAGTGGAGAGAAAGTGGAAGTTCAAAACCTCTTAAGCCGTGAAGGCATCCAATGGATTTTGCCGAATATGATTAAAAACTTTTCCGGCTTTTTACCACTGGGATCTATTTTAGCTCTTATGCTAGGAGTAGGATTAGCAGAAAAAGTTGGATTGTTAGAAGTTTTGATTCGGAAAATGTCGTTAAAAGTCTCAGGGAAATACGCTAGTTATTTAGTTGTATTTGTTGCCTTTTTTAGTCATGTTTCTTCTGATGCTGCGCTTGTTATTATGCCTCCCCTTGGTGCTTTAATTTTCCTTGCTGTGGGACGTCACCCTGTTGCTGGGTTGCTCGCTGCCATCGCTGGGGTTGGTTCAGGTTTCACCGCCAACTTATTAATCGTCACAACAGATGTCTTGCTTTCAGGAATTAGTTCGGAAGTAGCGAAAGGCATGAATGCAAATTTGACCGTTAATGTTACTGATAACTGGTTCTTTATGGCGACTTCCGTTCTCGTACTAACGGTAGTTATATCCTTGATTACAGATAAATTCGTCGAGCCGCGCTTAGGAAAGTATGAAGGTGGCGGCCAGCATAAAAAATTGGAGCCATTAACGAAGCAACAAAACAAAGCACTCCTGGCTACAGGAATTTCAGCATTGATTTTTATAGCTGTTATGGCCGTTCTAGTCGTTCCAGAAGGAGCTCTATTGCGAAATCCAGAAACTGGAGCCATTCTCCCCTCTCCATTCATGTCTGGAATTGTCGCAATCATCTTACTCTTCTTTTTTACAGTTTCTATTACTTATGGAGTTAAGGTGGGAGCAATCAAGAAACAAAATGACATTCCGGAATTATTGGTGGACCCAATTAAAGGAATGGCCGGATTTATTATTATGGTTTTCCCGCTTTCCCAGTTTGTCGCTTGCTTTAACTGGAGTAATATGGGTAAATTTTTGGCTTTATCCATCACAGATCTCTTGGAACAGCTAAACATAGAAGGTGCACCTGTCCTAATTGGGCTAATGTTCTTATCTGGACTTCTTTCCATGTTCATTGCCAGCGGATCTGCAATATGGTCTATATTGGCACCCGTTTTTGTCCCAATGTTCATGGTATTAGGCTATCATCCTGCCTTCGCCCAAATGTTGTTCAGGGTAGCGGATTCATCTGTACTGCCATTGGCACCTGTATCTCCATTTGTCCCGCTATTCTTAAGTTTCTTACAAGAGTATCGAAAAGATGCAAAACTAGGAACTTATTATTCTCTTATTTTGCCTTACCCGATTATCATCTTCATCATTTGGACGCTATTGGTAGTCGTTTGGTATTTCCTTGGCCTCCCAATTGGTCCCGGAGTATATCCGAAATTACCGTAATTTGAAAAAATCTCAAGTGCCCCGCATGCCCCTTATCCGACTTGAGGGGCTGGGCTGCTTGGTCTGGACACCAAATCGTATTATATGAATTATCATCAAATAAATTAGGAGTGAAACGAATTGGATATTATTTCTTTAAGACGTGATCTTCATCAACATCCAGAAGTTGGATTTACGGAATTTCGAACTGCTTCAAAGGTAGTGGAAGCACTAACTTCTCTGAAATATAACGTGATATTTGGAAAAGATGCTTTAGATGGTGATTCTCGCCGGGGAGTCCCCCCTATAGAAGTATTAGAGGAAACATTTAATAGAGCATTACAAGATGGCGCCAATCCAAAAATCCTCCAAGAAATGGAGGGTGGATATACTGCCGTCATTGGTATATTAAAAGGAAAAACTGATGGCCCAACCGTAGCTTTCCGCTTTGATATGGATGCATTGCCTGTTACGGAAAGTACTGATTCTGACCACTTCCCGCAAATAAACGGTTTTCGTTCCAAATATGAAGGGAATATGCATGCCTGTGCACACGATGGCCATACAGCAATTGGCTTAGGACTTGCTGAAAAATTAGCTGATGGGAATTTCGCAGGAACGGTAAAACTTATTTTTCAACCAGCTGAAGAGGGAGTACGCGGTGCCTATTCAATGGTACAAAAAGGGATTTTGAATGATGTGGATTATTTATATTGTCTGCACCTTGGCACAGATGTCCCCCTAGGAGAATTTCATGGTGGTTCTTCCGGCTTTTTAGCAAGTACGAAAATGGCCGCCCATTTTCATGGGGTATCTTCTCATGCAGGTGCTTCTCCGGAAAAAGGGAAAAATGCATTGTTAGGAGCAGCCACCGCATTATTAAATATACATGCCATTCCAAGATTCAGTTCAGGTTCTACCCGCATAAATGTAGGTATTCTTAACGGAGGAACAGCCGCTAATATTATTCCAGCGCATGCAAAAATGGTCATTGAGACCCGGTCTGTATCCGAAGAAACAAATGCTGAAGTGGAGCAACGTGTTCGAAATATCGTGGCTCATAGTGCAGGTATGCATGAGCTTGAACATGAAATTGAAATTATAGGTCAAGCAATTACGATTCGTTGTGATCAAGAACTTGTCGAACTGGCCATGGAAGAAGCCAGGAATGTAGATGGTTTTTCAACAATCAAAGCATGCAGGGAATCCGGTTCTGCAGGTAGCGAAGATGCAAGTTTTATGATTCGAAGAGTACAGGATATTGGCGGAAAAGGGACATATATGATTATTGGGACTGATATTCCTGCACCACATCACCACCCTAAATTTGATATTCAAGAAGAAGTTTTACCAAGGAGTGCAGAACTTTTGAATCTAATTGCAAGACGCCTATTAAAATAATTCTTCAGAATATATATAGGAAGGAAAGAGTGTAAAATGACACATGTAAATAGATTATCGGAAATCATTGAACAAAAAAAAGAAAAATTCATTGAAGTCAGTGACTGTATATGGAATTTTGCAGAAACACGCTTTGAAGAATATCAATCTGCTGAATTGCTATGCAGCACGTTAGAAAACGAAGGATTTTCTGTTGAAAAAGGTGTTGGAAACATAGAAACGGCATTTATCGGTAGCTTTGGGACCGGTAAACCTATTGTGGCAATCATGGGAGAATTTGATGCGCTATCAGGTATGAGTCAAAAAAAAGCTACAGCTAAACAAGAGCCAATAGTACAAGGTGAAAATGGCCATGGATGTGGTCACAATTTACTTGGTACGGGATCTTTAGCTGCAGCTGTTGCTGTGAAGGATTATATGGAAGAGAATCATATAAATGGGACAGTTCGTTATTATGGATGTCCAGGAGAAGAAGGCGGATCAGGCAAAACCTTCATGGTCAGAGAGGGTTTGTTCGATGACGTTGATTTTGCATTTTGTTGGCACCCACTGGATGTTAACGGCGTTATGTCGATGGATTCGCTTTCCAATTTCCAAGTGTATTATAAGTTTAAAGGCAAAAGCTCTCATGCAGCAGCATCACCACATTTGGGACGGAGTGCTTTAGATGCCGTAGAACTTATGAATGTTGGCGTGAACTATTTAAGAGAGCATATTATTCAAGAAGCAAGAGTCCATTATGCCATAACGAATTCAGGTGGATTATCGCCTAATGTTGTCCAACAAGATGCAGAAGTTCTTTATTTATTACGAGCTCCAGAAGTTTCACAAGTTCAAGATATTTACTTGAGAGTTTGTAATATTGCTAAAGGAGCTGCCCTTATGACAGGAACTGAATTGGAAATCGTTTTCGACAAAGCCTGTTCCAATGTTATCCAAAACAATGTACTAGAATCCGTCATGTACAAGAATTTTCAAGAATTAGGTATTCCACAACACGATGATAAGGAAAAACAGCTTGCCAAAGAAGTCCGCGCCACCTTAACCGAACAAGAAAGGAACGGTACAATCAATCCTTTTAAAGATAATCAAGATGATGCATTGGCAAATTGGTTAGAACCCATCGAGGGCTCCCAAGCGCCATTAACAGGTTCCTCGGATGTGGGAGATGTTAGTTGGATTGTTCCTACTGCCCAATGCACAACAGCTTGTTTTGTTCTTGGGTCACCATTGCATAGCTGGCAGTGGGTTACACTGGGATCAACATCCATTGCCCATAAAGGAATGCTTCATGCTGGCAAGGTTATTGCGGCAACTGCAGTAGAAGTGCTTCAAAATCCGGAATTAATTGAAAAGGCAAAAACAGAGCTAAAAGAACGATTAAAAGGGAAAAACTATATCTCCCCTATTCCGCAAGATGTAAAGCCTTTAGTTAAAAGATAGACTAGATTGGTGAGTTGCTGTAATCGTCAATTGTCCGTAGATATATGGTAATTTAGTTCATGGAAACTTATTAAGTATAAAAAGGGGTTCGGAAAACATATCTTTCATCAAAAGATGTTCCCAAACCAACACCTTCAACTCCTCAAGTATGGTTTTTATCTATATGTTAGAACAAAGTTGATTGGAGAGAAAGGTGCGAGACTCCTGCGGGAAAAGCGCGTCTAGGGAGACCCCGCAGGCGCAAGCCGAGGAGGCTCGCGGACCGCCCGCGGAAAGCGAGTGCCTGGATCGGAAATCTACGTCCAAATTGTACAAGCCATAAAAAAACTGTGGTAAACTCGATTTCTTCGAATTTGTCTACAGTCTCAGGGATCTTCGATTGGAAGGTCCCTTTTCCATTTTGGCTTTTATTAACTCTCGGAAACCTCTAAGTGTCATAAAAATTAATGGTAAGAAAGCTTATCCCTTCATATTCAACAGATATCCTTCAATATCGTTCTTGCTTTTTAATATAACTATTAGCTTTTCAGGGTCACTCTTTTGAAGTTCTGCAAATCTCTTATTCATTTCTTTCTTGCGAGGAAAGTAGGTGGTCATGATAAATTTAACAAACTGCCAGTCTAATTTTTCATTGCAGCCTTCGCCCATATCAGGTCTTGTTTTACCTAGATAAGATAACCAACGTTTTATAACACGGTAAAGGCAAACACGGAGAGGAAGTTCTAAATAAATAATCGTATCGGCAAGCTCCGAACGTAAATTAAAAGAATTACTATAGTTGCCTTCCATTATCCACTTGTCATGACTCAATACTTCCTTCTGAGCAGAAATAAAATCCTCTAAGGGAGCCTCCACCCAGCCAGGCCTCCAGTAGAATGTATCCAAATGATGTACTTCGATATCCAAATTATCTCCAAGTCTTCTTGCAAAAGTGGATTTTCCGACACCCGCGGACACTCCGATAACCATGATACGTTCCATTTATATACCAGCTTCCTCACTTTATTAATTGAAATAACCAGTAAGTCTACCAAATATATATAACCTTTAATATCCGTCTTCCTCTGCACTTCCCTTTTAGTTCCATAGAAAAGGCGACCCTTCTTGAATGAAGAATCGCATCAGTTATAGAAAAGATAGTATAGTTACTGCGGTGTCCTGTCAATGAACAAGCCTGACTTATATTATATCTCTATTAAATCAGTTGCCCTAAATGTTTCTTTGCCTCGTAATCAACAAGTTTTTCATCCTGCTTAATTCGTGCCAGATAATCCGGGTTGGCTATAAGCGGACGTCCAATCGCCGCAACGTCAATAATGCCTTTTTCCAGTGCGGCTTCTGCGGTTTCAGGATCAAGCCCCCCTACACCAATTATGATTCCATCCCAGTGGCTGCGTACCAATTCATGCATCGTCAATCCTCTTGCAATCGGTTTGGTAAATTCCATCGTGGATGGGTGAATCATTTTGACTCCTGTTTCATTGAACGCTTCAATAAATGTTTGGATCGCTTTTTCAGGGTCTTCCCACATGTAAGACGGCTGGTCAATTTTCAAAGCCGAAAAACGAATAAGGGTACGTTCCACTCCAACCGCATCAATAACTGCTTTTAGCACTTCCTTCATAAAAGTCAGACGCTGTTTTAAATCACCACCGTACCGATCGCTCCTTTTATTGGAGGTGTCAGAATTGAACTGGTCTATTAAGTAGCCGTGTGCACCATGAATTTCAACGCCGTCAAAGCCAGCATCCATTGCATTCTTTGCAGCTTGTTTATATTGGGTCACAACTTCTGCAATATCCGTCTCTGTCATTTCTTCAGGAATGTCAAAAGGTTTACCGAATCGGGAAACCTTACCTTCTGCAGCGATGGGTGACGGAGCCTGCGGAGGAAGTCCTCCTGCAATTTCATGGTGACTTGCACGGCCCACATGCCAGATTTGCGCAATAATCGTTCCGCCTTCTGCGTGCACTGCTTCCGTTACTTTTTTCCAGCCGTTGATTTGCTCTTGAGTATATATTCCGGGAACTCCAGGATTGCCCTTTGCTCTTGGTGAAATCACTACACCTTCAGTGATGATAAGTCCGATTCCATCTTGAGCCCGTTTTCGGTAATATTCTACGGTCAGGTCATTCACAACACCAGTTTCGTTATCGGCAAACGACCGTGTCATAGGAGCCATTGCCGTTCTTGTTTTTAAGTTCCATGCACCTATTGTTACAGGTTCAAACATTTTGGTTTTTATTGTATTCATTTGAATTCCTCCTGTTAACCGCTTTACCTAGGCTAAATTTTAGTAACTATTACTGTGTAAGATTATCCGATAAGTGGTTGATTTTCAAATAATTCACTCTGTTTTTATAGCTTTCGATAAAATGTGGTAATAAAACCCAATAAAAAAAACGATTTATTCTCGGTGTTATTGTTTTTTCCAAACAAAAAGCCAGACAGAGAAAATTTTTTCCCTGCTGGCTAATTTATATTTTTTCATTAATATCTTATTAGTCTCGTGCTGTCCTGATAAAAAATGACACGATCAAACCAATGATTGCAAGGACGAGACCGAAAATAAAGGCATCTTGAACGCCTGCAGTCAATGAACCGCTGATGGCAGATGGATCGAACGGATCTTCTGCATTTGCCATATAATTTTTTTGGGATGCTGACATGATTGTAATGGCAACGGTTGTACCGATGGCCCCCGATACTTGTTGCAATGTATTCATTAGAGCCGTTCCATCCGGATAAAGATTTTTCGGCAGTTGATTCAGACCATTTGTCTGGGCCGGCATCATGACCATCGAAACACCAATCATAAGGAGGGTATGCATGACGATTACCATAATGATCGTCGTTTCAGTCGTTACGTTCGTCAAAGTCCATAACATGACAAGCATGATAATGAAGCCTGGGATCACTAACCCTCTTGGCCCGAACTTATCAAAAATGCGCCCAGTAACTGGAGACATAATACCATTAAGCACTCCACCCGGTAATAGTACAAGCCCAGCAGAAAACGCAGCTAATGCAAGACCGGTTTGCAGGTATAACGGTAAGAGAATCATGGATGACATGATGATCATGAAGGTGATGAAGACGGTTATTAACCCTAACGTGAACATCGGGTATTTAAAAACGCGCAAATCAATCATCGGTTTGTCCATGTTGAATTGCCTCACAGCAAACAGGAATAGCGCTATAAGTCCAACAATGATCGAAGATAGAACTATCGCGTTGCTCCATCCTTGCTCTCCGACAATACTAAAGCCATAAACAATACCCCCAAAACCAATGGTCGATAAAATAATGGATGGTACATCGATTTTAGGTTTGGTTATCGTTGAAACGTTTTGCATATATTTGAGACCGAATAGTAAAGCGATCACAAAGAACGGCAAAGACACCCAGAAAATGTAATTCCACTTTAGGTTTTCGATAATCAAACCTGAAACTGTCGGTCCGATGGCTGGGGCAAACATGATCACCAGCCCCATCAATCCCATTGTCGCTCCCCTTTTATGAATAGGGAAAATCAATAAAATGGTATTGAACATGAGAGGTAATAAAAGACCCGTTCCGATTGCCTGGATGACACGAGCTAGCATCAAGATGCCGAACCCAGGTGCAATTGCTGCAATGAGCGTCCCAATGATGGAGAACACCATTGAGGCAATGAATAATTGACGAGTATTGAACCACTGAATCAAGAGTCCTGAAACGGGAACCAATATCCCCAATGTTAATAAGTAACCCGTTGTCAGCCATTGCACGGTGGAAGGACTGACATTGAATTCTTGAATTAGATCCCCCAGCGCCATGTTTAATGCCGTCTCACTGAATAACCCAATGAACCCTGCAATTAAAAATGCAATTAATATAGGGGTCGTTCTAATGACTGGGTTTTGTTGCTGTGTTGCATCTGCAGACATAAAATAATTCCTCCAATTACTAACTGTTCGACCTAAGCTTAAGATAATTTTTCCGCATGACTTATTTATTTATCAGCAATAATGGTATCTGTTCCGCAATGGCTTGGAGAGGTTCCCCGTTTTTTGCCGTTAAGGATAAAAGGATACCGCCCTCAATTAAAGCATTAATTACGATACTCAATTCTTTTGCCCGTTTCTCACTGAATTCCGCCTCGAGTAATTTCTTCACATATATGGATTGCCAATCTTCTATCGCTTCTTGACAAGCCGTTCTTATCTGCTCACTCGTCGTATATGTTTCCGCTGCAATCGTCCCGATTGGCAGTCCTAATAGATTTTCACTATCACCAAATACCTCGGATAAATGAAAAATATGAGACTGAATGGCTTTGATAGGGTCTTCAATTTCATCAAATCCCCGTTTAATTTCATCTATCACGAATTCTTTTGTATGAATAATCGCCTCGATCGCCAATTCTTCTTTGCCTTTCGGAAAATAATGATACAGCGAACCTTTTGGGATGCCACTTTCCTCAATAATGTCCTTGAGCCCTACACCGTAATATCCACGTATCCGAAAAAGTCGGGAAGCAGCCTCAATAAGAATGTCTTTCGAGTTTCGTTTTTCTGCCATAGCTGGATCACTCCTTGAAATTATATCAACCGGTCTATTAGAGACTATACTTGGATATCATTGTTTTGTCAAAAATGACAAAGCCTATGAATGGAATATGCTATTGAACTCATTGAAAACAAAAAGAACACCTCATAATGGTGTTCTCTGCAAGTTTAAAAAATCGAGGAATCAATACCTACAATCTGCTACTTTTTTAGAACGCTTCCATTAATAATCAAAATAATCGGCCGGCCATCGTTATCTTCAAGGATTCTTGTCATGATTTTTGAAATCAAGAATAGCAATTACAAACATGCCAAAGCTTAGCATTAGGGAAATAACTTCGAAAGTACCCATTCATACATCGCCTCCTTATATCCAGCTTTTCCTGATCAGAGATTGTCCTATACAAGAAAAAGATGAAGCAGGGGCTTTTAAACAAAAAAAGCAAACCCATCAGGGTCTGCCCTCGTACTTAATTCTTATGATTGATCGTTGAAACTTTCTTTTCAAAAGACCGATTACTGTTAATAACCAAGTTTTTTTTCCACAACGTTCATTAGGGGTTTACCGTCAGAAAAAAGCTTTAAATTTTTCAAGAATAATTCCATCACACGATCTAGGTATTTGGAAGAGTTGTAAGCATTATGTGGGGAAACCATGACATTTTCCAGCTGCCAGAAAGGGTGATCCTTAGGTAAAGGTTCTACTTCAAACACATCTAGAGCCGCTCCTGCTATGTGCCCATTGCTCAAAGAATCAATTAAATCTTCATCCACAATCGTATTACCGCGGCCGACATTAATTACATAGCTGCCTTTTTTCATTTTATTTAAGCGTTCTTTATTAAAAAAGTATGAGGTATCTTTTGTAAACGGGAGTGCCAAGACGACAAAATCGGACTTGGAAAGGACCTCATCCACTTGATCCATACCCATTATCAAATCCGCAGGTTCATATACTTTGTTCCTCTTGGAGGGATTCCGGCGGCACCCAATAACGGTCATACCCAGTGCTTTACATCTCTTCGCTATCTCATAGCCAATATCACCATACCCAATTATCCCCACTGTCGCATTTTCAAGATCTTTCACAGGAATTTCAACCCAGGTTTTGTTTATTTGATTTCTGATCATTGTCGGTACGCCTCTTGCTAACGAAGATAGCATCGCAATTGTATGCTCGGCTATCGGGACAGATGTGCAGCCTTTGACATTGGTGATGATGACATCACTGTTCTGTATATCTTCATTCAGCATGGCCTCAACCCCAGCACTGTCTGAATGGACCCATTTAATCCTTGGAGCTTTTTTTATAATGTTAAGATTATCATGAAGCCCCAGCGTATAAAGGACATCAAACTTTGATAAATCAACTGTTGGCTGTGGTTCAGGTTCGCCGAATTCCCATGGCTCGACAACAACTTCTGAACAAATCGCCTTAAACTCATTGATGTATTTTTCCGGTATATCGACCCTGATATAAAGTGAAGGTGCTATTTTCTTAGAACCAGACATTATAAAACCTCCTCAAGAACCTCCGATTCCCTTTTCCCTCTTTTATGGGAAGGCAATCCGTTGCGATTATACCATGCCGTGCTTTATGATCATTTCAAGAAATCTGGTTGCTCTTTTCTGATTCTGTCCCAAAGAGGCTGAAAACTCAGCCAACCCTCATATTCCGTTCCCGTTTGTTCTGCCGTTAACTTTGCATACTCTTCTTCTATAAAAATCGGGTTACCTACAGATTCAGCCATTATCTGTGCTTGACATGAACGTTCCATCGTTATGAACCACCAAGCAGCTGAATCTGCAGATTGGCCCACCGTAAGCAGACCATGGTTGCGGAGGATGACAGCTTTGTGTTGACCTAAAGCCCTAGCGATGCGTTTTCCTTCTTCAGATGCATAAACCACACCAGTAAAATCATCGAACAATGCATGGTCTTTATAGAATTGGCAGGCATCTTGCGTAATCGGATCTAGCAGTCTCCCTAAAGAAGACCATGTCTTTCCATATACCGAATGAGCATGTGCCGCTGCAATGGCATCCGGTCGTGCTTTATGGATTTCCGAATGAATGGCAAAGGCAGCACCATTCACCGAATGTTCCCCCTCTACAATATCACCTTTATGATTAACCAATATAAGATCGGAAACGGAAATTTGACTAAAATGCATCCCAAACGGATTGACCCAGAAATGGTCTGTATATTTAGGATCGCGGACCGTAATATGGCCAGCTATCCCTTCATCGAAACCAAACTTTGAAAAAAGACGGAAGGAAGCTGCCAACCTTTCTTTCCGGTGATTACGCTCTTCTTCCAGTGTATTGAATGTCGCGGGTTGCAGGGAAATTATCT
Source organism: Peribacillus sp. FSL P2-0133 (assembly GCF_037975445.1). Taxonomy (NCBI): domain Bacteria; kingdom Bacillati; phylum Bacillota; class Bacilli; order Caryophanales; family Bacillaceae; genus Peribacillus; species Peribacillus sp. FSL P2-0133. Next base: position 885,311 of record NZ_CP150254.1, on the reverse strand, counting down.
TTGTCATTTTTCTTTCCTCCTCGATTCTTTTTCCTCATTTTTTCCCTACCATCAATTAGCCAGGGTGTCCATGTCCGCTTTCTCCTTTACATCTTGCTTTACCTCATTATTGGGGCTAAGGAAAGTAAGGGTAGTGATCACGACAAAACTAGTAGCGAGTCCGTATAGAATGGGTTGAGTGGAGGAGGGTCCTTTAATGACCAATCCAACAATAATAACGATCATGCTAGCTAGAATGGAGTAGAATGCCGCTTTAGCCGTGACTCTCTTCCAAAAGAAGCCAAGAATGATTGGAAAGAACACAGCGCCGGATAAGATTGCGTAAGCTACATCCAGTGCAACTAAAATATCTTGTATCCATATCGCAACGATTATGGTCAATACACCAATCGTTAAAGTAGTATACCGTGATGTTTTTAAAAATTGTCGTTCACTCATTCCTGGGCCGATGTATTTTTTAATGATGTCATTAACAACCAAAGTGGATGAAGCCAGCAATGTTCCTGAAGCAGTGGACATTAGGGCTGAGGCCACACTTGCAATGACAACCCCCAATAGGCCAGCAGGTAGAGTTTCCATTGCTATACTAGTAAATGCATTTTGTGGATCTCCTAAATTAGGAAGAATAATAAAAGCGCACATTCCTATGATACTTATTGCAATCGCGTAAAAAACACTATATATTCCAGCTCCAACCGTACCGCCACGAGAGACCGCTTTGGTTCGTGCGGTAAAAAGACGCTGCCAAATATCTTGTCCAACAACTACACCTAAAGTAAAAAGTAAAAAATATTGAAAAATGGTCTCTCCGCCAATGTTGCCTAACTCAAAATGTGATGCAGGGAGATTTTCTTTAAGTGAGCTCCACCCTCCTGCCTTAGAGATACTCATTGGGAGCATGATAAAGAAAATCCCGACCGTCATGATGACGAATTGTACTACATCAGTCATGGTGACTGACCACATTCCTCCTAATATTGTATAAAATAAAACGATTCCACCTCCGACTATCATGGAAACTGTTAAATTCCAACCAGCCAAAACATGTAATATCGTCCCCATCCCGATCACTTGCGTTACAGTCAGCATGAATGTATAGATAACCGAGACCAAGGCACTTACCAATTGGGTTTGAGAATTGTAACGCTTCTCAAGCATTTCACTGATCGTCAGTACTTTTAAATCAAAGATCTTATTCGTTAAAAACAACCCGATTGCGATAATCCCGAGCCCAATCATCACCACTAGCCAAATACCGGATATCCCAAACTGATAACCTAACTTTGCTGTTCCTAGAGTAGAAGCTCCCCCTAATATCACAGCAGCTAAACAGGATAAATACATAAAATGACCGAGATTACGTCCTGCCACAATGAAATCATCTGCTGTCTTTGCCCGTTTGGATCCGATTACTCCCACAATGATTAAAACAGAAAAATATAGAATCATGATCGATATATCCAAAATATGCATTTATACATCTCCTTTTGGGCTTTTTATGTTCTATCGCTTTGTAAAGAGGGAAGGAAGGGATTTCACCGATACCTTCCTTCTTTCCAGTAAAAATGAGGAATTAATTGTTAAGCTGTGTTTCCAAATCTCCGGCTCTCTCTTTTTTCTCCAGTTTCCCTTTTTTTGCGAGAGCGATGAGTGTGATGAATTCATAGACAATATTAGCTGCTGCGGCAGCCGTGATTTGTCCATGATCATATGCAGGTAAAACCTCAACAAGATCGAATCCGACAAAATCTATATTCGTCAATCCTCTTACTAAGCTTAAAGCATCATCAATGCTGGCCCCTGAAACTTCCGGTGTCCCCGTTCCAGGTGCATAAACGGGATCTAAAAAATCAATATCAAAAGATAAAAAGACAGGCCCGTCAGCAACTCGCTCGTGAATGACCTCTAGCATTTTTTCGACGCCGATTCGTTTATAATCGTTCGTCGTATAAACACCCAAGCCTAAATCCCGAGCATCCTGAAGGTCTTCCGGCCCGTAAAGACCACCCCTCATACCAATTTGGAGAGATCGCGATACATCGATGAGACCCTCTTCTATTGCGCGGCGAAAAACGGTGCCATGATTGTACTTTTGATCGAAATAACTATCCCAAGTATCTGAGTGAGCATCGAATTGAAGCAGGGCAACCGGTCCATGTTTTTTTACGATTGCACGCAGCTCCCCTAGAGTGATAGAATGATCGCCCCCTAATGAAATGGGAATGATCCCTTTTTCAATGACAGGAGTAAGCTCTTCCTCGATCTTTTTATACGTTTCTGAAATATAGCCCGGAATGATCGGAATATCCCCATAATCAATCCCTGATATGTAATCAAAAATATTAATATCTTGTTCTGGATTATAAGGGCGTAAAAGGATGGAAAAATCGCGAATGGCTTCTGGTCCGAATCTCGCACCCGTTCTAAATGATTGCCCGGAATCAAATGGAATTCCCGTAATGACAAAATCCATATGTTCATCTACCCGTTCAACAAATGGGAGCCTCATAAACGTACGCACTCCACAAAAACGGGGTGATTTGAATGAGTCTTTCGGTTGATACTTCATCATGTAACATCCTCCTAAATTCTAATTCTGCTATTATTATTTTTCACTCCACTGCAATGGCAGATGCCATACAAACTTCCATCCAAATAGAATGGACATATACAACACCTTGTTTGGAAATTCTCTTCTTACCTTTTACTTAAGCAAGATTCAGGCCAACTATTTCGCTGCGGTATATAAGGCTTTTCATTATTTTGTTTCATCAAATGATTAAAAACTTAATCATTTTCTTGTTTTTTGATTTAATTTTTGATTATTTAGACTATTTGATTTATATTTTAATTAAACAGCATCCCAAAACCGAAAGGAGCGGAATGTATGTACGACGACATGCTGGAGGAAGAACTAAATAAGATTATTGAAACATCGAATAATAACATTCTCATTACCGATCAAGATGGAATCATTTTATATTCCAACCCAAAGCTTTGGGAGATTTATGGTATGGAAAGTGACTCTTATATCGGTACCTCCGTCTATCAATTAGAAAGCGAGGGCCTTCTCACACCTTCCATCAATGCGATTGTTTTAAAAGAAAAGAAAGCGAAGCGCATAATGCAGGAAACGAAAACGGGTCATGTTGTCATGTCGACTGGCTATCCCATTTTTAATAAGGAAGGACTACTCGTTAGGGTAATCAGCTATGGTCAGGATCAAACCGAGATCCTGCAATTGCAGGATCAATTTGAACAATTACAACGAAAAGTAAAAGGCTATCAAACGGAAGTCGAGGATTTAAGAGAAAAGGAACTGGATTACCATTATTTGATTGCTAGAAGTAATGAAACGAAGCATATTTTAAAAACGATCCATAATGTTGCAAAAACCGATGCCACGATTCTCTTATTAGGACCTTCCGGGGTAGGGAAAAGCACTTTTGCCCGTGCTGTTCATGACCAAAGCAACCGAAAGAAAGAACCTTTTATCGAAGTGAATTGCAGTACGATACCTGATAGCTTGTTTGAATCGGAAATATTTGGCTATGAGCCGGGATCATTTACAGGGGCAAATAAACAAGGGAGGCAAGGCCTGATTGAGCAGGCTGACAGCGGAACTCTTTTCTTGGATGAAATCGGGGAACTCCCACTTGCCATGCAAGCTAAATTACTGAAAGTATTACAGGAAAAAAAGATAAAGCGCATCGGTGGAAAAAAAGAAAACCATATTAACTTCCGCCTGGTTGCAGCAACTAATCAAGATTTGAAGGAGATGGTAAGTCAAGGTAAGTTTAGATTGGACTTATTTTATCGTTTGAATGTGATTCCCATCCAAATTCCGGCATTACATGAACGTAAAGAAGATATCCCTCTCTTAATTCAGCATTACTTACAGAAAACCAGTGATAAATACCAGAAATTCAAAAAAATCCATCCATCGAGTTATGAAGTTTTGACTCATTATCATTGGCCCGGAAATATACGGGAATTAGAAAACTTAATTGAACGGTTGATCCTGACCATCGAAGAACCAATTATATTTCCCGAACACCTTCCGCAATCCATCACAGGGCAAATTGAACAGCCTGAAGACTCCAACTTCCTTGCAATCGAACAGGATTGTAAAGAGAATTTCGATTTAAAGAAGACACTGGAAAAGGTTGAAAGGCAACTGATTGCAAAAGCATGGGAAAAATGTAAAACCACATACGAAATGGCAGAACATTTGGGCATCAGCCAGCCAACAGTCATCTATAAATTAAAGAAATACAAAAAGTATTTGTAATTTCATCTGGACTAGAATCCCTGCTGACCTTGAATGGTCCTTAACCTTTAGTCATAAATGAATTCAAGCTAAGGGCGCTTTTTGAAACCTTATATGCCGGCAATTCAAAGTGAAAACTTTGAATCGGAAATAAGGCCAATTAAAAAGCCCTAAACATTCAATCAAAAAAAGTCCACATTCAAGATGAATGGGATTCACAAATATCATTTACGTTTCCATATTATTACGGTTAAAGTTTACATTAATTAAACGAATGATAGTCAGTGAAGCTTCTGCAACACCTGTTAGCGACCATTCACAGGAACGGTAAACACAGTGTTGGTTCCATTCACTGTGAATGACCCTGAATTTTTGTTACTCATAAGCGGAAACCGGTTGCCCCCACTATTCCTGTTGGACCGGTTTCACCTGTTATTCCTATCGCTCCTGTAACTCCGGTTGTTTCTCTGCTTTATAGACTCAATAATTCATACTGAAAAATTCATCCTTGTATGTTTCCCCAAAAATGGGTTTTTTCACATCTTAGTCGACATGCAAAAAGGCTCCCATAAATGGAAGCCTTCAATTACTAACATAGCAATCTTGTCAAACATTTTATGCATTCAAGCTTTTTTCCAATTTGGAACCGCAAGATTCGCGGATGATCAACTCATCTTCCAGAACGAATTTTTTCTTTTCAATGGTTCCGCCTTTCATTAATGTCAGCAATAGGTTCGTTGCCTTTTTAGTATTTTTTTTGACCATCAAGCAATATAAGGATCGTCGTCAAATAAAATCGATTTCATTTCTTTCAGGGGTTCCACCTGAAGAAAAAGGTGAACACCTAACCTGGCGCACGAATCGTAATCAAATCCCAACTGGGACCGGTCTTGGTTTCAGATAAACTAACCACTACTTTAAAGACATCTTAATGGTATTTTTAAATATTAATATTTCTAAACTTAATTGATTTTATCTTAGGAATCCTAGCCATCCTTAGAACTAAACCACTTATTAGTTCATAAATATTAACATACTAAACGACCTTCCTGCTCTCCCACTCTTCACTTTTCCATCAAAGACACCATTCTAAAAAAATATTTTACTATATCAGCAGATTAGGAATAACATAAACCTATTTTGAGATGATTCCATCAACAAAAAGAGGCACCCATAATGGGAGCCTGAATTTTTAGTGAAGGTAAGCTATTGTATGTGAACGGCCACCATTCCGCATCCCTATGCGACACGATAGTTGAGAAATGTGATATTCCACCCAGTAACTTAACTTTTCTAATGTACGGAATCTAAAAAAAAGGATAGTAAGTTATTTCACTGCCTTTTTAATAGCCTTCACTTCATATAATGATCCTTCCGAACTGACGATATATTCAGGCTTTGGTTTCCCAAGGTTTGCTTTATGGCCTGCGATATGGGCTTCACTCTTTTCCCACTGCTTCCAATGCGCCTCCGACTCCCAATTGATCATAATGATGACCTCTTCATCGCCGCGTCGCACTTTTTTCACCTAGTCGATAACGATGCTCATTATCAATTATTGCGCCTTTGACTTGGGGCCTCAGAACTCTAAATCCCAAAAACAAAATAAAAAATGAATCAGAAAGTCATGCAGATCTTCCTGACCCATTTTTTATTGTCATTCACCTTTTATCTTTAAGACTTTTGGGAACATAGTCATTAAGTTTGTTAAATAAAGAAGTAATATAGGAGCTCAGTTCAAATCGATCATCCTGAACAAATTCAATTAACGACACTCCATCCTTTTTCATATCTTTTCCCCCTTTTAGTATTATCCCGGTGCATGAACATTTCAGTCACTAATACCTGTGTATCCCGCCATTAGTCCACTTACATCTACTCTCCATCGTTTTCTTTATTTGATTATACAAGAAAGCGCTTACAATGTAAAATATTATAATACTATAGATTGCTATTTAATTAGAATGTTCCAGTTATATAAAGCTTCATCTTCATCATATTTAAATTATCAAGCAGTGCTGGCTTTTAGGTGTACTTTCAATATCATTACTACTTGTCTTGTTCACAGTGTATGAAATTTCATGAAATGCCCTTCAATATTTCAGTTAAACGAAGGAACTCTTCCTTATCACGATTTCTTAATGAGTCATCGATTTCTTTTTCGATTTGTGCTCTCCGGTAATCACTAAGGGCCTTTTTTAAAACCATTTCAGCCATCTCTTCAGGTTCAAGCGATGTTCCTGGCAATTGCTTCTCCATACGAAACCAACTCCTTAACCTTTTTTCTATTATACTAAATAACTTGGAGATTATTATTATTTCTTTAAATCTTATCCTTTCCTCTTTTTCATTTCCTTATCCACATGATTTCCACTTTGCCACTCTTCTATACATAAAAAATTCTAAATGTTTTGAGTTTAATTCTCCACCTTAGTTAAGACTTTTTCATTTTATCCGGGAAGATTAAATCATTATTCCCATTACTTTAGAACGAATTATATTCCAATACAGGTGATGAGAGCTATGTTATTCGCTTCATTTTTTCAGAAAAATCAGAAATATATTGACCGGTATGGAAAGGCCCTCTAAAATAATCTAAATAATCCATTTTTTTACTTATATTCCTTAAGCATCATTATTGTTCATTTCAGCTTTATTTATTGCTGTAAACAATTTTGATGAAATACTACGCATTAAAGGAGCATTTCCATGAAAAAAAGTCGCGTTCTTTTCGCTAGTTTAGCTGGTTCCGTTATTGAGTGGTATGATTTCTATTTATACGGGACAGCAACAGGCCTAGTTTTTACAACTCTATTCTTTCCCAATCATGATCCTGCGATTTCACTTCTTCTCGCCTTTGTCACTTTCGGGGCTGGTTACGCTGCCCGGCCAATCGGAAGTATCCTATTCGGCCATATGGGTGATCGCATCGGACGAAAGGCAGCACTCATGTTCACCCTTATTGGTATGGGAGGGAGTTCAATGCTTATCGGTGTTCTTCCCACTTATACCCAGGTTGGGTTGGCCGCCCCCGCCATCTTGGTGGTGCTGAGGTTGATTCAAGGAATTTCCTTGGGAGGTGAATGGGGCGGAGCCATCCTATTGGCAACGGAATCTGCTCCAAAGGGTGTCCGTGGGTTATATGGATCCATTCCCCAACTAGGGGTCCCCATCGGTTTGGTTGCCGGTTCATTCAGCCTAACCCTTATCAGTTCCTTGACAACCGATGCCCAATTTTTAGCTTGGGGTTGGCGGATTCCATTTCTTTTAAGCGGTGTTCTGATCGCATTGGCAATCTGGGTAAGGAGTGGCATTGAAGAAACGCCGGAGTTCCAGCAGCAGAAAGATAGCGGTGATCTTGCGAAGGTTCCCATTATTGAAACGTTGAAACACGATTGGAGAAGTGTGCTGCAAGTGATCGGACTAAAAATTGGGGACGGGTTCTTCAATGTATTCATCATGTCCTATGTTCTCGTCTTTACTACACTGTATTTTGGTTATTCCAAAGATTCAGCCCTTACCGGTTTAACGATTGGCTGCGCTACAATGCTAATTACCATTCCTGTCATTGGTTACATTTCAGATTTCATCAATCGAAAAATCATCTATTTTGGGGGCCTGATTCTCCTTTTCGTCTTGGCCATCCCATATTTCACAATGATTGGGCGTGGGGTTGGCTGGTTCTACATTATGCAGGCAGTTGTACTCGGCGTCATCTGGGGAGCCATTTTTTCTACACAAGGGACATTATTCTCAGAGCTCTTTCCAGCCAAGGTCCGTTATACTGGATTATCTGTCGGTTATCAGGTCGCGGCAGCCATTGCAGGTTTCGGTCCGCTCATCTGGACTGCCATGGCTGAATCATATGGCCCATCCCCTTTGGTATTTGGCGGATTCATGATGGCAGGTCTCGCAATTTCCCTGGCGCTTTGTATATTATCACCGCATTTCAGCAGAAGGATGGAAAAGGATAAAACACTCAAACCACATGAGCTGGATTTGAACTGATTATAAAATCTCTGGCATGAGTAATAACAGAGGCTGCACGTCCTATCACGGACGAGCGGCCTCTGTTATTTTGAATGCATATACCTCGCTATACTTCCTTGCTTCCTACAATATCCAAAAGATCAGAAAGCGTCCGGATTTCATATGTGGGCTTGATTCCCAGATTATTATCCTTTTGATGGGGATTGTACCAGCATGTATCCATTCCATAATTCAAACCGCCCTGTATATCTGATGTCAAGGAGTCACCCACCATCAACGCTTTCGATATATCCGTGATCTTTAACTTGGAAAATGCATAATCAAAAATCCCTCTATCAGGCTTCTGAAACCCAGCCTCTTGTGAAATTATCAAAGTCTCAAAGGTATTGCAAAGGGGTGACCCCCCGATTCTTGCTGTCTGCACTGTTGTGAAGCCATTTGTTATAATAGCCAGCCGGCATCCTCCAAGCTTCTCACAAACCTCTAAAGCCCCGGGCAGAAGATGTATTTCCTTTCCCAAATGTCCAAGGTACGCACCGCTGAACGCATCCGCATCGATATCAAGCCCATGCTTCAGGAACAATCGCTTGAACCTTTCCACTCCCAGATTTGTTAAATCAATACGCCCCTGTTCCAAGTCCCTCCATAATACCTGGCTGATTTCTTGGTAGCATCCCGCATAATCCTCCGCCCCTGTGGGCAAACCGAACTCCAAGAAGACTTCATGCAGTGCTTTTTTTTCCGATATCCCAAAGTCTAGCAATGTATCATCAACATCAAATAAGATAATCTCGTATTTCATCGCTGCCTCCATAATCATTTTAGTCCAACTTAACACATTTCCTTTAGTTACGTATTAATTATGCAAATTCATGGTTGAAAACTACAAAAAGGATAGCTTTTAAAGGCTATCCTTTTTTGTATGGTTCTTTATAGAAGACGCACCCCAATTCTTTATCGATAGTCATAGAAGTTAAGGCGAATAGGACGGTTTCCAATACCACGCTTCCATTGATCAAGAAGTGATTATTCGTTTAACCGGCTCTTCTTCCTGAACCATTTGTTGGTCTTTTCTTGTAAAAGCACTAACAGCCAGCATGACGATAAGGTTAAAGGTAATGGCGACGATCCCTATATCAAGATCCTGTATGAAATGTGGTGCCTTCGGTAATAAAGTGGCCATTGTTGCCTCTGCCAGAGTAAAGTAAGCGACCAACACCACCCCTAAAATCATTCCTGCAGAGGCCCCCGCTTTACTTACTGGATTTCTCTTAAGCAAGCTGAATACTAAAGGCGGGAAAAGCTGCAGGACAAAACTGTAAGCCATGGTCAGTAACGCAATCATCGTATTACCTCCATAGAATGTAAAGATTAAGGAGACCAATGATACGATTGGAACAAATATACGGGTTAGTTTGGCAAGCTGTTCATTCGATGTGTCAGGCTTAACGGCTTTATAAATATTCTTTGATAAAATCGTGGCTGCCGTCAAAATTAACATCGAGCATGGTACAAGGGCTGCAAGCATGCCTGCTGCTCCGACTACGCCAACAATCCAGGGCGGGAAAGCATCTTTCGCGATTTTAAATAAGGCAAGGTCGGTATCTCCGCCTTGTAGATTCGGTATCTGCAAAACCGCCGTAAAACCGATAAAAAGAATGAAAACCAGAATGATTTGATACAGAGGTAAAATGGCAGAGTTTTTCCTGAGAGCCGATTCGTTTTGGGAAGATAAACTCGCTCCAAAGCAATGCGGCCACATATATTGGCCCAATGCGATGGTCAGGCAAAGGGAAATATACCAAGAGATGCTAAACCCTTCATCCGGAAGCAATAAGAATCCCGGTTTTGTTGCTTCAAGAGTTTCGAACATTGGTTGTATTCCACCGAAGTAATGTATTGGCAAATAAATGCCCAAAAACACAATTACGACAAGAATGAGGATATCTTTCAATACTGCCGTCCAGGCCGAACCATGAATACCTGACACATATACAAAAACAGTTACGCAGAGCATTCCGATCCAAACAGCAACCGTTGGGGGAATCAATCCATATGATGCTTCGGAAACGATGATTTGAAAGCCTTTTAATTGTAATACGATATAGGGAATCATTGATAGGACCCCGATAACAGCAACCAGAAGTCCCAATGGCTTACTATTATACTTTTTTGTGAAAAAGTCAGATTGCGTCAGCACATTATGTTTTTTTGCATAGCGCCAAATAGGGGGTAAAATCCAGAAAGGAACGATGTAAGTAAGAGCACAAAATATATAGATAGTGGGACCGCCCATACGGTATGCCGCTCCGCTGGCGCCAAGAAACACAAAAGTCGAAAACATCTCTCCTGCCATCAGAACGAACATGATTAAAGAACCGAAGTTCCTCCCCCCGACTGCCCACTGGTCAAGCTTCATTTCGCGCCCCTTTTTTGCGCGGATACCTAAGTAAAAAGCCAAAACAAGAGTCATGATGATGATTAATATGGAACTGTTCATTTATTCTCCTCCTGTCTATCACAGATCACACTGCTAATATAAAGGCAGATGGATGTCAAAATAAGCCAGGCTGTGGACCAAAAGATAATGAAAGGCAAACCGAATATATATGGCTCCACACGGTTAATCACGGATAATGAGCCAATCGCGGGTATGACGCTGAGCAGCACAATGATTTTCTTCAAATTGAAGTCCCCCTCTTAATAAATCTGTTAATGAAACGACTGTGAAAGCGCTTAAAAAAATGGGTTATGCACCTTGTTCCTTAACCACCTTCACAATGGCAGTAGCTTCACTACTAACCTCAAAAAAAGAAACAATATTACAAATTTTCAAACTGCTATTATCATTTTCTCTCTAATTAAGGTTGCAGGTCGGATTCCAGTGTAATCACCTTTTCCCTGGCTTACATTTAGCATAAGAGACAAAATTATGCATCATCTGTTATGTCATTTCCTTATGCCTGGAATCTATTATAATGGATGAACTTTATCCCCCCTTCCTTTTATTATTTGCAAGAGTTATGCCAATCGCTTTTATTCATGACCATTCACCTATAACTCTTTTAATACTAGTGATTTAAGAATCCCAATGGCCTTACAATTTTGTTTTTTAATATTGATCATCTGATTCCTGAGTTTTAATCACCTCACCTGAACTGTTTTTAACTCATTAAACAGGTGACAATGTTGAAAACCAAACATAAGGAAGTCTCCTCCCTGCATTTATAATCATTTTTCACTTGTAGGAATGATTGGCAATAGAATGTGAGAAGGAAATTCCCTGCTATGATAAATCGTTTGTCTGGCCGTTTTTGTTTCACTGCTTTCAATCATTGATTTCCCTATATTCGGGTTGGGGGCATATTGCGGGAAACTGCTCGATGAAATTTCAAGCAAGATTCGATGACCTGGAAGAAATACATTGCTTGTAGCCCACAAGTTAATTTCGTATTCAACGATTTCCCCATCCAGTTCTTTTTCAGCTCGATGGCCGTTCCGGTATTTTGCGTTGACGATTCCCTCGGTTAAAATAAGCGCTGTGCCATCCGGTGATTCATCCACAAGCTTTGCAGTAAAATCAGTGTCCGCTGCGTCAGTTGATGCAAACAACTTCACTTTAACCGGACCTGTTACTTCAAGTGCTTCTTTCAATGGCTCAGAAGTATAAACAAGCACGTCGTTCCGCTTTTCGATTTCGCTCTGATCATATGGCCCCATTGTAAGTGGGCCGGAAAAAAGTGTAGCTCCACCCTTTGTCGGTACAGGGTTTTGGGGATCATATATATATGAATCCGTCTTTTCACCCTCCTGCTCATTTCTGCTTAAGCGCCCATCACCTGTTTTCGTATTCGCTTTTCCATTACTGTGCAAATAATAACTCGTATATTCAGTCCGTTCAAGTGGCCATTCCATTTCATCACGCCATACATTAATCCCCATCACAAATATTTTCACGGGCGCTTCCTTCTCAATACCATTTTCGATGCCTTTCAGCCAGTGATTAAACCAGCGAATATGAAGGGTGGTAATATCTTCTTCAAGGTTAATCCAATCCCCGGACGCGTGCACTCCAAAAGAGCGTTCACCTTGGACCGAGGAAAAAAGGCCATGGCTCCATGGACCAACAATTAGTTTTTGAGTATTGCTTAGTTGGCCATTCACTTTGTTCATTTCCACGTAGTTTTCCAGAGTAGGGCCGATAAAACAATCATACCAACCGCCCAAATGAAAAGCAGGCAGCTGTATCCTATCAAATCTCCCAGTAATACTTGAATTCTGCCAATAAGTTTCGTCTTCGATTGGGTGATTCAAATGTTCAAAGAAAAAGTTATCTTCGTCCAGAACCTTTAATGGCGGCCAATCATTAATAGGTGCATATGCATACAATTCCTCAATATTGTTGAGGGAGTCAGCAAGCATTCGAAATTCTGAAGTCATTTCCTTATTTTTTTCATACTTCCGCTTCAGCAAATCAGGCATAATCGATTCCAATGTCCACGTTTCAAAAAGGCCGAGAGCAAAAGCCCCATTACGATAAACCGTTCCATTTCTTTGGTCATTCAGCGTCATTGCTGGAAAAATGGCGATTAAGTGTGGAGGTTTTTTTTCTGCTGCAAGCAGCTGCGTGTATCCATAATAGGATAGGCCAAACATGCCCACTTTTCCCGTAGAATACGAGAGTGAAGCCGCCCATTCCACTGTGTCGTATCCATCATCTGCTTCCTGGCTGAATGGCCGGAATTCTCCTTCTGACTGAAATCTTCCTCTCACATCCTGTATGATGACAACGAACCCATTTTCTACAAGCCGATGGGTGTCCAAATAACGATGGGAATAGAGGGGTAAGTCCTTACTGTACGGAAGCCTGGTCAATAACACCGGAAAATGCCCAGTCAAATTAGGTCTGTATACATCCGCATAAAGTACGGTGCCGTCCCTCATCGTGCATGGCACATTTTTTTCGACAACTATTTCAACTTTTTTCATCATAACCGCTCCTCTTAGCTATACCATTGTTTTGAGTTACTTTTGACTTTGAATTAATGATCCCCATTCTGTGTTCCTTTCGTAAAAACAAAGAGACCAAGTGCTTTTCTTTCCAAGCCTTGGCCTCTTCCTTTTTTATAAACGATTGGCTTAACACTTGGATGCATCATTATATTCCGATGACCATTCAAGTATATTGAATGATCCTTTATCAATTCACGTCAGACCTTGGATAAAATGATTGACTCGATGATATCCGTTACCCGGTCCCCCACTTCGGAAGTAGATGCCGTGCCATTCATATCGGGTGTGAGCACCCGGGCTTCCAGCAACAGTTGCTCAATTGCATCAAGAACAACCTTACCATGTGATTCATAGCCAAAAAAGTCGAGCATTTGGCTTGCTGACCAAATGGAGGCAAGCGGATTTCCGATACCCCTGCCTGCAATGTCAGGAGCTGAGCCGTGAATTGGTTCGAACATCGATGGAAATTCCCTTTCAGGATTAATGTTGGCACCGGCAGCAAGGCCGATTCCTCCGGCAAGCGCTGCTCCTAAGTCTGTTAAAATATCACCGAACAGGTTCGAAGTGACAACGACCTCAAAGCGCTTCGGGTCTTTGATCATCAGCATTGCCGCTGCGTCGACAAGATATGAAGCCGTTTCGACTTCGGGATATTCCCTGCTGACCTCTTCGAATACTTGATCCCAGAAAACCATCGAATAATTCAGGGCGTTGGCTTTAGAAATGCTCGTGAGCGATCTGCCTTCTTTTTTCGCGGTTTCAAAAGCATATCGGATGATCCTTTCCGTCCCTTTACGGGAAAACACACCGTTTTGCAGAACAACTTCATGTTCCTGCCCTTTAAACAGCCAATCTCCTGCGCCAGAATATTCACCTTCACTGTTTTCGCGGATGAACAGCATATCAATATCTTCACGTTTCACATCAACAAGAGGCAAGTGAGCCCCTTTTAATAATGTCACGGGCCGGATATTGACATACTGATCAAAACTTTTACGGATTTTCAATAATAGCTCCCATAGTGAAATATGGTCTGGAACGCCCGGAAACCCGACCGCTCCCAAATAAATCGCGTCAAACGCTTTCAGCTTTTCGATCCCATCATCATCCATCATTCTACCATTTTCGGCATAAAATTCGCAGCCCCATGGGAAGTATGTGAAATCCAATTGAAAACCTGAATCCAGTTCAGCCACTTTTTTTAATACTTTTATGCCTTCATTAATCACTTCAGGGCCAATGCCATCTCCTGCTATGACCGCAATTTTGAATTGTTTCATAAATGATCTCCTCGATTTTCAGTCTTGGTTCCAAACGACCAATTTCATTTCGGTCATTTCTTCCACAGCGTATTTAATGCCTTCACGACCAGTCCCGCTTTCTTTGACTCCGCCGTATGGCATTTGATCGACACGATAGGTCGGCACATCATTGATGATCACACCGCCTACATGCAATTCCCTTGATGCGTACAATGCGTTTTTCACATTGTTTGTGTATATCCCGGCCTGCAAGCCAAAGCGGGAATCATTCACTTGATCAATCGCTTCCTTCACTGAACCCACTTTATTTACAATGACAACCGGAGCAAATGCTTCCTGGCATGAAACTTTTAGCGTATGATCCGCATCTGTAATGATTGTCGGCTCAAGAATGTCACCTTGCAATTTCCCCCCTGCTGCGATCGTTGCCTTACTGCTTTTAGTTTCCTCAATCCAGCCCAATACACGTGCTGCTTCCCCTTTGGAGATTAAGGCGGAAATATAAGTATCCGGATCCAATGGATCGCCAATTCTAAGTTTTTTGGCCGCAGCAGTGAATTTTTCGACAAACTCTTCATACACTTCTTCATGTGCATATACACGTTGCAAAGAAATACAGACTTGCCCCTGATTGGAGAAGGCACCCATGATGCAACGATCGATAATTTTATCGATATCTATATCTTTATCAATGATTAAAGCCGAGTTCGAGCCAAGTTCAAGTGTGGTCTTTTTCAGACCAGCTTTGTTGCGGATTCCGATTCCGACGCTTGGGCTGCCCGTGAATGTGATCATGCTTACCCGATCGTTTTCTACAATCGCTTCTCCGACAGTGCCGCCCGGACCTGTCACTACATTTAATACGCCAGCCGGCAGACCCGCTTTTTCAAAAATTTCTGCGATGAAAAGTGCGGACAGCGGAGTTTGCGAAGCAGGCTTCAAAACAATGGTGTTCCCTGCAGCTATTGCCGGTCCGACTTTATGAGCCACTAAATTCATCGGGAAGTTAAATGGGGTGATGGCACCAATGACCCCGATCGGCTCTCTTAACGTGTAACCAATTCGGCCAACACCGCCTATGGCTGCATCAAAAGGAATTGTTTCACCGTGAATCCTTTTAGCCTCTTCAGCCGAGAACTTATACGTTTCGATGGTCCTTCCAACTTCCGCTTTTGCGAACATGATCGGTTTGGCTGATTCACGGGAAATGATTTCTGCCGCTTCTTCCGCATTCTCCATTAATAACGCGACAGCCTTCTCCAAAATATCCGCCCTTTGATAAGCTGGCATTTTTGCCATGACCTCGCGAGCATTGTAGGCGGCTGCAATCGCCTTTTCGGTCAGCTCTTTATCCGCCATGGCAATTTGGGCGATTTCTTCCCCGGAAAAAGGGGAATATAGCGGGGCATAGCTTTCCGTTTCGACTTTTTCGCCATTGATCATCAGAAATTGTTTCATCGATTTAAATTGATTCGCTAATTTACTCATTTAGGGCCTCCAATACCATTTCATGAAATTGAACAATTGCTTTTTCTGAAGAAGAATACCTACCTTTGTTAAAAGCACGGGAGCGGAAACCGATTTGTTCCAGCTCTACAAGTTCCACATCCTCTTGTCGGACTTGTTCAGCAAACGTAACAAGATCTTTCTCTTCCTGAGTCAAATTCTCATCGCGGAAATAATATGTGTAAACAGCCAAAGTCGTTTCGTGATCAATCGGAACCATTTGAATGGTTGCCATATTTCCGGGACCTGGATAGATGGTCAACATCAAGTTAGGCCACAGCCAGAAAAAGGATCCACCCTGCATTTCCGCCTGATTTAAATCGACCGTTCCGTAATTTTTATCCGGTTTAACGATCGAACCCTGCAGTGAATAGTTATCGCAGGTAATGATTTGGTAATCATCCATATCGAGCGCTGCAACAAAGCTTGGATGTGCTACATGGCAATGGTCACATTCTAAATAGTTATCTATGAACGCTTTCCAGTTTGCCTTAATCACCCTCGTTTTTTGACTTGTTCTTTTTAACTCACTTAAAAACGGATATTTACTTAAACGGTCAAAGAAATCGCCGTAGGATTCGCTAAGCGGTTTTGCATTATCATCCAAGTTTACAAAAATTAAAGATTCCAAGATTTCCATGCGAACGGAGCGTAAACAGGCATCTTGTACACAGGCTTCATCTTCTCCTTTAAAATTCGGCGCTTTGTTCAATTTCCCATCCAATTTGAATGTCCAACCATGATAACTGCATTGTAAAATTTTCTTCTTGCCTGATTCACTTTTTTCAAGCTTAGTGGCACGATGCGGACAAACGTTATAAAAAGCGCGAATCTCCTCATCCTGGCCGCGGTTCACTATGATCGGCTCGTTGGCTACTTCTGTCGTAAAGAATGATCCCACTTTTTCCAATTGGCTGACATGACCCACAAGCTGCCAAGATTTAGAGAATACTAGATCGATTTCCTTTTCGAGAACTTTCGGATCCGTGTATTTGTCATATGTCAATGTTCTCTCAAATGTACGATTTGTTACATTTTCCACCTTGTTATAAGCCATCATTCATTTCCCCCTAAAAAATGATTACTAGCATCCCTGCCATACTAGCTATTAAAATTTGATATTTTTTAATTGATCCGACCTTCCGCTTCAACCGGCTGACACTGGTATATTGGCGAAAGGTTCCGTCGCCAACTTAATCGAATCTGTCGGACAACCATCAAAAGCATCTTCCAAGTCTTCCTCCAGATCTTCGGATACTTCAGTTATTCCTGTGTTAGCATCCAGGATTGAAAAGGCGATTCCTTCATCGTTATAATCAAAAATTTCCGGTGCAGTCGCTCCACATGCCCCGCAAGCGATACATGTCTCCTGGTCAACTATTGTGTATGTAGCCATGTGGTTTCCCCCTTTTACATAATTAAACGGACGCTGTGCTTTTCTCTTTACCTCCCATTGTGCTCGTGCTGTGCAGCGGCTGAACTTTCGCACTTGGGTCGATATGAACTTTTGCATTGCTCACTGCTGTTGGAGCTTCACCGAACCCGCTAGCAATCAGCTTCACCTTACCTTCGTATGTGCAAATATCTCCTGCTGCGTATATGCCTTTGATATTCGTTTCCATTCTAGAATTGACAACGATGGAATTGTTTTCGATTTCAAGACCCCAATCCTTTATTGGCCCTATTGATGATACGAATCCATAATTGACAAGAACGTCATCGACCTCCAATTCAAACAGTTTTCCACTCTTTGCATCCGTCACAATCACTTTTTCTATATTTTCTTCCCCGATCAATCCGGCTGGGAGATAAGGAGTCAAGACCTCCACCTTGGATTGTTTCAAACGCTCTACACTGTGTTCATGGGCACGAAATTTATCCCTGCGGTGAATGAGTGTCACTTTTTCGGCTATCGGTTCAAGCATTAGCGACCAATCGACCGCCGAATCACCGCCACCGAACACAACCACTTTCTTATCGGCGAATTGACTCATATTCTGGACGAAATAATGAAGGTTGGCATTCTCAAATCTTTCTTCACCTTCAATTTTTAGTTTCCGAGGCTGGAATGCCCCGTTTCCAGCAGTAATGATTATCGCTTTCGTGTAATGTGTTTCTTCGGATGTCGTAATGGCAAACATCCCATCCGAAGTACGAACAATGGTCTCTACAGATTGATTAAGACAAATATCCGTTTTGAATTGACCCATTTGTTCCAGTAATCGATCGATGAGCTCTTGGGCCTGGATTTTCGGGAAACCCGCAATATCATAAATGTATTTTTCAGGGTACAAAGCAGATAGCTGCCCTCCCAATTGTGGGAGACTTTCAATGATTTTCACTGAAGCTTGGCGCATCCCCGCATAAAAAGCGGTGAACAAACCAACCGGTCCTCCCCCGATAATAGTGATGTCAGAGACTTCATACTTTTCTTCCAAATTCATTCCCCCCTAGATGTCTTCCTTGAAATAAGATAATTCTGCTTACTAGAATTCTGCTATGCTTAGATATCGATTCATGCAATAACTTGACATGCAAACGTAGCACTTCGTCAATTTCACCAATTGATAATTTTATATAATGCAATATGCATGCCAACCTCGAGAACCCCTCTTAATAAACAAAATATTTTGAATTCACTTTGAAAACGCTATCATACCGAGTTATAATTAACTCGAAATTGATGAAACATTATTCAGAATTCACTCATTCCCTTTTGAAAAGAGAGGATTACCTTATGAAAAGTACGGATTCAACTGAAAGTGTGGAGATGACGCTCCAAACTCTATTAAAAATTCTTGATCATTCCTCAGATGAGATTTTCGTCCTTGACGGCGAACAGCGGATTCTTTACGTCAACAAGGCATGTGAGCGCCATTACGGGCTGAAACCTACTGATGTCATCGGCAAATATAATGTTGACTTATTAGAAAAAGGGTACTGGAAGCCCTCCATCGTGCCTGAAGTATTTAAAAGGAAAAAGCCTTGCTACATGAAACTGCAAACGTATATAGGGACTGAATTGATGACATCCGCGATTCCAATTTTAAATGATGCGGGGGAAATTGAACTGGTCGTCACTACATCCACAGAAACCCAAACGTATAAAATGTTAAAAGCAAATGAAGCAAGTGGTGAGTCAAAAATCACTCAAGACGAAGATGAAACGGGGAGATTCATTACTAATAGCGGTAAAATCAACCGCATCCTCACTTTTTGTGAAAAGGTGGCGCCGACTGATTCCACGATTTTGATCCAAGGGGAATCTGGAACGGGAAAAGGAGTGCTTGCCCATTTCATCCACCGGATCAGTAAGCGGAAAAGTAAACCTTTCCTGACAATCAACTGTGCAGCCATTCCGGAAGAACTGCTCGAATCCGAACTATTCGGCTATTCAAAAGGTGCATTTACCGGTGCAAACAAAACTGGAAAACGCGGATTGATTGAATCCGCAGACGGTGGCACTGTCTTTCTTGATGAAATTGGGGAAATACCCCTCGCTCTGCAGGCAAAGCTTCTCCAAGTAATCCAGGACAAACAATTCATTCCCGTCGGCGGCAGTGAAATGAAAAAAGTCGACATCCGCATCGTCGCAGCAACAAACCAGAACTTAATAGAAATGGTCAATGATAAAAGATTCCGGGAAGATTTATTTTACCGTTTGAATGTGATTGATATTCAATTGCCTCCATTGCGAGAACGTAAAGAAGATATCATTCCCCTTACGTACAATTTTTTAAATAAGTTCAATGAAAGATATCATGAAAATAAAGTCATTTCGGAAGAATGCTTGAACCTATTAATTCATTATTCATGGCCCGGCAATGTACGCCAGCTCGAAAACTTGATTGAAAGGTTGGTCTTAATAAGTGACTCCGTTATTTTAATGTCCGACTTGCCTGAAATGATAACCGAGAACGTTGAACAGGTCACACAGATTGAACTCCCCACTTCTCTCGATAAAGCACTTGATGAAACGAAACGGATATTGATCAGGAAATCTTACCAAACATATAAATCATCAAGGAAAGTCGCGAAGGACCTCTCTATCAGCCAAACGAAAGCCTCAGCATTGATCCGGGAGTACTGTGGGGACTTAATGAATAAATAGGCACAATGAAAATGCCAATGTCTGTCTATCCTTAAACAAGTCCATTTGCCCCCAACCGAAACATGCTGGTCATTCGTTGCTAGTGATCGATGGTGAATGGTAAACACTTATATTCCAATTCATACGGGCTTCCATTTTAAATCAATCACTTAGCTATTAAATTCAGGTACGAACAGTAAATAAGAGACTTCCCCTTTGCGGGCAAGTCTCTTATTTTTAAGAAGATCCAACTATTTTTTCGCCTCTCGGCTTTGTACTATTTGAATCTGGTTCCCTTGTGATGCCAATTTGATTGAATTTATCATTAATGGATAGATTGTATGTCAATGATCCCGTGCCGGCTTCATCAGGCTTGAAAGTTCCTGCATTTGTCCGTTTTCCATCTTTCAGCAACCACACCTGATACACCTCGGACTTTTGAAGGCTCGGCAAATTCTGAATCTGAACGATTAACCTTCTTTCTTCACCTTGCTGCAAAATGTATGCAGCACCGTCCGTATTCATGTTTACAGCGGTCTTATCGGCAGGCTGCAAAGATAGCGATGTTTTAACCTCCATTGGCAGATCGATAGCTGCAAGTTCTTTTTTCAGTTGAATATTGGAATATAACAGCACGAACGCCAAAACCAGGGTGGCCAGCAAGAGACCTGAAGTGACTGGTGTAAACTGCTTAAAGAAAAAACTACTCCAATTCTTTTCCCTTCTCACCGGAACTTCATCATCAGTCTCAAAGACAAAATTCATAACCTCTGATTTCAGGGAAGAAGAAGGTTCTATTTCTTCGAAATCCCATTTCAATGACTTCCAGGCTTCCATCATTTGTTCATACTCCCTAGTGCATTCAGAGCATTGCATTAAGTGTTCCGTGAATGCTTTTTTTTCTTTTTCTCCCAGTTCACCCGATAAAAATGAAAGCAGGTTAGTGCACTCTTTATCCATTTACAAACCACCTACTTCCAAATACTTTTTCAACAATTTAAGCGACTGGTGAAGTCTGCTCTTGATGGTACCAATCGGTTCATTTTCAATTTTGGCAATTTCCGTTAACGAGTACCCTTTCCAATACAGTAAATCAATCAGCCTTTTTTGCGGCTTGCTTAACTTACTTTTTGCATTGGCAATTTCACTGTGTAATATTCCATTTTCTATATCATTATTAGGATCTTCTATGTCAATTGGATGGTTCATGTCCATGTGTTTGTTATTCCGGATATGAACGCTGTCTTTACGGACATAATCCACACACACATTTCGTGTAACGGTCAAAAGCCAGCTTACAAAGTGGCCCTTTTCGGGATTGTAACTGCTTTTTGTGGTCCAGAGCTTTAAAAAGACCAACTGCACAATCTCTTTTGTTTTTTCAGCATTTCCATTTGTGAACTTAAAAATAAATCCATAGATTAATTTAATATGCCGGTCATAAAGTTCTTCCAGAGCAGGACGATGCTTTTTCATTACTAATGCCATCAATTCCTTATCAAGTTTTTCTTTCAATCGCACCTGCAACTCCTCACAAGTAAATTTGGAAAAAACGTGTAACAGGAACGACCATCAGTGATCGTCCCCTTTTTCTTATTTTGGAAAAACCGTCTTGTTATTTACAATATACCAAACATTTTTCACACCTTCGCCATTGACATCTCCCGCTGCCTTATCATTCACAAAATAGTAGAGTGGAAATCCTTTGTACGTTACCTGCTCTTCCCCTGTATCTTCCCTTTTAATGGTTCCAAAGTCTTTTTCCTCAAATCCTTTAGGGGCGGCAAAATCCCTTTCCATGAACGGTGGCCATTTTTTGAGACAATCACCCATGCAATTGCTTTTTCCTGATTTATCATTCTTGAAAAAGTAAAGTGTCATTCCCTTGGAATCAGCCAGGTATTCGCCTGTTGTTTCACTTTCCAATAATTTTAGGCTTACTGCTTTTTCATCGGCAGTACCACTAACCACTTGATCATTTTGGGGTGAATCATCTGCTTCATTTCCACATGCCGCCAAAACTAGGACCATCATAAAAACTGAAAATACCATCCACTTTTTCATATACTCTCACTCCTCATAAATTTTACTTCCATCCCCATTTTTGAAATACTTGATGGGATTCTTCCGTTTTAAGATAATCAATGAATTGTTTTGCTTTTTTCTTGTTTTCACTCTTACTTGTTATGCTTACCGGGGTCCCTCTATAGAGCTTGTCTTCTTCAGGAAGTTGAACCAGGTCCGTCACATCCGCCAGACGGTAATGCCAGGATTCATATGTAATCCAGGCGTCCAATTTAGAATTTGCCTTCCATAGATCGATAGCTTCTGCACTGGACTTCACTGAAATGTCAATATTCCTGCTAATTCCGGGGATCAACCCTTTTCCTCCAGCCAAATCTTCCCATAGCCCCAGTTGCCCGGCACCATTAACATCCACAATCTTTACGCCCTCATTCGTTAAATCCTCCAATGACTGTATATTCTTTGGGTTTCCTTTTCTAACCAGAATTCCAGCTGACCGTGCATACAAATCTGTACGTTTTTTTTCATCAAGGATCTCCGGATGATCATGCATGAATTCAGTCAGCATATACTCGGACCCTCCGTAAATGATATCCGCATCCCGTTTGGCTTGATCAATCCATTTTTCTTCGGGTCCCGCTGTAACTTCAACTTTTATCCCCGTTTCTTTGGTGAATTGTTCCGCCACTTCCTTGATAGGCCCAAGAGGGCCACCTGGACCGTATACTTTTACGACATCGTTGACAGCTTGCCCCCGTTTCGTACCCATTTCCGGTGAAAATCCTAACAGTACTGCCATTAATGAAATCCACCCGACAAAAATGACCTTTTTCAAGTCTTTCTTCTCTCCCTTCTAAAAAGCCTTTGTACTATAGATAACGGGACAAACTTCCAAACGGTTTGAAAAAAATTGTTAATTATTTTTATAAAACTTGTTCCCAAATATTTGACCCTATTTTTAGGTCTATAACGAATATCATCCTACTGCCAAATAATTTGGTAAAATGATCCTCAGCTATTCTACTTTTTCACTCATAACAAAAAAACCCCATTCGAAAAAGTATCTATTTTCGAATGGGGCATGTCATTAATAAAAATTGTTTTATTTTCGGTTCTTTAGATTCAGGGCGACTAGGGTAGGACAAACATACTCTTTCAATTCTCTTAAACCAAGTGGCAGAAAGGGTTAGCTTGATTTGCTTCCCTTTCTCTGTCTATTTCTTTTTCTAACCATAGCAATCACCAACAATAACAGAGGTATAATCGTTTGCATCAAAATTCCATGAAAAGGGAAGGCGACGATATCATATCGACTGACAGCCATAGAGCTAGGATACGACCAAAAGCTGAATTCTACAATCAAAATCCCTATCGGCCATACAACAGGACGATAGTCGGAGAGATTCAGCCACTGCGCGGTACCTAAAGCAGCCGCATAATAAAACACAGAAATTTTGACAAACGCTCCTACTATCCATACGGCCATGATGGCGGACTCCAAATGTTCAAAAAAGTCGGCCAAACTGATGTACCGAGATACATTCATCATGGGATAATTCTTCGTGGCTGTTGTTGACCCGAGTACAAAAAGAACCAGAAGATTCACCACAATTAACGTCATCATCACGGCAAAAACAGACATCATCCCGGATTTCATCCCTTTTTTCATATCGGTTAAAAAAGGGAGGAGAAAAATCATCAAAAAAAACTCGCTAAACCATCCACCCGGTATAATTGAACCCTTGATTGGAGGCATAATTCCATTCCCCAATATCGGGAATATATTCTTAAATTCAAGATCTGGGCCCAGTAGGACGATTAAAAGGAGGAGTGGAAAGATAAAAACAGGAACCAACAATTGGGCAGCTCTCCCCATCGCCTCTATCCCTCCACGGACGATAAAGGCACAGAGGAGTACCATCGATGCCATGATCACGCTAATCGGGGTTTTGACCAGAAAAGAGTCAACAATAAATTCTCCGTAACTTCTTAGGATTTGCCCTGTGATCGGGATATAAAAAAACAAGAATAAAAAACCGAGAATTTTCCCCGGAATCTGACCAATGATCTGTTCACTGAATTGGATAACCGTTTGTTTCGGATAAAGTTTGTGCAGTTTATAAGTGATATACACCGTCGCATACCCGATGAGAGACGCCAAAATGGGGGACAGCCATAAATCAGTTTTGGCATATTTCGCTGTGATGCTTGGAACACCGAGAACAGCCGTTGCCACAATCGTCGGATACATCATGAATGCCATCTGTAAAGATGAAATTTTACCTTTCTCCATCATCTTCCTCCTTTCCGTGATAGTATGTAAATTTGAAATCATGCAGCTAACAGATAGATTTACTTTTCATATACTCTTCAATCGGCTTAAAAAAGAGTTTCAATCCATTCAGCTGGTTTCGGTTCCTTTATGATTTCTTTTCCTTACAACAGCAATCACCAACAATAACAGAGGTATAATTGTTTGCATCAAAATTCCTTGTAAAGGGAAGACGCTTGTATCATTGCGATTGACATCAATAGTACTAGGCAACGACCAAAAACTGAATATGACAATCAAAATCCCTATCGGCCATACAACAGGACGATAGTCGGAGAGATTCAGCCACTGCGCTGTACCTAAAGCAGATGCATAATAAAATACGGAAATTTTCACAAACGCCCCTACTATCCATACCGCCATGACGGCGGACTCCACATGTTCAAAAAAGTTGGCCAAACTGATGTATCGAGATACATTCATCAAGGGATAATTCTTTGAGGGTGTTGTTGACCCGAGTACAAAAAGAACCAAAAAATTCACCACTATTAACGTCATCATCACGGCAAAAACTGTCATCATCCCGGATTTCATCCCTTTTTTCATATCCGCCAAAAAAGGAAGAAGAAAAATGATCAGAAAAAACTCGCTGAACCATCCTCCAGGTATAATCGCACCCTTGATTGGGGGCATTAAGCCATTTTCCAATACCGGGAATATATTCTTAAAATCGAAGTCAGGAATCAGCAAGATGATTAAGATACAGATTGGAAAAATAAACACCGGTACAAACAACTCAGCAGATCGCCCCAACACTTCTATTCCCCCGCGTACGATGAACGCACACAGAAGTATCATCGATAACATGATCACACTAATCGGGGTACGTACCAGAAAAGAGCCGACAACAAATTCTGCGTAGGCTCTAAGGATTAGACCCGTGTTCTGGATATAAAAAAACAAGAGTAAAAAACCGAAAATTTTCCCCGGAATCCGACCAATGATTTTTTCAGTGAATTGGAAAACCGTTTGTTTTGGATAAATTTGGTGCAGTTTATAAGCGATATACACTGTCAGAAACCCTATGAGCGCAGCAAAAATGGGGGACAGCCATAAATCTGTTTTGGCATATTTGGCAGTGATGCTTGGAACTCCGAGAATAGCCGTTGCTACTATCGTCGGATACATCATGAATGCCATCTGCAGAGATGAAATTTTTCCTTTCTCCATCTGCTCCCTCCTTTCTTTAATGGAATGATTTTAATCTCGCAACACCCACTAATAGATTCACTTTTCCATAAACTCTCCAAATGGCCTGAAAAGAGTTTCCACCCATTGAGTGGGTCCTGACATCTGTGGGAGATTGAACATGGACAGAACCAAGCCAGTGAAGAGCAGTGTAAGAAATGCCACTTTATCTTTTTTGGGATTTTTTTTCATTTTCGGCCATTCAAACAAAATGATTAAAGCTACGATCACGGTTGTACATAAAAAAGCCCCCCATCTCACTTGTCCTTCACCTCATTTTCAGACATTCCTGCCGGTTTGTTTATATAGCCCTGTCTTCGAATATGGGCCGCAACATCGATTTCCACTTCCATCTCAGCGAATATATCATCCCAGTGGTTTTCGACCTTATTAAACTGTTTAGGATATTTCCTATAGAAATCTTTACCCAACCCTAAAATGTCCGCTTTCTTATCCTGAATATGCAGAAAAGCCATCTCGATGCGATTTTCTATATCTTTTTGATATGCTCGTTCTGCAGCATTAATAGATTTTGGACTTGAAAGGTCTAAATTCGTTTCATTTTGTATAACAGCTCCTTCTGTATTTACCTTCACCAAAAATCTCCATTTATTATTGATAATTTGCGGAATGATCTTGACTTGGGCTGTCACTGGATTTAAAGAAATCTCCCCTTTCATACCTTTAGGTTGAAAGGTCACGGTATATGATTCAATTTCATCTCTTAACCACAATAGCCCTCTTGTTTCCTTTTCCGTCATCGTCCCGGTCATCTTATCTTTTTTAAAAACGGCTGTTCCGACAATGTAAGGAATTCCCTGTAATTTCGTTTGCCCTTTCGCTGGCGGCAATATTTTAACGAATGGAAGTGCAGCCGATTGAGGCTTACCCGTTAACATTTCATCTAAATCCTGTAGTGTGACCAGCATCCCAATATGTAAATCAGATAGTTCTCTAAGCACTTCCCCTGAATAGTTTTCCAGGGGTGGCAAAGATTCAAGGATAGGCTTTGCTTTCCCTTTGCTGACATACACATTTGCTTTCTCTCTTGGCTGCGGATGGCGCAGCAAAAAATCCAGCTGCTCTTGAATTCCTTCCTTCGCTAACTTTTCACCGAATACAAATACTTTACAATGTCCCCAAAATATTTTTCGCGGAAGCCTGCTTTGAAGCTTAGACAATGCATCTGCAATATTGGAGCCTTTTGCAGATCTCACCATTGTCGTAACCCCACTCCCCCCTTGACTGCTCCCTCCTTGACCGCCTCCACTGCTTATTGAACTTGGAATAAAGACCTGGACGGATAGTTCGATTTGATTATTCCCCTTCTTATCGATGGCGGCTGCTGTGACAATCGCCAAGTCAGTGATTTCTATTCGATCCCAACAACCGCTTAGAAAAGGGGTCGTTCCACAAATAACGAGCAAAAGAAGGACGTTTTTCATGAAATGACGCCTCTTTCCTTTCTCCAATATCCTTTTTCGCCTCCAGCTATTATTCACTCCGTTTCACTCCCCCTTTTTGGATTTGGACTCTGTTCCGGGGCTTGACGGTATACATTAGAATCCCCTGTGAGACGCGGGCGTGTATCCATCATCCACCAAGGGGCTCTCCACAGCACATCTTTCAGCTCTTTACCTTTTAACGGCGCCAGTGGCGCTAAGTATGGAACGCCAAAGGACCGTAAGCTGCATAAGTGAATGACTATGGCGATGATTCCCATCACGATGCCAAGCAGTCCTAAGGTACCGGCAAGCAGCATCATTGGGAAACGCAGCATCCGGAAAGTAATTCCGGCAATATAACGGGGCATCATAAAAGAAGCGATTCCCGTAATCGCAACCACAATGACCATTGGCGCTGAAACCAACCCCGCTTGTACGGAAGCTTGACCAATCACTAGCGCTCCAACAATGCTGACAGCGGAACCTACTTGCTTCGGCAATCGGACCCCAGCCTCTCTCAGTGCTTCAAAGGTTATCTCCATCATCAATGCCTCAACTAAGGCTGGGAAAGGGACCGCTTCCCGGGATGCTGCTACGCTTAGCAGGAGTGCGGTTGGAACCGCCTCATGATGGAACGTTAAAATAGCAACATAAAGTGAAGGAAGCAAAAGAGATAATCCCATAAAAAAATATCGTAACCAACGGATAAAAGTGCCTGCCATAAAACGTTGAGCATAATCCTCTTGTGATTGAATCAAAGAAAAGAAGGATATTGGTGCAATTAAAGTAAAAGGGGTTCCTTCTACAAGAATGACAGCTCGTCCCTCCAGCAAGCTGGCACAGGCTACATCCGGCCGTTCTGTCGACATAATCTGAGGGAAAGGTGAAAACGGATTGTCCTCGATCATTTCCTCGATGTACTCGCTTTCTAAAATTCCGTCTATTTTAATTCGTTCCAACCGAGTTGTAATCTCTTCAATCAATGTTTTATCCGCAAGGCCATCAATATAAGCAATTGAAACATTTGTCCTGGTAAGAGTTCCAATCTTCATCGATTGTATTTTAAGGGCAGGACTTTTGATAATACGTCGCAATTGGGACGTATTTACTTCTAGAGATTCAATAAATCCCTCTCGTGACCCCCTAACTCCCCCCTCTGCCACAGGTTCTTCAATCGCCCGCTTTTCCCATTTGGACAATCCCAGAGAAAATCCATCGCTTCCCCCTTCATATAGAAGGATCGGGTTTCCAGAGGAAATCGATTCAATGCAATCCGCCAACATATTCACTTTTACCACTTTAGGAACGGGCATTTTATGTTCAATAAACTCATTTAATGGTTGTGGTTCTTTTGATGACTCTTGCATGAGTGGAGATAGCACATATTGCTCTATCGCCTCGATGTCTGAGAGTCCCGCAATGTAAATGAGCATCGCCCGCGTCTTTCCGAAAAGTAAGAACGAGCGGAACATGACATCCGAGCAATTATCATAAACAGAACGAAGTGTTTCTACATTTTGACTGAAATTCACATCAAGTGAATCTGCAGGCTTGGAATCCAGGTAATCATTTTGTACCAGGGATTTTTTTTCTTTCTTTTTTCTTAACAATTTGCCAACATTACGAATCAAGC
This sequence comes from Peribacillus sp. FSL P2-0133, assembly GCF_037975445.1. Lineage (NCBI taxonomy): Bacteria > Bacillati > Bacillota > Bacilli > Caryophanales > Bacillaceae > Peribacillus > Peribacillus sp. FSL P2-0133. The sequence goes on along the minus strand of NZ_CP150254.1, from coordinate 856,557 downwards.
TGGTTACCCCCATTTTTTTGCAGGTCGCTCTAACTCCATTTTTCTATGTTTCTTCATTAAGGGTATTTTATACAGAAAATCCTGATTCCAGCATGAACTTATATTTAGCAGAATTGAAAAGCTACGTTATAAGTTGATATTGAATAAATCGTAAACCTTTGTGATATCCTGTTTGTAATTAATAACTAAGGGGTATAACAAAAACCGAGGCTACAGATTAGTCGAATATATCGTCTCTGTTTAAGTATGGATTTTGACCAAGATATGCAAGGCCATAAAGTAGGGGATACTTTTTAAAGGATGTATATTCTCTTTAAAATACCTCTGCTTTTTTATCTTTTTCATAGAAGTTTCATGGGCAATCAGACTAAAACATTAGAAGATAAGGGAGATTCTATGTCATTCTTAATCACATTGCTCGGATTATTGGTTTCCACAATAATCGCTACAATATTAAATGCCAAATGGACTCGTATTCCACTACCGATATATCAGATATCCATGGGAGCAGTGCTTTCATTATTGCCATTTCAATTATCGTTGGATTTTCATTCAGAATTATTCATGATCTGTGTCATAGCTCCGCTGTTCTTTACAGAAGGAAAAAATACGTCCCGTAAAGAAATGCTTGAATTACGAAAGCCTATTCTGTTATTGGCCTTTGGGTTAGTATTCGTGACCGTTTTTGCAGGAGGTTTTTTCATCCACTGGTTAATACCCGATTTGCCGATGGCTGTCGCTTTTGCTTTAGCAGCCACGATTACCCCTACGGATGCCGTAGCGGTACAATCGATTACAAAAGGATTGAAATTGCCCGGAAATATGATGCCCATCCTTGAAGGTGAATCACTTTTCAATGATGCTGCTGGAATCGTTGCTTTTAAAGTTGCCTTGGCAGCTGCTTTAACTGGAGTATTTTCTATAAAAGATGCTTCGCTTAATTTTATATTTGTAGCTTTAGGCGGTATTTTTATAGGTATCCTATTAGGCTATTTAATCGTTAAATTACGATTATTTTTACGGGTTCATGGACTTGAAGAAATCTCCATGTCCATTGTTATTGAACTGATTACGCCTTTTGCCATATATATGGTAGCTGAAGAATTCCATGTATCCGGCATCCTGGCAGTGGTTGCTGCAGGTGTAATACATGGCATCGAGCGGGATCGCCTGCAGAGCTCCACTACTAAATTGCAAATTGTATCAACTAATACATGGTCTGTATTAGGTTATGTTTTGAATGGACTTGTATTTGCCTTGTTAGGATTCATGTTGCCGAGTATTTATCAGGAAATTGAGTCCGGCTTAAATAGGGGTAATCTTTTTGGGATAAGTGTTTTGATTGTTCTTTTATTATTGATGATCCGTTTTATTTGGGTATACATTCTGCATGATACTTTTACGAAAAACAGAGTGAATCCATTAGAACAATTCATCATGTCAAGGGTTCATCCAGAAGATAGCAATGACACCGATGAGGAGAATGTTTCAAGATCACGATTTGCATTTTTGACATCCGTTAGCGGCATTCATGGAACCATTACATTAGCTACAGCTTTATCCATACCATATTTCATGCCGGATGACACTTTATTCCCAATGCGTAATACAGTCTTGTTTATCGCAGCTTGCGTTATATTGTTAAGCGTCATATTGGCTACAGTTCTCTTGCCATTACTGGTAAAGACACCGATTGAATTTAAAGATGAACGCCTAACCACTGAAGAGGCTTATAAAATTGTTTTAAATAAAACGATCAATCAGCTGAGCAAAGAAGCAACCATCAATAATCAGAAAGCTGTCAATCAAGTGATGGAAGATTTAAATGAACAACTGATAGATTTGGAGAGGGGAATAACGAATAGACCGGATAATCGGACAATACGAGATTTAGTGGAGATAGGTGCCAACAAGGAATTGGAGGTCGTTTCCGGATTAGTCGAAAAAGGGACTATATCGGAAACAGCCTTTGAACTTTATAAAGTGTATATTTCAAGAACCTTAAATTATATGCAAAAATCGTCGTTGAAAAGGGCTTTGATCAATTTGCAGGCGATTCTTTTCAAGAAAAAGATCAATGTCAAATGGGATAAGAAATGGGAAGCAAAATTAGAGGACTCCATCGTTAAAAATGCTGACCTGATCCGGGAGTTCCGTAAAGCACAAAAAGAAGCTTCAAAGGAAGCTATTTCATTGATCAAACAACAAACTACACCTAAAAACCGTCATGAAGTCATGCTTGTCATTCAAAGATATAATCGTTATTTGAATCCATTCGCAACATTAAGTGAAAAAGAAGCAAATCGCTTTAAAGAGATGGTGAGTCACTTTCAGTTGAATGTGATGCAAATCGAACGTGATATCATTCAGCAAATGGTTGAAGATGAGCAAATATCCATGCAAACGGCAACTGAGCTTAGGCAAAACTTAATCTATGATGAAATGTTAATGATACAAAATTGATAAATTATAAAGAGACACCGATACAACAGGGAGCGGTGTCTCTTTATTTATATCCAAAGGGGGTAAACAAATGGAGTAATACCACAGGAAAAATGAAATGAAAAGACCTGCTATAGATCAAGCAGGGATAAGGGATTTCAGTTTAAGTTGGTACGGTATCTTCATGGCACCTGATCCCATTATCCTTTTTGGTGTTCTTGTTCGGTCAAATGGTAAGTTAATAGTTTTGCAGCTTAACTGTTGTTTCAATTGAACATACCTCAGTTGATGCACATGAAGCCGGCGGGTTATATGAAAATGCCTTTATTTTCTTGCGGTTCAGCTTTACACCGCTCTAACTGATCAATCCACGCTCAATTCCTTCTTTTATCAAGTCCATCATTCAATATTTTCATTTGGAAGCGGAAGTAGAGATAGAATACGGTCCAAATGATCATATAGAATGGTATGAAAATCCCAATTCCTATAGCTAAACCTTTTAAGCTGAATGGAATCCAACCAACAAAGAAGGATAATAGGAAGTAAAGAATGCTGACAGTTAGGAAGTGCAGAATGGTTTGAGTTAACAAATTCCATTTTTCATTTTCAAAGAAGAGTGTTGCCGTGCTGAAAAACCAGCCACATAATAGGCATCCTATCGCATTTTTCACGAATATTCCACTGTCTAATGATGTGATCTCCCCAAAGCCAATGACCCCAAAACACGTCAACACCATCACGAGTGCACCAAAGCAAATCCCTACAAAGCTACGGAATAAAAGTGTTTTCATCATAATCCCTTCCTTTTCCATTGAAATGCTTTCTTGATTCCTTGAACATAGTGCCGAGAAACATATTCTTTTTCTCCTGATCGGAAATACACACATTACGTCCCGTTGAAAGATGCCTCAAATCTGCTTAAATCATCAAGGTTGGCTATCACTGACTTGGACAATCGAACGAACTGGTTACCAGGAAGATCCCTTTCAAGCTCATATAATCTTTCTTTCATTTCGAAAGTACCCTGTTTCGTCCGCACCATTATGGAATCCTGCTCTGTGAACAAACAGATTATTTCTTCCGCCCGGAAAACATGCTGCATTTCTCCTTTCCTGCCGACAAAATACGGTCTTTTCCTCTCCCTCAAGCGCTCCATCAGTTCCTGGACTTCCTCATTCCATTCATGATTTCGGATAAGCACCTCTATCGCTTGGACCTCCTCATCTATCTCTACGTTTATTTTCATCTCTGCGACCTCCCTTTGCTTATAATGTAAGTATATTGATATTTTTGACAATTCGCTTGTGATTTCCAGCTACATGCCACTTTATAGCGATAACATGCTTGAAATGAATACTCAGATACACGAAATAACCGCCCAAATAATTGGACGGTCCTTTGATACAAAAAATCTAATTCTGTATTTGAATGCGTTTATATTGATTAAGATCTCTCTTTGCTTGTAAAAGTACTTGGCATCACCACAGCGATTACCTCTCCTCGGGCGCAAAGTTTATCGATGGCAAAAACCTCTGTTTCTATTCTCCATTTCTTAGGATGAATTTCATGAACCGTCCCAACGGCTATTAATGGCACATCATTTGGGGTTGGCTTTACGAACTCCACTTTCAGTGAAGCTGTCACGAACCTTGGAGGCTCCACTCCATCTCCAACTTCATGACCATTTTTACGATGCAATGCAATAGCAGCGGAACCTGTTCCATGACAATCAATTAAAGATGCAATCAAGCCGCCATAAACAAATCCTGGAATTGCGATATGCTCTGGTCGTGGTGTATAAATTGTCCTTGTTTGCTCGCCTTGCCAACCCGTTCGAAAATGATGACCATCTTTGTTTAAGCGACCGCATCCATAACACCATGCAAATTCATCTGGATAATCATCTTGAATCGCTTTTAGCACATTTTCCTCCATCATCTCTCCCCCTTTTTCAGAATATTATAACATCTTTAAAGGATAATCGGTCTATTTGGGTAATTGCTAAAAGATTAGTTTTTTTTGTAATTCCGTGATTCTTTAGTAAGCTTACGTCCAAGTTTTAATTGGAATGGTAAACTGACGCAGCTTTATACATACTGTGGAAATCGACAACATACATAACAAGTTTGCAAGAAGCCCTGGTCCTTTACTCGATATAAATGACAAAGGCCCCTGTAAGCGTGCAGCATTCAGGAGCTTTCCTTTGACTAATATATAGTTGTCTGCCATTGCATTGACTAATTGCATTATTAGAAGTTAAGCCTTTTTCTTAAATCCCAATACTTGAATGTCATTTTACCCATTTTCGACTTCGAAAGTGAATCATATTTACGTCCAAGTGTTAGGTTTTGTTTTTCTAACTTAGTAATTTGTTTAAGTTGAACTGTGTTCAGTTTTTTTAATTGCTTTACTTCTTTAACTAATTCTTTATTTTTCACTTTAATTTCAGTGTTTTTATTATCGACAATTGCCCGTTCTTTCATTGAAATTTCCACATCTTTTGGTTTTAATTTAGGATTGCTGTAGGTTTCAAATCCTATCGTTTTTAAATATGGCATGTTATTTTGAAAATTTTGTTCAAAGTTTCCATAACTTTTATGGATGTGGAAAAATGTATAACATCCAGCTTTTTCCGCTGAAATGATTTGACCATACCCAGACAGTTTAAATAGTTTTTCAACTCGTTTTATTTCTTCAGGTATGTTTTTGACAATATAGGTGAAAACTTCGTCAACATTAAACTCTGCAGGCAATTTTTTCACTTTTTTTGATGGTGTATGCTGATTCAGTTCATCAAAGTCATCTTCATCAATATAAAACATATCCGTACTTTCATTTACATAATCTGTAATACGTTTGCTCCATAATAGTCCTTGCAGTTTTTTTATCGCTTCCGAAAATAAAAACTGTCTGCTAACTTGATACATTCGTTGTGCCGCAAACTCATATATATCCTTATTACATAGCGCTAATTTGACAGCGTCACGGAAATCCTTCTCTGTAACGGCATATAACGGGTAATCTTCGCCAAAAAGCTTTATATGCATTTCGGTTGGATTCATTATTACAGCCTTCCTTAAGATCCCATACTCCAATAGCTTTGTAGACAGTTCCAGACTGCTGTCCATTTCCACACTTCTCCAGGTTATCCCAATATCACCGTTCACGATTAATTGTTGAGCATTCTCCCTTGTCAATGCCCCGTACCATGTAAGCCCATCTGTATTTTTAAGGAGGTATGCCGCTTCTTCCTTAAACTGAGAATCATCTTTAACCCATTTGAATTTATCCCCTGCTACATCAAGTGATAGATTCGGAATCTCGCGTTTTAATTCTTTAAAAGCAGTAATGATGGGAATGGTCTTCCAATCCGGGTCGAATTTCCCTGTATATACAAGTTTGTTTTTTAACCGGTTCTGCCCTTCTGCTGATTCAACGTTCGGTATCATCGGGGTAAGTAGGGAAACTTTGTTTTTTTCTTTATTCAAATTAAGAATCTCAATGACAAATTCGCACATCTCTTCTGTTTGACATAAGAAATACGCACACTGATCATATATATTTTTGATGCTCTCAAATTTTTCTTCATTAACATCCTGACCTATGTGAGTCAAGCCTGTAGCATAAACTAATGTATTCTTTATGATATGATTATGCTTTGCTATTTTTTCAACAGTCTCAATGCTTCTTACAAATAGCCAATCATATCCCTTTTGACTCCAATAATGAGAAATGAGCATTTCAGCTATATCAAAATCAATGACACCTTTTTTTACCCATTCATCATCGCTGGCTTCAAAAAAAGGATCAACAAAAGGATTGAGGATGGTTATATTATCAAATTTCTCAAGAGGCTGAATTAAGATATCACGTTTGACCGGGCTAGCTAAAAGTAAGTCAACTTCGATGTTGGAATCTAACGCAATGGTCGATGCTAAGGAAGATAAAAATACTGCAGATCCATCCATTGAATTCATGTCAATAAAGCCAAATAGAAGCACCTTCATTTTTCTGTTTTCAACTAGTTCATGTGAATTCAAAGTTTTCACTCCAATGACTGAAATCTGATATGAATTTTTATTTTTTTATTTGTTCTTTAATAGATGATTTAAGCGCAAGATATTTTAACGTGAATTTCCCTGCATATGTAACGTTGAATTTGTGTTCTAATAACTTAAGTCTTCGTATTTCTTTGTTAAGCTTAATATTTTCTTTTTGGGCCATCTTACTTTTTTCTAATTCTTCCCGTAGCATATTATTTTCTTTTGTAATATTCTCAATTTTTTTTTGCTTTTCAGCCCCACTTTCCTCTATGAGCTCCAATGTCATGGACATCATGTCTTTCATTTGTAATTCAAGTTCCTCATACATAGTTTTCCAATATTCGTTTCGTTCGTCCATATTGAAAAAACTCCCCTCATTTAACCTTGGATAATCTCCAATTCTCTTTTAATAACAACATCTACCGCGCATTTTTCACGAATCGACTGAGAAGCTTGTTTTGACACTCTTAAAAATACGTCCGAGTTGTAATATAAGCGCTCTATTGCATCGGCAATTTCGATAGGGGACTCAGGCTTTGTTAGAAGGCCAGAAACATCGTGTTTTACGAATTCCGGGATTGCCGTAATATCTGTTGAAATCGGCACTAGCCCACTCGACATTGCCTCACACATAGAAACCCCTTGAGAATCCAAACGGGTCGGGCAAAGGAAAATTCCATACTCCTTATGTAATGCAGCGATTTGCTCCTGAGATAGGAAACCTTTATGAATCGTCACATTCTCAAAATCCCGGATTGACTCAACGGTTTGATCGAACAATTTCCCATCACCATAAAATGCAAATTCCAACTTATCGAAGTATGGTCTCTTCGATAGTTCCAGCACTGCTTTCACCGATAAATCATTGGCATATTTTCGTGAAGCGTATGGCCTGATTGAAAGGACTTTTGTCCGCTTTTCAACAGGCTTTTCGATAAAGGTAAACAGATTGTCATCTATTACATTAGGAATGATTACTGAATTTTTCGATTCTGCTCTTGCGTCACATTCCGCAATATGTTCTTTGAACCATTTGGAAATATGAACAAATGTTGTATCCAATTCATTCGTTTGATAAAACCAATTCATAAAAGAAAGCTGTTCTACATAATAGTCGTCCGACATTTCAAGTATCTTCCTCAAGCTTTCAGGGCTTTCAAGAAAATTAAACCATCTTCTATGCCATGCTTCCGTTTCAAATCCATGTATCCAGGTGATAATCGGTAAATCTGTGTTCGTTTCTTTTATCGCTTGTACCATTTTGGGATTAACAAAATGAATGAGCGCTTTTTTATGTACTTTATGATTTAAGAAAATGCGCAGATGCTGTTCAGTTCCTCGATAAACAGGCACATCTTCATACGTATACTTTTCTGCTTTTTTATAGGCAGGATGCAAAACAAAGACATCAACCTTCAAACCCTCATCCAGATAAGCCTTGACTCTTCGGTGGATAAACCCATTCCGATATAACTGATCTTCATGTGGATAAGCATTCGTAATGATTACATATCTATCTTTTTCACTAAATGTAAGCTCATATAGATTTATAGATTCCTCCATTTTTGTTCACTCCTACTATTCAGTCATCTTCAATCAGCCTGCTACTTATCTGTAAATGAAGGATTTTTAGAAGACCCTTTTCCAATCACTTTTAAAACCGTCAATCGATTATAACAAACATGTATTACTGAATATTGACATCAATATGAGATTTCTGTAAATAAAAGTAAAGTTTTCATGAACTTTTATATGTTTTTGTTAAGTTTCAGTAAGAACATAACCGGGAGGATCAGCATTCGTATAATCGCCCTCTTACATATAAACTATTGTATTTTAAGTCTGTTAATTGGACTTGGGAGTGTAGAGCATAAAACCAAAAGCTTAGACTTGATTATTTTTTATATCCTTAATGGAATTTATTGGTTTAGACACCAGTCAGTAAACTTTTTCTACCTTCAAGAATTATTCAAGCATGTTTTTGCAAGAATAGAATAGAATCGAAAAAAGACCAATTTGCTGAAGAGAGTGATATAGATGGAACCAATTACCTTTAAAGCATGCGCAATCACTAATGAAATTGATTTGAACAAGATCGCCATTCATTGCGGCATCCCTAAAAAATTCACCTGGGAAGAGCCTTTAATCCTTAAAGGAGATATTCTAAGTTCCATCCTTAATAAAAATGTGGACGAATCTCAACAGGTGCTGGTTTTTTCCTTTGGCAGCATTGTCTTCATTAATTACTCACACGCGGATGAGATTAAGGAATTTTCATCCTTTATCCATTCTTTCGAGCCGGACATTGATCTCGTTAATGTAGATAGATATACAGACGATTACAGCCTTCACTTCAGTGAAACTGAAAACATCAATTTGACAGACGAATATGTAGTTGTGCCTAAATATGAATTTTTCTACCCTGAATTAATTTCCACTATTCTCGCAAAATCGGTGGCACTTGAAAAAACCGAGGAACAACTCGGAAAAATTCACGACAAGCTCGAAACCATGATAGACCGACTGGAAAAAGGCAAGCTGAGAATCGGCAACAAGGAACTAGCAAGGACGACGGCAAAAATCGTACGTCACGAGTACAATACCCTAGCGTATATCATGATTCTGGATAAACCTGATATTACATGGACAAGCAGTATCGCCGGCGAATTTTATGACAGAATGCTTGATTTTTTTGAATTGAATGATCGGTATAAAATCTTGAAAAGTAAAACTGAAATTTTATATAACATTATGGATGGGTTTTCTAACATCAGCCATTCGATCAGGGGACTATTCGTTGAATGGATCATTGTGATTCTCATTGTCTTTGAGATTGTTCTCACGATTTTAGAAATTGTAGGATGGATACCGTGAATTCTAAACATATCGTATCGATATTAAAATTATAGGGAAAAATCTCAAATAAGCATCATTAAGATGTTTCAGACTGTAGACAAATTCGAAAAACGGGTTTGCTTACAGTTTTTTTCTTTGAAAAACGTTCCAATTGATTTCAGAAATCCGCTCCCTTTCCGCCGACTGTCTGCCAAGCGTCTGCGGTGTCTCGGCTAGCCAGTTATTCGGCAGGAGTGTCGCAACTTTCTTCAATCTAATATGAGTTTCTTCCCATATAAAAGAGTAAAAAATTTTGGTAATCCTTCCATTGCTAAAGCCGTGAAAGGGATTATGGATAACACCATCCCGAACCCAATTTTGTCGACAAACTGAAGGGTCATTAAGATGCCTATTTTGCGTTTAACCACTCTTTCATTTTTAAGATACTGTGTATGGAAGTTTAATTAAATCCCATACACACCGGGGACTAGGTACTATGGGAGATTCCCATTTCCTTTATGCCTCTAATATGATTGATCCCCCTATCGTTTACCTCTCATGGGAGAACGTTTTGTCTTCTATCATACTCCCCCGAGGTTGCAAACACGTTCCACTGCCCTCTATATATTCCGGAGTTATCTAAAGCTCCCTTAATCCAAAGCAAAATGGAAAATAAATTCCTCCCCTTCTTCCCCGTTAAATCTGTATCCTTTGTCAAGGAATCCAGCTTTTTTATATAAATTTATCGCTGGAACATTCGAATGATGCACCGTTAGAATAATCTCATTTTTATCTGGATGACTTAGTTTGATCATCTCAGGCAACACTTTTAAAGTCTTAAAAGCCAGCCCCTTTTTTTGATGGCGCAAATCCAAGGAGAATGATTTAAGAAGAACCGCATTCTCATTACTTGTATATTGATTTCCTGCTTTATCCGTATATAAGGCAAAACAACCAATCAAATCCTGATCTAAATAAATGACCATGGGGAGATTATATTTATCCTTCCTGAAGTCTTCGATAACTTTCAAAGGTAAAGAAGTATAGATTGCTTGTTCTATAGGTAAACAATAGTTGCTCAGCGCCTCATAGTCATTTTCCATAAAAGGTCTAATAGTTAATCCAGTCACCAAACATACACCCCATTTTTTACATTTTGATAAATCCATATTAACAGATACTAAAATTTCACAATCCACTACATACAATAATCCCCAAGAAAATTTTCACAAAAAAAAGGAATGGCTTGTTTGCCATTCCTTCAGACTGTAGACAAACTCGAAGAAAAGCGAGTTGTTTAAATTTTTTTAAAAAACGTTCCTATTGGTTTCATCCATAAAAAAAGTAACTATGAAGGATAAACCAAGACTTATTTTCTTCTTCTGTTTTGCATCATGATGTTAAATCATTCAGACGCTGATAATTCACTTTCCGTTACCCATTTATGGTTCTTTACTTTTTCTCCCCCCGTAGTCGGTGTGAAATCGACCATATAAACAGTCGTTTTTTCAGCAGATTCAACTTCAGCGACTGTCCCGTTCATCCCTTCCATATGAGAAGCACTTACTGTGATCTTCGCTCCGGGTTCATACGTCTTCTCACCTGCATCTTTGATTTCTTCGTGTATGATCCATTTATGGTTTTCCACCTTTTCTCCGCCAGTTGCAGGCGTATACGAAATTGCATAAGCAGTCGTATCAAATGCACCCACTATTGTTGCTTCCGCCCCCTTCATGCTTTCCATATGACCTGATTCGATAATCGCTTGACTTCCAACTTCATAGGTTGGATTTTCTGCAACTTTTAATCCTTCTGGAACATCGCCCGAGCTAGAATGGTTCATGTCCATTTCACTATGTTCCATTTCTTCTTTTTCTTCTTTGTTTTTATCATCGCTGTTGGAACATGCGCCAAGGACTAAAAACAGCGCTGCTAATAATGATAGGATGATAGGCAATTTTGTTCTTTTTTTCATGAATAAAACCTCCTTTATGATCGCATCCATTTTAGCAATTAAATATGCAGAAAATAAGGAGTGACTTGTAGCAAAAGAAACGGTGCCCTCATACTTTTTTTATGCAATAGTCCTGTTTAACCTGATAGCGTTAATAATAAAGGTCTGAAAAAAGAAGAACCTTTCTCCGCAGATAGAAAAAATCACCTTTCTTTGGTTGAACAGAATTCAATTTAGCCACCACAATCGCTACTTTTATTGCTATTCGACTTTTCTTGCAGAAACTTTTTGAATTGCTCTTTTGTAACATCCGATTTCATTGCCAATGTGACTAATTCCAGCCATTCGGCAGGAAGGTTTCTATCAAAATCCTTCATATCATCATCTCTTTCTTTTTATTTTCAGTCTATTTTTCCAATTTTGTGTAAAACTATATTCGGAAATCATTATAAATTATCTCAATCATCCATAGCTGCATTTTAGTGTAAATTTAATAAGTCTTTACATTTACATATAAGGCCCCAATGTTTGTTTGTAATCAGGGAATTCCCCATTCTTCTATATTAGTAACCTTAATTATTTAATAATAAAAGTGAACAGCTTGCATTCGAGCGTGGTTTAACAGAGGTAAAAAGAGATGGTTTATTGATAGAGGTTATTTGAGGTGAACAATCCTGCCGGATATTGCCTGGAAATCAAGCAAGAAGGACTTGGTCAAAAGTCCTTCTTATGTCTAGTTTCCCAAAGAGTCTCCCAAAGTTGATTGTTCGATTTTTTGTATGATATGTGAAAGGTTCATTGAGGCATGTTTTTTATAATCCCTGCCTATGGATTTGAATAACCCTTTCGCTATACCTATTAACATGGTTTTGGTATGTCCATCCGAAATAATGCACTTATTAGGGAAACTTGATTCAGCTTGCGCACCGCCAATCTTATTAGCTGTTTCCTTAATAAAATCAATGATTTTAATTTCCTGGATTTTTCCTTGGATATCGGTTTTATAGATAATTTGATTTCTCCAAAGCTTTAGCTCAATCCTCTGTTTAGTATAATCGAAGAGGTCTTCCGTAATATGAACATTGCTCATTTGAATGGAGTCTTTAATCGGATACAATTTCGGGTTAGGATTGATTTTCTTAATTAATGATTGGTCAATCGTGACCTTTTCCCGCTTAATGCGCGTAATTTTCGTTTCACATAGAATCAGCCTTAACTGTCCGGCAATTATATTGTTGAACTCTTCTAAACCAAAGAGTTCAACGAGCATTACGCTATATTCCAAAATGGTGATCGCTTCATCGAATTTTCGTTTAGCAGCTGCATTCGATCTAGTAAAAACCAATCGATTCTTCCTCTCCATATCCTTCTCACCCCACTGAATTAGAATCTATTGAATAAATAGTAAAAACTTCCGTAATGGATGTTTTAGACTGTAGACAAATTCGAAAAAAGCGAGTTTACCTACAGTTTTTTAGAAATTCGCTGCCTGTCCGCCAGCCTCCTCGCAGGTATTCATAAAAAAGACTGTCGGGAATGGACAGTCTTTTGGTATGGACGCCTTTGATATTCAGCCCTTTTTTCCACTATCTATCGAAGTGCTGTTTCATTAACTCCTTAAATCGTATTCCATCTATTTCTTCTTTAGTCACTTTCCCATCTTCCCACTGTGTAAAGGATGTATCAGTTAAAGTGATGTTCCCGCTGTTTGTCAAACGGGTGATTAATGGATGCTTATTAAATGGCGATTGGGGATTTTCCCTGATGATCGTTTGGACTTCATTAAGTTCCGCTACATTTCCTACCGGTTTTGAAGAATCAAAAGCATACCCTATTCTCCAATCGCGATCTTTATGTTTCAGTTTTAATTCAAGGATATGATCTCCATGATCGGTACTTTCTTTTTTTATCCTGAATTCACCATTTTGGGAAGCGACCGTTTCCCCGTTCAACGGTACTGGTTTTAAAGGCAGATTCCCGCCAAAACCCGTATCGATCAAATAGGTTCGGCCCTCATGGTTCAATAGAATGGTGACATGGGTCCTTCCTATGGTCATCCACCCCTGATTATAGATGACACCCCGAACCAAGAATACATCAAAGTCATTTTCCTTCAAGAAAAAATAAAGGGCTGCATTCAATTCATAGCATAATCCACCCTCATTCCTCACGAGGACTTTGTTCATGATATTCGTTTTATTGATATCACTCAGATGGGATGCCATGATTGATAAGTTTTCAAAAGGAATGGTTTTCGCTGTCTTATCCAGAATTTCATCTAATTTCTCAAATGTCAGTTTCACATCTTCCTGGAGCCCTATTCTTTTCCTGAATAATGAATTCAGTTCATTCATTAAGATTCCCCCTTTAGACAGATACCGACGAAGAGTATCTTGACTTTGTATATATTCATTATACTTTGTCCATATTTCATTCTTCAATCAATCTGCCATTAGCTCCACCTTTTCCCTTTCCGCCACTTCCCCAGAAACTTCATTCACCAATATTGGATGGGCCATATAACCGGATTTCCCTTCTCGTGAAACAATATTCGTTCTATTTATCGCAGAGGCTTTCAACTTAATTAATGTTCGCCCTATTCGGGGTGGACTTAGAAAAATCTTTAAATAGTAATTATTCTGCACCTACTGCTTTCATTTGTCCCACTTCTTACTATTTAAAATGGTGTCTTGAGGATGGAAACTATGCTACTCCAAAACATATCCACACGCAAATAATCAGATTTTGTAAACATAAAAAAAACGATGTCCCTTTAGGGGCCATCGAGCTTTTTTTTGAAAAGTTTCTATTACCTTTTATTAAGCGATTGACTTCTATCCAGGTCATGATGCAATTGTGCTGCCGGAACCTTAGGGTTAGGAATCTGCCCTTTTGCAACTGGTTCAGCTACATAAACAAAATCCCCCGTACCATCTGGGGCGCTTCCTGTTGCCCACAGTCCATCTCCTGATTCATTACCTTCTGACAAGTTCCAGAATTCGTACGCTTCCGGTTGAGATTCCATTTCCGCTTCCGGTGGGAATGACGCGGGAACGACAACGCCATTTTTTTCTTCAAGTTCTGCAATGGCCGCAATCCATTGATATTGGTGGTAACGATCACGGGCTAACATTTTACGGAAGGTTGCACGTACCCCTTCATCTTGTTTAAGTTATTTATCTAGCAGCTGTCGTAATTTCAAACTGCCGCTATAAAAAATGGCCCTTATACCGTATGTTCTTTTGGATTCTTGGCACAATCTGTGCAGCCTCTGCAATTATAGGCCCTATAGCCACTCGCGCGCATATGGACTTCACGGCGCACATGGTTGGTCATTTACTGCTTGGTATGATTGCACCAATCCTCCTCGTGCTTGCTGCACCTATTACTCTTGCACTGCGAACACTTGATGTACAATCAGCAAGACGCCTTTCAAATTTGTTGAAAAGTTGTCCGCTGCGCATTTTAAGTAATCCAATCACTGCTTCCGCGCTTAATATTGGGGGACTCTGGATACTTAATACGACTGCGCTATATGGGTTGATGCATCAAAATGCCCTTCTACATGCATTGGTGCATTTTCACGTGTTCATAGCGGGCTATCTATTCACTGCGTCCATGATTTATATGGACCCTGCGCCCCACAGGTTCAGCTTCATGTTTCGAGCTATCGTATTTACAATTTCACTGGCCGGCCATGATGTCCTTTCTAAATATATTTTTGCCCATCCTCCAAGCGGAGTCACCAAGGAACAAGCGGAAAATTGTGGAATGTTAATGTACTATGCCGGTGATGCCATTGACGTTGCACTTATTTGCATCCCTTGCTATCAATGGTTCAAAGCCACCCGGCCTAAGGGTTCACTTGCCTTGTAGGAAGGACGGTTCCATGATTACTTTTTTGGTAAACTCCTATGTTTCTGTTTAATCGTCCAACATTTAGCTCATACTAATTTTTGATGAAAAAAATTTAGGATGGAGCTGGATGGAAAATGGAATTTGAAGCTAACAATTCTACTGAAAATGCTCTTCGTGATTATAAAGCTGGAATCGGTGTCTTTACGCATAAAATGCCTGATCTCGCAGAGAAATTCAATTCGTTTACGGAAGAGTGCTTTAAAGAAGGTCAATTATCCCAGAAAGAAAAACAGCTTATCGCACTTGGAATAAGCTTATATTCACAAGATGAATACTGTATTATCTATCATACAAAAGGATGTCTTGATCAAGGCTGTTCCGAACAAGAAATTCTTGAAGCCATTGGCGTGACTGCGGCATTTGGCGGAGGAGCCACCATGAGTCAGGCTGTTACCCTTGTCCAGGAATGCATCCAGGAAATAAATCAGATGAAACAATGATAAAGAAGGGATAGGAGAGTTAGTCCTTTCCCTTCTTTATGTTCTTAACAAATGCTTTTAATGACTCATATTGTTGTTATTTCCTTGTGCGGGTGCATACGAATTCATCATTTGTTGCATATCCTGCTGTGCAAGCTGTGGAACTTGGTAGTAATGATGTTTGTTTTGATATACCGAAATCTCATAGGCCATTTCAATGCAATTCGGAACGGAAGCTGCTAATACGCGGCGTACCACCGGATTCGTTATTTCTACCGCTGACATCGCTTTCATGGATGCTGTAGACTTGGCAGCTCCCAGCATCATGGCTGAAATGCATTCATCCGTAATTTCCGAGACGGATTGCAAAGGTTTCTTTGGCTGTGTTGGAGTCAATCCATATATAAAATCGTTACCTTGATTCATTTTGTAGCTCTGAGTCCGTTTAGAAGGATCCTGGCCCGTTTGGAAGCACTCCAATGTAATATTATATTCATCTTGGATGAACTGATATTGACGATCCAGAATATCCAGCAATTCCTGATCCTGTACATGCTGACGCAAAAGAGTGTATGTGTTTAAAGTAACAATGGTTCCAGACAACACTTCATGTACATCGAATACTTCGTGACCACCGTGATTCATTTGTGGGGGAATGGCACCCGTTTGCATGTTCTGGTGTACTTGACCTTGTTGATATTGGTTTTGCATTGTATTTCCCTCCTCGTTTTATCAATCATGTGAACAAGTTTAGTATGTTAAACCCCAACTGGATTATTCAAACCAACCTCTTCCAAGAAGACCAATTAAGCTGCAGTCATGTTTTCTGTATAAAAAACGTGAAGTTTTAAACTATAAACACTTTTATTTGAATGGGAGGATTTCTAATGACACAAAAATGCTTCTATTGTACTGATGAAACGGAAGAAAAAAAATCCATGATGTAACGTTTCAAGTTACTGACATGGATAGAAATGAAATGCTCTGTGATGAATGTTATCAAGAAAGGCTACAAGGAATAAAAGGCTAAAATCACTCCAACGTTTTCCAAGAATTAACAATGCATACATGGATTAGTACAGGGTAACTTAACTACGTTAAACAGTGAAATTCTTAAGGAGGATGGTTATGGGAATTTTAAGCGAAAATCCGAAAGAAGAGCCTATGCATTACGGTGAGGTATTTGGAACATGGGCATTTCTAACAACAAAAGGCTTGATTGCACCGCGAAGATATTGCACAGATGTTCGCGCAATTCCATACCAAAAAGTGCTGAATTCCTACGATTGAATAAGGAAAAGGGATGGCTTGTCCCTCATCCTCTTCATATTACTAAAACAAGTTTGTAAAAAGTAATGAAATATCCCCTTAATCATGTTGACTTTGTGATTGAATGCCCCAACATGATTAAGGGGGTTAATTCGGATAATGAAGGGACAATTAAGGCATCACTACCATTGCAGACTTTCGATTAAGTAGCACTTTGTACATTGTTGACTATAATCATTCTTTACAAATTCATGATTACAATTCTCCCGAAAAATGTTCAGCTCTCTTTTCAGCTGTTCCAATTGAGTTTCCAACTGTTTCATTTCAACTTTTATCTGGATTACCCGATTCATCGAATTCTCCCTCTCGTCGGAATCATTGATAGATTTCCCCGTCGGTTTTCCTGAATTCATTCGCTTTTTCTTTAAGCCCTTCATCGATTACCGACTCAAAACCCAGACCCTTTTCCTTCGCCAGATCACGGATGTCCTGAGAGATTCTCATACTGCAGAATTTCGGGCCGCACATTGAACAGAAATGAGCTGTTTTGGCACCTTCAGCCGGTAGAGTTTCATCATGATATTCGACCGCCCTTTCAGGATCGAGGGAAAGATTGAATTGATCTCTCCAACGAAATTCGAATCTAGCTTTCGAAAGGGCATCATCCCGTTTTCTTGCATGCGGATGACCTTTAGCAAGGTCAGCTGCGTGGGCCGCAATTTTATAAGTTATGACCCCTACCCGAACATCCTCTTTATTCGGAAGTCCCAAATGCTCTTTCGGTGTCACATAACAAAGCATGGCAGTTCCAAACCATCCGATCATGGCAGCACCAATCGCAGAAGTGATATGATCGTATCCAGGAGCTATATCCGTTGTCAATGGTCCCAGGGTATAGAATGGTGCTTCTTGACAGACTTCCAGCTGCTTATCCATATTTTCTTTAATTAAATGCATCGGTACGTGACCAGGTCCCTCCACCATGACTTGAACATCGTGCTTCCAAGCAATCTTCGTCAGTTCCCCAAGTGTTTCCAATTCAGCAAATTGTGCCTCATCGTTTGCATCTGCAATGGATCCCGGACGGAGGCCGTCACCTAATGAGAAAGAGACATCATACGCCTTCATGATTTCACAAATCTCTTCAAAGTGAGTATAGAGAAAACTTTCTTGGTGGTGGGCCAAGCACCATTGTGCCATGATGGAGCCCCCTCGGGAAACGATTCCCGTAACTCGCTTTGCTGTCATTGGGATGTATCGCAAAAGCACACCAGCGTGTATGGTGAAGTAATCGACACCTTGCTCAGCCTGCTCGATTAATGTATCCCGGAAAACTTCCCAATTTAAATCCTCCGCGACTCCATTCACTTTTTCCAATGCTTGATATATCGGAACCGTCCCAACTGGCACAGGTGAATTTCTGATAATCCATTCCCGAGTCGTGTGAATGTTCTTTCCAGTGGAAAGATCCATTATATTGTCTGCACCCCATCGTGTAGCCCAAGTCATTTTCTCCACTTCAGCTTCGATCGATGAACTAACAGCGGAATTTCCAATATTCGCATTTATTTTCACATGAAAATTACGTCCGATGATCATTGGCTCACTTTCAGGATGGTTAATATTTGCCGGAATGATAGCCCGTCCGCTAGCTACCTCTTCTCTTACAAACTCAGGGGCTACATTTTCCCTGATCGAAATGAACTCCATTTCTGGAGTAATGATACCTTTACGGGCATAATGGAGCTGGGTTACGTTTTGGCCTTTCACTGCACGCAATGGTTTTCTTTTCAATCCCGGAAAAACTTCGGCGTTGGATTGTGACTCAACTTTTTTATACCCGTTATCTTCGGGCTTTATTTCACGGCCATCATACTCTTCAACATCTTCCCGTTCCACAACCCAGCTTCGTCTAATCGGGGCAAGACCTTTACGAATATCAATGGGATAATCTGAATCCGTATAAAAACCGCTTGTGTCATAAACTCGTAAAGGCGGATTTTCCTCTTCGCCGAATGCCCCTGTAGTCGGACTTAACTTAATTTCACGCATAGGTACTTTAATATCAGGTCTAGATCCCTCAACATACACTTTTTTACTCCCGGCAAAACTGGACATAATTGAAACGTTCATGTCATTTACAGAATTACTCATCATGATTTCATTTCTCCTTTTTAAGTTCATTTAAAAAGGACAAAATCCAATCCATTTCGCACGAAAAAGCCAGATCTCATATTTAAGACCCGGCTAACGTTAGTATGACTAAAGAAATGACCAATTGAAATGTCATTGTTTAGTAGATTCTAACTTCCCCACGCTGGTATGAACCAGATCAGGTCCTGAGGGTTAAGAAGCTTAAGCGCTTCTCTCTCAGCCCAACTTTTATTGGACACCCCTAGTCTGAATAATTTAATTGATTACAGGGTAACTATATATCACCCTTTTCATTCTGTAAATAATTTGAAAGACCTAATATTTTCATTACACCTCTCCAAAATTTGTTATTTGGAGAGGACCGTTAATTATTTCCCCAGGCTCTCAAGGATTGGGTAAAGCTCCTCTAAATGCTTGATTTCATAGGTTGGAATCACTTCATTCCGTTCCTTATCATGGCGATTTATCCAAACCGACTTTATACCTACCCGTGATGCTCCAAGGATATCGGTCATTAAATTATCGCCGACCATCAATACTTCATCCTTATCAAGCTCCATGATTTCCAAGGCATGCTCAAAAATGGAGGCATCTGGTTTACCTCGTCCAAATGCGCCTGAAATCACGATTTGGTCGAAATAAGGAACCAGTTCAGGCGTAATTTCAAGTTTGGTATTTTGCAGTTCAGGAGATCCATTCGTAAGCAATAGCAATTTGTACTTCCCTTTTAATTCATCCAGAACACGGAAGGATTCTTCATAGATAAATGGCTTTTTGCGTCTCTCGGCCGGGAAACGTTCTGCCAGTTCAAGCCCAAATTCCGGATCATCGATCCCTAATGCCTTCAAACCTCTCGTCCACGCTTCTTTCCGATAAGCCGGTGCAATCCCGGCCATCTTCCGGAATTCATCATGATCATCCTGAAAATTTCCCCATAATCCCTCAAATGGGTTGATTCCGATCATTTGAGTGAATGCATATGTATCGTAAGAAGAATAAAGCTCACGTGCTTCCTTTCGCACCGCTTCTTCAAACTCGTCGACATTCAGATCATATTTCTCCTTAGCCACTTCGCATGTGGCCACAAAAGCCTCTTTTACACTTTTCTGATCCCATAGTAATGTATCATCTAAATCAAAAAAAACTGCCTTCAGCAAAATGTCCACCCCTCTTTCCCTATTATTGAATTCGTAAAAATTACACTATTACAATAATAAACCACAACCAATAAAAAAAGAATAACTATTCGGAAAATGCCTTCCTCTTTCTTAAAATAAGCAAAAATGACTTACCCTTTCTGGTGGGAAACCTAATATTTTCTCCTTTATCATCTTTCAAATACATAAAGCTTTCCATTACTGGCAATCCTGAATTTTGGACCAGTGAACCTACGTCGTATCAGCTCTTTCCTTATATATACCATGAGGGCGGCATGACTCACGATCAGAACATCCCTGTCCCCCTTTGCTAAGACCTCATCCAATACTTTATTGATTCTTCGCTCTGCGATCTTAATTTCCGCCCTTGTCTGCTTGTTGATTACCGAGCAGCAGCGAATCCAGATGGCCCAAAGGATGAACGGCAGCTTAACCTTTCCTTTAAGAGGAGGGGAAGGTATTTCCCGCAGCTCCTCCATCCGATGAACCGTACCTGGATAGATATGTTCCGCTGTCTTGACAGCTCTCGACATATCACTGCTATAACATTCCTGCCATTCCTCCACACCAAATAAAGTCGTTCCGTAAATGATATCCGCTGCATCATAGTCCTCAAACCATTGCTTCATATCATCCGCCGTCACAGGTCTCCCAGTGGGAAATTCATGTGCCACCTTAAAGTGCCGTACCAAACCAATTTTCATATATTCTCCTTTTTATCTTTTAAAATATACATTTCGTTTTCTTGTAAAAGTCCTTATCAATATATTACCCTATGTAAAACCATAAAAAAATGTATGTTGAAACTATAAAAAGCCTTACTGATCTCTCCTTGTCATTGTGTATGTTTAAAAAACCTTACGGATTGTGTCACTATAAACATTTGATTATGATAGCATCGAAAAAAGAGAAAGCATTTCGCCTTCTCCAGTTTTGGTTTATTCTATGAATTGAATTTCCGTTATCGTACATCTTTTCCTGAATTTATATTTCCCGCTCAAATCACTGAATTGATAATCATTGAGGGATTTCCCCAGTTGTTCCTTTAGCTTATCCACAGTGATTGATTCCTCAATTGTCTCTTTCCAATTTTCCTTTCCTATTAACTCTTCGAACGGAATTGTAGTCAGGACTTCATCATATATCTGGATGCTTTGATCGATGCCGAAGCTGCCATAGATACTGCCATTTTCATCAGCAAAGATATGCTCCGATTCCAATTCTTCCACCAATACTTCTAGATATTCCTTTGACTTAACAGGCTTGATGGCAATCTCTGCTTCCGCCGTTACAGGTCCCAATCTCTTATCGACGATCTCTATCGTCAATTTAACGTGAACGGGCGGATACCCAAACCCTTCACAAAGTTCTGCTGCCGAATTATATGCCATCTATACATCCTCCTTTTGTCACTATCATTATATAATATAAATACTCCATCTCATTACCAAAAACCCTTATTCAAGTTCACTTGGCATATGCTCGTTCATCAATTGAAGGGTCAGTCGTCACATTTCCGGATTCCCCTGAAACGAAAGCCACCCATTATAGTAAAAAAATCAGTGTAATCCTGATTTCTTCAGTTCAAAGGCATAATTATCATTCATATTTCACAACTCTTTTATACGTTTATTCATAATACGCCATTTACTATTTGTGAACATAACCAAAAAGTCCAATGCAGCTCCATGCATTGGACTTTTTATAAGCTTCAGATTATGGCTTTAACACCACTTTAATGCATTCATCTTCGTGATCGTTAAAGATTTGATAAGCTTCATTCGCTTTTTCGAGAGGGACTTTATCGGATATGATTTCCGTGGGGTCGAACTTTCCAGCCGTGATTTCATCAAAAAGCTTTGGCATGTAGTGAATGACTGGTGCTTGCCCCATTTTCAGGTTAATGTTCCTTTCAAATAAATTGCCTAATGGGAACATGTTATATTTGGATCCGTATACGCCAGTCAATTTGATCGTACCGAATTTACGTACGGCGTTAAGTGCAATCTCGATCGCGCTTAACGTTCCGCCCTGAAGTTTCAGCTTTTGCTCAATCGCCTCGATCGTTGATTTCTTGCCATCCATACGCATCTATGACCTCATCGGCCCCGCCTGAAGTGATTTCCTTAATGTAGCTGCCCATATCGTTATACTCGTCGAAGTTATACGCCTCAACCTTATTCATCTGTTTTGTCTTATTGAGCCTATAAGGAAGATTGTCGATTGCAATGACCCTTTTTGCGCCTTTCATCCAAGCGAACTTCTGAGCCATCAAGCCAATCGGGCCACAACCAAGTACCGCTACCGTATCATCTTTCTTGACTCCAGCGTTTTCTACACTCCAATATGCGGTTGGCAGCACATCGGACATGAACAATAGTGCCTCATCTTCAAGTTCACATGACTCTATTACAAAAAAAGCCCCGGAAAACCAGGACTCACATAATTACTTATTAATTCCCATTTTCATTGTGATTATCATGCTTGTACTCTCTTAGTACCTCGCTGAATACATCAGGATAATTAGTGAACAGCCCCGTTGCACCCCATTCAAGAGCCTTTTTCATATCCGCTCTGTCATTTACTGTATATGGATGGAATTGAAGGTCATGACTGCGAACCATCTTCACATATTGTCCATCAACCTTATTGAAGTTCGGGCCAACGCCAATTGCATATTCCTTAACGGATTCCAATTCTTCATCTGAAATGGTTGCTGGGTTCTTATAAGAATAGAGTTGCACAAGCGGTAACTTTGGATTCATGTCATGAACCTTCATAAGGCTTTCTTTACTGAACGATTGTATTAATACATTCTTGGTACGGCCTTTTGAATCCACCATTTTATATTCTTCCAGAACCTGCAAAAGTTCTTCTTCCATTCCTGGATATACTTCAGGGGACTTTGTTTCGATATAGTAATTGGCCTGCTTTCCGAACTTCTTAAAGACTTCTTCAAGAGTGGGAACCTTTAACCCTCCATATACCTCTTTTGCCAATTGCGGATATTTTTCATTAAACCATGAACCGGCATCCAGTTGCTTGATTTCTGCCAGCGTTAAATCCTTCACCAGACCTGTACCATTCGTCGTACGATCCACCTTTTCATCATGCATTGCTATCAATCTTCCATCCTTGGTCATCTGAAGATCGATTTCTATGTAGTCACCTTTCATTTGTTCTCCCAATTGATAAGCGGGAATGGTATGTTCAGGTGCATAACCAGAAGCTCCCCGATGTGCAATATTCACGATTTTCTTCTCATAAATAGATGAATTGGAATGATTTCCATTTGCAGCTGAGGCCCCCATGGAAGTAGCTTGCAATATAATGGCAGCACTCATCATACAAAAACCGAATTTCTTTATATTCGTTTTCATTTTCCCTCTCTCCCTCCTATTATTACCATCATTTTAGAAGGGGAATGTGAATCTACAGATAATATAATGTAAAGAAACAATATATTAGTCAAAATGAGTAAAATAACCTATCAAAAAAATTACCCACAGTGCTTTCATTAGTTTGTTGTACCTAACCCAATATGAATGATGGCTTAATTATTTGATTAAGCCTCTTTATCCAAAAAAATTATAAATGAGAAATGTGCTAAACATGGATACTGGTAATCTAATAAGAAAATATAAAAAGTTTCTTGGCATGTACATATTGAAATAGTAGAAAAAAACAGTCACCCAAATACCAACAACTAAACATTTACTCCTTGTTACTTAACTCCTTTCTTCGCTGTTTAATACGTCTTTAACCGTTTCATTAATACGTCAAGTCTGCTATATCCATAATAAACCATGCTTAAAGCCGATAAATTTCAGATATTAGATCAGATGTTACAATGTTGACATACCAAGGGGGCATGGACAGAATTGTTCCCTAACTCCTTGACCTCCCCTTCCGGTACTATATATAGAGAGACTATCGATGGCAAAATCTATCTTTTTCTGATTTACAAAAAACTAGTATCATATTACTATTAAGCAAACAACAGAATATTAATATTAAGGGGAATTATGTTAAAAAATTATCAATATTATCAAAACAAACACCGATTTATACTGAAAGCATTCATGGCAATGATATCCTTTTTACTATTAGTTGGGATTTCTGTATCACCTATAAGTTGGAAAGATAATCCCTACGAGATGATATTACAGGTCATTTTAATATCGGGGATGATAATTTCTCTGTTATTTTACTTAAAAACAGAAGTCAATTTTTATAAAACCCTATTCATTTTCTTAATTACTGTTTATTTATACGGAAAATTCTTGATATTTCCAGATACCGCAATCATGCTGGCTTTATTTGCTTTAGCACCCTTGATTCCCATTTTTCTCTTTGATAAAATCGGGTTTTATATTGTCGCCACTTTAAATTTCATATTAGGTCCCGCTTCCATCTTGATCATTTCAAAATCGGATCTTCAATATACTTATGAATATGTCGCTTTGGATAGTTTCGGCAACACGCTTAATTTCATCGCTATACAAATCATATTGGTATTCGTATTCATAGGAACCAATAATAGGGTGGAATCCACTAATGCATTTCATAAGGAAATACAGCAGGCCAAACAACTGAACTCAGTCGGACAGCTCGCTGCCACCATTGCACATGAGATACGTAATCCGATTACAGTCGTAAAAGGATTTGCCCAGTTATTAGATCAAGAGAAGGAACTGAATGAAACGGAAAAATTTTATGTACAGACCATGCTTACAGAACTTGAATATACACAAGTGATAATCAATGACTATTTGTCTTTGGCAAAACCTCAAACGGATAATGTACAGGTCATTCCTTTAAATTTCGAAATCCAAAAGATTTCCGATCTATTAACGAGTTTCGCTAATAATCGCAACATAGGCTTTCTCTTGGATTTCCGTGACGACCTGCACATTAACATGAATCCCATCGAGCTTAAGCAGATACTGGTCAATATCATGAAAAATGGAATTGAGTCAATGAACAATCCCGGATTCATCAAAGTGGAAACAGAGCAGGAACGCACTATGGCAAAAATACGAATAACGGATACAGGAATAGGCCTCTCCAAAGAACAGCTTGCAATACTCGGCACCCCATTTTATTCGCTTAAAGACAGGGGAACAGGTATCGGCCTGACCCTTTGTTATTCCATCGTTCAAAAGTACAAAGGGAAAATCGTGGTGCAGAGCGAATTGAACAAAGGAACATCGTTCACCATTTATTTGCCCTTACATAGAGAAATCAATTAAAAACACGCTACAAACAAGAAAAGGATGACCATCCAAAACAGGGCGGTCATCCTTTTCAATTAGGCTTTAAAACTATCTTGCCATTTCAATAAATGATTTTCTAAAAAACGGACAAACGAATCGGAGATTTTGCCAGCGAGGGCAAAAATGATGATGCCTACGAATACGACGTCCGTTTGCATGAATGAACGGGCATCCTGGATCATGAAGCCCACCCCTCTATCCGCACCCAACAATTCAGCTACGACCAGGCACATCCAAGCCGCACTTAAGGCTAAACGGATACCAAGCAATATGTTTGGCAAAGCTGCCGGAATCATGAGCTTCGTTATTTGTTCCAGACGGCTAAACTCTAAGATTCGGGCAACATCGTATAGTTTTTTATCCACATTCCGAAGGCCCAAAAAAGTTTGTAAATATAGAGGAAAAAAAGCACCTAAAGCAATAAGCAGCACTTTGGATAGTTCACCAAACCCGAACCACATAATGAATAAAGGGGTAATCGCAAGTAAAGGAACTGTTCGTAACATTTGAATGCTTGGATTAAGATATTCTTCGGATTTTTTTTGCATGCCAACGATGACTCCTAGCAATAAACCTAAAAAACCACCGAATGCAAAGCCAAGAAGAGCCCGCGTTAAACTGATTTGTAAATGCATGCCCATTTCCCCTGACTGAACGAGATCAATGAAAGTCGTGACGATTAATAAAGGTGATGAGAATAATTGGGCAGGCAGGATGCCAGCCGAACCTAATGATTGCCATGCAATCAACACGACAACGGGAAGGAACGAACCCCGCAATGCTGATTTGGCAAGTTTGGATTGTTTTTTCGTTTTCCTTATGACAAGCGACTTGTTTTGAGCAACGGTCTGTGTAGACATATTTTTCATCCTTCCTTTTTTCAAAAATTAATTAAATGCTCCAATCTTCCCTTTCTTCAGGATGATGATCAAGTTGGGTTAAAATGACGGTCCTGAATTCCTGAAACGCTTTGCTTGTTCGAGTTCTTGGATATGGTAAATCAATTGGAACGATAGCTTTAATCCGTCCAGGCTTTGCCTCCATGACTACCACTTTGCTCGATAAAAAGATGGATTCATCAATATCATGGGTGACAAGCACCATCGTTGTCATATTCTTCTCCCATATTTCTAGCAAAGCCTCTTGAAGATGCGTTCGCGTGAAAGCATCCAATGCACCGAATGGCTCATCCAGCAATAAAACTTCAGGATTACGTAATAAGGCCCTGGCAATGGCAACACGCTGCGACATTCCACCTGATAATTGGCGTGGATACGCCTTTTCAAATCCTTTTAGTTTAACAAGTGAAATTAAATCATCCACCCTTTTTCTAATATCCGGTTTTTTTAATGGAAGGTTACCTGCAATATTTTTCTCCACGTTTAGCCATGGAAATAAGCGGTGCTCCTGAAAAATGAAACCACGGTCTTTAGATGGGGCACTAACCGGATGATCCCCTGCTATGATCGAGCCGTCAAAGTCTGAATCAAGTCCTGCGACCAGCTTTAATAATGTGCTTTTCCCACAGCCGCTCGGACCAATGATGGTGACGAACTCACCATTTTTGACTCTCAGATTTAAATTATCCAAAACATGGACACTTTCATTATCATTCTTAAATGTTTTGCTTACATGATTAATTTCTAACGTCGCTACCAATATCCTCACCCTTTCTCAAATAAAAAAAAATAGAGATCCAGCAATAAGGCACATATTGTCCCTTTGCTGAATCTCTAGTTAACTAGTCGATTCAATATTTCATTTTATATTAACTTATCGATTATTTATAATCAACACCGAATACCAATTTATTTTATCGGATTAATCAATAAATAAATTGACAGATTATTCTAACACCTGTTAAGATGCATTCATACACAAATCCGCTTCACAAAAAACCAATTAAATAAAGGTCATGTGAATCAACTGGACTACCGGAGATTCAATGAAGAGTAACCCCGGCATACTCTTCGTTGAATCTCTTTTTTGTCATTAATCTGACTATCCAGATGTGGTAAGTGTAATAAAAAAGGAGGGAATTCATGAAGGAATATCGTAACAAGTTAACCGCAGTATTACTTGCCATCATAAGCATTGCTGTATTGGCAGGTTGTAATTCTGATGCCGGTAAAGCTTCCGGGAAAAGTGATCCACTTAAAGTTCATATTGCCTTAAATGGCAAGATGGGGCCATTGGTCATTGCAAAGGAAAAGGGTTTGTTCGACGAAGAGTTTTCTAAACTGGATGCCCAAATCGAGTGGAGTGAATTCCCGAGTGGTCCCCCGCTTTTGGAATCCCTCGCTTCCAATCGGGTTGACCTATCTTTTTTAGGGGACGGTGCACTAATAGCCGGAATTGATAAGAATCTGCCATTTGAAGTGATTGCACAAACAGGTCGAGGTGAGTCATCTGTCCGGATCCTGGCTCAGCCAGAAGGTGACATAAAGAAGATTGAAGACTTAAAGGGAAAAACGGTCGGTGTTGCCTCGGGGACAACGGGTCATGTGTATTTAATCAAGGCATTGAAAGCTCATGGTTTAACGACTGATGATATTAAACTCATCAATTTACAACCGGATGATGCTCAATCCGCTTTTGAAACCAAACAATTGGACGCCTGGGCGATATGGAACCCTTATTACCTTAATAATATTGAAAAAGGTAATGCAGTCGCACTTAATGTAAAAGGAAAAATATTAGCTCCTGGTGCAATCATTGCACGTAACGAATTTGCAAAAGCACATCCTGAAATTGTAGAGGCCTATTTAAAGGTTTATAAAAAAGCTGCCGATTGGCAAATTGAAAATCCAGATGAAGCATCTGAAATTTATTCTAAAGAAACTAAATTGCCTGTGAGCACAGTCAAGAAAATAATAACGGCTGAAGAACCAAATATCTACT
This sequence comes from Peribacillus sp. FSL P2-0133, assembly GCF_037975445.1. Classification (NCBI taxonomy): domain Bacteria; kingdom Bacillati; phylum Bacillota; class Bacilli; order Caryophanales; family Bacillaceae; genus Peribacillus; species Peribacillus sp. FSL P2-0133. The sequence goes on along the minus strand of NZ_CP150254.1, from coordinate 828,189 downwards.
TTACCGAAGATGCCATCAAGGCACAACAAGAATCAATCGATACTTTAGCTGGTGTGGGTTATATCAAGAAATCATTTAATTTTAAAAATCAGATCCACAATGAGTACATTGATGAAGCTTTTAAAAAATAAAAAAACATACCTTACAGGAGGAGATTGATTATGACGGAAACTAAAACACAACAATTAAAAGTGGTACCCGTAGCAGGAAGGATTGGAGCGGAAATTCAAGGAGTCCAATTAAGCGGAGACTTGGATTTAGCTATTTTCAGTGAAATCAAACAAGCGTTAAACGATCATAAAGTCGTATTCTTCAAAGGTCAAAACCATTTGGACGATGCCAGCCAAGAAGCATTTGCCAAACTATTGGGTGAGCCTTATGCACATCCTACAGTACCGGTCAAAGACAATACTAACTATATTTTCGAACTTGATTCCGAACGGGGTGCTAAAGCAAACCATTGGCATACTGATGTCACTTTTGTTCCAGAAGTTCCTAAATACTCTGTTTTAAGAGGTGTAACCATCCCTGATGTTGGTGGCGATACAGTCTGGGCAAATACCAATAAAGCATATGAGGACCTGCCGGATGGATTGAAGAAATTAGCGGATGGACTATGGGCAATCCATACAAATGAATATGATTATGCACAATTCAAACCAGCCGAAAACATTGATGATGAGGTTAAAAAGAAATATCGTGATATATTCGAATCGACCATTTATAAAACAAGGCATCCAGTCGTTCACGTGCACGCAGAAACAGGAAAAAAGCATTTGTTATTAGGCGGCTTTGCTGGAAGAGTGGAAGGATATACAACAAGTGAATCTGAAAGATTATTAAGCATCTTCGATTCATACGTCACGCGCTTAGAAAATACCGTGCGTTGGCAATGGAGTGAAGGGGACGTGGTCATTTGGGATAACCTAGCCACGCAGCATTACGCTATTGCCGATTACGGGGACCAGCACCGCGTCGTTCGCAGGGTCACTGTAGGAAAAGACGTTCCCGTAAACAAGGAGAACGAGTCGAGCAGACTAATTATTAAGAAATAAAACTCCTGTATCAAGTGTAAGAATCCATTACTTGACTTCCCCATAAGCGAATGACTGAGTTGAATGGTAAACACTCAAACCTCCTGAGGAACTGGCCTTATTGGAGTAATGTCAAAGGTAAAAAAGAAACTGCCGATATAGATATCGACAGTTTCTTTTCGTTTTCATCCAGCTTATTTTTGACTTACTGATGGCGTTCTTATCAGGATTAATTATCCTGAACGATTATTTCATCAATTATACCGTAATCTTTCGCCTCTATTGCGCTTAAGAAGTAATCACGATCTGTGTCCTTCGCCACCTTTTCGATAGGCTGCCCAGTCCTTTCCGAAATGATTTGATTGATATGATCCTTTAGTTTCAAAATCCTTCGGGCAGAAATTTCAATTTCCGTGGCTTGCCCCCTCGCACCACCAAGCGGTTGATGAAGCATTATTTCACTATTTGGCAAAGCGCACCTTTTCCCTTTCGTACCCGCCAATAAAAGCATGGCACCGAATGATGCAGCCATCCCCGTACATACAGTCCGGATATCAGGCTTAATATATTGCATCGTATCATAAATGGCGAAACCGGCACTGGTCGATCCCCCCGGACTGTTTATGAATATGGTAATTTCCTTCTCAGGTGCATCTGCTGCCAAGAATAACAATTGGGCAACCACACTATTGGCTAAATGATCGGTGATTTCTTCCCCAATCATGATGATACGGTCTTTTAGAAGTCTGGAATAAATATCATACGAGCGCTCACCCTTGCCTGATTGCTCAATTACATATGGAATTGTGGTCATATCTCTTCTTCCTCCTAACAATGATATTGGCTATGCAGCCATTGAGAGTGTGTTTGAAGGAGTGAAGCTTGATTTGGAAAGAATCGAACGATTCATAAGTTTAGGAATCATCGATTCACTGTTCAGGGATTTGAAAGATGGGATGCTTCTAATGAGGATATCAGGATTCTGGGCTTTTAAAGCCTGTGTCATCAGTGACAAGAGCCGCTGTTCCTCATCATCCTGCCAATCTTCCACACAAGACAACTTACGCTCTTCAACGTCATCGGCAAAACGCTTTTTCACACGGTTCAAGATTGCCTTTACAGCCGTTTCCGTGGTGTGTAAATAATCTGAGATTTCTTTTGACCGATAGAGGAATCCTTCCTTTAACAGGAAAACAACGGCTTGTTTCGGGGTAAGTGACTTTATTATATATTCAACCGTTTCAAAGGCATTTTCCCCAACTGATCCCTGTTGTTCGATATCCAACAGTTCGTCTAATGATTCTTTTTTTCTTTTTCGTATCGTATCAATCCAGGAATGGCGGGCTATAGTCTTCAATAAAGCCGTTGTTATCTCGGTTTTCTTTCCATAGCCCTGCATTGCCTTCAATATCGTTTCCTGTGCCAAATCGTCCCCATCCCAATTATTTTGGGTCAGGAATCGGCAAAACCGAAGTAATTCAGGATAGACTTCACGCAAAATCGCACCGTTATCCTTTTCTTCAGAAATATCTTCCCTTAACTTATTTATCATTTTTCTCACTCCTTCAACACCCTCTATCCTATAAACGTTTCAGAAAGAGAAAAAGATATGGGGGTGAAAAATTTTCCTTCATTCTTCATTCTATTCTATTCCATTTTTTCCATTGGATTTCCTTTCATACTAAAAACCTGTTTGGTTAAGATCCTAACAGGCTAGTGTCAATGTTCTATATGCAGCAAATATGGCCTCCCCCGCTGTACCCATTCGTCACCAATCATTTCAGCGAATTCTTATTTTCCAAAACACTTCATATTCCCCGTAAATCCCGCTCCGTTCCATTAAGCCAACCAGCCAAATCTTTGGATGCCCCCCGCTCACGGTAATGTTCGGCAATATGTCCTTACCTTTTCGCTATACCCTGACGTCCCGGATATCCTTGTTGTCCTGAACTTCAAATTTACGGTTGATCCATAGGAACTCTGCTGCTATTCCAAGTGTTCAATGCATTCAACCGTATATTCGCTAGGTTCCATAACGTTTTCTTCAATACCGAACCAACTGGAGGTGCGACTCTCATTAGCGCTATCTTTACAATAGTTCACCAAAGAACCTGCTGGCTTCTCTTCTTGATCGCTCATCTCTTCAAAATTAACTGATCGCTCGTTATGACGCCCGCTGTCTGTCTTTTCATTCTCCAAATCTGCGAACATGAACATACAGTAAAAAACCGCAACCATAATTGCCATAGTAAACAACCTTGACATTAAAGGCAGTAACTTTTTCAATATAACTAAACCTCTCTTCTTGGTGGTTTCCCCAATCTTGTTAAAGCATAATAAATTCAGAATGAATTAATTCATCTTTTAAATATCCATCAAAACATCACTTTAGAAAAATATTCCTATAGATTCATTATATCAAGTTCTAGAAGTTTTTAATGCCCTTATTCAACCTTAATACGAATAAACAACTAAAATACTCCGAACCCTTAAAAGTGGACAGTCCCAAAAATATCAGATACACCTCACATTGACTTCCATCCTTTTCAAGTGTTACTCTTAAATTAATAAAAAAGTATACATTCAAAACACTGATTCCATTAGCGTGAAATAAGGGTGATCTCATTTGCCAAAAGAACATTTAATTGACGTTCAACCAATCAGATCATTGGAAAAATTAGATGATATGAAATGGTCACTGAAGAGACATTGCAGCGAGAGAGACTACATATTGTTCTTGTTAGGCATCAATACCGGCTTGCGTGTGTCTGATTTATTATCGCTGAAGATAAAGGACATTAAAGGTAAGATGGAGGTCATCATCAAGGAAGGCAAAACAAAAAAGCCAAGAATAATACAGCTTAATAATGTATGTAATGAATTGGCAGCCTATATAGCCACCATCGATAGTGAATGGCTATTCCCCTCACGCAAGGGCGATAAGCCAATTAGCAAGATACAAGCCTATAGACAGCTTAATAAAGCAGCGGACATGGTGGACATCGAGGGCGTCGGTACCCATACCATGCGGAAAACGTTCGGGTACTGGCACTATAAACGAAGTAAGGACCTTGCTGAGTTACAAATGCTCCTTAATCATTCACATCCTGGAATTACACTAAAGTACATAGGGATTGCTGATGAAGGAACAGAGGACAGCTTAAATGATATTATGGGAGGACGGAAGAAATGTCACTGACTGAATACAATGCAAAATATGAATATATCATTCGAAGCAATATTTCCGATAGGCAAAAGGCATTGAAATTAGCTGATTTAATGACCGATATGGAAGGCCACATTAGAAATGACATCGGGGAACATCGGAATAAAGAGGTACATGCATTATATAAAAAAGTATCTCTCCTATCCAACTTGTTATGATCACCTTAAGACCCTTGCCATATGTGCAGAGGTCCTTTTTTTGCCGTGAAAGTGAGTGATTTGTTTCTTTAAGGCTATAGACTGAACCTCATTTAAGCCTTTTCCTGTAAGATCACACCAAACATAACGAAAAAGCTCTTATTACAAGCTTCATTCTCTCTCTTCTCTGACTCTCATTAGCCAGACAACATCCGAATTAAAAATAACTCATCGCTAATGGTGTCAATGTTTAAAAATTAAACATACTTAGAGAATACTTTTTCGCCATCATTTCCAAGATTTTTATCCCGGCAACGCTGTTCCCCTTCTCATCCAGCGCTGCACCATAAATTCCAATCCCACATTTTCCGGGGACGGCCCCCATGATTCCCCCTGAAACACCGCTTTTAGCCGGTATGCCAACATTGATGGCAAATTCACCTGATGCGTTATACATGCCGCAGGTAACCATGAATGTCTTGCAAATACGGGCAATGTCCCCGGGGATGATTTGCTTTCCCGTCAACAAATCTTTCCCATTCATGGCCAGCACACAGCCTATCCTCGCCAAATCCTGGCTGTCCATTTCAATAGCACACTGCTTCGAGTACAATTCGATTAAGTCCTCCACATCCTCATTTATTACATTATGCTGCTTTAAAAAATAGCTTAACGACCTATTTAAGTCTGCTGTATTGTATTCTGACCGGGCAACATCTTCATTAAAACCAATAGTGGGATTTTGTGTCATTTCCCGGATAAAATCTAAAATACGCTTGAATCGTTCATTCACACTGTCACCTGCAATCATGTGGGTCACAGTCAATGCTCCTGCATTGATCATCGGGTTTAACGGCTTGGATGGCTTGTTTGTCTCTAACTTGGCAATCGAATTAAAAGGGTCACCAGTAGGTTCTTTACCTACATAGGAAAAGACATATTCCTCCCCTTTTTCCATTAATACAAGAGCAAGTGTCAAAACTTTCGATATGCTTTGCAGGGTCATTTTCCCACTTACATCCCCCGCACAATATCCTGTTCCGTCAGGATAGTAAATAGCAACTGATAAATCCCTAGGATTTGCCTTTTCAAGAGCAGGTATATAGTCTGCCACCGTTCCCAAATTTGTATATTCTTTTGCCTGATCGACCAGTTGCTGTAACTCGTCATTGGACCTGCATTGACATCCCATATTGTTCACAATTTGCCGCCCCTTAGAAAATTTGTTATTTGAAGTGTCTTAAATAGTGGTTTTATTATTTATTACCATATTTCATCGATATTATTTAAAAAATACGTAGCGGATAATAAATAGAAAGGAAGGTTAAAGGCGCTACTTTCTTCGTTTTATAGAAATTTTCAAATGCTGCTTCATCTATTATTTACTGATTTTAATTCTCCTTTGTAAGGACTTATCATACTTCCCTCCTGTCTTATCTAAAGACACAGGCTCTGAATTATTTTCGTCGTGTTAAAGACAAAGAAAACAACTACATATGCGACAACGGTAAAGCAGTAAGACAGCTAAGCTAACGCCTTGTAAAAAATCAGGAGCAACTTCACTGTTCTTTAAAGAAGATTTAATTGAAAAAAGAAGGAATTATACGTCCTTAGACGGAAATATAGACCATATGAATATTATTAAACTTTCATATGTATTTCACAATTGATGGAAAGTAGGAAAAGCCATGGGAAAATCGAAAAGTTTACAAGAAATCTATAACTCCAACCGTCCAGAAAATAATGAACTTTTCCGAGCGATACAACAGCATCTACAAATGAAGCATCCAGACAAACGAATGACAGCTACTAGAACATTGCAAATAATTGTGGCTGATTGTGTTTCATCTGGAGAGCTGCGTAATGTGGAAGCCCGCCTTCTTTACAGTTAATACGGATCTGTTGTTTCATTAGCCCTTTGAAATATTCAAACACATAAAGGATCTCATCAATGAAAGAATTTATAAAAAATCCAAAAAAATTTGGCCTAATCGTGCCACTTGTGACACTGGCTTTTTTTTGCAGCTATTTACTGGATGCTCAACCAGATACAACTTAAATAAATAAGACAACTCGATTATGAGCTTTCTTTTTTTAAGCAGGTAAAATCGGCCCATTTGTTGAATAAAGTAAATGGAATGAAGTAAATAATATGTATCTCTTCTATCCATCTTGTTATGATCGATTCCGAGACCTAGCAATCGAGCTTGAATCAACATGTCCCATGTAATTTGGTTCGTTTCGTAAACTCAGCAACATTCATTCTTTCGCGTACTTCGGGCAATCACTTTTGCCTTTGGAAAAGTCGCCTGTTATATACATATCTACTTTCAACTGGTGAGTTAAAATGCACAAAAGATAAAGATTGACAACACTTTTATCGTGACTCATACTAGAAGTGACTTAATGACAGAATATTGAGAATAGTGGAGGGGTAATTATGAATAAGATTTTCGTTCCTAACGCAATCGCCACTTTAACAAGTCTTTTCTATAGTTCGACTACAATGAATGAGTATCTAGCAATGAGAACCGCTCAATTCTACATTGAAGACCTGAAGTTATTGCAAGACGTGGAAGCTGTTGCCTTGGCAATTGAAAATCAAAATGCTTTCGCTTTAATGTCTAAATTTAAATTATTTGATTATAAGGCTGCTGAAGAAATTGAAATCGCACTATCCTCTTCTGGCTATACGGAAGCAGAGCTAAGTGCTATGAATATTGAAATCTAAAATCATTGACCAATCTGTTAACGGAACGAATGGTAGAGTTAATACTCTTTGATCCATTCGTTTTATTATTAATCGTAAGAACAAACGTACTCTATACTATTGCTGATAAAATAATTATTTAATGGATAATATTTCTCATGACTCCCCGCAATATCTGTGGCACATAAATTCATGTATCGCCTTCATTCTTGAGTGATGAAAAATCAATGCACAATATCCCGCACATTTTGTACATATGTTGTAGTGCGTCATAAACGAAAAAAGCTTCACACAATTAAGTGTGATGCTTTTTGTAATAGCGATTCTTCGCTATTGATGATACCGGTGGCCGGGGTCGAACCCGCACTCCAGAGGAACACGATTTTGAGTCGTGCTTCGGGCAATTTCGAAATGAAAACGAACCCTTATCCATTGATATATCGACAATATAAAGCTTGAATGACGTCTCACTATTCGGTTGTATTCGTAAGATTCATTTTCAACGTGTTCACCGCTTGAACGTTTGTAAGTTATTGTTTTCCTATGTAGCTTAGAATGGACGGATATTGGAAATGATAGAATATCCCCCTCCCGAACACTAGTATTTAGAAATACAATAATAAGACGCCGCCCGCGTGGGAAGCGTCTTTTTCTTTTGTTTGTTCTGCATTATTAAAAATATCAAATAAGTATAAGGGAAGCCCATATACCTCTTGGGTTTCTCCTATTATTATAAAAAAATCAACATTAACATTTAACACAGCCATAAAAAACTCCCTTCCAAGTCGACTATTATGAACATCATGCCTTGTCCACTTTTTTTACAGTCTACCTGAAAAGGGTAACATCAAGTCGAAGTCAGACATTACCTAGGTCGGAAAAATATAACAGCATTTTCAGCCTGAGCGTTTACAAACCCATTCCTAACCATACATAATACAACATCACTTATAGGAGCACCTACCCGTAGGAACTTTCTACACGGGGATGCGCTTCCGATTATTTCAATTTTAGCAATATTCTCAAAGTTATCTTCATCTCTTACTATAATGACTACATCTGGACGCTTATTACTCATACAACCACCTCCTTTTGATGTCATAAATTAAATTATTCAGTTGTACATGAAGTTGTCGCGGCTTTTTTATTAATAAATTTCTAGGAAATAATTATCATTTTAAAGCAATGGGAGAGTCGCTAGATTCTTATCGAATAAACTTCACCGCGAGGTCGCCACGGAGATCAATCGGCAGCTTTGTTCCGCTAACAGGTAACGTTAGTTCAAACAACCGCCCTTTCAGTGGGCGTTTTTTCTAGGTCGAAAATCAAAACATTCTGATTTAACATAGCCTAAATAAAAACGCACGACTAAAAATCCGTGAAGACACGAAAAAACGGCTTTCCAATTAAGGAAAACCGCTTTATATCGTCGTTCTAAGATACCGGTGGCCGGGGTCGAACCGGCACTCCAGAGGAACACGATTTTGAGTCGTGCGGAAAGTATCCACGTTAAATATATCCGTTAAAACGCCGTCACCATTGGCGTTAGATTGTTCAGCAAATCAGACGGATTCCACCGTCGCGTACGACCGTATCAGATTAACGATAGTATACCCGGAAATGTCGAAATATGCAAACGAGTGTCGTAGTATGATGGCGCATTATATAATAGAAGAAAGGCGACCAATTGCGGTCGCTTTTTGGACTTACACGGACGTATCGCCAATGCGCCCGTTCATATAGTCAACAGTAGTCTCAGGATACTCTGTATTGGTTTCCAATAAAAAATTTTATATCCATATGGTTACTTAATAGTTTAAGATTATTTGTTAATATTTTATGTTATTATCATAATGGTTAGCTTATCCATAAAAGGATGTAACTGAAATGAGTGAATAATAGAACTATGACTCGGAGGAACTTATAATGAATAAATTTAGATGGTCAATGGTTGGACTTATAGTAGCTGCAGCAGCTATTTCAGTAATAATAACAATCAATCAGAACGCTAAAAATTTTGAAGCAAAGCAAGAAGATACGACTCCTGTTTTGGAGACAACGGAAGTGGAATACGAGACAACTGAAGAAGAAGATACGGAAGTAGAAACTATAAAAAATGAAAAAATTCTATATGAACTAGGTCTTGGCCCATCTTCAAAAAGAGAAGACGTTATGAAAACAATGCACAGTATGACTCATCAAAAAGTAGTTTCTGAAGAAAAATGGTACAACCTTGAAATGAATTCTGAAAACATCAATGCAGTCTATGAATTCATTAATGATAGCGAAGTTATCGACTATAAAAGTGAATTGCTAAGAATCGTAGGAAACTGGAAAGAAGGAAACTTCGACAATATAGTGGAAGATCACAATTACCTTTGGGGAGAACAAAATGGAAATGTCGGTAAAGCTACTGGAACTCTTACTCCTGAAGAAGAAGCTCAATTTGTTAAAGCAAACTTTGAATAGTCATTAAAAATCGAGCCCATCGAGTATTATATTAATATAAACAATAGGGGCTATTTCCGCTGACCCCCAAAGTGAAAATTTGATTCGCGGATTTATAATTCAGCAGATTTAGAGATATTCGCCCCCTGCCTTGGGGTAAATCGGTCATACCCCGGCTGCCCCTCCCGATACACACGCATATGTCTTCGTTGGCACACGAATTGCTTTATTATTTTATTCATTTCGTTGTATGAAGCACGCAATTCTATTAACATAATAGACATTTGAGGCAGTCGATATGCAACACAAACCGCGTCATAACAACGTTTGTGCACAACGGATTATTATCGAATATACACTTATGTAAACATCGTTGATTTAACGCGATTTATACTACGCTAATAAGGGCGATGTACCCCGCTATACTGCATAATGCTGTCGGCCATTCCGTGTATAGGACACTGCATAAACGGTAAGCTGAGCCCCGGAGTTTCAGGCGCCTATGCCCACGAGGAGCACCGTACAGGTGAAACGGACGCTCAGCCCTGGTATACGCCCTGTATTCGGAATACTTCGGAATGATCCCGTATCTTATCCTTTTAATACTCTCGGTAACAATTATTGACCGCCTTTGCTATGTCTAATAAAATCGGGTAATGCGTCGAAATGACGAAAGCTCATTCCGGTAGTATTTTATCGTATGTTCACGGATATTCCTTATTTCCCCATCCTTCAAAAACAACGCCAGTGCGTCGTCGAAGTCAAGGAAATCTGACCGCATGCTCCCACGCAGCTTCGAAATATCTTCCGTTGCTAAATCGTTATTACTCTTTCCCTTGCCAATTTTCGCCACTCTAGTACGGTTAATTACCCGATACAGCGCGTACGATTCGCCGCGTACGACTTTTACCTACAAAATCGTGCGCATACAACGAAAAAACGGCGACCTACCATTGCGGGTAGATTGCCATCAAATCGACGTTTATATTAACGTATATGATACCGGTGGCCGGGGTCGAACCGGCACTCCAGAGGAACACGATTTTGAGTCGTGCGCGTCTGCCAATTCCGCCACACCGGCATGTATGTTGGAGGCGGCAACCGGAATCGAACCGGTGGTAAAGGTTTTGCAGACCTCTGCCTTACCGCTTGGCTATGCCGCCAACGTTTTTGGAGCGAAAGACGGGATTCGAACCCGCGACCCCAACCTTGGCAAGGTTGTATTCTACCACTGAACTACTTTCGCATATGGCTGGGCTAGAAGGGATCGAACCTTCGCATGACGGAATCAAAATCCGTTGCCTTACCGCTTGGCTATAGCCCATTAACGTTGTATTCATTATATCACATTTATTGAAAAATGGGGCGACTGATGGGAATCGAACCCACGAATGCCTGAACCACAATCAGGTGCGTTAACCACTTCGCCACAACCGCCATTATAAGATTAAAATTGGCAGGGGTAGTAGGACTCGAACCCACACTGGAGGTTTTGGAGACCTCTGTTCTACCTTTAAACTATACCCCTATAAGATGGTGGAGGGGGGCAGATTCGAACTGCCGAACCCTAAGGAGCGGATTTACAGTCCGCCGCGTTTAGCCACTTCGCTACCCCTCCGCATATGGATGAAACATGGTGCCGGCAAGAGGACTTGAACCCCCAACCTACTGATTACAAGTCAGTTGCTCTACCAGTTGAGCTACACCGGCACTACTATGGTGGCTCAGGACGGAATCGAACCGCCGACACAAGGATTTTCAGTCCTTTGCTCTACCGACTGAGCTACTGAGCCAAACAATGAAAATGGCGGTCCCGACGGGAATCGAACCCGCGATCTCCTGCGTGACAGGCAGGCATGTTAACCGCTACACCACGGGACCATAGATTGCGGGGACAGGATTTGAACCTGCGACCTTCGGGTTATGAGCCCGACGAGCTACCGGACTGCTCCACCCCGCGACGTTAATAATGTTGCTATTAGGAATCAAGTTTTCGTGTTTAGCGTTTCAATAGGATGAATAATCAAACCCATTATGTAGAAACAACTTGTTCTTATTGAAAAATGGTGGAGGATGACGGGATCGAACCGCCGACCCTCTGCTTGTAAGGCAGATGCTCTCCCAGCTGAGCTAATCCTCCAATATGTTGTCTTAATGGTGACCCGTACGGGATTCGAACCCGTGTTACCGCCGTGAAAGGGCGGTGTCTTAACCGCTTGACCAACGGGCCAGGTATAAAATGGCGGAGAGCAAGGGATTTGAACCCTTGAGACAGGGTTACCCGTCTACACGATTTCCAATCGTGCTCCTTCGGCCACTCGGACAGCTCTCCAATAATGGCTCCGCAGGTAGGACTCGAACCTACGACCGTTCGGTTAACAGCCGAATGCTCTACCACTGAGCTACTGCGGAACAATACAAGCTTGGCGACGTCCTACTCTCACAGGGGGAAACCCCCAACTACCATCGGCGCTGAAGAGCTTAACTGCCGTGTTCGGAATGGGAACGGGTGTGACCTCTTCGCTATCGTCACCAAACATTGTTAGCATTTCCAAGACATATATTAGTATAACATCTTTTTGAGAAAATGCAAGAAGAAATTTTCATTCCTTCAAAACTAGATAATAAGAAGGTATTTCATTTTTTTAAAGCGTTGGTTAAGTCCTCGATCTATTAGTATCAGTCAGCTCCACATGTCGCCACGCTTCCACCTCTGACCTATCAACCTGATCATCTTTCAGGGATCTTACTAGCTTGCGCCATGGGAAATCTCATCTTGAGGGGGGCTTCATGCTTAGATGCTTTCAGCACTTATCCCGTCCGCACGTAGCTACCCAGCTATGCCTTTGGCAAGACAACTGGTACACCAGCGGTGCGTCCATCCCGGTCCTCTCGTACTAAGGACAGCTCCTCTCAAATTTCCTGCGCCCGCGACGGATAGGGACCGAACTGTCTCACGACGTTCTGAACCCAGCTCGCGTACCGCTTTAATGGGCGAACAGCCCAACCCTTGGGACCGACTACAGCCCCAGGATGCGATGAGCCGACATCGAGGTGCCAAACCTCCCCGTCGATGTGGACTCTTGGGGGAGATAAGCCTGTTATCCCCGGGGTAGCTTTTATCCGTTGAGCGATGGCCCTTCCATGCGGAACCACCGGATCACTAAGCCCGACTTTCGTCCCTGCTCGACTTGTAGGTCTCGCAGTCAAGCTCCCTTGTGCCTTTACACTCTACGAATGATTTCCAACCATTCTGAGGGAACCTTTGGGCGCCTCCGTTACTCTTTAGGAGGCGACCGCCCCAGTCAAACTGCCCACCTGACACTGTCTCCCACCCCGATAAGGGGCGCGGGTTAGAATTTCAATACAGCCAGGGTAGTATCCCACCAACGCCTCCACCGAAGCTAGCGCTCCGGCTTCTCAGGCTCCTACCTATCCTGTACAAGCTGTACCAAAATTCAATATCAGGCTGCAGTAAAGCTCCACGGGGTCTTTCCGTCCTGTCGCGGGTAACCTGCATCTTCACAGGTACTATAATTTCACCGAGTCTCTCGTTGAGACAGTGCCCAGATCGTTACACCTTTCGTGCGGGTCGGAACTTACCCGACAAGGAATTTCGCTACCTTAGGACCGTTATAGTTACGGCCGCCGTTTACTGGGGCTTCGGTTCAAAGCTTCGCTTGCGCTAACCTCTCCCCTTAACCTTCCAGCACCGGGCAGGTGTCAGCCCCTATACTTCGCCTTGCGGCTTCGCAGAGACCTGTGTTTTTGCTAAACAGTCGCCTGGGCCTATTCACTGCGGCTTTTCTGGGCTATTCACCCTAAAAAGCACCCCTTCTCCCGAAGTTACGGGGTCATTTTGCCGAGTTCCTTAACGAGAGTTCTCTCGCACACCTTAGGATTCTCTCCTCGCCTACCTGTGTCGGTTTGCGGTACGGGCACCTTACATCTCACTAGAGGCTTTTCTTGGCAGCGTGGAATCAGGAACTTCGGTACTATATTTCCCTCGCCATCACAGCTCCGCCTTAATGGAAACGGGATTTGCCTCGTTTCCGGCCTAACTGCTTGGACGCGCATATCCAACAGCGCGCTTACCCTATCCTTCTGCGTCCCCCCATCGTTCAAACGATGTATAGGTGGTACAGGAATATCAACCTGTTGTCCATCGCCTACGCCTTTCGGCCTCGGCTTAGGTCCCGACTAACCCTGAGCGGACGAGCCTTCCTCAGGAAACCTTAGGCATTCGGTGGAAGGGATTCTCACCCTTCTTTCGCTACTCATACCGGCATTCTCACTTCTAAGCGCTCCACCAGTCCTTCCGGTCTGACTTCAACGCCCTTAGAACGCTCTCCTACCATCGACACCTAATGGTGTCAATCCACAGCTTCGGTGATACGTTTAGCCCCGGTACATTTTCGGCGCGGAGTCACTCGACCAGTGAGCTATTACGCACTCTTTAAATGGTGGCTGCTTCTAAGCCAACATCCTGGTTGTCTAAGCAACTCCACATCCTTTTCCACTTAACGTATACTTTGGGACCTTAGCTGGTGGTCTGGGCTGTTTCCCTTTCGACTACGGATCTTATCACTCGCAGTCTGACTCCCAAGAATAAGTATTTGGCATTCGGAGTTTGACTGAATTCGGTAACCCGTTGGGGGCCCCTAGTCCAATCAGTGCTCTACCTCCAATACTCTCATCTTGAGGCTAGCCCTAAAGCTATTTCGGAGAGAACCAGCTATCTCCAGGTTCGATTGGAATTTCTCCGCTACCCACACCTCATCCCCGCACTTTTCAACGTGCGTGGGTTCGGGCCTCCATTCAGTGTTACCTGAACTTCACCCTGGACATGGGTAGATCACCTGGTTTCGGGTCTACGACCTCATACTCATTCGCCCTATTCAGACTCGCTTTCGCTGCGGCTCCGTCTCATCAACTTAACCTCGCATGAAATCGTAACTCGCCGGTTCATTCTACAAAAGGCACGCCATTACCCATTAACGGGCTTTGACTACTTGTAGGCACACGGTTTCAGGATCTATTTCACTCCCCTTCCGGGGTGCTTTTCACCTTTCCCTCACGGTACTGGTTCACTATCGGTCACTAGGGAGTATTTAGCCTTGGGAGATGGTCCTCCCTGCTTCCGACGGGATTTCTCGTGTCCCGCCGTACTCAGGATCCACTCAGGAGGGAACGAAGTTTCAACTACAGGGTTTTTACCTTCTTCGACGGACCTTTCCAGGTCACTTCATTTACCCCGTTCCTTTGTAACTCCATGTTGAGTGTCCTACAACCCCAAGAGGCAAGCCTCTTGGTTTGGGCTAATTCCGTTTCGCTCGCCGCTACTCAGGAAATCGCGTTTGCTTTCTCTTCCTCCGGGTACTTAGATGTTTCAGTTCCCCGGGTCTGCCTTCAGTACCCTATGTATTCAGGTAAAGATACTGTTCCATTACGAACAGTGGGTTTCCCCATTCGGAAATCTCCGGATCAAAGCTTACTTACAGCTCCCCGAAGCATATCGGTGTTAGTCCCGTCCTTCATCGGCTCCTAGTGCCAAGGCATCCACCGTGCGCCCTTTCTAACTTAACCGTTAAAAAAGTCTTACAGATGCTTTGAAAAAAATTAATTGCCTTCTATCTATTATCTAGTTTTCAAGGAACAAAGCAGAAAGAATCCATCACATCGTGATGCTTCTCTTTCCTATTTGAATGAATTACTCATTCAAAACTGAACAAAACAAAAGCGCTCTCGTAATTATCCTTAGAAAGGAGGTGATCCAGCCGCACCTTCCGATACGGCTACCTTGTTACGACTTCACCCCAATCATCTGTCCCACCTTAGGCGGCTGGCTCCATAAAGGTTACCTCACCGACTTCGGGTGTTACAAACTCTCGTGGTGTGACGGGCGGTGTGTACAAGGCCCGGGAACGTATTCACCGCGGCATGCTGATCCGCGATTACTAGCGATTCCGGCTTCATGCAGGCGAGTTGCAGCCTGCAATCCGAACTGAGAATGGCTTTATGGGATTCGCTTACCTTCGCAGGTTTGCAGCCCTTTGTACCATCCATTGTAGCACGTGTGTAGCCCAGGTCATAAGGGGCATGATGATTTGACGTCATCCCCACCTTCCTCCGGTTTGTCACCGGCAGTCACCTTAGAGTGCCCAACTGAATGCTGGCAACTAAGATCAAGGGTTGCGCTCGTTGCGGGACTTAACCCAACATCTCACGACACGAGCTGACGACAACCATGCACCACCTGTCACTCTGTCCCCCGAAGGGGAAAGCCCTATCTCTAGGGTTGTCAGAGGATGTCAAGACCTGGTAAGGTTCTTCGCGTTGCTTCGAATTAAACCACATGCTCCACCGCTTGTGCGGGCCCCCGTCAATTCCTTTGAGTTTCAGCCTTGCGGCCGTACTCCCCAGGCGGAGTGCTTAATGCGTTAGCTGCAGCACTAAAGGGCGGAAACCCTCTAACACTTAGCACTCATCGTTTACGGCGTGGACTACCAGGGTATCTAATCCTGTTTGCTCCCCACGCTTTCGCGCCTCAGTGTCAGTTACAGACCAGAAAGTCGCCTTCGCCACTGGTGTTCCTCCAAATCTCTACGCATTTCACCGCTACACTTGGAATTCCACTTTCCTCTTCTGCACTCAAGTTCCCCAGTTTCCAATGACCCTCCACGGTTGAGCCGTGGGCTTTCACATCAGACTTAAGGAACCACCTGCGCGCGCTTTACGCCCAATAATTCCGGACAACGCTTGCCACCTACGTATTACCGCGGCTGCTGGCACGTAGTTAGCCGTGGCTTTCTGGTTAGGTACCGTCAAGGTACCAGCAGTTACTCTGGTACTTGTTCTTCCCTAACAACAGAACTTTACGACCCGAAGGCCTTCTTCGTTCACGCGGCGTTGCTCCGTCAGACTTTCGTCCATTGCGGAAGATTCCCTACTGCTGCCTCCCGTAGGAGTCTGGGCCGTGTCTCAGTCCCAGTGTGGCCGATCACCCTCTCAGGTCGGCTACGCATCGTCGCCTTGGTGAGCCATTACCTCACCAACTAGCTAATGCGCCGCGGGCCCATCTATAAGTGACAGCGTAAACCGTCTTTCCATCTTCTCTCATGCGAGAAAAGAACGTATCCGGTATTAGCTCCGGTTTCCCGAAGTTATCCCAGTCTTATAGGCAGGTTGCCCACGTGTTACTCACCCGTCCGCCGCTAATCTCAGGGAGCAAGCTCCCGTCGATTCGCTCGACTTGCATGTATTAGGCACGCCGCCAGCGTTCGTCCTGAGCCAGGATCAAACTCTCCGAAGAAATGTTTGACTTGCTCATTTGCTTTTTTGATAGTGTGTGCTCACTTAAAATTTAACGTTGGCGCTTTGTTTTGTTCAGTTTTCAAAGAGCAATTTCGTTGTCGTTTACCTCGTAAGCGACTTTTACATCTTATCATGTTTTCAACTTCGTTGTCAACATGTTTTTTTAATTTTTTAAGTTATTTTCGTTTTGATGAAGCTGCGAAAGCTGATGTCCCGCAGCGACATGTATTAATATAACACCTATATTATTAATGGTCAACAATAAAATTGCATTTTTTTAAAAGTTTTTTGATACCCGATAAAACCGATGATATACCTCGTGCCCTTTTGTCTCCGCTTTGATAACATCGATTACCTTCTTCTCTATCAAATATTCCAATAAAACACCTAAGTCTACTGAATAAAACTTTAATTCCGGATGCTCCATTAGCTCCGCAATCGTCCACGGTTCTTCTTTCGTCCCCATTATTTCAACCAAATGCTGTGAACCCGCATTCGTCCTAGAATAAATAAGAAACTCACTCGCAAGGAATAGAAGCTCCAATCTTTTTTCGAGAGTTTCCTCACTGCTGATCAATTCTTTATACAACTTGAAGATTTCAGGTTCCATATGCTTCACTTGGTTCCAGACAGTAACCTCCGGATAAAAGCCTTGTTCAATTATTTCCAAACGGGCCAAGTGATGCAGGGAATGAACGATATGGTTGTACGCCTCAAGATGATGGCCTTTTTCAAAGAAGCTTTTCCCATCCATGTACCTGCGAATTAACTTTGCGAATTCCATCCCCATCTTTAACTTCCTTCCATAGAAGGGGAACTCACGGATTTCGGTTTTCAAACGGGCCAAATATTCATTCCGGTCAAAAAGGACCTTCCCGTTATATATCCAGTCAACCACTTTGCGGTTCGTGCCTAATAGGAGCCATTCTTTTAACTGGTCTTCCTTTACGATATGCAAGGCTGCCTTTTTATCCTGGTAAGTGTAATGTTTTAAAAACACGGCCTCTTCGGCTTCGTCTGCAATTACAAAAAGGATGTAGTCAAATGTATCGGTGATCGGGCTATTATCATCTCTTTTTTCTATTAACAAGATTCCAAGTGTAGATTTTAAACTTGCTCGCTCTTGATAAATCGGGCGAAGGATATCTTCCATCATAAATTCCTCCAAAACCTTTTTTTTTAGATTTTCGACAAAACTCTTCAAATTCCTGCTTATTTCCCTTACCCCAAACTATTTCAATTCAAAAGTAATATGTATCCTTTATTTCTTTTTTGTTCCATCCATGGTTTATGTTATAGTTAAATTTATATTTTAGGAGGGACAATCCATGGCTAAATATTCTAGCAAAATCAATAAAATCCGTACTTTTGCTTTGAGTTTGATTTTCATTGGCTTTATCGTAATGTACCTTGGGCTTTTCTTCAAAACGAATCCTGTTGTCATGACGATTTTCATGGGGCTCGGCCTTTTATTCATCATCGCAAGCACTGGGGTTTATTTTTGGATTGGAATGCTTTCTACAAAATCGATCCAGGTTGTCTGCCCTAACTGCAGCAAACCTACAAAAATACTAGGGCGTGTAGATATTTGCATGCATTGTGAAGAACCATTGACACTTGACAAAAAGTTGGAAGGCGAAGAATTCAACGAAAAATATAACCGGAAAAGCCTGCATGACTAGAGGAATTCCGCTAGCTGAATTCCCTTTCAAGAAGTCATTAACAATTGTATCATTTTTTGATAACATAAAAAAAGTTCCAACCAAGTGGAGGAACTTTTTTTAATGCGATTCTTTTTTCGCACAATCCGTACAGTCGCCGTAGATTTCCATCCGATGATGACTAACATTGAAACCGGTGACTTGTGCAGCGAAATGCTCGACTTCATCCAATGCAGGATAATCGAAATCCACAATTTTCCCGCAAGTTTGGCAAATTACATGATAATGATTCGTCGTCACAAAATCAAACCTTGCAGAAGAATCACCATACGTAAGTTCTTTTACCAAACCTACCTCACGGAACACACGCAGGTTGTTATAAACCGTTGCCACACTCATATTCGGAAACTTGCCTTCCAGCGCTTTATATATATCATCAGCGGTAGGGTGGGACATGGAGCTTATCAAATACTCAAGTATCGCATGGCGTTGAGGAGTTATTCTTACACCGGTATCTTTTAAGGAATCCAACGCTTCTTTTAACTGAACTTCAGACACCGTCATCCACCTCTTTTTCTCATTAAGTATGAATTCTTAAATTGTAATATTTATAAATAGTGTACCTTTTATGCGTTGAATTTGTCAATAATTCAATGGCTTAACCATTCTTTTTTAGTTTATTCATGAACACATTGAGTCTTTACCATTTTTGCATTGAGTTTAGTATCCCCTAGTTAAGTCGATTACGTTGGTAAAGTCTTTTCCAGCTTTCAGGTATTCACGCATGTTTTTTTCGAAAATGGCAAAGGTTCTTGGTAAATATTCTCCGCTTTTACTTGATAGATGCGGTGTGACTGTGACATTCTCCATCCTCCAAAACGGATGCCCTTTTCCCAAAGGTTCCGGATCAAATACATCCAAGATGGCATGAGACAATTCCCCGGCATCCAGGGCTTCGATCAACACTTCATCGTTAATCAGGTCGCCGCGGCCAATATTCACGAATACTGCAGATTCTTTCATTGCTTTAAAGTGCTCTTTTTCCAAAAGGCCCTTCGTTTCATCAGTACTTGGCAGGACGGATACGATATAATCGGCTCCCGGTATGGCTTCCAATAAATTATCGAGAGTATAAAGGTGATCGATGGATTCCACTGGCTTCCCGCTCCGGTTCACTCCCACCGTCGTCATCCCAAAGGCTCTCCCAAGACGAGCCACCTCTCCTCCAATTGCACCGACACCAATAACGAGCATAGTCTTGCCATTCAATTCTCCTACTTCAATCTTTCTATCCCACAATTCTTCCTTTTCATTCTTCATAAGCAGTTTCAATTTCTTTTCATATTGCAAAAGCATCCCTATCGTATACTCGGCCATCGGGATTTTATGAATGCCTCTTGCGTTGGTCACCAGAATGCCACGTTCCTCAATGGCTTTAAATGGCATTAATTCCATCCCTGCGCTCATGACCATGATCCATTTCAAGTTCGCCGCTTTCCCAATGATTTCTTCAGTTAAGTCTTCACCATATGTAATTAGTATTTTCGCTTCACGAAGCGGCCCATCAGTCCATCCTTTTTGATAAATGAAGTTCAAATCAGGAAAAGCTTCCATCATCTTCGTTTGGATGCCTTCATTCGGAATGACAGTCGAAAGTATTAACATGTTTATCTCTCCCTTTTAATTAACATAAAAAAACACGGGCTCTATGTGTCCCGCGCAACTTTCTTTGAGGAGGTATTCCCTTAATAAAGCATATTCAGGTGTCCCCTTTTTGAGTTGGACAAAAGCCTTACCCTTATTAAAAAAGGCTTTTTTAATAAGAATTTGGGTTTAATGCATGTAATTCCGGCAAAATGAAAACGCCATCCCTTCTAATCGGGACGTCGTCAAAATAGATGTCACCGCCCCCATATTCGGGACGCTGGATCAAGACCATATCCCAATGTATCGATGATCGGTTTCCATTATCCGCTTCTTCATAAGCAAGCCCAATAGCCAAGTGCAGACTCCCGGTTATTTTCTCATCGAACAATATATCGTCCATAGGTTCCAATATGTATGGATTGATTCCAATTGCAAACTCCCCGATAAACCGGGACCCTTCATCAATATTCAGAATTTGGTTCATTTCAGAGTCACGATTGGAAGTTGCTTTAATGATTTTTCCCTTTTCCAAGTTTAATTCTATGTCACTAAAGGTGATTCCTTCATAGGTTGTGGGTGTGTTGAAGGATATCCTTCCATTGAGACTATCTTTTATGGGTGCTGTAAACACTTCCCCATCCGGTAAATTCTTTTTTCCGGCACATATGATGGCCGGCATACCTTTAATGGAAAAGGTCAAATCTGTCCCTGGTGAAACGATCCTGACTTTGTCAGTCCGTTCCATCAATTGTTTTAACGGTTTCAAGGCCGCCTCCATTTTCCCGTAATCCATGGTGCATACGTTCAACAGAAAGTCTTGGTACCTGTTGAAGGTCATGCCGGCTTTTTGCGCTGATGCGTTGGTGGGATAATTAAGTAAGACCCAACGTCGGTTGTTTACATAGAAAAGAGTGGGGGAATTCATAGCCTCCCCTTGAAGACGGTGCCTCTCGATGGGAACATCAGTCATTTCCACATCGTTTTCTTCCCCTGTGATGATGATGACTGCATCGATATCCGTATATTTCTTCAGAGCCCATTGCGAAGATGTGTCAAGTTGTTCCTTCACATTCCCTTGTAACAGGTGGCGGCTTATCTCATCGTCTTCGAGTTCTACATATGGATAAGCACCCACTCTGTATATTTCATCAATCAGCTCTTTCAATAACGGTTTCGTGTTGATATGCCCTCGTATGAGGATTCTCTCTTTTGGCTGTGTTTGTATCGAATGATGAATCAGCCTGGCTGCAAGCTTCGTTATTCGCTCATCCTTCATCTGCCTGTCCCTTATTTTTCGAGGTCGCGAAGAGTTTCAAGCGCTTCTTCGACGTGGCCTTTGACTTTTACTTTACGCCATTCTTTGACTACCTTACCAGCCTTATCTATCAGGAAAGTTGAACGTTCAATGCCCATATACTCCTTGCCGAAGTTCTTTTTCAATTGCCACACACCAAATGATTCGGCCGCTTCATGATTCTCGTCAGCCAGCAGCAGAAAAGGCAATCCATGTTTTTCGATGAATTTTTCATGACGTGCCGCTGGATCTGGGCTAATACCAATGATGACCGCGTTCAATTCCTCGAATTGCTCATTATGGTCCCGGAAATCACAGGCCTCCGTCGTGCAACCTGGCGTCATGTCTTTTGGATAAAAATATAAAACAATATTTTTCCCCTTAAAATCCGATAGGGAAACTATTTCACCATTGTTTGCAGGGAGTTTGAAATCAGGTGCTTTTTCTCCAATTTTAACAGTCATATTGAACCCTCCATTTCTTTCATTATGGTAAGAGTACCCAATAATCGAAAGAAACACAACTTTCATTTACCCTTCCTATCTTTCTGCTCCAAATCGATAACTGTCCGAATTACGAACGCTGCTGGCAGTGTATACCCGATGAAAGCCTGAATGGTAGCTATCATCCTGCCCATGCCAATCGGGGCTATATCTCCATACCCTACAGAAAACATCGTCATCGCACTGAAGTAAAAGGAAGTCTTCAACTGTTCATAGAAAGTGCCATCCAACCGATTGCCCATATCAAGAATCACCGAATGATTCTGAAGCTCGTATAATAAATAAATCAGTGCAAATCCAACCAATATCGTCGCATATAAATTGCCAAGCCACAGCATATCCTCCAG
Organism: Peribacillus sp. FSL P2-0133; assembly: GCF_037975445.1. Taxonomy (NCBI): domain Bacteria; kingdom Bacillati; phylum Bacillota; class Bacilli; order Caryophanales; family Bacillaceae; genus Peribacillus; species Peribacillus sp. FSL P2-0133. The sequence goes on along the minus strand of NZ_CP150254.1, from coordinate 805,868 downwards.
AGAAAACTTCTTTCCTCCCGACTCAACAAGAAATAACGTACGAATGCTCATCACCATGCAAAAAATGATTCCTGCAATCAAGATGTAGAAAGTCATCCCCCACGCCCCATTTCAAAACGCCACTCTCTCTATACATACTCCCTGTCCAAACAATATATTCTTTTTTAGGTACAGACCTCATACTTATCAACAACACACTCAATAAACTGATTCTTTTCCCGAATCTTTTTTTCCATGTTGACCCTTTTGGTCGGATATGTTAAGATTGTCTAAATTTTTATAATAGTTTTTATTTTAAAAATCTTCGGCCTGCAAACAGTTTATAAAGGCAGGTTTTGTAAAATTTCATATGTGGAAATAGGTTCCTAATTTTAAATTAGGATTAAAAGGGAAGTCCGGTGTAATTCCGGCACGGTCCCGCCACTGTAATGGGAGTGTTAGCGCCATCCAATATGCCACTGATCAAAGGATCGGGAAGGCCGCCGCTAATGATAATCCCTAAGTCAGGAGACCTGCCTATTTCGACAACACTGTTTTAACCTACGGGAGATAGGGAGGTGTTAGGGACCTTATAATTGTAAGGGGCATTCTGCATGCCTCTTATTTTAAGCATTTCTAACTTTCTCTTTTGACGGTTGGGGATGCTTTTTTTATTGTTCAATAAAATGAATGTAGGAGGATGGGAATTTTGAAAAGCAGTAGTTTGGGTTACCCACGAATCGGGGAAGATCGTGAATGGAAACGTACATTGGAAGCTTACTGGTCAGGTAAAATCGATGAAGCGGAATTTACGGCACAACTAAAGGCAATCCGTTTAGGCAACATACAAAAACAAAAGCAACGGGGCATTGATATCATTCCTGTCAATGACTTCACTTTCTATGATCAAATGCTCGATATGTCCGTCATGTTCGGTCTTGTTCCTGAACGTTATTCAGCCTATGAAGGCGGTAGGGTTCCCCTTTCCGTATATTATTCAATGGCTCGCGGAAACAATGATCAAGTCGCTTCCGAAATGACGAAATGGTTCAATACGAACTATCACTATATTGTCCCTGAATTAAAACTGCCACAGCTGACTTTAACAGAAAATAAACCACTTGCAGCATATCGGGAAGCCAAGGAAAAGCTAGGGATTGAAACGAAGCCCGTGTTGATTGGACCTTATACCTTCATCTCCCTTTCCAAAGGCTTCAATAAACAAGAGATCCCTAGTATCATCCTGAGCTTGCTTCCCCTATACACGCAAATCCTGCGGGAGTTGGAGCAAGAAGGCGTGAAGTGGGTACAAATGGACGAACCTTCTCTTGTTTCATCCATTTCCAAGGATGATATGCAAACTGTTACTTACCTATATGAAAAGCTGAATGAAGCAGCACCAAACCTGAACATCATGCTACAAACATACTTTGATGCCGTGGAACACTACCAAGAAGTCATCGAATTAAAAGTCCAAGGAATCGGTCTTGATTTTGTACATGATAAAGGGAGGAATCTAAGTAATCTTGAAGCATTCGGCTTCCCAAAGGACAAAGTGCTTGCTGCAGGTGTGATTGACGGAAAAAACATTTGGCTATCTGATTTATCGAAAAAAATTCAATTAATTGAGACTCTTAAGAAAAAGGTAGCCGAAGACCAAATCTGGCTTCAGCCCTCTTGTTCCCTGCTTCATGTCCCAGTGACCGTTCGGAATGAAACCGCACTTTCAAAAGAAGTGAAACAGGCCCTTGCTTTCGCTGATGAGAAACTTGAGGAAATCACACTCTTGGTCAAAGGGAATAATCAAGGCTTTGAAGCAATCGCCGAAAAAGTCGATGCCAATAAATTTACGGTTCAAACGTTAGCAAGTTCAAATGCACGGAATCATGGGACTGTACAATCGAAAGTCGAAAAGGTTAAAACCAGGACCGCCGGCCGTCACATTCCATTTAAAGAGCGTTACCAAAAACAACAGGAATTTTTCAAATTGCCTTTCCTTCCTTCGACTACCATCGGTAGCTTTCCGCAGACATTTGAAGTTAAACAAGCACGCGGGAAATTCAAAAGAGGAGAATGGACCGCTCAGAAATATGAAACATTCGTAAACGAAGAAATCGGCAGGTGGATCGAAATCCAAGAAGAAATCGGTTTGGATGTTCTCGTTCACGGGGAATTCGAACGGACGGATATGGTTGAATACTTCGGCCATAAGTTAGGCGGTTTCATCTTTCTGGAAAAGGGTTGGGTACAATCCTATGGATCCCGCTGCGTGAAACCACCAGTCATCTACGGCGACATCCATTTCATCGAACCGATGACAGTAAGGGAAAGTGTGTACGCACAATCACTGACGAAGAAGACGGTAAAGGGAATGCTTACAGGTCCTGTTACGATTTTAAATTGGTCATTTGTCCGTGATGATATTTCCAGGGAGAATGTTTGCTATCAGCTGGCACTCGCTTTAGAAAAGGAAGTCATTGCATTGGAATCTGCTGGAATTAAAATGATTCAGGTTGATGAGCCTGCACTTAGAGAAGGTCTGCCATTGAAAAAAAACGATCGCGACGAGTATTTGAACTGGGCTGTGAATTCATTCTTGATATCCACATCAAGCGTGGAGGATACAACCCAAATTCATACGCATATGTGCTATTGCGACTTCAACAGTTTCATGGATGTCATCTCCTCCCTCGATGCTGATGTAATTTCCATCGAAACATCTCGTAGTCATGGGGAGCTTGCTTCCGCATTCGAGGAAAAAACATATGAAAAAGGTATTGGCCTTGGTGTGTATGATATTCACAGCCCGCGTGTGCCCGCAGTGGAAGAAATGGTCGATATGATTGAACGGGGCATCAAGGTATTGAATAAAGACCAGTTTTGGATCAATCCAGACTGCGGCCTGAAAACAAGGGGTATCCCGGAAACCGTCGCTTCCCTGAAAAACATGGTCGAAGCAGCAAAAATCGTCCGTGAAAACCTTTTAGCCAAACCAACAGGCCAATGATTGAAAAGAACGTTGCCCATCCAACACAGCAGTCACGGACTTTTTTAACCGACCTTGTTTTTCCACCGGATACAAATCATCACAATACCATCTTTGGCGGAAAAGTAATGGCATATGTTGATAAAATAGCCTGCATTTCAGCTATGCGCCATTGTCGAAAACCGTTGTGACTGCTTCAAGCGACTCTTTTGATTTTTTGGCCCCCATCAAGACAGGGGATGCGATCAACCTTGAAGCTTATGTCACCTGTGCTCATCGCACATCAATGGAGGTATTCGTGAAAGTGGAGCGTGAGAATCTATTAACAGGTGAAAAACAGCTTACGGCACGCGCTTTTTTAACGATGCTGGCCATTGATGAAGACGGCAAGCCGACAAACGTACCTAAGGTCATTCCGAAAACGGAAGAGGAAAAGCAGCAATATGTTGAAGCACAAGCAAGATATATTGAAAGAAAGAAAAAACGGAACTAAACAAAAACCCCTTCAACATGAATGCTGTTGAAGGGGTTTTTTTAGTTCCCTGCCCCGCGGTACCTCTTCACTCCCTGATTCCATATGAAAACGGATATCACGAAAAAGGAAACCCCGATTACAGGTGTGGCAAATGCATATGCATACCACTCTTCTTTTCTTAGGAAATAAGATGCCGGATAGACACCAACAAACGCGAATGGCAGCACCCATGTAAGGACAAAACGGATGACCTTATTATAAATATCAACTGGATAGCGCCCGTAGTTCCCGATATTGTACATCATTGGCATGATGGATGTTTTCGCATCCGACCAGAACCCAATACTTGCTATCGCAACGAATATGGCTGCATAAGCAAGGGCCCCGCCTATTGCAAAAATGATGAAAAGAATCGGGTCATACCACGCAAGCTGAAGATCCAATGAAATCCCCGAATAGAATATAATGATCAAACCGGTCACAACACCAAATAACGCTTCTAGTTCGATTCTTTCTAAAATGACTTGAAACAGGCTATGTATCGGTCTTGTTAATATCCGATCCATTTCACCTTTGACGATATAGCGGTCATTAAAATCCCAGATGTTGAAAAAGGCAGAAAAAAGGGCAAATGGGATAAGGAAGAATCCATAAATGAATATGATTTCTTCCCGGCTCCAGCCGCTTAAAAATTGGGTATGCCCAAAAACGACTAAGATAAATACCAGATTCACGACCTGATTCAGCAGGTCAGATAGGATTTCCATGAAGAAATCGGCTCTATATTGCAATCTGGTTTTCATATATTGACTCACATATTGAAAAAACATCGATACATAAAACATCCCGTCAACCTCCTTGAATAATCAGCTGTTTTTTTGCGACTATCCATAAAAGCTGAATCGGTATTATGAGAATGATGCACCAAATTAACTGCTGTAAAAGCGCCATGGCAATTTCGCCTGAACTGTACCCGTTCGTAAAAATCATGCTTGGTACATAGCTGATCCCTTGAAAGGGTAGATATTTCATCACTTCCTGCGCCCATACCGGATAGAAACTGATGGGCAGCAGCAGACCGGAAAATAAATCAATGATAACCCTTTTAGCCCGGATCAATCCGGCATTATTATATAAGAAAAAGGTAGTGATCCCCGTCAATAAGTTAATCTGTGTATTGATGATGAAGCTGAACAGCAAGGAAATGCCGAACATCCCCCACGTAGCCGGCTCGTGCGGCAATTCGATAGGAAAAATGAAAGCTACCAGCAGCATTCCTGGAATCGAGAAGAAGAAGAAACGAAATATCCCTTCCCCAAGTCCTTGCATCGTTTTCATGCCTAAATAGTTATACGGCCGGATCATTTCAATGGCGACCTTGCCGTCTTTAATTTCAGTGGCGATTTCGCGGTCAATATTATTGAAATAAAAAGCGCGTGCCATCCATGCAACCGCGACATAGGTTGTCATCTGCATACTTGAAAGTCCTTCGATGGAGCTTTTTTCCCCATATATCGCATTCCATAAGAAATAATAGGCACCGATATTAATGCTATAAATTAAAATGCCGGTATAATAATCTGTTCGATACGCAAGCATCATCAAAAAACGCATGCGGATCATTGCAAGATACTTTCCCATGGCCCTCTCCCTTCTTGATAGACACGTTGTTTCTTAATGATAAGAGAGTCAGACAGTGCCTTCTTCGTAAATGTTGCGAACAATCTCTTCAATGGACGTTTCATGGATTTTGATGTCCTTTATTTTAAAATGAGCTACAACAGCCGAAACAAGCTGTGAAATATGATCACTTTCTTCTTTCAACAAGGCAATGTATGTTTGATTTTTCTCATCATAAACCCAGTTAGCAGTAAATGGGAGCGCCAATGATTGCAATTCCTTCAATGCGATCGGCTCGATGAATTGAAAATGGATCTGTTTTTCCTCAGCCCAGTTATCTTTCAAACTCTGTAATTCCCCATCATAAATGATCTGTCCCTCATCAAGCATGATTACGCGCTCACATAATGCTTCAATATCACCTAAATCATGGGTAGTCAAAAGGATCGTCGTATTATATTTCTCATTGATTTCTTTCAGGAACTCACGAATCTTCATTTTCACGAGTACATCAAGTCCAATCGTCGGCTCATCCAGGAACAGCAAAGGCGGATTGTGGATCAAGGCTGCCGCAAGCTCGCAGCGCATCCGCTGACCAAGTGAAAGTTTACGCACTGGCTTGTCCAGCAAAGGTCCGATATCGAGCGTCTCGATGACATGTTCCATATGATCGTTATATTGTTCATCCGTTACCTTATAGACCTTTTTTAGCAGCCTAAAGGATTCTTGAACTGCAATATCCCACCAAAGCTGTGAGCGCTGACCGAATACGACTCCGATTGTCTGAGTGAACTTTTCCCTTTCTTTATGTGGATTCATTCCATTGACCGTGATTTCACCTGCTGTCGGTTCCAAAATACCTGTCAGCATTTTGATCGTGGTCGATTTCCCTGCACCATTCTCCCCGATATAAGCTACCATCTCACCCTTTTTTACAGTAAAATTGATATCATTGACGGCAGGGACGATCTTATAATTTCTGGTAAGTAAATCCCGGAAGGCACCCTTTAGCCCTGTACGGCTTGATGCCGACTTAAATTCCTTCCGAAGCTGTTTCACTTGAATTGCATCACTCATCCTGTTACATCCTCCGTAATCTCTTGTCCTAATGAATTAGTTTATCCAACCTAACCTTTTTAGACAATAAAAATGCTTGGATGCCAAATACCATTTTCAGGGCGAAATGATCGTTGTATAAGATACATATATAAAGGAGACGAGTATGCTATGAATATCAAAAAATTATTACTATCCCAAATTGAAAAGGTCGTTTTCGACCTTCGATATGACTTCCTTTATGAAGATGAGTACGGTGAATTATTATGCCAGGTCATCCAAAGGGATTCCAGCGGGTCGATCGAAAGCACACCCATCAGTTTCCATCTTTGCATTAATGAAGAGAAAGGAACCGGCCATCTAATCTATTACCAAGCCCAGGGCGAAATGAACCGCCAATCATTCGACATCGAAAACCCAGACACCATCTTGGCCATTCTTACTTTCATAATCGAAGTTTTGGGATCCGACCCCGTTTCCGAAACAAAATGATGGCCCGGAATCCTGATGTTCTAGGGCTGCAGCGTTTCCACCAGGGAACTAATCACATTTCCTAGCCTTCCACCCCAGATTTACGGACGGAAAAGTGCTATGATAAAGAGGAAATATGTTTATATTTTTAGGAGGTTTTAAGATTGGATTTTAGTAATTCGGAGCTTTTACATAAAGAGGCATTAGAACATATCGTTGGCGGGGTTAACAGTCCATCCCGTTCTTACAAAGCTGTAGGAGGCGGTTCACCGGTTGCGATGGATCATGCCAAAGGTGCTTATTTCTGGGATGTTGATGGCAATAAATATATCGATTATTTAGCTGCATATGGCCCGATCATCACAGGTCATGCGCATCCACATATTACGGAGGCCATCGTTAAAGCTGCAGAAACGGGCGTTTTATACGGCACACCGACAAAACATGAAGTCAAATTTGCCAAAATGTTGAAAGAAGCCATACCATCCATGGATAAAGTCCGCTTCACCAATTCAGGAACCGAGTCCGTCATGTCCACCATCCGCGTTGCCCGCGCTTACACAGGACGGGATAAGATCATCAAGTTTGCAGGCTGTTACCATGGACACTCCGACCTTGTTCTTGTCGCTGCAGGTTCCGGCCCGTCCACTTTAGGTACACCGGACTCTGCCGGCGTTCCAAAAAGCATCGCACAAGAAGTCATCACTGTACCTTTCAATGATATCGAGTCATTTAAAGAAGCACTGGATAAATGGGGCACTGAAATTGCAGGCGTGCTGGTAGAACCGATTGTCGGCAACTTTGGAATCGTGGAACCAAGCCCTGGCTTCTTGGAAGAAGTCATTTCATTATCGCACGAAGCCGGATCACTCGTCATTTTCGACGAGGTCATCACAGCGTTCCGCTTCATGTATGGAGGGGCACAGGACTACTTGGGAATTCAACCCGATTTGACCGCGCTTGGAAAAATCATCGGGGGCGGGCTTCCTATCGGTGCCTATGGCGGTAAAAGAGAGATCATGGATTCTGTCGCCCCGCTGGGACCTGCCTATCAAGCAGGTACGATGGCAGGAAATCCTGCTTCCATGCTTTCCGGGATAGCTTGCTTAGAAGTACTTAAAGAAGAGGGTCTGTACGAAGAGCTTGACCGGCTGGGAAAAATCCTTGAAGAAGGTATCCTGACAGCGGCCCGCCAATATAATGTTCCGATCACCATCAACCGCCTTAAAGGGGCATTGACGATCTATTTCACCACAGAAAAGATTGAAAACTATGAGCAGGCGGAAAATACTGATGGCGAAATGTTCGCTAAGTTCTTTAAACTCATGCTCAACCAGGGAATCAATTTGGCACCGTCCAAATACGAAGCCTGGTTCTTGACAATTGCCCACACGGATGACGATATCGCTTATACTCTAAAAGCGGTTGAACATGCATTCAAAAACCTAATATAATAAATCGAATCAGCATAATTATGCATTTTTTATACACCCTCAGGATATACATCAATCTTGGGGGTTTCTTATTACCCTGTAATAAATCTTTAACATTGGCATTTCAGGCCACTTCCCACATAAATCCCATCAATCACAGCATCCATCCCATTGTATAAAAAATTGATTTCTGAATATTTAAATGATATGATATGGATACATTTATATACATTTATACACTTTCTTTCAATCTATCAAAACTTGGACTATTGTTCGGGTTTACTAATATTTCCCCCATTAAACACATGCTACAGGAGGTGAAAGGCAGAGAATAAGGGAAACCTTATTCAAGCCACATATATGGCCCAACAATGGACACCTGCTACATTCAAAGAATTTCACAAGGAAGAACATGATGCCTGCGGTATCGTTTCCTGCATCGAAAAAAAGAAAATCCCTACTAACGAAAACATCTTTGCCTGTATCGACGCCTTGGTTAAAATGAACCATCGCTGCGGCTTCATCAATGGTGAGGGCGATGGCGCCGGCATCCATATCGATATTCCCCGGGCTCTTTGGAAAAAGAAGCTTGAAGCGGTAAACGTCGATTCAAGCATCGTCGATCAAGATTCCTTCATAGTCGGCCACTTATTTTTAAGCAAAAAAACAGAAGCTAACGACTTAAAAATCGAAGTCAAGGAGAAACTGCTCCAGCATGGTCTCTCATTGATATTCGAAACGGATAAAGCCTACCGCTCCGAGGCATTGGGACCGATTGCCATTCAAGAAGACCCAGTGTTCTGGCAATTTGCCTGTTCCTCCACCATCAATAACAACCAGGAGCTCTCAAATGTTCTTTTTGAGCTGACTACCGACATCGAAAAAAGTGATTTCATCCATGTTGCATCTTTAAGCCAGCATCATGCGGTATACAAAGTGATGGGTGCGGGGGATACGCTCCCTGCCTATTATCTTGATCTTGCAGACCCTTTGGCTGCCTCCACCATGACACTGGGACATAATCGTTTTTCAACTAATACTCTCTCAAGCTTCTTCCGGGTCCAGCCTTTCAGTGTACTTGGTCATAATGGCGAAATCAATACTATCGCCAAATTGCGTGATGAAGCGAAAATGATCGGAGTTCCCATCGCTAAAGATGGAAGCGACTCACAGGATTTAAACAAGACGATCGAGACTTTCATCTGCCGTCATGGCTACTCTTTATTTGAAGCTGTCGATCTTATGTTTCCGCCAATCATCAATGAAATCAAGGAATATCCCGAGCACTTACAAGACTTATATACGTATTTAAGGGAAGCATGGGGTCATTTTGCACAAGGTCCGGCAGGCATCATCTCCCGTTTCGGCGATGAAGCCGTGTTCTCTGTCGACTCTTTAGGCTTGCGCCCACTATGGAATATTGAAACGGAATCATCCTACATGTTCACTTCCGAACCAGGAATCATCCCTTCCAGTGAATATACCGGAGATCCGAAACCGATGGGTCCAGGGGAAAAAATCGGTTTGAAATGGAACGGCGACCGCATTGAATTGTACACATACAAGGATTACCAGGATAAAGTATTTGAACTCTTCAATGATCGTTTCGTCCTTTCCAATGACCGAGTCCGCTTACAGCCCCAAGTTTTTGAAAAGGTTATCTCCATGACAAACACGCAAGCCATTCATAATGGTCAATATAAAGCCTTTGGGTGGGAAAGGGAGCATGTACAATTAGTGGAACAGATGGCCGAAAAAGGCGCTGAGCCCATTCGTTCACTTGGTCACGATGCGCCACTGGCAGCACTTAATCCCCAGCGGACCAACATCGCTGATTTCATCAAGGAAAGTGTGGCCGTTGTAACTAACCCAGCGATCGACCGGGACCGGGAAACCGAGCACTTCTCAACAAGAACCATCATCGGAAAACGTCCTTCCCTATTCGAAGCGAATAAGGCGGGAAATGTCACGGAGCTGCTGACTCCCTTATTGATTGAAGGATCAACGGGTTATGAGTGCTCGTCAATCGTATCGCAGCCAAGCTATGATCAGTTCATTAAATATAACCAAGATCAAAAACTCGTGCACTTCATTTCATGCACGTTCAATGAGGCTGAAAACATCACGGTTGCCTTGACCAGGATAACGGATGAAAGTGTCAATGCAGTGGATGAAGGAAAAACGCTGCTCGTTCTGGATGATGCCCTTGCCCATCAAAACGGCAACCTTTGGCTTGATCCCCACCTTGTCACTTCAGCCGTCGATCAAGCGTTGGTCCGCACAGGCAAGCGCCGTGATTGTTCCATCCTTTTACGTTCAGCATCGCTAAGGTCATTGCATGATATCATCGTTTCTTATGGTCTTGGGGCCAACTTAATCAGCCCCTATTATATGTTCCTTTCCTTATCTTCAGATGACATCAAGGGGGTTACCAATCTATATAACTCCTTGACGAAAGGGCTTGAGAAAGTCATCTCGACCATTGGCATTCATGAGCTGCGCGGCTATGGAAGACTTTTCTCAAGCATCGGTTTACATGAGGAAATCGCGAAATATTTAAATGTGGCTAACTTCTTCGGATCCAATGATCTGGACTATAATTTCGATAAAATCAAGGCAGATGCCATCCAGCGGGCGGAAGATTACGGCAATGAAAAAGAACGGATGGGTAAGACCTTCCATCTGTTCCCTAGGATTTGGAAGTCTATTGGAGAAGTTGCTTCAACCGGGGACTATGATGCTTATCGCGAAAAGATCACCGAACAGGAAGAATCCAATCCTACGACGATCCGCCACTTGACATCATTAAAAACTTCAGATGCTTCCATCCCTTCTGAAGAAGTCAGTCTTTCGGTCGGCGAACAGGAATTGCCGTTCGTCATAGCATCCATGTCCTTTGGATCACAAAATGAGATTGCTTTCCGGGCCTATGCGGAAGCTGCCGAGAGGTTAGGCATGATCAGCATGAATGGTGAAGGCGGGGAAATAAAGGATATGCTGGGCAAGTACCCGAAATCCCGCGGACAGCAAATCGCTTCCGGCCGTTTCGGGGTCAATGCAGAACTCTTGAACTCTTCAAATCTATTGGAAATTAAAATTGGGCAAGGGGCAAAACCAGGTGAAGGCGGTCACCTTCCCGGTTCCAAGGTCACAGCGAAAATCGCAGAAGCCCGAAATGCAACAATCGGTTCCGATTTGATCTCCCCTTCCAATAACCATGATATATACTCAATTGAAGATTTGGCCCAAATGATCCATGAGTTAAAAACGGCAAATGACAAAGCGAAAGTTGCCGTCAAAGTACCAGTCGTTCCAAACATCGGTACGATTGCTGTCGGTGTCGCAAAAGCGGGGGCCGATATCATAACGCTTTCTGGTTTTGATGGCGGAACGGGTGCTGCCAGGATCCATGCACTCGCACATGTCGGTCTACCAGTTGAGATTGGTGTTAAAGCGGCCCATAATGCGCTGCTTGAGTCAGGTATCCGACAGAATGTTGAAATTTGGGCTGACGGTGGGTTAAAAAGCTCGATGGATGTATTGAAGGTAATGCTGCTTGGTGCAAACCGTGTAGGTTTTGGGACCCTTTCGATGATTGCCGTCGGCTGTACAACGTGCCGCGGATGTCACCTTGATACTTGCCATGTGGGAATCGCCACCCAAATTGAATCGGAAGCGCAGGCGAAAGAACATGGACTGCGCCGTTTTGTTCCACGAAAATTTGATTTAGCCGTTCAAGGATTAACGAATATGTTCAGTGCATTTGCAAAAGAGCTCAAATCTTTGACTGGGTCACTTGGGGTGAAGAATCTTCAGGATATCGTCGGACGTTCCGATTTGCTACAGCAAGTTAAAGGTCAACAATCATTGGATTTAACCTATTTATTGAAAAACCTGGATATAACACCGTTCTCCCATAAAGAAACGGCGGCATATTTGAATGAAGGCTCCATGCAGGTAGCTGTTGGCGCTGAATATCTTGATTCGCATGTAGATGATCTGCAGCAATCCCGTAGCTATAGCTCGATCACTTCCGAGCAGCGTGTACTCGGCAGCAGGGTGTCCTGTCACCGCGTTAGGGGCAGATTGGATGGATCATACAAAAAACTTCCTCCCGTTCACCTATCCTACCAGGATGGTTCCATCCCGGGTAATGGACTTGGGGCATACAATACGGAGGGAATTTCAATCAGCGTGAATGGCGGTGCCCAGGATGGCATTGGCAAAACATCGATTGGCGGTAATATTGCCATCTTTAAATCTCCAGGAAAAGATGGAAAGTTCTACAATGGCTCCGTCGGTAAGGGCTTTGGTTACGGTGCACAGCATGGTCTCCTCATTGCCCAAGGCGATGCCGATGCCAGGGCGGGAATCCGGCTTTCCGGAGCGGATATGATCATTGGGGGATTATTGAAACAACCACTTCCTGAAAAGGAAAACGGTAATATTGCGGTAACTTCCAATATTAAGGGATTCGCTTTTGAATACATGACAAATGGAAGAGGTTTAGTTCTGGGTGATCCCGGTCCATGGATTTGCGCAGGGATGACAGGCGGTGTCGTTTATTTACGGCAACAGCCCGAATCTGGATTAACCAAAGAGGTCATTAAGAAACGGGTTGCGAAAGGGGCAAAGATTTCCATTGAGCCCCTATCCGCAAAAGGCCTGCAGGATGTGGCTGAACTTCTGGGCAAATACACGGCCCTCTTGAAAGATCATGGCCAACCCGAAGAAGCGGCCTCTTTAGAGACACTGCTTCAAAATCCTGGAGAGCACTTCCTTCAGGTCGTTCCAGTTAAAGAACAGGCGGATCCTGCCGTATCCACGGAGTGATGCCGAAAATTAAAAAAGGCTGATGCTCTTCAATTCGAGCATCAGCCTTTTCCAGTCATATACCTCAGGAATAGTCTTTAAACGATGGAAAAACACAGTTGAAAACAATCAACAAATTGCCTATCGTTTCTTTATATATTAAACTTGATTTTAACTATTGTAACTCTAAGGAAAATCCTGTATATTACTTTTTGTTTACATCTTCTTATTTTAGTGTAAAGTACTAACAAATAAGTTAGAATACAACTTTAAGCAAAAGCCTATATATAAATAGAGCCTTTTCTTACCACGATCCATTACAACACAAAGAAAGGATTAACCCATATATGAAGTTTGGTGCCCGCATTCTCAAAACAGGAATAGCAATTGTTTTAGCGCTTTATCTATCGGAACTGCTTAATCTTCCTGCTCCTGTCCTTTCTGGGATTGCTGCAATTTTTGCAATACAGCCGACCATTTACCGTTCATATCAAACGGTGTTGGAGCAAGTTCAAGGAAATATCATCGGCGCATTGGTTGCTGTCTCCTTCGTTTTGTTGTTCGGAAATGATATTTTTATAATCGGTCTTGCCGTAATGGTTGTCATAACCATCAATTTAAAACTGAAAATGGATAAAACGATTGTCCTTTCCATCGTGACGGTCATTGCCATCATGGAAAGCCAGGAAGGGGAATTCCTGAATTTTGCCTTTATTCGTCTCTCATCCGTTTTGCTCGGTATCGTTTCTTCTTTCATCGTGAATCTGGTTTTCATTCCTCCAAAGTACGAAGCAAAGCTTTATACACGCATTACAGATGTAACGGAAGACATCTTGAAATGGATCAGAATCAGCACAAGGCATGCTACAGAACACACTTTATTGAAAAAAGACATCAGCCGATTGAAGGCGGAGTTACTCGATCTGGAACATATCTATTCCATGTACAAAGAGGAACGGGAATATTTCAAGAAGAACAGTGTAGCTAAAGCAAGAAAGCTTGTCGTTTATCGGCAGATGATCATAACGACAAAAAAAGCGTTTGAAACCTTGAAGAGAGTCCATAAATTCGAGAATGAAGTATATCAAATGCCTGAAGATTTCCAACGGAGCATCTTACAACAGCTTGATTCCTTGATCCGCAAGCATGAACAATTGATATTACTGCATATCGAAAAAATCAAGTCCATCGACGAGATTGAAGATTGGGACCAGGATTGTCTAAGTCGTAAAGAGCTGCTCGCCCACTTTTTCGAACAGCAAAATCAAGTGGACGAAATGCATGATAATCTGGGCCATCTCTCTGCCCGCCTTGTACCATTGATTTCTGCAGTCATAGAATATGACGAACAATTGGAGCATCTTGAAAAGCTGATCGTCAGCTTCCAGTCCTTCCATAAGGAAGATAACGAATTATCTGTCCAGTATGAAGAAGATTAAAAAAGACGGTTCCCGGGAACCGTCTTTTTTCGTCTCTATTTCGAGCAGGCTCCTCATTCAATCATCCAAAAGGTTCTTATCAGCAGCCTTTTCAATCGTATCCAATTTCTGCAAAAGATCCTGCAGCTCATCTTCCGAGAATGAGTTGAAGTTCTTGCCCATCAATTGGTTATGATCCGCAAGGACTCTCCCCAAAATCGCTTCCCCTGCCTCTTTCAATTCAAGATTGATGACCCTGCGATCCTTTTCTGATGGCTGCCGTTTCACATAATCCATTTCGACCAGCTTATCTACAAAAACGGTAATCGCACTTGGCTTTACTGTTAAGAAATCAGCCAGCTTGGTCGATTTGATCGACCCCTCTTTTTTCAATATCAATAATATGAAAAACTGAGGCGACGTTAATCCATAAGGCTGAAGATTTTTTGCTACGATGGCCCTAAGCTTCTTCCTAATCCGAAAAATCTGCATTTCTATACTATTAGTTACTTCCCATTTAAATTCCAGCCTTCTCACTCCTTATATAGGACAATCCTACCTCTTAAATTTAATTAAATGCCATTCCATTGTCAAATTTACTTTCCATATATCCTTAAAACTAAAAAAAATTCAAATTTTTACCGTTCCTCTGTATTTATTTCCCACTATTTTTCCGAATAAATTACATGACAAAAAATAATTAAACTGGTAAACTCTTTACTTATAATATTAATACTTATAAAAATTAATATTTATTAAAATTAATAAATAAACTTTAGAATAGGAGGCGTTATCCAGTCTGGTAATGAACGTTAATCAAAGGGAATACATCATCAATACTTTTGGAGGCGAAACAAGTGAATAGAGGACGTTTAGTTTTAATCAATGTCATTGGTTTGGTTATTATTGTAGCGGTATTAGCCGGTGGGGCTTATTACTATTATGAAAGCACGAATTTCATTAAAACGGATGAAGCGAAAGTGTCGGGAGAGCTATATACCATCGTTGCCCCCGCTGCCGGTAAATTAGCAGATTGGGACTTACACGAAGGAGACAGTGTAAGTAAGAATGACCAAGTTGCCAATGTAACCACCTTAGATGGAAAAGAAGCAGTAAAAACCGCAGCACAAGGTACAATCGTTAAAACACAAGTGCATGATGAGCAGCTTGTTCAAGCGGGTCAAACGCTAGCTCAGACCATCAATATGGATGATCTGTCCATAACGGCTAATATTGAGGAAAATAAATTGAAGGATATCGAAAAGGGTGACAGCGTCGATATTATCATCGATGGAGATCCCGATACTGTTTTCGAAGGTACATTGGAACAGATCGGTTATGCCACAACGTCTGTCTTTTCAGTGATGGGCAATCAAAACAGCAGCGGAAACTATACGAAAGTCACTCAAAAAGTACCAGTTAAAATTTCCATCAAAGCACCATCCGATAAAGTTCTGCCTGGAATGAACGCAGAAGTGAAAATTTCAACTAAATAAACCGGCTACACAGTTATACAGAAAGGAGGCTTTTCAATAAATGGCTTCTCAAACCATCTCAGTAAATGAAAACAAGGGAATGAAACAGTTTGCCCCCATGTTAATTATCTTAATGCTAGGTTTGTTCATGGTCATTTTGAATCAAACTCTGCTTAGTGTCGCCATGCCGAGGATGATGGCAGAATTCAATGTAGCCGCGACTACGATTCAATGGTTATCAACTGGATTCATGCTCGTGAATGGAGCCTTGATCCCACTGTCCGCTTTTTTAATAGAACGGTTTGGCACGCGGATTTTATTCCTTGCTGCCATGTTTCTATTCACTGTCGGGACATTCATATGCGGCATTGCACCTAATTTCCCCGTCATCCTTACAGGCCGGCTGATCCAGGCGGCTGGCGGCGGGATCCTTCAGCCATTGGTCATGACGATCATCCTTTTCATCTTCCCTCCGGAAATGCGCGGGAAAGGAATGGGGATATTCGGACTGGCCATTATGTTTGCCCCTGCCATCGGTCCGACTTTATCAGGTTGGGTCATTCAGGAATATAGCTGGCGGGTCATGTTCTACGCAATGGTGCCATTAGGCATGATAGTCATAATACTTGCCCTTTTAAGCATGCATAATGTAGCAGAACCAAAGAAAATCAAATTGGATTTATTGGGCGCCTCTTTATCCTTGCTAGGAGTTGCATCATTACTATACGGTGTCAGTGAAGCAGGTTCCAAAGGCTGGACGGATTCAATCGTTCTGGGAACGATCATCATCGGGCTGATCCTATTGACCCTATTTGTGGTTCAACAGCTAAAATCGGAAACACCTATGCTCGACTTCCGTGTATTCAAGTATGACATGTTCGTATTATCGAATATCATTTCCGCCATCGTCACAGTGGCCATGTTTACTGGGATATTCTTATTGCCAATATATTTGCAGACTTTAAGAGGCTTCACACCAGTTCAATCCGGTCTATTGATGTTACCCGGAGCACTTGTGATGATGGTGATGTCACCCATTTCAGGAGCATTATTTGACAAAATCGGTCCTCGTCCATTAGCACTTTTTGGTTTAGCGATCACTGCTGTCACAACCTTCGAATTTGCTAATTTGACTACGGAAACTACCTATTCGACTTTGGTCATCATCTATGCCATCCGCGCACTTGGAATGTCTTTACTGATGATGCCGATCATGACAGCAGGGATGAACCAGCTTCCTAAGCATTTGAATACACATGGTACTGCAATGAGCAATACGCTGAAACAGGTTACCGGAGCCATTGGTACGAGCTTCGTGACGACCATTTATACTACCCGTGCTTCTTTCCATGGAACTGCTTTAGGAACGGAAATGAGTACGAGTGATCCCGGTTTTGTTCAGAATTTCCAAACAATCGTCCAATCCATCATGAGTTCGATGAATCAAACTAGTGAACAGGCACAGGAAACTGCCATGTCGCTGATTTCTTCACAAATCCAGGGTCAAGCAAATGTGATGGGAATCAATGATGCATTCTTTTGGGCAACAGGCTTCGCAATTGTCGGTATCGTTCTCTCACTGTTTTTGCGTGACGTTCGGAAAGACAAAGCAATGAAAAAAGCTAAACAGGAACATTTGGATGTACCTTTGCTTCCTTCACCAGTAAAAAAATCGGTTTAACTAAATGGGGGAATAAAAATGAAGATCTATGTTGTTTACGACAGTGAAGGTAACCATACGAAAGCACTTGCCGAATCAATAGCTCAAGGAGCAGCTGCGGTTCCTGGGGCTGAGGTTCTCATTGACCATGTAAACGAGGCGGATGTTTATAAGCTTCAGGAAATGGATGCAATCATTTGGGGCTGTCCCGGTCATTTCGGCACCATCAGTTCGAGTTTGAAAACATGGATTGATAAACTTGGGTATCTATGGGCGGAAGGTGCGCTGATCAATAAAGTGGGTGCTGTATTCTGTACGACCGCCACCGTACATGGCGGACTCGAGGCTACCATGCTGAACTTAATCACCCCAATGCTTCACCAAGGAATGATCATTGTGGGCTTACCCGGCACTGTCCCGGAAAACGCCTTATATGGTTCCTACTATGGAGTAGGGATAAGCTGTCCACCCGGTGTGGATGACAACATCACCAAAAATGACTTGCAGCTTGGAGAAGCATTAGGAAAACGGGTAGCCCATGTCACTCGTTCATTCATAAACGAGCTCTAGGAGGCTTGATTCAATGGGCATAATTCTAATTATCATCGTTGCCATATTAGCGGTTACGGGCTTAATCACGTTCAATATCAAAGCCTTATCACCTGAAGATAAGCCGCCGGGGATCGAGGAAGAGAACTCATTGGAAGAGTCCTCTTTCTCTTCGGCAGATGATTCCGTTACCGAAATCATCTCCCCAACAGACAATGATGAATTGAAAATGAAAGATCAGGATTATCGTTTGGCTCTTTCCAAGCTTCACAATCTAAAGCCAAATGATGAGCCAACTGCAGAAAAAAAGCCTAATCTTCGCAAAATGAAAGACGCGGAATATCGTGGTACATTGGAAGACTTCCAGGAAAATCGTGACTGAAACACATCCCCCCATTCGGCTATTCGCCTCTTTGGGGGTTTTCAATTACTATGCATGAAAGAAACATTTTCGACCTCTGCCGCCACCTTTAGCTTAAAGATCAACTGCAGGCTTAACTTATTTTTCTGGTTGACAAATATTCACAAAGACTTTAAGCTAAGGTAATGCAACACAAACAATTTTTTAAACTCAGCTTTTGTTGAGAGACGGAATTTTAAAAGGTTTTCCTTTTTTCGTTCGTCACTTGCCTTTTTGGCAGGTGGCGATTTTTATTTTTACAGGGGTGAAAAACATGCAACTTTTGAAGTATTCCATAATGGTCTTAATCGGTTCGATCTCATATGGCACATTATCCACGATGATCAAGTTTGGATTCATGGATGGCCATTCTTCTGGAGAACTGGTCGGCAGTCAATACCTCGTCGGTTGGCTGATTGTCTCCGTGTTATTTCTTTTTTCGTTTAAATATAAAGTTTCATGGAAGAGTGCCGGATTACTTTTAATCACGGGCATGATGTCCACTTTCGTCGGAAAGGCATATGCCGTTTCCGTATCCGAGCTTCCCGCTTCGATTGCCGTTGTCTTTTTATTTCAATTTACCTGGATAGGCGTCCTTATAGAAAGTTTCTTAAATAAAAGACGCCCGGATAAAAATAAACTCATTGCCATTTTCGTTCTCTTCATCGGTACATTATTGGCGGGGGCGATCTTTGGTCAGCCTCTATCCGCCCTAAGCCTGAAAGGCGTATTGTTCGGACTATTGTCTGCGTTGCTTTTTGCGCTGTATATGTACTGCAACTCTCAATTCGCAGTTGGGGAATCTTCAATGAAACGGTTGTTTTTCATTGCAACGGGTGCCATGCTGACTGCTGTATTCACGACTAATCCCGTCACACTTGTGACGAATCTTGTCCAAACGAACCTATGGTACTACGGTCTGCTGCTCGGCACTTTGGGTGTTTTAGTTCCTTTCTTTTTCTTTGCTGTCAGTTTGCCGAAAGTGGGTGTCGGGCTTGGAACGATTCTTTGTGCAGCAGAGCTGCCTTCAGCGATGGTCGTTTCCGTCATCTTCTTGAATGAACAGGTTACGTCACTGCAATGGTTCGGGATGTGCTTGATCATCGTCGGCATCGCCTTGCCTGAGGGAATAAAGCATCTGCCGCAATTCCTTCCTGACAGAAAAAAAACGCTGCATGAAAAAAGGATTTCATAACGTTTATCCACCAGTTCGGATAAGAATAAGAAAGACCATTCCCGTTAGCGGAATGGTCTTTCTTTTGTATATTGTTTTTCCTTTTCTCCTTAAGCATCCAATTGTTGCACTTGAAATAGGTTGTAGTAATGCCCTTGCTTTTTCATAAGTTCTTCGTGTGTTCCCATTTCCGTAATTTCCCCATTATCGATATGAACGATCCGATCGGCATGGGTGATGGTTGATAGTCGATGTGCCACGATGATGGTGGTCCGGTTTTTCGCCAAAATATCCAGCGCCTCCTGGATATAGTGTTCACTTTCCAAATCCAATGCGGATGTGGCTTCGTCGAGAACAAGGATTGGCGGGTTTTTCAAAAATACCCTCGCAATGGCCACCCGTTGCTTTTGGCCTCCGGATAATTTAACTCCCCGCTCCCCGACTTTCGTTTCATATCCTTCTTTTAAACCCATGATGAAGTCATGGGCATTCGCCGCCTTTGCCGCTTCAAATACTTCTTCATCACTTGCATCGGGCCGTCCCATAAGGATGTTGGCCTTAACCGATTCACTAAATAAGATATTATCCTGTAGAACCATTCCTATTTTATCTCTTAGGCTGCGGACTTGATATTTACGGATATCCGTCCCATCCAATAATACCCTTCCCTCCGTTACATCATAGAAACGGGAAATCAAACTGACGATGGAGGATTTCCCTCCGCCGCTCATCCCGACAAGTGCAATGGTTTCCCCTGGTTTAACATCCAAATTTATATGTTTCAAAACGGGTGCCTCTTTCTCGTCATAAGCAAACGATACATCCTGAAAGGTTATTCGGCCATCCACATGCTTCAGCTCTTTCGCTCCTGGTTCGTCATCGATATCATACTTCTCATCCACAAACTCAAAAACCCTGTCCATGGACGCCAATGTCTGGGTCATTGTCGTCGAAGAGTTAACTAAACGTCTTAGGGGATTATATAGCCGGTCTATGAAACCGACGAAAGCAACCATGGTACCCAGTGACAATTGTTCATGAATGACCTGATAGCCGGCAAATCCTATCACGAGCAGGGGGGCAATATCCGTGATCGTATTCACGACAGCAAATGACTTAGCATTCCAGCTCGTATGCTTTAGGGCCTTATCGAGGAAATTCTTGTTCTGCTTCGCAAACAATTCCTGTTCCCTGTCCTCTATCGCAAAGCTTTTGATGACTGACATCCCTGAAACCCGTTCATGAAGGTGACTCTGTACATCCGCTAACGCTTGGGACCGAATCCTTGTATAGGTTCTCAGCTTGCCGAAGAAATGCTTAATCGAAAATGCGTAAAATGGAAGCATGATGATGGATACAATGGTTAACTTCACGTCCATCGTAAACATGATGACTATCACTATGATGATCGTTGCGATATCGAGCCAAAGGTTCATCAGACCCGTAATGACAAAGTTCTTCGTTTGTTCCACATCCGTGATCATCCTTGAAATGACCTCGCCCACCCTTGTATTGGAATAATATTTAAAACTCAGTTTCTGTATATGAGTAAATAAATCATTACGAATATCATATAAGATTTTCGTTCCGGTCCATTGAGCGAAATATTGACGGTAATACTCAATCGGCGGTCTGACTGCAACGAAAATGAATATCATGATGGCCATTGCCCATAAAAGGCGTTCGGACTTCACGGCTTTGGACAGGTCACCATTTCCGATGATGTCATCCACTATATACTTACTGAGCAATGGAAGCAAAAGCGGAATCGCGAACTTTAGCAATCCAATCAGTACCGTCCCGATTATCTGCCATTTATATGGTTTGACGAATTGCAAATATCTCTTAATGCTCCCCACGGATTTCCTCCTTTTCTGAATCATTAAATCCAAATGATAAAAATAGTCCATAACAGTCAATTTGGAATCTTATATCTTATATCTTATATGCAATTATATTTTCCTTTTCGATGATTAACTATCAAAAGGATTTTCATTCACTAACTTTCATAACCATTTATAGGAGGTTTAATGGTTCCTGCATTCTTGAAAGATTGAATCAGATAGTAGGCATGATACATAATGAAAAAGCCTGCCAATTATGCAGCAGGCCTTTTCT
The DNA here is from genome assembly GCF_037975445.1 of Peribacillus sp. FSL P2-0133. Classification (NCBI taxonomy): domain Bacteria; kingdom Bacillati; phylum Bacillota; class Bacilli; order Caryophanales; family Bacillaceae; genus Peribacillus; species Peribacillus sp. FSL P2-0133. Next base: position 784,242 of record NZ_CP150254.1, on the reverse strand, counting down.
ATCATCGATAGGTTAAAAAGCGTTCATACCAACTATCAATAAACTCTGCGGAGAATGGTCCTTTTCGCTGGCGTATCATATAAATCAAATAGTCTACGTTCTGTTTCAATATTGAATCGATGGCATCCGGGTAATTCATTTCTTTCCGATGCCTTTCATATTCATCCTCATCCAGCAAATTAAACGTCATATCTGGGAATACTTTAATGTCCAGGTCATAGTCAATGTATTTCAATGCTCCCGATTCGTATGTGAACGGCGAACTGATATTGCAATAATAATAAACCCCGTCCTCTCTCAACATACCAATAACATTAAACCAATACTTTGAATGAAAATAGCAAATCGCCGGCTCTCTCGTAATCCAAGTCCTTCCATCTGATTCAGTTACCATAGTACGGTCATTCGCTGCTATCACCAGATTTTGGGTCCCTTTTAAAACGGTCGTCTCTTCCCAGATACGATGGATATGTCCATTATGTTTATAGCTATGGATTTGGATTTTTCCTCCTTCGGCAGGAACAATCCCCATTTATCTCTCCCTACTTTCTATAGACACCCTGACAGCGTACTGTGCCCTATTCCGTTTGCAGTGTTGTGTGAATTTGAAAATATATACTTTTTTCCATTTACCCTATATTCCTATATTATAGCGATTTATTCATAAATTTAAAACAAAAGTGGCTAATCTCCCAGTGAAAATGTGTAAATAAGTCGAAAAAGTCTGACCATCCACCCATTTTAACTAAGAAATTAGCCGGTTATTTATCGTATGGCAGCCTGTCCTTGCTGAAAATAACGGATGACTTCTTCCGTTTGCTTCTCGAACATATCATGGATACTTTTCAATTCCTGCTTTTTGAGTTGAATATCTTCCTGAATGGTGACTGCTTCACTCTCCTCTTCCAGGGCAAGGAGTTGCTTCTCTATATCTTGGCATCTTTCGATTTCGGATTGTAAAAGTAAAAGCTTATCCATCGTTTTCAACTGGTTGTTTATAAGCCGGTTAAATTCCTCCATGAATGCACCTTCCTAATCTGTATTTTTTCTATAGTATGTATATTCTATTTTTATCCGTTTTTTCCTTTGACATAAAATGTAAACACGACGTAACATTTGTCGAATCCAATGAAAGGCAAAAAAAAAGCACCCTTCATAAAGAAGGATGCTTTTCATCGGCGATTAGCCTTGGCTTTTATTGCTTTGAGATTTTTGGTTTTGTTGTTTCACTTCTTGAACGTTAGTTTCAGAAGCAAACTCTGTACCGTATTGGCCTTGTGCTTGACCTTGACCCTTTTTTTGCTGAGATTGCGCGTTTTGTTGTCTCACTTCTTGAACGTTAGTTTCAGAAGCAAATTCTGTACCGAATTGTCCTTGACCCTGTTGAGATTGCGCGTTTTGTTGTCTCACTTGTTGAGCATTAGTACCTGCTTGTGATTTATTCATGTTTTTAGCCATTGATATCACCTCCACGATAATAAGATAACCATTATCCAGGAGTGTTATCCAACTAAAAACATTTAAATTTTTCCAGTTATATTAAACAAGCAATGAAATGCCTCCATCAACTATTACGGTTTGTCCACGAATCATACTGGCTCCATCGGAAATTAAAAACAGGATGGTATTCACCATATCTTCCACCTCGACCATCCGTCCAGCCGGAGTCTGTTCTGCCGCCTCGGCAAGCATTTCATCCCGATTCGGGAAAGACTTCAGGGCATCTGTATCGATCACACCGCCTGAAACGGCATTGACACAAATATTTTTTGCAGCTAATTCGACCGCTAAATATCTTGTCAGGGCTTCAAGCGCAGCTTTGGAAACTCCAACAGCTGTATAATTTTTCAAATAACGAATGGACCCTAGTGAACTGATGCTGACGATTTTCCCCCCGCCGTTCCTCTCCATTAATTTCGCCGCTTCCTGTGCACAGAAAAGGAGGGCTTTTGTATTGATGTCCATGGTCCAGTTCCAATGGGATTCCTCCAGCTCCATCAACGGACGCTGCACTCCTGAAGCCGCATTATTGATGAAAATATCCAAACGTCCATAATAAGCATCGATTTCCTCGAACATGCTTTTCACTTTCGCAACGTCACCGACATTTGCCTTAACTACAAGAGCTTTACGCCCCAACGCTTCAATTTCGGCTGCCACTTCTAATGCTTTTGACTTGCTCCGGGCATAATTAATAACGAGGTCGTAACCTTCCTCTGCAAGCCTTATTGCCGTGCTTCTACCTAAACCTTTACTGCTACCTGTAACGAGTGCCACTTTTTGTTCCATTCGTTTATTCATCCTTTCTGAGTAAACACCGAGTATTAAAAATCATTTTTTAAGGAGTGTTACTGTTATGTATGTTGGACGTGATATGACAGAGTTGTCGATGATGAAAAAATCGGATTGGGAAAATAGTGAACTTGCCTATTTTCATCACTCCCTTCAACAAATGGTACCTTATTTAAACCAAGAAGGACAGAGTATCCATAGCGAAATCGTCAAAGAAATTGAAAATAGAGGCGGACTTAACAGGCAGGAAGCCGATTATACTCATGGAACGAAAACCCTTTACGATTGATTCTATACGGATATGGCTTTGAAAATCAACAAATGGAAGAGGATATCTTAGCGGATATCCTCTTTCATGCTCCCAATATCACTAGCGCCTTTTTTTAATCACAATTTTATTATAAGACGTTATAGCCATTGCGCAAATCAGGGCTGTCCCCAAGAATGTTAACGAATATAAAGAAGGTGAAATTACCTTACCGAATACTGTTTCATTCTGGAGCGCCCCTGCTTGTTCCCATGCATTTTCAATGTCCGGTTTATATCGGCTCGTTTTTATGGACCCCACCATTATCGCACTCCCAAAATATAAAGCATGAATGATGATTGAACCCATGAATGCTTGAATGACTATCCTCATTTCCACGCCCCCAATACCCTTATATTACCACATAACCAAATGAGAGCCTTTATTCAATACGTTCTTTTTCTTTATACGCCTTCATCATTTTTTGGTGGGAAACCGGAAATGCCAACTCCTCCATCTCTGCTTCACTCACCCACTTAAGTTGCTGTTCTCTAAGTGTCTCTTCACTGATGGCATCTTTGACCACTCCAATATATGTGTCCACTTTCCAAACGAGATGTGAGAAAACATGTTCAATTCTCACAAGCGATTCAGTGATTTCAGGTTTGACGCCATACATTTCCTGAAACCGACTCTCGAAGAATTCCCGCTTATGCAAAAGGGATGAATGGTTTTCGAAGTTCGGATATTCCCAAAGATTTGCAAGCAATCCTTCTGATGCTCGCTTGTGAATTAAAAATTCACCTTTTTCATTCGTTAAAACGGCCGCTACAATTGGTACATCCCGTGTTTTTTTCTTTTGGATTTTCACCGGCAATTCCGACTGAACCCCGGATTCAAATGCTAGACAATGACTTTGAACGGGACATAATAGGCAGGCAGGCTTACCTGGTGTGCAGATTAATGCTCCAAGTTCCATCAAGGCTTGATTGAAGGCAGAGGTATGTTCATGATCGATCAGCTTTCTGACGGCAGCTTCGAATGTTTTTCTAGTCTTTGGCTTTGCTATGTCTTCATATATCATCAATATCCTTGATAAAACACGCATGACGTTTCCATCAACAGCTGGCTCAGGCTTGCCGTATGCGATACTAAGAATCGCACCAGCTGTATAAGGGCCGACACCTTTCAATTTTGAAATTTCCTCGGGATCATCCGGTACGATTCCATTATATGATGCCTTCACTTCCTGAACGGCACTATGCAGATTCCTTACACGTGAGTAATATCCCAGCCCTTCCCATGCTTTTAGGATTTTCTCTTCATCGGCATTAGCAAAATCCTCGAGTGTTGGGAACCATTCCACAAATCGGTTGAAATAAGGAATCACCGTGTCCACTCTCGTTTGCTGCAGCATTATTTCAGAAACCCAAACACGGTATGGATCCTTATTTTCCCTCCATGGCAATTCTCTTTGTTCTTCGAGAAACCAGGAAACCAAATCTTTTTGAAATTCTTCGATTTTTATTTTTTCTATTGTCGGGATCGTTATTTCTTTCACATCAGTTCCTCCAAAGATGTTAAACTCTTATCAAAAAGGGGAATACCTATAGTAGGTCATTCTTTTTTTAATATCATGTTCATATCCATTTATTTGTAACAGGCATGGAAAAAAGTAAAAATTTTATTCATTTGATGGTTAATATATAAATACGGTATGATGAGAGAAGACCATTTTTTTCAAATTGTGGCAGGGAGGTTAGTTTTTTGGATACAGGTACTCACTTTGTCATGGGAATTGCTCTTGGAGGTCTTGCCACATTAGATCCTGTCATTGCGCAGAGCCCAGTCACTGCAAGTGCAGTCATAGCAGGTACAATATTGGGATCACAAGCTCCAGACATTGACACCGTTTTAAAATTAAGGAATAACGCTGTATATATTCGAAATCACCGTGGAATCACGCATTCCATTCCCGCTGTTTTACTTTGGCCCTTGATTATCAGCGGAGCACTTTTCGCCATCATACCTGAAGCAAATTACCTTCATCTTTGGCTTTGGACCTTTTTAGCCGTATTCCTTCATGTATTCGTGGATATATTCAATGCTTATGGGACCCAGGCTCTTAGGCCAATTTCATCAAAATGGGTAGCTTTAGGGGTCATCAATACATTTGATCCGTTCATTTTTGGAATACATGTTGCCGGCCTGATATTATGGGGCTTTGGATTTCCTCCAGGCTATTTATTTCTTTCCATTTACGGAATACTCGTCATTTACTACATTTCCAGATTCAGGGAACAAACTTTTATAAAAAAAGTGGTCCGACGGCAAATTCCTGGAGCAAGGAAAATTCTTTTATCACCGACCATGCGTTTTCACCGCTGGAAAATTGCGGTTATTACCGAAAAGAATTATTATGTGGCACGAGCCGATAATGGATATGTGACGATACTTGATACGTTCGATCGAGTGCCATTACCTGAAAGTGAAATTCTCGAAGCCGCCAAGAAGGATATCAACTTGGCAGCCTTTCTGTCCTTTTCCCCGGTTTACCGCTTTGAAATTGAACAGATAAAAGAATATTATGAAGTCCGTTTTATCGATTTAAGATACCGAAGCAATGGATATTACCCGTTTGTGGCAGTGGTCCATTTAGACAGCGAATTGAATATCTTGAATTCTTATACCGGCTGGATCTTTAGCGAAGCGAAACTGCAGAAGAAATTGAATATTATTTTGTAATCGCTGTATATTGAAAAAGAGCTGATTCCAGGGAACCCTCTCTGGAATCAGCTTTTTTAATGCAGTCGATTCTGCTGATTTAATAACTGTCGATATTTAGGGTTCTTTGCAATGAATTCGTGGAATTGCTCGCCGTAGTTATCAATCCAGGTCCTTACAACACGCGATGTCATTTCTTCTCCGGCATATTCATGCCCAGCCTTTGCATAGGTCGCTTCGAAATCTTCCCATAATAATTCCACCCAAGTCAAAGCTTGCTCATACGTGATGTGTTCATTTTTCTCAAGCAGTATCTTGGTTAATCTTTCATGGTAATCATTCATTAGAACCACCTCATTGCCAATATTTTTACAGAATGAACTATACTGTCCCATACCCATACTAGTTGTAAGCGGAAACGCTTCTTTCTTTAATCTGATGCTTGGAGGAGAAAAATTTGCGAAATAAACAAAAAGGATTCCCCAACCAAAACAATAATAAATTCCATGGCGAGCCTCGTGCAAAGGCAAGATATGCTTCAAAGCGTGCAGATGGCAGTATTAATACACACCCTCAAGAAAGAATGAAAGCATCAAACGAGAGATCGAATTAACAGGTACACCAGAAGGAATCGGGTTTCTTCCCCGGTTCCTTTTTATTTCAGCATTGAAATCGGAAGTGCTTCTTCCTTACCGCTACCGCCTAAGCGGTAACCCCAGGCGAATACGCCGTTCATATAATCAATTTTGAAATAGACTCCGGGATCTCCGTCAATTTGATATATTTCACCTTTTTTGAAATCATCCGGATTTAACAAATAGGCCTTGGCCATCGTCACTTTTCGTTCCAATACGGAGTATTCATTAACCATTCCCAATTGCTCTGCTTTTCTCGCTTTTTCAGTCAACGCTGCAATTTCCTGTTGTAGTTCATAGGCGGACAACTTGCTGTATCTTACGTCGCTCATATATATGACTCCTTAAATGAAATATTAATTTACTTCTATATTAAACAAAATTTAGTGATTTGGCTATCGATGCACTTAATCCCCATCAGGATTGGAAAGATAACGCTCAATCAATTCTATTGGAAAACCTTTTCGGTATAATGCCTGCTTCATTTTTTGTTCATATTCGAAGCCTTCATGGTTTTTATATCGGCGTTGCATTTTTTCGGCATGGTGGCAAAGAGAATCCCATTGTTCATCTTCATCCTTTTCAACCGTCACATCTTCAACTGCTTCATGGATGACATCTCTAGGGAAACCTTTCCGTAACAAGGTTTGTTCAACTTTCAGCCTTAAAGCCCGTTCGGAAATGTTTTTTTCCTTTTTGACCGCTTTTCCAGCTAGTTTCCTTGCATGATCAATCTGAATATCATAGGGGTATTCCTTCAATGCCTCGACAACCAACTTTTCTTGCACCCCCTTTTCCTTAAGCTCGAGCTTAAGGGTAGTGGGCCCTTTATTGCCTCCATTCACATGGGTCCGTACGTAAGCCTTGGCAAATTCAAGGTCGTCTAAATAGTTAAAGCTGTATAGTTTATGTATCGCTTCTTTAATGATCGGCTCTTCCGTCTCCTTCTTTTTTAAATAAAGGCGAATTTCCGATTCCGAGCGCATTCGATATGATAAATAATTAAGTGCATCGGTAAATGCTTTTTGGATTTCATCATGGAATTGTATTTCAGCCAAAATCAGGTCATCAAGTTCCATGCCCTTTTTCAAATGAAATTTCAATAGCACTTCTTCATCTACACTGAAGGCATATTTTTCGTCAACGAAAATATTATAACGATCTTTACGTTTCTTTTGGGTTGTTATTTTTGTTATGTTTGGCATAAATCCACCCCCACCCCTACTTTACCCCTTTACGTTTACCATTTCTATATATAGCATGTCTAAAAATGAAAAAAGAACATGGGCATGTTAAAGTGAAGGAAAGAAAGGGAAAGGAAGTGGTTTTCATGAAAATTGCCATTGCTGGTGGAAGCGGTTTTGTCGGCACAGCCCTTATTGATGAATTATCAAAAGAAAATCATGATATATATATTTTGACACGTCATCCCGAAAAATTTAAAAAACAGACTAATTTGACATATATCGGCTGGTTGACCAAGGACGCAAAGCCGGAAAAGCACTTGGCGGGGCTTGATGCTTTCATAAACCTTGCTGGTGAATCCCTGAACAGCGGGCGTTGGACACCTGAACGAAAACGCCGGATTGTCGAGAGCAGGGTCGAAGCCTCCAAAGAGATGAACCGGATCATTTCCATACTGCCCGATAAAGTGTCCTTCATTATTAATGCAAGTGCAATCGGATATTATGGTACTTCGGAAGATGAGACCTTTACCGAAACCTCTGAATCCATTGGTGATGATTTCTTGGCCCGTACTGTTCAACTATGGGAAAAGGAAGCGGCTAAATCACGCTCTTACAGTAAAAGGTTGGTCCTAACAAGATTCGGGGTGATTCTGGGAGAAAAAGACGGCGCACTGCCAATGATGGTTCTCCCTTATAAACTTCTCGGCGGTGGAAAGATGGGCAAAGGGAATCAGTGGCTTTCCTGGATTCATATCCATGACGTGGTCCGTGCAATCATCTTTTGCATGAACGATCAACGGATAGAAGGTCCAGTCAATTTTACGGCACCGAACCCCGTTCAAATGGATACATTCGGGAAAACGATAGGAGCTGTCCTGCACCGGCCCCATTGGTTACCCGTACCTCCCTTCTTCCTCAAGAAACTGCTAGGGGAAATGAGCATACTTGTGCTTGAAGGACAAAATGTCCTTCCCACTAAACTTAAAGAGATAGGATTCACCTTCTCCTTTCCAACCCTTAAAGAAGCTTTACAAAATATCTTAAAAGAAGATTCTCACGTATGAAAGGGTCATTTTAGGAAAAAATAGGGATATTAAGTGAAATGGAGATGATCTAATTGCTCAAAAAACACGATAAAGAGAAAAGTAACTTAACTAGTACCCAAGCGATTCTTTATGCTCGCGAATTTAAAAAAGCAGATCGAGCTGGTGGATATACCGAGAAGAAATCCCGTCGTTAGTTTGGAGTTTTTTCCCGTACATTTTGAACAGCCACTCAACACAAAATAAGCTGGAGATGATTAGTGAATTCATCTCCAGCTTATTTTTTATTCTAGGGGGCGCTAACATGGGACGAAATAACATACACCATAATCGAGATAAGAACAAACAAAAACTTCCTCAGGTTCCTAAAAACCTGAAAAGTGACGGACTTGACGTTGAATATTCTTCCGAACTGGCTGACCAGGAAGACATCGAGGCACAAGCCCGGGCCAATGCGGCTGACCGCCGTGCTCATAATCGCCGTTAATAAGCAGGATAAACCAAACCAAGGGGGAGTAAATCAGCCCCTTGTGTTTTCTTTATTTACATAGCTTATCCACAACCCTGTGTATATTGTGGATATATTCTGAAAATACTGACAAACTATAAGTACAATAACTCACCTTATTAACATGAAAATAATGTTATTTCTGGATAACCCTGTGGATTATGTGGATAAAAGGGATGTTATGCTAATCACGCTGCATTTTTGTTGTGGATAACTATTCTCTCTTCTTGATTTGTTCCACAGGATTATTATTTATATAATAGTTCATCTATATCTTTTACGGTCTTTATTAAATTTCTTCCTTCCAAGTATTATCGCATGCGAAGCAATACTATATGGCTTTTCCACCCTAACTTGTCAGTGGTTTTATCCGCTACTGACCCCGGCATTAAAGAAGGTTCCCCAAACTTTTACCATCAACATTATCTTCCAACTGTTTACGAAGCAAGAATTTTTGTATCTTCCCGCTTGCGTTTCGGGGCAGCTCATTACAGAAGATATATCTTCTTGGACGTTTATAGTTCGCTAGTGTAACACTGTTTTTACACCAGGTTTCTAAATCTGTTTCCGCTAGCGAAGGGTCTTTGGCTACGATGAAGGCCGTCACTATTTCCCCCCATTGTTCATCCGGCTGACCCAGTACTGCACAGTCGAGAACTCCTTGGTGTTCATATAGTGTATCTTCCACTTCACGTGGATAAATATTTTCCCCTCCAGAAATAATCATGTCGTCCACCCGGTCCTTGACCCACAGATATCCATCTTCATCCAGGAAACCGATGTCACCGGAATGGTACCAGCCTTTGTAAAGCGCCTTTTCGGTCTCTCTATCTTTTTGAAAGTAACCCTTCATGATACACGGACCCTTCACAAGGATTTCCCCTGTTTCCCCAGGTTCCATCCTATCCTCGGGATCCGATGGCCCTTCGTCATTCGGACGGGCAATGATGATTTCATGATCGGAACATGCCTTGCCGGCAGAACCCGCTTTCCTAATTTGATCTTCCTCCAATAGGAGAGTGATGGCGGGACCCATTTCAGTCATTCCATAAGCTTGGATGAACTGGATGCCGAGTTTTTCCTGACAGGCACGTACAAGTGTTGGAGCCATCGGGGCTGCTCCATAAAGCCCAAGCTTCAAACTCTGGAATTTGTACTCATCCAAGTTTTCCTGGATGAGCATGTTCCACATCGTAGGTGCAGCAAAAAACTTGGTGACTCCTTCGGATTCAATCAGTTCCATGACCTTTTTGGGATTAAACTGATGTAATATGACATTTGCGGCACCGACCTGTATGCGAGGTAAAAAGGAACAGTGCAATTCAGCACAATGAAACATCGGCGCAGTGATCAAACCGATATCAGAGCGTTCATACTTCATGGCCTCTTTTAAAATCTCGGCCTGTTTGACCATGTCTTTATGAAGGTGAATGACCCCTTTGGGGCGTCCGGTTGTCCCGCTCGTATACATGATGGCATAGACATCATCTTCGTGAACGTCCACTTCATCTGGCTTCGATGAAATACTGGCCATTTTCTGGCGGTAACCTTTTGCATATCCAGGCACATCATCATCTATATACCAAAAAGCCGTTGTCGGAAATCGTTTTTCAACCGCGGCAACGTTCGATTCCAATTCGTGTTCGAATAAAACGATCTTTGGAGCAGCGTCGTTCAAGATGAAGGCCAACTCTTCCGGCATTAAACGGAAGTTGATCGGGTTAAAGATTGCACCGATTTTTGCACAGGCAAAGAATGCTGTTGCAAGCTCTTCATTGTTGTAAAGGTACGTAGAGACCCTGTCCCCTTTTCGCACCCCTTCCGCTTGAAGGGCCGCCGCCAACCTATTCACCTGCTCATTCCATTGAATGTACGTATAGCGGATATTTCTTCTCACGTCGTATATAGCTTCTTTAATGGGAAATTTCTGAACCGTCTGATCAAAGATATTTTTAATCGTTACTGACATATCATGTTCCTCCTCAAGTAACCACCATCAACAGGAAGAGTTCAGGCAAAGCCTGCAGATGGTCGGCTTCATCCCTTTTTCAGCTTTTACTTTCGTGCGAATTATGAATGTTCATAAATGGATAGTCCGGCTTCAGTCCAATCTTTCAATGATGGTTGCATTTGCCATGCCGTGGCCTTCACACATTGTTTGCAGCCCATAACGGCCGCCCGTCCTTTCTAACTCATGGATCATCGACACCATCAATCGGGCCCCACTTCCGCCAAGAGGATGACCCAAGGCAATCGCCCCGCCATTTGGATTCAGCTTTTGGGGGTCTGCCCCCGTTTCTTTTAGCCAGGCAATCGGTACAGGAGCGAAAGCCTCATTCACTTCAAAGATATCGATATCATCAATTGTAAGACCTGCTTTTTCCAAAGCTTTTTGGGTGGCGGGAATCGGTCCCGTAAGCATCAGGGTAGGATCTGACCCGACAACAACCCGTGTATGCACTTTAAAGCGCGGTTTCACTCCAAGTTCTTCGGCTTTACTGCGTTCCATCAATAATAAAGCGGCAGCACCGTCACTGATCTGACTTGAGTTCCCTGCATGGATTAAACCGCCTTCTTGAAAAACCGGTTTCAATCCAGCAAGTACTTCAAGCGTAGTTCCATCCCTTGGGCCTTGATCTTCCGTAACTTCGATTTGATTTCCTTCTTTATCAGTACCCGTTACTGATATCATTTCACGGAAAAAATGCCCTTCTTTTTGAGCACGTATTGCCTTGGCATGACTCTCAACGGAAAACTGATCACAATCTTCCCGTGTTATTCCCCACTTATCGGCGATTCTCTCAGCTGACAAACCTTGGTTGATCACCTCATACGAGTCCATATACTTTTGGCTTGTTACAGCACCTTGATAATTAGACCCCATGGGAACTCGTGACATGTTTTCCACACCACCGGCCACTACCACATCCATATCACCTGACAAGATGGCCTGGGAAGCGAAATGGACTGCCTGCTGACTTGATCCGCATTGACGGTCAATCGTCGTTCCCGGAACTTCAATCGGAAATCCAGCAATCAGTGCAGCAACCCTTGCTATATCACCGGCCTGTTCGCCCGACTGTGAAACACAACCTAAAATGACATCATCGACAATAGCAGGATCGATGCCTGCCTTTTCAATCAGCTTCTTCAATACTTCCCCTGCCAGATCATCTGGGCGAACGTCTTTCAAGACACCGTTCCTTCTGCCTACTGGCGTGCGGATCCCTTCAACGATAACCACTTCCCGCATATACTCTCTCCCCTTCTCATCCTATTATTATAGACCCAGATTCTTAGCGATGATTTTCTTCATGATTTCATTTGTCCCGGCATAGATGCTTGCTACCGGAACATCCCGATACCTTCTGGCAATCTTGTATTCCTCCATAAATCCATAGCCGCCATGGAGCTGCATGCATTCAATGGATATTTTTCTGGCAGTCTCCGTCAAACGCCATTTTGCCATCGAAACTTCCGTTACAACCTGTTCACCAGCCATATGTTTGGCGATCAATTGCTCTAGGAAGGCACGCCCCATTTTGATTTCCGTTGCCATTTCCGCGATTTTGAATTGGGTATTTTGAAACTGACTTACGGATTTTCCGAACGCTTCCCTGCCCTTCACGTACTCAATCGTATCGGCCAGCATATCCTCAGATGCGGTTTGAGCACAAATTGCTACCACAAGGCGTTCCTGCTGCAGTTTTTCCATTAAGTAAGTAAACCCCTTGCCTTCTTCACCAAGCAGGTTTTCCTTAGGAATACGGCAATCCTCGAAGATGAGTTCTGCTGTATCCTGACAGTGCAAGCCAAGTTTCTTCAGTTTTCGCCCCCTGGAAAATCCGGGTGTATCCCTTTCGACCACGACTAAGCTAACACCTTTATGTTTCGGAACGGCACTTGGATCCGTTTTACAGGCAACGATGACCAAATCCGAATGAATGCCATTTGTGATGAATGTCTTTTGGCCATTTAATATGTAATGATCTCCATCCAAAATGGCAGTCGTTTTAATATTGGCCAAATCCGAACCTGTGCCAGGCTCTGTCATGGCAATGGCTGTAATGATTTCCCCTGTCGTGCATTTAGGTAGCCAGCGCTGTTTCTGCGACTCATTTCCGTATGCGGAAATATACGGAACGGTGATGTCACTGTGAAGTCCGAAACCAATGAAACCAGAACCGACTCTTTCCAATTCTTCATTAATTATGACAGCAAAGCCCCAATCTACCCCGGAACCCCCATAATCTTCACCAAGGTCCGGACATAAAAAACCCTGTTCCCCCATTTTCACCCAGAATGACCGGGGAATTATCCTCTCTTCTTCCCATCGTTCATAGTTGGGAACTGCTTCTTTCTCTAAAAACTTTCGGAATGACTTACGGAAAATTTCATGATCTTCACTTAGGTATGGATGCTTCATCTGTTTTCTCTCCTCTCCATTTCTTTGTCCGAGGCTCTTTTTCCAGATTTACATGGATTGCCCTGAAGGAATTAACAACTTACCTGGGTGACATTCTAATGGCCCCATCAAGTCTGATGGTTTCCCCATTCAGCATTGGATTCGTTATGATGCTTTCCGTTAGTTTAGCGTACTCTTCGGGATACCCGAGCCTTGGTGGGAATGGCACGGTTTTACCTAATGACGTCCTAGCTTCTTCAGGCAATGAATCAAACATCGGAGTATGGAATAGACCGGGTGCAATCGATACGACACGTATCCCTTTAGTGGCAAGTTCCCTTGCGATCGGCAAAGTCATAGCAACAATCCCCCCCTTAGAGGCACTATATGCGGCTTGTCCGATTTGTCCTTCAAAGGCAGCTACCGAAGCTGTATTGATAATGACCCCACGCTCCCCCTCTTGGTTCGGTTCATTTTCGACCATTTTTTCCGCCGCAAGCCGGATTACGTTAAACGTACCGATCAAATTGATCTGCACGACATTTGAGAACGCTTTCAATTCATGTATACCTTTTCTGCCTATGACCTTCTCTGCAATCGCAATGCCTGCACAGTTGATGACCGTATTGATGCTCCCGAATTTTTTCATTCCTTCATCCAATGCTACCGATACGCTTTCCTCACTAGTTACATCCGTTTTAATAAACAGCACTGAATCTCCCAATTCCTGAGCCATTTTAGTGCCGTTTTCTTCCGAGAGGTCAAATATGACCGCTTTTCCACCTTTTTTAATGATGTTTCTTACTGTCGCAGCTCCCAGACCAGAAGCCCCGCCTGTCACAACTGCAATGGTTTCTTGAATTTCCAAATTCCCACCCCATTTGTTTTCTAGAATATATATTCATCTCTCACTATCATCAAAACCTATTTTCAAGATTAATTTCACCGCTTGCCTGTTTCATCGTTCACTTTCAAGTCATGAAGGGTTTCGGTAAAGCCTTTGATTACCTGTTCAAAATCCTGCTTCAACCCATCCAGCTCTTTAATGCGTTCATTAATTTCGTTTAATTTCTGTCCTGCAGTTTCAATCGTTTTTTCCAATTGCTTAATGCCTGTCCTATCCTTATCGAATAAAAGGACTATATCCTTTATTTCCACTAACGAAAAACCATATTTCTTACCGCGCATTATGATTTTGAGCTGTGCATATTCTTTCTTTCCATAAACTCTTTTTCCCGATTCAGTACGCTTTGGCCTAAGCATACCCAGTTCCTCATAATATCGGAGGGTCCTTGTCGTCAATCCGAATTCTTTTGCTAACTCAGAAATGGTGTACATGTTAAAACCACACTTTACAAAGGGATTATTTACCTTTATTTTAACATTGACGTTAACGTAAACTTCAATAAATATTCACAAAATTTATAATATATAAAACTGCATGAAAGATTTATATTGATATACTATGGGTATATTCTTTTAAAAGAAGGGAATGATCGATCAATGCTATGTTCAAAAATATTAGTTGCTTATGATGAATCTGAATTGGCTCTTAAATCTTTAGAAAAAGCGATTGAATTAGCGAACCTGGATCCCGCTATAGAAATCCAGATACTTCACGCTGTAACGCTGCCGATCAAACCAAATATATATGGCAATGCCTTTCAGGAAATCGAAGAATCCATGCTCAAATATGGCAAGGAAGTGATTAAAAAAGCGGAAGCGCTTTTATCCGAAATCCCGAATGCATCCCAGACATTTGTCGTAGAGGGTTCAGCCATCACGACTTTATTGGAACATGCAAAATCCCAGAATTGTGATCTTATCATCATGGGCAGCCGCGGATTGAGTGGTTTCAAGGAATTCTTAGGCAGCGTGAGCCACTACATCGTTCAACATTCCCCAGTGCCCGTCTTGTTGGTCAAATAAAATTTACGGCAGATACTCTTGCCAGCCCTTTCATAAGCTGGGTTCCCCCTTTGGAGTCCAGCTTATTTATGCGTGCATGAAACCCCAGCATAGCTTATCATGTTTTACAAACACTTCCGTTTACGGGTAAAATGAAACTAATTTTAAACGAGGATAACAGGTGACGCAATGGATATTAAACATTTGCAATACTTTATAGAGGTAACCAATTTCAATAGCTTCACTCGTGCTGCCGACCATCTATTCATTACCCAGCCGACCATCAGCAAAATGATTAAAAACCTGGAAACCGAGCTAGGTGTTGAGCTTTTTGATCGTTCACGTAAGCAACTGATCTTGACCGATGCAGGCAGGGTTGTCTTAGAGCAGGCAAAATTGATTGATAAGGCCTTTCACAATTTAGAAACGGAAATGGACAATTTATTAGGTTTAAAAAAGGGACATATACGCATCGGGCTGCCGCCGATCATCGACGCTTCTTTCTTCCCCCGAATTCTTAGCCGTTTTCACGAGGACTATCCCAATATTACCTTTCAATTAGTAGAGGATGGTTCAAAGAAAATAGAAGAATCCGTCCAAAATGACTTAATTGATATAGGAGTAATAGTCCTGCCAACCAACACCGCACATTTTCATCATTTTGCTTTTTTGGAAGAAGACATCAACTTGATTGTTCATCCCACCCATCCGCATGCTTATAAGGAAGAAATCGATTTGGCCGACTTGGAAAACGAATCTTTCATCTTATTCAATAAAGATTACGTCCTTCGTGATCTCATCATTTCATCCTGTAATGAAGCTGGTTTTTCTCCACATATCGTTACTGAAAGCTCACGCTGGGATTTTATTGAGGAAATGGTCTACTGTAAACTTGGCGTTGCTCTATTACCGGAAAGTTTATGCCGTCATGATGAGCGCGTAAAGACAATCAAGGTTAAAAACCCCTCCATCAGTTGGAATTTGGGATTTATATGGAGTAAGGACCATTACCTTTCATACGCTGCAAAAGAATGGCTGAAATATACGAGGGAAGCGTTGTCTCATAAGTAGTGAATTATCCAGCATCATTGATGTAAGCACTATCATAGATTTGGGTTATGCACATGATAACATCTAACCATTTTACAAGGCGTTACGGCGGGGGTAGACTAGTATAAGTAAAAAGCACGGTAAATGCTGATGGATTCAATATATTCTAAAAAGGAGATATTCATGATCACTTTATCTAGTGTCGATGAGTTACAGGCAACAGAAGCAGCTCTGGAAAAGATTAAATATTCATACCCCGAACTATTTAATAAACTGCTCCATGTCGTTGCCTTAACACGGGCTCTTCAATTTAAATATCAATTTATGGGCACATTAATCATGGATGAAAACCCTGACGAATACACCCCTGAATTCGTTATGCCCTCCGTTATCGGATTATATATAGAGGAAGTTCAAAAGTTAAAGGATGATCCGAATATCCAGGTATTACTTCAGACCTTCTCCCAAATTAAAAATATTGGATATGCCAAAATCAGTATGCTCGTGCTCGGTAAAAGCCCTGAATCGCTTTTAGGCGCTTCATATATCAAATGAAGCCCCCTGATATGCCCCGAAAAAAAAACCTCCCTTAATGGAAGGTTTTTTTCTTTACGTGTAATTAAAGCACTTTACTCAAAAAGGCTTTAGTTCTTTCCTGCTGGGGATTATTAAAAATCTCACTTGGAATATTTTCTTCAATAATATAACCTTCGTCCATGAAAATCACGCGATCTCCAACTTCTTTTGCAAACCCCATCTCATGGGTCACAACAACCATGGTCATGCCTTCCTTAGCCAGTTGCTTCATGACCTCAAGAACTTCACCGACCATTTCCGGATCTAGAGCGGAAGTCGGCTCGTCGAATAGCATGATTTTGGGTTCCATCGCCAACGCCCTGGCAATTGCGACGCGTTGCTTTTGTCCCCCCGATAATGAATCCGGATATGCGTTCGCTTTCTCGGCAAGTCCCACTTTCTTAAGTAGCTCCATCCCTCTTTGGGAAGCCTGTTCTTTGGAGATCTTGCGGACCTTTATAGGCGCAAGCATTATATTCTCAAGAACAGTCTTATGTGGAAATAAGTTAAAATGCTGAAATACCATGCCAACTTCCGTCCGGACTTTATTGATATTGACCTTCTTGTCTGTCGTATCAAGCCCTTCAATGAAAATATGGCCCCCCGTTATCGTTTCAAGTTGATTGATACACCTGAGGAAAGTGGATTTACCCGACCCAGAAGGACCAATCACCACGACTACTTCCCGAGGGGAAACGATTGCATTGATATTTTTCAATACATCATTTTCGCCAAATGACTTCTTTAGATTCTCCACTTTGATCATTCTGTTTTCAACCTTCTTTCGAGTCTATTTAATACGAAACTTAAAATGAGGGTCAGGAATAAATAGATGAAGGCACACGCCAAGTATGGCTCCCACACTTTAAAGTACTGACTCCCCATCGCTTTCCCCCAGTACATCAATTCCGGGGCAGCAATGACACAAAGCAGGGATGAATCCTTCAATAATACAATGAATTCATTTCCTAACGGAGGAATCATTCGTTTGAAAGCTTGGGGCAATACAACATGCATCATTGTTTGGATATGGGTCATTCCCAATGAACGCGCCCCTTCCATTTGCCCTTTATCGATGGATTGAATGCCCGCCCGGAAAATTTCGGCAATATATGCGGCTGCATTTAAAGATAAAGCAATGACACCTGCAGTTACTGCATTCGTTTCCCCAGTGAAAAAGGGCACAATTCCAAAATGGATTAAAAAGATTTGAACTAAAAGCGGTGTTCCGCGAAAAACCGTGACATAACAGTAAAATGGAAAGGCAAGCACTTTGTTTCTCATGAGTTTCCCTAAACCGATAAATAACCCCAAAAAAGTTCCGATGAGAATGGAGGAAACCGACAGCCCTATTGTAAGCAACGTTCCTTTTAATAAGAAAGGAGCATATTCAAAAATAATATCCCAGCGAAAACTCATTTTGTTTCCCTCCTAAGACCAAAAAAACTGCGTAACTTCACACGTAAAGTTACGCAATCTTTTACTATCCCTTTTTTTTATTGTTGTGCTTTCAACGTTTCAATATCTGGATCAGTACCAAACCACTCTTTATAGATTTCTGCATATTTCCCATTTTCATAAATGGCATTCACGGCTTTATCGAACTCCGGTTTCAATTCACTGCCTTTTGGGAACATAAGACCATAAAACTCCTCATTGAAGCTTTTGCTGTCTTCAACGACTTTCAGTTTTTGATCGGGGTTATTTTTCACATATTCTTCAACAACCGTATTATCAGCTACGACAGCCGAAGCTCCGCCTTTTAGTAATTCCTGAATGGCCAGGTTATTGTTTTCGAATTTTTTGATATCCTTGTGATTCTTTCCAAGAAGTTTCTCTACCGCTTCCTGTCCAGTAGTACCAGTCTGTACGGCAATGACGTTTCCTTTCAATTCATCTCCTGATTTTATATCACTATTCTCAGGAACGAGAATCTTGTTTGTGGATAAGAAATACGGAACAGAGAAGTCATAAGATTGTTTTCTTTCGTCATTCACTGTAATCGCAGATATGGCGACATCCGCTCTCTTACCTTCGATTTCAACAAAAATCGGATCCCAACCAACAGTTTCCACTTTAACTTCATAACCCGCTTCTTTTGCAACGGCATTGATGAAATCAACATCGAATCCTACAATCTTATCTCCTTCAAGATATTCAAATGGAGCATAGTTGGCGTCCGTCACGATCCTGAGTGTTTTCCCATTGGACTCTTCTTCTTTACCAGTTGTCGAGACTTCCTTATCCTTCCCGCATCCTGTCAAGACTAGTAACAAAGAAGCAACCATGGCAAACACTAAAAAAGAAACCTTTTTCAAAATAATCCCCTCTTCTCTCTCGTAAACTCTCTTTTTTTTAAAAAAACAGATAAATCTAACTTTAGAGAACATTCAGTATATTCTTGTAAGAATATTATACGTTTATTTGTTTTTTTATGCAATAAAAAGTCGATAAATAACTTTAGTAAAATAAAATTTTAATCAATTAACTCGGTAAATCAAAAACGCAACTATGCACTAATAGGGAAAGTTGCACCCTTTTCCCCTTTACTCGAATTAATGGATATTATATTGAAAACAGTTAGCGCCATCTTTCAAAAGGTTTAATTGAACAAAAATAAGCAGCGGCCATATTAGCGTGGCCGCTGCTCGAATGATTATTATCGGACTTCCATATTCCCCTCTTCAATATCCAACATATCCAACAGGAAGATGAAGATCGGTATCCCGATGATCAATCCCCATATCCCAAGGAAATGCTCGGAAAACAATAGGATGATGAAGGTGAAAAATGTTGGAAGATTTGTTTTTGCCGACATGAATTTCGGATTTAAAATATAGCTTTCAATTGCATGGATCACAACAATCATGATTAATACAGCAATCACTTTGGGCATGCCGCCAATGCTATAGGCAATCATGCTAAGTGGAATGAGGGATATGATGACTCCTGCAACCGGAATCAAACCCAGGAAGAAAATCATGATCCCTAGACCGAGCAACTGCGGGAAGCCAAGGATCCATAAGAAAGTTACCGATAGGACGGCATTCGTAATGGCTATCAAGAACTGGACCTCAATCACCTTTCCGAATGAATTGATGAATTTGACGCCAAAGTGGCTTAAGTTTATAAAGAAAGATTTAAATTTGGCCCGCTTGAATTTAGAAGTGAAGCGAATGATTTTATCTTTTTCCAATAAGAAAAATAGACTGAGCAACATGGAAATGAAAATTTGAAATGCCAGTTTACCGAAATCGGATATATAAAGATAGAGTGTATTCATCTGAGTTTGAAGATCGAGCGGAGATTTCAGCTCGTTCATTATATTAATGGCATATTGAATGACCCTACTATCTGGTGGATGTTGAAAGAAGAAAACGATCTGTGTCACTAATTCCGTGAATTGTAGCGTAATGACCGGTAGATATTTATAAAGAACGATGGCTAAACAAGAAATGACGACTGCATATAAAAAGCTTATAACAACCTTAGAATTGATATGCATCACTTTATTCAGCCGAATCATGATAATTTGCTCCAGCCTTCCCATCAGGAAAGTGAAAACAAATGTGAATAACACGATATTAACCATACTACCGATGCTAATTAAAAAGAGGACTAACACAATTAATGTAATTAACCTTGAAAAACCTTCGCTTTGCAAATACTCTTTTACCACTTACCTATCTCCTAACTACCATTCTGCCGTGATAATTCCTTCTACCTTTCATTTTACACGTAATTGAGGAATTCTACTACAATTACCTTCCATTGACAAGAAAATTATTTGAATGATCAGTAAAACTCATGGTGGAGACGCCGTTAAGAATTTTTCGTAAAATTCAATCTTTTATCCCAAGCCATTTCTGCATGAAAAAACATCTGCCAAATCGGCAGATGCTAATCTTCATCCTTCACATCGATATCTTCGGGGATGGGTTCGTTATAATAATCCGCTAAATCCCTCTTATACTTCTCCATCTGTTCAAGATGCATATTAAACTGATCTTTAAAAATCAAATGCTGCTCACCATCATGAACGGTACGAATTTTATTTTGAACGATCAAACTTTCTATATAAGATTCCGGCATCGATAGATATTCCGCAGTCTCTTTTACTGTCAAGTACATGCCTTCACCCCTTTTCCTCTCTAACTATACTAGATATGAGGCATTATTTGAAGTGCTTGGTTTTTGATTGAAAATCCCTTGCATGACAAGCAAGGGACGAAACATTTACAGGGTTTTGGCATGCAACCTCAACAGCTTAATCGAGTTCCGTAAATGGAACATTTTGACTAAAAAAACTTACAATCACTTCCAACAACATGTAAGATAATGTTAAAGTAATATATCGATATATTTAGAGGAGTGGACAAAATGACTTTCTTTTATGTCATTCTTGCGGTAATTTTTGCTGTTTTACTGGTCAATTTCGTTAAAGGGCTAAGTGAACCGGCTAAATTAGAACGCTATCAAAATGAATTTCGTAAATACCATGCTGAAACTTTAGATCTGCATGCAACGGAAATCGTTTCAGAAGCATTGATAGAAAAGCTTAATAAAGCACTGGATTTCAATTATATGGAAAAGGTCAATGTTGAATTCCGCCTGAAGCATCCACGGGACTCACAGATAAAGGTCAATCAGGCATGGCGAGAATTGAAACGCTACTTGATTATGGCTGCAGTGTTTGGAAAAGTTGAAATGTTTAATTCAGTCATCGATGAGTTGTGGCATATCATGCTGAAATATAGACGGGAATATGATGAGTTTTGCCAGGATTTCATCGGTAGGGCCATTCAGCACCATCCTCATTCAGAACCTGTTTTCAAACCCGATGAGCGCACTCTTTTTGACTTTTACTATGTACAGCTATTTACCGTGGATTCCCATTCCATTCAAAAATGGGGCAAATTTTTCAAACATGATAAAGGGCAAACGCTTCTCCGCGATTTTGAAACGTTGGAGCTGGAGCAGTTAAAAGAGAAATATATGCGGAAACCGACAAGTAAGCAAGCCGAACGGACCTTTGAATCTTTCACATCCCAATTTAAAGAAAATCGCCCCATGACAGAATTGAATTGGCGGAAAACGTACGACCAGACGGACTACGCAGCTCCTGCTTATTTCACTTATGCAAGCACCGATGATTTTGACAGTGAATTTAAAGATATTTTCGGGAATGAATCGAACACAGTTTCCTCTGGATCCGGCCATGCCGATCATGGTGGTCATAACGGTTCCCATGACAGCAGTTCTGATTCCTCTTCAAGCTGTTCTTCATGCAGTTCTTGTTCGTCTTGAGCTTCTAAAGCGTTTCAGTTTGTATCCACAAGCATATAAACTTGATAATGGATTGATGAAGCTAAGTTTGTTACTCAATCAAAAATATAGCTTTTAAGTGCTCTCAGTTTGTAGACAAAAAGGGTTCGGAATTTATAAATTCCGAACCCTTTTTGAGATTTCCTTTGAATTTTCGTCCAAGGTTAAGAGATTGGGTATCTGACGCATTTCATTCCTTCTTCATTAATTCCACCGATTGAACCAATTCTTTATCCTTTGTTTATTTTTCTCAAGTACCTCCTTCGATGTCCGGTTGTCTTTTTGTTTTTTCCATTCAAAGAAAGATGCAATTCCGATAAGCAGCCCTCCGCCGATGATTAAATACAGCCACCATGGCATCTCGCCCCACATCGAATTGGTATTCATATAGACATTGAATAAAATGGTCCCGGTTCCAGCGATAAAATAGGATTTGTATTTCATCATGAATCCAAAGAGCATTGCTGCCAATGACACCGTGCCGATAATGAGCGCATCATATAAGGTGTTTCCTGCCATTGCATCAATGATCAAGGCTGAAAACAAGAGGAAAACAATACCACTTTCGATATATTGTGTGATTTTGCCTTTAACAAAGATTTTCCTCAGCAGAGTGGTGCTGACAATGAACAGCGGCAGAATATTCACCTCCTCCTCAAGTACAGCAGGTATCGTGAGCTGATCGACAATGACCCAATACGGATATAAACTGAACAATATCGCTGCAGCCATCTGGGATTTTCTTTCCAGCACCCCTGTAGTCGTGCTTCTCATCAAAATGAAATAGGCCGGAATCAGAAGTGCCACGAAGATTTCCAAAATGAAATGTGCTGGTCCCCCCGTCAAAACATCCATGTTCATGGCAAGAAGAAACAGCAGACCATAGACTCTGTAAAAATCCAATTGAAGTCCTGCCCCGCCTTTATCAAGCAAGCCTTTAAAGAATTTCCTGCTTAGCAGCACCATTATGGCCGTACACCCAAAAAGGAATGCCGCTCCAACGAAAGGCTGTAATGTGTCCGCGTACATGATGATGATCCAATACGGATACAAACTGAGAATTCCCGTTAGCCAAACGTAGATGACCTTTTCTTTTACATCCTTTGTGAAAGTTCCAATCAAGAAGAAGTAAACCGTGATCAAGAGCGAGACGACAACCTGGAGTAACTGGCTTGATGTTTCAGTTACTGGAATTCCCCTATTCATGGCAAGTAAAAACAGCAGGCCATATATCCTGTATGCATCGATGGTAATACCTGTTTCTTCCTTTTTGATTAAACCATCGAAATAACGCCGGCTTAAAAGCAGCATCCCTGACATACAGCCGAAAAGGAACATCAATCCCTTTACAACCGATAGGCTGTCGGCATAGCCGACGATGTTCAGGAAGGGATACAGACTGACTAGAGCAGCAATATTGGAATAGATTTTCTTTTCTGGCTTTTCCGCTGTCAAGTTTCTCAGGAAAATGAAATAAGCGGTTAACAGAAGCGATACAAAGACTTGGAGTAACTGATGTTTAGTACCATTAAAAACCTCTACATTCATATCGATCAAAAAGAATAAACCATAGATCCTGAAAGGATCAAAGCTGATGATGCCTGATCCATTTTTCTTGAGTAACCATATGGAATACAGTCTGCTTAACAACAACATTCCTGCCATACAGCCAAAAAGAACTGCCAAACTCGTGACGACTGAGAGTGCATGGGCAAAGTCCATGATATTGATAAACGGGAAAAGTCCGATGATGGCCGCTATTCCCGAATAAATGCTTTTTTCTTTCGTATGGATCGTGAATCTTCCCATAATGATGAAGTAGCCAGGCAACAACAGGGAAACAAAAATCCCCAAAATTGCAGAACCTGTATCGCTCATAAACACTTCCAGATTCAAAGTGCACAGATATAACAAGCCAAAAATCCGATAATAATCAATTACTCGCTTCGTTCCCTCTTGGTTGACCAATCCTTTGAAATGGCGTCTGCTAGCCATCACCATCACAGTCATGCATACAAGCAATACGATAATCGCCATAACCAAAGGTAATGTATTTACATACATATTATAGAAGATGAACGCAAGGCTTAGAGGAACCACAACATAGTTCCGCCAATTCCTTTTCATGAGCAGATACCAGGCAAATAAGAACTGTACAGTCATCACTCCTACCCAGACCAGTTCCCTGTTAGTCGGAAAATCCCGGATTGCCGTTTCCAATATGGATATGCTTATCCCTAAATGAATGAATGGAATAAGATAATACTCCATGATTCCTTTCCAATTCTTATTGGAAACCGACCACAGAATGGTTATGAGTCCTGCTGTTATCATCATGGATATTGATGTAATGAACTCTATTTGCCCCACGTTTGCAAAAAATAAATGGACCTGCAGGAAAAGGGCTGAAAACCCCAGGTACGTAAAAACGTATTTTTCCCATTTCACATGTGCCCTTAAAGCACTCAAAATATAAATCAACAGTTGTGCAGCATATAGGAACGGTGAACTTTCCGTATTAACAATGAGCAAATATCCAACGGGAATCGCCAGCAAATTGGCAAAGTGACTTGTATATTGGAAGTACAATTTCCCTTTCCCCGAATATTTCCCAAGCCATTCTCCCAAAAGGAAAAAGATAATAGGACCTAGCAGCACAAACGCAATCTTCAACACCATTGAACTCAAATCAAAAACATCGTAGAGTGAAACATATAGGCTGGCACTTGTAATCACGACAGGCACCCAGAATATGTGCTTCCGATGTATATGGACGGACCAGCCGTTTATTGCCGTAGCTATGGCGATGACTCCGCTTTCCTCCAAAGGTTTCAGTGAATCGAATGGAATCGATACCAAGGAAAGGAAGGAGAGTATCTGTGCGCTATATGCAAAAACAGGAAATAATTTATGATAACCCTTTTTAAATGTGTAAGCTGCACCGATGGAAATCAGTGAAACCCCCATTAAATAGACGCTAAGCGTTATATTTGACCGGACCCACTCTAAACTCTCCAACAAAAATGGATAGAAAGCAACCAAAGCCAGTACGAAAGTGATTGGAAATCCGTATATGGCGTTTTCCTTCATATGCTTTGATTCGTCTTTTATATATGTGATTAAGAATAGCCCCGAGATCATGGCGAGCGCGGCACTAACTGCAAGCCAATCCATTTCGCTGAATTTAATGGTCAGTATCACTAACATGATCATTGGGGAGATAAGTAAGATACTCTTCTTAAACAGGCTGTACCTTGGGTGACGGTTATATAAATATACTCCAACATATTGAATGGCCTGAAGAACGAAAACAAGATTTAAAATGGTAGAAAAAGAGACTGGCAAAGCAAAGAAAAGATACAGGAACGCTAAGTCGAAAACAACAACAGCCGGGTACGTGAAGCTTGGATTTCTCGAATGAAGGGAAAAATGGACAAGCTGAGCGGATACTATCATGAGCGCGATGAATATTTGCGCATAGTTCTCCTGGTACACCATCGCGTTACTATATAAGAAAACGATACCGCTCTCAATCAAACTGGTGAACATGAAGTTCTTGGAAAGCTTAGTCATTTTAGATTTAGCCAGATATTTCGATAGCATAGTAAAAATGATTGGTACAAGTGCAAAAGCAATGACCATGTATTCACTTAAAAATGAGTTAAAAACAAAATGGATATATCCATACGTGAAAACGGCGCTAAAAGCCATTTCATAATATTTTTTTTGGAATTTGACCGAAAAAATTAAAAACAACACAGAAAAGACCATCAACGTTAGCGAGTACACCAAGTTACTTGAAAATAACGTCAGGATCACAAAGGCTTCCACGATGATCTTAAACTGGATGAATTGAAAAATGAATGGTTTGAATAACGTTAATGCTTTTTGATTTTTCAATTGCTCGATATTCCATAATAGTATTAAATTAAGAATGCCAATCGCCAAAAACATCCACTCGATAGTCGGCGTCACAAAGGCCAATCCGAAATAGCAGGTAATGCCAAACGTGAATATCGAAATGAAAATGAATATTTTCGACTTAAAGTAGTCAGCAATCTTACAATAAATCGCTAAACAAAGTAATCCCCCAAGAAACCCCAGTAGCCCCCGCCCCCCACCATTAAGTGAAAGGTACTCTCCAAAAATCCGATAATATGAAGCTGATAAAATCGTAATCGGAATGAATAAACCCGCTAGCGTCAGGAATGCAAAAGCTGTCTGTTCAATTTTCAGCTTCGAAGCGATGAAGGCCATTCCTGCAAAAATGACGGATACCATTCCAATGAAGAAAACTTTCAGGACCGCATTCAGATCCCCCCAAGAGGAAGTTGCTAAAATCAACCCGCCGAACAGAAGCAATATGACCCCGGTGAGCAGGATGACCGAGATATTCCGTTCCCTGATTTGCTCAGGTGTTTTCTTCGGCTTTGCCGGTTTTACCTGTTTCTCCCGCTTGATGGCCTGCTTTTGAATAACAGGTTTCCTATCAGTGATCTCCTTGACCGGTTCAAGACTTTCCTCGAAAGCTGATTCATTAGTTTCATATGTGGTCTCCTCATCTTTCGTTATCGTTTCTTTCACTCCACTAGATTCACGTAATTTCAATGAAGATTCTTCAATCAGACTATCTTGTACCCTCACTTCGGCACTTTCACCGATAATCGTTCCATGTCCTTGGATGGATTTCTTTTTTTCATGCCCTAAGCGCTTTTGTTTATGGAGGGCTAATTGGAAATGCCGATTGTATGCCCTGCTAATCCGTATATATTCTGATTTAGGGATGAGCCGCCTTTCCCATAAAACATCCAGTTCTTCTTGGAAAATACGCTTCCTTCTTTCTAATGTCATTTCTTCGTTTGAAGAATCATTCATCCCAAGATTCCCCTTCCTTCAAATAGACCTTCTATCATCTTATGTATATTCTCTTTTCGATAATAACAAAGTTTTTCCATTTTTTATATATTAAGGATGATACACTGATAAAACAAGGAAGCCAGTGGTGTTCCTCCTGACTCAAAAAAAGAATGACTTCTATTGAAGCCATTCAACGTCTTTCCATTGATTTTAATTTATCCTCGCTCCTGATGATGCACAAATAAACGATCATTGAAATGAAAATCGAGGCGGCTGCCGTGATATAGATGCTCCTATAACCGAAGAGGAAGCTTATTTGCCCGAACACGATGGCACCTATGCCCACACCAAGATCGAAAAATGAAAAGTATGTTGCATTCGCCATCGCCTTCCGATTGGGTGCCGTCTTTTCAATTGACCATGCCTGCAGCGCTGGCTGGACAGAACCGAATCCAAATCCATAAAGCACTGCCGCAATGTAAAGGACCGCTTCACTCGGCATCCATGCAAGCAGCAGCATCCCAGCCATGATGAGTAATGTTGAAGGCACGAATATGGCTCGATGTCCCCTTCGGTCATATAATCGACCCGCGAATAATCTCGTGACCATGAGGGCCATTGCATATACTAAAAAGTACCACTGAATGCCATCTACACCTTTTTCCGCTGTATATAAGGGAAGGAAGGTTGCAATTCCACCGAATGTAACGGAGATGAAGAAAATGAGCAAAGATGGCTGAAGAGCACTTTTTTCATATATATCAAACCTTTTGGCTCTGACAGCCGCCGAAGGATCACTTTCCACTTTTTGATACCGAATAAGTGATGCTGCAATGATGGCAAACAAACCTAATAATGAACAGATCAAAAACAACTCTTGAAACGGAATGACGGTAACTAGAAAAAGACCCAATGATGGCCCGAATGCAAGTGCTAAGTTACCCGATAATCCATAATACCCCATCCCCTCGCCACGCCGTTTCGCAGGGATTATATCGGAAGCAATCGTTCCTGATGCCGTTGAAGAAAATCCCCATCCGACGCCCTGTACAATCCGCATCATGAATAACAGGCCGATGCTCCCCATAAACCCGAATGAACCCACGGACAATGCAAAAATGGCTAACCCGGCAGAAAAAACGATGCGTCTTCCCTTCGTCTCCAATAATCTGCCGGCAATTGGCCGAACAAGCAAGGCCGAAAAAGTGAAGATTCCAAGGACAGCCCCCACCAGGCGGTCGTCACCGCCAAGCTGCTCAACAAACAGCGGGAGGGTCGGCATCGTCATTTGAAACCCCATGAAGATGCACATATTTGCCAAACAGATCATGATGAAATCACGTGTCCAGATTTTATCAGTGCCTCTTACCCGTTCATCCACTAAGCTTTCCCTCATACCCCTTCACCTTCTAATTAAAATAGTCATTGCCAGTTTACTAAAATTGGTTAAAATAAGCGAATGATTTATTTCGTATACCTAAATATATATAAAAATAAAAGCCCAGTATGACACTGGGCTCCCCCTTCATATCGAAATGCCAATATGTTCGTTTCCGTTCACTTACCTTCCTTACGCAAAAAACGATTTAAGTTCGCCAGGCTTTCTATTCATCATTCTTACAGCGAATTGTTTTATTTCAAAATTCCATTAAACCACCCAGGTATCAACCATTCTGCTAGTGAGGAATGGTGGTATTGCCCTTGCCCTAGCTTATTGTATCCCTTATCTTTCATCTACCCGCCCGAACGAGTTTCTGTTCTTTTCTACGCCGTTTATCTTGAAACATTTTTTGATCCGCTTCCATGAATAAGCTATCCATATTCCGTTTGGAATGCGAACGGTAAGCATGCCCGAATGACATACTGATGTGAGGGACTTTTTTTAGGGAGTTTTGCAGAAGGATTTCTTCCTTTAATAATTCACAAAGAGATTCTACTTCTCGCTTGCTTCTATCAATCAGCAGAATGGCAAACTCATCTCCTCCTACTCTCGCTACAACTGCGATGTCCGAGAAAATCCGTTTCAATAGATTGGCCGCTTCTTTAATCAATTCATCCCCTTTCTTATGACCATACGTATCATTCATAAATTTCAGCTCATCTAGATCACACAATATCATGGCAACCGGAGTGTCAAAATCAAGATTGGATTTGGCAGATATTTTATCGAAAAACTGTCGATTATGGATATTCGTTAATGGGTCATGGGACATTTGATACTCAATATCCTGTATGAATCTCACTCTTTCATCAATATTCCGAATGATTCCTTGAACAGCTACCAATTGCTCTTTTTCATATATAGGTGTAGCATATTCCTCGAACCACCAATAATTCCCCTCGATATCTCTCCAGCGTTGAATGACAGACTTAGTATAATCAATCCCAACGTATATCTTTTCATTTAGGATATCAAAGTCATCAGGATGAATCCTTTCAAAAGGCGAGGAAGGGTCATTATAGGCTTCTTCCAAGACGCCTTGACCTAGTAGTGTATTGATGGACGGACTTAGATACCTGAACTTGGAACTTGGGATTGATTCGTAGCAGTAGATAATATCCTTAGAACTTTCCACTATATTAAAAACCTCTTTTTGCTCTTCGAATCCTTTCTTCAGATAGTCCTTTTCCCTTTTCTTGCGAGTGAAGATCATACATTTAAATATATTTAATGACAACTTATTGAATTTCATTCTACAGCCCCCATACTTTGAAGTCATTTTCATTAAAATCTTTTCCTTAGATTTGATGGCGGACTTACACTCATTACTTTTAACATAATTATCCTTTCCATATTATAATTCTAAACAACTAAAAGGAAAAACTATTCCTAGAAAGGGGACCACTTCCAGCAAATTACCCACTCTATGATAAAATGAAAAACAGAAGAACCACTGGCATTTTCTTTATTATCGGAAACTCGTCTATTCCTCTCCAGCCGGTCAGTACTTTGTTCCAACAAATATTGGCTTCTGTTTATGGCTCATTTCTAAATTGGCATTATTATAAAACACCTGCTGCTCATGAAGATGAAATGGCCGCATAATTGAATAAAGCCGATCCCAATTGGATCGGCTTTTTCATGCTTCACTATTTCGTTATCTCGATTTTCCCATTATTCGTTTCCAATTTCACTAAGTTTTCACCTTTGCCAATGACAGTATCGCCCTCATACTTACCAAGGATATCCACTCTCCCATTGTCAACATGAACATCGAAAGTTGTATTTGTCGGTTCATTCTCCGTTTTGATCATGATTTTACCATTATTACTTTCGAAGTCGATCTCCCTATCCAAGTCTTTCGTGACCAATGTAATTTTACCGTTATTCGATGACCCAACCAGTTTTCCCTCCACATTATTAAGATCCACTTTTCCATTAGCAGATTTCACTTCAACTTTTTCGGTTATTATATCATTTAATTCTACCCGGCCATTTTGAGATTTCACATTCAGATTTTCACTTTTCAATCCTGATATTTGCAATTTTCCATTATCGGATTCGACGACAAAGGATTTATAAGATTCATCAGGCACATACACCTTTAAATGTAAGGATTGAATATGAAAACCAAAGCTAAAGGTACGTCGATCTTTTAATTGTACCGAAAGCTTCTTCCCTTCCACATCGGCAGTGAAATCCAACTTGGAAACATCCATCCCTTTTGAAACCAATTCTATCCTGGTCTCCTTATCCTTCGTTGGAACAATTTCTACAGCTGCATTGTCAGTGTCGATCTGAATGTCCGTCACGATTTCAGAAATCGTTTTTTCCTCTGTAGTCGTTTCCTTATTCGTCACTTGGGAAAAAGTAAACATACTTCCTATTACTCCGACCAGTAACAATACAAGTGCAATGATCGATATTTTTTTTACATTAATCATTTTTCAAACCGCCTTTCACAAGGGAAGCGTTAAATTTTAAATAGCGAATAAATCCTTTAGTTAAAGCATTCGTAGCGGCAAACATTCCCATGGCAATGAAAATGCCAATCCCGCATAGTCCCAATGCGAAGAAAAGATCGAATAATTGAAAATTGCCTATGGCAAGGTTAAAAAGAACGCCAAACGGAGCAAGAATGAACGCGATCGCCGAAGCCCATCCTGCAATGACAACTCCGATCAATGCTACAAATGGTCCCAAAACGATCACTAAATTAAAGAATCCCAAACCAATGACTGCCCAAACCGCCCGCATTACATTACCTGCAGAAGTCGTTTGTTCGACCTGACCAAGATGATAGGATGCCATAAGTTCCTTTGAAATCTGTCTAGGATTCCCAAGGGATTTGGAGATTTCCTGCTCTGACTTCCCTTCTTCCATTCCAATTTCGAAATACTCTTCGTAATCTTGAAGGATATCTTCCCGTTCCTCTAAGGTAAGTCTGGTTAAAGAGGCATTCAATTGTTTTAAAAATTGTTCTTTATTCATTGGTTCACACCTTCCTTGATTAATTGATTGACCCCATTGGAAAATTCATACCATTCCGTCAGCAGCTCTTGAAGGTATCTCCGGCCTTTGTCCGTTAACTTATAATACTTGCGCGGAGGCCCTTCTGTTGATTCTTGCAAATATGACGTAAAATACTCCTCCTTCGTCAAGCGACGTAAAAGTGGATATACCGACCCTTCCGATATTTCAATTTGATCCGAAATCTTTTGCACAAGTTCATATCCATAGCGATCCTGCTTATCCAGTAAGACCAGGACACATAGTTCCAGGACACCTTTCTTAAATTGTACATTCATAGCACCATCACTCCTTCCAAGAGTCTTTTAGTATAGTTCAATAAACAGTACTGAACACCGAACAATACATCTTATGTAAATAATTTACCACATGGTACTGTTCATTGCAAGGTACTGTTTTTTTTGTACTATATGCATTCCTATTAGGGTAGAAGAAAATTAACATTATATTCAAAGCTGCAAGAGAATACGATGTATAATAGTAAAATATGGAAGGAGGAGTTAATTTGGCCAACAAAGAAATAACAAAAAAGCAATTCGAATTTCTTGAACATGAATTTAATTACCTTGAAAAGGAAGGAATCATCTCCCAGCAGGAGAAAGTGAGGATGTTAGGTTCCTATGATGTAAAAGGTAATTTGAACTTCATCACTATTCTATTATCCATTGGGGCACTTCTTTTAGGTTTAGGCGTATTGACCTTCGTAGCCAGTAACTGGATCTATTTAAGTAAAGCGGTTAAATTCCTGCTTATCATTGCATGCCTCATCGGAGTGAACTTTGCTGGCGTGAAGGTGCAGGCACGCTTGCCCAAAACGTCACGAAGTCTGCATTATGCAGGTATTCTGATTTTTGGTGCAGGGATTTTTCTAATCGAGCAGATGTTTAACATCAGCATCAATTTCAACAGTTCCTTTTTATTATGGGCGATCGGTACGGTATTCATTGGTTACTATTTGAAGGATGTCTTTGTTCTCCTTTTTACATCTTTCCTGCTTTTCATTTATATTAACGGAAGTATATTCGTTGATGAAACGTCTTATCCGCTTGCCATTCTTATATTTCTACCGGCTTTATACATTCTGTTAAAGAAATTCGATTACCCTAAATATTTGACTTTTTTCATTAACGCTTTAGCCATCAATACAATTGCCTTATTTCTTATGGAATTCGTGCCGAAGCTGGGTTTTGAAAATTCGAATACAATTGTCCTTTCCATTCTGTTTGTATTGGGAATCGTGCTTGCCTATATTCCGGTAAGAGCAAAATTACAGAACATCACACACATACAAGGGCATATCTTACATGGTATTACCGCACTCTTCCTTACCTTTGATTTTTCAATCTGGTTTCCTTTAGCTTATTTCGTTTTTCTGCTTTATCTCATTCTAAAAGGCAGTTTGACCAGCATCGTAATAATATGTGCACTGATTTTCAGATATTACATCTACTCCTTTGACTTCCTGCCAAAATCGCTTACATTCATCATTGGTGGAATCATGCTTATCGGTTTTGGCTTCTTCTTTGAAAATCAACGAAAAAAAGGAGGGGAACTCAATGAGTAATCCATCATTCCGGCCACTCATCGTATTTTCCATTCCAGTCTTGATTCTGTTAGTCTTGGCATTTCCTCCGGTCTGGACAACAATGACAGGAGATGTAATCAAGATCAAAACAGCCCCGGTCGACCCGACTGATTTGTTTAGGGGAAGCTATGTGGCTTTGAAATACGAAATTGAATCAGTTAAGCCGTCACAAGTCGATGACTCGATTAAAACCGGGTTCAATACAAGAAATATGGGTGATTATAAAAAGGTATATGTACGTTTAAAACAAAACACTGATGGACTATACGGTGTCGATTACGTAACGAAAGAAAAACCCGGCAAAGGCGTTTACCTAAAAGGGGAATTGGAAATCCCATATGACCTGCAAAATGCTAAAACCATTCAGATCAGATACGGTCTGGACAATTATTTCGCATCCGAAGAAAAGGCAAAGGAAATGGAGAAGGACGCATTGGCTAATCCTTCAGTGGCCGTCGTAAAAGTTCGTAATGGCAACGTTGTTTTAACCGATATCATCATTGAATGAATGACCCCCGGATATGACCAGCAAAAAGAGCATCGGTTTTTCGATGCTCTTTTTTGCAGGACTTTTTCATATGAACATCAGATTGTTACTTAATAACTCGTTTTGCCCCTATATATTTTTCCTTCCAATACTTATCACTCATTTTGACCACCTTAACCCCTTTAGTGGTGGTCCCGACAAATGTACCATTTCCATAATAGATTCCTACAAAAGAGACCTCCCCTTTCTTACCTGTCGCATAGAAGACTAAATCGCCCGCTTTTAAATCATTTTGCTTCACGGCCTTTCCGGTTTTATACTGTTCCGCACTCGTTCTCGGAATTTTCATTTCCGTTGCGGCATTTTTATATACATACTGGGTAAGACCGCTAGCATCAAACCCTTTTGGAGTCGTCCCCCCATATTTATATTTGCTCCCAACCTGCTTCTTTGCCAAAGCGGCAACTTCATCACCATAATTGATAGAGGCTGAAGCATTAGCCGGACTGAAAATGAATGCCATCAATAATGCCCCGATTAAAACTATGGCTGCAAACCATTTTGAAACTGGTAAACTATAACTCATCCTTTTTCCTCCCCAAACTGAAAATGAACCACAATTTTAAATGTATGTTGCATTTCGGTTTTTAGACCAAAATCATTATCCCAAATCATCATCTCTGCCCAAAAAACAAATAACCAGATAACGCCGTTGTGTAGCAAGTAACGGTGTTATCTGGTATATTCTACTCTTCAATAGATGAAAGAATAGTGTCCATTACTTAGGCTCCTTGTATTGTCGGGCATTTTCACTGTCGCTTAGACCTTTAGTGGTATGATCGACCACACCGCCGACCCCAAAGAATGTAAGCGCTATGAAGTTAATGATGCCTAAAGCCCCGTTCAATGCATCATCAGTAATGGTAAAGCCTATAGGGGTAATGAAATTATTTATGAACGCAGCAATCATCTGGGCCAATATTAAAAGCCCTGGAATGAGTACCGTGAATATAAACGTAGGATTCTTAAAACGCACTTTCCAGTTGATCATTGCTTTTCCCCCTCTCTATCATATTAAGCCCGCTTCATTTAAGAGGGTTGCGGACTTGCTATATATTATGCGGCTTGTCCATCTTACGTTCGGAAATTCCATTCATAATCTATCACGCTAGTTCCCCTAAACAAAAAAAGCCCATCCGAGGATGGACCTTCTCTTAAACTTCAAAGTAGTTTTTTTAAAACACTAGAGAGCGCCTCACTTTAACAAGTAAGGAACAACTTCCTCAAGCTATATATATTCCTCAGCGTGCCCATGATCGAGCGTTCTTAAAACCTGAATATATTAAATGCTGGATTTTTCACACTCCAATTTTTTTCTCCAAAAACAATTTGATCCGTTCAGCAGCTTCTTTCAATCTCTCGGCCGGCTGGACCAAGGCCATCCGGACATACCCTTCCCCTTGCTTCCCAAAAGCATCGCCTGGGACGACCGTAACCCCTGCTTTTTCAATCAATGCATAGGAAAAATCCCGTGATTTCCAGCCAGCAGGAATTTGGGCCCAAATAAACATGGTAGCTGAGGTTTTCGGCACATGCCATCCCCCTTCAGCAAGACCTGATATCAAGGCATCACGTCGGGACTGGTATTCCTTAACTTGTTCTGATAGCAGCGAAAGATTAGAAGTTAGCGCCATCTCGGCAGCTTTTTGGATTGGATAAAAAACCCCATAATCGATGTGTGATTTCAACGTTCCCAGGATGTTCAGCGCCTCTCTATTGCCCACCGCATACCCAATGCGGCAGCCCGCCATATTAAAAGTTTTGGAAAGTGAGTTAAATTCAATCCCCACTTCCTTGGCACCAGGAATGGACATAAAACTAATTTGCGGATGATCATCAAAAATCAACTCTGAATAAGCAAAATCGTGAACCACCATGATCTCGTTCTTTTTCGCAAACGATATGACTTCCGAAAAGAAATCTTCATCAGCAAGGGCGGTGACAGGATTTCCCGGATAACTGATGATCATCATTTTGGTCTTTTTCACTATTTCATCCGGAATAACGTTGAGCTGCGGCAGGAAGGCATTTTCGGCAGTAAGCGGCATCGGATGAATGATTCCGCCGGCAAGCTCTACACTCGCTTCATAAATTGGATATCCTGGATCTGGCACCAGCACATAATCTCCAGGGTTAATCATCGCCGTTGCCAAGTGTGCAAGGCCATCCTGCGATCCCATCAGTTGGAGGACTTCCCTTTCTGCATCCAGCTCCACTCCATAACGCATCCGATAAAAATAACGGACTGCCTCATTGAATTCAGGCGTACCTTTTAACGTATACCCGTAAGAACTGGGATCCTGCGCATATTTCACAAGCGTATCCATTACAAAATCAGGCGGTGGTAAATCCGGACTTCCTACACTCAAATCGATAACATCCACCCCTCGTTTCATTGCATCCTGCTTGCGGGTCGCCAACTCTGAAAATATTCCTGTTGTGAATCTTCCGACTTTTTCAGATGGAGTCATATTCATTCTACGATTCCCCTCTCTTAATGATTTTCTATCTATCATTATAGCAATCAATCTCGAGTATTTTAAGAATTCATCAGTATCTGTTCCAGAGCCTCATCAAGATGATGGAATTTAAATACATACCCCGCCTTTTCCAGCCTCTCAGGTATGACCCACCTGCTTTTTAATATCAATTCCGTTTCGGTCCCCATAAATAAAGCCCCCATTTCAAGCATGGGTGTTGGACAGGGAAATCCTATCCTAATATTCATGAGCTTTCTCAAATGAGCCATCAGTTCACGATTTGTAACTGGATGAGGCGATGAACAATTGAACACCCCGCTCAACTCTTGATTCTTTCTCAGAAAAAGGACAATGTTAAATAAATCTTCTATATGTATCCAACTGAATTTCTGATTTCCTGATCCTTGATGGCCTCCCAGTCCGAATTTAACCAAATTCCTATATGGGGTCATCACTCCCCCATCGCCCAATACAATGGCGATCCGTAAAGCAATTTGTCTCGTCTTGGGTAATCGGAAATCGAAAAATGAGAGCTCCCACGCTTTCGCAACATCTACAGAAAAACCTGAACCGATTACACCATCCCCCTCCGTCATTGGTTTATCTTCAGCATGCCTGTAAATCGTTGCCGTACTTGAGTTTATCCATAATGAAGGAGGATTTTCACATTGTTCAATCGCCTTACCTAGCATTTCAGTCGTATCAGTTCGTGAATCCAATATTTCTTTCTTATTCTTGGCATTGTAGCGGCAATTGACCGTTTTTCCTGCTAAGTTGATTAACATATCCGAATTATCGATCGTTTCCCTTATTCCTTCTTTATCTTCCCAGCCAGTATGCGGGGTTTGCCTGGAGATGATCCTTACCTCATATCCCAAATTCCTGAAATGCTTTTCAAAGTATTGACCGACAAAACCAGTCCCGCCAGCTAAAACCACTTTCTTCAGCATATAACCAACCCGCTTTCTTTTAGAGTGAATAGGCCGAGCCATAACCAGTTTAAATCTTTTTGTGAATTACTTCACAAGTATACCATCTTATTACATTAATTGGTATCACGAATAAATAACATACGCGTGCAACAATTTGTGAACTTGTCCAGGAAAATAAACTGGTCCTGATTGAATTAAACAGGAGCGATACTTTACATAATAGAAGGAATACGCAAAGATTAATACCTGAACAGATCATTGGATTTTCTATATTTTCAAAATAACCCCATATTCTCAGCGTCCATTCGTGTATAGTTAAAATATACCTGCTAAAAGGGGAGATAATTATGAAATCGATAGAACTAATCATCTTAAATCTTGAAGAGGTTAGAAGAAGAAACATTAAACTATGGACATCAATACCTAAAAGCACACTCCATTGGAAACCGGACGACAAGGCAATGAGCTGTTTAGAAATGGTTAGACATGTTCTTGATAGTGAGCATTACTATCATTTATCCATTAAAAATCAAGGTAGCCTACAAGTTTATGAATCACCATTTGAAAAACAGCCACTTACCTCTGTTGAAGCGGAATTGAACTTTGCCGAACCTTACAGGCGTGATTTTTTGGAAACAATCATATCCTTCAGCGAGGACGACTTATCCAATATTAAGATCGATCGCTCCGATATGGGATATATCAGGGATTTAGGAGACATGTTGCTAAGAATCGCTTATCATGAGTCTGTACATACTGGTCAATTATTAGACTACTTAAGAACTGCTGGAGTTCCTAGAATTAACGTTTGGGATTAATTACATCATTTTCAAAGGTGTTTCATCATGGTGAAGCACCCAGACTGTAGGCAATCTCGATGAAAATCGAGTTTGCCTACAGTTTTTTTATTGCTTGTACAATTTGGACGTTGATTTCCGCTCCAGGCACTCGCTTTCCGCGGGCGGTCCGGGAGCCTCCTCGGCGCCTTTGCGCCTGTGGGGTCTCCCCCTGGACGCGCTTTTCCCGCAGGAGTCTCGTACCTTCCGCTCCAATTAACTTAGTTTTAAATTTCAGATAGAACCCTTTTGCCTATTCTTTATTGTTTTAAAATAGAATTATTTAAACTTGAGGTGATGAAGATGCTTGCTAAACATGATTCTAGAGATCAACTTGAAGTGATTACTTTAAATCAACTGGTGCAGCAGACCGCAAAAGTTTTGTATTGGGACCGATTGTAGCACCTGGAAATTCACATGACAGTCAAATCTTAGAGCCACTAGTTGAACAAGTGATTGAGAAAGTTGGAAAACCGGAAGCAGCTGCCGCAGATGCAGCTTATAAATCCCCTGATGCTCCACTATAATCAAACATTCCAATCTATCACCAAGAAAATGTTTTATGCTAAGAAATTGTGGAAAAGTAATTATAGGAGGGATAAGAAATGATGTTATCTAAAAAACCAGCGGCCAGAATGATTAGCACCGTTATTCTAACCGGTTCTCTTTTAGGGGCAGGTGCATCGTTATCAACAGAACCGGTTGAGGCTGCATCCACAATGGATTCCGCCCCTCCCATAGCTAAGGAACACGCTCTTACCACCTTACATGAAATCTACAACAAAGCTTTTTCAGGAGAAATGCCTTATACTGCCATGGGTTTGAAAATTAATGAAAACACCCAAAAAGATGTATATGAGACATTCGGTTCTCCCCCTGAGCCAAGTAACACAGATGAAACTTTTGACTATTACCATGCAGAAATGGGGCATCCGGGATTTGCATTTGCCTATAACGATGACAAGACCATCTCACAAATCCGATATTTTGGGACAAATGTAGAACGGGACCATAATCTAGGAAGCATCACACCAAAAGTTTTAGGAAAACAGCTCGGCAGTGCTGACGAAATACGCCATATTTCCAGTACGAATGAAATCAACTACATTTACAAGACAGGAAATTATGAACTACAATTCATTGTCGGTGAAGATCGGACTGTAGATCATATCAATCTACTACAAGCTAAATAATATTTACGGCAAAATAGTCGTTACAGGTTGTAGAGAAAGAAAATTTTCTCTACACCTTTTTTATTTCGAGCCCCTCCCCTTTATTCCCTTTCAATTTCCAAACCACTGTTACCAGAATCGGTCTTTCCATTTACAAAAACCATACTCACCCCAAACGGATTCTTAATATTTTTACAATAAAATTAGCTTGTTCAATATTATTTCAATATATGGAGGTTGTCGGTAAGATGATTAATAAGTTCAGGGCTTTCACAGTATCGGTTCTAAGCATAGCCATCCTTTTTCAAGGTCTACCTGTCGCGGGTGCTGCAAATGATGCAGAAGACAATCAGACAAATCCGGGAGGCAGATGGATGAAGGGGGAATATCATGCCCATACCACTCAGTCAGATGATACCGAGGGATCACAGAGCCTTGAAAGCTTGCTAAATAACGCATTTGATAAGTATGGCCTGGATTGGATGGGAATTTCCGACCACTTGAGGATGTCTTCAAGGGATGATGAGGGACATTTGATTCCAGGCGGGCCGATACCGCTGTCTCAAGGAATCATTCAATATCAAGCCCCGAAAATGGAACAACTGCAAAAAGAGGGCAAATATAAAAATAAAGTCATCTTTTCAGGCTTCGAATGGGATATGCCTACATACGAGCATGTCGGCATAGGCATTTTGGGAGATCAGCCGAGCTCACCTAAAAGTCTGAAAGCTGGCAATCAGTTCGAATATCTGTTCACCAACCAGGATGAAAAGATGTTCGATTCTAAGGATGTAGCTGTCTGGAAAGTACAGGATCAAAGAGCCAATAAGACATCCGAGGATGCCCGAACAGCATTGGCATGGCTTGAGAAAAATTATAAGCATACAAGTTATGCCATATTGAACCACCCATCAAGAAAGAGGGTGTACAACATATCTGATTTTCGTGACTTCAACAATATCGCCCCGGATGTCATGTTCGGATTTGAAGGTATGCCAGGTAACCAGATGGAGCCAGATCGAGGCGGATTAAATCTGACAACACCGGAAAACCGGACCTATGGCGGATCCGATTATATGCTTGCTAAGGTAGGGGGGGCATGGGATGCACTTCTTGGGGAAGGTCGTAAGTTCTGGAATTTTTCCAATTCGGACTCCCATTTTGAAATCAGTGAAAACCGCCTATACTCCAGTGGTTACTGGCCAGGAGAATATTCCAAGAATTATACATGGGTAAATGGCTCATCAATAAAATCCGTCCTTGATGGCATGCGATCTGGGAAATCCTTCTCTGTTTTTGGTGACTTGATCGATGCCCTTGATTTCCAAGCTAAAAACGGAAACAACACGGTTGATATGGGTGGGGACCTTAAAGTGAAGGAAGGACAGATGGTCAAGATCACCATCCGATTTAAGAGCCCCCAAAAAAACAATAACGGGGACCCCGTCAAGGTGGATCACGTGGATCTAATTTCCGGGGAAGTAACCGGGAAAGCAGTGCCTGGAACACCTGCTTATAATAAATCCACCAATGATACGACAAAAGTTGTTAAACGCTTTACCAGTAAAGACTGGAAAACCGATCGCGATGGTTTTCATACCATCACTTACAAAGTCAAAGCAAATAAGGATCAATAT
The DNA here is from genome assembly GCF_037975445.1 of Peribacillus sp. FSL P2-0133. Lineage (NCBI taxonomy): Bacteria > Bacillati > Bacillota > Bacilli > Caryophanales > Bacillaceae > Peribacillus > Peribacillus sp. FSL P2-0133. The sequence goes on along the minus strand of NZ_CP150254.1, from coordinate 743,825 downwards.
TTCCGTTTGCGAGGCACGAACCTAGGGGAAAATGTCTCTGGAGAAACGATGGACGGGGAACCGCTGATCGATAAAAAGACTGAAATCGAGGATAACGAAACGCGTTTTTCGGAAATAAACAAACGTAACTATAAAGACCTTTGGTTCTATTCGAACCCTATATTCGTCAGCGTAGAGGATAGGAATCATGAAAAACACTAAGGTAAAAAGAATCTTGCAATAGTTCCGGACGGCCCAAAAAAGCCCCTTTTCCACTTAGCTAAAAATCATGTGGATGAGGGGCCTTTTGTCCCCTTGGATTCTTAATGATCACTTCCCTTTCAAATCCTTTTTCGGATAACGATACATCTTTCTTTTAGTATTATTTCACTTCAATGCGTGAAAATCCGTATAATTCACCAAGTTTCATTAACAATAATGATGTAAGTTATTTTCATTGACTTTTTTCCTTTTCTTGTATAGTATCACAGAGTATCAATCCCTATCAGATTACTAGGAGGTTTACCCAAATGAAAAAAATGGTTGCACTTTTATCGCTATTGTTAGCTTTCACGGTTGTACTTACCGCTTGTGGTACCAATACCAAAAATGAGGCAAACGATACCGACAATAAATCTTCATCACAAGAAAGTCTGTATGATAAAGTCAAAAAAGATGGCGTATTAACTGTTGGAACTGAAGGTACATATCCTCCTTTCACATTCCACGATGATTCAGATAAACTAACGGGGTTTGATGTTGAAATTGCTAAAGAAGTGGCAAAACGCCTTGGAGTGAAAGCTGAATTCAAGGAAACACAATGGGACGGCATGTTTGCAGGCTTGGATGCTAAACGTTTTGATATGATCGCAAACCAAGTGGGTATCGATGAAGACCGTCAAAAGAAATATGATTTCTCTGACCCATATATTCAATCAGGGGCCGTATTGCTTGTACACAAAGATAATTCGGATATTAAATCCTTCGATGATTTGAAAGGCAAGACCTCTGCACAATCTTTAACGAGTAATTACAATGATCTAGCCAAATCACATGGTGCTGAGGTTACAGGCATTGAAGGATTTTCTCAATCTGTACAGCTTATTGGTTCTAAACGTGTAGATGCCACGATCAATGACAAATTATCGTACCTTGATTATAAAAAGCAACACCCGGATGCACCTATCAAAGTCGCTGATGAGGAAGAAAGCGGAGTCGCAAGTGGTTTAATGTTCAGAAAAGACAGCGGCAAATTAGTGGAAGAAGTAAATAAAGCACTTAAAGCAATGAAAGATGACGGCACATACGCGAAAATCTCGGATAAATGGTTTGGTGAAGATGTTTCTCCTAAGTAATATTTTCACCGACCCCGAGCGTATGGACCAGCTTGTTTCCATCGCTCAAACCTCCCTCTATCCCATGATAGAGGGAGCTATTCAATATACGATTCCACTAACGCTAATTTCATTTGTTCTCGGCCTTATTCTCGCTGTACTCACAGCATTGGCTAGATTATCTTCCATGAGGATCCTTCAAATAATTGCGCGAGTATATGTGTCAATCATCCGCGGGACACCTTTACTTGTGCAATTATTTATCATTTTCTATGGACTTCCAAATTTAGGTGTAACCATCAGTCCTTTTATATCGGCTATAATCGGATTCACACTAAGTGTTGGAGCATACGCTTCGGAGATTATAAGAGCTGCCATTTTATCGATACCTAAAGGGCAATGGGAAGCGGGCTATTCGATCGGGATGTCATATACCCAAGCTTTAAAGCGGATCGTCTTGCCGCAAGCAGCGCGTGTATCCGTTCCCCCATTATCCAACACGTTCATTAGCCTTTTAAAAGATACATCGCTTGCATCACTCATTCTTGTAACGGAATTATTCCGTAAAGCCCAGGAAATCGCTGCAAAAAACTATGAATTTCTACTACTATACATAGAGGCAGCTGCTTTATATTGGATTTTGTGTACCATTCTATCTTTCATTCAAGGAAGTTTAGAAGACAGACTTAATCGTTATGTAGCAAAATAAGAACCGCAGTAGTTAAAGGAGATTTTAAAATGATCAACATTAAGAATCTTCATAAATCATTTGGTGACCTTGACGTATTAAAGGGCATCGATTTGGAAGTGGAGCAAGGTAAAGTCATTGTATTGATCGGTCCTTCGGGTTCAGGTAAAACAACCTTTCTTCGGTGTTTGAATCTCCTTGAAGTACCCACGGACGGGACGATTGAAATTGATGAAACCATAATGGACTTCAAAAAACCCGTTAGAAAAAATTCAATTACATCTTTCCGCAGTTTGACAGGGATGGTTTTCCAAAGCTATAACCTCTTCCCCCATAAAACAGCATTGGAAAATGTAATGGAAGGCCCCATCATTGTAAAAAACATAGCCAAACATCAAGCGAAAGAAACGGCTGCTGCCCTGCTTACAAAAGTGGGCTTAGGTGAAAAAATCGATTTTTATCCGTTTCAATTATCAGGCGGACAGCAACAACGAGTGGGAATTGCAAGGGCCCTGGCCATGGAGCCTAAGGTCATGCTATTCGATGAACCCACGTCCGCTTTAGATCCCGAACTAGTTGGAGACGTGTTACAAGTCATGAAAGACCTGGCGAAAGAAGAAGGCATGACAATGATCGTGGTAACCCATGAAATGCGTTTCGCCCGTGAAGTCGCCGACGAAGTCATTTTCATGGATGAAGGAAAAATAATGGAGCGGGGAACACCCGAGCAAATTTTCACAAATCCTAAAGAAGCTCGTACACGTAAATTCCTCAATATGATTCAATAAAAAAACGGTGCTATTCAAGCACCGCTCGCGGCTCCCCCCATTTTTAGAAATGGGGGGTTTTTGCATTCATTAAATTAATTAATGAGATGCTTGGACCTGTCTTGTCTGTGTCCTTACATGGTATAACTGAAAAAGAATCAAAGCAAAAACGGAAAGGATTGCGCCCGATATAAATGGTAAATCAATCGAAATCGAAAATAACCAACCGCCTATCGGGGGACCCGCAATCCTGCCGAACGAGTCGAAGGAAGATAGCAGGCCAGTGACACTGCCATGGCCCGTCATGGAACTTTTGGTCAGCAGTGCCGAAATTGCCGGCCGGATGAACCCATTACCCAATCCGAAGATCGTCAGGAAAATCGCCGATGTCCAAAAACCGGAAGAAAACAGGATGAGAATGAAACCAACTGCCGACACGATGATTCCCATTCGGATAACCGCGCCTTCCCCATATTTCTTTGTCATCCTCCCCACTAATCCACCTTGAACGATCGCACTGCCAAACCCCATGATCATGAAGATATAGCCTAATTGTACAAGACTTATATCAGCCTTTTTGGCTGCAAAATAGGCAAAAGTCGTTTCGAGTCCTGCCATTGAAAGGGTGACGATCAATTGCAGAAAGAACATGGTTTTAAGAGGCCCTTTAAAGGCTTTCCACATCGACTCTTTATTTATTGACTGTTTGGCCCTCTTTTCAACCGTATGTGATTCCTTTAGTATCGCAATCACTAAGAATAAAGTAATCAAAGAGGATATACCTGCAATGTAAAACGGTAAGTTCAAACTTGATTTGGAGAATACCCCGCCAATCGCCGGTCCGAAGATGAATCCAAGCCCTGTAGCGGCCCCGATGATTCCCATCCCTTTTCCCCGATCTTCCGGCGTCGTGATATCAGCCACATACGCCATTGCGGTTGGCATGTTTGCCGATGACAAAATCCCACCAATGATTCTGGCTACAAATAATACCCATAAGGAATCTGCCGAAGCCTGGATGAAAAACGAAAGGGCCAGTCCAGCAATCCCGATAATCATGACAGGCTTACGTCCTATCCGGTCAGATATACGTCCCCACATCGGGGCAAAAAATAATTGCATTAATGAATAAACAGCCATTAAAAGACCAAGCTCAGCAGGACTGCCACCAACCTTTTCGGCAAGGAACGGAATGACGGGAATGATGATCCCAAATCCGACCATGACTAAAAACATCACTAAAAAAAGAACGGGTAACACCTTTTTTGTTTCCATTATTTTTTTCTCCTTTTATTCTTCCACATTCGCTGCATACTTTTATTTAAAGGTTTGGGTCAAAAGAACAGCAACGAATTCCTTAATTACACTACTTAGCATAATCTTCCTAACAATACTTTAAACAGTTTATCATACAACCTTTACCAAATCAGTATGAAGTACGCTCTTCTTTCCGAAACTACCTTAACTAAATAAAGACCAGGCATCAGAATCCTGATCTTTACAGTAATTTTTCAGGTAATAGTACTTACGTTTTTTCCACTTTGTTTCGTGAAAATAATGAATGAGTTCGTTAAATATCTTTCCTCCCCTTATTTTTTCTTAAGGGGTACTCTATACTGTAGGGTATGATTGATGTTTGGGAGGTAGCAGAATGTCGAATGATCAGTGGATTTTAATTATTGACGACGAAGAAGATTTGGCACGTCTCATGGAGACAGTTTTACATAAAGAAGGTATCCCGAATATTGTTACGGCGGGGACGATTGCGGATGGGTGGGCAAAGTTTCAGGAGTTCGATCCATCACTGGTCTTGCTTGATATAATGCTGCCTGATGGTGAAGGCTATGATTTATGCAAGCAAATTCGTGAAGTGTCGAATGTACCCATATTATTTTTGTCGGCAAAGGATGAGGAAATTGATAAGCTTCTAGGGTTGGCGATTGGCGGGGATGATTATATTACCAAACCATTCAGTCCGAAAGAAGTTGCATATCGAGTAAAGGCGCAGCTGAGGCGTGCGGGCTTTTCAGAGGAAAAGGCCGTTCCGAAAAAACGGCAAGTTGGTCCTTTTGAGCTTAGTGCAAATGAAAATGAAGTGAAAAAGGATGGCAAAACGCTTGAGCTCACAGCTAAAGAAATCGGATTGATGAGCTGTTTTATGCATCATCCGGATCAGATCATGAGCAAGGAAACTTTATTTGAAAAGGTGTGGGGCGATGATTTCTTTGGCTCTGATAATACAGTGATGGTACATATTCGCCGTTTACGTGAAAAAATCGAGGCAGACCCTTCAAAGCCTTCATTTTTAATAACCGTTAAAGGGCTTGGTTATAAATTACAAACCAAGGGTGAAACAAAATGAAGTGGAAATTGACACGGCGATTTTTAGGATCCGTTGTGACAATTGTTGTAATCGTAGGGATCGTAAATACAATTTTACTTTTATCTCTACTCTTTTATCGAGCCATGCATAATTTCGAGGCAGAGGAAGTTTCAGCTGAAAACTTTAGCAGAACCTTTTCACAATATGTGGAACTAATAGATAACAAACCGATCGTAAATGAAGAAGGGCTAGAAAAACTGCGGAACAATAACGCCTGGATACAATTTTTGAATGATGAGGGGGAGCAAGTTGCAGCCTTTTATACACCTCAAAAATTGCAAACCGTATATTCTCCTGTTGAAATCGTCCAAATGTATAAGTATAAGGAAATTGATGCAGAGACGACTGTTTTTGTCGGCGAAGCCCATAATTTCAGCTATTTTGTAGGAGTTAAGGAACGGAAAATTGGCCGCTATGTAATAACCTATGATTATGAAAAAGTTTTTAAGAACTTTAACATCTTACTAGTAATATTTTTAATCGTAGATATCATCATTGCATTAGTCATTGGATTCTTATTTGGGAAAAAATTAACGAGTCCGCTGAACATTTTAATAGAAGGAATTCAGCAGCTTCGGGAGCGGCGCTTTAAAAAAATGAGCATACCAAAAGGCGTTTATGAAGATGTATTTCGAAATATGAATGAACTATCGGTGAAGTTGGATCAGTATGAAAAAGAACGTGATCAGCTCGACCAAATGCGCGAGGAATGGATTAGCAATGTTTCTCATGACATGAAGACACCACTTGCTTCCATCCATGGATATACAGAATTGATGAAAGATAACGCCACTGAATTAACTCCACAGGAATTGTATGAGTTTACATCCATTATTAATAGACAGTCCGTTTATATGAAAGATTTATTGGATGACCTGAATTTAACGATGCGTTTGCGCAACCAACGACTTCCTTTGCAATTTGAAGATGTTGATATCGTTGGGTTTATAAGAGAAATGACGATCGAGCTTTTAAATGATTCACAATTTGGTGATCAACAGGTTGAGTTTGTGGCAAATTTGGACAAAGCAATACATAAAGTGGATAAAAAACTACTGAAACGGGCGATATTTAACCTAATCTATAACGCACTCGTGCATAACGAGGAAAATGTCGTTGTGAAAATACAAATTGATGATATTGGTCCACAATCAGAACTGCATACCCAAATTACCATTGCCGATAATGGCCGCGGTATTCCCGCCAAAGACTTAGAACAGGTTTTTGAACGCTACTATCGAGGTACGAATACTGCCAGTAAACATGGGACCGGTTTAGGAATGGCCATTGCAAGGGACATCATTCTGGCACATAAAGGTAAACTGGATTTGACTAGCATTGAAAATAAGGGAACCACAATCACGATACTTTTATAATTATTTTTCTTGCAGAGAAAGGGCTGTCCATAATTTACAGACAGCCCTTCTTTCCTATTTATTTTGTTTGTGCCTTTTTTGGAATGTCTTCGAATTTCACTTCATCATATGACGATACTTCATCACCATTTTTCACGTACATCTTTAAGTAAGCATCTTTTCGAAGATTTTTTTGTGCCGTGAATTCAAGCGGTAACGTTTCACCATCTGCATTTTTGGCGTCAAGTTTATAAGAATAGTAAGTCATCACTGAACCATCATCCAGTTTGGTTTCATGTTGTACCCCATCCTCTGTAATTTGCAAATAATAATTGTCGGCATTCATGCGGTTAAAGTCGATTTTAGTAAGAGCGAAGACTCCTGCCGCTCCCAGTATAAACAAAATGCCAACTACCATAAGAAATTTCTTCATTTCGATCATCCTTCTGTTTTATTATTTTGTATGATAATACGATTGTAGGAAGCTGCCGTTAAGATATAATACAGACCGTAAATAACCGTATAAGCGATCATCCAGATCAACACAGGTTTTGCAAGATTCATCATCAATAAGCCCGAGAAGGCTTTTAAAGCAACCGCACTGTGTAATAACCCCACTGCCAGTGGAACGAAAAAGATTACAAGCACTTGTGATGCAATGGATTTCCGCATTTCCTTTGCGTTAACGCCCATTTTATGAAGCATATTGTATTGTGATTTATCTTCCTCTGCTTCCGTTAGAACTTTAAAGTAAATGATACTGCCTGTTGCCGCTAAAAAAACCAGGCCAAGAAAACTTCCGATAAAGAGCAATGAGCCTACACCTTCGATGCTTGTTTGGAAATCTTGAGGGGCACTGGAAAATAGCGCTTCTTCAGGCACTTGTTTTGCAATTTTTTCAGATAAATCCGTGGAAGCTTGATCAACACCGATGACACGATATTTTAGCGCTTCCCCTTCTTTTTGCAATAATTTAAATTGATCATTCGATACGACCACTGCAATGCCTGCAGTTCCGGCATTTAGTACTGTTTGTGTTTTAAAGCTTTGGAATGTGATTGCCGTGTTGTTTTCTGTCCTGATGGTCTTGTCCTTGTATTCAGGTGAGAATCTTTTGTCATATCCAATATCTAAAATGACTGCTTTGCCATTATTCACATGCAGTGCTTCCTTGCCTTGCACTTCTGCTAATTTGTTATATGTTCTTTCATCGATTATCGTGTAAATCTTTTTATCCGAGCTATCGAATGCCGATCCCTTATTCAATTCTTTCGTATTAAATGTGACAGATAGTGCTTCGACATTTTCATCATACTTTGTATTTGGCAATACAGCGCTGACTTGATGATCGCTTTTTGCATCCGTTTGCTGATACATGAAGGTATTCGGATCAACGGTCATAACTTGGTCATTCGCGTTGTAATAAAGACCATAAACCGCACCGCCAGCCGTTACCGTAGTAGCACTTAACACCGCAATTACGGTCAATGTACGTGCATTCCCCCGAATTCGATATAGCAGTTGCGAGATCGTCATCAGATGCAGGCCTTTCCAAAGCCATTTTTCATTTTTCTTAATCACGGCCAACACAAAGCCTGTAACGCTATGAAACAATAAAAACGTACCGGCAATAACCGTTGTCAAAATGATAAGTGACGTCATTAAAAAGCCGACCTTTTCCCACACTTTAGAAGTAAAAAGATCTTGCATCGCCAACCAATAACCCATGACAATCAGGGAAACTCCCAGAATGGCTACAATCATCGATGGCTTCGGAGCCGCTTCCCCTTTTTTCGATGCATGGAAGAGATCAATTAGTTTAAATTGATAAATTAAACGATAGCCCTGGAATGATGTCACCAAGAAAATAATAAGAAATACGATAGAGGTGTTCAAAGCTGCAGATCCCGAAAATGTAAATGGTGCCATGACATCATAGCCCATTAAATAGATCAAAATCGTCATGAACCCTTTTGAACAAAGAAATCCAAGTAAAATCCCCACAACCAATGAAACCAAACCTAGCAATAGGTTTTCAAAGAAGAGCATAAAACCAATCTGACGATTACGTACGCCAAGCAATGCATACAATGCCACTTCTTTTTTACGTTTTTTCATAAAGAATGAATTGGAATAGGCAATAAAAATGGCAACGAAGAAAATCAGGATGACTGCCGCACCACTCATCAATGAATCTAATTTCTGTGATGAAGCCGTTTGTTCTGCAATTGTATCGCTATATTTTAATGTTACAAACGTGAAGTAGATGATAATGCTAAATACCATGGATGCGATATATAAAAAATATTGGGAGAGGTTTCGAGCAATATTTTTTCTCGCTAGACTAAATAACGTCATCTACCTCACCTCCAATTGTTGCAAGGACATCCATAATTTCTTGGAAGAAAGCTTTACGTGATTGGCCACGACGATAAATTTCTGCTGAAAGCGTACCATCCTTGATGAAAATGATCCGCCGGCAGAAGCTTGCGGCATATGCATCATGTGTCACCAACATGATGGTGGAATGATTTTTTTCATTTAGTTCACTTAAGCTTTCCAGCAGACCTGTTGCTGATTTTGAATCAAGTGCACCTGTTGGCTCATCAGCCAGGATCAATGCAGGCTCTGTCACAAGCGCTCTGGCTGCAGCTGTTCTTTGCTTTTGCCCACCGGAGATTTGGTATGGGTATTTAGCTAATAAATCTTCAATCCCAAATACTTTAGCAATACGATTCACCAAGTTAGTAATTTCTTTCGCTGGAACTTTCGCAATCGCCAGTGGTAATAATATATTTTCCTTCACAGTCAATGAGTCTAGCAAATTATAATCCTGGAAGATGAAACCAAGATTATCACGTCTGAAATCCGTTAAGTCAGCACCTTTCATATCGTGAATGCTCGTATCATTCATAAAAATTTTCCCTTCAGTCGGCGAATCAATGGTTGCCAACATATTGAGCAACGTCGATTTACCCGCTCCAGAAGGTCCCATGATCCCTACAAACTCCCCTTCATGAATGTCAAAAGATATATTTTCCAACGCTGTGTAGGCAGCGCTTGATTTACCATATGTTTTTTTTATATTTTCCACTTTTAATAATGGTTCCATTTGTTTCACCTCTTCAGTATTGTTGATACTTATACTTTACATGCTCATTCTTACAGCATCTTTGTGCCAACCTTACAGCAAGCTTAAATCCATAAAAAAAACGCCTTCCATTTAAATGGAAATGCGTTTTTTTGGATTTTTCAAAAGGAAAAGTATTCGGGCATGGATCTTTATCATTTAACTTTGCTTCAATAGCCTGCGGTCGATTACAAAATTCCCAAATGGGATGAATGAAACGATGAAAATCATAGCCATTTTTAAAAAGGACCATTTTGATATGATGCTCACATAAAGTAATAAAAGCCCAAACACGACAAATAAGAAACCATGGATGCTTCCTAAAATGAGTGTTGCTTCCCCAATATCCAATATGTACTTAATGGGCATACCAATGGCAAGCAATAGAACATATGAGATTCCCTCAATTATTGTAATAAACCGAAACCATCCAATAGCTGTAGAAAACATTCGCACATCCCCTTATTCATTGTACAAGTATGGCACAAACAGACTTCCAGCTTCTTGTCCCCCATCCAAAATGTGTTCCTCTATCATATTATATTACTGGCAGATCCCCTAATAAATAGTACCAGATTTTCCTAAAAATAGAACAACAAAAGAAGCCCAATCCAAGGATTGGGCCAGATTATTTCTATAAGCTTAAAAAATCTTTCCAATTACTTACTACCAAGTAGCTGTTTTTAGTCCCTTAGCATCTTAAGTCACATGTTAAAATTCCCTATTTCACTTTTCAACCAGGAAGGTTCAATATTTCCTTCTATAACACCTTGTTTACGTTTACTTCCATATTCCGCTATTTCTTCGAGACGCTTTTGTTCATAAGTTAATTTTTTCTCTGCTCTGGAAAATACCTCTTCAATTTTAACCTGTGAAACAACAACTACACCATCTTCATCTCCTATGACTAAATCACCAGGATGAACATTTACACCGCCACATGTGATCGGCGTATTAAGATCTCCCGGTCGATCTTTACACGGCCCTTTTGGAGTGATTCCCTTTGCAAAAATCGGAAACCCCAATTCACAAAGAGCCTCTTTATCACGAACAAAACCGTCAATGATAATCCCCTCAAGTCCTACTGCGTGCGCAGCCCCAGCCATTAACTCTCCAAGGTAGGCATTTCCTTTGTGACCTTTCCCATCCGCAATTAATACATAGCCTTCACTTCCAGCATAAATGGCTTGATGAAGAAGTAAATTATCTCCCGCAATCATATCAACCGTCATGGCTGTTGCTATCACTTTCATTCCGGATGACACAGGCTTTATCTTATAATCCATTACACCAGCATTAGAATCATACAAAGCGTCTGCTATAAGGGTCGTATTTAACTTTTTAGCTCTATCAATGATTGACTTGGGTAATAACGGAGGCTTTGGGGTTAAGCTATTCAATGCTAACACCTCATTTTGTTATTTATTCATGAAAATTGATCGTTTCTTTCGATTCTACAAACAATAATAACTAGATTGATAATGTACCGAAAAGGATAGCTGTAATAATCATAACCAACGCTGATCCGACAGCGTATTTAAGTGAAAACTTAATATGCTCCCTAAACTCTATGCCGACAAGCCCAATCAATACATATACAGACCCGACCAATGGACTTAATAAATGTAATGGCTGCCCTAATAAAGAGGCCTGTGCAATCTCCAGTTTATCAATACCGAATCCCGAAGCAGTCTCAGCAATGATTGGAATAATACCGAAATAATAAGGGTCATTTGCCATTACAAACGTAAATGGCATACTGGTCAATCCTACAATTACAGGCAATTGTGGACCTAGAAAGTCTGGTATAATATGCACTAAAGTTGAAGCCATGGCATCCACCATTTCAGTTCCCTCCAATATTCCTGCGAAAATACCCGCAGCAAAGATCAAGGAAGTGACAGTTAGAATGTTTCCTGCATGTGCTTCAACTCTTCTCTGTTGCTCTTTTAAATTCGGGTAGTTTACAACCATGACTATAACAAATGCAATCATAAATAGAGCAGGTAATGGCAAAATTGCTTTAACTAAGGCAAAAACCAATAATAGTGTAAGAATGATGTTGAACCAATACAATTTGGGTCTTTTTAATGATTGGTCCGTAATGTCCTCCATTGATACGGCTATTTCACCTTCTGTTTCTGTATAATGACCATAAACACCTAACCTTTTGCGTTCCCTAACCCCAAAAAACACGCCTAGCCCAATGACATATACTGCTCCAGCGATTATAGATGGGATAATTGGTCCTAGGAGTTCCATAGCGTCGTATCCAAAGATGGACATTACCCTTGCAGTTGGTCCCCCCCAAGGAAGTACATTCATGATTCCCATTGACATTGCTGGGAGACAAGCCAGTATTAACTTATTCATCCCTAACTTCTCGTATAATGGCAATAATGCTGTAACGACAATAAGATACGTGATCGTTCCATCCCCGTCCAACCCTACCAATAAAGACAATACTGCAGTAGTAACGGAAATCTTTAATGGATCCCCTTTTGATATCTTCACCATTCTTGTTACCAAGGGATCAAACATACCTGCGTCTATTAATATTCCAAAATATAAAATGGCGAATATCACCATTATTGCGGTTGGTGCAATTGTTTCAATCCCACTCATCATCATAGGTCCTAAATCAGTGAATCCGCCTATCAGAGCAAAAATGACCGGAATGATAATCAGGGCATTAAGTGCACTTAATCGCTTACTCATAATTAAATACATAAAAACAACAATCATCATGAATCCTAATATGGATAACATATATACCCCCCTTGTTTTGTATCCGTTTTCATTCAGAATTTCTTTAAAGGGATTCACTTGAATCCCCTTTAGTAATCACCCAAGCTTTTTTTGACCTTTTGGTTTAGAATGCAGCCTGTTGTTCGGCCCTGCCTTAAGAATAAAGCTTCCACCATCGTGCCCAATTGTACTTTTGATATTGCTGGCGATTTCGAGTAATGAGTCAAGATTAATGGCTGTCCGGATTCCCATTTCATGAAAGCCATGTACAATATCTTCTGTGGGAATATTTCCTGCAGCGTTAGGGGCATAAGGGCATCCTCCCAATCCAGTGGTGGAACTATCAAAATCAGTGACCCCTTGCTGCAAGGCTGCTACTGCATTGGCAAATGCCATTCCTCTTGTATTGTGTAAATGTAAAGTGAACTTGAAACTAGGGAATAAACCTCTAATGATACTTAACATTTCGGATACTTGCTTTGGATTTCCCATTCCAGCCGTATCTGCCAAAGAAACTTCGTTAACCCCCATATCTTTGTATCCTTCAAGAATGGATACTATCTTTTCCAGAGGTACCTTACCTTCATATGGACAGCCAAATGCTACCGCAATTGAACCTCCTACTTCTACACCATATTTTCCAGCAAGTTCTACAATCGGCAGGTGATCCATTTGTGCTTCTTTAACTATACAGTTGGAATTGGATAGGCTATGTGAATCTGTGGCAGATAATAATATCTTTATTTTTTTCATTCCTGCATTAATAGCACGTTCCGCCCCGCGCAAGTTGGGAACCAGCGCTCGGAACTTTACTCCATTTAAGTCCTGAACCCGCTTTACCACCTCTTCAGCATCTTTTAATTGAGGTATTGCTTGAGGATGCACAAAAGATGTAACTTCAATATGTTTGATCCCTGTACTTGCCAGACCACGGATAATGCGAATCTTTTCTTCTGTCGGTATCCATTTGTCTTCCATTTGAAAACCATCTCGCGGGAGAACTTCCCATATATTCACTTTATCAGGTACGATCATTTGTTCATTTTTCATGTTAGATGACCCCTTTGGCTTTTAGATTCGTTAATTCCTCTTCAGATAAACCAAGTTCTTCACTAAACACTTGTTTGTTATGCTCTCCCAGTTCTGGTGCACGATGACGGATACGCCCTGGTGTTTCTGAAAACTTAGGTACAATGCCGGGAACTTTAATCGTTCCAAACTGAGGGTGATCAACTTCCAAAATATTTTCCCTTGCTTGATAATGAGGATCTTCAAAGATATCCTTTATGCTTAATATTGGTGAAATGGGAACACCAAACTCATCCATTTTACTCAAAAGCTCTTTTTTATTTAGGGATTTCATAAAAGTCATAACAAGTTCTTGAAGGAAGCTATCGTTATTCATTCGTTTTTTATTTGTTATATAATCAGGGTTTTCTATCAAATCCGACCGCCCCATAGCTTGAGCCAGACGTTCCCATGTTTTTTGTGTACTGCATACCATAACAACCCAATGTCCGTCTTTTGTTTGGTAAGTACCGGAAGGACTTGAATGACCATGAAGCATAGGTGCTCTCTCTCGTACTTTACCGAGTTGGTCATGTTCAGCAATTAAGAAATCCATCATCCTGAACATCCCTTCATATAGTCCCATCTCAACGATTTGACCTTTTTCAGAGTTAGAAGTTTCACGATGAAAGAGAGCGCTTACAGTTCCAAAAGCAATATAAATGCCCGATATATAATCAAGTAAAGAAAATGAAGGACTTACTGGGGGGCGATCCTGAAACCCTTGTAAATAGGTATATCCCGAAAAGGCAGTACTAGGTGTTCCAAACCCTGCCTTTTCTGCATATGGTCCCGTTTGCCCGTAACCCGATTGCCTAGTCATAATGAGACGAGGATTCACTTCTCTCAGCTCTTCATAGCCTAGTCCCCATTTCTCCATTGTTCCAGGCCTGAAATTTTCTATCAGGACATCTGCAGTGCGAATTAATTTTTTAAATAACTCCCTCCCCTCAATAGTGCGAATGTCCAAAGTTATAGACTGCTTATTACGTGCAAGACCTGGCCACCTCAATGGTTCAGAACCCTTCCACGGTCCAAGACCCCTTAAAGGATCCCCTTTATCCGGAAGTTCCACTTTTAACACTTCAGCTCCCAAGTCCGCTAATAAGGTAGCTGCAAACGGAGCAGCAATCACAGTCGATGCATCGATAACACGAATTCCAGTCAAAGGTCCATTTGTTGGATTATCCATAATTAATACTTCCTCCTTGAAATTATGAGTCTGGTATTTTTGCTAAACAAAATGGGAATAAGAACTTTTACATAAAACTCTTTATTCAGTTCCATCTAATGAAACAATAAATTTCATTAGATGGAACTTTATGAATGAATTATAACAAAGCCACTTTTATCTGTCACGATAAAAATTAAAAAATTCTGTCTTTTAATCATTAAAATAAAAAACAGCGCCCAGTAAAAAAAGGCGCTGTCAATAAATCTTGGCCACAATGTGGCTATTCTTTTGGGTCATTAAAACATTCTGAAATTTTTAAAGCATTCATCTTCACTTCACTTTTTATTGAATCCATTACAGCTTGCGTAAATCTTGTACTTGGCCCAGATACGCATAGACAAAAATTCACTTCTTGATCCACCCCAAAAATAGGTGATGCAACTGAATTAACTCCGGCCCCTCTTTCGTCTAAACTCATAGCAATAGATTCTTTTTGAATAATTGGCAATTCGTCTGATAGACTAATTCGTAATGCTTCGGAATCTAAATTTTTTAGAATTGATTCAACAAACGCCGGAGACTGAAAAGCCAATAATGCCTTCCCACCCGAACCTTTCTCCAATGGAAGTGCCTCTCCAATGCTTACTACATGACGGATTGATTGATTACTGCCGTATCGTGCAATACACCTTCGTTCCTTATTTTCAAGCATATATAGACTCACTGATTCTCCAATTTCATTTCTTAGTTTCTTCATGAATGGTTTTGCAAGTTCCGTTATTTCAAATGAAATGGTATTTTCCGCAATACGACCAAACTGATACATTTTATAGCCAAACTGATACTTTGAATTGGAGAATTTTTTTTGCAGAAGACCATTTTGTACTAGTGTATCTAATAGTCTGGAAGTTGTTGATTTTGCCAAATCTATCTTTTTCGAGATTTCCGTTAAGGATAATTCTGACTCTTCTAAAGTAAAGCAGTTCATTATATTAATTGACCGTTGAACTGTTCTTGACCCTTTCAAGCCTTCATTTTCATCCATATAAGCCCCCCCTTTACAATTATTCACCAACTGATTCTTGGCCATTTAAATGTGCTTCATTTATATTACGAGTGGTAATTTCAACATCATTTAACCAAAGATGGCTTTCCTTAATACGTTCAATTCCGAAACCAATTCGCTCCCTCATCCATATGCACGAAGGGAATATCCGTATCAATTACACCTTTGATTCGTTCTAATTCAACATTTTCCCCTTCAAGCCATTTCGAAAAATCTATTGAAGTCGGCTCCTGGTTCCCTCCCAAGGCAATCCAAGCTTTCATCTCCTTAGGTAAATAAGCGGAAGTATGAATCGTTCCCGCCCAGCTGCTATATAAATCCGAGAAGACACCTTGATTGGTATCATTAAACAACCTGTAAGCATCGTAGGCAGATGAAAGTCTCCCTTCATGATCTTGGATGATCTCCAATCGGCGTTTCGAATCGATAAGATGGTTACGGTTCTCATTTTTCATGATTTCAAAGTGATTGGTACAGGCATTTGACGTGCGCACCTCTACATTTCTCGGAGAGGTTTCAACGATATAGGTACTTCCGCTTTTATCATAGACGACGTAAGTGAAGGAATGACGATGCGGGATTTCCTTCAACATCGCGACCGCTTCTTGTACGTTCGCACAAGATTCAACAATCAGTCTGCCAATCATGCAGCAAATGAAACCATCACCAGGGTTCTTGCGATTCATGAAATTATAGCCTATCACCAGACCCTTTTCATTCATTCCATCCATTCGACCAGTCCCTCGCTGACTCGGGCCGATGCTTGAATACCCTTGATCGGTTGGCTGGAATAAGACATATCGTCCTTCATAGGTCTTTGGGTGGTAATCATAATTGCGAATGAGATAATCATCGCCAGTCATGATGGAGCAGCCCGACCGAACATAATCCAATCGGTATCCACCGAACTCTTGCAGCACGCGGTCAATTGGCCATTTCAACGCTTCTTGCAACCCCAGTAATTCTTCCCAAACTCCAGGGGCGAATTGTGTAATTGCTTTCTTGACCTCTTCTTCCTCAACCGTAAACCGCGGCTGCCTAATCTTCCACTGATCTTCACGATTTTTTACCGTTAGTGAATCTTTTAATTTCTCCCCTTGCATGTATCCAAACTCATAATGTGTACCCCGAAATTGTATGACATCACTATATATTTGCTTCACGGCTTATCCCTCATTTACAGTAGTTGCTATTCAAATTAAGGATACTTGAAGTATTGTTGAAAATAAAGAAGATAAACCTTAAATTTCCCCACGGGTTTGCCTATAATTTGATTTACCCTAAAAAATGAAAATAGCCCCTCTCAATTAAAAGAAGGACCGTTTCTATCAGAATTTCATGTGAAATTAATGTATTAAGTTCAATATTTATTGTCTTTTAGAATTATTCTGTAATGAATTTCAAAGATTCCTCATTGTACTTCTTTATATCAACTACATCAAAGCCAAAAGATTCTTGATAATCATTGTCCGCGAAACAAAAGTCCATTCCTTTAAAGCTAAAAACTTACTTTTAATATCCTTTTCAGTTAAGGGGAATGAAAATCCCTCTCCATTTTTCTTATAAATTTTCCTACATCCAGCTATTTTAGACAACTTTGATGTTATTGGGCCAAAAAACAATCTTGTCCAACTTCGTTCTAGCAGATTCTATTGCATCATTTTTGACATTATTTTTTCTATTTCGGCTAAGTTGGTTGCCGTACACAATAAACCAAATGAAAAGATACTCAGGCCAAGTAGCAGTTCCGCTTCTTAAACTCGATATAATCACATCATAAGTTGAAAACAAGATAAGCCTTAAAAATTTTTGAAACAACTCACCACCCCATATCTCCCTCATAATCTGTAACTAGGCACATTTATGAGGGGGACGGATCATGGAGATGGAATTAACTGCACTCCATTGGATTTATGTTGTATTTATTGCATTGATAATCGGGTTTATGGTAAAACGTCGTGATACTACCCTCATCTGCATAATTGGGATTTTCCTTTTGGCTTTAGTGGCTACAGGCAGTTTAGCCTCATCCGTAAGCGGGATATTCAACAGCTTCATTTTCGCAATTACGGAATTAATGTCCACGATTTTAATCATTTCAATCATCGTTGCCATGAGCACGGTTTTAACGAGGTCCGGCATTAATGATGTCATGATTGCACCGTTTGCGAAATTCATTAAGAATCCTACACTTGCCTTTTGGGTAATTGGAATCGTCATGATGATAATATCCTGGTTCTTCTGGCCATCACCTGCCGTTGCCTTACTTGGGGCTGTTCTGCTTCCCGTTGCCTTACGGGCTGGTTTACCTGCTCTTGGCGTGGCGATGGCGATGAACCTTTTTGGTCACGGAATAGCTTTATCAGGGGATTTCATCATTCAAGCTGCTCCTAAACTAACGGGGGATGCCGCTTCCATACCAGTCGGTGATGTCATCGCTGCGAGCATTCCCCTTGTCATTACAATGGGGGTCGTCACCACCATCTCCGCCTTTATCCTTTTAAAGCGGGATATGAAGCTTGGAAGAATCAAGGCTGCGGATAATGAGGGAATCATCACAGATCAGACAATTAGTGAAGATCTGCTCACACTGGGGCAAAAGAAGTTTTTTGCCGTTTTCATTCCGATTGCCTTTCTGTTGGATGTTGTGGCATTGTCGGTTTTGAAGTTGCAAGGCGGAGATGCCACGGCGTTGGTTGGCGGTACAGCCGTTTTCATTTTGCTAATTTTATCCCTTGTCGCACATAAACAGCAAGGACTTGAAAAATCAACGGCCTATTTGATTCAGGGTTTTCAATTTGGCTTCAAAGTATTCGGACCTGTGATTCCAATCGCCGCATTCTTCTATTTAGGTGATTCTGGATTCAATCAGATCATCGGTGACTACTTACCAAAAACATCACTTGGCATCGTCAATGACCTCGGTGCCGCCTTAGCGGCCTCCGTTCCTTTAACGAAAGAAATAGCCGCAGTCACATTAACGGGAATCGGTGCCATCACTGGATTGGATGGATCGGGCTTCTCAGGCATTTCTTTAGCCGGATCTGTCGCCAAACTATTTGGAACGGCAATCGGAAGCGGAACCGCCACCTTGACTGCACTCGGGCAAATAACCGCGATTTGGGTTGGCGGAGGTACCCTGATTCCATGGGCATTGATACCAGCCGCTGCAATATGTAACGTCAGTCCCTTTGAACTTGCCCGCCGGAATCTGCTTCCGGTAACCATTGGTTTGGCAGTCACTACGATAGTCGCGATGTTTCTCATTTAATCGATCTGCATCGACGTTTGTCGACTCTGAAGCACGGAACGGCCTCTCAATTTCCATTCCCATATTTAAAAAGAGGTTCGGTTAGTCTCACCCCGAACCCTGAAAATGACTTGGTCATCCTTCATGTTTTATTACTTTTTTATATGGAGTGATTGAAGAAATTTACGACACTCCTGACGAATAACTGGCTAGCCGAGTCCCCACAGACGTTTACTTTGACGAGGCTTGGCAGACAGTCGGCGGAAAGGTAGCGGATTTATGAAATCAACTGGAACTTTTTTAATTTGTTTACAATGTGAAAGGACTGAATAAATCAGTCCTTTCACATTGAAGATCGGGTTTCATGCTTATCCAAGCGGATAATTCAAAACTCACATTATATTAAATTTTTTTGACTTCTGAAACTAATTGGCGGAACAAATTTCGGTTGTATTCAAGACAGTCCGCAACCTTAAATCAGAACTTCACAACGACTATTGAGTAAATACTCTTGAATGATTTTTAAAACGATAGACTGGTTTTGCTTTATATAGAAATGATCACCCTTTAATATATGCAATCCTTCAATATGTGCAATGTATTCATTCCAGCTTTCGATACTTTCCTTCGTCACGGTATCATCCGAGCCCAATAGCAAAACGGCTTTATTTCCCACCTTCTTATCGCGTTTTTTTTCATGGTGATAGTTGGCTAAAACATTCAAGTCCGACTGGATTATCGGAAGGAATATATTCATGAAATCTTCGGTTTCTAGGAGTTCCTTGTTCGTTCCCCCGATTTTTTCAAGCGATCGTTTTAAATGTTTTGCATTAGAGCAATCGATTTGGTCTAATTTATAATTTGGAGACGATTTACTTGAAATGAATATATGCTCTACTTTTTTAGCATTTCTCTCTTCTAATTTTGCTGCAATTTCAAAGGCTACAATCGCACCCATGCTATGTCCAAACAAAGAGATGCTTCCCAGTGTATCCATTTGATGCTTCGTTTCCATTTCTTTCATTAATATATCCGTCAAATCCGCCATATGGTCACACAATGGTTCACTATATTTACTGCCATGTCCTGGGTATTCCAGCGGGATTACCTCTATCCCATCATCATCAAATTTCCATTCTCTATAAAAAGATGCACTTCCCCCGGCATAAGGGAAACAAAAAAGTGTCTTCTTCAGCCCTTCCATCCCCCTTCTCCATGATCGATTATTTCAGCATGAACTTCATAAAGCTTTCAACATACCCTGAATCGATTTCCGGCATTTTCATTGATAGCAATTCCATTTCCTCCTTGGTTTTGGATTGCAGGATTTCCGACTCTTTTAATTTTGTTGATTCATCAATTAACTGGGACAAAGCACTTAATGAATGAATCTCGTTAGATTGTGTCTTTTCTTTTAATGATTGTAACCATTCTTCCAAATCCATGTTGGAGTAGGGTATTTCATTTTTTTCGAAGAAGGCGGTCACGAATTCACTTGAAACCCTCTGATCATTGAACATATGATAGATCCCGAGCTTCTGATTCTCATTCAATCTTGATATTTTGTAAATGAACTCACTTACAAAGTCGACTGGCATCAATTCAAAATGAATTTCCTCTTTAAATGGCAATATCCTTTGTTCAATAAATGATTCAAAAACCTTGTACAACATATCCTTCTCGTTCCAAACCCCGTTTGAATTAGATGAAATCCTGCCTAAGCGGAAAATATCGATTGTCAGTCCATGTTCCCTTGCTTGAAGAAGCAATTTCTCGGCAACCCATTTGGACTGGCTGTACCCGATCATTAAATCGGGGGAGTAAACCAATTCGTCTTCCTCGTCCCATTTCCTTTCGCCGGTCAAGACAGAAAGCGTTGAGGCATAATGAATGTTTTTCCGAGTGTATGATGAAGCAAACTTAATGATTTCCACTACACCATTCACATTCGAAATCTTTGATTTGCTATATGGCTCGAAGAAATTCGTTTCGGCACCGACATGATACACATGAGAAACATCATTGCTTAATTTCTCATATGTCATATCATCCAAACCAAATTGATGTTTACTAAGATCCCCTTCAATTACAACGATTCTACTTACGAAATCATCCTGCCAAAGACCGTATTTCATTAAGGTATCTTTCAATCTATTTCTTGAAGGAAATCTAACCAAACAATAGATTTTGACATCTTCCAATTCCAGTAACAATTTATTTAATAGATGTGCCCCTAAAAACCCTGTTCCACCTGTAATCATCATATTTTTTTCAATTTCAACTGGTTTAGTGGATATTTCCCTTATTTTCTCCATCAACGCTGGAGCGAGCATGGAATCCTTCTCCATCACTGCTTCCATGCTGCCAGCTGATTCGGCTTCAAGTGCCTCAACAAATTTATTGACTGTGTTATTTTCCAATAATATTTGTAAAGTGGCCTCAGGAAGTACGGTTTCCTTCATTACATAGACCAGTTTTGTAGCTAAAATGGAATGGCCTCCATTTTCAAAGAAGTTGTCGTCCAATCCTAGACTTGGATTTCCTAATACATTTCTCCAAATCTCCAATACTTCTTTTTTCTTTCCAGTTTCTTGATTGGCTAAGGCAGTTTTATTTTGCATGATATCCATTTCCAATAATTTGTCTTTATCCACTTTACCGTTGGCATTAAGCGGGAACTCATCTACCCTGACAAAAAAATGGGGAATCATATAATTCGGCAATTCATTGCTCAGATAATCTTTAATATCCTTTTCAGCGTTTTCCGCTTTTTCATCTTTATGTTTGTAATAAGCGATAACATAATTCTCATCATTGATGTTTTTAACAGCAACTACTGAACTTTCAATCTTCATGTATTTATCAAGCTTTTCCTGAATTTCATTCAGTTCAATTCTAAAGCCGCGAATTTTCACTTGACTGTCTTTTCGGCCTTTGTACAGAATTTCACCATTGTGTAACCGGACGCCATGATCACCTGTTTTGTACCACTTCGCCTGATTCAAATCATTCATGAGCAAAGCTTGTTCCGTTAATTGCGGCTGATTTAGATAGCCTCTCATGACCCCTTGACCGCCAATGTAGATCTCGCCTATTTCCCCATCCTCTACCTCTACTTGTTCTTCAGATAGAATCTTGATTTCTACATTGCTCAATGGCTTTCCAATGGGAATAACATCTGCATCTTTGTCTTCGACCTCATGGCAAATGGCAAAAGTCGTGCATTCAGTTGGTCCATACCCATTAATCAAGGAAAAATGACCGATTGTTTGCTTCAATCTTCTCACATGGGAAACCGAGATTTTATCTCCGCCAACCACAATTTTCTTTAATCCCTCAAAAATTAATGGATCCTCATCAACCATTGCATTGAAAAGACCTGTCGTAAAAAAAGCCACATCCACCTTTCCAATGGATATCGCTTCTTTCCAATCATCAAAAGAAGTGAACTCATTCGACATCAAGAATAAAGTTGCGCCATTCAATAAAGCTCCCCATATCTCAAAAGTTGCGGCGTCAAAACACGGGTTGGAAAATTGAGCCACTCTATTATTTTCGTTTATTTCAAGTATTTCAGAGTTCATTACTAAATTGACTACACTCTTATGCTCTATCATCACACCTTTCGGCTTTCCAGTCGTTCCTGATGTATAGATAACATACGCGAGACCATTCTCCGAAGAACGGTTAACGGGAATGTGCCCTTCCTTGCTTAATTCATTAATCTCAAATGGAATTGGTTCAATATCCAATTCACGGAGCTTCCCTTCTTGGCCATTAAACGATAAGAAGAAATTCATATCCGTATCTGCAATCATATATTCCAATCTTTTTAATGGGTACTTTTCGTCTATCGGAACATAACAACAGCCTGACTTTATTATCGCAAGCATCCCGATGATCAGTTCAATGGACCTTTTGCTTGGAATCCCGATCATTGTTTCTTCTTGAATCCCCAAATCAATGATCCTTTTAGCAAGATTATCTGAAAGAATATCTAATTCTTTAAAAGTAATTTGCCTGTCATTTTCACAAAGTGCCGCTTTTGACTGATTATCTTCCACGATTTTTATAAAAGCTTCAGTTATTGACATCAATTTATTCGTCGTCATCGATTTACTTATCATCGGGCCCCAACTTTCAAGTGATTTATTAATTTACCAATAGATAGTATTGTTTCATCTTCTGTTAGTTTTAAGAATATTTCCTGCATGGAATCCATAAAACGTAAAATTTCATTTTCATCGAATTTACTTTCTTTATAAATGATTTTATAGTGCAGCTTGGATTGCACTACAGCCGCAGAGAACGTAAGATCAAAATTGGTCGATTCACTTCCAACTGAATTTTCGATCATGATTTGCGAATCCTCTGCCAGTTCTGTGCTCGGATAATTTTCGAATACAAATATATGTTGGAATAATTCCTTATCCCATGGAATTTCAGCGTATCTCTTTATATCCGTAAGTGAACTGAACTCATACTCTCTCATTTGTAATTGCTTGTTTTGAATAGCAGTTAGATAGGATTGTAAATCATCATCCCAATCGATTTTCAAAGAGAATGGCAGAGTATTGATCAATAAGCCTACAGCTGATTCAATATGCGGAATGCTGAGGTTCCTTCCTGAGCTTGTCACCCCATAGCATACTGAGTCGCTTTCACTGAGGTAGGATAGAACGATGCTCCAAACTCCTTGAACAACGCTATTAATGGTCTTTCTATGACGCTTGGATAATTCTATTAATCTTTCGGTAAGCTCTTCAGGTAAGCTATATTCAATAACTTTATCCGATGTAAAAGCTACCTTATCCGTTTTATTACTCACTAGTGCTTTTACTTGTTCGAAATCCCTCAATTCTTTATTCCAAAAAGCTGCTTCTTCCTGTTTATTAATATTCCTGACATGATTCATGACTTGTTTATAAGCATTCTTATGTTCATCACTGTCTTTCGTCGTATTGGATGGGCTTCGGTAATTATCCAAAAAATGATTAATGACAATTTGCAGGCTCCAGCCGTCTATTAAAGCATGATGATGTGTCCATATGAATTTATAGCGATGATCCGATAACTGAATCAAAGTGATGTTCATGAGCGGGCCATTCTCTAAATCCGTTTGTCTGTTTTTGCTATGCTCTAAAAGGTTTTCTAGTTTGGATTCTGACTCGTCTTCACTAAACATCGTTAGATCCACATGATTAAACACATAATAAATGTCATTAAGTATGATTTGATAACGGTCCCCCAATTGATTGCGCCTGAAAACGGATCTTAGAACGTCGTATTTTCTGCAGGTTTCATTCCAGGCTTCTTCTAATTTAACCAAGTCCAGATCACCTACTAAATCAATGGATAGCTGTGAAATATATTCAGGACTTTGGGTTACTTCGCTATGGAATAACATTCCTTCTTGAAGTGATGTCACTGGGTAAATCTCTTCAATGTTATTAAACTTATTAATGAAATGGGTGATCGTGCTTCCATCGACTATTTTCTCAGCTTCAAAATCCGTTTCGACAATAGAGTCATTCAAATCTGCACTTCCACTTAAAATTTTGTTTAAGTGTACTTCAACTTCTTTACATATCATTCGGAAGTTTTCATTGCTGCTATCGCCAATAATATTCAGCACGAGTCTATTGTTTACGATGCTGGCGACAAAATTGAGTTTATATGGAAATTTATAGTTCAAATCGATATTGCTGCTATTGGTTTGTTCCATATCACCAGTGTTATTAAACTGACCTAGATAGTTGTAACTCACAAGGCTATCTGGATAGTTATGATTCCGATTGGAAATATACTTCAGGATTCCAAAGTCAAACCCTTTGTTTGGCACATTTCTTAATATGTTTTTTGTATTTCTCAAGGTTGAGCCCAAAGTCGCCATTCCTTTAATCCTTACTGGATAAATCGAGGTGAACCACCCTACCGTCCTTGATAAATCAATATCATCCTCAATACCCTCTCTTCCATGCCCTTCCAAATCGAGCCAAAATTCATTGATTCCCATTCGATTGGAAAGTGCATGTGCGATAACGGATAATAAAACTTCATCAATCGTCGTTTTATGTTTTCTTAAAGTATTTTTAATGAGGTTTTGAGTTTGGGCCTCATTCACTTGTATTTTATACATGTTTTCAAAATCACACGTTTCTCCTAAGTCTTCCGTCAGCGGAGATACTGGAACATTTATTTCCTTTTCCCAATATTGAACGGCCTCTTCTGGTAGGTCAGTGTTCTTGTATTCGTTTAGTTTCTCGGACCATTGTTTATAAGAAGTCGTTTTTAAAGGCAGTGATGGTTCTTGTTCATTCTTTATCTGTTGATAGCACCTTTCGAAATGTTCAAGAAGTATCCTCCACGAAACACCATCAACCACTAGGTGATGAATCACCCAAAAAACCCTTACCTCCCTTTGATCCCTGAATAGAAGGAACTTCATCAAAGGGCCATTGTGTATATTTAAACTTTGTTGGGCGTTTTCTTCTAGCTCATTAATTTCCTTCAAGCTTTTTTCATCTTTAATACTTGAAACATGATACTCATGAAAACTGCAAGCTGTATCAGCATTTGAAATATTGCCAATATATGAATCACCATGTTTTTCAAATAAAGTCCTTAAAACGTCGTGCTGATCAATTAATTTCATGATGATTTTTTTATATTGTTCAGTCGTCAACGTATTATCCTTCATCAAAACGACTGACTGATTCCAATGATGGATATTCTCATGATTTTCATTAAAAAACCAAGATTGAATAGGCGTCAACGGGACATAACCTGATACCGTTTCTTGAACCACTTGTTTTTGCTCCAGCTCATTTACAATATTCCCTAGCTCACGGACCGTTTGAAATTCAAATAAATCTTTAGGAGTTATAAATAAATCTTTTTCTTTTGCGGCAGAGCATATTTGAATACTGATGATTGAATCACCGCCACATTCAAAAAAGTTATCTTCCGGTCCTATAGTGGGATCGTTTAAAACATTTCTCCAGATTGTCAGCAGCTCTGTTTCAGTTTTGGACAAATCTTGCACATCCAGCACTTTTTCCTTCCTCTCATTCAACTGTTCCGTCCATTTCGGCAGGGATTTCCGATCAACTTTTCCATTCGGCGTCAAAGGAAATTTATCCAGTTGCATAAAATGAGCAGGAATCATGAAAGCAGGCAGTGTATCTTTCAATCGTCTTCTGATTGAATCTATCGAAACCTCATCATTCACCGTATAATAAGCAATTAGCCTTTTATTCTCAAATCCATCTTCCATTACCGTTACATAACTATCCTTGATTTCTGCTATTTTTCGTAATGAAACATTAACCTCCGATAGTTCAACACGGTATCCCCTTATTTTCACTTGATCGTCCGCCCTGCCTATATAAACTAATTCCCCAGCTTTGTTATGCTTAACTAAATCCCCAGTTCTGTATACATTTTCGGCAGGGTTGAATGGATTGGATATGAATCTTTCATTTGTCAGACTCTCATTATTCAAATATCCCCTTGCTAACCCAATTCCTCCAACGTAAAGTTCACCAACTGACCCTGCCGGCACTAGTTTCCGGTTTTCATCCAACACAAGTACGACCGTGTTGGTCAGAGGCTTCCCGATCGAAACAACGAATTCATCTGTAACATCCTCATTCGGGGGAAACATTTTAAAACTTGTACATACCGAATATTCCGTAGGCCCGTAGCCATTGAAAAACGATATATGTTTAAACTTTGAAACGAGCTCAACTGGACATTCAGAACCTGCAGATCCCAACACTTTAATCGTGCTCAATTCAATGATTGGCAGTTCTTTCAATACAGCAGGCGGTAAAATGATATGAGAAATTCCTTCACGCTTAATTTGTTCAACAAGTTTACTCATGTCAAATTGATTTTCTTTATCTACACTTATATGCAGCTCGGCACCGAATAATAGTGTGCTGAAAATCTCTATGACGGATGAATCAAAATTAAACGTAGCGAATTGCAGCACTTTAGCTGATGTATCTAAACACATCATTTCATTTTGGTTATAAACTAAGTTAATGATTCCTCTATGTTCTAACATTACTCCTTTTGGCCTGCCTGTCGTTCCCGAGGTATAAATGACATATGCTAAGTCTCTCTGATCCGCAATGTGAAGATTCGTTTCCAATAACAAATCCGATTCTTTTTCAATATCTTCAAAATATATTATTTTGGATGGGTCAATCAAACCATTCTTTCCGAGTTCTTTGTGACTCAAGCAATAGGAAATGGACGAATCCTTCACCATGTAGCTTAATCGTTCATCAGGATAATGAGGATCCAATGGAACATACGCAGCACCAGCTTTAATTACTGCCAACATCCCTGTCACCATATCAATTGATCGATTCATATAAATTCCGATTCTTTCTTCTTTAGAAATCCCTTTGCTTAGTAAATAGTGTGAGAGTCGATTGCTCTTATCATTCAATTCGCGATATGTAATGGTTCTCGGACCATCAACAATGGCTATCTTATCAGGAAACCGCTCAACAATTTTATGGAAGGCTTCTGGGATTGTGTCATTGATCCCCTCAAAACGAATGGTTTCTCCCTGCCATTCTTCCAATAATACTTTTTCCTGCCTCTTACTCACGACGGATACCTTGTCAATCGATCGTTCAGGCTGATAGGTAATTTTCCTAATCCACTCTAAGAAATTTTCAGCTAATAATTGAATGGTTTGTTCATTGAAGATCCCTGAATTATACTCAAAAGCGAATAAAAGCTTATCCTCATATTCTTCTGCAGCTAAACTCAAATCGAATTTTGCTGCCTTTGATTTTATTACTTCAGGCGTTATCTTTATGTATTCACTTTCAAATGAAGCTTTGGCATTATTTTGTAAAATGAAGACGGTTTGAAATAATGAAGTGCTTGCTAAATTTCTTTCAGGATTAATGACTTCAACAATTTTCTCCAATGTCATATGCTGATGGTCATAGATGTCGATGATATGGTTTGTATTTCTTTCAAGAATCTCTTCGAATGTTTCCTCAAGTCCCAGCTTTAATCTAAAAGGCAGTGTATTGACAAAATAACCTATCGATTTTTCTGTTCCTTCAATCATTCTATTCGCCAAAGGACTTCCGACGATGATATCGTTTTGACCTGTATATTTTGCTAGAAAAGACTGGTACATCGTTAGCAGTGTCATGAATAATGTCGAGTTTTTTTCAAGGGACATCCGTTTTAAACCTTGGAGCTCTTCACTTGTTAGTTCCACTATGAAACTACTGCCATCGGTGCTATTTTCTTTTGTACGTATCGTATCTAAAGGAAGCTCCAATTTAGGTAATTCCCCAGATAAGTTTGTTTTCCAAAATAGCGATTCTTCTTTAATGTTATGTTCTAGCCAGCTTTTCTGCTCAATGGCAAAATCCTTATATTGTTTAAAGTCGTTTCCAAGGATAAGTTCCTTTTCATTCACTTCACTGTCATAAAAAGATAACCATTCGTCTAAAAATATACTCACCGACCATCCGTCAAATATGAAATGGTGGAGATTCACAAATAAAACAGACTCTTTTTCGCTCAATTTAACCAGTTTCACTGTCATGAGAGGACCTTTTTCCATTTCAAAGATTTCCGATTGGACATCTTCTTCAATTTGCAGCATACGAATCGTTTGCTGTTCGGGCTTTAACGCAGAGAGGTCGATTTCATCTATTTTAATGTACAAATCTTCCTTGATCTCCTGGTAGCCTTTCCCGGCATTTTCACGGACGGTGGTCCTTAAAATCTCATGTCTATTAACGACACGATTTACTGATTTTTCCATCATTGAAGTATCCACTGCACCAGTAATTTTATATTTCTGAGGGATATTATAATTGATTGTCTTACCATTGAGTTTTTCGTTGAACCACAAAGCCTCTTGGTTACTGGATAAAACATGACCTTTTTGTTGCGCTTCAATGTGCTCAATGTCATGTTCTGAAATTTCATTAATGATGAAGGCCGTCAACGAATCGATTGTTGAATTTTGAAAAATATTTTTCAAGGTTAGAATTTGATTGTATTCTTTGTTTAATTTCGTCAATAACTTCATGGCTAAAATCGAGTGTCCGCCCACTTCAAAAAAATCAGCATCTTTATCGATTTGACTTGTTGATAAGACTTCCAAAAATGTCCTTTCCACAAAAGATGAAACTACTTCCGTTTCATCTTTCGGAGGCGTATTCACTTCCGGAAAGATCTTATGACTTAGCAATTTCAATGTAGGATTTTCAAACAAATCGGCTAATTTCATATTCCCATCAAGTCTTTTATTAATTTTAGATACCAATTTCATGGCTGTTATCGAATGCCCGCCCAATTGAAAGAAATCAGAATCCTCATTAATCTCACTGTTCAAGAAAAACTCTTGCCATATTTCTTTAAGTTCTTGATTAACGGATGCGGATGTGATCTTATGGTCACTTGTTGCTTGATGGTTCTTACACACATTATTTTTTAGTTTTGAAAAATCAACATCGACATATATTTCGTCAATTTGCTGTACTTTTGTAATTTGATTGGCAATCTCCATGAAGGCTGAATGGATATCATTTACTAGTGAACGCTCTATGAAGCAGGAATTAAAATACAATTTGCATGTAATCGTTTCTTTATTATCCTGGGCTTGTAATGATAATGGAAAGCTATGTTTCTCTTTTCCTCCTTCGATTTCCCAGTTAATATCAAACCCTTCATTTTTCGCTTCCGGATAATTTTCATAAACAAATAAAGTTTCGAAAATCGGATCTTCCTTCTTTAATTTCGTATGCCTTTTAATATCCACTAAAGAAATTTGAGAGTAATCAAGCATATTGTTTAATGTTTCCTGGAACCGTTTCAGTAAATCAGTAATGCTATCTGTATCGTTCATTTCAGCTATCATCGGAATCGTATTAATGAGCAGCCCAACAATTTCTTCGGATTTGAATAAGTTATTCGACCTGCCAGAGCTTACAATTCCAAAGACTATTCTATTTTGATTGGACATTTCCTTTAGGACGATCGACCAAATTAACTGCAATAATACATTAATCGTTACATGGTTTTTAGCGGCAAATTCCCTTAAAAGCTCACTCTGTTTTTTATCCAGCTCCCAAAATAGATCATTCTCCTGCTGGTTTTCCTTCACATGCTTCAGAACGGGGAATGTGATTGTCGGCTGCTCAATATCCTTTGCTAGCTCTTTCCAAAAACGGTTTAGATCTTCCGCATCGATTTTATTCATATACCTGATAAAATCTCCATATTGCTTCGGCTTATCAATAAGCCGTTTGGAGTCTTTTCCTACAATTCGGCTGTAAATAACAAAGAGTTCATCGATGACTATGCTGGTACTCCAGCCATCCAAAATTATATGGTGATGAGTCCAAATCAAGATATACTGATTTTCTTCGATTTTCACTAACTGGAGGTTCATCAAATTGGAGTTATTCACATCCATCTCCTGGGATTTGGATGTCACTCTCTGAATTTCATTTAATTGATCATGTTTACTCAACTCTGTCATATCGATTATTTCTGGTTGATAATCCATTGCATTGAATACAACCTGAACATTGTTTTCGATATTTTTAGAGATGACCTTCATCCTTAATGCTTCATGACGTTCTACAACCTGACTCCACGCCTGGAATAATGCATTTACTTCAAGAGCGCCCGTTATCCTGATTCGCATTTGAGAAATGTAAAGGTTCTCTGCTGTATTGTTCATTTCCAGTTCATAAAGGATTCCTTCTTGAAGCGGAGTTAATGAGTAGATATTCTGAATAGATTTCTCCAATTTTGCGCCTCCCGATTCCATTATCTTTTGTGTCATCCATACCTGCCGACTGCAATCCTTAATCACCTTATTTATTGGAATTCAATATATGAAACAAATCTTCCTCAGTAAGCATCGCATCCGGAAAATCACTTTCTATTAAAGAAGCCTGGTCAAATTCAGTTCCCCTGATTTCCATGACGACATTACCAATAGCTTCTATTATTAAGTTCATCTTTTCTTCAGCTAATTTTGAGATTATTTTTATGAATAGTTTTCCGTCCTGGATCAATGCCAGGAAATGGAGTTTTGGTTTATTTTCAAACTCACCAAAGTCCCTGCTATTGGATGATTCAAATTGGGAGTCCAATCTTCCTAAATAATTAAAAGTAACGTGGATATCCGGCTCCTTAATGACCCCAGGGCGTAAATATTTGATAACGCCATAATCAAAACCTTTATTTGGAATTTCCCTTATAGCATTCTTCGTGTTTTTTAAAGTGTCATCAAACGTCTCTCCTGAATGCAGCAATATCGGATACATCGCAGTAAACCAGCCAACGGTCCGAGTAACATCCATTGTTTCATCCGCCATTTCCCTGCCATGCCCTTCTACTTCCATCCAGAAGTCCTTCACTTCAAAAGACTTTTTCAAACTCTTTGCAATTAATGACAATAATACTTCTTCTACAGTCGCTTTTGATTGCCTTGATAATTCCTGGATCAATATTTCAGTTTCTTCTTCACTGAATGATTTCTCCATCGTTCTTTCTTCTTTAGCTATAAAGGCTTCCGCTATCTTAAAATCCGTTATTTCACTTTTTGTTTTTTGTTCCCAATAACGGAGTGTTTCAGGGTCCATCAACGATTCATTGTATTTTTTCAAGAAGTTTGACCAGTCTTTGAATGAAGAAGTTTTATAAGCAAGCTTCCCTGTTTGATTGTTTAAAGCTTGATCATGGAGAGTATTGAAATCCTCAAGTAAAATTCTCCAGGAAACTGCATCAATCAATAAATGGTGGATTACCCAAAAGAAGCGATACTTGTTTGATTGTTCTTTTAAAACAAGCATTTTCATGATCGGTCCATTACTTATGTCCAATGAACGTTGAGCCTTACTTTCCCATTCATCTCTCATTCTTATTCGCGTTTCTTCATCTAAATGATGTATATCCTTATAGACTAACTCCCATGTTTTGTGTTCTGAGTCTATATTCCCGATATATTTATTGTCATGTTTTTTAAATAGGGTTAACAATCCCTCATGATGTTCCACGATATGAGATAGAATTTTTTCAATGTCCTCCATTTGAGCACAGGAATCTTTACTAAAAACAATGGACTGGTTCCAATGATTGATGGAAGTCGTGTGTTCTGCAAAGAACCATTCTTGGATGGGGGTCAGTTCCACATTCCCTCTAGTGGCTATAGGTTGAATCATGACCCTTTTTTCGATTTTCGCGATCGCTGACAGCTCTGCTACCGTTTGATTTTCAAAAATAGATTTTGGACTGATGATTATATTTTCCTGCCTTGCTAGAGAACATATTTGAATGCTCTGAATGGAATCGCCGCCAAGTTCAAAAAAGTTATCTCGGATACTTATGTCATCCAACCCTAAGACAGTCTTAAAAATCCGAAGAAGCACTTTCTCATTGACCGTCTCAGGTTCTTCCACTGTATTGCTTCTAGTTACGGGTACCGGAAGAAGCGCTGAATCAATTTTCCCATTTGCATTTAACGGAAATTTGTCCACTTGCATAAAGAATGAAGGAATCATGTAACTTGGTAATCTCTCTTTTAAAAATGCTTTTAAGTGGTCATGATCAACTTGTTGTTTGGATGTGAAATAAGCGATTATTTGTTTATTTAAGTTTGGCTGATCCTGAACCTTAATGAATGAGTCACTTACTTGCGGATACGCATTGAGATTGACCGAAATCTCATCAACTTCCACTCGGAAACCTCTTATTTTTACTTGATTATCTTTACGCCCCAGAAAAATCAACTCACCATCGCTCGTGAATTTTGCAAGGTCGCCGCTGCGATATAAACGCTTTCCAGATTTAAAAGGATGTTCAATGAACTTTTCTTTTGTTAAATCATCATTATTCACATAGCCAACAGCTAACCCTTCACCACCAATATATATTTCCCCTGCGGCACCTATCGGGACAAGTCTTTGCTCCGGACTTAGTAAATAGACGTCAGTATTCAGGATAGGTTTGCCTATCGATACTTTATTATTAGCAGTCTCATTGTTTTCGAATGCTTTAAACATTTCAATGGTGGTCCATACTGAATATTCCGTTGGACCGTAGGCATTATAAAAGTTTATATTTCGATAGCGATCCAGCAAAGCTATTGGACATTCAGATCCGGCTGAACCAACGAATTTCACATCAGATCCCTCTATATTGAGCTCTTGCAAAACTGCAGGCGGCAATACTAGGTGGGTTAACTTTTCCCTTTTGATTTGATATTCCAACGCGAATAAATCAAACATTTCCTCCTTATTATTCCCGATATGCAGCTCTGCACCATTTAATAAGCTTCCAAAAATCTCATAGATAGAAGCGTCAAAATTAAATGTGGCAAATTGTAATACCCTAGAGGTCTCAACAAGTTGTAAGTACTTATTTTGACTTTTTATTAAATTCACTACTCCTCTATGGGATAACATGACACCTTTAGGTTTTCCTGTCGTTCCCGAAGTATAAATAATGTAAGCCAGGTCGGAAGGTGCAATCGATTCGTTACAGCACTCGGTATCCACGTAATGGACGGATTCAAGATAAATCACTTTAGCTATTTTTTTTATGGCAGGAACCTCAACTTGATTCGTAATGCATATATCCATTTTCGAATCATTAATGATATATTCCAATCTTTCAGCTGGCAGCATAGGATCAAGCGGAACATATGCACATCCGGCTTTAATGATTCCCAACATACCTATCACCATATCAATCGATCTGTTTACATGCAGCCCCACCTTATTGGAGCCATTTTCGATATTATTCCTAAGCAATTTCGCAATCACATTTGATCGTTGATCTAATTCCGAATAGGTAATGGACTTACCATTATCAGCAACGGCTAATTTCTTTGAATGCTTCTTAACGATTCTTTCGAATATGGAGGTGATCGTCTCATTTTGATGTGCATCCGAAACCTCACCTTGCCACTCAAATAACAATTGATTCATTTGATTGTCATCTAAATGCTCCAAATGACGTATAGGTTTATTTGCATTTCTGCAAATTTGGAATAACCATTTTTCAAAACTCAACATGAGTCTTTCAATTGTTTCCCGTCTGAAAAGTTCATCGGAATACTCAAACTCCAGGATTAGGTTATGGGAACCTTTTACTTTTATGGTCAGGTCATAATTTGAATAAGGAATTTCGAATTTGTCTTGTTCAAGAGTGAAGAATGAATTGCTAAAGTTCCCATCAAAGCTTTCTTCCATTGCCAATGCTGTTTGGAACAATGGGGAATGGCTGAGATCCCTGTCCGGATTAATGATTTCAACGATTTTTTCAAATGGAAAGGCCTGATGTTCCAATACATCCAAAATCACTTTACGATTTCGGTTCAATATTTCATGAAATGATTCTGTGGCATCCACGGTCAGCTTCAATGGCAGCGTATTGACAAAACATCCAACTGTCCGGGCAAATTCTAGCTGGCCGCGGTTTGCCACGGTACTCCCGACAATGATTCGATTCTTCCCGGTATATTGACTTAAAAACACTTGATAGGCGGTCATCATAAAAGCATATAAAGTCGTGCCATTCTCCTTTAAAATCCTATCTATCAATACACGGAGTTCACCCGTTATCGCCATTTCCATTCTTCCACCTGAGTATGAAGGTGATTTTGGACGTTGAAAGTCAAATGGAAGTTCCAATGCTTCTTCCTCTTGATCTAAATAACTTTCCCAAAACCTCCTTTGGCTTGGCGTACTTTCCTTGACCCACTCCTTATGCCAGACAGCATAATCTAAATATTGCATGTCCAGAGGAGGAATATCCCCAACCTTGCCCGTTTGAATTCTTTCATAAATCTCCATTAACTCTTCGAAAAAGGTGACAAACGATACTCCATCAAAAATGATATGGTGAAAATTGCATACTAAATAATGTTTTTCTTCGTCAATTCGAAATAGTTTCATATTAAATAAATGATCATTTTCCAGGTCGAAACATCTTTCCATTTCTTCAGTAAGATGGGAGGTGACCATTATATTACTGACTTCGGGATCTACTTCCCGACAGTCTTCATAGGCAATTATGTTTCTGCTTTTTTTTGATAAGAATTGAAGGATTTGATGTTCTTCACCTTTGAAATTGGTTCGCAAAGTTTCATGGCGTTCAATCATGAAATCTAATGCCTGTTGCAGGTCATCAATGTCCACTACTCCATTTAAAATGAATTTAAATGGCATATTATAGAGCATTTTCCTTTCATTCAGGCTGTCAAACAGATACATTCGATCTTGATTATGAGATAGCATCCCTTCACTTTTCCCACGTTTATAAGGCTGATTTACCTCGACTTCCCTCATGCTGATAAGCATGTCCAGAAAACTTGCCAGCTTTTCTATATTCCATTGACTTGAAATGATTTCCGGTGTTAATTGAATACCAAACTCCCGTTTTATCGAAGACATGAACTCATCTTTTTTTTCATTTGTGCTTAGTGATTCATTCATGTCCTCCATTAGTGATATTTCAAAAGGTTCGATAACAACTGAAATCAAGTTTAATAGCCTATCTTCCGTTTCACTGATTATCCTGTTCATAGAAAAACACCTCAATTCTTTTCCATTCAACCTAACTTATTAATATCATCCAATTGTTTGATGAGTACGGATAGTTCCTGGATGGTTGATTGTTCGAACATCACTTTGATTGGTAATCTCACTCCCATGTTATTCTTCACCATTTGAATGAATTGCATGGCTAAAAGGGAATTCCCTCCTAAGTCAAAGAAGTTGGAATCTGTACCTATAGTCTCTTGTTCTAAAATCTCTTTCCAAAATCCTATAAGCTTTTCCTCAATTAACCTTTCCTTAACAGCAATAGTTGTTTCCATATATATCCCCTCACTTAACTTTCATTTTTTCTAACATTTCGCTTAAGATTCGATTAAATATAGGAAGTACTGATGACCTTAACTTTGGATTGACCGCTGCCTCATTAAACTTAATTTGAACACTTGAACCCGGGGTGATGATAATGACGATTGGATAATGGGTCGTTTCCCGTCCTTCTTTCAAACTCACATTGATTTCATCATTATTAGCTAGTAGCATGGGATAGTTTTCAAAAGCATATAATGATTCAAACAAATGATTCTCCAAATTAGCCCACTCATAAATCTCTGATAATGGTGTATTCTCATAGGCACTTAGTTCCAAAAACTCTTTTTGAACTTCATCGAGCAGTTCAATGTAAGTCTTTTCTTGGCTGATATGCTTTATAAATGGCACAGTATTGATAAATGGACCAACCATGGCCTCAATATTCCGGACTGGGATATTCCTGCCGGATGTCACTACACCGCAGCATACATTTTCCGTACCTTTTACTTCTTTTAAAGTGGCTAGCCATATAGTTAGAAAGAAAGTATTCATGGTAATCTTGTATTCCTGACAGAATCGTTGAATGGTATCAATCAATTCCTCATCCAGTACTTTCAAGTAACAATTTTCAATGTATCCCTCGCCTTCCAACACTCCCGTTATACTGGATCCGGAATTTCGGGCACCTTCCAATTTCCCTGCCCAATATTCCCGCAGCTCCTTATTACTCGTATAATCTTTCATATATTCAACATACTCTTTAAATGAAGCACTACCGGATGATGATGGTGCTATGGAATGATAAGAATTAAAGATGTCATTAATAACCATCGAATAACTCCAGCCATCCATAATAATATGATGGAATGTCCATATTAATTGGTATTCATTGTCCGTAAGCTTAACGATCATAAATCGATTCAACCTATTGTTCTCGATATCTATCATCTTATATTGATCTGCTAACAACTTTTCCAGCTTTACTTGTTGATCCATTATTTCTTCATATTCAATCTCGGGATCCATGGAATTCATTAACAATTGGTAGAATAACCCTTTTTTACTTGAATATAATTTCGTTTTTAAAATGTCATGTTTCCCTGACGTTGTCACAATGGCATTCTTTAATTTTTCAAAGTCCAGAAAACCTTTAATATCAAATATGAGTTGCACTTTATACTGGCTGCTCTCACTATCAAACAAGCTATGGTACAACATCCCTTTTTGCAAAGCAGTCAATTCATAAATATCAATAATTCCTGTTTCTTTGCGCAGTAGTTGGTTAAGTTCCTCTTCAGGCATATCCAACAATGGAAAGTCTTCCGGACGGTACATCTGTTTTACCAATTTTGTTTCTTCTTCCAATGTCCGCAACAATTCCGGCAAATTGCGTTGAAAATATCTTTCAAAATCTTCTCTTACGAAATGTCTGTTATAGTTTATTTTTATAGTTTGCTCTTCGTTCACTACAAGCAATTCAATATCGACTTCATGCTCGGTATAGGAATTATGTTGAATATCTTGTTCACTAAAAAAGATGACCTCTTTTGCAGCCAATTCATTACTTTGGTGAAATCTGCCTAAATTATTAAAACTGATGATCGGCCTATTTTGTTTCATATGTGTCTCGCCACATAATTCGGTCAAGATTCCATACTCAATCCCTTTATTAGGCAGTGTCCTTAACTTTTTCTTTGTACCTTGAATCGTGTTCGAAATGGTTTCTTTATTTTCTATATAAACCGGGCTCATGGTCGTAAACCATCCTACTGTCCTGGACAAATCGACACCTGCAAATAATTCTTCGCGGCCATGTCCCTCCAAAGTGAAATGAATATCCTTTTTATTAAAATACTTCCCGATTAGCGTTGCGAAAACTGATAAATATATTTCATCAATAGATGCTTTATACGCTTTTGTCATTTCATTATAGATTTTGTTTGTAATCTCTTTATTCAGCTTCAATTCAAATGATTTTCCATCGTAAACATTCCCTGTTTTGACTATGGCATTTTCGTTTACTGCCTTATGTTCATTCAGCCAGTACTCTTTAATGCCTAATGGAATGCTATTTTTGTATTGGTTTAGATTATTCGCCCATTCCTTATATGATGTCGTTTTAGTATCCAGTTTTAGTTCTTGATCGTTGATATCTTGAATATATAGCCGGTCAAAATCTTCGATCAATATTCTCCAGGAAACCCCATCAACAAGTAAATGATGAATGATCCAAATGATTACATGCTCATTTTGGCCAGTATTGATGCATTCGATTTTCATCAGTGGTCCGTTTGAAATGTTCATGCCCTGCTGTGCACCGTTCCCGAGTCTAGCTATTTCCCGTTCCTGTTTGTCCTTATTCATGTTCGATAGATTTACGTAATTCATAGTCCAATTTTCAGTCGAATCGATATGCTCTTCCACTTTCGAAAATGCTTCATCTTTATTGAACCTTGATCTCAGCCCATCATGATGTCTAACGATATGAGCCATGATCTTTTGCAGCCGCTTCTCATTCAATTTCGGGTATCCCTTTAACGTTACAGATTGATTCCAATGATTATAATTATTTATTTGTTGAGTGAAAAACCAACTTTGAATAGGTGTAAATGGCGCCTTTCCAAAAACATCAGACTGATTTATCGTTAAATCGCCCGTCAATTCCACAACCTTTGCCAGCTCTTCGATACTTTGTTTTTCAAAGATGTTTTTTGAAGTAATGAAAAGATTTTCTTTCTTGGCAAGTGAACAAATTTGAATGCTTAGGATGGAGTCTCCTCCACATTCGAAAAAGTTATCAAAGATGGTTATTTCCTGATTATTCAACACCTCTTTCCATATCTTTAACAATTTTTGTTCCGTTCCATTATTGGCACTTTTATTGTTGGTTCCTTCCATGTTCGTTTTTGTATCCGGCAGGCTCTTCATGTCGACTTTGCCGTTAACGGTTAGCGGAAATGACTCCATTTTAATGAAATAAGAAGGAATCATATATTGGGGAAGATGATTCTTCATATAATCCCGGATATAATTTTCTTCCAGGTCATTGTCAGAAATATAATAAGCAATGATGAATTTCTTTGCCTTAGATTCATCTTTTATCGCTATAAAGCAATCCTTTATACCTGTGCATTTATTTAGAACGGCACTGATCTCGCCAAGTTCGATACGATATCCCCTGATTTTCACTTGGTCATCCGCTCTGCCTGCAAATAGTAAATTTCCATCCTCGGTATACTTAACTAAATCTCCAGTTTTATATAGCTTCCTTGAAGGATTGAACGGATTTGGGATGAAGCTTTCAACGTTTTTCTCCAGATTATTTATATATCCTCTTGCAATGCCTTTCCCGCCGATATACAACTCGCCTATTTGACCCTTAGGAGTGGGCTTTATCCTGGTATTGAATACATATGCTTCTGCATTTAAGATCGGCTTTCCGATCGGGATCACTGTATCATCACTTGAAAGTACCTTATATGCTGTCGAAACGACAGTGCCCTCAGTTGGCCCGTAATTATTATATAAATCAAAATTCAAATGATCGGGTATTGTTTTTAAACGATCTCCACCTGTCAAAATGGCTCTGATTGATTCTGGAAATTTCATATCGTTGATAAATAATTGCTCGAGCAGTCCCGTTGAAAAAAACGCTAGTGTGATTTTCTCCTTTTCTAACTTCTCCGAAAGGATCTCTACATCCAATAAATCATAGTAATCCAATATCACGAGTTTATTCCCATTTGTCAGGTAAGGGAATATCTCCCAAACGGAAGCATCAAAAGATGTATTCGAAACTAGTACTGCTGCATCTTTTCCATCGACAGAATAATAATTGATATGCCAATTACAGAGGTTAGCCAACCCTCCATGTTCAATCATGACCCCTTTAGGTTTTCCCGTTGTTCCTGAAGTGTAGATGATATAGGCCAGATCACTTTCCGATATCTTTCTTGAAACGAATTCTTCGCATTCAATTTCTCGTTCTTTTAGTATGTCTTCGATACATATTAGTTTTCCTTCATCACCGGGATACTTTGAAAGTCCTTCTTCATTACTTAAACAATATTTGATTTGAGAATCCTCAATCATATGTTTCAGCCGTGACTCTGGTTGTGACGGGTCCAAAGGCACATATGCCGCCCCAACTTTCATAATGGCTAAAATGGCCGTAACCATATTGATCGATCGATCCATAAAAATCCCAATTCTATCTTCTACATTTACATGGTTTCGGAATAATCGGTGCGCCACCTGATTTGCCCGGGCATTTAACTCGCTATACGTCACTTGGTCATCACCATGAACAATGGCAACATCACTGAAATTTGTACTTACTATATTCTCAAACTTAGTTATTACATCTTCAAAACGCTGATCTTCCACTTCTTGATTTACATTGCCTGTACCCATTTCGATTATTGATCGTAACTGTTGAGGCTCTAAGTAGGTGATGTCCTTTATCTTCTTGCTTTCCTCGGTTGTAATCTCTTGCAGCCAATACTGAAAATTACTAGCCATTCTTTGAATCGTCGCTTTATTAAATAATGATTTGTTGAATTCAAACGAAATGAATAATTCATCCCCATCCATTTCTTCTGCCTGAACAACTAAATCAAATTTAGCTTTAAAGGTATTGATTTTTTTCGGCTTTAACGTGAAATTTCTATATGCCAGCTTTTCTTTTTGGTTATTTTGCAGGACAAATACTGTATCGAACAATGGCGTATTTCCCATGGTTCTTTCTGCCGATAAATATTTCAAAATTTCCCTAGTAGGTAAATTTTGATGGTCAAAAACACCTGCAATAACTTTTATATTTTTCCGCAATATTTCTTCAAATGAATCTTCCTGGGATACATTTAATTTAAAGGGCAATGTGTTGACGAAATATCCTATCAATTGTTCAGTATCCACATGGTTTCTCTTTGCCAAAGGACTTCCGACGACAACTTCCTCTTCATCAAAGTACACCGATAAAAAGGTTTGATAGGCGGTAAGTAAACTCATGTACAAAGTCGATTTCGTTTTTTTATGAAGACTTTCCAGGTTGTTTTGAATTTCTTTAGGTAACAAAAAGCTGATAATATCGGAAGTGCTTTTACCTTCTCCGGTTTTTTGATGATCATATTGTAAAAAGGACTTTTGCCGTAATGCAGTTATTTCATTACTCCAGAACTCATTATCCTTACCACTTACATAATTTGGCGAGTTTTTTTGCCATAAAGCATAATCTCCATATTGGATTGATTGGTTATCTCTATCATTTCGTTCGCCATTCTCGATTTCCTCATAAATGGAAAACCAATCATTGATCATTAATGGAATCGACCAACCATCAAAAATAATATGGTGGATGTTACATAATAATTGATGTTCACATTCATTTGTCTTCACTAGCGAAATCGATAAGAGAGGACCATTTCCTAAATCAAATTGCCGTTCCGTTTCTTCCATCACCAAGTGATTTATTTTTTCTTCCTGCATGTCTAAAGGAATATCCGAAACATCGAAATAGTTAATATAATGATGAATCGACTCATCGAAAGCCAAGATGCCCATTCCAGATTCTTCTCTAATGACACTTTTTAATATTTGATGTTTATTGCTTAGCTCATCTAAAGATAGTTCTAGATTTCCTTCATTCACTTCACCTGATATTTCATACGAAAAAACTATGTTATATAACGATTTGTCTACATTGGTTTTGTGAATGAACCACAAATTTTCTTGTTCATATGTTAAAGGGTATGTATTTCTGGCATTAATATTGATCGGTGTATAATCTTGCTTTACCTCTTCTTTTTGACGAGTTTCTATGACCCGGGATAATTTCATAATCGTATCGTTCTCCAATAAAACTGAAGGAGCAATTTCAATTTGAAATTGATTTTTAATCTTGACAATTAATCTCATTATCGATAATGAGTTCATTCCACATTCAAGTAGGGACTGATTATTTTTTATAACCCCATTGCCTATGATGCTAACAACCAATTCTCTTACTTTTTCACTAATTGTTTCATCCACTGGACTCTTGATATTCGATGGAGCTTCACAGTCTTTTATGACGATTTTGGGTAATAAAGATTTATCCAGTTTGCCATTTACCGTTAGGGGGATGTTGTCCACCTTGATAAAAAAGCTTGGTATCATATAGGCTGGCAAAGAGCTTTTTACACTTTCCCTCAAATAATCAGCAGCTAATTCTTCATCAGCAACATAGTATAAAAATAGATGCATATCATCATTAAACGCTTTATCCATCGTAACGACTGCATTCTTGATGTTTTTCAAATCATTATATGAGCTCTCTATTTCCCCTAATTCAATCCTGAAACCTCTTAACTGCACTTGCTCATCATTCCTGGCGATATATTGCAGATCACCATCATCCAAAACTTTCACTACATCCCCTGACTTATAGTAGCGAACATTATCAATATCCGTAAATTTCATCTTATTCATCATGGTATTTTTATAGTAGCCTAGCGAAACACCTTTTCCTGAAACGTATAACTCGCCCTCTTCATCTCCAGTTACTTCTTCTCCATTT
This sequence comes from Peribacillus sp. FSL P2-0133, assembly GCF_037975445.1. NCBI lineage: Bacteria > Bacillati > Bacillota > Bacilli > Caryophanales > Bacillaceae > Peribacillus > Peribacillus sp. FSL P2-0133. The sequence continues at coordinate 701,450 of NZ_CP150254.1, read as the reverse complement.
TGATTCATCACCTTGAACCCAAGATGTGGCAAGACTTTTCCGATATTCGTAATTCCTTTTTCCACATCACTCTTAGCGATTTCTTTGTATGTTACATGCACGGTGGTTTCAGTTATTCCGTACATATTTATTAGCTTTGGCAGCCTGCCATTTTCGGGAGAAAACCACTGCGTCAATTTCTTGAAGTTTAATGCTTCCCCTCCAAAAATGATGTATTTTAAACTTAATTCATTTTGTCGGTTTATGAGTTCACCAATCACCTCGAAAAAAGCGCTTGGTGTACAATTGAAAACGGTTGTTTGTGTATTTATCAATAAATCAACAAAGGATATTGGATTTCTGCTTTCCTCAAATGAAACCACTACAACTTCTCCGCCATATATCCAAGCCCCCCACATCTCCCAGACGGAGAAATCAAATGCGTAGGAATGGAAAAATGTCCATATATCTTTATTATTAAACTCGAACAAACCGTCGCAGCCTAAAAACAAGTTCATGACATTTTCATGTGAAACGCAAACTCCTTTAGGCTTTCCTGTAGAGCCCGATGTGAAAATGATATAAGCTGGATCCTCTGGATCAATTAAGGTATGGAAATTCTCACCTGCCATATCATTTGAATTCTCTATCACTTCATCGAGGGTTACATAATTGCAATCAATGCCGCTAATCCGGCCTTTATCCCCAATCAATAACTTCAATTCTGAATTCTTTATTATATGCTTTACTCTTTCATCAGGACTTTTAGGGTCGATAGGTACATAGGTAGCCCCCAATTTAAGGAGTGCTATGATTAAAAATAAAACATGCTCCGACTTTTCAATATAGATTCCGACATTATCTCCTTTATTTATCCCTTTCTCCTTTATGTACAGCGCCATTTTATTTGCCAAGATATTCGTTTCTTTATATGTAAATTGCATATCCTTATTTCTTACTGCAATATTGTCACCATATTCCCTAACACTTTCTTCAAATAGATTCGCTAAAGAATTCATCTTCATCATTTTCCCCCATTATTTTAAATATGTGCCTGATGCAACTGTCAACATATGAAAAACTAAAGAAATTAAAGCTATTACAATCGTTATGATTATTGCATTTCTTCTCTTGACGAGCGCCAACTTTTCCAAACTAAAACTGAATAGTATTAAACTGACAATGTAAAACAATTCAAACTCGGCCATGAAGGTGTGAAGAATGGAACTTTTATCATGTACCAGTAAGGATAAACTAGTAAATGTGGTTTCCTTGCTTTTAACCAATAATGCGATTATTGCATTAACACCAGATCCAATTACGATGCATATCCCAGCATTTATGACAGCTTGGCAAATTCCTTTAATATTTACCGGTCTTTCTTTTAAAACTAAAAATAATAGGCACACAATTAATATTTGAATGATGAAAGTAACCAATAATCCTAGAGCCCCCATTATAATTGTGTTAATGGCAAAACTCATGGCTCCGATTTCTGAAATGGACATGCCATTTAATACATTCATCCCTTTTTGATCCGCAGTATATAACAAAAGCGTCGTTTCGATACCTGCGATTAAACTGAGTATCAATAACGAAAATATTAACTTATGAACTCTATCCTCTTTTTTAAAAAGATATTGTACTAATTTATTATTGTTTTTAAATTCAGCATTTGCTTCCATTTTTAATTCCATTGGTATTCCCCCTCAATTATTTTCGTAGAATTTATTGGAAAGGTAACGCTTCTTATTTCATCATTCACGAGTACAACCGTTGATTTGTACTGGGAAAAATTCCTATAGAAAAGTGAGATGTTATCATGATTCATTTCAACCTTGGAAATCTCATAGATTTCCAGTGGTGAGGTCAATCCTGTTTTTAGTATTTTTGATAGACTTTCTTTTGCACTAAAGAAAATTTCCTTATTTAAAAGACCTTCACTATCCTTAATCATTTTTTTCTCGGTTTCTGTTAAATAGGTCTCTAAAAATTCAGAATCAGTTTTCGTTTTAGTTTCAATATCGATTCCCATTGGATGCAGTTGATCAAAAATCAATATTCCGAATGTTTTATCCGTATGAGTGATGGATATACCAATGTTCATGTTCATTAATAAGAACAAGTTATTAACAATAATGGGCTGTCCAAAGACTCCTTTCAACAGTGATACATTCTTTATTTCATCCAAATCTATATCTAAAAACTCCATAATTGCTTTTTTTCCAAAGTACAAACTTTTCTTTGCTTCGATGGTTCTTTTGCCATTTTGCAAATTAAGATAATTCCATTCCTTTTCGTTGAAAATATCATCAATATAGTCCAAATTGACTGAATCCGCTTCATAAAACTTGATGTAAGATTTATAAATTTTCTTCTTATTCATAAAATATTCAATCAATTATAATTTCCCTCCCCTCTTTTTTTAAAAACCTCGCATTTTTTCTCCATTTTTTTCCTCAAAAATTTCTTTTTTTAAACAATTATTTCATTTTCTAGGTTAATTATTACCTATTATCATTATCGATAACACTTTATCACAACAATTTTGCCGAGTCCATTAAAAATTTGTAAATTATCTACATTACATAATAACTTTACCAATTTTTTATTATTTTTCCTTCTTAGTAGTATTTTCATAGGGATTTTAGTATGAAATACTTTAAAAAATGTGCATGAAGTGAATAAATTTTCTAATTAAAAAAGCCATATTTTATTTTTCACTATAATTTGTGAAAAATAAAATATGGCTTTAATACTGTTCGATCATTTTGGTTGTTTCGTAAAAATGTGCATTGCCTTTTTTAATATCTCATTCTCTTCCTGTAAATCTTTAATTATTTTATCCTTTTCCTCTTTCAGACTGAGACCTGATAAACCAATACTGGAGTCCGCCTGTCCCTCTTCATTTGTTTCTTTATAGATATTGACCCAATTTCTTAATGTAGGTGTCGAGATATTAAGTTCTTCGGCCAATTCCCTAGGTTTTCTGCCTTCTTCCAATACTAATCGAGCAGCATAAATTTTAAAATCTCTATCATGGTGCTTCCCCATAATAAGACACTCCTTTTTTAAATTTATTTAGTGCCGATTTTCTGTACTTCCTTTATATACTTTTCTAATATAACGACTTTCATAAATTATATTTCAACCTATTAATCAAAACGGAATTGATCGCTATTACGATCATTAATATTATGAGAGCTCCCATCAGGGGTTGGACACTGAACCAAACCAAGCCAAAATGAATGGCTGTAACCATGATTAATAATGGCAATCCATAAAGCAGGCTTATTAATACATTGGGGTTTGATTTAATGGCAGCAGATGGGTTCTCCCATTCTATACTTGGATTTTTCATATCATATAATGGTGTTAGAAGATTATAGCAAACCACTAAACAAGAAGTAATTAATAACATGACTGCATTTTCCATTTCCCAATAGCCAAAAACTGCAAATATCATAAAGCTGATCAATACGGCTATAATTCCTATTATTGATGAAAATATCACTTTAGAAAAATAAACATATTTTTCATCAAAAGGGGCACTTTTCAGTAAATAATGATATTTCCCTTCTCTTGAATATGGGGTTCCGCTTATATTATTAATACAGCACAAGAAAAGGATCGAATATGAAAAGTATTTATCAAAGACTCCCTCTTTCGTTATATTCAAATAATTCGGGAACACTTCATTCTGAATCAGCAATAACATGACAAGTGAAAAGACTGGCGGCAATAAAAGACCTAAAGCGATTTGCATCTTAAAATATGCTTCAGACTTAATGATCCATATCTCTCTTTGTAAATAGTTACTCCATTGATTTTTTGATATATTAACCTTTGAGTTTTTCATATTCGCTTTGTTATTTCCCAATAACCCGTTTTTGAAATAATTAACGGAAATGTTTTCTATAATAAATGAATACAATAGGAAACCAATTACTAGTATCGAAATATAAATAATAATAAATTGAACTGTTATTTCATTTGATACAAAAGCATCCAGAATCCACTTAATCACTGGAATCATATTTGCGGTTTCAAACATATGTCCCATTATGGATTCCAACGAGTTTTTAAGCCCTTCAAAAGAATTCAAATCTATTTCCGAGATGACCTTTGATATGGCAATCGATGATTTTCCAGCAAAATATACAATGGAAATAATCGCAAGCATGAGGATGACAGCAATGTTCACCATTAAGTATGCTACTTTATTTTTGAATCTATAATAATACCTATTAATGCACGATAAGATAAAAAGCAGGAGCAAAGCCGTTAAACCATTGACAATCGGTAAAAATATGAATAATTTAAACGCTTCCATAAACTTTAGATCGAATATCAAGAAGCCTATTGTTGGCACCTGGATTACCATTGATAAGATGATGGGGACCCATAAGCTACTTAACACCTTAGCCCTTGATATTTCTTTATAGGTGAGTGGCAGAGGCGCCAACACTTTAAATTCATAATACGCAAATATTTGTGATGTGGACAAATAGCAAACCAACGCAAAGACGAGAATGCTAGAAATCGTTACATTATAAAACAAGAAGACCTCGGTATCTCCAAGAAAATAAACAAAAGCGTTTACGACAGTCAGCTGCAAAAACATATAAAAAACGGCTATTATCAGTACAGCCTGCAACATTGTCTGCTTGGGCATTTTATAGAAGGAAGAAATGAAAAATCTAGTTAACTGAAGTTTTTCCTTCATATACCTGAGCCTCCATAAAGGTAGATTCTAATGAACTTTCACCTATTATATTTTGTATTTCATCATGCAGGATGATTTTCCCCTCTTTTAAAATAGCCACTGTATTACAAATTTTCTCTGCCACATCCAGCAGATGCGTCGAGAAAAACACTGTACCGCCCGTTTCAACATATTGTTTGATTAACCCCTTAAAAACTAAAACGGCGTTTGGGTCTAATCCATTTAACGGTTCATCCATAATGATGATCGGGGGATTAATGGTAAAAGCCGCTATCAGGGATACCTTATGCATCATTCCATAAGAATAACTTCCCATTGGCTTTTTAATGGACTCCTGCATCCCAAACCGATTGATATATTTCCCCAAACGTTCTTTGTCATCATTTCCATATAGGTTCATCAAGAAACGAATCCAATCAAATCCCGAAACATTGTTAAAAACATTGATAGTATCAGGGATGAAGAAAAATTGTTTTTTATATTCTATGCCGTCTTCTTTGGTAAGGCCATTTATTTCAACCTTTCCATTTTCAGAATCTAAAATACCCGTAATAATATTCAGCGTCGTGGTTTTCCCTGCACCATTTGCCCCTATAAAACCTAAGATTTCCCCTTTTTTGATTTCTAGATTTACACCATTCAAAATCTTCTTGGCCGAGTAGCTTTTCTCTAAATCTGTGATGCTTAACAAAGTTATCATCCTCCCATCACTTCATGATTAACACATTTCCATCCCCAACTTACTCGTTATTGAATTTCTTTTTTGAAATCCATATATTCGTTACCAATATCGTTACTGCCGTTAACGCAAGTGCCGCTATTGCACCCCAAATCGCCTGTGAATTGACTGTGCCTAAAATCAGTACTTCCATGGCATGTTTACTCATGCTTGCCGGATTCACATTGTCTATAACCGGACTTAACCCAACTATGATTCTACAGCCGAGGAGAAATACTATCGAAATTAATGCAATAATACCCTGACTATTAAAAATGGTACTGATCATCGTCGTGAATGAAACGATAAATAGGATCCACAGCAGATAGAACAGCAAAGCCACTACTAAATCCCCAAAATCAACACTCGTAAACAAAAAAACTACATACAGATATGAAACCAAATATCCCAATGCTACACTGCAGGCAACAAACAGATAATTGGAAATGATTTTCCCGCTTATATAAGATCCAACCGTCACTGGCCTTGTAAGAATGAAAGCCAGCATTCCATTTGCTTTATCGGATTGTACGACTCCCATCATGGAAACGATGATGATCATGACCCCTAGCTGATCGAATTGAGACCCTAAGGTACTAGCAAGAACTTCGCCGCCTTTTTGGGCAGCCATGCTTGGATCAATGGTGATCCCTTGGCCCCCGCCCAGTGCCTCTAATATTGAAGGTAAATAATAGCTTACGACTGGTTGAGTTATTCCTAAAAATATAAATACAAGCGGCAGCCAAATCACTTTATATTCACGTAACATCTGAACAAATTCCTTTTTAGCTAAAACGGCAAAATTATTCATTTTTCCACCACCAATTTTAAGAATATCTCTTCCAATGTATCGTTATCTATTTCGAACCTTACAAGATCAACATTATGCTCTAAAGCATTCGCCAGTAACATATTCTTGTTTGACTCAATATTTTCCACTTCTATCTTCAATTTATTTCCCATTACCTCTACACCTTTGACAAAGTTCAAGCTTTTAACGTTTTCAATCCATTTTTGACTTTTAGAGGTTATGTCGACATTGATTTTATTTCCGCTATTCCTGTTTAATAATTCCGACATTGTTGTGTCCTCAATTTTTTTACCACTTTTTATAATGACAAACCTCTCACATATTTCTTCTGCATCGCTTAATATATGCGTCGATAATAAAATTGTCGTATCTTTCTTTATATCTTTTATGATGTTTAACACTTCTCTTCGGCCGATTGGATCCAATGCAGAAACCGGTTCATCCATGACAATCAATGCTGGTTTATGTAACAGCGCCTGTGCAATTCCAAGCCTTTGTTTCATTCCGCCTGAAAAAGTCCGCACTTTGGAGTTCTCTTCCCCGCTCAACCCCACTTTTGACAATATCTCTGGAATGCCGCTTAATAATTCTTCCCTCTTGATACCTGAGAGCTGACCCATGAAAGTGAGGGTCTCTTTGGCAGTCATCCATTGAAAGAAGTTTGGGTATTGTGGTAAATAGCCTATTTCCTTTTTCATTTTTGAAATTTTCTTACCATCAAGCAATACTTCTCCCATACTTGGATCTATAATATCTGAAATCACTTTTATTAGTGTCGATTTACCAGCCCCATTTGGCCCTATCAATCCAACACATTCCCCTGATTGAAGTTCCATTGAAAAATTACTGACCGCTGTTTTTTCTTTGAATTTTTTTGTAACATTTTTAATCTCTAATTTCATATTCTTTCACTGTCCTTTCTACCAATAACGAAATACAGAATTGGACCGATAGTATTTGCAAAAATAATGATGAGTGTCCACAATAAAACATTTTTCCTCGTCTTTCGATTTCTGTATAAATCAATTAATGCTATAAGCACTAAAATCATTCCAATAGCAATTACCGGTAAAATAATCGGCAGAATAGACATGAAATCAATATCTTTCAATTCGTTCCATCCATAATGCAATTCCATATATACCACTCCTCTGAAAACGAAATATTATTATCATTATCGATAATGATAACATGCAAAATGGAATTTTGCACCTATTTTTTTCTTTAATAAAATATTGTTTTAGTTTTTATTGTTATTTATAATGATAATATTATCACAATGAATAATAATAAAAATATAGTGTTATTTATTAAATTTTATTTCATGAAGACATTATTTTTTTACACTTATTTGAAAAGGCTTATTATTTACTTCGAAAAAATATTTCTGTAATATTATTTTTCAAACCGTGTCATTTTTATTTAAATGAAAATGATTCAAACATTACAATATATGATGAATTAAACTAATTATTCATGGCCAACATTAAAATTGATTGGAAATTATCCAGTTATAATTTCCAATGTGAGGAGAATAAGATGATTAATAAAGCTGAAATTTTAATGCATCCTGTAAGAATAAAGATTACCCAAGCTTTAATGAGAAACAGGGAAAATGGCTTAACACCATTGGAAATGTTAAAAATCATTAAAGATGTACCCCAAGCAACATTATATAGACATATACAGGTTCTGTTGGATTCAGGGGTCATTCGCATTGTAAAAGAGAAAAAAGTGAGATCCGTTTCCGAAAAATACTATGTTTTAAATGAAGAAGAAGCGCGACTTAGCGGGGAAGAATGGAAAAAATCTTCTAATGAAAAAAAGGTGAATTATTTTTCTTATTATCAATTATCCCTTATGACTCAATATCAAAACTATCTTAATAAATTAGAAGAAAGAGACTGCGCGGAGGATGGCTCAACCTTTTCCCTTTTAGAACTAAAGCTTGATGATGAAAGCTTTATTAACTTCCAAAATGAATTGAACGATTTAATGTTAAAATACTACAAAGCTACGAATCAAAGTGCTAAACAAGACTCTCCTATTCGAACAATCGGCGTTACAATTATTCCAGAATCATAAAAAATGAAAAGGCTGTTCCAAAACCATGGACTCAAGAACGGTGAATTCTATAGATGGAAACGTATCTATATATTCAACCAATCAGGTTGCAATCTCCGTTTTGAAACAGCCATTCATTATGGAAGAAACTCTAAAATGGGTTTACCACTCTTTTTTTGGACAGGTCAAAAAGTGCCATACCCGCTGTCAACAGTTCCCCAATGCTTCCTTGATGCTGCTGTATACTTCGTCCCACAGGTGCTTTTCTTCAGCAAAAGCCGCAGTTATCTTTTTAATAACTGCTTTTTGCTCTGCCTCGAAACGTTCATCATCCTTGGCCGGCAGGTCAGACCTCAACTCCATTACGTACTCTTGTACCTTTGGTGCACGAGGTCCCCAAACAGCTTTTTCTTCACCATTATTATCAATGAATATAAAAATAGGGATCGAACGCGCTGTTCCATTCGTTAAGTATTGATCCATCAGTTCAAGATTTTGATCTCGTAAAACCATGCGAGTTTCAATATTTGCCGCTTCAGATATATTCAGCAATATAGGAATATTCATCATCGCATCTCCGCACCAGTCTTCAGTAATGACAATGGCTCGAAGTTCCTTCGTCTTTAATTCATCAAAGAACCCTTGGTCCTCTGCAGAAATGGAAAAACCCTCCTGAATCGATTGTAAGTTTTCTTTATGAACTTTCATCGAAGCTACAAATTCTTTAGCAGGAATCCCCTTTTCAAACCATTCATTCAGTGTCGTCATACTATTTCTCCTAACTATTTTTAAATTAAAAGTACCATAAACCACTTATTATTTCATTGTTTCCACCCTGAAAAATAAAATGACAAATTGGTAAATTAAAACCATGTTTTTCTTTCCCGGGTAAAGGGAAAACTCTAAATACATTCAATAGCTTGCTAACTACCTATTTTATATTCATTAAAACATTGTTTTTTAGTTTAGGAGATGAAATTTTGTGGAAGGTTTTCTCTTTGCGCTACTCCCTGCATTGACATGGGGCAGCTTAGTGCTTGTTTCCGAAAAACTCGGAGGCAACTCTTATAATCAAACGCTTGGCATTACAATCGGTTCATTACTTTTCGCCATTATGATGTCTTTCGTCAATCCGCCGGAATGGAGCAGTCTAGTGTGGATTGTCGGCATCATTTCCGGGATAGGCTGGGCATTCGGGCAGTTATTTCAATTCAATAGCGTCAAGGAAATCGGGGTATCGAAAACCGTTCCAATCTCAACAGGACTGCAAATTCTAGGAAATACATTTTTTGCGGTTATCATTTTCAGGGAATGGAATGACAGGATAACAGTCATCATCGGCATTGTTGCAATAATCTGTTTAATTACAGGTGTCTTGCTGACGAGCTACGGCGATGGTGATAACAAAAAAGCGGGAAACATGAAAAAAGGGGTTTTTTATCTTGCCATTTCGACGGTGGGTTATGTTACATATGTCATTGTTGTCAGATGGAATGAAGTTGACGGATGGTCGGCGATCCTGCCGCAAGCAATCGGCATGTTCCTGGCTGCCCTGCTCCTTTCCATCAAACATAAACCGTTTAATAAGTATGCTAGGCGTAATATTCTAACCGGATTGATGTGGGCAGTCGGTAATATCGGTCTCCTGCTTGCTAATCCAAAGGTGGGCGTTGCCATCGCATTTTCATTTTCCCAAATGGGAATCGTCATTTCCACTTTAGGCGGCATCTTTCTTTTAGGAGAGAAAAAATCCAAAAAGCAAATGGCCTTCGTCATCATCGGGTGTGTACTCGTAATTGCTGGCGGAGTCATGATCGGCTTCACAAAAGAATAGTCAAAGGAGCGATGAATGATGTATGAAGATTTAGAGAAAAAAGTGGTAGTCATTACTGGGGCGGCAAAAGGGTTAGGAAAAGCCATGGCCGAAAGGTTCGGTAAAGAAAAAGCACATGTCGTATTAAATTATCACACTGAAAATGACGACCATGAGGAAATCATTAAAACGATTGAAGCTGCAGGCGGGAAAGCCGCAGCGATTCAAGGCGACGTTTCAAAGGAAGCTGATGTGAAGAAATTGCTTTCATTCGCTGCGGACACCTTTGGTACGATCGACATCATGATCAACAATGCTGGTATTGAAAATGAAGTGCCCAGCGAAAAATTGACGTTGGAAGATTGGCAGAAAGTCATCGATGTAAATCTAACGGGGATGTTCCTGGCAAGCAGGGAAGCAATCAGTTACATGCTCGATCATGGTATCAAGGGCAATATCATTAACATGTCATCCGTTCATGACCGGATACCTTGGCCTCATTTTGTCCACTATGCAGCAAGTAAGGGCGGAGTGAAGATGATGACTGAAACTCTTGCACTTGAATATGCTCCCAAAGGGATTCGCATTAATAATATTTCACCTGGCGCAATCGACACACCCATCAATGCCGAAAAATTCAATGACCCAAAAGCTAAACAAGAAGTCATCGACCTGATACCGATGGGATACATCGGAAAACCGGAACAAATTGCCGCTTGTGCCGCTTGGCTAGCGTCCGCAGAATCTAGCTACGTAACGGGAATGACCTTATATGCTGATGGCGGAATGACCAAATATCCAGGATTCCAAGCAGGAAAGGGCTGAACTTAACTTGTTAGTTTTAGTAGCTGTTGATATTTCCCTTCTATAAACAAGAGACCTTTATGTATATGGATAGGAGAAAGAATTTGAGGGACTAGGATTTCTCCATAGTCCCTCTTTCCCTTGTCCTTCCCTTATATATGACTTTATTTGATGGATTCTAATGAAAATGCGAGTAATTTAATCCCTTATTCCCATTAATTTGTTATTTCTTCGTTAACAAAGCGATTTTTTGGATTCTTTAATCCAAGATGATCACGGAGAGTGTCTCCTTCGTAGTCCAAACGGAACAAACCTCTCTCCTGTAAAATTGGAACCACCAACTCGACGAAATCCTCTAAGTCGCCTGGTAACAGTGGAAATTGAAGCATAAAGCCATCTGAAGCTTTTTCAGTAAACCATAACTCCATTTCATCGGCTACTTGAGCTGGTGTACCGACAAATCTATCCCGTCTGGCAGGACTGAAAAATCTCGCATATAATTCACCGACTTTTATGTCTTCTTCATCAATAATTTTCTTCATTTCATTAAAATTACTTTGTATGCTATTTACTGATGGAAAATCAACATCCTTCGCTGGTGTATCTAAAGAATATTTTGAAAAATCTACGTTGCCCATATAACCAGAAACGAATTTCAAACTCTCATAAGGGTCAACGAGACTTTGGAGTTTATTGTATTTTTGAATGGCTATTTCTTCGGTTTCTCCGATAATAGGGGAAATTCCGTGAAGGATGTGGAGCTCTTCCCCGCTTCTTCCAAAATCCATTAAAGACGATTTTAATTCTTGATAATATCGTTTCGATTCTTCAATGTTATCCCAATGAGTGAAAACGACTTCGGCTGTTCGAGCGGCTAATCGCTGCCCTGGTATTGACGCACCCGCTTGAATAATAACCGGCTGCCCCTGCGCCGAGCGTGCAATATTCAACGGACCTTTAACTGAAAAATAGTTGCCTTTATGCCGAAGCTCATGTACTTTATCAGGATCAAAAAAATGTCCCGTTTCTTTGTTATGCACAAACGCATCATCTTCCCACGAATCCCATAATCCTTGGACAACGTCGATGAACTCCTCCGCTCGTTCATAACGATGATCGTGCGCCCAATGTTTATCGCGACTGAAATTCAAGGCCGTTTCTCCGGTCGCATCAGCTGTCGTAACAACATTCCAGCCCACCCGTCCGCCGCTTATATGGTCAACAGAAGCAAATTGGCGAGCGAGTACATAAGGTTCACTGTACGTTGTAGAAGCTGTCGCCCCAATGCCAATTTTTTCTGTCGCTGCAGCTAATGCTGTAATAAGTACAATCGGATCAAACCGATTAAGTATTTGAGGATGTGATTCATGATTAATGGCCAAACTATCTGCCACAAAGGCAAGATCAAATTTCCCTTTCTCCGCAATTTTTGAGAGTCTTTGCAAAGCTTTTACATCGATACTTGCATTCGGATTTGATGCCGGATGCCTCCACGACGCAACATGCATGCCTGTTCCAATCAGATAAGCAGCTAACTTCATCTGTCTGTCTTGAGCCATTCTAATCTCTCCTTATTTATTAGAATATATCTCCTTATAACTGCTCAATTCTTTCAAGGTAATGAATGTTGGAATATAGTTTCCATTATAGGTCTCTTCAATAAACTTAGCCGTTTTCTCTGATTGATAGAGATCAACTAGTTTTCGGAAAACTTCATTGTCTTGGTCTTCACTCCTGGCCGCTATAATATTTATATATGGCTTTGCAGTACTACTTTCATGCACAAGAGCATCTTTTAAAGTGAGTCCCGCTTCTACCGCAACTCCATTATTAATCACCGAACCAGCTGTATCTTCCATCACACGTGGGGCACTTGCACCATCGACAGGAACAATTTTGATTTTCTTCGGATTTTCCTTTATTTTATCCTGTCCACCATTCCCGTCAAAGTCATCAACAACCTTTAAGAGTTTAGCTTCTTGTAATAACAATAAGGCTCTCCCCCAGTTAGCCTGGTCATTGGGCACAGCAATTTGTGCACCATTTGGAATCTCTTCCACCGATTTATATTTACTTGAATACAAACCAAGAGGAGCAATAATTGTAGTCCCAATTGGAACGATGTCTGTATCGTTTTTCGCATTAAATGAATCTAAATAGGCAACATGTTGAAAGGCGTTGATATCAATATCCCCTTCTTCCAGCGCTGCATTCGGATCATAAGCCGATGAGAAATTAGCAATTTCAATTTCCACCCCTTCTTTTTCAGCCTGTTCCTTTAAAAATTCCCATGTTCGAAGTTCAGAATTTCTAATCCCGACCTTCACTTTCGTTTGTTTCCCTCCTGCATTCGTTGAGTCACTCGTGCAACCTGTCAATAACACCCCCAAGATAAGCAATATAGGTAAAATACATTTTTTCATTATTCATTCCCCTCTCCCTCTGTTCAATACCGCCACTACACCCTTCTAATTTTTCGTTCGAACATATTTCCTAAACTTTGAACTCCCTGAACTACAATTACTAGAATTACAACGGTGACGAATATCGTAATGGTGCTAAAGCGTTGATAGCCATATGTTATCGCTACATCTCCAAGTCCACCGCCACCTATAGCTCCTGCCATAGCTGTAGCGCCCACTAAACCAATTGTTGCAGTTGTTATACTCAGAATTAACGACGCAAAAGCCTCAGGCATTAAAAACCTGAAAATAATTTGTAACGGCGTTGCTCCCATGGCTTTCGCGGCTTCAATAATGCCTTCATCCACTTCCAATAGCGAATTCTCTACTAGTCTTGAGATATAAGGGCCAATATGAAGCACGAGTGGTACAATTGCTGCTGTGGTACCAATCGACGTACCAACAATTAGTCTTGTAAATGGGATAATCGCCACAAGCAAGATAATAAACGGAATCGACCTTAAAATGTTTACAATTGGATTCACTATAGAAAAAATAAATCTATTTTCATAAATATGACCTTTTCTTGTTACAACCAATAAAATGCCTAAGAATATTCCGATGATGCTTCCAAAAAAAAGTGAAATACTAACCATGTACAGCGTTTCCCACAAGGCGTTTAAAATGAGCTCTTTGCTTACTTCCATCCTTCGTAACCTCCTTCACTTCAACCTTTTGATTCTTTATAAACTGTAATGCCCGATCAATTTCATCATCATTTCCTACTATTTCAACAATTAAATTACCAAATGGGATGCCTTGTAACTCAGTAATATTGCCGAACAGAACGTTTATTTCCACATTAAACCTCTTCGCTGTTCTTGAAACGATTGACTGCCCAGAGCTCAATCCCAAAAAATCAATTTTAAAAATACGGCTGAAATAGGTATTCTCATTGAGCAATCCATAAACACTTGATGGCACTTCATCGCGAACAACCGATCGAATGAAGTTACGTGTTGTTTCTGTTCGTGGACGGGCAAAGATATCGATCACATTCCCTGATTCAATCACGCTACCATCCTCCATCACTGCAACCCGATTACAAATTTCTTTAATCACTTCCATTTCGTGCGTGATAATAAGAATGGTAATTTTATATTCATCATTTATCCGTTTCAGCAAATTCAAGATTGATTTTGTTGTTTGTGGATCCAAAGCTGATGTTGCTTCATCACATAATAAAATGGAGGGGTTTGTAGCCAATGCACGGGCAATCCCGACACGCTGCTTTTGTCCACCTGATAGCTGATTTGGATAATTCATTGCTTTGTTTTCTAGGCCAACAAACCGGAGAATCTCATAAACTCGTTCTTCAATCTCTTTTTTCTTTTTTTTACTTAACAATAACGGCATCGCTACATTATCAAAGACTGTTTTGGAATTAAGTAAATTAAAATGCTGAAAAATCATGCCGATATTTTTCTTAGCTTCACGCAAATCTTTTTCAGACATCTTTGTTAGATCTTTTCCTTCTACAATCACTTCACCTAAAGTAGGATATTCTAGCAGATTCACAGTTCGGATGAGTGTACTTTTTCCGGCTCCACTAAAACCGATGACCCCGAATATATCCCCTTTTTCAACGGTTATATTAATTTCCTTTAACGCTTCGATTTTCTTCTCTCCATCATCAAATACTTTTGAAACCTGACGAAATTCAATCAAAGTGGCCACCTCCTCTTTTTAACTAGCTTGGTATAGAATACTCCCTTCCCTTAAAACGCTGGCACGACGGCTCCTTCATATTTATCTAAAATAAACTCTTTGACCTTTTCCGTCGTTAATGCATTCGCAAGCTTTTGGATCGCTTTATCGTCCTTATTATCAGGACGAGCCACTAAAATGTTTACATATGGTGAATCCTTTCCTTCAATTATCAGTGCATCATCTAGAGGTTTTAACCCTCCTTCCAGAGCATAGTTTGTGTTAATGGCCGATGCTTCCACATCGTCAAGCGAGTGAACTAAAAGTGGGGAATCGACTGCAATGAATTCTATTTTTTTATCATTTTTTGTAATGTCCTCAATCGTATAATCCCCTGACTTGGAACCATCCAGCTCAATGATATTATTTGCTGCAAAAAGCTGTAACGCACGTGAAAAGTTTACTGGATCTTTCGGGATAGCTACTTTCGCTCCGTCTGACAATTCCCCTATAGACTTAATTTTCTTTGAATAGACACCAAATGGTTCAATATGTACGCCCTTCACATTAACAAATTTAAACCACTATCTTTATTTACTTGCTCTAAATACGGGGTATGTTGAAAGAAATTTGCATCCAATTCCTTGTTTGCGGTTTGTTGATTCGTTTGAATACCATCCGTAGAAATCACTACATCCAGTTTCACGCCCTGTTTTTCTAAATCCGGTGCGATAAACTCTAAAATTTCTGCATGTGGGATCGAGGCTGCACTAATTTTCAAAGTCACTACCTCATCTTTGTCTCCTTTACTCTCCGATCCTGTTTGCTCATTATTTCCACAAGCTCCCAATACCAGCAATGCTATTGTTAAAATCGTTACGGACAGCCATTTAATTTTCTTCAATGTTTCTCACTCCTCTTTCTTATCTTTTTATATTGGAATAACAAATATTTATCAGCTGCTTCATATCTGCTGGTATTTCTTTTCCTTCTATATGATAGTCTCATCCCCTAAGAGAAGCGGACTCAACAACTGAAAAGATTGGATCCGTTCTGTTTCTGTTCGAAGCGGTGTATGCAAAATAAATTCATCCACTTGAAAAACCTCCTGAAGTTCCTTTAAAATCCCGTTAACATATCCTGGAGTCCCAGCAATAACACTTGGGGTCTGCTCTTCTATTTCGTAAGCTTCACCAGCCTGCTTCTCAAATGACTCAGCCTGCTCACGTGATTGAACTGTAAGCGTCCGGCCACTTTGAAGATGAACTTTAAATAGTTTGTGTTCGCTTGCCAGCTCCTCTGCTTTTTGTTGGGTAGGAGCTGCCACAACCGCTACTGATACGATAAAACGACCTTCTGGGTACTTGCTTCGGTAAGCAGAGGAAGCTTCATACAGCATGGTATCATCACTATTAATAAATCTGGCGAATACAAAATCCATTCCTAGGTTAGCGGCTAGTTGAGCGCTGTCTGAACTTGCACCCAGCAGAAAAGTTTCGGGCTTTTCAGGCGGTATCGGCGTTGCTTGAATACCAGAAAGCAAATGATCGTAATTAATTGAATTTTCAATAATCTTCTGCAATAAGGATGCACGTTCCCCAAAATCCTTTCCATCATTTTCAGTTCCAAATTGTAATGCCTTTGTTGATAAAGGAAATCCACCTGGTGCTTTACCAATGCCAAGATCTACCCTGCCCGGGGCAAGCGTGGATAAAACATGAAAATTTTCAGCGACTTTATAAGGACTGTAGTGCTGAAGCATGACACCTCCAGAACCTACACGAATGGATGTGGTCTTCGATAATAAATAAGAAATTAATACTTCCGGTGAAGAGCCAGCAACTTGTTCCATATGATGATGTTCAGATACCCAAAAACGGGTATATCCCCATTCCTCAGCTTTTTGAGCTAGGTTTACGGTTTGCTTAAGTGCATCAACTGCCGAATTCCCAGGAAAAATGGGGCTTTGATCTAATATTCCAAGCTT
Source organism: Peribacillus sp. FSL P2-0133 (assembly GCF_037975445.1). Classification (NCBI taxonomy): domain Bacteria; kingdom Bacillati; phylum Bacillota; class Bacilli; order Caryophanales; family Bacillaceae; genus Peribacillus; species Peribacillus sp. FSL P2-0133. Next base: position 684,439 of record NZ_CP150254.1, on the reverse strand, counting down.
AAAATTCATATCTCTCTCTCCAATCATAAAAACCAAGTTAACAAATCGAATTAGTTGTTTTAATTTGATTGAAATTCATCCTAACATTGTAAACAAGCACTTGACAACACCTTAATTGATAGAAAAATTTATTTAATTGATTAAAAAAATCTATCATTCGCTTATGAGCATGGAATACCTCTGACTAATAATTGACCAAGCTCTCGCCTATAATGGTTTGAGATTTAATCTTCTAGACCCTTTCAGAATAAGATTCATCAATGAGAGAGAGAGAGGAGTCTATGAAAAGCTGGAATGAATGAAAGAAGAGTGGCTATGTATTGAAGGAAAAAAAGGGGAGAATGTTCGCATCATGACTATACTTGAAATTAAGGTGGAACGAAACCTTTGGAGTTACAACAACAAAGGTACTAGGCACGAAATCGTGTCTGGCACCTAAGTCAAATATGTTCACCACTTACCATGGTTAGATAATAAATCCTTGGCACTTCCAGATAAAAAATAAGCGGCTTTAATAATGGCTTTTTCATCAACAGTAAAGGCTGGATGATGCCAGTCTTCGTTTCCGTTTGTACCAAAAAAGGCAAAGGTACCGGGGATATGTTGAAGGTAATAAGCGAAATCTTCACCACCCATTGAAGGTTCTGGATTGATTACGTGTAATGATTGCTCCAAAGCAGACCTGCGTGCCATTTCTGTGACAGCTGGATGATTATGAAGCGCGGGTGGTCCAGGAAACCAACCAATCGCAGCTTCCTGTGAAAAAGCAGCGGCGATATGATTCACAATCGAATAAAACTTATTCTTTAATTCTTCGCGTATCTCAGAATTAAAGGTTCGAATCGTTCCTTCCAATATGACGTCACCCGGAATTACATTCCAGGTGTTTCCACCTGTAATTCTCGTTACACTTACAACAGCACTATCTAATGGGGAGACATTCCGGCTGACGATAGTTTGAAGAGCGGTAATAAGCTGAGCCGCTGCCGCTATTGGATCTTTTCCGTGTTGAGGGATGGCCGCGTGACTCCCCTTCCCTTGAAGAACAATATGAAAACGGTCCACTGCCGCCATTAACGGGCCATCTTTTATTCCAATGGTGCCGACAGGCAAATTGGGTTTATTGTGCAGCCCAATCACAGCCGCTACATCGTCAATTTGACCATCTTTTATCACATGCACCGCTCCGCCACCAAATTCTTCTGCGGGTTGAAAAAGCAATCGCACTGTCCCGCACAACTCTGATTGACATTCTTTTAAAAGGTAGGCAGCACCCATTACAGCTGCCGTATGAAAATCATGGCCGCAAGCATGCATCACTCCTTTTACTTTCGAAGCAAATGGCAGCCCGGTTCGTTCCTCAATCGGAAGTGCATCGATATCCGCCCTTATGGCTACTGTCGGTCCGGGTTGGCCGCCCTTTATATCTGCAAAAACACCTGTTTTCAATCCTGTATGACGGATCTCAATGCTCTCTTCCTCGAGCCACGTTTGTATCGATTTTGTCGTTTCGAACTCTTCATTAGATAATTCCGGATATTGATGTAAATGGCGCCGTATCGATATTAAGCGCTTTTCCAGCTCTCGACTCATACAGTCGCCTCCTTCTATAAATCTAAGCGATAGCATTTTACTAAAATATCATGATTTTGAAATTCCTTCGTTCGATCCCGTTTAAAGCCAAACCATTCATATAGTTTAATGGCTTTATGCATCTTATCAGTAGAATGTAGATACAAACTGGACGCACCTTGCGATTTTGCATAATTTACACTAGCTTTTAATAATTCCTGTGCGATACCGCGTCCCCTTGATTCGGGATGAACGGCCAACAACCGAATGATTGGTGAAAAAATCCCAAGTTCCGGCTTTTCATATGCTTTTTCAGATGACTGAAAAAGCTGTAATGTACCAAGGATATCCTGATTGCACTTTGCAACCAACACCTTATCAACATGTGGATTATCCACGGAAGATTGAATGTTTTTTAAATACCCTTCCCAGGCTTCCGGGTTCGAATATTCATGTTCATATTGTTGATAACTTTCAACCAATAAACGGCGCACCGTCTCTTTATCTTCTTCAATCAATTCATCGACTACGATTGTATTAATCATACGTCCTCCTTGGCCCCTTCCTTTAATTGGCCTTTTCTTGTAATAACGATAAGGAATAATCTCTTGATATCCGGTTTAAAAATTGTCGTGTTCGTTCTTCCTTTGGAGCATTGAAAATCTCCAATGGTGACCCTTCTTCAACAATGACCCCGCCATCCATGAAAAGAACGCGATCCGATATCTCTTTAGCAAAACTCATTTCATGGGTTACAATCACCATCGTGATGCCTTCCTGGGCAATTGCTTTTATGACAGAAAGCACCTCCCCAACCAACTCAGGGTCGAGTGCCGACGTTGGCTCGTCAAATAGAATGACCTCCGGATTTAAAGCAAGTGCCCTGGCAATTCCAACACGTTGCTGTTGCCCTCCTGACAATTGCGAAGGGAAATGGTTATGCTTATCTCCCAAACCTACTTTTTCCAATAACAGCTCACTTTCCCGTTTCGCTTCAGCTTTCTTATATTTTTTTGTAACAATTAACCCTTCCATTACATTCTCCAAAACAGTTTTATGAGCAAATAAGTTATAATGCTGAAAAACCATTGCCGATTGTCTTCTAAGGGATAGGATTTCCCTTTTGGTCGCCTTCTTAGACTTCACCTTTATATCCCCCACTTGAACAATTCCCTCATCCGGTTTCTCGAGAAAGTTCAAGCACCTAAGCAAGGTTGTTTTCCCAGATCCACTCGGTCCAAGTATGGTAACTACTTCTCCCTTGCCTATTTTCAAATTAATTCCTTTTAAAACGGGCTGCTGGTTAAATGATTTTTTTATTTCTTTTAAATAAATCATTGTACTCCTCCTCGATTATAGGCAGTGGCCTTTTTCTCAATTAAAAACGAAAGCCCCTCTGCAATGATTGTGAGGCCCCAATAAATTAAACCAGCAGCGATAAATGACTCCAAAAATTTCAAATTGGTGGATGCAACAATATTGGCCGCTCCTGTCATTTCTTTTTGCGATACAACGAAAGCAATGGATGACGTATGCAAGAATCCAATGAAAATATTCGTGAAATTCGGGATGGACTGAGCAATGGCCTGTGGCAAAACAATTCGCGTCATGGCTTGAAACGAATTCATGCCCACGGAATAGGCTGCCTCCATTTGGCCATTGGAGACACTGATAATTCCCGATCTGAATATTTCCGATAAATAGGCACCCGCACTCAACGATAAGGCGGTTAAGACAAATAAAATGATCGGAATGGAATTAGATTGAATACCCAAATCAAACTTTTTAGAAATTTGATCGATTAATAATGGAAAACCGAAATAAATGAGCATGATGTGCATGATAATCGGTGTTCCTCTAAAGAAGGAAACATATCCATTTGCAACTCTACTTAGAAATTTCACTTTATATATCCTTATCAAGGCAACAGTGAGACCGATAATAAAACCTGCAAGAAGAGGAAGAATCGTTAAGATAAGTGTGATTGGAAGTGCTCTAATAATCTCCTTAAAAGCAGTCCAAATGAATGGTATATCAATCGTCAAGTCCTTCCCTCCTCTCTTTGTTATCCAGTAACAGACACTTCAACAGTTTGATGCCGATTAATGCGGTTTTCATAAAGTCTGAATATTTTCTCGAACAATAGCACGACTGCATAATAGATAACGGCTAATGAGAGATAGACTTCGAGAGCATGTGCAGTTGCGGCAATCAATGTCTCTCCCCTCCCCATCATATCCATTACGCCGATGGTAAAGGCAAGTGAGGTATCCTTCAAGGATCCGATAATAGAGTTTGCGATATTCGGAAAAGCAATCCTTATTGCCTGAGGAAGCACAATTCGAAAAAAACTTTGACTATTATTCATGCCAACAGAATAGGCTGCTTCCGTTTGCCCATAATCGACAGCCTTAATTGCTCCTCGGAATATTTCTGCGAAATGCGCCCCATTACTTAATGCATACGTAATAATGACAAAATACAGAGCATCCATTCTTGAAATATCAATATTAATGAATATAAGGATTGCAGGCAGTCCATAAAAAACTAGAAATAATTGTATTAAAATAGGCGTTCCCCGAATGAATGAAATATACAAAATGACTATTTGATTCAAAACAGGGATACGAAATAATCTCAGGATGGCTGCCGCTATCCCGATGACCATTCCTAATAAAACGGATGCTGCCAGAATTTTCAATGTTACGCCAAGATAATATATTAACGTCGGAATGAAATCGACGATTAATGAAGGATCAAATGCTTTCCCCATGCTTTAGCACCTCCGCGCTTACTACTATCTAATTAAAATCCCACTGAATAGTCGGCGCCCAGCCACTTTTTACTTAGTTCGCTAACTGCCCCTTCTTCTTTCAGTTCCACAAGTGCTTCATCAATTCTCTTCTGTAAAGGCGTTTCGTCTTTTCTTAGCAAAAAGTATACTTTTGAATTAAGAAGCGGCTCACCCACAACCTTTTGCTGTGCATCTGCTTGTTTATTTAAGAAGTCGACTGCAAATGGTGTAGTAATGGTAGCATCCGCCCGACCAGTTTTGATTTGATTCTTCGTATCATCTGTGCCTTGGCCAGAATAGACTATTTCAATACCGGCATTATTTTCTTTATTATACTTTTCAAGAAAAACTGCAGAATTGCTCGTTGCACTCACTATCGCTTTTTTTCCTTTTAGATCTTTAATGGAATGGATATCATTGTTGTCCTGATGAACTGTAACTTGAAGCGGAAAGACATTGTAGGGTTCTTTATTAAATAGAAATTTTTCTTCCCGTTCATCATTCACTTCCATTTGATGAGCAACAAAATCTATTTTGTTCGTTTCTAAACTTAATAATAGATTAGAAAATTCCATCGTTTTAAATTCAAATTCATATTCAGGCAGCTTTTCATCGATTTGACGAACCAACTCGACATCATACCCTGTTAGCTTACCATTCTTATCCAAAAAGCAAATATTAGGGAATTGCGTCCCTGTTCCAACAATGATTTTCTGAACTTTTTTATCTTTTGAATCCCCAGATTTTGCTGTACTCGTTGTTTCTTTTGAAGAACAAGCTCCTAAAAAAGTTAGTAGCAGTGCCATAACAATTAGTAATGTTTTTTTCATCTCAATTCCCCCGTACGTTTTTAATTACTAACAATTGGTTCTTTATTTTCAATAATGCGATACAACGTTTCATCTAGAATTTTACGAAGATACACAATTTTTTCTCCATCGTGATCCCGTTCAGCAAAAATCTCATAGCCCCTTCTTTCATAAATGGAAACTAGCCAAGGGTGACGTTCAGCTGTCGCCAAATAGACAGCCGGCGCTTTCACCTGTTTCCGAAGTGCATTTTCTTCCACCCAGGTTAACAAAGTCGAGCCAAAACCTTTTTGTTTGTATAGGGGGTCGACTGCAAACCACCAAATGAATGGGTACGGACTGAAATGATCAGGATCATTCCATGGATGACGAACTGTCACAGTGGAAACAATTTGGCCCTGCTGCTCTAAAACATAAGTGAGATTCCGCCTAATATTATTCGTCACTAGCTGTAAATCGGCTGTCGCAGCAAGAAAGTTAATATTCAATTCTCTGATTGGTTCATAAGCCCGAAGTGTGACGTTTAGCACTTCTGGAGCATCCTTTACAGTGGCAAGACGGATTAACTGTGTCATGATTAACTCCCCATTTCTATAACTTATTATTTACACAAGAATAGTCGGATTTATTTCTGCAATCTTTCCTTAATTCAATCAGTCATACTTATAGACTTAGATTTTAACGCATGATTTTTTGTTATTGTACACGTTTAAGTAATTTTTCAAGATGAGGAATTCCAATTTCCGTAACGCTCTCATATACACTACCTCGCCCAATTTCAATAATGGGCACATATCGAACACCATATTTGATTTCTAAAATATCTCGCCGATCATCATGATTGGTAACATCCACCGTTTGATAAGCGATCTCCTTTTCTTTTAAGTATTGTTTAACCTCCTCGCAATAGTGACATCCTTGTTTTGACCAAACGACGACAGATAACGCTTCTCCCATTTCTTATTCCTCCTTCAATTTTTAAATTGATTCTTCAATCATTGATTAATGCTTTCTTTCGCATAACGATTTTCCGGGAATGGAAGCCCCAAGTTGCCTCTTAAGGTTTCTGCTTCATATTCAGTACGATATATTCCCCTTTTTTGAAGGATAGGAACCACATAGTCTACAAAGTCACTTAAAGCATTTGGAACACTTGAAGAAAAGATAAATCCGTCCGCCCCCTTCTCTTCGAACCATTGCTGAATCAAATGCGCTACTTTCTCTGGAGTTCCAATGAAAGAAGTCCGGGGTGTTGTCTCCTTAAGTGCTACTTGACGGAGCGTTAACTGTTTCTCCTTCGCTTCCTGTTTAATTCGATCAGTCGTACTTCGGAAACTGTTTTTTCCGATGTCTCCGAGATCTGGGAAAGGTGCATCCAGTTCATATTGGGAAAAATCATGATGATCGAAGTAGCGTCCCAAATAGTCAAGCGCCTTATCTATAGAAACTAGGTTAGCGAGTTCTTGATATTTGTGCTCCGCCTCTTCCTCAGTTGCACCAATGATTGGCGCGATACCTGGCAGAATAACAATTTCATCAGGATTTCTCCCGAATGCAATAGCCCTGTTTTTTACATCCTGATAAAAAATCTTTGCATCTTCCAATGTTGGTTGACCAGTAAAGATTGCATCCGCTTCTTTAGCCGCAAAATTTTTGCCAGCTTCTGATGAACCAGCTTGAAAAACGACAGGTCTCCCCTGTTTAGATCTGGCAATGTTGAGTGGTCCTTGCACGGAGAAAAATTCTCCTTTATGCTTTAATTGATGCATTTTTGAAGGATCAAAAAACTCACCGGACTCTTTATCCCGAGTAAACGCGTCATCCTCCCATGAATCCCAAAGTCCTTTGGTGACTTGTATATATTCTGATGCTATCCGATAGCGTTTGGCATGATCAGGGTGTTCTTCAATGGTTTTGTTATAATTCAAGGCCGTACTCTCAAGAGGGGTAGTAACAAGGTTCCATCCGCCACGACCTTGACTAATGTGATCAAGTGAAGCAAATTGCCGAGCTACAGTAAATGGCTCACTGTATGAGGTGGAAACTGTTCCGACAAGCCCTATTCTTGATGTGAAAGCAGCGAGTGCGGATAAAATGGTAAGTGGTTCAAATCGATTTAAGAAATGCGGTATTGACTTCTCATTGATAAACAATCCGTCAGCAATGAAAAGTAAATCGAACTTTCCCTCTTCAGCCTTCTGGGCCTGCTCCTTATAAAATTCAAGACTAACACTGGCATCTGCTTGAATGTCTGGATGTCTCCAACCAGATATACTCCCTCCAACTCCATGAACAAGCGCTCCAAATTTCAACTTTCTCTGCTCAGACATCAATACTCCTCCTTTAATTAATCGGTTTTCAGCTTTGCTGACATCCACCAACTTCCCTAATTGCTGAAGTCTTTTTAATTTTGGCTCGTAACGTGTTTCTCTTCAGATAAGACTAATTGAAGTGGACTCAACAATCGAAAAGATCTGAACCTTTCTGCTTCCTTTAAAATCGGCGAATGTAGGATAAACTCATCTACCCCGTACTTTTCATGTAAATTTGCTAAGACTTCTTTTACATAAGAAGGAGTTCCAGCAATAATATTGGAATCTTGTTCTTCTATTTCGTAAGGCTCCCCAGACTGCTTCCCGAATAACTCTGCTTGCGCTAGTGTTTGGACCGTGACAGAACGACCGCTTTTGAGATGAACTTTCACAATCTTCTGGTCACCTGTTAACTGTTCTGCTTCTTGTTGTGAAGGAGCAGCAATCACTGAAACCGATACCTTAAAGCTCCCAGCTGGATAGATACTTTGGTAAATGCGTGAAGCATCTTCGAGTACAGTCTCATTACTATTGATAAATCGAGCAAATACATAAGCTATACCAAGATCGGCTGCTAGCCTGGCACTGTCAGCACTTGCACCAAGCAGAAACATCTTAGGCTTTTTGGAAGGGAGAGGTGTCGCTTGAATGCCTGCAAGCGGGTGAGTTTCATTAACTGAATTTTCGATTATTTCTCGGAGGAAAGATAACCGCTCTTCGAAATCTTTTCCATCATTCACAGTTCCAAACTGTAGCGCCTTCGTTGATAAGGGAAGGCCACCTGGTGCCTTTCCGATGCCAAGGTCTACCCTGCCTGGCGAAAGATTCGATAATACGTGAAAGTTTTCCGCCACTTTATATGGACTATAATGCTGAAGCATAACTCCTCCGGACCCTACCCGAATCGATTTTGTCTGGGCTAATAAATAAGAAATCAATACTTCCGGGGAGGACCCCGCCAACTGTTCGGCATGATGATGTTCCGATACCCAGAAACGGGTATAACCCCACTCTTCTGCATGTCTAGCCAGATTAATGGTTTGTTGTAGTGCATCAAATGCTGAAGCTCCTGGAAATATCGGGCTCTGGTCTAAAATGCCAAGCTTATAACTCATATTCTCTCCTCCGCTTTAATTCAAAGTTTACTTATGTGAATAATTATATTTTGACATATCCTATCATCTAGAACATGCTAATGGCAATGGTTTTACTAATAGAAAAAAATATTGTATTGATAGAAAATATCTATCAATTCGATTGTAACTGTAATTGCTGAGGGTTTTTCTCAAATTTCCGAATCGATAAAAGAATGTCTTTCCATAATAAAGGGGATTCCATCCCGTGATTTAAATGCGTCAGATGGATGTGCTGCTTTATCTTGATTAAATGTGACACATCCACTTCAATCAAATTTCCCTGTTCTAACTCTTTTTTAATACATAAGTACGGTAAAAATCCGATACAGCTTCTGCTAAGAATTAGCGACTTCGCCACTTCCAGGTGATCAACCTGAAATTCAATGCGAGGCTCTACATTGGATACTTCAAAAATTTTATGAACGTGGTTCCAGTCAAACGCACCACACTCAAAAAATACCAACGGCTCCATTGCTAATTCCTGTACTGTAAGCCCAGTTCGAAGTTGAAATGGATGTCCTGGATACACGACTAAACGAATCGAATTATCAAGGGTTTTGTAATTTTGCAGACCGCTATGTGTAACATCCTTCATAAAGGCTATATCAACCTGTTTCTGAAGCAATTTTTCCATTAATGCATCATTTGTTGCTGAAATAAATTTAAAGCGTAAATTGGGGTTTTCCTTTTTCCATAGAGGAAGAGCAAATGGAATAAAGTATTGCGATGTAATGATATTAGCCCCTATCGTTATTTCCTCCAGTTCGCTTCCTCTTTTCAACTGCTTTTTCCCCTGGTGAAAGGTACGAATAATTTGATCCGCAAACGGAATGAAGGCTTTCCCTTTTTCGGTTAAAATAATCCCTCTTCCTTGCCTCTCAAATAGTACTGAATCGAGTTCACTCTCAAGCGTCTTAATTCTTGCCGAAACCGTTGGCTGTGATAAAAACATTGCCTCTGCGGCTTTATGAAAACTATTAAGGTGAACAACATACATAAAAGCTTCAATATGATCAATATTCATCTTGCCAACTCCTTTTTCCAAGTGAACGCAAAAAGCTCCTGTTCGCTTATCACGTTCAGGAGCTTTCGGTTGTCCAATCAGCTCATCACTTATAATAATTCTTTCTCCGATTTTAATCTGATAAAACCAATAAGTAAAGTATAATTTAATTAACTAAACAACCAAAAAATCACGATATATTTTTTACGTTTTCATACATTATGATATTCAAGGAACGTAATAGTAATTATGCAGATGAAAATTTCAGGATTCTAAGTAAATAAAACGAATACTTTTTTGGACGTTTCAGAACTTTTCCAAGCTGTCCATCCTGTCTAGGTTATATTTTTTTCTCCTTATAAAATAGAAAAGAACGGTCATCCTAATGGAGTAATCCCAATAATGACATAAGGAGAGAAACTACATGCCTCAGCAACAAATTGATATCAATCAATTAAATCAAGCAAAAGCAAACGTTACCCTTACGCAAACCTTACTTTCACAAGCAATTGAAAAATCTTCCTCTGATCCAACTTTGGCACAAGAAGCCATTAAACAAGCTGCTCAAGAAATCGCCCAAGCCCAATCTTCCGTAAATCAGGTTTACAATACAGTACAAGCTCAGCAAGCGGAATGATTTTGAGTATTATCTCGATTAATTAATTCAAAACAAGAAGAAAGAGGCCTATATCCAAATTTAGGAATAGGCCTTTATATAACGAATATTTATGGTGAATCCAAGCTTTTTCAAACCCACTTATTTAATGGCGGTATGCTTTGTGGAAAACTTAAACGCATTGTATGGATCATACCTCGTTTTCACTTCCCTAAGCCGTTTGAAATTTTCTCCATAATACGCAGTTGGCCAATCTTTGATTAGAGTATCCGGCCAATTCACATAGTCACCGGTAGTAAATGGCGACAAGGCATGCTTCAGGTCCTTGATCCAACGAATGTTTAGCCGCTCTTCTTCTGGATTGGTCCATGCAGCCTGATACTCCTGGGCGATGATGGCATCGCGATAATAAAAAGCTGTCTCCTTTGGATCTTTAAGGCCCGCCACTCCTCCTAAGGATTGGTGCCAAATGGCTGCATTTTCATTTGGAGCATTTCCTAAAAAATGTTTCATGGTCATGATTGCTTGCTCCGGAAAAGCTTTTTCAATGAAAGATCCTGACCTCTTTCGATACGCCGGTTGATTTCCAGCTGGATAATCAAAGAATCTTACGGCTTCAATGTATGGGACTTCCTTTATCATGACATTTATTGGTGAACCAGTTTTTGTCAAAGGCTTTAATAGCTGCTTCAATCTATGTGACGATCCAACAAATTCACCTTTAGCAAAAATTTCGTTTGCTTCCTTTGCCTTGAATTCTATTTCTGAAGTTAAGCATTCATCAGCTTGAGGGGCCCAATCCTGCCAGGCTTCAAACACCGCTTCGAAATCTTCCCACCCCCATGTGACGGAGAAAACGGATACCCTTGATACGGGGGTTACCCTGAAAGTAAGAGAAGTGACTATGCCAAAGTTTCCCCCTCCTCCCCCGCAGCATGCCCAAAATAAATCACTATTGATTTTCCTATTTGCTTTAATGAGTTTGGCGCCCCTCTTTCCACACGCCCTTACCATTTCTATTTCAAGTAGATTGTCACAAGTAAGTCCAAAGCGCCTCGTTAACATACCTATTCCACCGCCGAGCGTAAGACCTACAACACCAACACTGCTTTCGGTCCCTGCCGGAATCGTCGTTCCATAGTTCCATAACGTATTATATACTCGCCCTAAATCAGCTCCGGCTTCAATTTTTGCGATCATTTTTTCACGATTGACCTTGATATTGTACATTTCACTAATATCAATGACTAGACCGCCATTCACTAATGAAAAATTTTCATAACTATGCCTGCCGCTCCTAACCCGGAAAGGTGCATGATTTTCCCGGGCCCACTTCAATGAATTCAACACATCATCGGAATTTTGACAAAACACAATGACCTTTGGGAATTTAGAAAAACTTAAGTTATTATTTATCCTGGCACGCTCATACTCAGCATCATTTGGTGTAACGATACGCCCGGTAAGCTTAGTTCTTTCCAAAAGATAACCCCTTCCTCGGGTAAATATGTTACATCCTATGAAAAAACTGGCAGGAAGATACATTCCCCTTGCTGTCCCTCCCTTGTAATGGGGTCAATTTAGCTTTACTCGTGAATTTCGCTGTTTTACTCGTGAATTCAACGGTTTTACTCGTAAATTTCGCTGTTTTACTCGTGAATTCCACGCATTTACTCGTGAATTCCACAATTGATCCAAAAAAACAAAAAAAGCCCTTCTCGAATTAAGAGAAGGGCTTTTTTTACCTTATCAGGAAATCTCATCATCGGATTTAACATCCAATGGTGTTCGTTTATCCATTTTCAGCATGTAATAACTTGCTGCGACCAAGGCTAGGAAAACGATCCCGACAACCAAGGAAATCCTTGTACTAGGATTGATCCACATACCGACCAGCACCATCAGTAAAAAGGCAATCGTCGCATAGTTACTGTAAGGGGCCAACGGCATTTTGAACGGATGTTTCTCCATTACAGCAGCATTCACCTTTCTGAATTTAAGCTCACTGATAAGTAAGACAAACCATGGAATCATCCCGGGCAATACACTCGCACTGTACACATAAAGGAATAATTGAGGCGGTGCAAGGTAATTCAGGATAACCCCGATGCCCAATCCTAAAAGTACAGCGATCGTGCAATATGCCGGCACTCCATTTTTAGATACTTTAGCAAAGGCTTTCGGAGCTTGGCCATTCAATGCCAGTGTGTAAAGCATACGTCCTGCACTGAAAATCCCACTGTTGCATCCAGACATTGCTGCAGTGATTACGACAAAATTAATGATGCCTGCCGCTGCAGTGATACCTATTTTGGCAAAGGTTGAAACAAATGGACTGCCTAAGTCATCCAGTTGATCCCAAGGGAATACTGTCACGATGACGAATATGGCACCAATGTAGAAAATTAAAATGCGCCATATGATTGATTGGATCGCTTTTGTTACGGTCTTGGTTGGATTCTTCGCTTCTCCTGCTGTGATTCCGATAAGCTCAACGCCTTGATAGGAAGCCACTACTAGGGAAAGCGCGAAGAAGAATCCTGTCCAGCCTCCCGTAAAGAAGCCGCCATTTGCCCAAAGATTCGATAATCCAATAGCATCCCCGCCATTCCCTATTCCAAAGAAGATAAGGCCAAGGCCGGCAATGATCATCAATATAATCGTTATGATTTTTATAAGCGCAAACCAAAATTCAAATTCCCCGAAGGATTTAACCGAAATAAGGTTTGCCGCCCCCAAGATGATCATGGCGACCACACCTGGTATCCAAGCAGGTAACTCCGGGAACCAATATTGCATATACAACCCAACCGCGATGATTTCGGACATTCCGACGATTACCCATTGAAACCAATTGCTCCAAGCAGTCATATAACCTGCCAAGGGATGTATATAGCTGCTCGCAAAGGTTGCAAAAGAACCTGTAGTCGGTTCTAAATATAGCATCTCACCCATGGAACGCATGATGAAAAATATAAAAATACCTGCGATTGCATAAGCAAGCATAACAGAGGGCCCGGTCCATTTGATCGTGCTCGCAGAACCCATGAATAAACCGACCCCGATGGTTCCGCCTAAAGCTATCATTTGAATATGTCTTGATTCCAGCCCTCTCTTTAATTCCTTGTTCGACATGATTAACTCCCCCAGATGCAATATCGGTAATGCTTTTCCATCCTTGCCACGAACGACTCTCTTTTAATTAGAAATGCTTTATCGTAATCAATATTACATAACACTTCAATTATATTTTCTTATCTTATAATAGTAAATATTCTGTAAAAATACAATTGTATTTTTGAAATAAACAGTTACCAATAATATCTTGTCGATTTTTCTAATCTAAAAATATCATTTTAAAAAAATGATGTTCAGTATTTTATAATAGTGATCGTTCAAAAAGAGCAGAAAACTATCACTTCTGCTTAAACCTTAAGTTAAATACAAACCACTATTAAACTGCGATAATGCCTGTTTCATTTCAAAAATATTGTTGACCTACCGAAAAATTGATGATAGAATTCCAATATTATTTTATAAGCATAATGAATGATCCAACAGTGGAAGATTAACACTGACAGACATTTCTTCACAACCGCATACAAGCAAGCGATGAATGCTATGGATGACACTATAGCAGGAGCAGCTTCTGGAGAGACTGTACAAGATGCAGCGCCGAAGGATTCACAATCTCAGGCAAAAGGACAGAAGAGTAACGAATGATAGAATTGTTATTCTGAACCCTTTAAGAGATTGGTATTATCCAATCTCTTTTTTTATTGTCCATTTTGTGATTGGACTTAAAACTACACTCTTGAAAACCAATGGAATAGGCAAGCAGGGCAAAAAATCACGTCCCTCTCTCCAAGACCATGCAGGTTGAAATCATTACTAACAAGACTATAAAAAACGGGGGCGTAAGAATTGGCTAAACAGGAATTAAAAAGAGATTTAAAAAATCGACATGTACAACTGATTGCAATAGGAGGAACCATTGGCACCGGTTTATTTTTAGGATCCGGAAAAGCCATACAATTGGCTGGACCTTCCATTATATTCTCCTATCTGATAATAGGGATTGCCTTGTTTTTTGTGATGAGGGCGCTGGGCGAATTGCTATTATCCAATGCAGGTTATGCATCATTCACTGAATTTGCAACCGAATATGTCGGTCCATGGGCTGGATTCGTGACAGGTTGGACATATTGGTTCTGTTGGATCATGACCGCAATGGCCGATATCATAGCTGTCGGTGTCTATATACAATATTGGTTCGATATCCCTCAATGGATTCCAGCTCTAATATGCCTAGTCATTCTGTTAGGGTTGAACCTATTGACCGTTAAGTTATTTGGCGAATTGGAATTCTGGTTTGCCATCATTAAAGTAATCACGATCATTGCCTTGATCATCGTAGGAATCATTCTATTGATCATCGGCTTCAACACCAATACCGGAACGGTTTCCATAACGAACCTATGGAATCATGGGGGCATGTTCCCCAATGGCATTTCCGGATTCCTATTATCATTACAGTTGGTCGTCTTCTCATTTGTCGGTGTCGAATTGGTCGGGGTTTCCGCAGCGGAAACGGCGAACCCGAGAAAGAACATTCCTTCTGCCATCAATAAAATCCCTGTCCGGATTTTACTTTTCTATGTTGGTGCCCTATTCGTCATTCTCTGTGTCAACCCATGGACACAACTTGATGCCTCAAGCAGCCCATTTGTAGAGGTCTTTGCGTTAATCGGCATTCCTGTCGCTGCAGGAATCATCAACTTCGTCGTGTTGACATCCGCTGCTTCTGCATGTAACAGCGGTTTATTTTCAACAAGCCGAATACTCTATACGTTAAGCAGAAATGGCGAAGCCCCTGCTAAACTGGAAAAATTAAATAAACAGGCTGTTCCAAGCAATGCCTTATTAACATCCACAATCGTTGTATCAATAGGGGCATTATTAAGCAAGCTGATACCGGAACAGGCATTTACCGTCGTGACGACCATCAGTGCCATCTGTTTCATTTGGGTATGGAGCATTATCTTGATCTCCCATATCAAATATTCGAAAACAAGGCCTGATCTAAGAGCCGAATCGACTTTCAAGGCTCCTTTTACACCCTTTGTCAATTACGCCATTTTAGGATTATTCCTATTCATCCTTATTGTTATGCTATTCGCTGAAGCTACACGACTATCACTGCTCTTGACCCCGATCTGGTTCATACTCTTGGTGATACTATATAACTATCGGAAAAAAAATAGCTAAAGGAAATAAAGCCTTGAATTCAATTCGAATTCAAGGCTTTATCCATCTAAGAAACATATCAAGATTAGGCAGTTGGCACTTTTTTGCTAAAATATATCACCCAACTCCATTAAATTTTATATCAAAATAGTGTAAGCTATTATATATCATCGGACCTTTTTAAAAGAAGGTAAATCCGTCTTGTATGAATTTTCCTTCCCGGTTTGGTTCACCCAGCCATCAGTGGCATTGAAGAATAAACCCCATTGATGGACGTTTCACTTATTTAAAACGGAGGGGTTTGTTTAATGAAGATTATATATATCCTTACTCTAGTTCCTTTTATAGGCATACTAGGATTTCTACCTTTTGTTAATAAAATAGAACCATACGTATTAGGGATGCCTTTCAATATGTTCTGGATGGCTATGTGGGTTGTCCTTACCTCTGCCATATTGGGCATCATGTATAAGCTGGATCCCAGGAATCGGGAAGGTGACCAGAAATGAATATTGCTCTCTTAATCATTTTAGCATTTTTACTTCTATCGATATTTTTAGGGATACGCTCTTCAAAAGGAAAAGATATGAACTTGGAACAATGGACGGTGGGCGGACGTGGTTTTGGTGCGATTTTCGTCTTTCTGCTGATGGCCGGGGAAATCTATACGACCTTCTCCTTCCTTGGCGGCAGCGGCTGGGCATATGGCAAGGGCGCACCCGCTCTATATGTTCTAATTTACATTACTCTGTCTTACGTATTATCCTATTGGCTCCTTCCGGAAATATGGAAATATGCCAAAGAAAATAAACTGATGTCTCAATCCGATTTCTTTGTGAGCAAATATAAGAGTCCCAGTTTAGGAATTTTGGCTGCACTTGTCGGTGTGGTGTCGATGATTCCAGTGATCGTCGTGCAGCTGAAAGGATTGGGAATCATTGTCTCAGAGGCATCTTATGGTGCCATCTCAATGTCCGAGGCAGTTTGGATGGGGGCGATCAGCCTAACCATTTATGTGATGATCTCCGGTATACACGGTTCTGTTTGGATAGCGGTCATTAAAGATATCATGATGGTCGCCATAATAGGATTTTTGGGGATTTATCTGCCGATCCATTACTTTGGCGGATTTCAGCCGATGTTTGAAGCGATTGATGCGGCCAAACCTGGTTTTCTAAAGTTCCCTGACCAGGGACTTAGCGTATCATGGTTTATCTCCACGGTAATATTGCTCGTATTCGGTTTCTATATGTGGCCACAAGTTTTCAGCGCTGTCTATTCAGCACGCAGCGGCAAGGTATTTCGAAAAAATGCCATCATCAGCCCTTTATATACACTCATGCTGTTATTCGTCTTTTTCGTTGGGTTTACAGCTATATTGAAAGTGCCCGGACTTGTTGGGGCAGATGCAGACCTCTCATTGCTGCGCCTTTCGATCGAGACATTTGATCCATGGTTTATAGGCATAATCGGCGGAGCTGGATTGTTGACCGCATTGGTGCCGGGATCCATGCTTTTGATGAGCGTCGCTACACTGCTCGCGAAAAACGTCTATAAGGAATTTGCACCTGCAGTGTCCGATCGCCACGTTGTACGATTGGCAAAGTTTCTTGTTCCAGTCATTGCCCTTATAGCCGTCTACTTCACCTTAAACGGCGGCGAAACGATGTCAGCATTAATTCTAATGGGATACAGTCTCATTACACAGCTATTCCCGTCCCTGCTCTTTAGTCTGAAGAAGAATAATCCCATCAATAAATATGGCGCAATCGCCGGCATCATCACCGGATTATTCATCGTAATCTGCATTACACTCAGTTCTTCAACTATAGGAACCTTGTTTCCGTCCTTGCCGCAAGCCGCGAAAGATTTGAATGTGGGAATCATCGCCTTGGCGGTCAATTTCATTGTGATGATCACGGTAAGTCTTGCTTTCAGAAAGCACGCGGTTCAGTTGGAACCTAAATCCGTTAACGATATTTGAAACACTTTCTGATGCTGGTTATTTTGGATAATGAAACATTAAAAGAACATCGAAAGGGCTCAGTCAAAAGACTGAGCCTTTCTTATAATCGACATCCAAAGTCATAATGTCCTTTTTCTTAAGAGTAATTATACAAAGTTAATAGCGGACAAAAAACAATGTCTCATATGAAACTACTAATCTTTTTTGTTTATAATCAAAACCCCTATTTTAACTAATAAATACAACGAGAAAATACTCTTTTCAGGAGGTTCGGGCTTTTACTTGGGATTTGGAGTAAATACTCGTGAATTCTACGTTTTTACTCGTGAATTTGGAGTAAATACTCGTGAATTTGGAGTAAATACTCGTGAATTTGGAGTAAATACTCGTGAATTTGGAGTAAATACTCGTGAATTCCACGCTTTTACTCGTGAATTTCATGCTTTTACTCGTGGATTTGGAGTAAATACTCGTGAATTTCATGCCCGTTAAAATTCATTTCCTTTTTTCACGTACCTTCAGTAATCCACTAAAGCCTTCCTGTCATCATTCATTGCTTTAACGATACCCTTATATTCGTGCAACTGTTGCTCCAGTTTTTGTTTTCTATTTACGATCATCCTCGTAACTTCTTTCGGGCTGGGCCCGCCTTGAATGCTTCTAATTTCCACAAAGTATTCGGGAGAGATGATCTTTTTCCATTCGTCTTCAGTTAAATTCACTGCAACGAATTCATTGATGATCTTGTTGATGTCTTGCGTGTCCCAATCATAAAGCTCCTTCCCTTCACCAATCGACCGTTTTGCAATATGACTCGCTATGGAATGAGCTTTTCTAAATGATATCTCGTAATCTCTTGATAGGGTATCCGCTAATTCAGTAACCGTTATACTGGATTTTGCGGCCATTTTCTTTGTATGTTCTTCATTTACTTTCAAAGTCGATATGACGGCATACATTAGTTTCATGACACGTCCTGCATTCGAAAAAGCCCGATATAAATGCGGCTGTAAATCATCTTCCGTATCGACGATATCACCAAATGGCGTATTGTGGATCATATTCATTGCAGCGAGTGCATCACCATACGCACTGCTTGCAATCGAACGGGAATGTTCAATGGAAACTGGATTTCTTTTTTGCGGCATGATGCTGCTCACTTGAACATAAGGATCGGCCACATGAAATGTACCAAACTCCCTTGTCACATGCTGCAGGAAATCTTGAATCCATCTTCCTGCATTGACCATGCACGTCATGATGGCAGTTGCGGTTTCCAATAAATAATCCGCCCCGCCTATCGAGTCATAGGAATTCTCGATCACCGAATCAAACCCAAGCAGTTCAGCAGTACGGTTGCGGCTGATCGGAAAACCGGTGGTCGTTAACGCGGCAGCGCCCAAAGGCGATTGGTTAACCGTTTCATAGGCTGCCCATAACCGGCCAATATCCCTTTGAAGCACATCATAAATGGCTAAAAAGTAATGTCCTATCGTAGTCGGCTGAGCCGGTTGGGTATGCGTGTAACCAGTTATATAAGTTTCTGTATGTTTTTCAGCCTGCACCAGAAATGCCTCACTCAAATGGTTTGCGTAGCCAATCAATTGGAGCAGATGGCCTCTCAAAACAAGCCGGTACATCGCGACTCCCATATCATTACGACTGCGGCCGATATGAATCTTTCCTGCAAGTTCATGACCGATTTCCTCACCTATCTTTGCCTCCATCATGAAAAATAAGTCTTCGAATTGGGGCTGATAGGTCAACTGCTTGAGATCTGTTTGGGCCACTTTCCGAATCCCATCAAGCATGGTTTTCGCCTCTTCTTCTTTAATGATCTTTTGTTCCGAAAGCATGATGACATGCGCCCGATGAATATCGAACATTGCATGAAATAAGTAATCTCTTTGATCATTAAAAACAGGCATCAGAAGCTCTTCTGCATATGTTTTTCCGGGAAAGACACTACCTTCATTTTTGATAAATTCTTCAAGCCTGCTCATCTTTAAACCTCCAAATTCATAAAGCTTTTTCCGCTTTGATTCCAAAAAACTTGTTCGAAATAAAGAGAACGATTACAATCAGTGTGATTTGAATCATCCCATAGGCAGCTGCCTGCCCCATATTGAACATTCGAAGCTGATTCATGATTTCAATGGATATGGGTCTGTTTGAAATCGTGTACAACAGGACCGAGGTCGGGAATTCCCCCACAGATTCGATAAATGCCAATAATGTCCCTGATAAAACGCCAGGCATAATAATCGGAAATATGACCTTTCTGAAGGTATAAAACCACTTTGCCCCCAAGTTTCTGGCTGCTTCTTCAATCGAATCATCGAGCTGCTCCAGAACGGCGTTAGTCGAGCGGACAACGAGTGGTATATGTCTGATGAAATAGGCAAGAGGCAAAATCCAAAATGTTCCTACCAATATTTGACCAAAGGAAAAAACGCTAGGTTCATTGAATGCGAATATCAAGTTCATCCCTATGACCGTTGCAGGCAACGCCCAAGGAATCATGACTAGAATATCGACAAAGCTTTTCCCGACGAATTTCCGTTTGACAAGCACATAGGACGCTATGACCCCAAACACCAGATTTGCCAACGTTGCAATAACCGCCATCAGTAAACTATTTCGTAACGGTTTGAAGATATTAGGATCTTCAAACAAAAGCCTGTAATTTTCCACATTAAATACTGTTGGATACGTTTGAAATGTCCAGGTTCCATCCGGCACAAGTGAAAGCAAAAGAATCGTAAAGTGCGGTAAAAGCAAAATAATTACGCCAATGATGCCCGTTACGACCATCACCCATTTCATAATCGGGTTCTTCACTTCACTCCTGTGTGCCCCAATCCCTTTCGAAGCCATTCGATAATCTTTCCTATTCTGATACCAACGCATGAATAATAGAAATGAAATCGAAACGATGGATAGAATGACGGATTGAGTAGCGGCAATTTCCATATCACCATTTATTTTCGAAAAATAAATTTGCAGGCTCAACACCCTGTATCCGCCAGCCAATAAAAACGGGGCACTGAATGAAGCCATTGATATCATGAAAACAAGCAAAGAAGCGGCAACGATGGCAGGTGTCAATAATGGAAATGTCACCTTCCAAAAAACCTTGAATTTATTTGCCCCTAAGTTATAAGCAGCTTCTTCAAGGGACGGATCTATTTTATTGATTGCAGCGGATACGGTCATATAAAAATAGACATACATCGTATAGGCATGCACGATAAGGATTCCCGATACCCCGCCAATTTTAAATGGAACTTTATCGAGACCAAACAGATCCTTGATGGCATTCGGGATCAATCCCGATTCTCCATATAAAAACATAAAAGCCATGACCCCTACCAATGATGGAAGGACAATCGGCAAAATCGCTGCTGATGAAAAGAAGCTTCTGCCGGGAAAATCATAACGGTTAAAAATAAATGCGAGCGGAATGCCAATCAAGGCACTGACCAATACACTCAATAAGGATATATAAACGGAATTCCATAGCGCCTCTAGGTTCGTTTTCGATTCCTGCACGAAGAAGTCCTGATAATTTCCAAGGGATATCGTTCCGTCTTTTTGCAGACTTTCGATAAAGGTCCTCAACGATGGGTAGAGAACATACGCTACGAGCACTAATACAACTGGTATAAGGAGCCAAATCGTCAATCTCGTATCACGATTTTTAATCATGGAGCTTCACCGCTTATGATAGGGATAAGACGCAGCTGTTTCTCAGGAAGCTGGACATACACTTCCTTTCCTTGATGAAAGTATCCAAAATCCTGAGTGTTGAAAACGTCGACCCTTAGTAACACGTCTTGAACATCCACCATGACATTCACAACAGATCCAAAGAATTGGACGGAATTTATTTTACCTTTAAAGATATTCATTCCTACTTCGGCTACATCCAGAATTCTGATTGCTTCAGGACGAATCGAAACAGCAAGGTCATCATCAGTCTGTAAGATTGAAATTCCTTCTCTAGCTTGATTTTCTACATTCAATTTAATCGGTTGTTCACTATTTTTAAGAGCAACCACTATATTCTCTTGTTGAACTTTTTCGACTTGAACGGGCAATAGATTAATCTCGCCTATAAAACTCGCCACAAAATCATTGGCCGGCTGATTATAAATTTCTGCCGGCGTCCCGACCTGGTGACATACACCATAATTGAACACAGCGATCCGATCACTCATCGATAATGCCTCAGCCTGATCATGTGTGACATAAATGGTGGTAATCTTATAATCACGCTGCAGCCTTAGGATTTCCACCCTCATTTCATCACGAAGCTTGGCATCCAGATTACTTAATGGCTCATCCAGCAGTAATATTTCCGGTTCGATGACCAGTGCTCTCGCAAGGGCCACCCGCTGCTGCTGTCCTCCGCTTAACTGGCTCACTTGACGATTCGAATAGCTCTCCAGCCTGACCTTTTGGAGAGCATCCAGCACTCTCCTCTTTAAGTCAGCAGAAGAAACTTTTCTCACACGCAAGCCAAACGCTACATTTTCAAAAACAGTCATGTGGGGAAAGAGGGCATAGTTTTGAAAAACCATGCCAGTATTTCTTTTCTCCGGAGGTACACGCGTCATATCTTTGTCGCCAAATCGGACGACACCTTTTGTCGGATAATAAAAACCGGCAATCATCCGAAGCGTTGTCGTTTTACCACAGCCACTTGGACCAAGAAAGGTAAAAAACTCCCCTTCTTTGATTTCCAGATTTAAATGGTCGACAGCTATCGTTTTCCCGAAGGCTTTTTGGACATTCTCTATTTTTATTGACGCCATCCCAACGACACTTCCTTATTCTTTAATTTCTTTATCTCCACTTTTAATATTTTCGTCCCAATATTTCATCCACTCGTCACCTTTTTCCTCGAATGCATTCCAATCAATTTCCATCGCTTTAATTTCTGTTTCCGTGATCCATTCAGGTAAATCCTTCACATCATTTCTGGTCGGAATCCTGTAAAATTCTTCTGCCAAAGTTTTTGCGGCTTCCGGTGAATTCACAAACTCATAAAAGGCTTCTGCCGCTTTTGGATGCTTGGCACCTTCAACGATGGCGATACCTTCTGTCAATACTGGTGTTCCGCTTTCTGGAATGACGAACTCAAATGGATAATTTTTATTTTCCTTAAGCATGACAACATCCGGCATTGCCCAAACGGAAAGTGAACCCTCTCCTTTGGCCACCTTGTTATACATCATTTCCGGGTTTGCTGAATATTCCTTTGTGTTTTGGTCGAGCTTCTTTAACCAGTCATACCCTTCTTTTGGGTCATCTGTATCCTTATACGTACGATAAATCATCGCAGAAAAAATTGTCCTCATCGTTCCGGAGGCTAACGGATAGCGAATGATGATTTCGTCTTTCCACTTCGGATCAAGCAGCTCATCCCAATCTTTCGGTACCTCGTCTTTTGATAGTTTTTTGCTGTTATACATGATGACTTCCGGTGTCTGGCTCGTTCCCGTCCAATACCATTCCGGATCGTGGAATCCTTCATCGAGACTATCGGAATAGCTAGGCTTATAAGCAGCCAGCAGCCCATCACTCTTTGCTTGATTGAAGTTCGTGGAAGGTGCCCCCCACCAAACGTCTGCCTGTGGATTACTTTTCTCTGATCGAACGCGGTCAAGGATTTCCTGAGACCCCATATCAAGCCACTCAACATCAATACCATACTCATCTTCGAACTGTTTTTCGAATTTTGATAAAATATCTTTGCCATGCGGTGAATAAACAACGATCTTATCTTCCAGCTCACCCTTTTTTCCCTTGGCACCGCCAGCATCCGAATTCGTTTTCGTCTCGCCACCGTTACACCCCGAAATCAATAGTGCTGCCGATAAGGCCATTACTGAAACAAGCGACTTTTTCCTATTTTTCATTAATACTCCCCCTCATCACGAAAATTCAAAATGCCATCATGTTCCCTTAAGAAAAGGGAAACCGCTCCAAGTACTCCTGCGTTTTCTCCCAGTTGTGAAGTTTTCATTTCTACTAAACTAGGAAGATATCGATCAACGATCTCCCGAATTCTAGGTAAAATGTATTCAGATGAATTTAAAACACCACCTCCTAAAATAATCACCTCTGGATTTAGTAAACTGGCCGCATTGACAATGCCGCAGGCCAAATGCTCGATGGCTTCATTTATGACGGCCATAGCTGCCGCGTCTCCTTTTTTTGCTGACAAAAAAGCATCCTCCCCCGATAGTTCGGAAGATTTGGCCCGTTCGAATAAAGAATGCTGAGGATCCTTGAGAACCTCCCTTGTAAAATGACTGCCAATCGACTTTCCTCCTGCGACACTTTCCAAATAGCCGTATCTATGGAAAACCGGCTTGAATTCACGCTTCATATCCTCTTTGTCCGTTACCATATAACCCATTTCCCCAGCTGCACTGGAAGCCCCTCTGTATAACTGGTTATTCAAGATGATGCCGCTTCCTATCCCCGTGCCAACCGCAATGAACAGCAAATTCCGCTTATTTTGGGCATTGCCCAGCCACTGTTCACCTAGCGCAGCCGCGTTTACATCATTGTCTAGAAAAATGGGGAAATCAAAATACCGTTTCGCTTCGGCTATGAACGGATATTGTACCCAGCCTAAACTCGGTGCCTCTATTACCAATCCGCTTGCCGTTTGCGTTATACCAGGGATCCCGACTCCCATCCCCAATATCCTGCCTTTCGCAATCTGATTCTTTGCAATTAACCGTTCCGTTTCAATCGCCATTTGTTTAAGAAGCCCTGATTGTAAATAGATGTTAGTTGAAAAACTAGTGTCGGCAAGGATGTTGCCGCTTAAATCACTTAAAATGATTTTCACTTTCGTCCCGCCTATATCGACCCCGATGATATAGGCAGCCTTTTCATTAAAAAATAGCTGGATAGGCCTTCTCCCGCCTTGAGAGGAGGATTCTCCTATTCCTTTCTCAAATACCCATTTCTCCTGTATAAGTTCATCCACAGCCAGAGAAACAGTTGGTTTACTTAGCTGAAGCTTAACGGCGATTTCAGCTCTTGAAATGGGCGAACATTCCTGGATGCATTGAATGATTCTTTTTTTATTGACATATTTTTGATGACTGGGTGGTCTTTTAAAACTCATCACATCACGGCCTTACATCATTTAGTTAGTAAATCTTCCTAATTAAGTAAAAATATAACTTAAAAAAATCCAGCATACAAGTTATTTTTCAGAACTTTTAAAATGTTCAATTTTTAATAGTTACTTCGCATCATTTACATTTATACCCATTAGTGCTATTTATTAGATAAGTTTTTTTATCTGGTTAGTTAGAAAATATTACTAACCTACATTTTTTTTAGGTCTTTTATAAAATGAAGGGGGTTAAAAGAATAATGAAAAAAGCTTTGTTATCGTTGCTTTCCCTTTTGTTGGTCCTTGCATTATTGCCGCTTGGAGGTAGCGCTGCAATTCCTGAGGAAGCTAACGTTGAGTTATGGAATGCGGTCAAGCCGCTCGAGACGACCGTGACATTCTTGAACAGCGGTGCCCATCCGGATGATGAACGCAGTGACTTTCTCGCTTATCTCTCGAGAGGGTTAGGGGTTAAGACATCCAGCCTGATTGCAAACCGTGGTGAAGGAGGACAAAATGAAATTGGGGATGAACTGGACAATGCCCTTGGAATCATCCGTTCGAGGGAAATGATAGAAGCTGCAAAAATCACCGGGGTTAAGGCCTATCATCTAAGTGAAACAACCAGTGATCCCATTTATGATTTCGGCTTCTCGAAAACACCAGAGGAAACATTGGAAAAATGGGGCGAGGAACTCACCTATGAACGCCTTATCCGCTTTATTCGAACGTATCAGCCGGATATATTGATGCCATCCTTTCAAAATGATGATACCCAGCATGGACATCATCGAACAATGACAATCTTAAGTGAACGTGCTTTTAAGGATGCCGCAGATCCAACTGTTTTCCCGAAACAATTGAAACAAGGTCTATCGGTATGGCAAGTGAAAAAATTATATTTACCTGTTTCCTCCGCAGATCAAGCAACCACTTCCATTGAAATCGGTAAATATGATCCAATATACGGCATGACTTACCCTCAGCTTGGAGAACAATCCCGCTATCTGCATAAAAGCCAAGGCATGGGTTCCGATATCCCTGCAGCACCTCGCCAGGTCCATCTGGATTTAAAGCAAAGTGCCGTTGATACAAAAAACAAGTCGGATCTTTTTGCAGGTGTACCTTATAATTTCGCTGAATGGGCTGAAAAACTCCCTCACTCGTCTTCAAAATTAAAGGCAGAATTTAAATACCTGCAAAGGAATTTGGACGCCGTTATTGCGGCTTATCCCAATGAAAAACGTGTTTTTTCAACATCCCAAAATGCTCTTTCCAAAGTTCGTTCAATTACTGCGCAAGTCAAAAAGGCAAAGCTAAGCCCTGCCATTAAGAACGACTTGCTCCATAAACTCTCATTAAAAGAAGAGCAATTACAAAACGCCAGTTATGTCTCTTCAGGACTGGATGTTCAAGCTAAAGCAGCCTCAAACATTCTTACGAAAGGGCAAAGTACAAATGTAACCGTAACGGTTAAGAATAATGGGAAACAAACATTGAAAAAAGTCACTGCTACATTGAACGTGCCTAAAGGATGGCAGACTAAAACAAAATCTAAAGATGTCAATCTGGCACCTAATAAATCAGCAACGATCACCTACAAGGTTGAAGTCCCTAAAGATGCCGCCTATTACCATGCCTATGATGAATCAACCATTACAACGAGCATTTCTTATAAATACGGCAGCACAAAAACAGCAATCAAGGAAGAAGTGGGCGGAACGATCGCTGTCCTTCCCGACGTTGGCCTTACCCTATCACCTGAAGATATCGTCGTAAATACAGCTGATGTAAAAGAAGAAGTCCCAGTGACCGTAACCTTGAAAAACTATACAGAAGGAAAAGCATCAGCAAAGGTCGCTTTAAAAGTCCCTGAAAACTGGGGGGTTCAACCAAAAAATACCACTGTATCGTTTAATGAAAAATCAGAAGAAAAACAAGTGAAGTTCACCCTCAGACCGCCGAAGACAATTCAAAATGGTGAATATCATGTTAAGGCTGCTGCTACTGTCAATGGGAAAACCTTTGATTCGACCATTCAGGAAATTTCCTATGACCATATCGGAACATTCTATTACCAATACCCAGCAGCTATCAACACCGTTGCATTTGAGCTTTTGAAGCCAGCTTCATTAAAAGTGGGGTACATTGAAAGCGGATTCGATAAAGTGGCAGATTATTTGAGCAATGCAGGCCTGAACATTACGAAGTTAACTGCAGCCGATTTAGCTGAAGGTGATTTAAGTCAATATGACACGATCGTTACAGGCATCCGTGCTTATCTATCAAGGGAAGATTTAAAGGCAAATAACGCGCGCTTACTTGAATATGTGGAAAACGGCGGTCATCTTGTCGTTCAATACCATAAACCGGGTGATGGATGGGATGCCCTGAAGACAGCTCCATATCCCCTTACCCTCGGGAATCCTTCCATCCGCTGGCGGGTAACCGATGAAAACGCCAAGGTAAACGTCTCGAAACCAGAATCGGCTCTCTTTAACTATCCAAATAAAATAACAAGTGATGACTGGAGCAATTGGGTCCAAGAAAGAGGATTGTATTTCCCAATGGAATGGGATGAACGGTTTGAAACATTCATTTCCATGGCCGATCCAAATGAAGAACCATTTGATGGTGGAATCCTTATGGCTAAATACGGTAATGGCACCTACCTCTACACAAACCTTGTCCTATACAGGCAAATTCAAGGCCAGGTTCCAGGCGGATATCGAATCATGACGAACTTGATTAGTTACGGTGCAAAGTAAATAAGAAAAAACCTATGCATGTGGCGAATGCATAGGTTTTTTTTGATGCTTGCCCGATGATTTCATAAACATGCCTGACTGATTCCTGCTCAAAAAACAAAAAAGTTATGCACAAAGATAAGGAAAAGACTGATGCGTTTGGGTTTCCCCTCATTTGCCGCATTCCTTTGTCCCCACTTTATGCACAACTTCATTCATGATGTACCATGATCTCTTACAGTCATCCCGTTAAAGCACTTTGCTCAAGAATGCTTTCGTTCTTTCATGCTGAGGGTTACCGAATAATTCATTCGGTTCATTTTCTTCCACGATATACCCTCCATCCATGAATATGACCCGGTCCCCGACTTCCCGGGCAAAGCCCATTTCATGCGTAACGACGACCATTGTCATACCTTCCTTGGCAAGTTGTTTCATTACCTCCAGAACATCGCCGACCATTTCAGGATCAAGGGCAGAAGTCGGTTCATCAAATAGCATGATTTTCGGATTCATCGCTAATGCCCTTGCGATGGCGACCCGCTGTTTTTGTCCGCCGGAAAGTTCCCCTGGATAGCTATTTGCTTTTTCCTTAAGGCCAACCTTATCCAATAACTCAAGCGCCAATCTTCCTGCTTCCGCTTTATCCGTGGCACGAATTTTAATAGGGCCCAAGGTTATGTTCTCAAGGACGGTTTTATGGGGAAATAGATTGAAATGTTGAAAAACCATTCCAACTTCTTGCCGGACTTTGTTTATATTGATTTTCCTTTTAGGATCGGTTATATCATGTCCATTAATGACCACATCACCGCCCGTAACTTCCTCAAGGAGATTCAGGCAACGCAGGAATGTACTCTTTCCAGATCCAGAAGGGCCTATTACGCAAATTACTTCCTTTTCCTGCACTTCTGCATTAATATCTTTTAAAACCTCGACAGTTCCAAATGATTTTCTCAGGTTTTTTACAGTAATGATGCTCATCGAACTTGTACCCTCCTTTCTATGAAATTAGCAATCAGGGTTAACAAATAGATGATGATAAAGTAAATCACACCAACGGCCAGCCAAATCTTGAATGCTTCAAAGGTTGCCGAAGCTTGAATCTGACCTTGCTGGGTTAAATCGGCTATACCAATGACGGATAATAGCGAAGTGTCTTTCAAGCTGATGATCGATTGATTCGTAATGGTAGGGAGCATCCTTCTAAAGGCTTGCGGCAGCACGACATACCTCATTGTTTGAGTACCCGTGAACCCGATGGATCTTGCCGCTTCCGTTTGTCCTTTATCGATGGATTGTATCCCCGCCCTTATTATTTCAGCAAAATATGCCCCTGCATTGATTGCAACGGTAATTATTCCAGCTGTTGTACTGTCCAAAGAAATCAAGTTCAGTGAATTCACACCAAAATAGATAAAGAACAACTGCACGATGAACGGTGTCCCTCGTATCGCATCCACATAAACCTTTGCAATCCAGTTCAAGATTTTGATGGGGGCAAGTCGCAGCAAAGCCACCACTAAACCAATCAAAAAACCTAGGATAATGGCAATCACAAAGATATAAAGTGTCACCTGAAGTCCTTTTAATAAAATAGGCAATGCCGCAACAATTATATCCATTTCTTTCACCCCTTTGAAAAAGAAAGCGCGCCATAAGCGCGCCTATCGAGATTTAATCTATTGTTTTATTCACCAAGATACGTTTTAATTATTTCATCATACGTGCCGTCTTTTTTCAGATTGGCAAGACCATCATTTATTTTCTTCAATAAATCCTCGTTTTGCCCTTTCAATACAGCAATTCCATATTGGTCACCATTCAAACGGTCACCTACGATTTTCAACCCAAGATCTTTTTGGGCAATCGCATAGGAGATTACCGGGTAATCTTCTATAAGAGCATCCGCATTACCGTTGGCCACTTCCTGGAACATCGCTGGACTATCATTGAATTGAACTACTTTAATTCCTAGCTTAGTAGCATTATCCTGTGCATACTTAGCACCTGTTGTCCCTTTTTTGACTGCAATGGTTTTTCCTTTAAGATCTTTAACAGTTTTAGTGCTTGTATTATCTTTTTTAACAACTATTGTTAATCCTGCATCAAAATATGGTGTTGAGAAATCTACTACCTTTTTTCTTTCCTCTGTAATGCTCATGCCCGCAATGGCCACATCAAGCTGATTGGCTTGCATAGCCGGAATGATGCCGCCAAAATCCATCGGAGACAATTTGATTTTAAAATCCTGGTCTTTCGCAATTGCATTGATCAATTCTATATCAATACCTTTATATTCGTTCCCCTCTTTAAATTCAAAAGGAGGATAAGTCGTATCCACACCAACCTTATATACCTTTTCAGGTTCCTTTTCCTCACCTGCATTTTTTTCTTCATTGGTTCCACAAGCCGAGATAAAGATAGTTAGAATCAAAAACATACTCAATAAACCAAGTTTCTTCATTCAAATCACTCCAATTCTTAGATTATACGTGATAATAAATAATTCTCCCTATAATATAGCATAAGAATAAAGTATTATAATATGAATTTTTAGAATATATATTATTTTCTTTAAATAATTTTTATGGATGTTTTTCCTAATATTGTTTCAGTGATGGAAAATCAAAAAAGGATATGGAAACCTTCACTATAAGAATAGCCGATCATGCCATCAATGCCTGTAAAACAAGACCATTAGAGGGCGGTTATATTCTAGTTTATGAGCGTCCAAAAGTTAATTGATTTAGGTTTTTTCTTATGCAACTAAAGGGGGATTTCTTATTAGGGATGACTAACTTACGTTTAATTAATTGTTAAATTGGGGAAATATAAATTTAATCAATGATGACTTGAAAACTAGGATGGGTATGATGAGGATTACGGTAAAAAAAATAATATATTACCTGATTAAATTAAGAGGTAGAATCTTTATACCATTTGCCATTTTATATATATTACTTGCTGCGTATGTTGCTTATTCTATAGAGCCACAGACGTTCAAATCATATTTAACCTCAGTTTACTGGGTTCTTACAACGCTTGCTACGGTTGGTTTTGGAGACTATGCACCGGTCACCGATCTTGGAAAAGCATTTACTATTGGTCTTTACATCACGGGTATTGGGCTTGTTAGTCTTTTTATTGGAAAAATCATTAAATCTGTATATCTTATCGAAAAACGTAAAGTTGGTGGAAAAATGAAATATACAGGTAAAAATCATATCATTTTGATTGGATGGAGTGATAAATCAAAATCAGCACTCCAAGAAATTTTTAAATCTGATGAAACCATTGACATTGTAATCATCGATAACTTGGAAAAAGCTCCTATGTTGGAGGAGCGTCTGTTTTATGTTCGCGGGGATGCTACCGATGAAGAAACATTACTCCGTGCAAATCTGCCTAGAGCAAAAGGCGTTATCATTTTTGCTGACCAAATAACACAAGATAATTATGCTACAAAAGACCCATTACTCGTCGATGGAAAGACATTATTAGTTGCCACTGCCATAACGGCCATTGAGGAAAAAACGAGTACGTCCATTCATGTCACCGCCGAAGTGATCAATCAAAAGCATATTCGTTTATTCGAGCGTGTAAAGGTGGATGAGTTTATTCCTACACAAGAAATGATCTCCCACGCAGCAGTACGATCATTATTTTCTCATGGAGTCATCCATATGTATTCTGAACTTATGAGCACTAAGTATGAAGAAACCATGTATGAGATTTCTAAAAAAGATGAATGGAAAACCTATCGTGATGCGTTCATAGATCTACTTAATAAAGGAGCCACACTGGTAGCAGATCGTGGTGATCTTAACATAAACCAAAAATTAGATGAACGAATTCCTGACGATGCACAGCTTTTCGTCATTTGCGATAAAGAGACCATTTCCCAAATAAATTCAAATACACATTAGAATCTTTGGGGATGCTATAATAGCATCCCTTATTGATTTTTCTTATTAAACTATACTGCGCCTTTAGTCAAACCTTCCCTTTCGAAGTAAGCATCCTTATTTGAATAAGCTTCAAGACAAAAAAGAACCTTCAATCAAAGATAGATTAAAGGTTCTGTTGTTTTTAATTTCAATGCCACTTCCAAAAATTAACTATAAACTAGCTCTTTTTTTTTGCTTAGACCAAGCGTCTCTGAAGTTGAATTTTGAATTTCGTTCAGAAGCTCTGGATTTTCCAATAGTGACTCTCCATAAGAAGGAATCATTTCTTTAATTTTTGGTTCCCACTCTTTCATACGTTGCGGGAAGCATTTATTAATTACCTCAAGCATAACGTGAACAGCAGTAGAAGCACCTGGAGATGCACCTAGCAATGCTGCAATCGAGCCATCGGATGCACTGACAACTTCCGTACCAAATTGAAGTGTACCTTTGCCGCCTTCTGCAGTATCTTTGATAACTTGTACACGTTGGCCAGCTACTACTAAATCCCAATCCTCGCTCTTAGCGTTCGGGATGAACTCTCGTAACTCTTCCATGCGCTGTTCTTTCGATAACATAACCTGCTGGATCAGGTACTTTGTCAATGGCATCTCTTTTGCGCCTGCCGCCAACATAGTTAAAACATTATTCGGTTTTACGGAAGTTATTAAATCGAACATTGAACCTGTTTTTAGGAACTTCGGTGAGAAGCCCGCAAATGGTCCAAATAGCAACGATTTTTTATTGTCGATAAAACGTGTATCAAGATGCGGAACAGACATTGGCGGTGCACCAACTTTAGCTTTTCCGTATACTTTTCCATGATGCTGCTCAACAACTTCAGGATTATTACATACCATGAAGTATCCGCTTACTGGGAATCCGCCGATATGTTTCCCTTCAGGAATACCGGATTTTTGCAGCAAATGCAAGCTTCCGCCCCCGCCTCCGATAAAGACGAATTTAGCATTATGGCGTTCTACGCTACCAGTATCGACATTACGCACTTTTAATTCCCATGAGCCATCGCTGGCACGTTTAACATTATCAACACTATGTTTATATTTGATATCGACGTTTTTAGTCTTTAGATGGTCAAACAACATGCGTGTTAAAGCACCAAAGTTAACGTCTGTACCGTAATCAATTTTTGTTGCCGCTATAGAATCATTCGATGGACGGTCTTGCATAATAAGTGGAATCCATTCCATCAGTTTTGCTGGGTCATCGGAATACTCCATACCTTGGAACAGAGGATTTTTTGACAGCGCTTCAAAACGTTTCTTTAAGAACGCTACATTTTTATCCCCTTGTACCATACTCATATGAGGCAATGGCATGATAAAGTCTTGCGGATTATCAATCAGCTTACAGTTTACAAGATACGACCAAAACTGCAATGAAACTTGGAACTGTTCATTAATTTTAATTGCTTTGCTAATATCTATAGATCCGTCAGATTTTTCGGATGTATAGTTAAGCTCGCACAGTGCAGAATGTCCCGTACCCGCATTATTCCATTCGTTAGAGCTTTCTTCTCCTGCGTTTGCAAGCTTCTCAAATACTTTGATTTCCCATTCCGGTGCTAACTCTTTCAGTAATGATCCCAAAGTCGCGCTCATGACTCCGCCGCCAATTAAGATAACGTCTGTTTGTTTCTGTATGTTGCTCATTATAACCTTCCTTATCCCCTATATTTGCAAAAAAGATGTAGGCGCTCCTGTTTAGGTGTCACCAAAAGCCAGGCATGAACTAGGAACACACCTTTTCTGTCTCCTTATAACTATATCATAATCTATTATTATTATTTCATAGATTAAAATATTCTACTATTACTTTTTTTGCTAGAAAATTGATTTTGTGAAGAAATTAGCTTAAACTTATCCGCCATGATAGTCGAAGAAAAAGATTTCTTCAGCAGATTGCCCTTATTGAAGGAAGAAACTGTTAGTGAAATAATATTGACACATCAGAAAAAGTAACGAAAATACACATTTATTGACAAAATCGGAAGTGAAATTAGAAGTTTCTGTAACCATTTCCCGAAAAAACAAGGACCTTCCTGAAATTGCTAAACTACTACCTTTTTAACTTGGATCATAAATTTCACCCAATAATTAGATATTATAACAATACCAATAATTACTGATAATTAAACCAATATTAGGTACGGTCATTGAATATATTCCTAATTTTAAGACTTATTGCATAGTCCCTTAAAAATGAAATTTTATCCTTTATTGTTATTACAAAAAAACATTATTTAAGTTTTCATTTTCGCAAATAGATATTTTCAGCTTTGTGATCTGATCCTTTTTTTAAAACGAGTTTTGCCCGTCCTTTTGTCGGCAGTATATTTTCATGTAAATTTTTCAAATTAATTTCTTCCCAAATTTGGGTCGCTTGTTTAATGGCTTGTTCTTTAGACAAGTCAATATAACGATGAAAATAGGATTCGGTACTTTGAAATGCGGTCTTTTGAAGTAAAAGGAACCTTTCAACATACCACCGCTCTATGTCATTTGCGTCTGCATCTACATAAAGTGAGAAATCAAAAAAGTCACTGACGAATACTTGATTCTCCTTATCAACTTGAAGAACATTAATACCTTCCACTATTAAAATATCCGGATTACAGATAGTCTGCACTTCATTTGGCAAAATGTCATACTTCAAATGTGAGTAAATTGGAACTTCCACTTTATTTTTTCCCGCTTTTACATCCCCGATAAGATTAATTAATTTTTGAGTGTCATAACTTTCAGGAAACCCTTTTCTTTTCATCAGTCCTTTTTCTTCTAAAAGATCATTTGGGTACAAAAAACCGTCGGTAGTGACAAGACCTACGTTTCTATGATTATCCCATCTAGATAATAAGGTCTGAAGTAACCTTGCTGTCGTACTCTTTCCTACAGCAACACTCCCTGCAATTCCAATGATATAAGGTACTTTTTTATCATTAGTTTTTAGAAATGAAGAAGTGGATGTATTAAGCTGCTGAGATGCTTCAACATATAAATTGATTAAACGAGTCAAGGGCAAGTAAACCTCTTCTACTTCCTGAATGGATATTTCTTCATTTATGCCTTTTAAGTTATCCAATTCTTCTTCAGTTAAAGGAAGAGGGGTATGGTTTCGCAAAGATGCCCACTTTTTTCGATTGAATTCATAATAGGGAGTATAGGAACTCATGTTTTTCGCTACCTCACTTTTTAGAGTTACTATCAGTTTAACAAGGATGATGTCCATAAAAAAAGAGTTCCTGACCCCTTATTTACATAAAGACCCTATGACTTGATAAAGAAAATGAATGTATGGAACCAGCTGGCATAAAAGGCGTTCCTGCATGATTAAACATTATAGGTGGTTAATCTTTGAATGATAACCCACCTGCCTCCAGAGCATCCCTAAGTTTAGGTAAAGAAGCTGGTCCCATACCGTGAAACTTCAAAATCTCTTTTTCACTATATGTTGATAGCTGATGCAAAGAGGTTATCCCGTTATTTTCCAATGCTCGTCTGGCTGGTGCCGAAAGCAATGAAAGAAATCCGGTGTCAGGTTTGCGTTCTTGCTCACATACAGGGCAGGTCGGACAGTCGCTGGATTTATAGTATTTGTGACCCTTTTCGCAAGTCCTCAAATTCTTCTTTGAAGTTGTCATTGTCAATGTCTCCTTTTCTTATGATTTTTAACATTCTATCTTAAGAAGTAATAACATCGCAGTTATCTTACGCTAAACTTTTGCGGAAACGTATCCTGATGTCACTAACTAGATTGCCCTGACCTTTCTCCATTCATCATAGCCCAGAAAGCTTTTAATTAACTAAGGGAGCCCAACAAGAACCATTACTTACTGTTTTCAATTGCTTCTCGGGATATATCCAAGGTCACTATACACCTCATATATCCAACAAGCAATATCTATAGCACAACTTTCATCTTCAACTATCATTTTATCATCTCTTATCAAAGCTAAACTGCCCTTTTAGTTTCATTGGAAAAGGGCTGCCGAAGCAACCCTTTGCAAAACCAAGTGAATTATAGATTAACCCACTTTATCTTCCTTCTGAGCCATTGTCTGAGCATCGGCTTGTACACGCTTGCCTATTCCAAAAGCGAAATAACTAATTACAACGATAGCGAGAAAACCTATTCCAACCATTAGTGATATACGTGTGTCATCATTAAACCACATACCGATTAATACCATAAACAAGAAAGCGATGGTCAGGTAGTTTGTAACAGGTGCAAATGGCATTTTGAATGGATGATTGTGCATTTCAGCTTTTTTAATTTTCCTGAATTGAATTTGGCTGATCAGAATGACAAACCACGGAATCATACCAGGAAGCACACTCGCACTATATACATGCACAAATAAATTTTCTGGTGCAATATAACTTAAAACAACCCCAATCGCTAACCCGACTATCACTCCGAACGTACCGAATAAAGGTACACCGCTATTAGATACTTTCGCAAAGAATTTTGGCGCTTGGCCATTCATCCCTAATGTGTAAAGCATACGTCCTGCACTGTAAATACCACTATTGCAGCCAGACATAGCAGCCGTGATTACGACAAAATTAATGATTCCAGCTGCTGCCGTGATACCAACTTTCGCAAAAGTAGCAACAAATGGACTGCCAATCGCACTTAATTGATCCCAAGGGTAAACGGTTACAATAATGAAAATCGCACCGATATAGAAAATTAAAATACGCCAAATGGTACTTTGAATCGCTTTGGTTATCGTTTTTTGCGGATCTTTTGCTTCACCAGCCGTAATTCCGATTAATTCTACACCTTGATAAGCGGCAACCACCAGTGAGAGAGCAAAGAAGAAGCCTTTCCAACCACCTGTAAATAAACCACCATGTTCCCAAAGATTCGATAATCCTAAGGCTTCCCCTCCGTTACCGATTCCAAAGAAAATAAGTCCAAATCCTGCAACGATCATTAATATAATCGTTACGATTTTAATCAGTGCAAACCAAAATTCAATTTCCCCAAAGGATTTAACGGAAATTAAGTTCGCTGCTCCAAGAATCACCATTGCGATTAAACCTGGAATCCAAGCCGGGAGATCAGGGAACCAATACTGCATGTACGTCCCCACTGCAATTATTTCTGCCATCCCGACAATAACCCACTGGAACCAGTTACTCCATGCAGTCATATACCCTGCCAATGGATGAATGTACTTATAACCAAATGTTGCAAATGAACCTGTACTTGGCTCTAAATACAACATTTCCCCCATTGCACGCATGATTAAGAATATAAAAATCCCAGAGATCGCATAAGCTAACATTACTGACGGACCTGTCCATTGAATCGTGCTGGCTGAACCCATAAATAAACCGACACCAATAGTTCCGCCCAAAGCGATCATCTGAATATGACGACCTTTCAAGTCCCTATTCAAATCTTTGTTTGCCATTCCATTTCCCCCTACACTACTAATAGTCGAAATTTAATGCAAGATGCTTAATACACTCCCTATTTAGTATAGAAATGATATAGCAGGCTCCATTTTTTTAATCTTTCTTAAAGCTGCCTCATAAAATCATTCTTCACTCTTAAGCATTCCTGACAGTTAGAAAGATTACTATCAAATTTCATGTTATATCTTAATTCTGTTCAAGGTGTAATAGAAAGCGCTTACTTTTTATCGTTTATAACAGCCCACCCCTTATACGTTAAAATTCCTCTGTATAAAGTAACTCGAATAAAAGAGTATTGCAACTCTTTTATTCGGCTGGCGTTTTAATTCATGCTGTTACTAAAAGGGACTTCAATCTCAGCTTCAACAACATATCATTCGTCATTTTCTCTAAATCATATTCCGCCTTGAATCCCCACTCTTCCTTTGCACAAGTTGAATCTATTGTATTTGGCCAACTATCGGCAATGGATTGTCTTACAGGATCGACCTCATAATTCATGACAAATTCCGGAATATGCCTTTTGATCTCGGCTGCAATTTGCTCCGGATCAAAGCTCATGGCTGACACATTGAAAGAATTGCGATGTTTTAATTTTGAGGCATCTGCCTCCATTAGATTAATGATGGCAGCTAAAGCATCAGGCATATACATCATATCCATATACGTTCCCTTATCAATGTAAGAAGTATATCGCTTGTTTTTAATCGCTTCATAGTAAATTTCAACTGCATAGTCGGTAGTTCCACCGCCAGGAGGTGTGACATACGAAATCAGTCCCGGGAATCGAAGCCCCCTCGTATCAACCCCAAATTTATGATGATAATAATCACATAATAACTCTCCGGATACTTTATTCACTCCGTACATCGTATTCGGTCGTTGAATGATATCTTGCGGTGTCCAATCTTTAGGGGTGGTTGGACCAAACGCACCAATCGAACTAGGTGTGAATAATTGGCAATCGAGTTCCCGTGCCGATTCCAAAGCATTGACCAATCCGCCCATGTTTAAATGCCAAGCTAAAAGAGGTTTCTTTTCAGCTGTTGCTGACAATAAAGCGGCTAAATGTATAATTGTATCCACTTCATGTTTTTTTGCCATGTTAAACATCGCTTTTTCATCTGTAACATCTAAAATCTCAAATGGACCTGATTGGGCAACATCGCTGTCCGTTTTTCGAATATCTGTTGCAATGATATTGTCAGCTCCATAAATCTCTCTCATTTTCAGCGTCAGTTCTGAACCAATTTGACCTAAAGCCCCCGTTACTAAGACCTTTTTCATCAAAAATCCCTCCCTATGTTTTAAACTCTGAAACAAGCAATCTCTTATATGATCGACATCTCTTTTCCTACTTTTTCATAAATGGCTATTGCACGGTCCAGCATCTCTTTTGTATGAGCTGCAGTAGGCATATTCCTCACTCTTCCTGTACCCTTTGGAACGGTAGGGAATACGATGGATTTAGCATACACACCTTCTTCATTCAGCCTCTTGCTGAATTGCTGCGTTTTTGCTTCATCCCCTATGATGCAAGGCGTAATCGGTGTTTCGCTCTCCCCGATATCAAACCCTAATTCCTTTAGGCCTTTTTTCAAGTAATCACTGTTTTCCCACAGCTTATTTTGAAGTTCTGAGCTATTCATCAAAATATCGATGGCTTCTATACTAGCTGCAACTGCTCCCGGTGTGGCAGCCGTTGAAAATAAAAATGGACGGCTTCTCACTTTTAACCAATCAATCAAATCTTTCTTTCCTGCTACATAGCCTCCAACAACACCAATTGCTTTGGATAATGTTCCAATTTGGAAATCCACTTTATCCGATAACCCAAAATGTTTTACCGTTCCTGCACCATTACCTAATACACCCGATCCATGTGCATCATCAACATAAGTAATTAAGTCAAACTCCTCTGCAATCTCCACAATTTCAGGAAGCTTGGCAATATCCCCGTCCATCGAGAAAACTCCATCGGTAATGATCATGACTTTGTTATACAATCCGGACTCCTTTGCTTGGCGTGCTTTTGTCCGTAAATCGTCCATGTCGGAATGGATAAAGGGAATAATTTTCGCCTTGGATAATCGGCATCCATCAATGATTGAAGCATGGTTCAGTTCATCTGAAAGAATGGCGTCATGTTTATCCATCACTCCTGAAATCGCTGCCATATTACAGTTAAATCCAGATTGATAAGCAATGGCTGCTTCTGTATGTTTAAACTCGGCAAGCTTTTCTTCTAATTTGACGTGAATATCCAATGTTCCGTTGATCGTACGAACGGCACCGGCACCGACACCATATGTTTTCGTCGCTTCTATGCAAGCCTCTATTAATCGTCTATCTGTTGCTAAACCTAAATAATTATTGGATGATAAATTAATTAACTCCCTGCCTGCAATGGTGATTACCGGACCATTTGGACCTTCCACCGGATCAATAACGTTGTATAGTCCCTTTTCTTTTAAATCTTCCAAATTTTCTTTCAAAAATTGATTTAATACTTCACTTGACATTTAATATACCCCCTCATTGATGGCTGGAATAAATGCAGGATTTTTATATGTTTTACCCCTATTTAAAAAAAACATTGTATTTATTTCCTTTTTTCTAAAAATACAGGTGTCTTCTCCAAAAACACACAAAGGATTAACCTAAATCCCTTTATACTAAGTGTTATAACAATCATAATAATAGATAATTTTAATGTTGTCCATATTGCACGGACAAAAAAATCGGAATTTTTGTAGTTTTACAATAAACATTCGCCTAAAATGCGCTTATATCAACGGAAATACGAAGAGAAAATAATCATCAATTTTCAATGTGAACGATGTTTTATCTTCTGTTTTTTGGAGACATTAACAAATAACTACAACTAAGGAGGGGTATTGTGAAAACAGAAGATGAAAAAACCTCGGAAGGCCTAAATGAGATTTTTGAAATTATTAATGCAAAAGGTGACATTGGGGAACTAAAAGAAATCGTCCAAAAATCTGATGAACAAACAAATGAAGACAAGTAAACTAAGGGGTATAATTATCCTCTTTTTTGTCTGTTTTACATTGTACTAATGGACGCTTAAGTCCATTACAACAATAAAAAAAGAGCTGCTGATCAACTTAGGATATTGAAGTTACGTTCAAGTACAAAGAAATCAAAAAAAACAAAAAAGTTATGCACATTATCAGGAGGAAAGTTTGAAAAATTAGGATTTTTTCTATTTCCTTCTTCCTTTATCCACACCTTGTGATTTTCTACAATGTAACAGCCCAGCGGTCTTTCCTCTGAATAACCCATTAACAGCTCAATGGCCATCCATTGGTCCACCCCTGGAATTCTTTTCGATTGAAATGCAATAGGCA
This sequence comes from Peribacillus sp. FSL P2-0133, assembly GCF_037975445.1. Taxonomy (NCBI): domain Bacteria; kingdom Bacillati; phylum Bacillota; class Bacilli; order Caryophanales; family Bacillaceae; genus Peribacillus; species Peribacillus sp. FSL P2-0133. The sequence goes on along the minus strand of NZ_CP150254.1, from coordinate 644,325 downwards.
ACTTTCCTTTCATGATGTAATGAGCAAAACATACAAGCTATGCAAAGAGATAGGCAAAAGTTATGAAGAATGTCCTACATCTGAGAAGGTTTGTTACGTTCGTAACATACGTTTATCAGGTTTCATTAAGGGAAAATAACGTATATCAAGCTAATTCCTGCATCTATTTTCAAGATAAGTGAAATAATTAACAAGAAGTGATATTCAAAGAAATAAAGGAGAATGGCTGTGAAATATAAAAATATCACGATTGCCGGCAGCGGTGTTTTAGGAAGTCAGATCGCATTTCAAACCGCCTTCAAAGGATTCAACGTATCTGTATATGACATCAATGATGAAGCATTGGAACGTGCAAAAGATAGGATCACTAATTTGAAGCCATACTATAAAGAAGACATAGGCGCAACGGAGGAAGATCTCAATACTGCTTATGCCCGCATTTCTTTCCACAGTGATTTATCTGCTGCAGTATCCGAAGCTGACCTTGTGATTGAAGCGATTCCAGAAGTGGTTCAAATCAAAACGGATTTTTACACGGAGTTAGGAAAAGTGGCTCCTAATAAAACAATTTTCGCGACGAACTCTTCAACATTATTGCCAAGCCAATTTGCCGAAGCAACAGGCCGTCCAAAAAAATTCCTGGCGTTACATTTCGCTAATGAGATCTGGAAAAACAATACGGCAGAAATCATGAAACATCCTGGAACGGATAGTGAAGTGTTCGATGAAGTGATTGATTTTGCAAAAGCGATTGGAATGGTTCCTCTGCCTTTACATAAAGAGCAGCCAGGCTATATTTTGAATTCCTTACTGGTCCCCCTTTTGGATGCTGCCCAAATGCTCTTATTAAAAGGAGTGGCAGATACGGAAACCATCGATAAAACGTGGATGGTCGCAACAGGAGCGCCTCTTGGCCCTTTCGCCATTTTAGACGTGGTAGGAATCAATACCGCTTATAATATTTCACTTGCAAAAGCGAAAGCGACAGGTGATCCAGAGGTTGAAAAGCTGTCTAACCTATTGAAAATAGAGTATATCGATAAAGGGAAAATCGGTAGAGAAGCAGGAGAAGGCTTCTATAAATATCCCAACCCCAATTTCGCAAACCCAGACTTTTTAAGAGGTTAATGAACGTGCGAAGGTGCCTTAAGGGTGCATTATGTTTTTTAACTGTTTCGAACTTTCCAATGACTTCAATAACGTTCATACTAAAAGAAAAAGACCCTGAAATCGGAAAAGTACTTTTCACGAAATCAAAGCCTAATTGTAATGATGTGCATGATAAAAACAGTTACTGAACCCTTACCCTATATCTCAAAGTTAATCCTTTTAAGAAATTTCTGGCGTATCGATCCCCGCACTCTTTATAATTCCTATGACCCACTTTCCTTAATATAGCGCTTAATTCCCCTTTTGTTATCATGACACCTGCTTCATCTAAGATATCAATCATATCCTCGCTGGTTAATGTCAATGCTATTTTCAGTTTCTTCAGAAGGATATTATTCACACTTTCCTTAATCTTTACATCCGGTGCCTGACTTTGAGGCTGACCAGGTTTTGGCTCTTGTCTCCCTCTTTTAAAAATGATCAAACCATTTAAAAAGGACTCTAACATCATGTTATTGCAGTTTACCCCATCTTCATCTTCATCCATACCATCATCATATTCATCATAATAATCATCTTTTGGTTTTGTGAGCATCTGCATGACTTCTTCTCTTGTCACTTCAATATCCCCGAGCTTAAATATCTCAACCATATCTTTATTTTTAATATCCAGCGCATATCTTAATCGAATTAATATATCATGATTATGCATCCAAAACCCTCCTATGTATTTCTCGATTTCACAGTACTTTCATTATTTCACAAATGGATGGAAATAAACGCAGATTAAAATCCGAGAATCTTTTACAGATTCCCGGATCACTCTGCTTATTCTTTAATCAGCTTCAATGAGGTTACTACTTCAACATGGCTCGTCTGCGGGAACATGTCCACCGGCTGCATGGCCTCCACGCGATAAGAAGAGCTCAGTTCTTGTAAGTCCTTCGCCAATGTGGACGGGTTGCATGATACGTACACAATGGTTTTCGGTTTAACTTTCAAGATTGTCTGCAGTAATGATTGATCACAGCCGGATCTTGGCGGGTCGACGACCAGTACGTCCGGTTTCCAGCCTTCTTTGGTCCAGCTTGGAAGGATATTCTCGGCTTTGCCTGTTTCATAGAAAACATTGTTGCGTTTATGTTTTTTTGCATTTTTCTTGGCGTCCTCAATGGATTCTTTAATGACGTCCATTCCTCTGACTTCTTTGGCATTTTCGGACAGCCATAGGCCAATGGTCCCAACACCACAATAAGCGTCAACCACTTTTTCCGTGCCGGTTAAGGCTGCTGCTTTTTTCACTTCATCATATAAGCGAACAGTTTGGACCGGGTTAAGTTGGAAGAAAGTACGGGCTGATAGTTCGTATGATAGGTCACCCAATGTTTCGTTGATGACTTTTTCACCTGCCAGGTGAATCGTTTTTTCGCCAAAGATAAGTGATGTGTTCTGGTTGTTGATGTTTTGAACGACCGATTTCACTTCTGGCAGTTGGTCACGAATTTGTTTAAGCAACTGATCTTTTTGTGGAATTTCTTCCGCACCAGTAACGAGGACAACCTGTACTTCACCTGTTTCAAAGCCTACCCGTGTAATGACTGTACGGATAACACCTTTTCTTTTTCTTTCGTTATAAATCGAGATGTTCAGGTTCTTTAGTATCTTTTTCACTGTACGCGTTACCTTATTTGTTGCCTTATGCTGTACAAGGCAATTCGGGATATCGATCAGTGTGTGGGAATTCAAGCCGTAAAGGCCAGCAATCAATTTGCCATCTTTTTGGCCGACTTGGTACTGACTCTTATTGCGATAATTCCAAGGATCTTCCATGCCGATCGTTTCTTTTACATTTAATGAAGAAACTGGGAATTTCGAATGACGTTCCATCGCTTGAATGACGATATCGCGTTTTTCAATAAGCTGCTGGGCATAACTTAAATGCTGTAACTGACATCCGCCGCATTCAGCATAAACCGGACATGGTGCTGCAATGCGATGCGGTGATTCTTTACGGATGGTTTTTATTTTCGCCTCAGTGAAGTTTGACTGAACCTTTGTGACCATAGCTACAATTTCTTCACCAGGCAATGCACCTGGGACGAAGACGACTTTCTTTTTGAAATAACCGACTCCCTCCCCGTTAATGCCAAGCCGTTTAATCGTAAGGGGAAGGGTTTGATTTACTTCCAGTTTTGTATCTTGAATGTTTGTCATTTCTTTTCACTCCGTTTTTCAATGCTTCTCCACAAATAGAGGGAAGCGTAGCTTAGATATGGGGCCCATTTCACACTATAGGACTCCATTTCTTCTTGGGTCGGCTTTTGCGGTAAGCCATATAATATTTTCAAGGCATTTTGAATGCCAATATCGGCTTTAGGAAATAGGTTCGGCCGGCCAAGTCCAAAAAGCAGGAAGTTTTCAGCCGTCCATCTACCGATACCGCGTATTTTTATTAGTGTATCCATAACCTCTTGATCGGATAGCTTTTCCATTATATCAAGGTTGAGATGGCCTTGAATGATCTGCTCGGAAAGTCCGATGACGTATTCGGCTTTTCGGCCACTAAATTGAATGGCTCTTAATTGTTCGATTTGAAGTTGGGCTGTTGTTTCCGGTGTCGGATAAAACCATGCACCTTCCATCTGGTAGCCGAAGGTTTTAACGAATCGTTCCGTGAGCGTATGGGCAAAGGATAAGTTCAATTGCTGATGTATGATGCATTTGACGAGGCAACTGTAGTAATCGAAGTCCAAGACTATGGCAGTACCGCGGTGTTCTTCGAAGATTCCCCTTAAATCTGATTCCCGGAAATGCCGGGAAACGCCTTCTAATGGCTGATGCCAATGAAAAACCTTTTTTAACCGTTCGATTGCTTTTGACTTGTAAACCTCTGAATGACCTTTGATGATAAAAGATGGTTCATCGATATTTCCTATTGCCTGAACCTGCAAAACGATTGGTTCTTTTTCTATATATAGCGGAACTTTTACCGTCCTGTTAGTAAAATCAACTACCTGAAGTGGGTCTAACGATAATCGTTCGAGAACTAGATCGAAATTATAGGGTCCTTGAACCTGTAATTTTTCTGTCCACACAAGCGATCCATCCTTTAGCAGTTTTCCACGTATTATAGCATGTTTCCAGAAATATTACTTGAAATTGAAGAGAATGGATAAAAGCGGGACCTGAATTATCACTACAGGACCCGCTTCTCATCTTAATAAAGCATTCGGTTCGGCAACCGTTTCTCAATCATTAAATCATCAAGGCTACTGAATGTGTACCCCTGTTTTTCAAGATCCGTCAGAATTGAGTCCAATGCTTCCGCATTATCCTTCGATACGGTATGCAGTAATAAAATCGCGCCAGGATGAATCTGCTTAAGCACTTCATCGTGTGCGAACGCGGCACCCTTTTGTTGATCAACAATCCAGTCTTTATATGCCAGTGACCAGAAGATGTGGTAATACCCTTCTTTTTTTGCAACCCTCATTGTTCTCTCATTAAATACCCCACGAGGCGGCCTTAAGTAATTCATTCCCTTTTGCCCCGTTAATTTTTCCGTTGCTTTTTTTACCCGCTCAAGCTCCATGCGTATCACATCGTCCGTCACGCTGGTCATATCCGGATGGTTCCATGAATGGTTTCCTACGATATGCCCCTCATTAGCCATACGGACAACAAGCTCAGGTGCGGTCTTTAAATAATGACCCGTTACAAAAAAAGCTCCAGGAGCGCCATGTTTTTTCAGAACATCTAAAATCTGGGCCGTATAGCCATTTTCATAACCGTTATCAAACGTTAAATAAACGGCTTTTTTCTTTGTATCCCCTTTATAAATCGCTTCATATTCAGGCAGCATTTCATTGAATTTTTTACCGGCATCGGCAGGTGTCCCATTTTTTCCTTTATTGAAACCCCAGTTATAGGATTCTGCAAAAGCTGGGCTTGCCAAAGAGCATATCAAGCATATAAAAGCGGATAAAATCACCATTTTTTTCATTGGAATATCCCCCATGTCCTTTTTTCTTATTGTTTGGAACATGAAGATTTATATGCATGATATTGTGAATGTCGAATTATTGGTCCAGGGTCTAATTTACTACGCTCAGGGACAAATTTTAGTACCGCGGTCCGAATTATTAAAGGTATTTCCCCGCAAAACCTTAATCCACATAAAAAAGGCCTATCCTCGAAAAAGGATTGGCCCCCCATGCTTTGTTTATCCTTTAAATAACGCTTGTGCCGCCTTCCAAATAATGGCGATAGCGAAAATGAGAACGATTACAATTCCGACTACGTCAAGGAATGTTTCAAGACCGGAGAAAATCGTATTTGCCACAGGAAGCTTGATGAAAGCAAAACCGGTTAACATGGCGATAAAGTATAAGATGTAGCTATTCTGCATGAAAATCCCCCCTTTCTCTTTTAATGTATGTGCGAGCGTTCCAAAAGATTGTACTTTTTTGAGTTAATTATCGCCTTTTTTTTCATATACATTTAGCAAGGGGGGAATGAAATGCTGGAATGGGTTATCACTATAGGCTTTGTTGGTTGTCTTGGTTTAGGTGGCGGAGTGTTTGTTCATTTTGTGAAAAGTGGATTGAATTTAGAGGATGCTTCAAGGATCGATCCACTGCCGAAAATCGAAAAGTAAGATATGCAAAAGACGCTCAACCGTTTGGTGAGCGTCTTTTGCCATACAATTATTTAAATACTGGTTCTTTGAATTGTGCCAATTTTTCCAACGAAGATTGCTGAACGTCTTTATGCAGGCTGTTTCCATGTGAATCCATGGTAACTACGGCAGTAAATCCTTCAACATTCAGATGCCACATCGCTTCTGGAATACCAAATTCGGTGAAGTTCACACCTTCGACGGACTTGATGCAGTCTGCATAATATTGAGCAGCCCCGCCGATTGCATTTAGATAAACGCCGCCGTGTTCACTTAGTGCCTCTAGTGTTTTCGGTCCCATTCCGCCTTTACCGATAACTGCACGGATGCCGAATCGTTTCATGATATCTCCTTGGTATGGTTCTTCACGAATACTTGTTGTTGGTCCGGCAGCCTTCACATGCCATTTACCTTCTTCGTCCTTCAGCATAACTGGGCCACAATGATAGATGATTTGTCCATCTAAGTCGATTGGTGCAGGATTTTCAGATAAATGCTTGTGGATGGCGTCACGGCCTGTATACATTCTGCCGTTAATATGAACTACGTCACCAACTTTTAATTCACGGATTTGTTCTTCCGTGATTGGTGCTTGCAGGGTGATTTCACGGGAAGCTTTAACGTCCGATTCAGCAGCGGCTGCCACTTCATCCTTCGCTGCTTTTTCTGCTTCTAAAGCAAAGTCGATTTTCTCGCCTTCTTGATACAACCACTCATTGATTTCACCTGTTTCAGGATTGACTTTCACTCCTAAACGGCGGAACGCCCAGCAGTTGTAAGCAACGGATACGAAAAAGCTTGCCGGAATACGGTGCATGACACCGATTTTACATCCAAGCAGTGTAGTTTCACCGCCAAAGCCCATCGTGCCGATTCCCAATTCATTAGCTGTCTTCATGATGTAATCTTCAAGTTTACGAAGGTCTTCATTCGGATTCACATCTTCATTACTGCGGAAAAGTTGAGCTTTAGCCAGATCATATCCGGATGAACGGTCCCCTCCGATACCAACGCCGATGAAGCCGGCACTGCAGCCTTGTCCTTGTGCTTGGTAGACAGAATGAAGTACACATTTACGGATTCCGTCCAAATCACGGCCCGCTTTCCCCAATCCTTCAAGCTCCATAGGCAGACTGTATTGGATGTTTTTATTTTCACAGCCGCCGCCTTTTAAGATAAGACGAACATCAATATAGTCATTTTCCCATTGATCAAATTTAATGACAGGAAGACCTTCCCCAAGGTTATCCCCACTATTTTCACCCGATAAAGAGTCAACTGCGTTTGGACGAAGTTTTCCGCCTTTAGTCGCTAAAATGATCGCATTTCGGATTGCTTTTTTTATTTCAAGTTGGTTCACGCCAACTGGAGTTTTTATTTTGAAAGTCGGCAGACCAGTATCCTGACAAATCGGTGATACATTGTCGTCAGCCATTGTAATATTATTCGTGATGGTGTCCAAGCTTAATGCAGAACGAGTACCTGCATTTTCACGTTGTTTTGCACTTTTGACCGCACGACGAACATCCTTTGGAAGATTCGTTGAAGTTTCAACGATAAGACTGTACATACTTTCTTGGAATTTTTGAATATCCAAATTTCTCTTCCCCCTCTTATTTCCCCTAGATTAGATTTAATCATTTCCCTGCTTCTCTATAAATAGCGAATGATTCAACACCCGTTTTATTATACATCTAACATAATCTTTCGAAAACAAGTAATTATTTTTCTTAATGAACAGCAATTTGGAGAGAAATGATCAAAGCGCCTTAAATAGCCCATAAGTCAAAATGTCATCACCAATCATTTCCAAGAAGATTTGATATTAAAAAGGGATGACGCAGATTTCTCGTCATCCCTTCATGAATATTAACATTGAAAAAGTCATACTATCGAAACAGATATTAGTCTTCCCGGGTTTTGAATTGTTCCACTTTGCCTTCCAAATCATCTATCATGCCGATTAAACGGTCTATATCTTCCAACTCCGTATTTTCCGGTTCGATATGATCAAGAACTTCCATGAACATCGTGAGGCGTTCTTTTAAGTATGTTAATTGTTCGTTTTTACCTGTAATGGATTTTCCCATGAGGCACTCTCCTTCCGTTCTTCTTTCATCGTAACGAAATCTGCTTGAAAGTGCAATGGCAAGCTATAAATGCAGCTCTCCGCCATTTGACAATTTTTGTTCCCATTGTTCATAATGGGTTAGTGCATTATTACGTAAGGAGTTTTAAATATGTCAATAATCAAGCAAGATCTTTTAACACCAATTACACCCAAGTATGATCCTTGGGAAGCATATATGGACGTTGAACAATATGGAAAACTCAGCCTCACCAACGTGGAGTTCACCACCACCACCCTTTGCAATATGCGTTGTGAGCATTGTGCCGTCGGTTACACACTTCAGCCCAAGGACCCGGATGCCCTGCCTCTGGAATTACTGATTCGGCGTCTTGATGAGATCCCTTTGCTTCGCTCGCTCAGCATTACTGGCGGGGAACCGATGCTTTCAAGAAAACAAGTGAAGAATTATGTTTTGCCTCTATTGAAATATGCCCGTAGCCGCGGGGTACGGACACAAATCAATTCCAATTTGACCCTTGACTTGGAACGGTATGAGGAAATCATTCCTTATTTGGATGTTCTGCACATTTCCCATAACTGGGGAACGATCGATGAATTCATTGATATCGGCTTTGCCATGATGGACCGAAAACCATCTCGGGAACAGCGAAAGATATTATTTGATAAAATGATTGAAAATTCCCGTGCCCTGACAAAAGCTGGTGTGCTGGTATCTGCAGAAACGATGCTTAATAAACGGACATTGCCTCATCTTGAGCATATTCACAGACAGATCGTCGATGAAATGGGATGTCAAAGGCACGAAATTCATCCGATGTATCCAAGCGATTTCGCTTCGGCACTTGAAACTTTATCATTGGATAATATGCGTGAAGCGATTCATCATTTGCTTGATATCCGTGATGAAAATGTTTGGATGCTTTTCGGTACCCTGCCATTTTATCCTTGCAATAACAGTAAGGAGGATATAAAGCTGCTTCAACGACTTTATGGTTCACATAAAGTGACCGTACGGAATGACCCTGATGGACGTTCCAGGTTGAACATCAATATTTTCACCGGGGAAGTGATCGTGACCGATTTCGGTGACGCGCCTACATTAGGGAATATCAAAGACCAGTCCTTGACCGATTCCTATGACACATGGATGAATTCGAAACTGGCCAATGAATTGAACTGCCACTGCCCGGCAGTCAAATGTCTGGGCCCGAATGTTCTCGTCAAAAATGCCTACTACCCGAAGGATGACTTCAGGATGAGGAAGTCAACCATATGAAGAAAAACTCGCCAAGCCGGCGAGTTTTTCAATTTACCTAGGTTGCTGCGAGACTGTAAAGCTGAAGGAAACATGGTCCTGAACCGGTATCCATGCACCGATGCCTTGTGAAGTGATATTCTTTATCGTAATGGTTCTTTTATTTCCTTTTAGGTTCAAATATACTTCCCCATATGTGACCTTGCCTTTTTCATTGACGGCGGAAGCAAAACTGGATAAGTAACCAATCCTATTTGAAGCAACATTGTATACTTGATCTTTTTTCGTACCAGCTCCGATGATCGTTTCAAAAGCCAATGGCAAATTCGTTTTTTCAGTGGCTTTTAGCAGCATCATCTTTTGAACATCCTCAGCCTTAGGAATTTTCGCTGTCAGACCGCCACTTACTGCCTTCTGACTTTCCTGGACATAACGGATCTTATAGGGAACTTCACCGCCGCGATTATCATAGTAATTCGTATTGATCTTTTGGTATTCCCAGTTTGGTGCCGTTTCCGAGGACTCATAATTCAATGCCCAATGTCCAAGGTAAATGGTCGCTCTGTATCCAAAAGCAAGCGGGGCTTTTGCAATTGCGGATTCATTCAACATTTTGATGAGTTCTGGGTTTTCAATCTTGATATCCGACGAATCGATCAATTGTTCGGCAAGATTACTTGGCTGCAGCATCGGAAGATCCTGGGTCGGGTTCGGATACGTATTCTCCTTTGCAATATTCAATACTGAAGGTGGGATATTCACCTTATTCGGATCTGCTTTGACTTCTGGTATATCAGCTGCAAAACTTACATTCGCCTGAATGAAGGCAATTAGGGCAATCATCGTAATAAAAATAGTTCTTCTCATGCTGTCGCACTCCTTTTGAGGGGTTCAATCATATTGATTATAGATTTTGTTTTTAGCCAACATTCTATACATTTCATTACGATTTCAACTTTGTAATGAATTTGTAAAATTTAGAATATTTACTTTTCTCTTCAAATCAGTTATACTTATTTTACATTATAAAAAGGAGGCGAAATCGTTCATACCTATTAAACCTTCAGGAGGTATGCTTATCGAACATTCCATGACACCCTTTTAAAGGATGACAGAAAACGAATTCGCCTATACTTAAATCTGATGTAAAAGGATGGTGTGACACTCTAGAATATTTTCTCAACTTTTTCAAAAGCATGATGAAAAATTTTGGAATAACTTATGAATGGTAATTTACTGATATAGAAATGACTCTGCTAAATCTAACCTGAGCAGAGTCATTTTTATTTTTTAACTTAAAGAAAGACCTCCCACATCGGAAGGCCTGCATTCTTATAATAAATAAAATCCAATTCCCATAATGAAGTATGCGGCCAATAAGGTAAGGCCTTCAAACCAGTTCGTTTCCCCGTCATTAGAAATCATGATCACCAGAAAGACTGCTGAAACCATTGATATCAGTTCTGGCATTGTGAAAACAAGCGGCATACTGGTTGGATACATTAACGAAATCAATACGAGTACAGGAGCGACGAACATCGCTACTTGAAGCGTGGAACCAACGGCAATCTCCACAGCGACATCCATTTTATTTTTATAGGCCATTATGACGGCGGAAGCATGCTCTGCCGCGTTACCGACGATCGCAACGATAATGACACCGATGAATAACTCTGACCATCCGAAGGCTTCCCCCACCTCGCTAAACGTATGGACAAGTTTTTCCGATACGTAAGCAACAGCCAATGTAGCGGCAGCAAGTATTATAATTGCCTTTTTCCTGCTCCACTCCGGTACTTCCTCTTCATGTTCCTCGAGTTTCTCTGTATGCTGATATACCCCGCGGTGAGTAACCAATTTAAAGAATAATGCAGCAAGATATAATAAGATCAATATAATGGAAATTCCGACACTTAACGACATCGTGCTTGATTCACCCATGTTTTGTGTGAATATTTCCGGTATGACGAAGGCTACAATTACTGCAAAAATCAATAGTCCGGCATTATGCCTCGCATCGAATACATTAAACTTCTGCCGTTTGTATTTAGTCCCTCCGACAAAGAATGAAAGTCCTGCCACCAACAATAAATTTCCTAAAACGGAACCAGTCAAAGACGCCAGCACAACACCCACTAGCCCCGCCTTTAATGAAAAGATGGATATGATCAATTCTACTGCATTACCAAAGGTTGCATTCAAGAGACCGCCAATCCTTGGTCCCATAACGATTGCTAAGCTTTCAGTGGCCCGGCCCATGAAGCCTGCCAGCGCCACGATTGTTAAGCAATATACTATGAACATGATTACACTCGGCCAATGCAATAATGACCCAATGACAGATAAAGGGACGCCTAACAGGACAAGCCCCAAAAATATTTTATTCACGATACTTCTCCTCACAATCCTATAGTTCTTTTTATGTAACAAAAACTATCATACATAATCTTCGGGTGAAGACAAAGGAAAATTTTATCAACACCTCTCTTCTTGACAATATTTACCCAAATTTCTATTGCTTAATCCTCTTCCTAAGATGTAACATCAAGAAGGTATACATTTCTTAGGAGACATGATTTTATGAATAATAAATTGCTTTTAAGCGTTTTAATCTTAATTGTCGGCATATCGGGGTTTTCTCAAGGGATGCTTCTGCCGATCATTGCCATCATTTTTGAAAATGAGGGAATTAGCTCATCCCTAAACGGGTTTCATGCAGCCTCCCTGTATATTGGAATTCTATTGATTTCTCCTTTTATGGAAGCCCCACTCCGTAAATACGGCTATAAGCCATTGATATTATTTGGCGGGATAACGGTCATTGTATCGCTTGCCTTATTTCCTGTCTGGAAATCATTCTGGTTTTGGTTCGTTCTGCGTTTCTTCATTGGTATCGGCGATCATACACTTCACTTTGCTACACAGACATGGATCACTGCCATTTCACCAATAGCTAAGCGCGGAAGGAATCTTGCCATTTATGGACTTTTCTTCAGTCTTGGCTTCATGGTTGGCCCGCTGATGACGAAACTTCTCGAGATCAATCAGTCGTTGCCTTTCATCATAACATCCATACTTAGCCTTCTGGCTTGGTCCACTGTTTTCCTTATTAGAAATGAGCTTCCTGAACAGGATGATTCTGAAAGCACATCATTCCTTGGCACACTCAAAAGGTTTACGAAAGTAAGCCGCATAGCCTGGGTCGCTTTTTTACTTCCGTTTACATTTGGTGTGCTTGAAGCCTCATTGAATAGCAATTTCCCTGTATTTGCCCTGCGCTCCGGAATCGATTTAACAGCAGTATCCATCATCATTCCGGCATTTTCTGCTGGGACTCTGCTTACCCAGATTCCCTTGGGGATGGTCAGTGACCGTTTTGGACGGCGAAAGACCTTGTTGACGATTCTTATTTCAGGGTTTGCCATATTCACGCTTGCAGGGTTTTATTCCTATTCAGTTCTTGGCCTATTCCTCTGCTTTATGTTTGGCGGAATGATGGTTGGTTCGACTTTCTCGCTGGGAATCAGTTATATGGCAGATCTTTTGCCAAGAAACCTATTACCTGCTGGGAATTTATTATGCAGTATATTCTTTAGTCTCGGCAGCATCGGCGGTCCATTCTTTGGAGGCCTGGTTATAGAACACATCGATGGAGGGAACTTTTTCTATATGATCAGTATCATGCTTTTCCTTGTCTTCATATCATTAGCCTTGTTTAAGGAAAAAATGCCTGCTTCAGTTATGTAGTATAGTTTTTTATCTGGACTACTTCTTTTATTATTCAATTTGAACGGTATTTATCAAAAGACTTTATATTAGTTAGGAAATACTTTATATTTTTTACTAGATTAGAATCATTCTTCTTTATTTCCGAATAGGATATGTGGTACTATAATAATAACAAAAAGGACATCACGTTTATAAACCATTGAAAACATTGCTGTCATCGCAATTACGGTGGCAGCTTTCATATTTTATCCAGAGAAATGACGTTGATTATCTTTCTCAATTAGATATAACACAAATGATAATCTATATCATTTACACAAAATAGAGAAGAATGTGGGAGGGAGTCTTATGACTACAGATACTAAACATTTAACCCAACCGGCTGCATGCAAAACCACTTGGTTGGAAAAAGCAAAACCTCATCTAGAACTTATTGCTGCATTATTCAGCGGTTTACTTATAGTATTGGGCTGGGCCCTTTCAAAGAACGGAATGGAAACTGCTTCCATAGTCATATACTTGGCCTCTTTCTTAATTGGCGGATATGCCAAGGCGAAAGAAGGCATAGAAGATACGATTGCTGACCGGGAATTGAATGTTGAGATGCTGATGATTTTTGCGGCAATCGGTTCTGCGGTCATCGGATATTGGACGGAAGGCGCCATATTGATTTTCATCTTCGCTTTAAGCGGTGCCCTTGAGACATACACGATGAATAAAAGCCATAAAGAAATTTCGGCACTAATGGACTTACAGCCCGAAGAAGCACTGCGCATCACTAATGGATATGAAGAAACCGTATCCGTTTCACAGCTGCATGTCGGGGATTTGATTTTAGTGAAACCAGGTGAGAGAGTTCCTTCAGATGGAAAAATCACGGACGGCCGTACCAATATCGATGAAGCCGCCATCACTGGCGAATCCATACCAGTCAGTAAATCATTGGATGATGAAGTATTTGCGGGAACGGTTAATCTCCGTGGAACGATTACCGTGGAAATCACCAAACCGGCAAGTGAAACATTATTTCAAAAAATAATTACTCTCGTTCAATCCGCACAAAGTGAAAAGTCCCCTTCCCAGCTGTTCATTGAACGGTTTGAAGGGACTTATGTAAAAGTAGTATTGACTGTTGTCGCCTTGATGATGTTCGTACCCCATTTCCTATTGGGGTGGAGCTGGACCGAGACATTCTACAGAGCGATGATCCTGCTCGTTGTCGCTTCTCCTTGTGCCCTTGTGGCCTCTATCATGCCTGCTACACTTTCTGCCATTTCAAATGGAGCCCGTCATGGCATTTTATTTAAAGGAGGCATCCATCTTGAGAATCTAGGTAATCTGAAGGCAATTGCTTTAGATAAAACCGGTACATTGACAAAAGGAAAACCAGAGGTAACGGATGTCATTATCCGCGAAGATTTAAACGAAGATGATTTCTTATTTCATATTGCATCTGTTGAAAATTATTCGAATCACCCTTTGGCAACATCGATCGTACGTTATGCCAAATCAAAATTGCAAAAGGATATCATTAAACCAAATAACATGGAAGATATCTCAGGTAATGGGGTTCAAGCCTATATCAATGGCGTGCTTTGGCAAGTCGGAAAAGCTGATTTCGTCGGTCGCAGTGAAGCAGAACGATTCCAAAATGGCATTGCACTGACATTGGCTGAACAAGGTAAGACAATCGTTTATGCAAAAGATGATCAAGGAATTGCAGGCATACTCACTTTGAAAGATGTCGTGCGTGAAGAAACCGTAACAGCCATCGAAGCCTTGAAAAATGAGGGCATCCATACCGTCATGCTTACAGGAGATGGGGAAAAAACGGCTAAAGCGATTGCTTCGGAGAGCCATATTGATGCATATATTGCCGAATGCCTACCTGAAACCAAAGTGACTGAAGTGAAAAAGCTGAAAGAACATTTTGGCACTGTAGCAATGGTTGGGGATGGCATAAATGATGCACCTGCACTAGCAACAGCATCTGTTGGAATTGCAATGGGTGAAGGCACGGATGTTGCCCTGGAGACAGCAGATGTTGTTCTGATGAAGAATGATCTGCCGCGCATTGCGGAAGCAGTCAAATTATCCAAGAAAATGAATCGGATCATAAAACAAAACGTCATCTTTTCAATTTCGGTCATCATGATCCTGATCGCATCCAATTTCCTTCAATTTCTAGACCTCCCATATGGCGTGATTGGCCATGAAGGAAGCACAATTCTCGTTATACTGAACAGCTTAAGACTTTTGAGAAACTAAGCATAAAAAAAGGAGCCCTCGAGGGCTCCCTTTTTTATGCTTTTTTCAATTAGTGATATCCGTTCTTACCGTTTGCAGAACCTGATGTTTTATGGTTCGAACCTTTATTTTTTCCTTTTTGCTTTGTGCTTCCATCCTTTTTACTCATGAAAGAACTCCTCCTCTTCAAAAGTTGTTAGTTCTTGAATAGTATCCGCAGCATGATAGTCCGCTATTACGGAAACTCCAGGAAGCTCATCTACATTCTGGTTTTTCCTTTTCACTTATGAGCGCATTTATTTCCCCGCCCAGTATGATGATGAGTCCCGATAAATAAAACCAGACCATTAATACGATTATCCCTCCAAGACTTCCATATGTTGCGGAATAATTTGCGAAGTTATCCACATAAAAAGAAAACAAAAAGGAAGCGAGACTCCATCCTGCCGTTGCAAAGATAGCACCAGGCATTACGGTTATGCATTTCAGCTTTATGTTGGGCGCAATCCAATAAAGGATGGTGAACACAATTAAAAATACAAGCGTACTGATCACCCAGCGAAGTTGGTTCCAAATCGTAAGAAACTCATCGGATTGTCCAATTTCGGCAAATAAAAACACTCCGATCTGTTTTCCGAATACCGGCAGCAATAAAACGACAATAAAAACAAAAATCATCGCTAAAGTAAGAAGAATCGACATTCCCCGGGAAATAAAGAAAGTTCGACTTTCTTTTACACCATATGCATGGTTAAATGCTTTAATGATTGCATTCATCCCATTCGAGGCCGACCATATCGTTCCAATGACACCAAACGACAATAAAGTCCCGTTCGCTTCCATCACTTCAGATAGGTTAGCCTCAATGATTTTCATCGAATCGTCAGGCGCATATGTACGGATGGTATTCAATATATCTTCTTGGGAAAATGGCAGATAGGCCAATAAAGTGAATAAAAAAATAAGTAACGGGAACAGGGAAAGTAAAAAGAAATAAGACAGCTGTGCGGCAAGCCCCGACACATCATCCACATGTAACCGTTTTATGAATGTCTTAAAGAATGAGCCTTTCAGCCATTCTTTTTTATTGGCCATACCTCCACCCCATTTTCTAATTTAAGGAAATCCGTTCATGGTGACTTGAAGTTGGCTCTTCTTCCTCTGCAGCAAAAACTTCCTTCGTCTCCATCACCACTTGGGCAACTTGCGAAGGAATGTCTTTCATTTCCTCCACCTTTTGGGAAATGAAGGATACATCATCGGAAATTTTTTCAACAGTGGAACGGACCTTAGATGATGTTTCACTTACTTGTTTAAGCACCCCATTGGGATTCTTCATGAATTCTTTCATATTACCCATGCAGCTTTTACTGTTTTCCAATACAGAATTACGCGTATCCTTATCAAAAAGGCTTATCGCTGCCCCAGCCAACGCCCCAATAAAGACCGATTGCATAAATTTGCTTTTCTTGGCACACTTATATTCTTCTCGAATGTTGCTCATATATTCTCCTCCTCTTCATATATTAGTGATGGATAATGGTAGCTACCTCCATTATACAATGTTTAAAAAAGTTTTTTCCTATCTTTTCCCAAACTCTCTCACTTTAAAACGCGGGAGATGACCAAGTGAATCGGGAATCAAGCTTCGTTTTCCACCCGAATATTCATTGACTTCTAGAGGTAATCATGCAAAGATGAAAATAATTTAGGAACGTATGAAAGGATGAGGGAAATGGATTTAACGCAAAACACAGCCGAAAGTGTCGAGTTTATGATCGAAGCAATCAAGGATAAATTAAAGGTGATGAACTTCGGTGCAATCAAATCGACCCATTTTGATATCGAGATGTACGAAGAACTGCACGATATTTATATAATGGTGATGAAGAAAACGAATTTCAGTGTCCGTGAAATGGAAGCTATCGCTGAAGAACTTGGAAGACTGCGTAATAAGTAACATTCAAATCCTCCCATACCGGTGAGGATTTTTTTCATTTTTTAAAAAATTCTGCTACATTGGATATAGAAATTGAAAACCGACAGGAGTTGTAAGCATGGTAGAAAGAAGAACGCCCATCAGTATTGCAGAAGCAGTGGAAAAAGTGATGAAGCATAAATTAACAGGACATATGGAACTGATCCCCCTCGAGGAAAGCCATGACCGTTTTTTGGCTCAAGATATTGTAGCTACAAATGATGTTCCGCATTTTGACCGCTCGCCATATGATGGATTCGCCCTTAGGTCCAAGGATACGGCCGAAGGTTCCATAAATAACCCTCTCGAGTTCGAAGTGATTGAAGAGTTGGCTGCGGGTATGGTATCAAATATTCCTGTTCAAAAAAATCAAGTGGCAAGGATCATGACTGGAGCTCAGATGCCAGCTGAGTGTGATGCCGTAATCATGCTCGAGCTTACGAAGGAATTCGAGAAGGACGGAAAGAAGTACATATCATTTAAACGCTCGCTTAAGGAAGGCGAAAACGTTTCTTTTCAAGGTGAGGATGCAAAGAAAGGCGATGTTCTTGTGAAAAAAGGAACAGCGATCAATCCAGGGATCATCGGCTTGCTCGCAACATTCGGTTATGCCGAAGTGCCAGTTGCCACTAAGCCTGTCGTCGGATTATTCGCTACCGGGTCTGAACTTCTTGATGTTAATGAACCGTTGCAGCCCGGCAAAATTCGCAACAGCAATTCACATGCCATCTCCGCCCAAATTCGGAGGGCCGGAGGAGAAGTCCGTTTCTACGGAAAGCTTAAGGACGAATTCGAATTAAGCTACGAGGCCATTTCAACTGCCTTGGAGGAAGTGGATCTGCTCATTACGACAGGAGGAGTTTCTGTCGGTGATTTTGATCTTCTCCCGGATATTTATCAAAAAATTGGCGCTGATGTCTTATTCAACAAAGTGGCCATGCGCCCCGGCAGCGTGACGACCGTAGCCGTATATAATAACAAATTTTTATTCGGTTTATCCGGCAATCCATCCGCCAGTTATGTCGGCTTTGAACTATTTGCAAGACCGATCATCCGCACCATGCTGTTTTCGGAACATCCGCATTTACGAAAAGAGACGGCACAATTGGCAGAAGACTTCTTAAAACCCAATCCATTCTCACGTCTGCTTCGGACCCGATTATTTTACGAATCCGGCCAGTTGAAGGTAATTCCTAGTGGTGTGGATAAATCCAATATTACAACAAGCTTGGCAGGTGCCAATTCACTGACCGTCTTACCTGGGGGGACCCGTGGTTTCCAAACTGGAGATTTTGTGGACATCCTGCTTCTCGATGACCAAGAAGGATGCAAATGGCCTTGGTGAAGCCCTTTATTTTCCAGGTTGTTGGCTACCAAAATAGAGGAAAAACGACCTTCATAACGAATATAATCAAACAGCTTCGCGAAGCAAAATTAGAGACAGCCGTTTTAAAACATCATGGACATGGCGGAAAACCAGATGTCACAGGCACGAAGGATTCCAATAAACACTTTCATGCCGGGGCGGCCGCCTCACTTGTTGAAGGAGATGGCACAATCGAGCTGCTCGGCAATTTCAAGGGGAAAGCCCCTATCACTGAACTAATTCAATTACTGTATCTATTTCTCCCTAATGTGATTTTAATTGAAGGTTATAAGCAAGAGGACTTTCCTAAGGTCATTTTAATCAAAGAAGAAAGTGACCTCCTGTTATTGGAACGGCTTACTAATGTCAAAGCAGCTGTGGCTTGGCCCGAATGTCTGGAACGAACAAGGAATCATGCTTCAGTACCCGTCTTCCCATTGGATTCGGATCAATTCATTACATGGTTTTTAGAACAAATATGAAGGAGGGCACAATGTTCATACAATTTCCCATTGAAAAGCGCCGCAAGATGATCGAAAGTATCCAAGAATATGTGTATCAGGAACAAGGCAAGGAAATCGGTGAAATCGCTGCTGAAAATCATTTGCAGTTCATTTTCGAAAATATTGCTCCCTTTATTTATAATGAAGGTATCAAAGATGCTAAAAAAGTCATTGAGGACAGATTAGGAAATATTGAAGAAGATTTGTATTCATTGGAACGTCCAATTGATTAAAATGAAAAAACAGCATCATAATCGATGCTGTTTTTTTATGTTCATTGTTCGGTCAGAATAAGCGGACCGTTTTTCGTAATGGCAATCGTATGCTCATATTGTGCCGAGTATTTCCCATCTGCAGTGGATGCCGTCCATCCATTCGGATCCCGGCTTGCTTTATATGTACCTACGTTTACCATTGGCTCGATGGTGAATACCATGCCTTCCTTAAGACGCGGACCTTTATTCGGCAGTCCATAATGCGGAACCTGCGGCTCTTCATGAATGACATTTCCTATCCCGTGTCCGATGAAATCACGAACGACAGAGAATCCTTCCGCTTCGACATATGTTTGTATGGCATGACCTATATCTCCAATCCGATTGCCTTCCACACATACTTCAATCGCCTTATATAAAGATTCCTTCGTCACATTCACTAAATGTTCGGTTTCCTTTGAAACCTTACCGACCGTATACGTCCAAGCAGAGTCAGCAAGGGCCCCGTTATAATTAACGACCATATCAATCGTTACGATATCTCCGTTTTTCAAAGGGGTCTTACGAGGGAAACCATGACAAATTTCTTCATTTATGCTGGCACATGTCGCATACTCATACCCTTTGTAACCCTTTTGTTCCGGCTTCGCACCATGTTTTTTTAAGAATCCTTCAACAAATTCTTCTATTTCCCATGTTGTCACCCCAGGAACAATCAATTTTGCAATCTCCCTATGACAAGCTGCCAAAATTTTACCCGATTCATGCATCGCTTGAATTTCACGCGCAGATTTTAATACGATCAATCGTGACACTTCCTTTTTAATTCGTCTCTCCTTTTATTTTACTGCAAAGATTGAAGTATATGAATCCTTTTAAAATGAAAAATCCCGGCAGCTGCCGGGATTTTTCATTATTTCAATAGATTGAGCGATTCCCGGTTAAATGCCGGAAGGTCTTCAGGTGTCCTGCTGGTTACAAGCTGGTTGCCGCAAACCACAACCTCTTTGTCCAAATAGGTGGCACCAGCATACTCCATATCGACTTTAATGGATGTATATCCTGTTGCGTGGCGTCCTTCAAGTGTTTTGGCCGTAATCAGCAACTGCGGTCCATGACAGATCGCAAATACTGGTTTTTTATCATCCATGAACGATTTGGCGAAAGATACGAAGCGTTCGTCAGCACGCAGTTGATCAGGGGAAAACCCACCGGGGATGAATAATGCATCGAAATTTTCTGGTTTCACTGAGTCGATGCTTTCATCAATCTCGACTTCTACCTCCCCTTGTTTCCCTTTAACAGTTTTCCCTTTTACCATTTCAATCCTCGTTACCGTATGGCCGGCTTCTTCGAATGCTTTTGCCGGTTCACTATACTCCGAGTCCTCAAACATATTCGTTACAACACATGCAATATTTTTACCCATAATCATTCATCTCCTCAATTTTTGATCGAATGAACCAACTTTGTACTTTATTTATGTTCCCTTTGCCACCATAAATAAACACATAATTAATGGTTGTCCCTTTTGTTTATGAGTAATGTACCGCTATATTTCCTAAATCCCTTCGGAGGTCGCTGTCCGCCTTTTTTAATATCGGAAAAAAGATAATGGCAGCCATTTGATCAATGTTTAGGATACTGGCCAACAACGTGTATCGCATTGATGATTCTTTTATTGATCCATTCCCTATTTTCTTCTGTATTCAAATTTCCAAATATCCTTTTCCGCCCTTCTTCCGTGGTTACATAGTAATTAGGCAGGTTATTCAATGATAATGTGATGATGTCATTCTTACATTTTCTGCACGAACAAAATGTTTGATATTCCATACCTGACATTAATACCTGCACCCATGTCACAACGATTTCTTCCATCACATTTGTATATTCTCTTTCCATATATTCTCCTTCAAAAAGAAAAACCCGTCCATTCCTGACAGGTTTTCACTCATTCATCGCTGTCCGTGGAACAATTAGGATTTCAACTCTCCGGTTTTTCGCTCTTCCTTTTTTCGTTTCATTAGAAGCAACCGGCTTGAATTCCCCATACCCTTTAGCACTGAACATTTCGGGATCCAACTCTTTATTTTCTAGGAGAAGTTTCATAAAATTCACGGATCGCATCACGCTCAGATCCCAGTTGGATTCATATTGGTAATTTTTAATGGGAATATTATCGGTATGTCCGCTTACGATAATGTTTCTGGGTAAGTCCATGACCAGTAAATCCGAGATTTCCTTAGCGATTTTTCGGTTTTCACGCCTCACCTCAGCCACCCCCGATTCGAACAGCACGTTTTCCCTAATTGAAATCAACATCCCTTCATCCGTAAGGTTCGTTCCCAATTTATCCGTTAAATCATTTTTTTGGATGTAGGCATTTACACGCTCCTGAACTTCCATAAGATCTTCTTGTTCGTTTTTCCCTAGCTTCTCAAGATCTTCTGCACCTGTTCTTTGTTCTGGTGACGTCGGCTCATTGCTGGGGGAATCACTTGGGAAATCCATAAAACCCGTTCCGCTTGTAAAAACCTGGTTAAATACATTGGACAATTGCTGGAACCTTACTGAATCAACCGAACTTGAAGCGAACAAGACGATAAAAAGCGCAAGAAGCAATGTTAAGATATCGGCGTAGGGAACCAGCCATGATTCATCGATATGCTCTTCATGCCTTTGTTTCTTTTTGCGCCTAGCCATCTTCTCTCACATCGCCTTCTAACCACTTCTTACGATCTCCAGCAGGCAAATAGGATGTTAATTTCTGTTCAATCGTTCTTGGAGCTTCCCCTTCGATGATCGATAAAATACCTTCTATCATCATTTCTTTGATTCGGACTTCCTGCTGCGATTTCCGTTTGAGCTTATTGGCGAATGGATGCCATAATACATACCCCGTGTAAATCCCCATCAAGGTTGCGACGAATGCGGCAGATATGGCATGTCCCAATGCCTCCGTGTCAGCCATATTCCCCAATGCAGCAATCAGCCCGATTACCGCACCCAATACGCCTAGCGTCGGTGCGTATGTACCGGCTTGACTGAAAATCGCTGCCGCGCTTAAATGACGTTCTTCCATCGCGTCTATTTCCTCCGCTAAAATATCACGAATATAATCGGCACTCTGGCCTTCTACTGCAAGATTCAAGCCATTTTTCAAAAAGGTATTATCCACTTGATCCGAAATGCTTTCCAATGCCAATAAGCCTTCTTTCCTGGCAATGACCGCCCATTCCGAAAAGGTTTTTATTAAATCTTCAGGCTTTGTCAATTTTTGTTCATAGAATAAAACCTTGAATATTTTTGGTAGTCTTTTTAATTCCGACAAAGGGAAAGCCGTTACGACAGCAGCTATCGTCCCTACAATAATGATCAAAATAGCCGCCGGGTTAATCAACGCCGTTACACTTACGCCTTTCAACACCATTCCGACCAAGATGGCCACAATACCGAGAACTACGCCCAAAACTGATGTTATATCCATAATACTCACCCATTCATTTAAAGTCTCGTCTCCTCCTTATATCGGATGAAGTTCAAAAAAAGTGAGGATTATTTTACTATTCGATTTCATTTTTCATTAAATTCTCACAAAACCTACCAACTTCGGCGCCTACATGAGCTTATTCAACAGCACATTTCAATGGTTCGGGTACAATATTCTTTCGAGAATTGAATTTCAAGCCTGTTCCGTTCGTACTTTTCTCATAACGTCTGGAATATGCGCTTTTACTCGTGAGTTTTGACGGTTTACTCGTAAGTTTTCTGCTTTTACTCGTGAGTTCCGCATAACGTCTGACATTTGTTCTTTTCACTCTTCAGTTTTTCCGAAAAGAAAAAGGACAAAGCCTGTCAGCTTTGTCCCTGTTCTTGTTTTCCCTTGCTTCTTCCAACCAGCCATTTTATGATGGGTGACAGGAAAAATAAAATGAATAGGATCCTGAATAAATGAAAACTTGTGACAACGGATAAATCCACATGCACAGACATGGCTGTTACGGCCATTTCGGCGACGCCGCCTGGCGCCATGCTCAAAAATAATTCGTTCGGCTGCAAAGATAGGATCGGGGCAAACTGAACGGAAAGATAATAGCAAAATCCAATCAATAGGACATTACTGACGAATACAGCCCCAAACATCTTTCTGAAAAGTCGGGGATTATCAACCTTCAGTGTGTAGCCTAAATGTGCGCCGATCAACAATTGCGACAAGTTCAACCAAAAATCAGGAATCTGCGGGGCACCTGGTCCTGCTAAATTGAATAGTGCTGCAGCCATGAGAGGTCCTAGCAAAAAAGGCAGCGGAAAATTCACTTTCCTTGTGATGAAGATGAATAATAGCAAGGTTAACAACATCATGATGGCTAATTTCCCATCATAATCAAATAAGAAAAACGGCCGCTCCGAAATGGCCATTACCGTACCTGATCCAACTGACATTACATGAGTCACGATCCAAGGAACAATGGAAATCACAAGGATGACCCGCAGTGTTTGCATGAAACCTACAACCGTTTCATCACTATCCTTCATTTCCTCACTTAAGACCACCATCTGGGAAAGCCCTCCCGGAAAACTGCCAAGCATGGATGTGCCCAAGGATAAGTTCATTCGTTTCCCGACAAACCAGCCAGTCAAAACTGTAAATAAAATGATTGCGATTGTCGTAAAAAGCATAACAGGCAAATATTCAATCATCTCATTTAACGATTGTTTCGTGAATGAACTGCCCAGTTGTAATCCTAGAATGACCAATCCAGTACTTCTAAAGGTTTTAGACCAAAACAAGTACTTCCTTAACTTCACTTTCGCGATCATCACGACGAATAATGGTCCAAGCATCCATGGCAAGTATATTCCAAGGCTATCAAACGCATAACCACCCAGGAAGGCTAGAAAAGCTGTAAAGATGACTCTAAAACTCTTACTCTCGATTAAATTTGCACTCACAAAATTACCTTCTTTATCTAAGCTGATTTTCTTCTATATCTTAACATAAAACAAGCTGATTCAAAGCTGCCATCCACGCTTGCTTTCGACTGAAGCGAGGGGCGCAGTGTGAAATATACTAAAAACGCACATATGAGGGGTCAATATTTTGCAGCATTCAGCTTACGTTTTACAATAGGCAGAATGTTATCGCCATTAGCCATTCCGATGTCAGTGGATTGGTTACAATTGGACATTTGCCGTTATCCGCGCGCTTGCCATCGCCAGTGCACTTTTATATTTCATCATGTTTTCTTTCTATGAAAAGAAACGGCATGGCAATTCCACAATTTACTAGATTTCCCACCCCCACAAACTCGCAATAAAAGGTAGAATGAGTATATAGGGGTCAAACTCTTATGGAGGGGTGACTAAATGTTATCAAATACAGAAATAGGCATTGACTTAGGGACTGCAAATACGCTAGTTTACAGTAAAAATAAAGGAATCGTATTTAATGAGCCATCTGTGGTGGCCATTGATATAGAGACTAATAAAGTATTGGCAGTCGGTGTGGATGCAAAAAACATGATCGGGAAAACACCCGGAAATATCGTGGCAATCCGTCCGCTTAAGGATGGTGTCATTGCGGATTTTAATGTAACCGCGCAAATGCTTCGGGAAATCATGAAAAAAGCAAGTAAGGCCCTAGGTTTATCGATTCGCAAACCTAGCGTAGTGGTCTGTACACCATCAGGTTCCACATCAGTTGAGAGAAGGGCCATTCAGGATGCAGTCAAAAGCTGCGGAGCGAAACAGGTCCACCTTATCGAGGAACCAGTAGCAGCAGCAATAGGTGCGGGCCTGCCTGTCGAAGAGCCCGTTGCCAATGTCATCGTTGATATCGGCGGCGGAACGACTGAGGTCGCAATCATCTCTTATGGCGGCGTCGTTTCTTGCAATTCAATCAGAATTGGCGGAGATCAATTGGATGAAGATATCAGCCAATATGTTAGAAAAAAACATAATGTGCTGATTGGGGAAAGAACAGCCGAGGAAATAAAAAAAGAAATCGGCTACGCACTCGTTAAACATTCCGTGATCAGCATGGAAGTCAGGGGTCGCGATCTTGTAACGGGTCTTCCAAAGCCGATTACAATATCGTCCACTGACGTCCAGGAAGCCATTCAGGAATCGCTTCTTCATATACTGGAAGCAATCAGGGCCACTTTGGAAGATTGTCCTCCTGAATTGAGCGGGGATATCGTCGATCAAGGTGTCATCTTATCCGGCGGGGGTGCACTTCTCAACGGGATACAAGAATGGCTGACGAATGAAATTGTCGTCCCAGTCCAACTTGCAGATAACCCGCTTGAATCAGTTGCCATCGGAACCGGGCTTTCACTTGAGGTCATTCACAAACTACAAAAAGCCGTGTACTAAAAATAAGGGGCTGTCTTTGAACTGCACCCCAATTGTTAGACAACATCTAACAATTGGAGGTGCAGTTTTTTTACTAAATATACGATAGACGAAAAATCAAATGCAGTTTTAGAGTAATTGTGAAGGAAAAAAATATAAATTCATTGCTCAAGAAAGACATGTAGGTTTATCCCCTCTGAAAAGATGGTTGCTATCTGAAACATGGAATGGAAGGACTTGTTTCATCCTATACAAAATTACACTTGATGCGAGCACCTTGGTTACATGATACGCCTATCCCCATAGCGCCGTCCTCCAGCAACCTTTTTTGCGTATCTAATACAAAGAAAAAAGACCTCAACATTTAAGTTGAGACCCTTTCATGCTTTGTAAAGGTATATAGGATTCACCCTTATTTTATTATCAAGGAAACCTCCCATTTGTTAATCTTCCAATTCTTGAATTCTTAAGCCTTCAATATCCTTAATCCTAGAAGCTTCGGTATCATTATCAGGATAAATAATCATTGTTTTTCATGCGAAGAAGTAGCCAACCAAACCTTTCCTTGTTTAAAAAATGACAAATCTTCAGGTAAACTTGGCATTCCCCACTGATAAATCGATTTTGTAATCAATTTTATAATTTTCTTTGCATTCTCGTCAGCGTGAAAATAATAAACATTTGCTGTCTGATTATCACCAAGAGTGGTACTAGCCCATGTTGACTCGCATCTCATTTCTATTAATGATACTTTTAACTTATTTATAATTTCTTCTAACCCTCGTATCGAACCCATATTGTTTCTAACAACTAGATGAAATTCATCACACACATCAAAGCATAAAACAAGCAGTTCTAAATATACTCGATTTTTTGGATTTCTTTCAATGCTTAACATCTTATCCCTCCCTTCGTTATCAATTACTTTTACATCGTATACTTCTACTAAAGGATTAATTCCTTGCACCGTTCTTCATTTTCCTTTGCGGCAATGATGCTTGCAATTGAAGTTCCATGACCATATAAATCTTTTGTATAATTTTTTTATTAATTACGTCATATTTAGCAACAATTTGTCCATTTAATGCAGGTTGCTGATCATTAATAACGCTGTCTAAAATTGCGACTTTTTTTAGGCTTATCATAAATACTGATATTAGACACATAGTTTTTTTAACTCATCTTCATTAAATTTCACCTTAATTTCTTTACTACTAGAATCGCATGCTGATAAAAAAACATTGTGATTATGTAAAAGATTGTTTTTTCATGGTTATACCTCAACTCGATAAACTTGATTTATCTGCGTTACAACCACTTCCTTTAATACGTCTGTTGTTCATTAACTTACAATCTTTATTCACCATGAATTTTAAAATAAAATTAATTATTCAAACATCAGTTTACTATTGTTCTTTTCTGAAACAGAACATTTCAAAATTGAGACGTAAATTGTGGATATTTACGATACTATATTCCTTGTTAACAAATAGGTAATATGTGGTCACATATAAAAACACGGAAAGGGTGTAATTATTGAAAACTAAATTATTTTCAGTTTCAGTGATATGTATATTATCAATTATAATAGCAATGCCCTCTTTTGCTTTTGCAGCAACTAACGCTTATAGCTTTACAATGAATCTTCGAATAGTTGATGGAAGTAAAAACGGTCAATATTTTAATTTAAATAAAGGAACTGCAAAATTAAGTGGTACACATTATCAATATAGCTCTGACCCTAGCCCTGTAGGTCCTAACCCCATAACTTATCAATTATGGAATAAGACCTCAGGTAACAGTTTTGGTACAATAAAAGCTACACCTAATAAAAATGGTACTTCTTCTAGTCTGTCAGGTAGCTATTCTGGTCTAGGTGGGGGTACTAAGTATTATTTGCAAATTTTTAGAGTTGATGACGGTAGAAATATAAAAGGTTCAGGAAAAATATCAAATTAAAACAACTGGAAAGAGCTTATAATTCTTTATAAGTTCTTTCTTTATTAATATAATATTTTTACGATAGGGGGTCTCTAAAATGGTTTATCATTTCAGCGATTGGATTCTTTACAGTTTTATAATTTTATATATCATTTTGGCACTAATACTAAAATTAAGTTTCAAAAAAAGTTATACCTATCTTTTATTCTATACAATTATGTATGTTTATTTATGTAATGTTATAAACCTCACTCAATTTCCCATTTATGTAGATGATGATCAAAGAGAAGCATTTGGGGGACAAAACGTTTGGAAAGAAATGAATTTAATCCCATTTAAATATGAATTTACTAAATTGAGCTTTTTTAATATTTTAATGACTGTCCCACTAGGTTTTGGATTACCCTTCTTATTTAGAGCCTCATTTAAGAAAATTTTAATAGCTGGTGTATTAACTGGAATAATTCTCGAATCTGGTCAACTACTAACAGCTTTATATGCAGGATATACTTTTAGATTTGTTGATATTGATGATGTAATCTTCAATATATCAGGGACATTATTAGGATATTTCATTCTATTTAAATTATTTAAATTAACGTTTAATATCCTTGTGAGAAAGTGGAATATAAAGTTTAATTCCATAGTTAAACATATCAATAATACATAACGATTTATCCTGTGAATAAACGCCATTTCAAATCGTTATCCGACTACACAGACACGGGTATGATGAAGCATCATCAGCGGGTCTATTTGGCATGCAAGGAGCAACAGCCACTTTCGCAGTCAACCTCAAACGAATTCTCACGAAAATAAAAGCAGAAAAGTAATTAAATATGAAAGAAATAGATCACTTCCTGTTCATTATCGTACAGGAAGTGATCTATTTTTGTTGAAAAAACAATAACTAATTCAAAAACGTTAGTTTTTCAACAGCCTCGCTGAAAGCCGAGGGGGATCCCGGACCGCCTCTGGAAAGCTTAGTGCCTCTCGTTACAACCCACGCCCACATTGTACAAGCCATAAAAAAATGTAGACAAACCCCTTTTTGCTTTAAAAGAAACTGATATATTTTCACTTGATTGTGTAGAGAATAAGAAAAAGCTTTTTTTGGTTCAACAGTACTTTGCTTTTTGGAGAAGCCTTAATAGGACTTAACTCATGCAATGTTACATAACTTGTGTTATAATGTAATTATGTTACATTGGCAAGAGGAGAAGATCTATGGAATATGTAGAAGCCTTTAAGGATATCAATCAAATCAGCAAAATAAAAACATACTTACGCGCTCACTCCAGTCGGGATTATTTATTGTTTGTACTCGGCATCAATACAGGTATGAAGATAAATGAAATGCTTGAAATCACCGTGGCCAGCGTTCTGGATGAAACGGGCAAAATCAAGGAGTTCTATGAACAACGGACGGAAAATGACGAAGTCAATCAAATTTATTTGAACCTGAAAGTCCGTACCGCGTTACAAGAATACCTTAAAGGCTCTAAGGTTATCGAAGGTCAATTTTTATTTCTTTCCCCTAAGACAAAAAAGCCGATAACACGTCAACAGGCGCACCGAATCATCCATGATGCTGTCGAAGGTGCAGGGCTGACAGGCAAATTCGGAGCAAGTTCGATGCGTAAAACTTTTGGCTACCATGCCTATAAACAAGGAGTTTCACTGGCCTTGATACAGAAGCATTACCATCATTCCAGTCCATCGGAGACATTAAAATACATCGGCATATCCAAGGAGAAGAAATTCAATACGAATATTGACGTTAACTTATAAACATCCTGCTATCTTCTATTAACTCTAACCAACATTTTAAGGAGGAATTCCAGTGAGAATTAGAGAAAGTGAACTTCCTGGTATTGGCCAAAAATTCGAAATCATAACGAGAAATGATGAAAAGTTAGTAATCGTCATTCACGATGACGGCCGTCGGGAATTATACCATTTTGATAATGAACATGAGGACGTCATATCGAGCATCACCCTTAACGATCAGGAATCCCGGCAAATGGCTTCCATCATAGGCGGCATGGTTTATAAACCACAAGCACTTGAAACAATTGAAATGTCATTGGGTGACTTGGTGATTGAATGGTTCAAAGTCGAACCAGGTTCAAAGGCCATCAATCAAACGATCGGTTCGATTGATATCAGGAGCAATTATAACGTGACCGTTATCGCCCATTCTAAAAAAGGAAAAAAACAATTGAGTAATCCTGGTCCTGACTCCATCATCGAAACAGGCGACACTCTTGTGATATCCGGTGAAAGAAAAGATATCCGTAACCTGACAAGAGAATTATTGACTGACGAAAGGAGTGACTAAGCTCATATGGACCATTTAGTCTTTGAAGTGGGTACTGCCCTACTTCTAGTGGCATTAGCCGCTCTCGTTGCAGGTAAATTCAAAATATCAAATGTTCCACTATTAATTATCATCGGGATGCTCGTTGGCCCCCATGCCCCGCACTTCGGATTAATTGACCTGCGTTTCATTGAAAGTGATGAAATAATAGCATTCCTCGGTCGTGTCGGTATTTTATTCCTTCTGTTTTACCTTGGGCTTGAATTTTCCGTGAAAAAGCTCATGAAGTCCGGGAAAAATATCGTGACAGGCGGAACCTATTACATTTTAATCAACGTGGGAATGGCCTTGCTGTACGGTTTCCTGCTCGGTCTTCCCTTAAAAGAGGTTCTGATTTTAACCGGGATCATAAGTTTTTCTTCAAGTGCCATTGTGGCAAAGGTACTTGTGGATCTTAAAAGGACCGGTAACAATGAAACGGAGCTAATCCTTGGCATCATCATGTTTGAAGATATCTTCCTCGCCGTTTATTTATCAGTCGTATCCGGATTGGTATTAAGCTCTTCTGGTTCCGTTTGGGGAACATTACTTTCTACATTTATCGCGATAGGGTATATGCTGATATTTTTCGTTATCGCCCGGAAAGCATCTGGGGTCCTTAACAAATTATTCAATATAACCTCCGATGAGATTTTTATCATCGTCGTTTTCGCATTACTATTCTTCATTGCCGGTTTCTCGGAAACGATTCATGTTGCGGAAGCCATCGGTGCATTACTGCTCGGCCTAGTCTTTTCTGAAACGGAACATAGCGACAGGATCGAAAAACTTGTCATTCCCTTTAGAGACTTCTTCGGGGCCATATTCTTCTTCAGCTTTGGCTTGAGTATCGATCCGACGACCCTTGGGGGAGCTGTCTGGATGGTTCTTGGAGCAGTCATCATCACCATAATCGGTAACTTTGCAGCTGGTATGATTGCCGGACGCAAATCCGGTTTATCTCACAGAGCTTCCGCAAACATCGGTTTAACGATCGTTTCACGCGGCGAATTCTCCATCATTTTAGCCAACTTAGGCATTGCAGGCGGTTTAATGCCTATACTAACCCCGTTTGCGGCACTTTATGTTTTAACCTTAGCGATTCTTGGGCCGATCCTTACAAAAGAATCCAAACACATCTATAATATCCTAAATAAAGTATTCAAATGGACCCCTCCAAAGGTTCAAAAGGAACAGGGAAAAGAAGTGCAATAGAGAAAAAAGGCCAGACATTGCTGTCTGGCCTTTTTTCTGTTTACCTTCCATAACTTGCTACCATAATTATTATTATACTTGTTATAAAGAAGGCATAAAATCATACCTAGTAGTAGTGTTTGGCCGTATTATTCATAGGCTTGAAGCATCAACAGCACCTATTTACAGTTAATCGCAGAACCTTCCAAAAGGTATCGGAATAAATAGGCTAAGGTTGATCATCCTTGGCTTGCCATTTCTTCACCTTTCCATCATTCCGATTTTGCACTTTGCTGGAGCATTTAAAATTGATTTGCCTCTCCTCAAATTTGTTTTGGTTATTATCACAAGCTTCTACATGCGCGCGGATTACTTTCAATTTCTTTTCTTTTGAGGATTAACTTACGTGAACAGAGGGAAAAGAAGAGATAACCTAAGTAACTATTCAGGAGTGATGCCCAGATGAATAAGTCGATAAAATTTTCAAAGAAACTGATTAAAGAAATAAAGGAAGATCGTGTAACCGGACTGGCAGCAGAACAAGCTTATTACTATTTACTGGCACTATTCCCTTTGCTCATTTTACTTCTGTCCATATTACCTTATCTGAACATCGATATTCAGACAGCCCTTAACACGATAAAAACCTTCATGCCTGCGGAAACGATGGAAGTCGTCGAGAAAAATATCATCAACATATTATCTGAACGGAACGGCGGCTTACTGACTTTTGGTTTCCTTGGAACCATTTGGTCGGCTTCCAACGGAATGAATGCGTTCATCCATTCCATGAATATTGCCTATGATGTAGAAGAAACAAGGAATTTCATCAAAGCCCGCATCATTTCCATTGTATTGACATTAAGCCTTGTTGTTGCATTCATCGTCATGTTGGGTCTCCCCGTCTTCGGAAAGGTCATCATCGATTTATTACAGCAAGTCATTCCGATCCCTGAAGAAATGCAAATATTATTCAGCTTATTACGGTGGGTTATCGCGGTTGTGGTCATCTCACTTGTCCTGGCCTTTTTATATCGCTTTGCACCGAATAAAAGTTTTCCCATTAAACATGTCATCCCTGGGGCAGTGACCTCAACTGTACTTTGGCTGGGAATATCACTTGGATTTTCATTCTATGTCAGTAACTTTGCCAACTACTCTTCCACTTACGGCAGTTTAGGAGGCGTGATCATCTTGATGCTTTGGTTGTATTTGAGTGGTCTGATTTTTGTGATCGGCGGAGAAATCAATGCAATTCTACATCGCCAAAATATCATTCCGAAAAAACAGTCCCGCACGATCGTTCATCCTGTCCCGCTTAAAAGGTAAATCATGAATGACAATGGAAGATTGAAAAGCGGCTGTCCCATTTGGACAGCCGCTTTTAATTCATCCCTTATTGATAAACTCTTCATATCTTTCATCATGGGCCAGCCATGCAGCGTATTTCCGCTTCATGTATTTTTCCGCTTCCGCAAATGTATCGAATGTTTTTTTCTGTTGTTTTCCGTTGATTTCAACAATCCATTCCTCTTCTTCATCTTCATAGATGAATATGTCCTGTTTGTCTCTCGTTGAATATAAGCAACCCTCTGGGGAATCCTTTACATTCAATTGATTCTTATGTGCGTCTCGTTTAAGGGGCTCGGCATGGAAGGTCTTTTCGACATATTGGCTATATGCCTTTTCGGACATGGTGCAACCGGCGGCTTTTTGGTGACCGCCCCCATCGTACTTGCCGGCAACCTCAGAAACATCTATATCATCGTGGATTGTCCGGAAGCTGATTCTTTTACTTCCTACCATCAGGATGGCTATATAATCCAGATGCGAGAACTCTTTCGACAGTTCATTACCCAATTCCGAGTGGTATGACTCTGCATGGACCACACCAGCTGTATGGGGACCGACAGTAGCCTGATAGACTTCTCTTTTTTTCCTGTTTATGTACCGATCTACTCGACTCTCTTCAACATTCAGAAGGGTTTGCTCCACTTCGTCAAAAGTAAAACTTTCAGCCGTGGACAGCTTATTTGCGATCTTCATTTCGAATTCCTCTATCGGAATCATGAAAAACAGGTCATTCAATCGTTTTGCCGTTGTATTTTTATTGACTTCCCATTCCCAAGTATCGTATTGACGAACCAATTCAACGAATTCAGCAACAATGCTTGAAGGTTCCAGCAATTTATTTTCAACTGCATACTGATAGAATAATGATGTCGCTGCCGTCTGTTTACCATCTTCCTGTTCGACAGTTACAGATGCCCAATCATGTTCGTTTAAATGCAGTGCTGACTTATGATGATCAATCAGCAGTGCCTTGCCTCCATCTTCCACAAACTGAGTAATCATTTTTTCGTTATCTTCATCAACCGATAGATCAGTAACGATCAATGTATCTTCAATCTTAGCTTGCTCAAGAAATGCTCCTACATTCTGATTAAGGCGGCCAATTGAATTATAACTAACCACTACTTCTTCTCCGAATGCCAGCTTAGCTACAATGCCGCAGCCGACTCCATCTAAATCATTATGTGTAAAGAGATGGTACACACAAACCCCTCCTAATAACTAATAAAATTACTTTTCCCTAAAGTCATGAATTTCAATTGCAATCTTTACAATTGTAGCATAATCATATCCGCATATTTTATCATGCTTCCATTACGTGATGCTTTTGTTCGTTTTTTTTTTTTGAAATTCCCTAATTATTCTTTATTTCTCAAGATTTATACCTTAAAACACATTACTTCGAAATCGAGGTATTTCCAATCTGACAATTAAAAAAGCCGCAGGAATGTTATTCCCTGCGGCTTCCTTATGTGAAATCACTGTTCTATTAATTTTCCAAGGTTGGCCATTTCAATGGCACTAACCGCAGCTTCATAGCCTTTGTTACCCGATTTTGTTCCTGCACGTTCAATGGCTTGTTCAATATTCTCAGTTGTCAGCAAACCGAAGATAACCGGTACACCTGTTTCCAATGAAACGGAAGCCATGCCTTTAGCTGCTTCATTGCAGACATAATCATAATGTGAAGTGGCACCCCTGATTACCGTTCCAAGACCGATTACAGCATCATATTTACCTGTATTCACAAGTTTCTTAGCAATTAACGGAAGTTCAAAAGCACCCGGGACCCACGCGATGTCAACATCATTCTCATCAACGCCATGACGCTTAAGGCCATCCAATGCCCCTCCTAAAAGCTTGCTTGTGATAAACTCATTAAATCTTCCTACCACGATTCCGACTTTCAATCCTGATCCGATCAATTGTGCTTCAATAGTTTTCCCCATGTCCAATTCCTCCTAATTTTAAAAAACAATATCATTTTTTTCACGTTAAGATTTAATTCCTAATAATCCTTCAAGCTTTCGGGATGTTCAGTTCAAGTTCCTGTTTCCCAATTGAATCATTTTGTTCAAGATACCGAATCAAATCGGCTATCGTAATGAATTTCAGGTTAAATTTATCAGCGATGACTTCTAAATCGGATACGCGGGCCATCGATCCATCTTCATTCATGATCTCACAAATGACACCCGCTGGAGCGGCACCGCATAACTTCGCCAAATCCACCGATGCCTCCGTATGTCCTGCCCTCCTTAATACGCCGCCTTCTTTAGCGACTATCGGAAAAGTGTGACCAGGCCTTTGGAAATCTTCAGCGACAGAATCATCATTAAGAAGTTCAAGGATGGTCAAGGACCGTTCAAAAGCACTGATTCCTGTAGAGGTGCTTTTATGATCGACACTTACCGTAAAAGCAGTGCCATGATGATCGGTATTTTCACCTACCATAGGATGCAGTTTCAATTTCGCTGCCAGTTCTTCAGTGATGGTTGTACAAATCAAACCACGTCCATGAGTCGCCATGAAATTAATCGCTTCCGGTGTCGCCTTTTCGGCCAACACTACAAAATCCCCTTCATTTTCACGGTCTTCATCATCGGATACGATTACTACCTTGCCAGCCTTCAAATCTTCTATTGCTTCTTCTATTGTATGGAACATCATTACACCGCCCTTTTATTAGAATCCATGCTCTGCCAAAAACTCTAAATTCAGTCCTGGTTTTGGATTGCCATTTTTCATTTGATGTATTATATATTTCCCTATCATGTCGTTTTCGATGTTAACGAT
Source organism: Peribacillus sp. FSL P2-0133 (assembly GCF_037975445.1). Classification (NCBI taxonomy): domain Bacteria; kingdom Bacillati; phylum Bacillota; class Bacilli; order Caryophanales; family Bacillaceae; genus Peribacillus; species Peribacillus sp. FSL P2-0133. Next base: position 609,152 of record NZ_CP150254.1, on the reverse strand, counting down.
ATCGCCAGCCGCTTTTTGTCCCAATATGGTGTCCTGATGAGTCAATGGAATCAATGATACAGTCAAAAGGTTCCTTTCGATCCCAAATATCGTCAAGCTCGTTCCATCAATGGCCACGGAACCTTTTGGAATACAGAAGGTACTAAGCCCTTCTTCCAATTGGATTACATAATATACGGCATTTTCTTTCCGTTCTTTTTTTATGATCGTTCCGGTTCCGTCGATATGACCTGAAACAAAATGACCGCCAAACCTTCCCTGTGCACTCATTGCTCGTTCGAGATTAACAGGTGATCCCAATTTTAACGTCCGGATCGTGGAAGCTTTGACCGTTTCCGGCATCACGTCGACCGTAAACAAACTTTTCGTGAAGGATGTTACCGTTAAGCAGACCCCGTTGACTGAAATACTATCCCCCAGATGCACATCTTCAAGGATTTTTTCAGAACGAATCGATAACTCCATACTGCTTTTTCCTTTTTTCAAGGAATGTACGGTACCGATATCCTCAATGATTCCCGTAAACATGTTTTTCCCCCTTTTATAAAATATAAAAAACCCCTTAGGATGACCTAAGGAGTTAGCAGGAGAAATGAGTGAAAAAAATTGTATACCTAAAAAGCCTAATAATTTCATTTTCGAAAAATTAGGCATACGTATACACTTGGGTTCCACACGTCCTTCTCCCATCCAGACTGTACTGTCGGCTTTGGAATCTCACCAAATCCTGCCTTTATCAGGCTCGCGGGCTTAGAATTTCTTCATCACCGCCGGTTGGGATTTTCACCCGACCCCGAAGGACTAAAATAATATGAATCTTTGAATATTTTATCACCATAAAGTGAAGATGTAAAATTTCTAACCTTAAATGGTTCAATTGTTACAGGAACTTCCTCTCTTTATGGAAAAATCCCCCCCAAGTACCCCCGATGTGCTTCGAAAAGGTTAGCCAGGCTAAATATGTGGAATAAGGTTAGAAGGATCACAAATCATACAAGGAGGAAGCCCATGATTATTTCCATCATTAACTTGATTTTCTACCTGTTCGTCGTCACGATGAATTTTTTAGCCAATTTCCTGCCATTGAACGGCCAAACATCGGGAGAGATTTCCGATAAACTGGATGTCCTTTTCACTCCTGCCGGTTATGTATTTTCCATATGGGGCTTGATCTATTTCTTGCTTGCCATCTCGGTATTCAGGCAGTTTTTAAGTAAACATCAAAACAGCCCTGCTTATAAGGCATCCTTCCCTTGGTTCGCTTTAAGCTGTGTCCTGAATGGCGCTTGGCTTTTGGCTTGGCACTATGAACGCTTTTTGTTATCCGTATTCATTATCATTGCTCTTTTGGCTACTTTAATGGTCATTTATACCAGAATGAAAAAAGTGGAGCATGCTGCTTTCGACCTATTTCCGTTTTCCGTTTATACAGGCTGGGTAAGTGTTGCAGCCATAGCTGACATTTCTTATTACCTCACCTATATCAAATGGGACGGTTTTGGGGTTTCCCGTATAACCTGGACGATCGTCCTGCTGATTGCAGCAACAGCCTTGGCCTTTGTCTTTGCAGGTAAAAACCGGGATTGGTGCTATCCTCTCGTATTCGTTTGGGCATTCATAGGCATCGGGATACGAAATAGCGACGCCTATCCGATAATCACAGACATTTCTTATATCCTGGCTGCCATCACTTTTATCGTATCCATCACCATCTTCATTAATAATAGGAGGAACAAATGAGGGATATGTTACCCTAAAATGCTTGCTTAAGATCTTGCCAGATATCCCCCCAAGCCTCAAGGCCAACTGAGAGACGGACCAGCTGGTCACTGATGCCCATTTGTTCCCGTGAATCTTCAGGAACGGCAGAGTGCGTCATGGTAGCGGGATGCTGGATCAATGTTTCGGCATCACCTAGACTTACGGCAATTTTGATAAGTTTCAATTTATTGAGGAATTCCTGTGCATCCTGTTTTGTGCCATGCAGTTCGAAAGAGATAAGGCCGCCGCCATGTTTCATTTGTTTTTGCATTATATAATGATCCGGTGAAGCTTCATCACCTGGATAATATACTTTTTTCACCTTTGGATGTTTCTTAAGTTCTTGAAAGATTGCCATTGCATTGGCCGAATGACGGTCCATCCTGACAGGCAAGGTCTTTAGCCCCCGTAATAGTAACCAGGCATCGAATGGTGAAATGATTCCACCGATATCCTTCTGTGTAGTCCCGGCTACCTGATTCATGAATTCCTTCTTACCGACGACAAGGCCTGCAACGACATCACCATGCCCGCAAAGATATTTCGTAGCGCTATGAAGGACGATATCACAGCCATATTCAAGCGGTCTCTGTAGGTAGGGAGTCGAAAACGTATTATCGACTACGACCGTCACATTATATTCCTTCGCAACTCTCACCACCATCTGTAAGTCAATCATTTTCATCGTCGGATTGATCGGGGTTTCTACATATATACAGGTCGTTTCCGGCCGGATCATTTTCCTTACTTGTTCTTCTGAATCCATTTCACAAAAATCATGTGTGATGCGGTATTTATTTTTCATTAGCTGCAGAAGGCCAAATGTACAACCATATAGCCCCTGTGAGCACAGGATGTGGTCATCTGTTTTTGTTAACGCAAAAAGCACTGCTGAAACGGCAGCCATGCCTGAACCGAAAGCAAGGCCAGCTTCCCCGCCTTCCAAAGCGGCAATCTTTTCTTCAAGCACTTGTACCGTTGGATTTCCTAGGCGAGAATAAATGTATCCTTCTTCCATACCGGCAAAACGCCTTTCCCCTTGCTCGGCATTTTCGAAAGTGAATGTTGAGGTTTGGAATAAGGGTGTTGCCAAGCTTCCTAAATGCTTCTTCGAGTCATATCCTTCATGGATGACTGCCGTTTCAAACTGTTTATACTTTCCTGTCATACCGTCTCCTCCTAACCTATGTCTATTGCTATCATATGTCAAAAAACCACATAAAGGAAGCGTTTTCATTCATGATTATCCCCCATTAATGAACTCCTGAATTTAGTATAATTTCACAATCGAATATTTATAGTATCAAATGCTATGAGGGGATATTATCCTGAGCTTTATTGGATCATTTCAGCCCTTTTGCCGAGGCACCCATCGTTAAATTTGATTCAGCAAAAACAATCACTTTTCTACTGGGAATCCCACCATATTCAGAAAGTGGAAAAGCATGTATTGGGAATTCTGTACAATGAGCAACTTTTTAATTTTTAATCTTAACGGGCATTGGCAAAAAAAAAAGACAGCCGCCATGGCCGTCCCTTTTTTCGTATCATTCATCGACTACGATGTTTCCACCATAGAAGGTTACTCTCGTTAATGGAATCTCCAGTTCACGACCCATTTTTTTCAACTCTCGCTCTTCTCTTTCCGTTACGATCGAAATGACAGTGCCATCTGCACCTGCTCGCCCAGTTCTCCCAGATCTATGGATATATTGTTCGATGTTGTCAGCCATATCAATATGAACGACCGCAGTAAGACCTTTAATATCAAGCCCCCTTGCCGCTACATCCGTTGCTATCAGCATTGGGGATTTTCCGGAACGAAGCTTACGCAACGCTTTCTCCCTGTCGACTTTATTGGATTCACCGTGAAGCACGCCCATTTCAATACCCTTATAACTCAGCTTTTCATGCAAGACGCTCAGCTCTGCTATATCATTCAGAAAGGCAAGGGCCTTCACATCTTTAATTCTTGTTATTTTCTCGAGGATCTTGGACTTTTCCCGTCTCTCAACAACAAAGTAAAGATGGTCCACCTTTGATTCCATTTTTTCATGCTTATCGACCTTGATCATTTCGGGTTCATTCATGAATCCCCGGGCGGCTTTTTCCGTTTCCTCCGGCAAGGTCGCTGAAAACACCATGATTTGCCGGTCTTTTAGCGTTGTTTTGATAATATTATTGATCGTTCCCATATGCTCTGGAGTGATCAATTGGTCACCTTCATCAAGTACTATCGTCTTAACTTCATGCATCTTTAATTTCTTTTGGGCAATCAATTCGTAAATACGCCCCGGTGTTCCAGCAATCACCTGGGGACGCTTCTTCAGTTTGTCCAACTGCCTTTTCACATTAGCACCGCCGATGAATGCTGCACCCGTAATGCCGCTTCCCTCTGACCAAATGCGAATCTCTTCATTGATTTGCATGACCAGTTCTCGTGATGATGCCAAAATCAAAGCTTGGGGCGATTTCTTTTCAGGATCTATCTTTTCTAGTAATGGCAATAAATATGCTAATGTTTTTCCCGTACCAGTCGGTGATTCAGCCATGATGTCTTTTCCCTCGACAATCACCGGAATCGCTTTCGTTTGAATCGGGGTAAGTTGTCCGAATCCGGACTTCTTCCAGACCTCTTGTATATATGGTTTTCTATCGTTCACTAATTCAGGTAATTCGCTCATATCGTTCTCCTTTAAAATATAACTTTTCCTATCTTTCATAGTACCATTTATTCTTGTCCAGTAGCCAACGGAATACGAATTGTAACCGTCGTCCCTTTGTTTAACTCACTTTCAAAATGCATTTCCCCGTGAAGTCGATGAACGATTTTCCGGCAAATTGCTAGCCCGATCCCTGTACCCTTTTCCTTCGTCGAATAAAAAGGCTCACCAATCCGTTCAAGGCGCTCGGGCACCATACCCATGCCATTATCACTCACGCTGACTACAGCTTGTCCATCGCTGGTTTGCAGCGATATATCAATTTTCCCATTATCCTCAATCGCTTCAATGCTGTTCTTGACGATATTGATTATCAACTGTTTAATTTCAATTGGATCAGCCATAATATAAATCGGTTCGGCGGTTTTAACCCTGAACCCCATTTCGATATTATTCAAATTCGTTTCTGCTTTCATCAACGTGAATACCTGTTGTAAACTGTCGGCAAGATCGATCCTGCGGAATGCTACATCCTGTTTCTTCCCAAGAATCAAAAGTTCACTTGAGATAATATTAATCCGGTCAATTTCCTTCAACATAATATCAGAATGCAGTGGGTTTACCTCCTGCGTCATATCCATTAACTGTACGAATCCTTTTAACGATGTCAGCGGATTCCTTATCTCATGTGCTACCGCTGCAGCCAGATGTCCGATTACAGATAGCTTTTCAGACATGATCATCAATTCCTCTTCGCGCCGCAATTCAGTAATATCCCTAACGATTGCATATACTCCCAGCATTTCCGCGTGAACGATGATCGGTAAAAAGGTTACACGGATTATCCGTTCTTCATCACTGCCATTCTGAATGGTCGTTTCGAATTTTACAGCCTCCCCTTGAAGGGACTGTTTAAAGAATACAGATACTTTATCACTTTCATTCCAGTTAAGGAGATGATTCGCATTCTTGCCTTTCAAATTGTCACTGTTATGACCTAATAGTTTTTCAGCTTCAGGGTTTATCGAAACGACATTTCCTTCGAGATCCAGCTCAAGCACACAATCTGGGTTATGCTTGAACAGTGACCGATACTGTTCATCCTTCAGAATGAATTCCTGTTGGGACCTCAACATTTTCCCCGTCCAATACCTGATTATGAAGTATAGGAAAAGCCCGGTTATGAAAATGAACATCCACCCTTTGGAATGTTGGAACATTGCATATATCTGAACATCTGCCCTTGCCTGTGTCATAGAGATGTAATCCGTAACGAAAATCCATAAGACCCCAATGATTATATATATAAAAGCCACTTTACATGCAATTTTATGAGATTGGTTCATATTTTTTCCTTTGTATTGTTTTTTGGTTTATTATTCCCAAATCACTCAAAAAAAGCCCTCATGTTTTCAACATAAGGACTCTATCGGTATTGTACCATATATATTGCATTCATTGTTTTATATCGCTAAAAAAACCAGCAGCATTTTAACTGGACTTTCAATGATCAAGAGAGGTTTTTAATGGCTTGATTGAATTCTTCTTCTATATCTTTTGTAGGCTTGGCCGATAATAAGCTGAAAACGACTACCGCTATTGAACCAGCGATGAAACCAGGTATGATTTCGTATACTTCAGCGAACTTATCGATCATATCCCAGACGATCACGGTTGCCGTTCCGACAATCATTCCCGCCAGTGCTCCCCATTTCGTCATCCGTTTCCAGTACAGGCTTAACAGAATGACAGGACCGAAGGCCGCTCCAAAGCCAGCCCATGCATAACCCACCAATTTAAGGATCGTACCGCTTGGATTAAAAGCCAACAATAGGGCAATGGCAGATATCGCCAATACACCAAACCGGCCTACCAGAACTAATTCCTTATCAGATGCATTCGGCCGAATGAACTGCTTATAGAAATCATCGGTCAAAGCACTTGCCGAAACTAAAAGCTGTGATGCAATCGTACTCATTACCGCTGCTAAAATAGCAGCCAACAAGAAGCCTGTAATTAAAGAAGGAAACAGTTCTTTAGATAAAATGATGAAGACGGACTCAGCATTTTTTTCCCCTAAAGGACTGTTTGTCAGGTTAAAATAAGCTATCCCCACCAATCCAGTGAACATCGCTCCAACGATAGCAAAAATCATCCAGCCCATACCGATCCGGCGTGCACTTTTCAATTCTTTAACAGATGAAACCGCCATGAATCGAACGATAATATGAGGCTGCCCGAAATAACCAAGCCCCCATGCCAGAAGAGATATGATTCCAATGGTTGATGTTCCTTCAAAGACATGCAATAAATTCGGGTTGATCGATCTTATTTCATTGAAGGTAGGATCCCAGCCACCAATATTTACAATCGTGACAACTGGCACTAGAATTAAGGCAATGAACATGATTGTACCTTGTACGAAGTCGGTCCAGCTAACAGCTAGGAATCCGCCAAATAATGTATAAAGAATAACAACACTCGCCGTCAGCCAGATGCCCCACCGATAATCCAAATTGAAAGCGGAGCGGAAAAGCTCACCGCCTGCTACCATGCCTGAAGATGTGTAAAAGGTGAAGAAAATTAAAATGACCGATGCTGATACCACTTTTAAGACCCTGGAGCCATCTTTAAACCGATTCCCCAAAAAATCGGGAATAGTAATCGAATTGCCGGCCACTTCCGTGTAAGTCCGAAGTCTTGGTGCCACGAATAACCAGTTTAAATAAGACCCTGCACAAAGGCCGACGACAATCCAGCCAGCACTTAACCCGCTTATGTACATAGCACCGGGAAGACCCATCAACAGCCAGCCGCTCATATCGGAAGCTCCTGCACTCAATGCAGTCACAGCCGGGCCCAAGTTCCGGCCGCCAAGCATGTAATCGGTTAAGTTGGCCGTTTTCCGATAGGCAAAATAACCAATTAACAGCATGCCTGCCATGTATATTCCAATTGATATTATAATTCCATAATCCAAAAATGAATCCTCCTATTTATAGGTTAATTTTCATCTTGTAAGCTTATCAGAAAAAAAAACATATGTTAAGAAGTTCTTGCACCTTTCAACGATTTCACTTTCAATATAATTAAGAAAATTCTTTTTATTAGATTAAATTATTAGGAGGAATACGCCATGCAATCCTATATCAATCAGCCAGATGGAGTCTTTCCCTCTGTTTGCTCTCTTGACTGTCCTGATCAATGCGGTTTACTGCTGCACAAAAAAGACGGGAAAATCATTAAAGTTCAAGGAGACCCTGATCATCCAGTAACAAAAGGGAATATTTGCAACAAAGTCCGAAACATGACCGCTCGCCTATATGACCCCAATCGCTTAAAACAGCCATTAAAGCGCATCGGTCCGAAAGGAGAAGGGAATTTTGCTCCAATCAGCTGGGAAGAGGCCATTGATACAATCACTTCCAAATGGAAAGACCTGATTGAAATGCACGGATCGGAAAGCATACTCCCCTACAGCTTTTACGGAAACATGGGCAACCTCAGCGCTGAAGGGATGGATCGCCGTTTTTTCCATAAACTCGGTGCAAGCATGCTCGAGCGTTCCATTTGTAATGCGGCAGGCTCAGTCGGATACAGCTATACAATGGGTGGTTCATTCGGCATCGATCCAGAAGAAACGATTCATACAAAGCTTTTCATCATGTGGGGCATTAACGCTGTGAGCACAAATATGCACCAAGTAACTCTTGCCCAGCAAGCCCGAAAAAACGGGGCCAAAGTAGTTGTCATTGACGTACATAAAAACCAAACCGGCAAGTGGGCAGATTGGTTCATTCCGATTCTGCCTGGCACCGATAGTGCGCTTGCCCTCGGATTAATGCATATACTATATGCCGAGAATCTAGTCGACCAGCCCTTTTTGGATGAATACACAGTTGGTGCTGCCGAATTGCGCGAACACGTCCGCCAATATGACCCTGCGACCGTCTCCGTGATCACTGGCGTTCCAATTGATGACTTATATGAATTAGCCAGGATGTACGGCACCACAAGTCCATCATTCGTTCGGATAGGCAATGGCCTGCAGCACCATGACAATGGAGGCATGGCGGTACGTACCATCGCCTGCCTGCCTGCACTTACCGGCCAATGGATGACCGAGGGGGGCGGAGCCATCAAAGGGAATTCTGGATATCTGACTTTTAATACAAATGCCTTAAGACGTCCTGATTTATTGCATAATAAAGCTACCCGGACCATTAATATGAACCAAATCGGTCAAGCTCTCCTGGAAAAGGAAAACCCGATTCGCTCCATGTTTGTATACGGCTCCAACCCAGCACTTGTCGCTCCGAATGCAAATAAGGTGCAGGAAGGCCTAATGCGGGAAGATCTATTCACAGTTGTACATGATCTATTCTTAACCGAAACGGCCATGTTTGCCGACCTCGTCCTTCCTGCCACATCATCTTATGAAACGGAGGATTTTTATAATTCATACTGGCATAATTACGTGCAAATACAAAAACCTGTAGTCGAAAAATATGGCGAGTCGAAATCGAATGTTGAATTGTTCAAACTGTTAGCTGCTGGAATGGGATTTGAGGAACAAGCATTTAGAGATTCTGAGGAAGATATGATACGTCAGGCGCTGGATTTTCCCGATAACCCGCATTTAGAAGGCATCACCTATGACTCCCTTTCAAGGAATCAATTTGTCAAAGCCAAGATGCAGCCGATGTTCCCAGGAAAACTCCCGACACCAAGTGGTAAAATCGAACTTTATTCCGAACGGATGAAGCAGGATGGATACGAGCCTTTGCCAACATATAAGCCAATCATAAAAGATAGCGACCTGCCATTTTTATTCATTCCGGCACCTAATCACAATTTCTTGAATTCAACCTTTTCAAATAATGCCAAACATATCTCCATGGAAAAGGAACCGAAACTGCACATGAATGCCGCTGATGCCAAAACAATGGGGATATCCTCCGGAGATATGGTTAAAATCTGGAACGATCGCGGTGAATGTTTGCTTACCGCTGCTCCCGGTGAAAATGTGTTACCCGGCGTTCTTGTCAGCCAAGGCTTGTGGCAGAATACACCTGAAACAAAACAACACATCAATTCCCTTACCCCAGATCGCCTCGCAGATATGGGTAATGGCGCCGTTTTCTTTTCAGGACGGGTTGATCTTGAAAGAGTCCAGCAAAAGTAAATCAATGTTTAGCAATCTTTGAATATATCTCCGGTTTCGGCATTTTATCTGCACTTTCCGGAGTTATATCTGCGATTCCGGCATTTTATCTGCGATTTTTGAAATATATCTACGATTCCGGCATTTTATCTGCGATTTTTGAAATATATCTACGATTTCCGGCATTTTATCTGCGATTTCACAAATAAAGGCTGTTCCACAAGGAACAGCCTTTTCGTCAAGCTATTTACTCTTCATCAAACCAGCCTGTTGGCTGGATATCCAAGTTGTTATTGATTTGCTTCACTTCAGTGTAAGCTTCGTAACCGAAAGTTCCCAGTTCGCGTCCATTTCCACTTTGCTTGAACCCTCCCCAAGGAGCTTCGTTATAAGTCGGATGATATGAGTTTATCCACGTGATGCCTGCACGCACTTTTTTTATGACACGGTACGCTTTTGCGATATCATTCGTGAACACCGCTCCCGCTAAACCATATTTCGTATCATTGGCCAGTCGAAGTGCTTCCGCTTCATCCTTGAACTTTTGAACGACAAGCACCGGTCCAAAAATTTCTTCCTGCACAATCCGCATGTCCGGTGTCGTATCAACAAAAATAGTAGGTTCGACAAAGTAACCTTTATCCAAGCCTTCTTCTTTTATTCGATTTCCACCGACGATTATTTTGGCACCTTCTTCTTTTCCGATTTGGATATACGATAATATTTTGTTCATATGGGCTTCTGAAACAATAGGACCCATCTGGCTGCTTTCATCAGAACCTGAACCTACTTTGATCTTTTTCGCCTTCGCAGTAAGACTTGCAATGAACTGATCGTAAATGGACTCTTCCAACAGTAAACGAGAACCTGCTGAACACACTTGTCCTTGATTACAGAAAATCCCGTATAGAGCATAATCAACGGCAGTCTCAAAGTCAGAGTCGGCAAATACGATATTAGGCGATTTCCCGCCGAGCTCCAATGTCACCTTCTTTAGGTTACCGAGTGAAGCCTCCATGATTTTACGCCCTGTTTCCGTCCCTCCTGTAAAGGCCACTTTATCGATTTCCTCATGTTCGGCAATGGCTTGTCCAACAACCGGCCCCGCTCCTAACACAAGGTTTGCGACACCTTTTGGCAATCCGACTTCATCCATGATTTCGAATAGTTTGACCGCTGTCACAGGGGTGATCTCAGATGGTTTGAACACAACGGAATTTCCTGCTGCAAGCGCCGGGGCGAGTTTCCATGCTGACATCATTAGCGGAAAATTCCATGGAACGATCTGCCCGCATACACCGATTGGTTCCCTTACGACCATCGCTTGCTGACCGTCAGGAACTTCAAAAGTTTGACCTGTCGGTTTTGTAGCCAATCCTGCATAATATCTAAAACAGGCTGCTGAATCCGCTATATCATAACGAGCCTCACGTAATGGTTTCCCATTATCCAATGTTTCCAACGTAGCTAATTCTTCAGCTTTTTCTTCTATTTTGTCGGCTATTTTGAATAAAATGCGAGCTCTTTCCACTGCAGGAGTTCCCCACCAACCACCTTCATAGAAAGCATATTTTGCTGCCTCGACCGCTGCATCCACATCTTCCTGTGTTCCTTCCGCAGCTTTGGCAATAACTTCCCCGGTGGCCGGATTCAATACATCCCTCTTCTCTCCTGAAGTCGAATTCACCCATTCCCCATTGATGAACATCTTTAAGTCCAGTGCTCCCGTTCCCTCTTTTTTCGTGTTATTTTGCAAAGTTTCCTGCATGTAAATTCCTCCTCGGTTTTAAGTTATCTACCTATATATAAGATATGAGCAAGATTCATGCCAGTTTGAAATAATAGGTAAAACACGTTTTTTTACCCTTTCCTGTCTCATTTAAATTCAACCGTGAATTACCTATTCATTTTTGCATAACATTTGGCCAATCCTTCATCTCAACCTCTTTCAAGATTCACAGAAAAATAAACCTGCAGCTCAAAAAAAGAGATGAGCAGCTGCTCATCTCTTTTTTGATTAATTTCGGTTAATAATGACCAGTTTCATTTCCGTCATTTCTTCAATGGCATATTTTAACCCTTCGCGGCCAGTCCCGCTTTTTTTGACTCCGCCATACGGCATGTTGTCGACACGATAAGTTGGGATATCATTAATGATAACACCGCCGACTTCTAATTTTTCTGCGGCAGAAAGAGCCAGATTGATATTTTCTGTGTAAATCCCGGCCTGCAATCCGAATTCGGAATCGTTGACCAAGTCAATCGCTTCCTCAACAGAAGAAACCTTATTGATCAAAACAATGGGAGCGAAGACTTCCTGACAAGATACCTTAAGCATTGCATCCACTTCCAGCAACACAGTCGGATGCAGGATATTCCCTTCAGATTTACCTCCTGCTGCAACGATCGCACCGTGTTGTTTAGCTTCCCCGATCCAATCCAGGCTTCGTTGTACATCACCAGCACTGATTAATGCCGAAAGGTCCACAGACGGGTCCAAAGAATCTCCTAGTTTCAAGCCATTCGTTGCTTCTATGAATTTTTTGACGAACTCATCATATACCTCTTCATGAACATATGCGCGCTGTAAGGAAATACAGACCTGCCCTTGAAAAGCGAATGCTGCCGATACACAGCGTTGGATGATTTTATCGATATTGATCCCTTTATCAACGATGACAGCCGCATTCGAACCTAGTTCAAGACTCACTTTCTTTAATCCTGCCTTATTACGGATCCCGATTCCGACAGCCGGACTTCCAGTAAATGAAATGCTCTTCACCCGTGAATCGGTGACTAATTTATCACCAATAACCGAACCGCTTCCGGTAACTAAATTAAACGCACCTGCCGGCAATTCAGTTTCGGCTAATAGTTCAGCAAGAAATAGTGAAGATAGCGGTGTTTGGCTCGCAGGTTTCAGGACAAGTGTATTTCCGGCAGCAATGGCCGGGCCTACTTTATGAGCAACCAGGTTCATCGGAAAATTAAAAGGGGTAATTGCACCCACAACGCCTAGAGGTTCACGGACTGTGTATCCTATCCTTCCTTCTCCGTCAGCTGTAGCATCCATCGTCAATGTTTCCCCATGAATCCTTTTTGCTTCCTCTGCTGCAAATTTATATGTGGCAATCGTCCGGGATACTTCAACCATTGCCGTTTTGATTGGTTTCGCTGCCTCTTTAGCAATAATTTCAGCTGCCTCATCTTTGCGGCTCTCCAAAAGGCTCGCAAGCTTTTCAAGTATTGCAGCGCGTTTATGACTAGGTAAAGCTGCCATTGTTTTTCTAGCTTGATAGGCTGATTCTATTGCCAACTCTACATCTTCAAGGCTTGCCGAAGGAATCTCCGCTAGAACTTCCCCGCTATAAGGAGACTTTAGTGTCGTGAACTTTTCAGCTTCTTGCCATTTACCATTAATGAATAATTTCTTTTTCAGCGTTTCCGTCATGACCATCACTTTCACCTCTTATAAAATTTCTTTTTCGACAGCAGTAAATGTCTCATCAAGGATTTCAATTATTCTTTCGACTTCCGATTTAGTAATGATTAGAGGCGGTGCGAATACGAGTGTATCTTGGTCAAACGTAACAGACCGGCAAATCAAACCATTCTTCGCCGCTTCAGCAACCAGTCTTGGAGCAAGCTGTGTCTCAAAGCCTTCGCCTGTTTGTTTGTCCTTTACGATGGAGATGCCTCCAATTAATCCAAGTGCCCTGACATCACCAACAATCGGGTGTTTGCTTTGAAGCTTCTTAAAGCCGGCAAGCAACTCTTCACCACGCTTTTTCGAGTTTTCTATCAAGTTTTCGCGTTCAATTATTTCAATATTTTTCAAAGCAACCGCACATGCCATAGGATGGCCACTGTATGTGTAGCCGTGTAAAAGCGTGCCTTTTGAAAGGGCAATGAAATCCTGATGCATCTTATCATTCAGGACGACCCCGCCTAACTGTGCATATCCGCTCGTCACACCTTTTGCGAAGCACATCATATCAGGTACAACACCAAAGTGTTCAATCCCAAAATAAGTCCCTGTTCTTCCGAAACCTGTAATGACTTCATCCGTCACCATTAAAATGCCGTATTCATTACAAATCTCCCTTACTTCCTTAAAATAGCCTTCAGGAGGAAGGTTCACGCCACCAGCCCCTTGAATCGGTTCAGCAATAAATGCCGCAATCGTTTCCGGTCCTTCCTGTTCTATAACCTTACGCAACTCCTCAATGGAGGAACCGTCCACATGGTAAAAATCCGGTGCAATTGAATTCGTGAAGTCTCGGAACGGCTTCAGGCCAGTCGCACTTGTAGCTCCCATTGCCACTCCATGATAGGATTTCGAGCGGGAAATGATTTTTTGACGATTAGGCTGACCTTTCAATAGCCAGTAATGACGAGCAAGTTTGATGGCCGTATCATTCGACTCCGATCCACCTGAAGTGAAGAAAACTGCATTCAGATCCCCAGGAGCGATGGAAGCGATTTTGGCCGCCAACCGGATTGCCGGCTCATTGCTGAAAGTGGCGAAACTTGAGGTGAAAGCTAGCTTCGTCATTTGTTCCTTCGCGACTTCAGCCATCTCTTCTTGTCCATGTCCAATATTCACATTCCAAAGTGAAGCCATGCCATCAATGACAGTCCTGCCCGTGACATCCGTAAGATATATTCCCTTCCCTTCCTTAAAGATGAAACTTGGACCATCTGCCTGCTGTTGCTCGATTGCCGTAGTCGGATGAATAAAATGCTTTTTATCCAAATCGATTAATTCCTGAATACCCGTCGTTTCTTTGATCATGTAAAAAACACCCTTCTCTTGTAGTGGATTTTTTCAAGCTAGTTTATTTTTTTATTTATATATTTAGATATAGCAAGATGCATGCCAAATTATATGAGCCTTATATTAAAGGCATTCAGGTTAAAATGATTCATATATAAATCATTAGGAGTTTGTGTTGATTCGAATATAAATCGTTCGATTCATATTCGAATCACCCAACACCCATTCATTAGAATAACTTCGTCCCCCTCTTTATTTACTAATTGATGTTACAAAACCTGACACACTATGTTGAATTTTCGGAAGATTTGTATTATTATCATGTTAATATTTTTTAGCCCTCTTGAGCCGCCATGTTAATCTAAACGAAAGAAGTTGATATATATGCAGGTAGGATTTGAACTATACCAAAAACAAACTATGAAATTGTCATTAACCCCTGAATTACAGCAATCGATCAAGATCCTTCAATATTCGACCCATGAACTAATAGGTTTCCTAAACCGACAGGCTTACGAAAATCCCGTTCTCGAAATAAGCTTTAAAGACCCCCTCGCATCACTTTCTGAATCTAGCATTCGTACACCTAAAATAAATTCTCTGAAACGGTCCTCTAAAAGTAAAAGTTTCAACGGAGACAATGATTACAATCCAATCAACAATTATTCAATCAACACAGAAACATTGGAAATCCATTTACTGGAACAAGTGAGTTTACTAAGTTCATTGAAAGCAATTGAAAGGAGGATTCTCCAATTTTTAATTGGGAACTTAAATGAATATGGATTTCTTGAATTGGATACCAATTGGACTGCCTCGCATTTTTCCATGTCCGTCGAAGAAATAGAAAAAATGATTCAAGTTTTGCAATCCCTTGACCCGATTGGAGTCGGGGCTAAAGATCTGGCCGATTGCTTACTCATTCAGCTGCGTGAGCATGAGGATCGCAATGAATTGGCGGTTAAGATCGTTAAAAAGCACTTAACGGACTTAGCAGAAAAACGCTACAGGAAAATTGCCGCCCTATACAAAGCGACCATTCAGGAAGTACAAGAAGCGTCGGATTTCGTCCGTACGTTAAACCCGCGTCCCGTCAGTCACTTTTCCAATGATTTGACTCATTACATCATTCCGGACGTTTACGTGGAAAAAGAAAAAGAAGATTTTCTGATAACGGTCAATGATAGCTGCACACCTAAACTTTCCATCAGTCCTTTCTACAAGGACCACATCGCTCTGAATCCTGTCAATCCAGCTAAAGATTATATAAAAGGGCACATAAATGATGCCCAATTACTTTTAAAAGGAATCGAACAAAGGCAAATGACACTTTACAAAGTGGCAGCGACAATCGTGGACGAGCAGCAAGAGTTTTTCATGAAGGGAATCACGGGGTTAAAACCTATGACACTGAAAGACATTTCGGAAAAACTTCAGGTTCATGAATCAACAATCAGCAGGGCGACGAGCAATAAATATATCCAGACACCGCATGGCCTCTTTAAACTTAGGAACTTCTTTACTAGAGGGGTAAACCGCGCGAATAGCCAAGCAACCGAATCAACGACCACCATCAAAGAAAAAATAAAGGTCTTGATTGCCGATGAAGATAAGATAAAGCCTTTTTCAGATCAGAAACTTTGTCAAATATTCGAAAATGAAGGGATGAAGATCTCCCGCCGTACTATTGCAAAATACCGTGAAGATCTCGGTATACCGGGATCTTCAAAACGGCGT
Organism: Peribacillus sp. FSL P2-0133; assembly: GCF_037975445.1. Lineage (NCBI taxonomy): Bacteria > Bacillati > Bacillota > Bacilli > Caryophanales > Bacillaceae > Peribacillus > Peribacillus sp. FSL P2-0133. Next base: position 593,050 of record NZ_CP150254.1, on the reverse strand, counting down.
AGATTTTAAATTCAAACCAAATTTTGTGTCCATATTACGGAATGTTGTATTTTGAAAGACTCTTACAAAGGATGCATCTATCGTAAGGGTCTTCTATTTTTTCACTGCTTCATTTCATTTTTTATGTAAAAAAATCAATTCCTTTCAACAAAAAACCCCTGAAACAGGGGCTAGAATCATAATATATAGTTTTATTTATTACCCCATTTATCTTTGAAAATAAGTTCATCCATCGGCCTTCTTTTTTCCCAATTAGCAAGTTCAAGAATGGGTTTATCCGGATATTGATCCGTATAGCCAATCGACAGGAGTGCGACGGGTTCTATATGCGGCGGAATCTCCAAAATATCACGAATATCATTTTTCTTATAAAAGCTTACCCATCCCATTGCCAATCCTTCCGCACAGGCAGCCAGCCACATATTTTGAATCGCGCAGGCTGTGGATAGGATATCCGTTTCCGGAATGGAGTTCCTCCCTAAAACATGGGAGCCGCCCCGTGTCGGATCGCATGTAACACAAATGGTGTAAGGTGCTTCTTTTAACCCTTCCACTTTCAAGCTAAGAAACTTATTTTCTTTATCTCCTTCATAATGAATAGCGAGTGCCCTTCTTTCTTTATCCGCTGCCCATGCCAAACTGTTCTTGGTTTCCTGAGATGAAATCACGATGAAACTCCAAGGTTGCATGAACCCTACAGACGGCGCATGATGTGCAGCATCCAAAATTCTGCGGAGTATATCCTTTGAAATGGGCTTAGGCAAAAAACTCCTGATATCCCTTCGGTTATAAATGGCTTTATATACGGCAGCTTGTTCTTCATTAGTAAACATAGTTTCCCCCCAAGTTTCCGGCTTTATCTAAACATACATACAATTTTATAGGTAAACCCTTACAATTAAAAGCGAGTTCCAGAAATCCAAGGATTCAGCTCGTTCCGTCCACAACAAGATTCGCTCTTTCTTTAGGCCTTTGCGCACCCACATAGAGATCTTCATGCACCATCCAATTATCCTCCCACATTTGCCGCGCTTCTTCACCATCCCGCTCAAGCCCCCGTTTCAAACGCTGATCGCGGGTACATTCCACCCAAATCGTAAAATCATGGTACCCTGCCAATTCTTTACGGATGGAATATGTTCCTTCTATAATAACAAGGCCTCCAGCAGGAACATCATGCCATTCGGCCATAGTGTCCGTTTCCCAATCATACCTTTGATACCTTGCATCTCGCCTATTCGTAAGCGGTTTAAGAATTTGATTTAACACCCGTTCCCAATCATAATCCGCACCAACCTGCTTTTGGGATGGAGGCAGTTGGCCCCTATCCGATGATGGCAAATAAAAATCATCCATATGAACAACCGCGCTACCCGGACACTCAGCTTGGATACGGGAAGCGAGTGTACTTTTTCCAGATCCGCCCCGGCCGTCTATGGCCAATATATATGGAGATCGTTTTTTGGAAATTTCGTGAATTTCAGCTATAAGACTGCTAATCGTATACTGTCCATCAAGTGTTGGAAAATTCATGAGCATTCCTCCTATACTACTTATTTCTATTCATCCTCCCTGAAATTCCTTCCTTGAGAGGATAAAATGAAAAAAACTAGAAGAAGGTGCTGGCAATGTTATTGAATGACCATCGAATTGAGTACGCCATTCCGATTTGCGATCGAAATCGACATCGAGTCAGCAAATAAAATGGCTCATCGGCTGCATTCTGCCAATTCGGATTTGCCGAAGAAAATGAATTGGCAGATGCCGATCTGTTTCTAGCAGATTTCCCTGAACTTCAAACTTTGTTTTCCAAATGAATACTAAAGGTCACCCCCCAACCGGTTTTCCTTTTCTGCGAGCATCACGGCTATCTTATCCTGGATTGCCGTAATTCCTTTATCTTCTACAAAATTATTCAAGATGATCGAAAATATGACTTTTTCCCCTCTTTTGGTCGTAACATAACCTGATAAGGAGCTCGTTCCTGAAATCGTCCCTGTTTTAGCGCGAACATTCCCGGCTGCATATGTCCCTTTCATCCTCTTTCTTAGCGTACCTCCCACCATCCGATTTTCGTTGCCTGCAATCGGCAAAGCATTCAAGTAAGCAGGAAACCACGTTTTTTCCTGTACGGCATACAGCAGCTTCGTTATTTCATTCGCTGGAATCATATTGACTTGGGAAATTCCAGATCCATCACGCATCATGATCGTTTGCATATCGAGACCCATACTCTTCAGCTGATTTCGAGCAACCTTCAAACCATCCTTCCAGCTTCCCTCCCCTTCTGCCTCTTTGCCCATTTCCTTCACCAAAACCTCGGCATGGCTGTTATTGCTCAGTTTCATGAAAGGAATAAGCAGTTGTGAAAGCGGCATGGACTTATGAGTGGCAATCATGTCCGCTCCTACTGGCGTTTTCCCTTTTTTCCTTTTTCCCAACACTTTAATTCCATGTTTATTCATTGAGTTTTCAAATAGGCTCAGGGCATATTCTGTGGGATCTTTCACCGAGATCCACTCTTTGGTCACCCCGGCATGCTCCGGAATGGTTCCCGTCACCGTAATGACTTGTGTGCCATGAGACCGTTCGACTTCAATTTTCTTATTGCCGTCTTCCGATTCAGTTTTCGTTTTGTTGATGACCTTCACATAATCCGTTTCCGGCTTCAGCTTCACCGTTGCCTTTTTACCAGCCTTTTTCCCAGGGGATATCTCCACAATGATGGTACCGGTATCGTAGTCTTCATTCGGGGAAGCCGTTAAAGCTGAAACGGCCGCCCCGTAATATTCCTGTTCATCGCTCCAAACTAAATCTTGGGAATAGCGAACATCGTCATACCAAGAATCATCGCCTATAAGATCCCCATGAACCACCTTAACTTGTTTGTGCTTCAGTGAGGCTGCCAGCTCATCGAAATCCTTTTCCAATAATGTTGGATCTCCTTTTCCTTTCAGGTACACATTGCCCTGCAGAACATGGCCAACTTGTACTCCTTTTATGTATAGTTCCGTTTGAAAAGCATGATCTTCCCCTAAAGTTTCCAGCGCAGCTGCTGCAGTCAATAGCTTAAGGTTCGAAGCAGGACGCAATCTCGTTTGCGACCCCCGTTCATAAATCATTTCCCCCGTTTCAGCTGAACGGATGGAAATTCCCGTTAATGCGCCAGACAATCCCGGCGATTCATCCAATATTTGTTGAATTTCCTGCCCTAGGTTTCCATCATCATTCGCAGCTTGCATCGATTCTCCATTAAAAAAACAAATCAAAAACAGGAAGAATATAAAACTCAACTTCCTTTTGTATGTCAAACCTATCACTCCCACTCTAAAAGCTCACCACTTCTATCTTGTCCAATTTACAGTCATATAAAAAGAAAAGATCCACTAGAAGTCCTTATATATACATACTCAGGAAACTGGAGGATTATTCGGCCGCCACTCCACGGAATCGATAGGAACCCCGACTTCATGATTTCTTGGCACAAAAGGATAATAGGAAACTTTCTTGTCGGTTAATCCGTATAAGTATAAAGACATAGTAAGGAGTGAATATATGTATTCAAAGATACAGCCACCAACCAAGAAAATTTCCAAAGAATCAGTGAAGGTTTGGCGGATTACTGAAGCCATTACCAATCTCATTATCCTCGCCGTCCTTGGCATCCTATTATTTGTTGATGATTATTTCACTTGGAAAGAATGGATTGGATGGATTTTAAACGGACTTATCGTATTATCTTTTTTTCATGCAATCTGGTCCATCTTCATTGAACCGATCTTATTGCAAAAGTATTGGCGTTACGACGTGAACGAAGAATTCATTCAAACAAAACATGGAGCCTGGAGTGAAACGCATGAACTCATTCCGATGACGAAGGTCCAATCCGTCGAATTGAACCAAGGACCGTTTTTGCGAAAATATAACCTTTATTCCCTTAGCATCGGAACAATGGGGGACTCTCATGACATACCTGCCATCCCCGAGAAAGAAGCATATGAATTACGAGATAAAATTGCCCATTTCGCAAAAATTAAGGAAGTGGATTAATGATGGAAGAACATGCAAAACGATTACACCCTTTCAAAATCCCTTTCGAGTTTTGGAAATTGCTGAAAGGAAATGCGTTTTTCATCATCATGCTTTATGTCCTGAATTTCGGTTCTGAAAAGACGTATATGAAGGTACTCCAAATCGGTTTTCTAGTTTATCTGATTTGGAAAGTCATTTCCATCATCCTAAAATGGTATACGTATAAATACCAAATCAAAGAAGGAACCATATATATTACTTCAGGGCTTATCTCGAAATCGTATCGAACGGTCCCGCTTCATAAGGTACAGAATGTTCAGCAACGCACGACGTTATTTCATAAAATTTTCAGTTTAACCTCTTTAACATTCGAAACGGGGATGACTGGTGATCAGGGTACCGTACCTTTTGAGGTGATTTCCCGAAGAGAGGCCGAACGGCTTGAGGGGGAATATGCTTCAAAACAGGAAATTCCGGTTATCGAAGTGGATATTCCCGAAGAACGAATAGCAGAACCAACCCATGGAAAAACGATCCATTTCACACCAACCAAACAAGATGTGCTGAAAGCTTCCTTTACATCACTCAGCTTCCTGGCTCTTATCCCAATATTGGCTACGTTATATAATACACTCGATGATTTTATCAATTTGGAGAATGCCGAAGGGTTTCTTGCCAAGTTATTGGATACGTGGTGGATCATAACCATCGTTCTTGCAGGCCTCATATGTGTCGCCGTTGCCTTCGGAATCGTTTCCACATTCGTCAAATATGGAAAATATGAAATTTCATCCGATCACGAGCGTATATATATAAAGAAAGGTGTACTGGATGAATCCGCTTTTTCCATTCAGAAAGAAAAAGTACAAGCTGTAGAAATCACCCAATCAATCATTAAAAGATTGCTAGGCTTGGCAGAAGTGCAACTGGTAAGTGCAGGAAATACGGGCGATGAAGAGCTGGAAACGAATACACTCTATCCTTTTTTATCGATTGAACGGGCATATGGGATGGTAGAAGAGATTTTACCCGCTTACAAAGTGGAACGGTCAATGAAGCCGCTATCGAAACAGGCCTTCAAAATCCGAATGCTGCGGCCCAGCTTTTTCTGGATTCTCACAACATTGGCGATCTATTATTTCAAACCCTCCCTATGGTATATCTCGCTGATTTTACTCGTCCTCATTTATTCATTGAGAATAATGGATTACAAAAATAGCCGTTACTTGTTAAATGATGAGTTCATTCAGTTCAAATCCGGAAGTTTGGAAACATCACTATTCATTACCAAAAGAAGCAAGGTCATTCAAATTGAGGTGGAACGTTCGAAGTTGCAAAAGCTTTTCGGTCTTGCCACAATTGAAACGATCAACCGTTCCAAGCCTGTACACCATACAAAGCTCCAAGATGTAACCGTTGAATATGCAGACGAGTTTTACACATGGTATATGGGCAGGACAAAAAATATCCAAGTCGAATAGCAATCAATGAATGAAAGAGTTGACCATGGCAGTCAGCTCTTTTTTTATCCTCTATATCCCCCACTCATGTCAAAATTAATATTGGGAATTTTCTAACTTGAAACTTTTAAAAAGACAAAGCAGACCGAAATATCTTAGAGAACCTAAATTATTTTGAGGAATATAAGGATAATTGTCTAAATGAAAAGACTGATAGACTGGTATTTTAATTCGCTAAAAAAACAAATTTTGATTCCTTTTTTAGCTTTGATCATGATTGCATCCATTATCGCGAACACATTCAGCAATTTCGACGAAATAAAAAAGATGATGAACGATATGGTAAACGAGGTCACACTAATGGAGAGCAATGCAGAAAGATTAAATTCGATCAGTCAGGAAACTGCGGCAGGAACTGAAGAAGTATCAGCCTCCGTAGAACAAACGAGTGCTTCCATGGAACAATTAAATGCCCTGGCTAGCGAATTGGATGCCCTATCTCAGGAAATGCACAAAGAAATAAAGAAATTCACATTCTAATCAAAAAAAGGGACGGGTCCTAAGGGATCCGTCCTTTTTTACCTTACGATTTATAGAGTTCTTCTACTGTTCGTTAGCGTTTCATCGGTTTCAGTTATTCCTGAGTAAGAAGAACTGGTTTTTCTCGCATCCGAATCGACTAGCACAAGCAGCTTGCCACTCTTTACATCCGCTTCATAACGATTAGCTTCGTCTTCAGGTATGCCCATACCGATTAATGTACCGGCCAATCCTCCTGTACCAGCACCTACTGCCGCTCCGGCTAATGTTGCAGCAAGCGGTCCAGCTGCCAGTACCGGTCCGATTCCCGGAATAGCCAGCGCACCCACACCAGCTAATAATCCGGCAGCACCGCCCAAAATACCTCCGGTCGCCGCACCAGCTGCGAGCCCCTCTTCAACTTTTGTACCCGTTTCTTCATTAACTGTATTTAATTCTTCTTTATCTTTAGCTACCACCGAAATATCTTCACGATCATACCCTTGGGCCTGTAATGATTCAACAGCCTTTATGGCTTCTTCTCCAGTTTCATATACACCAATTATACGTTTATCCATATCTATCATCCTCCTTAAAGAATGTAAATTGTCGCTCCCCCTTTACATACCCCAGGGGATGAAAAGGCTAAACGTTATTTAACAGGAAAATATTTTTGAGTTAACCCTTACTTAGAAAGGGTATATATAATAATAGTATGCACATTTTTAGGGGGTTTTCTTTTTGCTCATCGATTTACTTAAAGATTTAGTATCTATTGACAGTTCAGCGAAAGAAGGAGCTAACCAAGCAGTTGATTACTGTGCGGACTGGCTTAAAAAACAAGGGCTTACCGTGAATGTGATCGTAAATAACGGTTATAAAATGCTTGTTAGCGAGATTGGCAGCGGAGATAAAACCGTAATTTGGAATGGCCATGTCGATGTTGTCAGCGGAACGCCGGATCAATTTTTCCCTGAGGTTCATGAGGGAAACTTATATGGACGCGGGACAGCCGATATGAAAGCGGGAGTTGCAGGGATGATGTGTGCATTTACCGAACTGAAAGATAAGGACTTAGGTTTAAAAATCCAGCTACAGATCGTATCGGATGAAGAGATTGGCGGGTTGAACTGTTCCGGATATTTAGCGAAACATGGTTATAGAGGGGACTTTGTAATCTGTGCTGAACCTACGCAATTGGGAATCGGACTCCAGGCAAAGGGTGCCCTTCGTCTCGATATTGAAGTATCCGGCAAATCCGCCCATGGAAGCCGTCCATGGGAAGGCGTGAATGCAATTGAAAAGGCCTATGATCTCTATCAAAAAATAAAGGAACTTCCTTTCACCCGGGATCATACTCCCCTTTACTCTTCCCCATCACTTAACCTAGCAAAAATAAAAGGCGGGGATGTTTATAATAAGGTACCGGATGCCTGTTTGCTAAGTCTTGATATACGCTATCTTCCTACGCAAACAATGGAAGATATCATTGCTCAGATCGAAAGTGTGACAGGAAATAATGTCCACCTTAATATGTATAGTAAACCTGTAAAAACCGAAGAGTCAGACCCATTCATCACTCTGCTCCGCCCGATTATCGAAAGGAACACAAAGCAGGGCGCTGTCATTTTTGGGCAGCACGGCTCCGCAGATACCGTGTTTTTTGCGGCATATGATATCCCAGCCATTGAATTCGGTCCAAAAGGTGAGAACTGGCATGGAGATAGGGAATGCGTCAACCTTGAATCAGTAGCAGTCTATCAAAAAATGCTAGTCGATTTCGCTTCTGAATTTGTTTTAAATTAATCCAAATCATGAAAAAAGCCGGCATCACATAGATGCGGGCTTTTTTCATGCTCCGAATATCCTTTCCTACTAAAATAAAAGGCACTCAATTGTTCATTATTGCGTTGTTTTTTTACAAAATATACAGGACTTTTAATTCAGGGAATGCATATCCATATTTTACCTCATTAAACAAGATACGCCATAACACCAACACTATTTACCAAAAATACGCTTATACTGACATAAAAAATAATATATTTACAATTAATAGATAAGTCCTTTTGTCCTAGTTTATATTACATTTATTTATCAAGGGAAACCTTTTTGTAACACAATTACTATTCCAGCGAAACATTGTTGTCATAAATACCTGTTATTCTAAGTCTACGATTTAAAACAAAGGAGACTATTCATTTTGAAAAAAATACTACTTCCACTATTCACTGCTTTCTTTTTGGTATTTAGTTTTTCCGGAGTTTCATCGGCTGCTACTACTACATACAAAGTTAAAAGCGGCGACACACTATGGGGTATCGCCAATAAACATAATATAACAGTCAATCAACTCAAAAGTTGGAACAACCTGAAAAAAGATAACATCCATCCAAAACAAGTTTTAAAGGTCAAGAAAACATCGACTTCTGCTAAACCTAAAGCTACAGCTAAAACATCATCATCCAAGAAATATAAAACGATCACCGTGAAGGCAACAGCTTACACTGCGAACTGCAAAGGTTGCAGCGGTATTACAGCATCAGGTCTTAACTTAAAGAAAAACCCTAACGCAAAAGCCATCTCAGTCGACCCTAAGGTCATTCCACTAGGAACAAAAGTTCATGTAGAAGGATACGGGGATGCCATTGCTGCAGATAAAGGCGGCGCAATCAAAGGGAATAAAATTGACGTCTTCTACTCTTCTCACTCCAAAGCTATCAATTGGGGCAGAAAAACCGTTAAAGTAAAAATTTATAAATAATGATAAGCGCCAGTCTGAAACCTAATTCAGGCTGGTCTTTTGTTTTTCCCATTCTTACAAACACCTAAACAACCAGATTACCTTCAAACGGAATTATTTACTGAAATTTCAGTCAATGTTATGATTAGTACATCTTAATCAAAAGAGAGGTGTGCACATTGAATATTGTCATTATAGGGGCCGGGGCACTCGGCTCCTACTTTGGAGGCAGGTTGCAGCAGGCGGGGCAGCATGTTCAATACCTTGTCCGAAAAAACCGCGCCAAACAATTGAAAGAAAATGGCATCAGCATAACCAGCCCACATGGAAACTACCAATTTAACGACCTTCATATCACACAGAACGTAAATGATATTGAAAAGGTCGACCTTGTGATTCTCGCCGTAAAAGGTCAGCATCTGCAGGGCACCCTTACAGATTTAAAGGTCCTTGTTGAAAAGGGTGCAAAGGTCCTCCCGCTCTTGAATGGGTTGGAACATGTATCCATTTTACAGGAAGAACTGGGCGATGAAGCCGTCTTGGGAGGAAGTGCCTTCATCATCGCCACTCTCGATGAAAAAGGTCATGTCATTCACTCCAATGATAATCACGATTTAATCTATGGCCCGCTCCATCCATCACAAAAAGAGATTTGTGATAAATTCGAACAGGCGGCCGGATCAGCTATCATGAAGGCTGGCAGAACGGAAAACATATTGATCAGGATGTGGATCAAATACATGTTCATCACCGCTTTCTCCGGTGTGACAACTGCCTCCAACCTCCCTATCGGCACGATACGGAGATTCCCTGAAACCAATGGATTGCTGGAAAAGGTCCTTGTTGAAATGAAGGAGCTCGCAAATGCTTATGGCGTCGGAATTACTGTGGAGAATATTGCACAGGCGTTGGAAAACATGGCAGGTTTACCTGATGAATCCACCTCTTCCATGCACCAGGACCGCCGGAAGGGCCTTACCCTAGAAGTGGAACATTTACAGGGCGGTGCACTGCGCCTTGCCGACAAGGCCGGTTTGAGACTTCCTGTGATCGGAACCCTTTATGCACTCATAAAACCATTCGAAAATTGATTTTTCTCAATACCGGCGCCTCACCGGTATTTTTTTATTGCAGTTTATTAATCTATCATGGCCCTAATGGACACTTTAATTCCTCTTCCACCCTTCAGTTATTAAAAAAACCAAGACCAAAAAGAACAAAAAGAAAACAATATCACCAAAAGAATATTCTGATACTTCATTCTGTTACACTATAACCAAGTTAAGAAAGCGCTATCATATAACAAAGGAGAATGCACCTTGAAAATATTAAAAAATCTAACAGTTCAGGTCATCATCGGTATCATTCTGGGTATAACAGTCGGTTTCTTCTTTCCTGCTTTCGGTGAACAGCTGAAGATATTAGCTGATTTATTTATTAAAATGATTAAAATGGTCATTGCACCAATCATCTTCTTAACCGTCGTAATCGGAATTGGCGGTATGGGTGATATGAAAAAGGTTGGCCGCATCGGCGGAAAGGCCCTGCTCTATTTTGAAATCGTTACCACTTTCGCACTTGCCATCGGAATTATCGTAGTCAATCTGCTGGGACCTGGTAAAGGCTTTAACATCGATTCAGTCGAGGGCGGAGATGTATCACAATATACAACAGCCGCTTCCGAAACGGAACATGGCGCCGTTGCTTTCATTTCTAATATCATTCCTGATAATGCCGTTGCCGCACTGGCTGGCGGAGACTTACTCCCTATTCTATTCTTTGCCGTATTATTCGGATTATCAATGGCGGCAATGGGACCGAGAGTGCAGCCAGTCGTATCTTTCTTTCAGCATATTGCCGATATTTTCTTCGGCATCGTCGGTATGATCATGAAAGTATCTCCATTGGCGGCTTTTGGAGCAATGGCTTATACAATCGGTAAGTTCGGCCTTGGTTCTCTAAGCTCTTTAGGACAATTAATGGGTAGCGTATATATCACAATGGCACTATTCATCATTCTTATCCTTGGCTCGATCGCCAAAATCTACGGCTTTAATATTTTCAAGTTCATAGCCTATTTAAAAGAAGAAATCCTCTTAGTTTTAGGAACATCTTCGTCGGAATCAGCTCTACCAAGCGTAATGAAAAAACTCGAAAAATACGGTTGTTCAAAATCGGTAGTCGGTTTAGTTGTCCCAACTGGTTATTCTTTCAACCTTGATGGCACATCCATCTACTTATCCATGGCAGCGATTTTCATCGCCCAAGCTTATGGTGTCGACTTAAGCATCTGGCAGGAATTGACCCTTCTAGGAATCCTGATGTTAACATCCAAAGGAGCTGCCGGTGTAACGGGATCCGGTTTCATTACACTTGCTGCAACATTAGCTGCCTTCCCAATGATTCCAGTTGAAGGAATGGCATTACTGCTGGGAGTCGACCGCTTCATGTCTGAAGCACGTGCCATCACTAATCTAATCGGTAACAGTGTTGCTACAGTGGTCATTTCTAAATCGGAAGGTGAATTCAATCCAAATCAAGCCATCTCAGGCGATATGGGTGAAGTGGCCGTCTCATCGGAAAAATAAGCGAATCTTGAATGAAGAGGTGTGTAACTTGCACCTCTTTTTTTATGTCTTGCTCCCTTTCTATCAATGAATAGCCGATTTTCTATAAATAGCCAATCAAATAAATTTCAGAATCACTGAAAAGTGTTTATACTTTTATGTAACAGGTAAAAGTATATAGTTAAAAGTTTTAGTAGTTTGATGGATTTAACCAAATTAGGAGGTTTTATCATGAAGGATTACGGATTATTTATTAACGGTGAGTGGTCGGATTTTGGATTGGATAAAATTGAAGTGAGAAACCCGGCAACGGATGAAGTAGTTGCAACCGTTCCTAAAGGCGGTGCAACTGAAGCGGCGAAGGCTGCAGATGCCGCATATGAAGCCTTTACGGGCTGGGCTGCACTATCAGTCTACGAACGTGCTGAACTAATTTGGAAATGGCATCGGTTGATTGATGATAATAAAGAAGAACTAGCCAAAATCATGACTGAAGAGCAAGGTAAGCCCCTTAAAGAGGCTCTTGGTGAAATGACATATGCAAATGGCTTTTTATCTTGGTTTGCCGAAGAAGGAAAACGGGTGTACGGCGAAACGATTCCTGCTTCCGTATCCAATAAGCGGCTTTTCGTGACAAAACAGCCTGTCGGAGTTGTAGCTGTCATTACGCCTTGGAACTTTCCTGCAGCCATGATTACAAGAAAAGTTGCACCAGCGCTTGCAGTCGGCTGCACAGTCGTCATTAAACCGGCAAACCTGACTCCCATAACAGCTCTAAAAATGGCTGAATTAGCTGAAGAAGCTGGCATTCCAAAAGGAGTCATCAATGTCGTGACAGGAAAATCATCAGAAATCGGCGAAACTTGGCTTCAAGATACAAGGGTTCGTAAATTGACGTTCACCGGTTCTACAGAAGTCGGTAAAACCCTTATGAGGGGCTCAGCTGACACGGTAAAGAAAATCTCGCTTGAACTCGGGGGGCACGCACCTGCCATCGTTCTTGAGGATGCCGATCTTAATAAAGCGGTTGATGGCATCATCAGTTCAAAATTCCGTAACGCAGGACAAACATGCGTCTGTTCAAATCGCATTTATGTCCACGAAGCGATTCAAGAAGCCTTCATCAAAAAGCTCGTTGCCAAGGTCAAAGAACTAAAGGTAGGAAATGGACTGGAGGATGGCGTCGATATCGGTCCGCTTATCGATCAAAATGCAGTTGATAAGGTTCAAAAACAAATTGATGAAGCAATCAGCAGCGGTGCTAAGCTCGAAGCTGGCGGTAAATCAATAAGCGGCCTTTTTCTTGAACCAACCGTACTATCCAACATTGATGACAGCATGCTCTGCATGAAGGAAGAAACATTTGGTCCTCTAGCTCCTATCGCCTCCTTTAAGACTGATGAAGAGGCAATCAAGAGGGCAAATGACTCCATCTTCGGTTTGGCAGCTTACGTCTTCACTGAAAATATCACCAAGGGCATCAAATTCACCGAGGCACTTGAATTCGGTATTGTTGGCTTGAACGATGGACTTCCTTCCGTTCCGCAAGCTCCATTTGGCGGATTCAAGCAAAGCGGGCTCGGCCGTGAAGGTGGACATCAAGGCATCGAAGAATTCCTGGAAGTAAAATATATTTCCTTAGGTTTGTAACCTATTTAGGCGCTTTTGCTCCTTCACTAAGAAAACGGGCCCGACATAATTGAGTCGGGCCCGTTTTTTCATTCCAATATATCTTCTTCAAGCTTTTCCTCTTTTCGGATCCTGATGAATTTTACGATATTCAATACAATCGTTTTAACAACGGAGTAAGTAGGAACCGCCAAAATCATGCCGATGATACCGGCAATGTTTCCGGCGACGAGCAAAAGGATGATGATGGTAAGCGGATGTGTGTTCAATTTTTTCCCGATGACTAACGGTGATATGAAATTACCATCCAGTTGCTGAATGACCGTTACAACCAGAATGACCAATAACGCCTCGGTCGGTGAATGAATCAACGCCACAATGACCGCAGGAGCCGCTCCAATAAACGGACCTACATATGGGATGATATTGGTTACAGCACCAATCAGCGCGAATAAGAACGCGTAAGGCAAACCAATGATCAAATACCCGATGAACGTTCCGATCCCGACAAACATGCAAACAAGCATCTGCCCTTGTATGTATGTGGTAAGCGTTCCGCCAGTTTCCTGAAGTACTGTTAAAGCCGGTTTTCTATAGCTAACCGGTACGAATTTCATAATGGCGGCCGGAAGCTTATCCCCATCCTTCAGCATATAAAATAGGATGAAAGGAACCGTCACGACCACTAAAGTAATATTCGTCACTACGCTGAAAACAGAGGTTAAACTGTTCGTTATATTACTAGGTAAATCAGTCAAATATTTCTGAAGCGAGTCACCCACTTCTTTCAGGGGAACATAGTCTTGTTCCATCGTCCACAAAAACCATTTTGACTCCGCTGAATCTTCAATGAACTTCCTTGTTTGATTGAAATATTCCGGGAGGTTATTGATTAGATCCGTAACCTGTTTGGACAGTGACGGGCCAACCAGACCGACAAGCAAACTAATCAATCCCAGGAAAAATACATATAGCAATAATATCGACAATCCCCTAGGCACCCTTATTTTAACCAGGAAATCAACTGTGGGATTGAACAAAAAGTAGAGAAAACCCGCAATCAAGATTGGAAAGAACAATGTAGATGTAAAGATGACTATCGGCTCAAAAAGAAAAGAAATCTTTGTACCAACATAAAAAAGTAAAGACAATAGTAATAACTCTAACGTCCAAAAATGTAATTTTGTCTTGAACAAATTATCTCCTCCACTATAACCATTCTATTTAACTCCCTATTTCTAAGGAAACAACTTCATAAATACGAAAAATCCTATGTATGATAATCTCTCATTGTTAGCAGTTTACCATATTTCCATAACTTGAATGAATAATTATATACAAAAATAAAAGAAAAAGCCAAAAGATACAGTTCCCTATCTTTTTAATGGTTAAGCTTCATTTTAAAATATTCTATTTCCAGTGGTGCCGAAAGGTTCATTGGTTTGTTTTCACCAATAAGGGACACGGACCCAAATAAAAAAACCCCGCTGTATTGGCGGGGTGGTTTTGTGTCTTATTTTTGATCTTGTAGTACTGCTTCAAGCATCGTACCATTTTTAGCTAGGTTTGTATGCCATGAAAATGCTTTTTCAAGAATGTGTGGAGTTTGATGCCCACCAGTTTGCGCAACAGCTTCAGTGAAGTATGCACGAAGTTGTGGACGGTAGTCAGGATGCGCACAGTTTTCTATGATTAACTCTACGCGCTCTTTTGGTGCCAAACCACGTAAATCAGCGATCCCTTGCTCTGTCACTAATACATCCACATCATGTTCAGTATGATCCACATGTGAAACGAAAGGAACGATACTAGAAATTTTGCCGCCTTTTGCATATGATTTCGTTACGAAAATGCCTAGGCGTGAGTTACGGGCAAAATCTCCTGATCCACCGATTCCATTCATCATTCTTGTCCCAGAAACATGTGTCGAGTTCACATTACCATAGATATCACACTCTAACGCTGTATTGATTGAAATCAAGCCAAGGCGACGGATGATTTCAGGATGGTTAGATATTTCTTGTGGACGAAGAACTAGTTTATCACGGTATTTTTCAAGCTCACCGTAAACTTGTTTACCTTTTTCTTCAGCTAATGTAATCGAACACCCTGAAGCGAATTTAACTTTTCCAGCATCGATCAAATCAAATACCGCATCTTGCAGCACTTCTGAATAAACTTCCAAATCTTTAAATTCAGAATCAAGGAAGCCAGCGAATACTGCATTTGCAACTGAACCTACACCCGACTGAAGCGGAGCAAGGCTTTCAGTTAAACGGCCAGCCTTGATTTCTTCACGAAGGAAGTTAATAAGGTGGTTGGCGATTGTTGCAGTTTCTTCATCCGGCGGCACGATTGTAGAAGGTGCATCAAGATCTGTGGAAACTACGATTCCCATTACTTTTTCAGGATCAACCGCAATACCGATCGAACCAAGGCGATCACTTGCTTTAGTCATAGGAATCGGTTCGCGTTCCCCTTGTTTAGCTGGTGTATATATATCATGCATCCCTTCCAATCCTTCTGGATGGGACACGTTCAATTCAATGATTACATGTTTAGCTTCTTGAACGAATATGGCTGAGTTTCCTACAGAAGTTGTCGGAATGATTAATCCATCTTCCGTAATCGCCAATGCTTCGATGATTGCAAAATCTATAGGTCCGACAATGCCTTGACGAACTTGTTCAGCTGTATGAGATAAATGCTGATCCACATAAGTGACTTCATCAGCATTAATTTTATTGCGAATACCTTTATCCGCTTGGAACGGCAAACGTTTGTTTATGATACCTGCTTCCGCCATATGTTGGTCGACTTCCGGTCCTAATGAGGCACCTGTATATACGTCAACTTTGAATTTTTCTGATTTAGCTCTTTCAACTAGAGCCATCGGAATAACTTTAGCGTCTCCAGCACGGGTAAATCCACTCATACCGAGTTTCATCCCATCTTTAATCCATGAAGCTGCTTCTTCCGCTGTAACTACTTTCCCCTTAAATTGTTCGTTGCGAATTTTTTTGAAAACGCTTTCGTTCATACAAAAGACCCCCATTTTTCGCTTTTCTTACACTTAATTTTACCAATCCTGTGTAATCATCACATTCGATTTCGAATGAAAAGCCTTAAATAGAGCATAAACCAGCATTTTTTTTACACAAAGGAGAATCACTAAAACCCCAAAGCCCTTCTAAATTGACTTGCATATGTTTGACTGACCTGGATTTTGGAGTTGTCTTTCATTATCAATAAAAATGTAGAATGAAAATCGGGAAGGATTTCTTGTATATAATTGATATTGACGATGTACGAACGATGCACACGAATGAATAAATCACTAGGTAAAATGAATTCCAATTCACTTAAATTCATTTTATGAAATCCACTCACACGTTCGGACTGAATCTTAGTTTTCCTATTTTGAGCTTCCAAATACATAATTTCATCATATGGAAGCGGTATCCAGCGGTCATCTGTTTTAATGGTCAAGAATGATGTCGGTAAAATTAATGGCTTTGACGGCAAGATGGCCGTTACCGCCCCTAAAGGATTGCCCTCGTCCATGATAGGAACACTCAGCCCATAGTAAGGTACGCCAAATACATTACTTTCAACTTGCACCCCTATTTTTTTACGAACACTCAGCGCTTTATATGTCGCCGTTTTTTCACTGAATAAATCACCCGGTTTTATTCTTAAGTCAACTTGTTTGCTCGGTTGATAATAAATGTATTTTTCTGAATCAGCCACAGAAATTGAAGCATCCTTCGGTACAAACTCCCTGATGATATTCAAAACGGATTCGACCGTAAATTGATCCATTTCCTTTCACCTCTTAAAAGAACATATTAATAATTTCCCTATTATTAAACAGGGCATTCATGAAATAATTCATCGTTTTCTGGAAAACTTACATTTTTTTGAATTCACGTTTCGTAAAATAAAGAAAAATGGAAGTAACTAAGCGAAAAACGTCAAAAAAAGCAAAAAAATCGTATTTAAATTTATATCCTTATTCATTATAGTTGGAAAGCTCCCCGATTTCCATGGGGGATTCTAGAAAAAGGTTTCCTTATGACTAACATTTAAACTCCACAGCCGAGGTTGGGCATCAAACGCATAAAGAAGCCGCTCTCCCTATATTGGATAGCGGCCGAAAGGTTATTTTTTAAAACGGGGATTTTGAAACGAGGATTTTATTCGAAGGGATAATATCTCTTCTAAGTTTTTCAGTGGCAATTCCAATAAAAAGGGTCGGTCATCAGGTTGATATACATCCTCTGAAATGAGCGTATTAACGATCTTCTGTTTTTTCGCATTAACAATTCGGACCAGTCTCCCCATTTTCAGCTCCCTTTCCTTAATCTACTGTATCCAGCACATTCGCCGAATTAATCACAGCATCAGATGTCATTCTTTAACGCATCATGACCTTCTTTTCCGGTCCGGATATTCACAACATTCGCCAATTC
Source organism: Peribacillus sp. FSL P2-0133 (assembly GCF_037975445.1). NCBI lineage: Bacteria > Bacillati > Bacillota > Bacilli > Caryophanales > Bacillaceae > Peribacillus > Peribacillus sp. FSL P2-0133. The sequence continues at coordinate 575,628 of NZ_CP150254.1, read as the reverse complement.
ATACGTGAAGATTTTACCGTCACCAGGCTTACCGGTACTCAAGAATTTCCTTGCTACATCCACAACGTCCTGAACTGGCACCTCACACACAACGATTTCGATTTTCATTCGGTCATGCAATGACATTTCACGATTTCTGCCTCTATATGTTTCCACATAACTTTTCTGAAGACCCGTTCCTTTTACTTCCGATACTGTCATTCCGCTTACCCCAATTTTTGCAAGTTCCGCTTTAAATTGTTCAAACTTGATAGGACGTGTAATGATTTCTATTTTCGTTAAAACTTCGGACATATGAGCCCCCCCTTTAAATTGATTCGTGATAAGCTTTTTCTCCATGAAGTGTAAGATCGAGCCCCATTGACTCATCTTCTTCACTGACACGCAAAGGCACGAGAAGGTTAATGACTTTCGCAACGATATAAGTGACCACGGCAACGAAAATATATGTCGCGACGATCGCTACAAGCTGCTTCCACAACAAGTTGAAATCGCCATAGAATAAACCATTTGCACCGCTGTCGTTTACAGAAGTGGTCGCGAACAAACCTGTAGCGATGCCACCCCATGTCCCACCGATCCCATGTAATCCGAAAGCATCAAGTGCATCGTCGTAACCCAGTTTATTCTTCAGGAAGAAAACGCCCCAGAAACAAACGGCACCGCCGACGACCCCGATAATCATTGATGATGCAGGCGTTACGAATCCGCAAGCAGGTGTAATGGCTACCAAGCCAGAAATAGCTCCTGATACTGCACCCAGCAATGTTGCCTTTTTATTAGCCATATACTCAACGATCAGCCAGCCAATGATACCAGCAGCTGCTGCAACAGCTGTATTAACAAATACATTCATCGCCACTTCATTGATTGTCAGTGCACTCCCGACGTTGAAGCCATACCAACCGAACCAAATTAATGAACCGCCGAGGAATGTTAAAGGAAGATTATGCGGTGCACTGTCACCCGACTCTTTCCTTTTACCTAACATGATCGCTAAAACCAGACCCGCAACCCCTGAAGAAATGTGAACGACGTTGCCACCTGCAAAGTCAAGTGCACCCAGTTCCGCTAACCAACCGCCTCCCCATACCCAGTGTGCAACGGGAGCGTATACGAATAAGGACCAAAGGATCGTGAAAATCAGGAATGCTGAAAACTTCATCCGCTCGGCAATGCCACCTGCAATGATCGAGACTGTTAACACGGCAAAAGTCATTTGAAATAACATGAACAAACTATGAGGAATTGTTTCGCTATATGGTCCTGGTGCAAAACCTACATCCTTTAAACCAACCCAGTCAAGACCGCCCAGAAATGGATTACCAGGTGAAAATGATAATGAATATCCAATCAGCACCCAAAGAATCGAAATGACAGCCAGTGGCATATAACTATGCATTGCCGTATTCAGGACATTTTTACTTTTTACCATCCCTCCATAAAATAGGGCAATCCCTGGTGTCATTAGCCAAACCATCATCGTCGCCAAAAACATGAATACCGAATCCGCCATTTGCATACTGTTTTTTCCCCCTTATTTTTGTATATGTTATGTTTATTAACACTTAAATGTTATGTTTTTTATCATATACTTAATTTTCTAAAAATTCAACTTAATTTTCATTTTCTATAAAAATATGTAAGGTTATATAACATCAATATGAATAAAGAATCAGAAAATATGGTTTTTTTCGTTTTGAAAATACTTTTCACCACTTTCACGACTCCATTCCCTTTACATTCCCCCTCTACTTATGTCCCGTTCTAAAAAAATCCCATTAAAAAAAGGGCCTCCTATTGAGGACCCTTTTTAAAAAAAATATCATTAACAGCAACGAGACACTTTCCCACCCTTTGCGTTATACCGCTCATCCTGGGCTTCACAGAAAAATTCTTTCCTGGTTTTCACAGGATCTTCAGGATGATGCATTCTCATATGTGCCACATAAGTATCATAACTCGGCACGCCGACTAGCAAACTGACGAATTGCTTTCTGTAGCTGAGAATTTTAATTAACCTTTTCAACATTGCCTTCCCTCCCTTATGACGACCTTGATACATAAGGTGTTTCATGTAAATCTATTTTCTGGTTCTTCAAGACTTTTATCCATAACCGAATTGCAGAAATCAGAACCGTGATCACAACGATCATGAAGATGGCACATAGGGCAGCATCGACATAATCATTGACGATAACCCGTTTCATCTCGGCAAGGTTAGCTGCCGGAGCAAGAATTTCCCCATTATCATAGGCCTCTTTAAACTTATCTTTATGTGCTAAAAAGCCAATAGCCGGGTTTTCGTGGAACAGCTTTTGCCACCCAGCCGTCATGGTCACTATCAACAAGAATGTAGTAGGTACAAGAGTGACCCATGTGTACGCTTTTTTGCCCATTTTGAAAAGGACCGTAGTCCCAAGCAGCAACGCAATTGCGGAAAGCATTTGATTCGCAATTCCAAACAATGGCCAAAGGGTGTTGATTCCGCCAAGAGGATCAATGACCCCTTGATAAAGGAAGTACCCCCAACCGATTACACAAATGGCAGTCGCAATAATATTGGGCAGCCATTTATTCGTTTCGGCAAAAGGTTTGTAAAAGGTCCCGATGATATCCTGTATCATAAAACGCCCTACCCTGGTTCCAGCATCAATGGTGGTCAATATGAACAATGCCTCGAACAGGATCGCGAAATGATACCAGAACGCCATCAGGGACGCTCCGCCAATCACTTGCGAGAAGATATGGGCCATGCCGATAGCAAAGGTTGGAGCTCCTCCAGTACGGGATATAATGGTCTCTTCCCCAACATCGTCGGCAAGGCCGGTAATCATCTCAGGTGTCAAAATGAAACCCCAATCGGATATCGTAGCGGCCACTTGAGCAGGCTCCGTTCCCACAACGGCACCCGGGCTATTAATGGCAAAATAGATACCAGGAGTCAGTACACAGGCTGCTATCATCGCCATGATGGCTACAAAGGATTCAGTCAACATCGCCCCGTATCCGATTGGACGTGAATGGGATTCGCGTTCGATCATTTTAGGAGTTGTACCTGAAGAAACGAGTGCATGGAAACCTGATACCGCCCCACAAGCGATCGTAATGAATAGGAACGGGAATAAGTTTCCGGAAAATACGGGTCCTGTTCCATCAATGAATTGAGTAACAGCAGGCATTTCAAGGCTCGGCATGACAATAAAGATACCAAGTGCAAGTCCGATGATCGTACCGATTTTCAAGAATGTACTTAAGTAATCACGCGGTGCCAATAACATCCATACAGGCAAAACAGAGGCAACGAATCCGTATACAATCAACATGATGGCAATCGTTTCCCCACTGAATGTGAACATTGGCGCCAATGTAGCGCTCTCTGATACAAAGCGACCGAAATATAACGCGAGCATCAATAGTATGATTCCGATAATCGATCCTTCGCCAACCCGTCCCGGCCTTATATAGCGCATGTAAATGCCCATAAGCACAGCGATCGGTATGGTCGAGGCAATCGTGAACATCCCCCACGGACTTCCGACGAGCGCCTTTACGACAACCAGGGCAAGTACCGCTAATAAAATGATCATGATACCCAGGATACCGATCATCGCTATCAAGCCTGTAATCGGTCCAATTTCCTCCTTGATCATCTCTCCCAATGATTTGCCGTTACGGCGCATCGAACCGAAGAGAATGATGAAATCCTGTACGGCACCAGCCAATACAACCCCGACTACAAGCCATAGTGTCCCTGGCAAATATCCCATCTGCGCTGCAAGGATGGGACCAACAAGAGGGCCAGCTCCGGCAATCGCTGCAAAATGGTGGCCAAACAACACCCATTTGTTTGTAGGAACATAATCTTTCCCATCATTATTCGCTTCCGATGGAGTCTGGCGATTGTCATCTAGCTCAAACACTTTCCGTGCAATGAATTTACTATAAAAGCGGTATGCAATTGAATAAACACAGAGTGCCGCAGTGACAATCCACATGGCATTGATGCTTTCCCCCCGGTTTAGCGCGACGAAACCAAAACTCACCGCACCCAACGCAGATATGATCCCCCAAAGAATGACTGACTTAAGCGCTTTCATTTTTTTCCATCTCCTCTCTATTGAACTGGTGTGCAACTATAAAAAACCTCATTTATAAGGGGCCAGGGCTATATTCCTCCCCTAACCCATTAAATTTAAAGAATTTTATATATATTCTGAATTATATGTTACTATAAGGTTTTTTAGCAATAGCAAATTGGTCAATTTGTAAAGTATTTTCCATTATTTTGTCGATAATTCCCTCTATTCCCACCAAGATGGAATTGGTGATTTTCACGCTTTAAAAAAACGCATTTGGTGAAAAATCCACATTTTTGAAGGTGCATCTTTAAATGAATGGAAGGCAATCCCCAAGTTTAAAGTCGTTATAATGGGACCAAAACAAAAAATGTGCGCCCTGACGGCACACATTCTTTCTTCATCCAATCTGGTTTCCCCTTAATGAACTGCGAAATAGTTCGTAATAAAAACCTCTCTGCCGCAACAATTCTTCATGGGATCCCTTTTCAATGATCCTTCCTTCATCAAGTACAAGGATTTGGTCACTTTGCTGAATTGTATTCAATCTGTGGGCAATGACAAAACTTGTCCTTCCCTCCATCAAACGGTGTAAAGCCTCCTGGATTTTAAGCTCTGTAATCGTATCTATGCTACTTGTCGCTTCATCCAAAATCAAGAGAACGGGATCGGCTAAAATAGCCCTGGCAATCGATAATAGCTGGCGCTGTCCCTGGCTTATTCCACTGCCATCCTGATTCAAGATGGTATCATACCGATCCGGCAGTTTCATGATAAAGGAATGGGCATTGGCAAGCTTTGCTGCATTCACCACTTCTTCATCTTCGGCATCCAGTCGACCGTAGCGGATATTTTCACGAATCGTACCTTGAAACAAAAAAGAATCCTGTAAAACGAAGCCCATATGCTTACGGAGACTGGACCTCGTCACCTGTTGGATGTCCTGGCCATCAATCAATATCCGGCCGCTGTTCGGCTCGTAAAAACGGGCAAGAAGATTAATGATCGTAGTCTTACCTGCCCCAGTGGGACCTACAAGCGCGATGGTCTCCCCTTTTTCCGCACGGAAATCAACATCATATATCGTTTGCTCCTCATCATTATACGAAAAGGAAACACCCTCAAATTCCACATCACCACGGACATCACGAAGTTCAGAGGCCTGTTTCTCATCCACTTCCTCTTCTTTTTCATCAAGTATGGTGAAAACCCGCTCCGCACCGGCAACAGCTGAGAGAAGTGTATTGAATTGGTTAGCCAGGTCATTGAGTGGACGGGTGAATTGCCTTGAATACTCGGTGAAAATGACAATGACCCCGATGGAAACCGTCCCTATGCCACTCAGCGCCAAAAACCCGCCTACAGCGGCTATTACCGTGAAGCTTAAGTTGTTCAGTAAATTCATCAATTTCGGAATCAGCCCAGAGTATGATTGTGATAGGAAGCCAGCTTTCTTTAAGTTTTCACTCCGGATGACAAAATCTCGGATCACTTTATCTTCCTGTGAAAAAGCCTTTACGATCCGTTGTCCGGAAATCGTTTCTTCTATAAACCCATTCAGTTCTCCAAGATTCTTCTGCTGTTCTTTAAACAGCTTTCCCGTCCGGTTCGTTATCCACCTCAGCCCGAAGAACATAAGAGGAACGATTAATAATGTTAAAACAGTTAATAAAGGGCTCAAATACAGCATAACTCCGATTGTCCCGACCAGTGTCAGCACACTGGAAAAAATCTGGATGACTGAACTATTCAAAGTGGAACTGACATTTTCTATATCATTCGTGACCCTACTCATCAATTCCCCATGCTGACGCCGGTCAAAAAAGGGAATGGACAATTGGTGAAGCTTTTTGAACAATTGATTGCGCATTGCATAAACCGTATCCTGCGCGATTCCGATCATCCAATAATTCTGAAGCCACATGGATAAGGAATAGAATATATAGACCCCGAGAAGTCCGAAAAGAAGGCTGATCAGCCCCCCGCTATCTCTTGTGACAATATAATCATCAATGGCCATCCCAACAAGAAAAGGGCCAAGCAATCCCAAAACCGAGCTTATCAGTACCATGAAAAGGACACAATATAGCAGGCTTTTATTCGTTGCTAAGTAGGGAATGATCCTCTTTATCGTATTCCAGGAGTTGACCGGTTTAGTCATTGCCTTATCGGGAGATATTCTTCGACTCAAGAGAAATCCCCTCCTCCCCAAACTGTGAGTGAACGATTTTTCGATAAAGATCGCTTGTTTGCATCAAATCCTGATGTTTCCCCAGCGCAAGCACTTGACCACTTTCCAGCAACAATATTTTGTCCGCCTCCATGGCTGTACTGATTTTTTGTGTAATGATGAGCGTTGTGCATGTATAGTCCTTTAAAGCGGCAAGCAATTTACTTTCCGTTTTCAAATCCAGCGCACTAGTACTATCATCCAGAAGGAGAATCTTTGGTCTACGCACCAATGCTCTTGCGATCGATAAGCGCTGTTTTTGCCCTCCGGAAAGATTCACACCTTTTTGCCCTAACTTTGTCTCATATTGTTTCGGAAGTTTCATTACGGTCTCATGCACCTGAGCATGCATGGCCGCTGTCACGATTTCCTCCATCGAGGCATCTTCTTTTCCCCAAGCGACATTATTTTTTATTGTTCCTGAAAAAAGCAGGGCCTCTTGCGGTACATAGCCGATCCTTTTCCGCAGCGAATTCAAGGGAATATCCTTCACATCCTGGTCATCAATTCGAATGGAGCCGCTTTCAACTTCGTATAATCTCGGAATCAGCTGAAACAGTGATGTTTTCCCTGATCCTGTCGCTCCTATGATGGCAAGCGATTCTCCCGGATCGATGGAGAAGCTCAAGTTTTTCAATATCGGGGTATCGGTTCCAGGATAGCGGAAAGATACATCCAGAAACTTGATGCCTCCCCCATCGAAGGCCCCACTCTTGCTTTCCGCCTTGCCTTCATCAATATCTATCGGGGTTTCAAATATTTCCGTCACACGTTCCGCTGAAGCCTTCGCACGGGAAATGACCATGATCAACCATGAAAAAACGGAAAGGGATGCCGCAATCCTCGTGGCATAGTTGACAATCGCCACAACCTCCCCTACCTGTATATCTCCCGTTGTTATAAATTCGCTTCCAAGCCAGAGAATGATCAGAATCGCCACATTCATGACAAGCATCAGCACAGGCATCGTCGTTTCAATTAAACGAAGGGAAGTCACAGTCTTTCTTTTCAACTCTTCATTCGCATCGTCAAATCGGCCGATTTCATGCTCCTTACGAAGAAAAGCTTTGATCAAGCGCATGCCTATCAGGTTCTCCCTCATGACGCCATTGACATTATCGAGTTTATTCTGTACGAGCTTAAACAGCTTGGCCGCTCGTTTCATCACCCATCTAAGGAAGAAGACAAGAACCGGAATTGAAATGACCAAAACAAGGGATAGTTTCAAATCGACCGTAATAGCCATTATCGCCCCGCCGATTACAATCAATGGCGCCCTTGCCATGATACGCAGGCCCATAAAAACCGTATTTTGAAGTTGGGTCACATCATTCGTCATCCTTGTTATCAACGAGGAAGTAGGGATATTATTCAAATTCGCAAAAGAAAACGCCTGTATTTTACCAAAAAGGCTTTTCCTTACATCATGTCCAAAGCTTTGACTTACATGTGATGCCGTAAAGGAATTAACGATCCCGCCAAGGAATGAAAAAACGGAAAGCCCAACCATGACACTTCCCCATTTAATCACTACCGATAAATCTTTCTGCAAAATGCCATCATCAATTATTTTTGCTATAAATAGAGGTTGTAACAGCTCTACCCCTAGCTCGACAATCATTAAGGATAAAGCAAGAATGATCAAAAGCCAGTAGGGCTTAAGAAATGAGGACAAATTTTTCATCTATGACACCCTTCAATTCTTCATATGTAGATACCATCTTTTCATCCTCTCATTATACATTTTTATACAGATTTTTTAAAAGATTTTAACTATTATATAGGATTGGTAAATATATTGAAATTTTTTTAATAAATACCCTTGACAAATTACAGGAAATAAGCGAAAATTCTAATTGATAATGATTTTCAATTTCATTATCGATCTCTGAAATTTGATAAGCAATTACGATATTCTCTTATCGTACCCTTTTGATATTGTACATAGCTACAATGTCGCCCCGGCTTCTCTGTGCCTAGTAAAATTATATGCTCATTAGCGAATGCAAGTCACTAGAATATTGCCCCCTCTTTATTCAAGTAATTTATTCACGTTGGAAGCATATTAGGCAGCCGGGGATTATTTTTTTTAAACTATTAAACTTACATATATGATTAAAGGAGCAGGATGATCATGAAACTAGAAGATATCATTAAAGAACGGCGCAGCATCAAACGATTTAAGGACATTCCTGTTCCTATTGATACCATCCAATCATTATTGGAAACTGCAACATGGGCACCGAACCATAAAATGACCCAACCATGGCGCTTCGTCGTGGTGCATGGTGATAGCCGTTTAAAACTCGCGGAAGCAACCAGTGCATTCATGGCAGGCAAAGAGAAGGACCCTGAAAAGAAAAAAGCGGCCGGTCAGCGAGGATATAATAAACTTATAAGTGTACCGATGTTTGTCGCGGTGATCATGGAAGAGAATCCGAATCCCATGACACGTGAAGAAGATTATGCGGCCACAAGTGCATTGATCCAGAATTTCAGCCTGCTTGCCTGGGAACAAGGAATTGGGATGATATGGGAAACATACGGCATGATACACAGCATGGAGTTTCGTGAAGCTTTAGGCGTGAAACCCGGCGAGAAGATCGTCGGCAGCCTTCACGTCGGCTATCCCGATATGATCCCCACTCCACGTCCAAGGAAAGAGATCGATCAACTCCTGACAATTATGGACTAACATAAAAGGAAAGCCTCCAATCTTCTATTAGAAGGCTCAGACTGTAGACAAACTCGATGAAAATCGAGTTTGTCTACAGTTTTTTTATGGCCTTTACAATTTGAACGTGGATTGTAACGTAGGGCACTCGCTTTCCGCGGGCGGTCCGGGAGCCTCCTCGGCTTACGCATGCGGTGTCTCCCTAGACGAGCTTTTCCCGCAGGAGTCTCGCACCTTACACTTCAATCAACTTTGTTTTAAACATATAGATCTTATTCCTACAGTCTTTTTTGTATTATATAGAAGTATTAAAGTTGAGGTGATAAGGATGCTTTCTAAACATGATTCTATTCAGCAAGATCAACTCGAAGTGATTACTTTAAATCAATTGGTGCCAGTGAATCATTTGGCTCGTAAACTTGATGCTGCCATTGACACCTCTTTCATTTATGATTTGGTGAAAGATATGTATTCAGAGGTTGGACGCCCCTTTTTATCCGTTTCAAGAGCGTCAACTCCGTTCTCCTCCAATTGCTTTAGCCACTTGACAAATGGGTAATATTGAATTAAAACAGACACGCTGACCCTCTACAGCGCGTCTGTTAGCTTGGAATGATTATCCCCACACGGTCATTGCCACTTTCATAAAGAACCAGATGAAAAGTCCAGCCGTATGTATAGTGACTAAAAGATTACTAACAAAAAACCCCCTTCTAAAAGGAGGTCACTGAACTATTATTCTCAAAAGAACTCGTGATATAATGCCTGAATTGCCGTCTCTTCGTTATGCCCTTTCACACCGAACATCATGCTTACCTCCGAAGAGCCCTGGTTAATCATCTCAATATTCACCTTTGCTTCGGCCAAGGCTCTTGACGCTCTTGCCGTTGTACCGACATTATGGCGCATTCCTTCCCCTACAACCATGATCAAGGCAAGATCATGCTCCACATTCACTTCATCAGCATGAAGCTCTTTCTTAATCCGTGAAATGATTTTCTTCTCGGCTTCACCCTTCATCTGGTCCTGCCTTAGAATAAGCGTCACATCATCGATGCCTGATGGAATATGCTCATATGAAACTCCATAATCTTCGAGGATGTGCAGCAGTTTCCGGCCAAAACCAACTTCCCTGTTCATCAAATATTTGCTAATGTAAATGCTGCAAAATCCTTTATCACTTGCAATACCAATGACCGGCCCGTTCGTATTATCCCGTGTACTCACAATGCGGGTCCCTTGTGCCGCCGGATTGTTCGTATTCTGGATATGGACAGGTATTCCCGCACGGAATGCTGGAATCAGCGCCTCATCATGAAATACCGAGAAACCTGCATAAGAAAGCTCACGCATTTCACGATAAGTTAATTCCCGGATTCCCTTGGGATTGGAAACCACATTTGGATTCACTGCATAAACGGCATCCACGTCCGTAAAGTTCTCATACAAATCAGCTTTGACCCCATTCGCAAGAATCGAACCCGTAATATCGGAACCGCTTCTTGAGAAGGTTAAAACATCACCATCTAACGTATAACCGAAGAACCCTGGGAATACTACGATTCCAGGCTCATCACGCAGAGCATATAACCGATCATAAGACTCTGGCAGCACCTTGGTAAATCCACCTTCATCCGTTACGATCAAGCCAGCCTTCTTCGGATTTATATACTGCGCCTCTACCCCGCGGCTTTGGAAATAACCCGCGACCAACTTCGCATTATTATCCTCGCCACTGGCCTTCAAGGCAGCCAAATAGCGCTTCGGGTTAGTCTGGTCTGCATGCAACAGTGACATTAAATTTTCATGGATCCCAGTGATGACACTCTCGGATATATCCAGTTCTTCAGCAATGCTCGCATAGCGGGATACGACATCTTCTATCAAATGCTCTCCGTTATCCCCGCGCAGCTGCTGTTCCGCAGCTTCAATCAATAAATCCGTCACCTTTATATCATCGGAATTGCGTTTCCCTGGAGCTGAAACAACTACAATTTTCCTCTCTGGATCAGAAACAACAATTTCGAACACCTTTCTCAACTGTTCACCTGACGCAAGTGAACTTCCACCAAACTTCGCAACTTTCATCTCGACATCCCCTATTTTCGTAAATATTCTGTCATAATTAGCTCTCCCTATTATTACGCTTTTTCTCGAAACAATCAAGTGGAAATTCCGTTATAGGAGGACATTTGTATTTTTAAAATGGACAAAGAGACAAGACCATTGATCGAGAATGGCTAAAAAACTAAAAAAGACAACGGGCATTTGCCCATTGTCTCTCCTATTCTTTAGCGATTATCCACGGTTTCCGGGTATAGGTCATGGTTCATCAAGCGGTAATCCGCCATTTCCTCATACTTCGTACCTGGTTTCCCATAATTCGTGTAAGGGTCGATGGAAATTCCGCCCCTAGGTGTAAACTTGCCCCAGACTTCAATATATTTAGGATCCATCAATTCGATTAAATCATTCATGATGATGTTCATGCAGTCTTCATGGAAATCACCGTGATTGCGGAAGCTGAATAAATAAAGTTTCAAAGACTTGCTTTCCACCATTTTCACACTTGGAATATAGCTGATGTAGATGGTCGCAAAGTCCGGCTGGCCCGTTATCGGACATAAGCTAGTGAATTCCGGGCAATTGAATTTGACGAAATAATCCCGGTTCGGATGCTTGTTATCGAATGACTCAAGGATTTCAGGCGCATAGTCGAATGTATATTTTGTTCCTTGATTCCCAAGCAGTGTGATATCTTTTTTTAATTCTTCTTCTTTTCTTCCAGACATTAAAAGTCCTCCTAATCCCACGTTTCAGGGAGATTCATAAAATGGGCCTCTATATAACAAAAACCATATCTCCTCAAAGATATGGTTGATTCGCGAAAAATATCAAAGCCATAGTTTTTTTAAGAGGGTGATGCTATGAACCTCTCCCGTTTATCGGGAAATATTTTAAAATTGTCATAGTAAATATAGAAAAAAATATCTAATCTGTCAATCATACTTTTTAAATTTGGTTTGATTCCTGCATGCATTCAGCTTAAAATGTAGAAGAAGTTTATCCTACATGAAGGAAGAGATTACGTCAATGTGGATTTTTGCAGCCCTCATCACTAGTTTATGTTTCGGAATCAATAACAGCATTTTTAAATGGAGTAGCGGAAAGGGTTACTCAAAAGTACATATCCAATTTTTCTTTTATTTTTCAGCTTTTATTTTGGCCATATTTTATGGAGTATTTGTGGATGGTTTACAGTTTAACTGGCTGTCCATCATGCTTGGTGGAGCCATTGGGGTACTGAACGCTAATGGTAATATCCAGATGGCAAGCGCCTTTGAAAAAGGGCCGGCAAGCTTGACATCCCCATTAATCGCAGCGAATGCAATATTCCCCATTCTCTGTGCAGCTTTAATTTTTCACGAACATATTTCTACTTTGCAGTGGACTGGAATCGTCTGCATGTTTCTCGCTACATTAGTCATTCAGTATACACCTAATGCTAAAGGTAACCATCAATATGTCCCTTGGATGATGCACACATTATTATCCATTTTATCTTTTGGTGTGCTCGGCATTCTTATGACGACATCAACACGTCTTCATTTAAATTCCCTTGATATCCTGGTATCAATGTATGGAGGCGGAACTCTTTATCTTCTTTCGGCTCTGGCCTTTAAAAAGGAAAAAATCAAGCTACAGGAAGTCAAAATCGGTTCCTTAGTAGGCCTTTTAAGCACTATAGGCTATGGATGTTATTTCTTTGCGTTGAACACTGGCATCGCAAGCATCATCTTCCCTGTCGTCAGCCTGAACTGTTTAGTTGTCGTATTCGCAGGATGTTATTTATTCAAGGAAAAACTAAAAAACTATCAAATTGCCGGCGTACTTGCAGCATTAATCGGCATTATCTTGACTAAAATATGAATTTAGTTCATTTACAAAAACGACCTGGCTGTCATGAGTACAAGCCAGGTCGTTTTTGTATTTTGCCGGGGAATAGAGTGGTCAAAAAAAAGTGTTGACACTTCCTGAAAAATATCAGATAATTTTGAATATTAATTCGTTAGGTTTTACCGCTTTTGAAATGTTTGAAAAATCCTCTGCCACGGGTATTAAAGAAATAGGTACAACCACCTCATTTAATTCTGAATTAGGAAAGGAAAGATGCATAATGGTAAAAGTTACAGTAACAGTTGATTTTCAAGGGAAATCTTATCAAACTAACGTACTTACTAAACCGGATACAGATCATGAAGTAATTTTACAACAAGCGCTTCATCAAGTTGAAAAACAATGGAAAGCATAAAAAGGCAGGCATCGCAATAGATACCTGCTTTTTTAATACCATTTCATATGCGCGATTAAAGAACCTCTTACAGCAATTCCCTCACTTTTAATTGCTTTTTCCAAAATAAACTAAAATTGAGACGTCAGTGTGTACGTTAACCTCTTAATCTGAATAACAAGTAATTTAGAGTTGTACCTAAGGATTACATTATAAAAGACTTATAAAAAAAGATGGTCTTTTTAAGGACCGTCTTTTTAATGTTCTTTTAAACTAAATTTCTTATTAATGGCATGGAACGCTCTTGGAGGCTATCTGAAAGCAGGCTATAAGAAATGACTTTCTTTTTGTACTGTTTAACTACATCCACATGGTCATTGTAAATGTACACAAATAACCTAACATCCTTTTTGCTTCTTTTAGTATCTATGACCAATGGAGTCCCACTGTTCTCTGGATGTAAAAACAATTGCTCGTTCCCCGGAAATATATGATTTTTTTTCAAAAATCTAGCATTATTAAAATAATTAATGACTTGAATTTTTTCTTCACCTTCCAAACGTTTTCCGTCTAAGGTTACGATCGCATTCTCGTCACTAATTTCTGAGTGTATTTTAAATTTGCTGATAATCCAATTAACTGCATCGGTCGGAAGACAGGAAACCAATATTTTTAACAAACTTAAGATAATTGTCAAAATCAAGACCGGCAATGTCAATTTCATCATCTCCGCTACGTTTATAAATACTTATATCGCTTATTATATCAAAAGGTCTGACAGTTTTTCTTAGAAAATGTGTACGTTCTATTAACGTTTTACTTTTGTAAAACATTGCACTTGGACGCACGGCCGCGCTTCGAAAGGGAAAGATTTTTCTTTTATAAATATAATGTACCGAAATGGTAATACTAAACAAAATGAGTTCATCCACATCTTCAAAGTATGAAGTGGATAGAGCGGTATATTATTAATTAAATACAAAAAACTGGGCGTCATCAAGACGCCCAGTTTTTCCGGAATGGATTATTGATATCCCCAAACCATTGTTAGCAATGTACCGAAAATTGTAACCAATGCAACGAACAATCCGTAATAAACGTTTGTGTAAATCGATGCTTTATCTTCAGACTCTCCTGCATGCATGAACATAACGAATTGAAGTGCTGCTTGCATGAAAGCTGTAACAAGTAGGATGATCACAGCCATTTTAAGTGAGAGATCAAACACAATAACTGATAGTGCGACCAAAGTCAGAACTAGCGAAAAAGCAAATCCCATAACTTGGCCCCGTGGGAATAATTCTTTCATATTACATCATTCCTTTCAGGTAGACGAAACTGAAGATGAAAATCCAGACAACGTCCAAGAAATGCCAGTAAAGTGAAAAGATGAAAGCCTTGTTTGTTGTCTGTGGAGTCATACCGCGTTTTTTAATCTGCATGACGATGAAGGTTCCCCAGAATAAACCAAGTGTAACGTGAGCTCCATGCGTACCTAGTAGTGTGAACAAACTAGATAAGAAAGCACTTGTTTGAATCGTTGCTCCTTCATGTACATACTCCACGAATTCATAAATTTCGACTCCTAAGAAGCCTAAACCAAGAATAAGGGTGATAATGAAGAAACCAATCGTTGCTTTCTGCCTGCCAAGTCTCATTGCATTGATTCCAAGACCTATGGTAAAACTACTAGTTAAAAGAAAGATTGTTTGAAACATTAGTGTTGGGACTTTAAAAAGATGTTCCCCTGTTGGACCATTTCCAGTACCACCAACTAAGACAAAATAAGTGGCGAACAGTGTAGCGAAAAGAGCTATTTCTGCTCCCAGGAAAATCCAGAATCCAAAAATCTTTAAGCGATTTTCTTCCGTGCTATATTCTAGTGGCAGCGAGTTATCTATTTTCATTACTTAGCACCTCGCAATTTATTTTCAGTTTCTTCGATCTCTTCAACAGAGATGTAACGTCCGTGATCTTTTTCGAATGAACGGTGAATCATACAAGCAAAGATACCGATCGTTGCAATGATTGCAATGATCCACATGCTGAATACCAATGCAAAGCCCCAAACGAAGAAGATACAGCTCATGATAAACGGCACGCCACTGTTATTTGGCATATGAATCTTTTCTACTTTTCCGCCAAATAATTTAAAGCCTTTTTTCTTTGAATCCCAGAATGCTTCTGTAGAATCAACTGTTGGCACAATTGCAAAGTTATATTCAGGGATTGGCGTATGTGTAGCCCACTCTAGAGAACGTGCATCCCATGGATCGTTTGAGATATTTCTTGATGCATAACGAGTACTCCAATAGATATTGTACACAATAAGTGCAAAACCTATTGCTAAACCAATCGCTCCAACGAAAGAGAGCATATTCAATGGGCCATATCCTGTTGCTTCAGAGTACGTATACATACGACGTGCCTGCCCATCTAAACCAGTGATGAACATCGGGAAGAAAGTTACATTAAAGCCGACTATAATGAACCAGAACGACCATTTTCCAATTTTTTCGCTCAACATGAAACCGAACATTTTTGGCCACCAGTACGTGAAACCAGCAAGTACGGCAAATACAGTACCAGGGATTAAAACGTAGTGGAAGTGAGCTACTAAGAACATTGTATTATGGTATTGGTAGTCAGCACTTGCCATGGCAAGCATTACCCCTGTTACCCCACCGAGCGTGAAAATCGGAATGAAAGCTAAAGAGTATAGCATTGGAACGGTAAATACGATTTTACCTTTCCAAAGTGTGAACAACCAGTTGAAAATCTTAACACCAGTCGGGACGGCAATTGCCATCGTGGTAATCGAGAAGATACCATTAACCATTGCACCGTGACCCATTGTATAGAAATGGTGAGCCCATACAATGAAAGATAGTGTAGAAATAGCTACCATGGAGATAACCATTGAATTATACCCGTACAGGTTACGACGTGCAAATGTCGAAATGATTTCACTGTAAATACCGAAAGCCGGAAGAATTACTATATAAACTTCAGGATGTCCCCAAACCCAGAACAAGTTCGCCCAAAGCATATCGCTACCGCCATTGGCCATCGTAAAGAATTGAGTTCCGAATAGACGATCCATTGTCATCAACGCAAGTGCCACTGTCAATACAGGGAAAGCGAAAACGATAATGAAGTTAGTGATCAAGATAGACCATGTGAACATTGGCATTTTCATTAAGCTCATGCCAGGTGCTCTCATTTTCAAGATGGTTACGATAAAGTTGATACCAGTCATTAATGTACCGATACCTGCTATTTGAAGTGAAATCGCGTAATAGTTCGAACCGACTGATTCACTGAAATCATTACTTGCCAGCGGGAAGTAAGATGTCCAGCCTGCATCAGGAGAACCACCAACTACGAAAGAGATGTTAAATAGCATTGCCCCCATGAAGAATAACCAGAAGCTTACCGCGTTCAGACGTGGGAATGCTACGTCACGCGCTCCAACTTGTAATGGTGTAACAATGTTCATTAACCCAATGATAAATGGCATAGCCATAAACAGGATCATGACGACCCCGTGTGTTGTAAATACCTCATTATAATGCTGTCCATCCAAAAGACCGTTATCTGGAATAGCCGTTTGAGCACGCATCATAAGAGCATCGACGCCACCACGGAAAAGCATAAGCAGTGCTGCCAAGATGTACATGATACCAATACGTTTATGGTCAACCGTTGTTAACCACTCACGCCATAAGTAACCCCATTTTTTAAAATAGGTAATTCCGGCAACAACCGCAATCATGGTTAAGCCAATGGCAACCATGGATGCATAAATCGCGGGACTTGGATGAGGTACGGCAAATCGATCAAAGTAATCCATACTTTTGTGACTCCTTTCAGGAAAATATTCCTTATCTTGTAAACCTAGTTGTTTTATCGAACGAAATTAATTCTTAGTGATCATGACTCGTGTTGCTGTGTTCTGAATGTTCCTCGTGTGAATCCTTGGAATCATTTTCTTCAGTATCAGAAGATCCGTGGTCATGACCAGCATTTTCCCCTTCAGGAGCTGGTGAAAACTCTAAGTGAGTTCCCGTGTAAGTGGATTGTCCCACATGACCAGGTTTTAATAATTCATTGAATTTTTTCTCAGTAATCGGTTTAGCAGTAGCTTTAATTTCATCTACCCACTTATCGTATTCTTTTGCAGACAGTGCATTAACGTTGAACGTTTGCTGAGCAAAACCTGAACCACTGAAGTTTGAATTTCGACCCATATACTCACCTGGTACATCAGCTGCTAAGTGCAACGTATTAACCATGTCCGACATCGCGTATTTTTGTCCTCCAAGTTGCGGAATCCAGAAACTTGAGATTGGACCGAATGAGTAAAGTTTAAATTCAATTGGTCGGTTAGTAGGTATAAACAGATAGTTGACCGTTTCGATATCCTCTTCCGGATAACTAAAATGCCATTTCCAGTTGGAAGATGAAGCGTAAATAACTAAAGGTTCTTGATCTCCGTACCCTTTAGGTGTTGCCTCAACTTCATTTGTTGTTTTAACAGTAACAACGGATAGGAAAGCGACGATTAAAATTGGAATCGCAACCCAAATTATTTCAAGAACCTTACTTCCTTCTATATGAGGCGGTTCATAATCATCACGTTGTTTGGAAGCACGATATTTCATTATCATGAAGATATACAGTACCATAACGACAAGGACGACAAAGGACATTGTCCATATCGAAATCATAATAACATCTGCTTGTGTTGCAGCTACTGGCCCTTTAGGGTCCAAGACCATTAATGGGTTATCGCAACCGGTTAGCACAGTGGCAATTGTAAAAAGTATAGTTAATAGAGCCCATTTTATTTTCATAGTACTACCCCTTTCTTACATAATAAAATTCCAATTGGTAATTATTCGGACAAAGTGTTACCATGTTCAAAAACCCGACATACCAATATTAATCCCAAGTGTAAAAAAAGACAATATAAAGTGACATCTGTCACATAAAGTTCAATAAAGAGCAGTAAGAAGATGGTAAATGAACAGAAATGTTCGAAAATCTTCAGCAAATGAAATATAATAATTGTTTAATAAATTACCTATGGAAAATTCACTTATCAGTACAGGATTGCTGACAGTATCGATCACTTTCCGTTTAATATTACTCTAATATAATGAAATAAATTTTTCACATTATATTCACCGCGTTTATTGCCTCAAGACTTATAAAGATTATGAATTAAATTACCTATCCTGCTAATTAGGTTTCTATCGTTGGAAAACATGATTTATAGCGGATTTTTTTAACTCGGCCATGGAAGTTGGTAAATGGTAGCCGCATTGTACACGATGTTGTTTCCATGCTTCCATACCCTTATGATCCTACACTGGTCAATATTATATATATATAAGGAAATAACGAGTGTGAAATGTAATTGGCTTTATTCTCCTCGCAATACTTATTGCCCTGTCAGTATTCCTAAACAGCCGTATAGCAGTAGTCTTGGGTGAAGTAATTCAGGGGTCAGTCAAACTAGTTACAACTAGTCAAGTTGTTTATCAATATCTGTAGGACAGGACAGAAACCATTTTACAAAAAAGTACATTTGGTGGTTCAATAAACTCCGGCTTTTGGAAACTCACTACTCAAAAATCAACGACATCCCTTTTGTATCTTCAAGGAAAAGTGCATAAAAAAACCACAAAAAAAGGACTTTTTAAAAGTGTCCTTTTCTCGTGGATATAGTTCAAAATCAAAGTGAAAACTTCCTGGCGTTCAGGCAGTTTGGTTTGAATGTCCAAGCACATCGTATGTATTTCAAATACAAAGGGTTACTTGAAATATTTTTTTGGTACATGACGAGTGCAGTATATTGTATTGAATTAAAAAGTAGCCAACTGATAATTAATCCAAGTCCTCCACAAAATGAAAGCGCATTCAATCATTCGGATCACTTTGACTCAAATTCTTTAGACAGGCGTTCATCCATGTTAGTAAATCTGATGATAGAATGCAAGTTCATTATGCTATATTCCTCGTTTTAGTTACTGAATTCTGTACTTCTTTTTGTTTGAGTGTTAGCCTTTGACTTCATTTTTATGATTTTAGTCGTTTCCGGTACAATTCTTTCACCTTTATGTGTTTTCATTACCATTTCTTCTGTCAGGACAAAAAATATACCAACTAGAAAAATTGCAGCTGCGCTTAGTGTGATGGCGATTCCAACGGCGGTAAATATATAATCTTTATTGTAATCGCTTACAAAGAAACTTAAAGCAAAAATAATAATTCCGATTACACAACCTGTGCCCGATACCCATTTCACTGCATCTAACATCTTCTGATTAGCTTCCATAATTTCATCCCCTTTCTTTCTATTTTATGACATTTCACAAATTTGTCAAATCTTTTCTATATTTTAACATATTCACAATGAAAACCTTGACAAATAGAACGTGCTACTATTAGCTTTTAGGTATTCAAGACTATATGAAAAATCTGCAAAACAGTGCAAATACACTATCTACTTTTTCCTATATTAACCTTTTCTATACTACTAAAAACTTCTCGACTTCCAATTAAAAGCCCCCTGATGATTAATCAGGGGGCTAACTACTTTCTATGGTTTTTGCAAGGTTAACGTTACCGTTTTCTCTTCAGTACCCCTATATACTTTAACCTTTACTTTATCGCCGATTTTCTTATCTGTATATAAGTACTTCCTTAATGCAGCGGCTGTATTTATTTTCGTTCCATCAATTTCAACGATGATATCCTGTTGCTTAAGCCCTCCATTCGCCGCAGCCGATCCCGCTTCTATACTCGTCACCATTACACCGGACTTTACGGCTTCAGGAACATTTTGAATGTAATATTGCGGCAGTTCTTCCATACTGGCCAAGCTGACTCCTAAATATGGACGCGTGATTTTCCCATTTTCAATCAGCTCCGTAACAATCGGAATCACATCATTGCTTGGTATGGCAAACCCTAAGCCTTCCACACCGTTTTCGGAAATCTTCAAGCTGTTTATGCCGATCACTTCCCCAGCGGTGTTGATCAAAGCACCGCCGCTATTGCCAGGGTTGATCGCTGCATCTGTTTGAAGGACATCAAGTTCCCACTCCCCATCCGAGGTATCGACTGAAATGGAGCGTCCGGTCGCACTGACGATCCCTTGTGTAACCGATCGTGAAAAATCAAGTCCAAGTGGGTTGCCAATTGCCAATACTTCTTCACCTGGACGCATGCTATCAGAATTACCGAATTTAATTCCCTCCGGTGCTTTCGAGGCATCAATTGTCAAAACCGCTAAATCCGTCAAAGCATCCGCGCCGACAACCGCTGCTGTTGCCTTTTGTCCATCATACAATGAAATTTCGACTTCCTTAGCTCCTTCAATAACATGATTGTTCGTGATGATATAGGCTTTCCCATTAGCTTTTTTATATATGACCCCTGAGCCAGTGCCGCTCTCAACCGTTTCGCTCTCCGTGCTTTGCTGCTGGTACGGGTTCTGGTTTTGCATCTCCTGTAAATTCACGACCCCTACAATTGATTTGGATGCTGATTCGACCATCTCTGCCCTATCATTTGAATCCGTACTTGTCGATAACTTTTCCGCCGTGACACTTTTATCCTTTTCAACACTTTCCGTTTGCTGTACACCTGCCGTTTCTGTTGCCTCATTCACTGAACTTTTCCCTTGATCTATAAAATCCCCGCCAAATAGAAATACAGACGATGTAACCATAGAAGCAACCGCTCCGGAAACAAGACTGGTTATCCAAAGAGATTTACCCTTTTTCCGTTCTGCCTTGACTCTGACTTGCTCATCACCATTATAATTCTCCATCTTTACCCCTCCTAGGATTGTCCTTTACTTGGCTCAATCATAAACAGTAAATATTAAAAAATTCTTAAGAAAATAAAGAATAAGGTGACCTTTTTAAAAAAATTAAAATTTTATCGAATCCTGTTACTTTGCCGCACCACAAAATAAAAAGGCCTCTACAAGGGCCTTTAATCCGAACATTCAGTTATCCTTACATGACTTCATAAACTTCTTTAGTCTTCTTATTCACGCCATACCAGCCCCAAGTGGTTTTATGGCCACTTTTCTGACTAGGTTCATCCACCTCGAAAACATGAAAAATGTAATCTCCCTTTTCGGAATCATGATCATGTTCGATATGCAAATTCGGGAAATTTTCCATGTCCACATAATCCTTCACAAGCTTCTCCGCCTGAGATTTACTTAATGTACTGACCGAATCCTTGCTTCCTTTGCCTTTTGTTTCCGTTGCCGCCTTATCTTCTACTTTGGATCCGTCCTCAGTTGCTTCCTCCACCGGTTCGTCATTCCCCTCTACAGTTTCTATCGTGGCGGAGTTTGATACCAGCTGCATTTCCCCCCCCTTTGAAACCATTTGTTTACCTTCCCGGTATTTTGCTTTATATGCGGTTGCTTTTTCAAAATCGCTTTTGGCCGAACCAAAATCCTGTTCGTCGTAATTCTTCATCCCACTTGCCAGAAAACCTGAAAGATCCATTAACTCCCTTGCTTCCGGTGTTTTTGCTTCTTTATAAGCTAATTCAAATGCCTCATGGGCTTCTAAATAATTTTCCTCATTCAACTGACTTTTCCCTAAATCCATATTGGAATCATAATTCCTTGTTACGCAGCCTGAAGCAATCAACACAAAAAAAATAACCATGATTGACCTCTTCACTATGTCACCCCTCACTTTTCCATAATATTCTGTAAATCCATCTTAAACCATTTGATAAGAAATCCGATACCTCTATTTCCTATCTTTTTCATTAAGGAAATGTTTACGTTCATGATTAACTTTTTACAAATAGTGGTACAGCATAGATAAACGCTTGAAAGGATGATGTGCAGAATGATGCAGGAAAAACAGACCTACCATGTCGATTTGGTCAGCGGCGACGTACTCGGACAAAAACTTGAAGAGAATCCAAGCTTCACTATACACGCAACTGATGAGGAACTTGCAGAATTGAAACAATGCTTGGAGGAACACCGGACAGATGACCTGGAGGCATATGCCCGTTCACATGTGCCCTACCTTCTCTATCATCATGACCGGGCAAATGATAAATACGATGCAGCCATGAAAAGACTTTATGCCCTCATTTATAAATTAGGGGATGAAGCGGCACGAAACCATATTGAAGAAATCGGCATATTGAAAGATAACAAATTCGAGGGAAAAGAAGAAGTGCAAAAGTTCAAATAACAAATAGGAACAGAACCTAAAATCAAAGGTTCTGTTCTTTTATGATCAAGTTCAATCAAATAGCCTCCCTTCCCCCCCAACATAAGGAAAAAAGATTCCATTTTGTGATTCATTATACAGTTTTATACGCAGGTTCCTTTCAATCTACATATTTATCTTTCAAATAGTCTGAACCTACACCACCAATAACCATCAAAGCTAATGGTAAAAAATTCGATACAACTGGCATGCTTTTTAAAATTGTAATATCGGTCCCAGCAAATTTGTTAAGACCAAAAATGGTTAATTTAGACACTAACAAAAATGCTCCTATTAATAGCACGATATCAAAAAACATTTTCCTTTTTGGAAATGCTAACTGCTTACTTTCCCTTATTATTTTTTCTTTCAATTCCTCGTCACTCCTTAATAATTCATCTACCGTAATTTGAAATAAATCACTTAAATTAATGATTACTTCAATACTTGGATAATTTTTTCCCGTTTCCCATTTGGACACAGATTGGCGACTCACGTGAATCTTCTCTGCAAGATCATTTTGTGACCAATTTCTTTTTTCCCGTTCTTTTTTTAATCGTTCGCTAAAAATCATAATGAGTTCATCGCCTTTCTTACTCCTAGTATTGTGAGATAAATTATGCAAAGTAAAGATAGTAATAAGCGCATTACTATGCAACTTATGAGTGACACCGAAGAAAACCTTGATATATCAAGGGAATCAGTTTAATTTTCAGGAACTGCTGTAGAAAGTTCAAACTAAAAAGAAATTGCAGACAGTCAAAAAAAAGCGGCAGTGACTTTGGCAATAAAAAAAAGCAGCTATGTAAGCAGCAGCCACTCACAGACTGTAGACAAATTCGAAGAAAAGAGTTTTGCCTACAGTTTTTTTCTTTTAAAAAGATTCAGTTGATTTCAGAAATCTGCTCCCTTTCCGCCGGCTGTCTGCCAAGCCTCATCAAAGCAAGTGGCTTTAGTGTCTCGGCTAGCCAGTTAAGCAACTACTCAATTCTATAATTTTTCAGCTAAATAAGCCATCTTGCCATCACATATATCAAGTATTAACCTCTTGACCTTAATTCAAAAAAAGCCTTGTGTATAGGACAAGACTTTTAAACTATTAATATCGGTGTAATCCACGCTTGTTTAATTTCACGAAGCATTTTATTTATTTCGCTCTTTGAACAAAGATCGACCAAACTTGGAGCATAATACTGTTAAATGTTCTTTGTTTCGTGGCCACCATTTATGGCTATAACCTAATTCATAAAATGCAAAAATTATTGTCCTGGGCGTCTCTCTGTATTTATATTGTAGCTACATATATAGTCTTCCAATTGCAAGTTCCGGCAGGCAGTTGGGCAATGGGAAATTTAGATTTACCAGTGTTTTTGTTGGCAGTCAGTATGGTTGCTACATGGCAATTGGCATATGCCCCCTACGTTCCGGACTATTCTCGCTATCTACCGATAACCACACCCACTGCCCATACATTTTGGTATAGTTACGCTGGCACAGTCATCGGGACTATATGGATGATGACATTAGGCGCAACCTTAACCATAGCGATTCCTAACTTCCTTAATCACTCTGGCGGTAATTTGGCCAGCCTGTTTGGAAATTTTGCTTTAATCATGTTCTTTATAATCATCTTTGGACAGCTTGCTATAAATGTCTTTAACCTATATGGGGCATTCATGGCAACGATAACGACAATTGAACCGTTTATTAAATTAAAGGTCACACCGAAAGTTAGAATAGGAATGATACTCTTTAAGGAAAAAAACCTAAATCCATTGCACAAAAATGACATGAAGCATCTCAACAAGAACTAGAAGAATATTTCCATTACTACAATCATCAACGAATCAAGATAAAATTAAAAGGCATGAGCCCGGTAGATTACCAGGTTCATGCCCTCAAGGCTGCATAATTAAATAAAGTGCCTAACTTTTTGGGTTCACTTCAATGAAAGATCCTTTTTATTCACAAATTTAGTTTACTTATTCTTCTCCTAAAATAGCGAGTGGACTAAATACTTCATAATGAATATGGTCTTTCGATACACTCCATTTATTCAGGGCCTCATTGATTGCTACCATAAAAGGAATAGGTCCGCAGAAATAAAAATTAGCTTCTTTTGATGGAACGATAGATTGCAGGAAGTCTAAACCCACGTATCCTTCTTTATCAAAATGTCCAGAGGTTCGATCGGCTTCTGTTGGTGCACCATAGACTACATATGATTTTATATGTTGGTGTTCATTCACTATTTGTTGCAGATGATCTTTAAAAGCATGTGTTTGACTATTGCTTGTTGCATGGATAAACGTAACCTGACGTTGTGGTTGCTTTTCTATAATGGTATTTAACATGCTAAGCAAAGGTGTAATTCCAATACCCCCACTAATTAGAACAACGGGTAAATCAGTGTTATCCAGTTCGAAGTCACCTGCAGGAGCAGAAAATTGCAGCATATCTCCAACTTGCAGCTGTTTATGCAAATAGTTAGATACAATTCCAGATGGAGCATCTCCATGGGCATCTTCACGTTTAACACTAATTCGGTAGTAATCCTTACCAGGTGAATCCGAAAGACTGTAATGGCGTATGTGCGTATATTTCTCGCCAGGAATTTCAGCCTTAAGTGTTAAGTATTGCCCAGCATGATAGGAGGCAATGGTTTTTCCGTCTGTAGGCTTTAGATAAAAGGAGGTTACCACATCACTTTCTTTTATCTTTTTATCGATATTGAAACTTCGATATCCTTCCCATCCACCAGGCTGATGTTCTGTTTCCTCATAAAGGTTTTTTTCAATATCAATAAAGGCATCGGCAATATAGCCATAGGCCTTTCCCCATGCCTCAATGATTTCATCTGTGGCTGTGTCACCCAACACATCTTTAACTGCTTGAAGCAATGTTTCACCTACAACCGGATACTGTTCAGGCTTGACCCCTATGGCACGATGTTTCTCAGTAACTCTTTTAATTACCGGTTTTATCGCTTCAAGGTTCGTAATATGTTCACCTGCAGCATAGACAGCATATCCCAATGCCTCCTGTTGGATTCCTCTTTTTTGGTTCGTTTGGTTAAAAAGATTATACAAATCAGGAGCTTTTGAAAATAGTAATTCATAAAATCTCTTTCCTATTGGTTTACTATGTTCCTTGAGAACAGGTGCTGTTGACTGAACGATTTCTATGGTCTTAGCATCAAGCATGTTAAAATTTCCTCCTCAAATTTCAGGGATATATACTGTAAATAGCATTCCCGTTAAATATTGGAGTAAACATGATATTTTGGCCCTTTTCACTTATCACTAACCAACCCAAACTCCTTACTAAAGGCGGACTTCCGCCCATTTGGAGATTTTGAACTCCCTTAAGATAATTCAAAGACACCATACCTATTAGTACGGTGTCTTTTTGTTATTTTAGTATCCTTGTTAACTTAAACTGGCCCTTTAGATCAATAAGAACAAAGCTGCTGATCAGTAACAGAAAAAAGTGTTATAGAGTCCAATTGATAAGCAATCCTGCTTGTGCTAACCCACCACCGAAACCATATAATAAAAGCTTCTCACCATTATTTAGCTTTCCTTCACTTACTCCTTGATCTAAAGCTAATGGTATTGTTGCTGAAGAAGTATTTCCATATTCCACTAAGCTATATAAAGTACGCTCAATTGGAAAGCCACTTCTATCACATATTGACTCAATCATTCTTAAATTTGCACTATGCGGAACGAACCAATCAACATCATTCAAATGCAAATCAGTATTTTTCATAACAGTTTGCATTCCTTTTGGAACAGTAGTAACAGCCCATTTATAAACCTCACGTCCATTTTGAACAAGATTACCACTATTATTCAAGTCTTCACCATTTATACGTGTCGATAGGTTTGTACTATATAAATTTTTTCCGCCTTCTCCTTCCGAATATAAATGTGAAGAAATAAAACTTGGCTGTTTTTCATCATATTCTACAAGAACTGCTCCTCCACCATCTCCAAATAAAATACAAGTGGCTCGATCTTCATAGTCCATAATTTTAGATAAAGTATCAGCTCCAATAACAAGAACTTTCTTGTTTAAACCAGATGTTACTAATCCATTAGCTACATGCAACCCATAAGTAAATCCTGCACAAGCTGCGTTTAAATCAATAGCTCCAGTATTCTTAATACCTAGCTTTGCTTGGACTAAAGAAGCTACACTCGGAGTGTTAAAATCAGGTGTAAAGGTACAGACAATAATCATATCAACATCTTCGACAGATTTATCATACCGTTCCATTAAATCCTTTACAGCTTTATAACTTATATCACTAGTAAACTCTTCTTCATGTGCAATTCTTCGCTCTTTAATACCAGTACGTTTAACAATCCATTCATCATTGGTTTCAACCATTCTTTCTAAGTCCTTATTTGTTAAGCTTTTTTCTGGAACATAAGAACCTATCGCAGTAATACGTGCTTTGGATTTGAACATAAAATAACCACCTCGTGTTATGAATTGCATCAATTTTATAACTGATATTAATACCTGGTACTAATTATAAAGTAAAAAAAATCTTATGCAACTACCGGTCACTTTAGAACCCAAAGGAAAAGAGCTGAACGACAAAGAACGAGGTCCTTGCTCACCCCCCAGTAAGAAGAAATCCATTCATTCTTTTCTAATCTCTTTAAAGACTTATACCGATTTAACACTCTCCTTTAGGTAAGTACCAATACTAAAAGTGCATACTTACGTACTTGCAGAGTGCACTTTATACTTAAGATAAATAATAATTAAGGAGGAGAAATCTTTGAAAACTCTTGTTATCGTATCACACCCAAGTCTAGAAACATCCGTCATAAATAAGAGATGGGTAGAAGAGCTCAGGAAATATCCGGAAAAGTATACATTACACGAATTGAATAAGGTTTACCCTGACGGAAACATTAATGCGGAAAAAGAACAGCAATTAATCGAATCGCATAGTAATCTTGTTTTACAGTTCCCTTTTTATTGGTTTAATTGTCCGCCTCTCCTAAAAAGATGGCTTGACGATGTTTTTACATATGGTTGGGCTTATGGTTCAAATGGAGGCGATAAATTAAAGCATCGCAAAGCTGCTTTAGCTGTATCTGCCGGAATTAACAAAGAAGATTATAGTGAAGAGGGAAGTTATCGCTATACACTTGAACATTTATTATCTCCCTTTGAAACTACCTTCCTATACTGCAATGCAGATTATCGTTCATTCTTTGCGTTTTATGGTGCTGAAAATGAGCCGTCCGCAAGCGAATTGGAAAAAAGCGCACAAGATTATTTGAATTTTGTCGACAACCTTTAATAGGCAGTTCCATTAAAGAAGTATTTCCTTGTTAGGGAAATACTTCTTTTGAATTAATCAAAATAGCTACACCTACGGCTGTACAGACTCCTGAGCTGGCAAACTGTTTTTTTCTCCCCACTCGCACATCAAATTTAACAATGGAATGAGAGATAGACCACGTTCAGATAATGAATATTCTACTTTTGGGGGTATTTGGGGAAATTCCTTGCGTATGATAAGGCCGTCTGCCTCCAACTCTTTTAACATGATGCTTAGTGTTTTAAAGGAAATGGTACCGATACTTCGCTTCAGCTGATTATGCCGCATAACCTTATTTTCAGACAGCCAATACATTATGATCATTTTATACTTGCCGCCTATTAAGGACAACGTATATCCAAAGCCAGTGTCATTTGGTTTCACGCCAGTCGGAACACAGGTTTCACGCATAAGTTTACACTCTCCTTTAGATAAGTATAGGATATGAATGTTCATACTTTACAATAGATCATTATCAATCTTATTAAAAGGTAAAGTAAGTTCCCTATAAAAATTGACTATTGTGGTCAATGTTTATACTCCATCAATGAGGGAGCAAAAGGTCCTACTGCCCCCATTTTAGCGAAAGTAAAAAGAGTTGATTATTATTAAGTAAAATGATGAAGTTGCGCAAATTTATATCCATGACCCGTCCCTTTTAAAAAAGGAAAGATCCTGTTGCATATCCAACAGGATCTTTATCAATATTCAACAATCCCAATGATAGGTTTCTTGTAGATTAACGTAACAGATTCATTTTAGTGTTTTTGTTTGTAATAGGTTACCGCGAGCGCAAGGGCCAGCACTGTTCCTTTGACGATATCCATCGCATAATACGGAACGGACATCATGATCAAACCATTTTGAAGGATTCCGATCAGGACTGCACCGACAAAGGTTCCAAATGCATTCGGTTTTCCCGCTCCTAAAACGGAGGAACCAATGAAGGCTGCTGCAACGGCATCCATTAAATAGGGGGACCCTGAATTGATTTCCGATGTCATGACCCTTGAAGCTAGGACAATCCCCCCGATTGCAGCTAATAGAGCTGACAGCAGATAGGCAAGGATTTTGTATTTATTGACCGATATCCCGGAAAGTCTCGCCGCTTCCTTATTTCCCCCAATAATGTACATATAACGACCGTGCTTCGTATAAGTCAAAAAGATATGGGTCGCAATCACAATGACTGCCATGATCAGGATTATCCATGGTACCTGGCCAATTTTGGCGAAAAATGGGCTGATCAGTCCTGTTGCGAATGTCCCGTCGGGCATGACCATATTTTGCGAAACCGTTGCCCCTTTTGTATAAGTAAGGGCAATTCCCTGGATAATGAACATGGTAGCCAATGTCATCAGCATGTCGGGAATTCTCAATTTAACGATCATGAATGAATTCAAAGCCCCTACGACAAGTGAGGCGCCGATCGCAGCTAATATGGCGATTAATGTATCCTGCGAAAACCAGACAAACATTGATATGACGATGGCATTGGCCAATGATGCGACGGAGCCGACGGAAAGGTCGAAGCCATCCACGGTCAGGGATATCGTAATGCCAATCGCAATGATGGTCACGATTGAAATGGAACGCAGGATGTTGATCAGATTATTCGTTTGAATGAAAGATGGATTGGACACGGCAAAAATTACAATCAGAATGATAATCGTCAATATTGTGCCGTATTTATAGAAAAAGTCGAATAGTTCCAGCTTTTTCTTCGCTTTCGCTGTCTGTGTAACAGGAATGGGTATGCTCATCCTATTTTCCTCCTGTTGAATAGAATAGTAGTTCTTCTTCATTCGTTTTGCTCGTTTCTAATTCGATGACAGTGCTCCCGTCATATAGCACATATGTCCGGTTGGTAATGCCAATGATTTCGGAAAGCTCGGATGATGCATAAATGATCGCTTTCCCATTCCTTGCAAGCTTTGCAATCAATTCGAATATATCCTTCTTGGCTCCAACATCGACCCCTTTCGTTGGTTCATCGAATATGTATACATCCGCATCGGCCATAAGCCATTTTCCGATGGCAACTTTTTGCTGGTTACCACCTGAAAGGTTTTCGACACTCACTTCTCCTGAAGGAGTTTTAATGCCGAGACTTACGATCATTTCCTTCGCCTTTTCCTTTTCCGCCTTACGATCCACGAAGCTGAACGTCTTGCAGAATTTGCCGAGACTGGCTGCGGTCAAGTTCGCCGAGACTGATTCCTGAACGAGGACCCCTTCTTTCCTGCGTTCCTCAGGTACAAGTGCCAGACCGCTTTTTACTGCTTCGTGCGGTGATTTCAAAGAAAGCTTTCGACCATTCAGGATTACTTCCCCCGCTGTGATCGAAGCATGACCGAAAAGGGTTTTACAGAGTTCCGTTTTTCCCGCCCCGACTAACCCTGCCAAGCCGATTATCTCGCCTGCTTTAATATTCAGACTGACATCCTTGACTTTCTCGGCATCTGACAATCCGTTAACTTCCAGAATGACGTCTCCGATCGAAGCATTGACTTCTGGAAACTGGTCATCCATGGCTTTACCGAGCATATTCTCTACCACTTCGTTACGGGTTATGTCCTCCTTCTTTCGACAAGTGACACGCTCCCCATTCCTCATGATCGTAATTTCCTCACAGATTTCAAAAATCTCAGGCAGACGATGTGAAATGAAAATGATTCCCACGCCTTTTTGCTTTAATTCAGTTACAATTCGAAAAAGCTCTGTCGTCTCCGTATGACTTAACGGAGCAGTTGGCTCATCGAGAATCAGGAATTTGCATTCTGTCGAAACGGCTCTTGCTATCAGGACCATCTGTTTTTCGGCCAAGGTAAGGTCTCTTACCAGCTTTTTCGAAGGGACACGAATTTTCATATCTTCAAGAATATAAGAGGCTTGTTTGTGCAGCTCTTTCCATTGGACCCTCTGTTTTTTCCCCATGTTTTGGACCATATCATTCAACATTACATTTTCCCCAACCGTTAAGTAAGGGATGAGGGCTGTATCCACTTCCTGATAAACAATTTGAATGCCTTGTTCCTGAGCCGCTTTTGGCGAGCGGATATCCCGCCTCATCCCATCAATAAAAATGTCACCTGAATAATGAACATGGGCTCCCGATAAAACTTTCATTAACGTCGATTTCCCTGCTCCGTTTGCACCGACCAATGCGTGGGCTGTCCCTGATTGTACGGAAAAATCAACTTCACTCAGCGCCTTCACCCCCGGAAATTCAATCGAAATCTTCTTCATTTCTAGTTGCGTGCCCATGTCCATTCCCCCTTATTGAACAGACACTCCCTTCTACTTGAAAGAGAGTGTCTCTTTTTACTTTTTATAATGATCCTTCAAAACTTTCATCCAATCTTCTTCAAATTCCGTAGATTCACCCCATCCATCGACAATACCAGACAGATTTGCCATGTTTACCGCTTCTTTTGAAGCTTGGACTTGCTTTTGTGAAATAAGTGAAGCCTCTAAGTCATAGGTTTGCGGCGTATCTTCGCCCGCCAATTTTTTAGCCAATATCCTCATATTAACTGCACCGATCAACTTGGGATCGACTGCTGCCGTGTAGGACCATGAGCTATCTGCCGATTGGATTTCCTGGAGATCTGCGTTAGATACATCAATTCCATATATCTTCACTTCATCTCGGCCCGCTTCTTTAATCGCCCGGGCTGCACCGATGGCAAAGGCATCCCATGTTGCGAAAATGGCATCCAATTTACCTTTAGGGTATTTATTCAGCATTGCGGCTACAGCATTTTGTGTCTGAACCGAAGTATCGGCAGATGCCACTCCGAATCTTTCGACTTCTTTAATCCCAGGATTTTCTTTTAGTTTTTCCTGATAGACTGCATTTCTTCTTACCATTGGTGGGAAACCATCCACCCAAAGATATGCAATTGCCGCTTCACCTTTCTGCTCTTTTATCAGTTTATCAAAAGCCAGTGTTGCCAACGCTTCATCATCCTGTGAAGTTAATGTCACACCATCTATTTTAGATAGATCGCTTATTGAATCGAACGTGACAACGCTTTTACCTGCATCAACCAACTTTTGAACGTCATTCACAGTTGCTGCATCATCACCATGGGAAATGATATAGCCGTCGTAATCTTCCTCCAATGCCTGCGCTATCGCATCATGAAATTTAGCCGTATCACCATTGGCTGTATATGTATCCACTTGGAATCCGAGTGCTTCTCCTTCTTCCTTCGCCCCCGCCAGGTATTGGGCCGTATGATCATCACCGCCAATTTTACGGATCACTTTGATCTTGGCTCCATCCCCATCTGCAAATCTTTCCGGTACATTTTCAAATGATACTTTTTCTTCTTTCTTCGATTCTGTGGAACTCTGCCCAGTAGAGCAACCCGTTAAAAGCAAAGCCGAAGCGATGGCTGAAATAAATATCCCTTTAATAGACCTTCTCATCTTGTTTCCCCTCCATGTTTTCTAATTAGTCTTATCAGTTAAGTCGGTGTAAATCCCAAAATAAAAACCTCTCTAATATAGAGAGGTTTAATCGGCTGTTTTGCAGACTTGTCCCTCTCTTATCTGTCAAAACATTTCTGTTTTGCAGGATTTAGCACCAATTCCTAATGGAACGGTTGCTGGGCATCTTAGGGCCAGTCCCTCCGCCACTCTTGATAAGAGATATATTGAGTTACGTTTTCGTAATTATCACTTTATAGGGATATAGTCGTAAAGTCAATAGATTTTTGAATATTTGAAATGTTCCCCGTTATTTTTTATTTTCTTTGAAGCTGGGCTAGACGCTTTTTCTCGATTTTTTCAAGCCTCTCCAACTGCCTTAATTTCACTTCGAACAAAGTGATCGGGTCACGGTAAACTTCCGGATTTTCTTTCATATGCTCCAATGCAGCCTGGAAGTCTTTTATCTCGGTCTGCGTTTGTTCAATCGTTTTTTGAAGTAAGGCAAATGAACTGCGATAGAAAAGTGCGATGTCCCGATCCAAAGATTTTTCAAACAATCCAAATTGGGTAAGGAAACGTTCCGTGATCATTTCCGCAACATCCAGGTAATCTTCACTTTCCAGATATTTCTTATAACGATTGTACATATTGGCTTTATTTTGCGGTATCGCCCCAAACAGCTTCCCTGCTCCTTTAAGCAGCAATTGTGATGGAGTCCTGCGCAAAAGGATATTAACGTTTTCGATGCGGATACTGCTTGTCATCCGATCGGCATCACGGCGCCAGTCATCCAATACCCTGAAGTCACCTGCAAGCGTAATCCGTTCTTCTTTGTATAATTCATTGAATCCGGCACTCATCTCATCCATAAACTGCTGGCTTTGTGAGAACTCCATTTGAGAACTGGCAATCCAGTCTTGAAGAGAACGGTAATATTGAGGCATGATCTTATCAGAAATGAAGTTTTGAATCCGCTCATTCATTTCTTGGTTTAACTGTACATGGACCTGACTGAAATCACTGCTTTCCGTTAATGATTTAGAGCAATCCCTCAGTAATTCAGGAATTTTAGAAGAAAGCTGATTTTTCACTTCATCCTTAAGCAGACGATACGACCTTATGATATTTTCACTTTTTTCTTTTTCCAAATCAGCCAGTTGATTGACCGCCCCATTCAGTTTGACTTCCATCTGTTCATTCCAAGAGATGGAATGCTCGCATTTCCGCTCATTGGCTGCCCGTTTTTCTAACAGATAAGATAAAGTTTTACGAATGAATGCTAGGATTTTTTCAGATCTTCTTTCCTTCCAATTATCCTCTTGATAATTCGATTGAAGGAAGGCTGAAAGGTCCTTCAATTGCTGCTTGCTATCATACAGTTTGGAGAAAGCGAATACTTTCGCATTCGGGAAATATGCATTCACTTTATCCCATGTTTCGTCTTCCATCCGGACTGCCACCTGATCACTGTATATCGTATCCATTTTATTTAACAAGAAATGAATCGGCAGTTTCGGAGCCATCATTTGAATTTCCAATAACAGATCCCGTTCGCTGCCGGTGAAAGGCGCCCGGGCGTCAAGAACGAACATCAGTCCATCACTGCCATGTAAATAGCCTTGGAAATCTGATTCCACGCTTTTTTCCCCATTGAACCCCGGTGTATCCAATAATCGCAGACCATTATTTCTTAGGTAGTCACTTATGATTGTCACATCAACAATAGTCCCACGCTGGCGGCGTGTTTCATCCAATTCAGTTAGCTCCATGACAACCTTTCTATCTGTATCGGTAATTTCAAGGATTTCCAAATCATCCCCGTCTTTGACACTGACTAATGACGAATGATCTTCAGCGGCAATGCTCTCGCCAACAATTGACTGAATGAAGGATGTCTTGCCATTTCCTGTACTTCCTACAAGAAGAAGATTGAAGTTTTCGGTATCCTTAAGCCCCTCGACCATCCATTTAAGCTTATTGCCAACCATTAAATCATTATCTTCAGCCCACTGGATAATGGAATTGAACAGTTTCTCTCCCGCTTCCAGTCCGCCTCCTAATTTAGGCGATTTCGCCAACAGGCTTTCTGCATCCTGAATGACCAGCGCATTGATCGTATCCGGGAAGATTTCATTCCAGGACAACGCGGATGCCGCCGCAAACAGCGAGAGCTCCCCATCTGCGATTTTGAGCCAGTTTTCCAGTAACCTTGGCACGACAGGACTTAAATCTTTGATTAGGTGCGTTCCTTCTAAAAGACCTGCATATGCATCCCTGTAATAGACGGAAAGCTCATCCCATACATCAGCATGGTTCAATTCGATGGTATCTATCAAGTTATTAATCACTCTTAGCCATTCGAAATAAGAATCCGTATATTTATAATTTTTCCAAAGGGCAACCGTCACCTTTTCGAAACGTTCCTGGTCGAGTGTGTAAAGCGAACCAAGGACAGTTGAAAAATAATCCGGATCAATCGATTGGGCAACACCCTGCTGGATATACGTCTTCAGCACATCGAACCAGCCCACTGATTCTGTACGGATACTTTCATTAGCCGCTAATACCACTGCACTGTTCCAATCCTTTTGTTCTTCAAAAAAGGCGCGTGCGATTTCCGTGACATTCGGGTAATCCGGCTGAAACTCGACTGCTTCTTTCACAACTTTGGAAGCCAGGTCATTTCTCGATTCCACTATGTACAGCGAAAAAAGTTGCAAAAGAACCTCTGTTTTTAAGACCGCTTCATCCGTATTGACGGATTTATAGATATCCTCTGCGGTAGAGTACATTTCCAGTTCAAAATAAGCATCAGCGATGTTTTTCTTCGCCCATGAACCAAGTTCCCCTTCTATGTTCTCCCATTTAAAAATGGCTGCTTCATAGTCATGATGCTGAAAATATACTTCTCCTTGAGCAAATCGAATTGCGGTTAAATCCGCTCTTTCCTTTTTTTGTTCCACGAGAAACATTTCACCCAAAGCTTGAATCGGGTGCTTCCTTGTATCCTCAATCATCGTTTCATAATATTTTTTTCCGATCAGCCGTTCGTCCATCTTTATTCCCCCGATATATTTCATATTTTCAATTAAAGGATAATCACTGATTCTATAAGCCTTCTAATAGACCTAACTTCAATCTATTGGTTCCTTTAGTTAAAAAATCATTTACAAAACCTTAAAATGTTATTTTAGCAAAACAATATGGTAACAACATGTCACCACTCTTACAATTTTAAAACAGAAACAAATGGAACTGTAATGTTTTTAATAAACCGATACAGAAATGTCATTTCCATATTCGAGAAAATATGTTTTTTCTAGTTTTACCACATATCAGATAGAGCTGGGCGAACCATTCTTTATACCTCTAAAT
This sequence comes from Peribacillus sp. FSL P2-0133, assembly GCF_037975445.1. Classification (NCBI taxonomy): domain Bacteria; kingdom Bacillati; phylum Bacillota; class Bacilli; order Caryophanales; family Bacillaceae; genus Peribacillus; species Peribacillus sp. FSL P2-0133. Next base: position 539,923 of record NZ_CP150254.1, on the reverse strand, counting down.
TACCAGAAGCCCAGCCCTTCAACTACCTATAACGGTAAAAAAGCAAAATCACCCTGCCCCGTCCATTACTAAATCCCCATTTTTCCGTTCATATAAAAAAGCAGTACCCTCATTCATTAAAGGTAACTGCTCTCTGATAAGCTCCGAACAGTCGTTGTCCTTTGACAAATTAGGATTATACCCCTGTACGCTTACGTTGGTTATTCGGCTTTTTGGTCAACTGGCTTTTAAGCTGTTTCGTTTTCTTCACAACGCCTGTTTCCAGTTTATCTTTACTTGATCCTGCTTGCTTTTGAGCCAGTTTTTGTTTGACTGCATCCGCCAGGCTTAATTTTTTATTTTCAGACATACTGTTGTCTCCTTTAGTGTTCTGCCTTCTATTATAATATAGTTGCGATTAGAAAGATAATAGGGAGTAATATCCTATTCTTCTTGAAAATATCCTCTGGATATAGGAAGTTTCGCCAACGAGGGACTAATTTCCTGCTCCTTTAAAAGGATTAATGATAAATTATATTGACTTCATAATCAGAATTTGCTAAATTGTCTATATATTAAAAAATCTATGAAGAGAAAGAGTAAGATGAGAACCCTGTTCCACAGAGAGTCGACATGTGGTGGAAGTCGATGTCCAAGGCCTATCCGAAAATCATCTCTGAGATGCAAAGCTGAAAATGCAGTAGGCTTTGACGGGTTTCCGCCGTTACAATGGATCACGTATGAATACGTACGTTGACTGAGTGCCGCAGCTTTTTTTTATTGCGGAATATGGGTGGTAACGCGAGCACAAACTCGTCCCTGATTTTCAGGGGCGAGTTTTTTATTTGCACAAAACACTTTAATTAGCCTTTTTCAGGCCAGTCGGCGAGAGTTATCATTTTTTAAAAAAGGAGAAATCACCATGAAAAAAACAGACACATTATTTATCGGCCTTATGCTTTTCTCAATGTTCTTCGGAGCGGGGAATCTCATATTCCCTCCATTTTTGGGAGCATCTTCAGGAACTTCCTTCTGGCCAGCCATTGCCGGTTTTGTTGTAACCGGAGTCGGCCTGCCAATTTTGGTACTTCTTGCAGTCTCACTTGTTAAAGGCGGGGCACAAACTATCGGAGCCCGTGTACATCCTCTATTCAGCACGTTGTTCATGGTGGTCATCTATTTAAGCATCGGGCCTTTTCTGGCCATTCCAAGAAATGCGAATGTTGCCTATGAAATGGGCTTCAAGCCGTATTTTGGCGACTCAATGAATCAATCACTATTCCTATTCATTTTCACAACCATATTTTTCATCACATCTTATGCCATTTCATTGAATCCAGAAAAAATGGAAACCTTCATGGGACGCTGGATTACACCCGTTCTACTTCTGTCCATGGTCATTCTCTGTGTCGTTGGGTTCGTAAAGCTTGATGCACCATTCCAAGCTCCAACCGAAGCATATGCTGCAGGAGCATTTTCGAAAGGGTTCATTGAAGGTTACAACACGATGGATGCACTAGCTGCCTTGGCTTTTGGAATCGTCATCCTGACTTCTATCCAGCAAAGGGGGATTTCCGAACGAAAACAATTGACGAGATATACAGTAAAAGCTGGTCTCATCGCTGGTGTTTTGCTTTCATTAGTTTATATCTCATTAGGTGTAATGGGAGCACGCATGGCAGCCGATGGGTCCTTTGAAAACGGAACGGACATCCTCACTGTCGCATCCACCCTTTTACTTGGAACTAGCGGGAAAGTCCTTCTCGGAATCATTTTCACTTTAGCATGCTTCACCACCGTCGTCGGGTTGACGACTGCTTGCGGACAGTATTTCTCGAAACTTTTCCCCAAGCTGAACTATAAAACCGTCATTCTGATTGTAACAATCGTCGGTTTCATCCTTTCAAATATGGGTCTGAATCAAATTTTGAAAGTATCTGTACCATTCCTTGTGATGGCTTATCCGTTAACGATCGTCCTGATTGTCCTGACATTCTTCAGTCGTCATTTCAAAAACCCGAAGAAGGTTTATCGCAGTGCAATGATTTTCACAGGAGTTTTCGCCTTGATGGACGGACTGAATGCCTTCGGCTTACAATTAGGACCCGTGCAAACGTTGAGTGATGTCCTTCCCCTTTCTGCCTACGGAATGGAGTGGATCATCCCCGCTCTCTTCGGTACAGCCTTGGGCCTGCTTCTCAGTCAATTTGGACAAACGGCTCGAGCTGAAGAGTTGGAAATCGAAACACTATAATAATGAAGGAAGCAGGTGATTTTACGGGTCACCTGCTTATTTTGCACACGCCTGCACTGCTTTATTTTGGAAATCGACATCCACTTTTTGTTATGATGGGGTCAAAGGAGATGATAAGTAATATGTCTAAGCAAACCCGTATTGGTAAAACAGATCTGTATGTAAATCCGATTGGCCTTGGCACGAATGCAATTGGCGGACATAACCTGTTCCCTAATCTAAGTGAGGATACAGGAAGGGATGTTTTGAGAACAGCATTGGAAGAGGGAATCAACTTTTGGGATACAGCTTACATTTACGGTCCTGAGCGTTCAGAAGAACTTATCGGTGAAATCCTTAAAGAGCGTCGCAAACGCGAGGATATAGTCCTTGCCACTAAAGGGGCACATAAATTTGCCGATGGCAACATCGTCTTTGATAACTCTCCGGCTTTTCTGAAAAATGCTGTGGAATCGAGTCTAAAAAGGCTCCAAACGGATTACATCGACTTATTCTATATCCATTTCCCTGATGAGGATACCCCTAAAGATGAAGCGGTAGGTGCCTTAAAGGAATTGAAGGATGCAGGCAAAATCAAGTCGATCGGCGTCTCGAACTTTTCGTTCGAACAATTGAAGGAAGCGAATAAAGACGGCTATGTCGATGTGTTGCAATCTGAGTACAATCTATTCAAACGGGAGGCAGAACAAGACCTGCTGCCATATACAGCCGAAAATAATATTTCCTTCATTCCTTATTTCCCCCTTGCTTCCGGTCTGCTCGGCGGCAAATATAATCAGGATTCAACATTCGAGGATGGCCGGGCAAAAAGTCCGCTTTTCCAATGACAAGCCTTTGTAAGCAACCTGCAAAAAGTAGAAGAAGTCCGGGCGATTGCCAACAGGAAGCATACCGATGTCGCCGATGTCGTACTTGCTTGGTATTTAACTCGGCACTCGATAGATGTACTGATTCCCGGAGCGAAAAAGCCTGAGCAGGTCACACGCAACTTACAAGCATTGGATGTCGATTTAACCATGGATGAAATCGCCGAAATCAGTGCCATTTTCGCTTAACATAGATATGAAAAAAGGCTGTTCAGCTCATGTTGAATGGCCTTTTTCTATTTATCCTGCTCTTTGGTTCATCCTTGTACAAAAATTGACTACTAGGCTCGCTATATTGCTTAGGTACTCCTGTTTTGATATATTTAGTGAATATTCCACCAATTAAGGAAGAGGCAGTCTGATGAAAAAATCTATTGTTATTTTATTTCTTATCTTTGCAAATTTGTTTTGGGCCGGTAATTACATTTTCGGAAAATACGTTGTGACCGAACTTTCCCCAATCCAACTAACATTTACGCGATGGCTAATAGCCGTATTCTTATTGTTTCCTTTAGCCCAATGGATTGAAAAGCCAAATTGGAAGAGTGTATGGAAAGAATGGAGATTGCTGTTAGTTATGGGTGTGCTCGGAATCATCAGTTATAATTTTTTCCTTTATTGGGCTCTGACCTATACAACTTCCATGAATGCCGCTCTTGTCAATTCCATGAACCCTGCCTTAATTGTGCTTTTTTCCGCTTGGCTGTTAAAGGAGAAAATTTCATCCCTCCATGCACTCGGACTTATCATATCTTTATTCGGCGTTTTATTGGTCTTGACAAAAGGACACCTTCTGGATATTTTCCAGCTCACTTACAATAAAGGCGACTTATTGATGATCCTGGCGATTCTCGTTTGGACCTTCTATTCAATAATCGGTAAAAAACTGAAAAACATTCCGATCATCTCAGCCACTGCCGTTTCCGTATTTCTCGGATTGATTCTCGTCGCTCCATTCGCCATTGGATCGGGAATGAACCTTAATTTAAGCAGTGAAGCCGTCACGGGGCTCTTATATATTGGAATCTTCCCGTCTGTCGGTTCCTTTATTTTCTGGAATATTTCCCTTCGTCATATCAATGCTAGCCAGGCTGGAATTTATCTAAATCTGATAGCTGTATTTACCGCCATTCTTAGCCTGATTTTAGGTCATACTATTACCATCGTCCAAATCCTGGGAGGTCTTTTTGTCTTCAGTGGCGTCTACCTGACAAGCAAAAAGAAAAAGGAATATCCGGCAGATTTCACGAAGAACATGTAAAGAATATCCAGTAATTCTAACCAACTATGCTTTCTTGTCTTTTCCCCTTGTCTATGCACCATGATTTACGTTATCCTTTAAAGAAGAAAATCTGAATGTAAAGGTGTGCTTTAGTTGAGGATCAATAAATATATCAGTGAATCCGGAATTACCTCGCGACGAGGCGCAGACAAATGGATAGCCGAGGGCCGTGTGACGATTAATGGAAATGTAGCTGAGCTCGGCAGTCAAGCCGAACCCGGTGATGATGTTCGTGTAGATGGCAAGCCGATAAAAGTGGAACAGCAAAATGTCTATATTGCACTGAATAAACCGATAGGTATTACAAGTACGACGGAAAAACACATAAAAGGGAATATCGTTGATTTTGTAAATCATCCGCTTCGCATTTTTCATATCGGACGGCTGGACAAAGACTCAAGCGGTCTGATCCTTCTTACAAATGATGGAGACATCGTAAACGAAATCCTTCGTGCAGAAAACAAACATGAAAAAGAATACATCGTAACCGTGGATAAACCACTTACCGCTTCCTTCATTAAAGATATGTCATCCGGAGTGGAGATTTTGGATACGAAAACACTTCCATGTAAGGTTGAACAGTTGACCAAATATACATTTAATATCACTTTGATGCAAGGACTGAACAGACAAATCCGCCGTATGTGCTCTGCACTAGGGTACGAAGTCCGTGATTTACATCGAATCCGGATCATGAACATCCATCTGGACGGACTGGCGATCGGACAATGGCGCGACTTAACCGAGGATGAATTGACGGAACTATTTAAGGAATTAGATTATACTCCAAGGCAAAGATGATAATGAAGATGCCCCCAGATTTCCGGGGGCATCTCTTTTTTAATTTCAGAAGAATTTTCCGCAATAATTTGCTATTTTATTCTTATCTGAGTACTTTTACTCGTGAATTTTACGCTTTTACTCGTGAATTTTAAGCTTTTACTCGTGAATTCCACTTTACTCGTGAGTTTCGCACTTTTACTCGTGAATTTTGCTCATTTACTTGTGAGTTTCACGCTTTTACTCGTGAATTTTACGCTTTTACTCGTGAGTTTCACTTTACTCGTTAATTCCACTTTTTCACGAGTAAGGACCAAAATAAAAAGCAACCTGCATTAGGCTGCTCGTTATGGGCTACAAATTATACCCACCATAAATCAGTTGGGCTTTCGTTGATGAGTACAGTTTTCAGATTGGTAACAGCCCGTTGGAATCCTTCTTCAACTGACATCAGCGGATCTTCATGTTCGATGCTGACGACGTAATCATAACCGTATGTGCGAAGGGCGCTCATGATGTCGGACCATTCTTGCAGGCTGTGGCCGCATCCTACAGAGCGAAAGTTCCAGGCACGGCTCTGGATATTTCCATATGGCTGCATGTCGGTTAATCCATACATATTGATGTTATCCTGATCCAAGTATGTGTCTTTTGCGTGGAAGTGGTAGATTGCTCCCGCTTTCCCTAGGATTTTGATGGCCCCGACTGGTTCGATGCCCTGCCACCAAAGATGGCTTGGATCAAGGTTGGCGCCTATTGCATCAGATGTAGCTTCCCGCAGTTTTAACAAGGTGTAGGGTGTGTGGACGAGAAAGCCCCCATGTAGTTCAAGTCCGATTTTTATATTGTGCTCATCGGCAATGGCGGCTGCTTTTTTCCAATAGGGGATCAATTTTTCTTCCCATTGCCATTTCAGCACATCTGTATACTCATTCGGCCATGGGGCGACAGGCCAGTTTGGATATTTAGCTCCTTCGTGATCACCGGCTGTACCAGAAAAGGTATTGACTACCGGGACGTTCAGTAAGGATGCAAGCTTGATTGTTTTAATCAGTGTTTCATCACTTTCTTTAGCGAATGCTTCATCTGGAGAGATTGGATTGCCGTGGCAGCTGAATGCACTGATCGTTAATCCTCTTGTTTGAACGGCTTCGAGGTATTTTTGGCGTTTTTCTTCACTTTCCAGCAGTTCATCGAGCGGACAGTGGATATTGCCTGGATACCCGCCTGTACCGATTTCAACTGTTTTTAATCCGGAATCTGCGACATAATCAAGCATATCCTCGAATGATTTTTGAGCAAATAGCACTGTAAAAATCCCTAATTTCACATGCCCCACCTCACCTTTTCATTAATTTATGCTCATGACCTTCCCACTTGCCGAGCTTTGATAAATGGCTTCGATTATTTTCGAAACTTTCATGGCTTCCGATGGTTTTACCAATGGTTCTGCCAACCCCAGGCAGCTATTAATAAAGTTCTCTGCCTGCTGCAGGTCTGGTGTATCCTCCCCTGGCATCCATACTGCCTCACTATTTAAAAGCATGCCATGCTTAGCCTGATTCAAGACCAGCGGGAACACATCAAGTCCGCCCTGCGTTCCGGATAAACTTAAAACAGTTGCTTCTTCACGGATATTCGCGGCCCAAGATGTTTCGAATAATAAAGATGCTCCGTTGGCAAATTTGATATATGCAGTGGCATGGTCATCCACTTCAAATACAGAGGCATCGAAATTCCCCCACAAATTGACTTGATCGACACCCTTACTGACATAATTATATGTCGAACCTACGATTTCAATCGGTTCTGGGTCATCCATCAGCCATAAAGCCAAATCAAGCAAATGGCAGCCGTAATCGATCACGCTTCCCCCGCCTTGCAATTCCTTGCTTGTAAACACTCCCCAGCCAGGAACTTTACGTCGTCTGATTGCCTGTACACGCGCTACATATGGTTCACCGATTTCACCGGCCTGAATCATTTTCTTTGCAGCCTGGGCTTCCTTCATGAAGCGGTAATGATAAGCGGTCGATAAAACTTTACCCGATATGTTTGCAGCCTCGGTTATTGCTAAACATTCCTCAGTTGTAATGGCCATTGGCTTTTCGCATAACACATGTACACCCGCTTGCAGAGCAGCAATGGAAATCTCCGCATGGAACTTGTTTGGCGTTGCAATCGTAACAGCATCCACTTCGGCAAACATTTCTTCATAATTGGTGAAAACCTTCTCGATATGAAATTCACGCGCCACTTCTCGCGCCTTCATTTCATCTATATCATGAATGGCGTATAAAACCACTTTATCTTGAAATTTTTGAAAAGCTGGAATATGCCTTTTTTGGGCAATTCCGCCAGCACCGATAATACCCATTTTTAATTTGTACATGATGACTTTTAACCCCTTTATAAGCGGATGATTTTTCGGGATGCATTTGATTCCATCGCGCCAAGAATGACTTTTAATGATTTTAATCCTTCAACTCCTGAGACAAGTGGCTCCTCATTGTCCACCACACATTTTACAAAATGGCTGATCACTTCGGAATCATGCTGTCCTTCTGAGTCATTAGTCTGGATGCTTCCTAATTGGATGGTTTCTGTCTTTCCATTATCATGATGGATGATCAGTGAGTATTTCGGATCGTCTTCAAGGCGCAATACCGCTTTTTCCGCATAAATGACCGTAGCATTGTCTTCTTTTGCATAAGACCAGCTGGCGGTAAGCGTACCGATGATACCGCTCTCCGTCCGGAGGATACAGGCCGCACTGTCATCAACGTCTGTATTTTTCTTGGCAGTCGTTTCCACAAAGGCTCCCACTTCAACAAATTCTTCTCCAAGGATATACCGTAATAAATCAGCTTTATGAACACCTAAATCGCCCATTGCGCCAATGACTGCCTGATCCTTTTTAAAAAACCAGCTTTCTATTCCGTCCACGCTCCAGGTTTCCGGCCCGGAATGTCCAAAAGCCGTCCGGAAGCTATAGACCTTCCCTACCTCCCCGCTCTCAATAAGCTGCTTCGCTTTTTGATGAGAGGGAACAAAACGCTGATTATGACCAATCATTAGTATTTTGCCGCTTTTCACTGCTGCTGCATTCATTTTTTCAGCGTCTACTAAAGAAGTAGCCATTGGTTTCTCACAAAGGACATGCTTACCAGCTTCCAAGGCCGCAACTGTGATGCGTGCATGCAGGTAATTCGGGGTACATACACTGATTGCTTCAATCTCCTCATTCTTCAAAAGTTCTATATAATCAGTATATGCTTGCGCGCCATACCTTTGTGCTGCTGCATTCGCCCGGTCCGGTACAATATCACAAACGGCAATGATCTCCGTTTCCTGATGTGCATCATACTCCGGAAAATGCCTGTTTTTTGCAATACTCCCACATCCAATGACTCCTACCTTCACTTTGCCCATTTTGTTCTCTCCTTCACTTCAGCTCTTTGCCTGAGATGGATTCCAACGGTTCGGCTTTCCCATAGTTCGTTACGATTCCAAACTCCGGCTTGACCCAATTAACGGCATTCTTAATCACTCGTTGAATCTCGGGATTATGGTAGGTAGGATATGTTTCATGACCTGGACGGAAATAGAAAATCCTCCCTTTTCCCCGCTGATACGTGCAACCGCTTCTGAATATCTCCCCGCCTTCAAACCAACTGACGAATATCAATTGATCTGGTGCAGGAATATCAAAATGTTCCCCGTACATCTCTTCCTTCTCAAGCTCTATATATTCTCCGATTCCATCAACGATAGGATGACTTGGATCAACAACCCAGAGCCGTTCCCTTTCATCCGCCACCCGCCATTTCAAATCGCAAGTCGTGCCCATTAATCGTTTGAAGATTTTTGAAAAATGACCAGAATGGAGGACGATGAGACCCATTCCCTCGAGTACTCGCTTGTGAACCCTTGCAATGATTTCATCCTGAACTTCATCATGTGCAACATGCCCCCACCAAAGAAGTACATCGGTTTGTTTCAGTGCTTCTTCGGTTAATCCATGCTCTTCTTCATCTAGAGTGGCGGTTCTCACCTCGACCTTCCCACTTTGTAAAAAGCCGGCAATTGCACCATGGATACCATCCGGATATACTTTTGCTACTTCAGGCTTTGTTTTCTCGTGGCGAAACTCATTCCATACTAGGACTCTCATGAACACCCTCCTCCATTCAAGATTCATTTCATGGTAACTTGCTTTGCCTGTTTAACTATTACCTATTTATTCATAACGCAAACGTTTGCGTTAGAGAAGATCGAATTATAAGAACATACTTTCTGCTTTCCTTCAAAGTATGATTTTTTAAAAATAATAGTGATAATCTATATTGTAAATTTATGTTAGCAAAAATCAAGCTTTAATTGGTAAAACATTTCTACATTTTTCTTTTAATTTCCTTTTCGGCAACAAAATGCGACTCCCGCTTTATGATTTTGGTAGGAATGCTAATACTCTTTTCCATCATTTCTGGATTTGCAATTAGATCGAACACGCATTTTGCCGCCTCATATCCTAACTGATACGTATGGATATCAACCGTTGTCAGCGGCGTACTTAAAAATTCTATGAATTCTGAGTGGTTAAAACAGACGACACTTATTTGCTGTGGCACTTTCAAGTTCTTTTCAGCCAACACTCCAAGCAAGAGAACACCCAATAAAAGATCCATAACCAAAAAAGCGGTTGGTGCCTCTTTCAATTCCAGCAATTCGCCAATCGCCTTTATTCCATCCGTTCGATTTAAAGGAATCAATTTGATATATTCCTGTCGTATATCCAACCCGGCCTGTTCCATCGCTTGTTGAAAGCCTGTCAAGCGGTCCTGGATCACCTCAAACTCGGGACTGCCCCCTAAAAAGGAAATTCGCTCATGTCCAAGACTGATTACAAACTCCGATACTTCCCTGGCCGCTTGAACATTATCGTTATCAATGAATGTGATACCGCTCATGTTCGTGCTTGGCTTCCCGATCAAAACGAACGGGAAGCCCTGCTTTAATAAATACGGCACCACTTTATCGTCCTTTTTAGAGTACAAAACAATCATGCCATCCACTCTTCTGCCCTGAACCATCTTCACGACATCCTCAAAGATGGCATCCTCCGTCTCGCCGGTTGTCAGAGAAAGACTGTACCCTTCTTTATTACAGAAATCCCCGATGCCCCTAATCACTTCTGGAAAAAAGGGATTATAAAGTGATTCCCTTGCCGAACTTTTCATGACGATCCCAATGGCCTTAGTTGACTTCGTGACTAAGTTCCGGGCATTTTCATTCATATGATAGCCCATTTCCTTTAATACCTTGCGTACTTTACGCTTTGTCTTTTCACTGATTGTCGGGCTGTTATGGATTACACGCGATACCGTTGATGGAGCGACATTCGCTTTTTTGGCAACGTCTTTTATAGTAACAGACAAATTCATCAACACTCCCCGTTCACCGCACATGGTTTAATATTCCCTATATTTAAATAGTTATTTAACGGCTCCATCTGCAATTCCTTTGATAATTTGCCTCTGAGCAAAAAAGTACGCAATGATGACTGGAATGATGGATAAAGTAAGTCCAGCCAAGGCAAGATGCCATTGCTTCGTATATTGACCGAAAAAGAAGAATAATTTAAGCGGAATGGTCTCCGATCCCGCTCCGCCAATAACAAGGGATGGCAGCAAATAGTCATTCCATATCCAAATGACATTTAAGATACCAACTGTAATCGACATCGGTTTTAATAATGGAAATATAATATACCAAAATACCTGAAACCGGTTAGCACCATCAATCTTTGCTGCCTCATCAAGTGAGATGGGAATCCCTTTTAGGGTACCATGATATAAGAATATGGAAAGACTGCAGCCAAAACCTAAATACATGAAAATCAGTCCGGCCTTGTTCAACATCCCAAGCTGTCCGAATTGGGCAACGAGCGGTATCATCACAGACTGAAACGGAATTAGCATGGCTGCTACAAACACGAAGAAAAGAAGGGAACTTATTTTACTTTTGTTTCGGGAAAGAGCGTATGCTGCCATCGCAGAAAAAATGATGATGATGACTACACTGACGCCCGATATCAATAAAGAATTGAATAAAGTCCGGAGGAAATCCAATTGCTCGAAAGCTTGAGTGAAGTTTTCGAATGTCCAGGTTTCAGGCAGTCCCAGTGTATCGGCAAATATATCCCGTTTCATTTTAAAGGCATTTACAAGCATTAAATAAAACGGAGTGAGCCATAATATGGCCAAAATGAATCCGATGAATCCAATTAGCCACAATTTCCATTTTCCCCTCATTACAGCTCAACCTCCCGTTTTTTATTGAAATAGACTTGTGTCAGCGAAACGAGCGCCACGATCACGAAAAAGATAACGGCTTTTGCCTGTGCATATGCCATATCGTTTTCGGTGAAGGCCGATTTTACAATGTTCATCGCAACCATTTCAGTTGAATTATAGGGAGCTCCATTCGTCAAAGAAAGATTTTGATCATAGATCTTGAACGAGTGTGAAAGCGTCAAAAACAAACTGACGGTAAAAGCAGGTGCCACTAGTGGAAAAGTTATATGGCGAAAACGCTGGAAACTGTTAGCTCCATCAATTTTTGCCGCTTCGATCAAGTCTTCAGGAACAGCCTGCAGATAGGCAATATAAATGATCATGATATATCCGGCCATTTGCCATGATGTTAAAATGATCAATCCCCAAAAACCTGTATCAGTCGTTGATAACCATCCATTAAATGCTTCGATCCCAGTCAAATCACCAATCGCACCGAAGACCTTAATAAAAATGAACTGCCAAATAAAGCCGAGAATCAAGCCGCCAATTAAATTGGGCATAAAGAAAACTGTCCGCAGTATGTTGCTTGATTTAATTTTCGAAGTCACGATGAGAGCCAAACTTAATCCGATGATATTGATTACCACAATTGCCGCTACGGAAAATTTAATGGTGAACCAAAATGTATCAAGGAACCCTTTATCCGTAAACAAGTCTATATAATTCTTAAGACCGATGAAATCCGGCGTCCCTAAACCGTTCCAATTCGTAAAGGAATAATAGAATCCGTAGATGAGTGGCACGATCACAACCAAAATGAGTGCAGCAAGAACAGGTGTCAAAAACAGCCAATATGCGGCATCCCGATTTCTCAACGAAACCGACCTCCTTGAAATGATTTAATAGTTATTGGTTTAAGATCATGACTGGGTTATTTGATGAATCCCTTGTCGAGGCAATTTCCCTAAGCGACTTTTCTATAACAAGGAACAACCAATCGGCACACTTTTCATGCCGATCGGTCACTTGCATTTCCCAATACTTATTTGCTATGAATCTTCTCCCAATTTTCAATGTTCTGTTGGACAAGTTCCTCCCAAGTCAATTTACCGGTTACGTATTTTTGGACACTTGCCCCAAGATCATCATTCCAACCAACCGGATATCCATTAAACACCCAACCAATCGTGTTTCCTTCTTGGGAGTATTTATAAATTTCTTTTGAAATTGGATCGGCAATTTTTTCCACATCATATCCTTCATATGCAGGAATGAATTTAAAGTCTTCCAAAACGGCTTTTTTCCCTTCCTCGGATGTATACATCCAGTCGAGGAACTTCTTCGCTGCTTCCTGTACCTTTTCATCCGATTTCTTGTTCACTGCCCAATAGTTCGGTACGCCGACCGGCATGCCTGCAGAGTCTCCATTTGGAATCGGGATGATGCCAATTCCCTTTTCAGCTAACTCAGGGTCCATATCATACACAGTGTTATACACCCAGTTGCCTTGCTGAATGATCGCAACCTTTTCAAGTGAGAACAGCTCTTCCACTTGTTGGGAGTAATCGAGGCTTGCTGTCGGCTGGACGGAATATTTATTTTGGATATCGACCAGTTGTTTAAACTTGTCACCATCCGTGAATTTAACCGTTGGAGCCTTGCTTGCCTCTAACACATTCCCATCAAACTCCGGTGCTAAGAAAACATTGGATAAATGGTTTCCTGTCACCCACTTCTCTTTGACCGGATAAGCGAAAACTGCATCGATTTTCAATTTGTCCTTTTGTGAATCCATTTTCTTAACTGCCGCCTCTAAGGCTTCATAACTTGTAATTTCATCAGGATTAATTCCGGCTTCTTTAAATATCCGTTTGTTATAAATCAAGCCGTATCCTTCCTGGTTAAATGGAAGTCCAAGTACTTGCCCGTCCTCTTTCACGCCATCCAAAGTGCCATCTAGTGCTGCTGCAGCAGCCTTCGTATCCTTTAAATCTGTTAATCTATCTTTATATTGTTCGACATCTACCGGTCCGCCAATGTTAAAGACTGCCGGCTCCTCACCTGAAGCGAACTTTGCCGTAATGGCTGATTTATAATCATTTCCGCCGCCAACTGTCGATACCTTGATCTTTACATCTGGATTCTCTTTTTCATATTGTTTTGCCAATGCCTCGAATTGCGACTTGAATTCTACCTTGAATTGAAATATATCCAGCGTCACGACATCCTTTGAGTCGCTGTTTCCACCAGTTGAAGAAGAGCATCCAGCCAAAATCACACTAAAAATTAATAAAACAGTAAGAATTCCCCCGTACCATTTTTTACGCTTCATGCCTACCGACTCTCCCTTTTTCATAAGATTCATGCAATTTTAAGAAAACGTTTGCATAAAATAGTAAAATAAAAGCCTTTCATTCTATAAAAATCATAGTCTATCGTACTTCTTTTACATCACCTCCTCACAAAACCCTTTGCAAACGTTTACATTTATGCGCTTTATATTACCACCAAATTCCATACTTTACAATAAAATTGTAGTATATTGTAAAAAAAGGATGTTAAGAACTCTCTTAACCTAATTATATGATTCAGAAACCTATGATTATTCCTTTATCCGATTATTTATTGTACGGGCCATTTTCATTCGTGGTATTACCTACGAAAAAAGGGAAACCCGTCGGTCCCCCTCTTATCACTTCAATATCATCTTCACATTGGATGAACCGTATTCATCCTTCAATTCATAATATTTATCGCTTGCTTGTCCAAATTCTTTAAACACACCGCTAATGATCAATTCATTCGTTTTCTTATCAACGACACTGTACTTGATATTGCTTTTCCCGAACTTTCTGTCATCCACTTTTAAAAGGATCATCTTGGACACCTCCACATTTAATGGCTGCACTCCTCAGGTTGTGTGTTTTCTTACTTACATAATATAACAAAATATTAGGAATTTACAGATTTTTTGCAATGCAAAATAAAAAAGCCTAATAGGCCTTTTCATTCGCATATACCATATATGCCTCGCGATAATTCGCATCAGGACTTCGAGATATCCAGGAATCCTTCACCAAATACGTCCCTAACATCATGTATGGCTATAAAAGCATTGCTATCCGTCGCCTTCACTATTCTCTTTAACTTTAGTACCTCTTGCTTACTTATAACGATATATAAAATATCCTTGGATGCTTTTGTATAGTATCCATGACCGCTAAAAACAGTGACCCCCCGGTCCATCAATTCGGTTACTTGTTTTGCAATCTGGTCCGCTTCATTTGAAATGATGGTAATCGCTTTTTTCGGGTTCAATCCCTCAATGATGAATTCCATCGTTTTTGTTCCAATATAAAGCATAAGGATAGTGAGCATCAGGCCTTCTGCACCAATAATGAAATAAGATGAGAACGCAACGATTAAATCGAAAAACAGAAGTCCATAGCTTAAGCTCCATCCCAAATACTTATTCGTAATCCGGGCCAGTATCGTCGTACCGGCAGTAGTGCCTCCAACACGTATGATCATGCCAATTCCTGCACCGGCAAAAACCCCGCCAAATATCGCATTGATGACCAATTCATCTGAAGATATCGTCCAACTTTCGGTTAAATGAAGGAAAAGTGAATTAAATGCAACGGCTATGATTGTATATACCGTTGTCATTTTCGACAAATATTTATAACCGACGATGAGCAGGAAAGCGTTAATGATCAAACTTAACAGCCCTGGTGACCATTCAAAAAGATAAAATAAAATGATGGTTATCCCCGTGACTCCCCCCTCACCAAGTTCATTGGGAATGACGAAAAGATTTATTGCCAAAGCGAAAATAAAAGCTCCTATTAATATAAAGAAAACATCTAAAGAAATCTTTTTCATATTTATTACCCTTCCTTTATGTAATGGTTAATGTGAATTCGGTAATTTCACTGCTCTATAGTAACATGGAATTCCATTTAATCCTTCAAAGATTTGAAGGTTTAACAAAAAGACTACCTTGGAAGTTAGATTATCTTCAATGAACGGGCTTAATACATACAAAGGCACTAATTTTCACTAAGCTCTTTTATACATTAGCTTAACAAAGCAGCTGCCCAATCAAACATCATTAGCCTCCTTCTCCTTAAACTTATTTTTATGTTAGTTTCATGTTCCTCGACTTGGTTCAAAAAACCAATCAGCACGCTTTTGATAAGTGAATTTTTTTGACCTTTAATTACTCCCAGATTGGATTATTAATTTATTATCAGTCCCTTTTCAAAGCTTGACAGTTTCATTGAGTCATGATTAGAATATTTTATATGTTAACTTATATTTGTTTTAGTTAACATATAAAAAGGAGAATGGGCATGCACAGTGAAAAACAATTACCTTGTTGGGAAGAAAAAATAAAGAAAGAACTGGCTTATTTAGAAGAGATATCGCAAAAACGTGAACTTGTATCGACGGCATTCGCCGACCAGCCATGGCTTATGATCAATGGGTGCAGGATGCTAAATCTAGCTTCTAATAACTATTTAGGTTATGCAGGGGATGAGCGGCTGAAAAAGGTGATGGTGGATGCAATACATACATATGGTGCAGGAGCAACAGCTTCACGTTTAATTATTGGCAATCATCCCCTTTACGAGCAAGCGGAACAAGCTCTTGTCGATTGGAAGAAAGCCGAGGCAGGACTTATTATCAACAGTGGATATAACGCGAACCTTGGTATTATATCCACCCTGCTGTCCCGAAACGATATTATTTATAGCGATAAATTGAATCATGCAAGCATTGTCGATGGAGCTCTTTTAAGCCGTGCAAAGCATATACGCTATCGTCATAATGATTTAGATCATTTAGAGGCATTTTTAAAAAAAGCACCAATTGAAGCACGTAAATTAATCGTGACGGATACAGTCTTCAGCATGGACGGTGACTTTGCTTATCTCGAAGACCTCGTACGGTTAAAGGAACGTTATAACGCACTGTTAATGACAGATGAAGCACATGGAAGCGGCATTTACGGTAAAAACGGTGAAGGTTATGCCGGTCATCTCCAACTTCAAAATAAAATAGATATCCAAATGGGAACATTCAGTAAAGCGCTCGGTTCATTCGGTGCCTATGTCGTCGGAAAAAAATGGCTAATCGACTATTTAAAAAATCGCATGCGCGGATTCATTTATTCAACTGCACTTCCCCCGGCCATTCTCGGTGCCATAACAACAGCGATTGAACTTGTACAGCAAGAACCAGAACGCCGCTCACTGCTCCAAACACATTCAGAACACTTTAGAGAAGAACTCACATATAACGGGTTTAATATTTGCGGAAGTCGATCACAAATTGTTCCTATCGTCATCGGGGAAAACGAAAAAGCGATGGAATTTGCCGCACGTTTGCAGAAAGAAGGAATTGCAGCTATTGCTGTCAGGCCGCCGACCGTTCCTGAAAATGAGGCAAGAATCCGGTTTACCGTAACAGCTCTCCACGATAAAAAAGATCTTGATTGGGCAGTTGAAAAGATTTCAATCATTGGAAAAGAAATGGGTGTTATTGAATGAAACAGCCGAATTTAGTCATGCTTCCTGGCTGGGGAATGGAAAAAGGTGCGTTTGAACCGTTAATCAAACCGCTGTCAGATGTATTTCACCTTTCATTTATAGAATGGAGAGATATGAAAACACTAAATGAATTTGAAGAAAGAGTCATAGACAAAATCGCTTCCATCGATGGTCCAGTTTATATACTGAGCTGGTCATTAGGATCACTAGTATCACTTGAACTTGCAAGTTCGTATCGAGAAAAAATAAAAGGTTTTATCCTTTTTGGTGCAACAAGTCGGTTTATAACAGGAGAGAACTATTCATTTGGCTGGGATCCACGAATGGTCGAGCGCATGAAGAAACAACTACAGCGCAATAAAGAGAAGACTTTGGCTTCTTTCTATGAAGCGATGTTTTCCGAGGCCGAAAAAGAAGAAGGTTTATATCATCAATTCATCAAGACAATTCAAAGCGAGTTTCATGGAGATGATGTGTTTTCGCTTCTTATTGGCTTGGATTATTTACTTCATAAAGATGCTAGAGCAAGACTCGACCGGATTGAAGCCCCATTTATATTGCTTCATGGGAGGGAAGACAACATTTGTCCACTCGAAGCCTCATCTTTCATAAAAGAAAACCTGGGTGGGAAAGCCGAGTTTCATATTATCGAAGGCGCTGGCCATACTCCGTTTTTCACAAGACCACAGGAATGTATGCAGCATATAAAAACATTTATTCAAAAGGAGTACATTCATGATTGATAAACGATTGTTAAGTAAGCGGTTCAGTGAACATGCGAAAACATATGATGCGTATGCCAATGTTCAAAAAAACATGGCAAAACAATTAGTGGATTTGCTTCCTAAAATAAACACCAACCATGTAATCAATATTCTTGAAATTGGCTGCGGCACTGGTTACTTAACCAGGTTACTCGTCAAAACATTCCCTAATGCCGCTATTACGGCTGTTGATTTGGCACCAGGAATGATCGAATTGGCAAAAGGAATGACAGATGAAGAACGTGTTACATTTTTATGTACTGATATCGAAGAAATGGCGCTTAATGAAAATTACGACTTGATTATTTCCAATGCAACGTTTCAATGGCTGAATGATCTTCCTGCAACCCTTGAAAAACTGTTTACACGATTAACGGCTGAAGGAAGCCTAATATTTTCAACGTTCGGAATAGATACCTTTCAAGAGCTTCATTTGTCATATGAACAGGCGAAGGACAAGCTTCAGCTAGCCATTGATAGTTCACCAGGTCAAATGTTTTATTCTCTAGAAGAATTATCCAAAGTTTGTGAAGAAGCAATCTCTTTTTCATCAGCAGTTCCAATCGAGATAACAAAAATGGAAAAGCTTGAACTGGAGTACTTTCAGACAGTACGTGAATTCTTCACTTCAATTAAAAAGATTGGTGCGGCTAACAGCAACAAAGAAAACTACTGCCAGCGCCCTTCCTTTTTTCGAGAGTTAATCAACATATATGACAAAGAATATCGAAATGAATTAGGTGTGAAAGCAACCTATCACTGTTTGTTCTTTAAGATAAAAAAATATGATCAATACGAAGATAACTCTGGGATACAAGCAAAATACTATACATAATTGCAGGCCTGATTGACCAGGTTCCAATTCTAGCTATTTCTGCCGCCTCTCCTAATTCCTTTGGAAAGGCGGCGACCATTTAATGATCAACTCATGAGATTGTGTTTTATAACTTCATCCAAAAACCTTGCCATCCGTAATATTGACCACTCGATCACATAAATCTAACATTCTTTCATCGTGCGTTACCATGATGGCCGCTTTATTTCTTGACTTCACCTCATGTGCAAGCATTTCAACAACATCCCTGCCTCTTTTGGAATCAAGACTTGCGGTTGGTTCATCCGCTAAAATGATTTCTGGATCATTCATCAGCGAACGGGCGATGGCTACACGCTGCCGCTCACCGCCCGACAGTGCATCCGGCAAGTGATCTGCCCGATGTCCAAGTCCAAGGTGGCTAATCAATTCGTCCGCTTTTTTCATGGTTTTTTTATCCCGCTTGCCAATCAGTTCAGAAAGTAGCAGAAGCTGATCCCTTACGGTGAGATATGGCACAAGATTCGATGATTGGAATACAAACCCGATCTTTTCAAGGCGAACTCTAGTCAATTCCTTTGGGGATAGAGTTGTAATATCCTCATCATTCAGCAGTAAGCGACCTTTGCTCGGAGATAGTAATGCACCTGCTATCGAAAGAAAAGTACTTTTTCCTGAACCTGAAGGACCCACGATGGCGACGAACTCCCCCGCTCTCACACTCAGGGAAATATTATCAAGGGCTGTCACCTTATTATCGCCTTCCCCATAAATCTTACTGACGTTTTCAAATAATAGTTTATCCCCCATCATGATACCCTCCCAATTGCTTCGATCGCATCTATCTTCGCTACTCGGTATAGTGATAGCAGCGAACCCAATACGGATACAACCAAAAGTAACACAGAATATTTAATGACCAAATCGGCACTCAATTCAAATGGCATTCCTTCTGGCATGATTAACGTGACGCCATATGTCAGGGCAACACTGATGGCTATGCATGTCACGGCAAGCAGCATTACTTGACCAACGATACTTTTTGCCAGGTAGCCCGTATTGGCCCCGAGTGCTTTAAGGACTCCAAATTGATTCGTCTTCTGCAAGGTAATCACATAAAAGAATACAGCCAAAACGAAAGCTGCGATGACAAACAAGAAGGCAATCATCATCGTCAACGTACCCTGTTCCTCTTTGTAGCCTGGTATACTCTGAAGTGATTCTTCTTTCGAAATGAGCGTTAGTCCTTCAGGCAATGATTCACGTACATTTTCTTCTGCCTTCGAATCCATTTGCAAGGCTATGGTGCTGATTGAATCTTTCTCTTGATTTTTCAATGCAGGATTAATCTCCTGCCACCCCTTAACATTCATGTAAACTACCGGTGAGTGGCTGTAAGACTGCTTTTCAGTAAATCCAACAATGGTGAAAACCTTACCTGATAGGTCATCTTTAAGTGAATCACCCAATTTATAACCCACTTCTTTTAAAGAACGATCTGCTACGACTTCACCTTGTTTCTCATTGTCATAGTTCGTTCCTTCAATGACCTTCGGTGCTAAAATACCACTGGCATCGGTCGCAAAAATGGTAACATCCGTTTTTTCCGATGAGCCGATTTTATTCAATGTGATCATCATTTGCCCTAAACTTTCGGCTGCTTTAACATCCGCCGAAGCCCGGATTTCATCCAGCTTCTCCATGGATATGATCGATCGGTTAAATTTATTTTTGGAGTCATGCTCCATTACGAAATAGTCGGCCTTCATGTTTTGTATGGATGAAGCATTATCCGAAGAAAGTCCATTAGCTAATCCTGAAATGATAAAGACAAGCAAAGCGACCAATACCATGATCAGTCCAATCAGCAGATAACGTAACTTTGAATGCTTTAGTTCACGTATTGCCAAAAACATCATTTCATCTCCCATTCCTTTTGTTTGCCGATCAAGTCCTACTTGATTCGGTATGACCCGATTGTAAACAATCAATATGAATGGAAGATGAACAACTGATTACATAAGGGGCAGCCGTATATAAAAAGTGGTCCCTTTACCGAGTTCGCTTTGAACTTCGATCGTTCCCCCATGAAGTTCAACCGTCTTCTTCGTAATCGAAAGTCCTAATCCGCTGCCTGTTTCACTCCTGTTCCTCACTTTGTCGACTTTATAAAACCGATCAAAGATATAAGGGAGGTCTTCTTCTGGAATTCCCATGCCCGTATCCGCGATCATCACTTCAACAGCACTGCCTATTTTTTTAATCCGAATATTGATTGAACTGCCGCTTTCCGAGTATTTAATGCTATTGGTTATCAAATTCGTCCATACTTGATTTAAAAGTTTCTCATCAGCAGAAATGACGGTTGAAGGCAAATCCATTTCGATCACCATATTTTTTTCCCGCCAATTCCATTCCAGCATGAACAACACTTGCCGTATTTGTTGCGCTAAATCGAATTGGAACCGTTGCAGCGGATCATCTACTTTATCCAACGAGGCAAGCATGAGCAGCTGTTTGCTTAACAACGACATGCGCCTGCTTTCTTTTTCAATAATGGACAAGTACTGATCTCTTTGTTCTTTTGTTAATTCTTCCGATTGGAGCGTTTGGGAAAAACCTTGGATGGATGCTAGCGGAGATTGAATTTCATGAGAAACATTTGAAACGAATTCCTGTCTCATATCATCTAACCGCTGTATGCTTTGAGTCATTTTCGAGAAATGTTGAGCCAAATCCCCAATTTCATCACTGCGGGTAACATTCAATTCACTACTATAATCCCCATCAGCAATTCTTTTTGTGGCTTCTGTTAATTTCGTAATTGGCTTTACAATGAAACGCGTGTTAATAATAACAAATAAAAAACTGAGCAGGAGCGTAAGTACGAGCAAAACAGAAAGGTAAAAGCGGAACTCTCCAAACTGCAGTTCTATATTCGGCCTTACAAACAATGCATATTTCTCGCCATCCACTTTAATTGGGACCCCGATGCTATTAACTAATACATCTTCAAAAAATCCGGTAATAAATAACCCATTATTATAATTGGCTATCCCTTGATAGGTTTTCCCGTTCAAAACTCCTGAAATCGTGTCTGAATCCAAACTCGTTTCCCGAAACGGCTCCCCATATAAAGTCCCTTCACCCTGCTCATTAAATAAATACATTTGATAGTGCAATCCTGCTATATGATTTAAATACGCATCAATATCCTGACCTGGATTTTCTTCATATAAAGAGACGATTTCACCAGCAACTTTGCTTATCTTCTCGCCATTGTGTGGTTTCTGAACCTTATGATAATAGACATTGGAAATTAAAAAAGCGATGACACTAGCAAGCACCATGATCAAAATGGTTTGAATAACAATCCTGAAATAAAGTGTTTTCACTTCTTATTGACCTCCAGTTTATAACCTAAGCCACGGACAGTCGTTATAACAAAATCATCGGTCCGCCCGGCAAAACGTTCCCTTAACCGTTTAATATGGACATCAACCGTCCGATCATCCCCTTCAAAATCAGCACCCCATACCAGTTCAATAAGCTGTTCACGCGTAAAGACCTGATCAGGAAAACTCCCCAGCTGAGCCAGCAGCTCAAATTCCTTAAGCGGCAGGAGCAGCGTATTCCCCATTATTCGCACTTCGTAACTTTTACGGTCAATCACAGTTTGATTCAATGAGATGGACTCAGAATTCACCATACGGTACCTTCGCAATAGCGCTTTTATCCGAAATAGAAGTTCCCTTGGCTCAAACGGCTTTACTAGGTAATCATCCGTACCCGCAAAGTACCCCTTTTCCTTATCGATAAGTTGATCTTTAGCTGTCAATAAAATGACAGGCAGATCATATTGATCCCGGATTTCCTTACAAAGATCCAGTCCGTTTTTAAAAGGCATCATAATATCGACAACAGCCAGATGGATCCGTTCCTTCTCCAGTAGCAAGGAAGCTTCATTCCCGTCCTTCGCTTCGAATACCATATACCCTTCCTTTTCCAAGTGAAATTTAAGCAACTCCCGAATATGCCGATCATCATCCGCAATTAATATATGTATCAAAGAAACCACATCTCCACTTCTTTTATAGCCCTAGCTAAACTTACAATAGCAATAATTTATCCTGTAAAACAACAAATACTAATTCAATCTCCAGTTCCTTATAAACTAGTTTGCCACTAATATACAGCACCCTCTTATTTTTTATTAAAAGATAAAGTAAAAAAGCGAATAGAATCTCTAAAAACCCTGTCCGCTTTTTTCCTAGAGTAAATCCATATTCACACTAGTTCAGCGGAAGAGAATTATAGTTCCAAAAATCATCGTTTTCAATATGACTGTCCATAATGAAAATACCCAAAAGGCTGTTTAAAAATGTAATGATTTTTTTAAAAAAAGGTTTAAAATATTCTGAATATAAACTATAATTGTTTTATTTTAAAACATCTAGGAGGGTCACTATGGGAGTAGTAGAGAAAATCAGCGGATTTGCTGGTAAAACGTTTACCTTATGGGTCATTATATTTGCAGTTATTGCGTATATCTTACCTAATAAATTTATATGGATTGGAGCCTATATTGTCCCATTATTAGGAATTGTCATGTTTGGCATGGGACTTACATTATCAACAGCGGATTTTAAAGAAGTTTTCCGACGTCCGAAAGAAGTGGCACTAGGAGTAGCAGGACATTTTATCATTATGCCATTATTGGCATTTGTATTAGCATTAGGGTTTGATTTGCCCAAAGAAGTGGCTGTTGGGGTTATTTTGGTAGGATGCTGCCCTAGTGGAACAGCTTCCAATGTCATGGTGTTTCTTGCGAGAGGAAACGTTGCGCTTGCAGTTGCCATTGCTTCTGTTTCCACTATTCTAGCGCCTATCGTAACTCCCCTGCTTATTTTGCTCTTTGCAAGTAAATGGGTTGATATCAGTATTGGATCATTATTCATTTCCATCATTCAAGTGGTGATCATCCCACTGATGCTTGGATTCATTGTTAAAAAGTTTTTCGGTAAACAGGCAGAAGCTGGGGCAAAGGCTCTGCCTCTAGTATCTGTCATTTCTATCGTTCTGATCGTATCTGCCGTAGTGGCAGGCAGCCAAGCACAGCTGGCTAAAACAGGTTTGCTCATTTTTGCAGTCGTCGTTCTTCATAATGTTCTTGGTTTTCTTCTCGGCTTTTTCTTTGCTCGTTTATGCGGGATGGATTTAGCGAAACAGAAAGCTGTCGCAATGGAGGTTGGTATGCAGAACTCTGGTTTAGGTGTAGCTATAGCAACAGCCCACTTCTCGCCTTTGGCCGCTGTACCTAGTGCCATTTTCAGTGTTTGGCATAATATATCAGGTTCCGTTCTAGCCTTTATTTTCAGTCGCATGAAAGATAAAAAAAATACAGGGACAAATAATTCGATAAAAACAGACGTATCATAATATCGTTGGATGAATAAAAAAAGCCGATTGAATAATCGGCTTTTTTTATTGTGAATCAACCATCCTCATCTTTGAAATTCAAAGGAAAATATCAATGATTGTGGGTTCGATTCATATTGCATATTTTAAGCTTTCATACTTAATAGGCGATTTTCCCATTCCCCGATAGATGAACTGACTGCCCTTGTTGGGAGTATTTTTTTGAACTACCTGCTATACTACTAGATAAAAGTAAGTTATAAAATTTGCTAATGATTCGGGTTATAGTAATTGATATCATTTTAAGGATGAGGAATATAATGTCACCAAAAATAAAATCGTCAAGAAAAATTGCTAAATATTCACTAATGATCATGGGAGCGGGTTATATTGCAACCACTCCATTTCAAGGTACGTTGCCGCTGGATTTATTACATGGAGGGTTTGAGGCAGGATTAGTTGGTGGTCTAGCCGATTGGTTTGCAGTCACTGCATTATTCCGGCACCCGCTCGGATTACCGATCCCCCATACAGCGCTTTTGCCCAACAATCGTAAAAGAATGACAGATGCACTTGTTTCGATGCTAAAAAATGACTGGCTTTCTAAGGAAAGTATTCAAGACAAAGTAAAACATATTCCTTTTACAGAAAAATTGATCCCCATTTTAGTAAAAGAGGTACAAAGTGATACTTTTAGAAAAGTCCTGATTAAACTCATCAAGCAATTGATTTGTTATATAGATATAGAAAAGATTACACCTTTCGTTGCAAAAAAAATTGAAGCATCACTTTCTAACATAGACATGGGCAAGATTCTTCATTTAGTAAGTTCACAGTTACTTAACGAACAATTCGATAAGAAGGCTCTGGATCATGTTTTGAAAAAAGCGGAAGATTGGTTAAGAAAAAAACAAACTAGCCAGCGACTTGGCACTGTTTCCATGGATGTACTCAGCAAGATTGAACTGGAAGGTATGCTTCAGTTTGCCGTTAAATCCATTCAAAGTCTACTTAACGAAGAGAAACTTGGGAATATCATACAAAACCTTTTATTAAGTGTCGTAAATAATTTACAAAACGAGAAAGAACCGAATAGAGAGGCTTTAATCTTATATATCCGTAAAGAGATACAAGGCATTAACCATAACCGGGAACTGTTAGAAGGAGTTGAAAAATGGAAAAATCAACTTCTGACAAAATGGGAACCAGAAGCAACAATTATGGGATCTCTACAACAAATTCAACAAGATGCGTTAGATTTCGTAGAAGATGAACATTTCATGGATACTTACCTGACTCCAATGATTCAGCACGTACTGGACAACATAAAAGAGAATAGCACGCACATCGATAATTGGATACAGAAACAAATTACTGTTCTCATTGAAAAAAATCATACGCAGATCGGTAATCTTGTACAGGAAAATTTAGATAAGCTAGACAATGAAACACTGATTGATATGATGGAAAATGGTGTAGGAAAAGATTTACAATGGATTCGTGTGAACGGAGCGGTCTGTGGTTTTATAATAGGGCTTATCTTAACAGGTGCACAGGCTCTACTTAAGCTGTTATAATTCAGGAACCTTCGCCGATATTGTAACGGAAGAATACTGTCATTACTAAATCAACTGGGGCTAATTCGTTGCCTTTAGTTTGATACCCCCTCATAAAAAAGCCCTTAATCTCAAGGGCTTTTTAACGGGGAAATTAATCTAATGAATATGGTTTCCTCTCCTCGATTATCTCCACTTCATCCCGTTCCACAGATTTGGAGTACATATATTTATCTGTTCGTTCAAACCCCATCTTTTTGGCAAGTTCAGTGTTTGTTGTATCCAACAATACTTTTCCGGTATTTCTTTCTTCTGATGCTGGAAACAACTCTCCCTTATATTTTGCCTTTGTATTTATCTTAAATAAATTTTCTACCTCTTCTACAGAAACATTTTTGATATAGATATTTTCATCTAAATGTTTGAAACCTTGAGATAGATCAGCCTGTTTATGACTTATTAATCTTATAGACTTATCTTCCAGTAGATTAAAATTATACTCGCTACCATTATGCATTGCATACTTTCCTTTTCTTATCATAGGTTCCTCCATTTTCAAACTTTATCAAGTATTCAATAATTCTTTATGTAATTTTTCAGCTTTATGTAATTCTTCTAATAATGGATTTTGATAGTCACTATAACTATCCATATAAGCCCTTTTGCCACCAATTATATTTAATTCTCTTATATCATTATTATTCTCCAATGCTTTCAATGCATTCTTATATCTTATATATATAAGTTGTAAAACGCCGCTAGTAATTTCATTATAATAATCATTTTCAAGATTATTTATTACAACTTTTATTTGATTGATTAACTGCATCTTAATATCCATTTTATTCTCCTATATATAGTGCAATAATTATAAATCGCATTTGAAACGAGAAAATTTAATCTATTGAATAGGGCTTCCTCTTCTCGATTATCTCCACTTCATCCCATTCCACAGATTTGGAGTACATATATTTATCTGTACGTTCAAAACCCATCTGTTTAGCAAGTTCAGTGTTTGTTGTAACCAACAATACTTTACCAGTTGTTCTTTCTTCTGATGCTGGAAACAGCTCTCCCTTATATACAGCATAGGGATTAATAGAATATAATTCTTTAACTTCATTTACGCGTACTATTTTCGTGTAAATATTATTTTTATAATAAGTAAAGCCATTGCCCATATCTTTTTTATCATTGGTTATTAATTCAATAGCTCCCACTGTATCCGATTCTATGAATCTATACTCTTTCCCATTAAAGATAGTATACTCACCTTTTCTAATCATTTTTCCACTCACTCCATTATTTAATTCTCCATCACCTAAATTCAAACTGCTTCGCTTCCCGTTTAACATAGCATAAAATGGACTCTGGACATAAAAAAACCCTATAAAGGACTTTTATAAGGGTTTTTTTATGTTCATATGAGGGATTTACATCAATCCCCATACTCTTCTTTAATTGCTTTATCTGCACAAAAACTATGGAATTGCTTGATTAATTCATCGATATCTTCTTTTCTTGTGATTTTCTCAAGCCATTCTTTAGGAATGTCGTCCATTTTATAGTACATACCTGCCATTGTTCCTGTAATGGCACCTACTGTATCCGTATCATCCCCTAGATTCACTGCTTTTAAAACGGCTTCGCTAAATGAATCTGAATTTCCTAAGCACCAAATGGCTGCTTCTAACGTATGAACCACATAACCATCTGACTGAATTTCTTCTTGTGGTAATGAAAAGAAATCTTCCTCAAAAATTCTTGAATAGGATTGCAGCTCTTTTTGGTATATATGATCTTTATCAAAATTCTCATCAAAAAGTTCTTTTATTTCCCTTTTTGAAACTTCAGGAGAATTATTATAATAAAGTCTAAGTAAAAACTCGACATAAATAATGGAACCTACTACAGAACGCGGATGTGCATGGGTAACTTCCGTATATTTTTTAATGGTTTGGGTTTTTTCAATGAAATTAAAGCTATTAAAAAGGATAAATGCCACTGGAGCGATCCTCATCAACGCCCCATTCCCATTATCAAACATTGCATCTCCGCCACATTCTTTTGCTGGCGTTCCACTTTTAAACTTGGTTATGGCTTCACTGGTCGTTCTGCCAATATCAAACATTTCATGATGTGGTGTCCAATAGCCAGATTCCATATACTGAACGAATTTTTGCATTAGCTCCGCGGAATCGCTTTTTTCAATTAAGTTTTCAATTAAACATAAAGTTAGTGAAGTATCATCCGACCAAGTGCCTGGCGGCTGATTATAGGTTCCATATCCCGTTATATCATTAATAGTAAAAGTCCCTCTTTTTTTAAATTCAACCGGGACACCAAGCATGTCTCCAATAATACCGCCATACAGACTTGGTAACATTCTTTGTTTTAGATTAAATCTCAAAAAATTTTTACTATCGTCTTCCCATCTGTCTACCATTCTTCTGCCTGTCATTCCTTACACCTACTTTTTGTTTAAGTACTATTTTGTCACCTTCAGTACTCCTTGCTTAATTAAATGTGCTTCTATACTAACAACTATACTACAACCACTATAATATTTTTTCCATTTAATTACAGAGGGAAAATTATAAAGTATTTCAAATTACTTGCTTATATTTCTCATACAAAAATTCACACTGTCAATTTCATTAAAAAACCTTGAATGGCTTTAGCCACTCAAGGTTTCATTTTATTCTAGCAAAATACAGTTTTCATTTTCGAAACCTTAACTATGTTACTACGGCATGCAATGGATTTAGTGCTTTGGATGAGTAGTCTGGTTTTCAAATCAATTGGATTATCTCCAATAATTCTACTTTCCTATTTTCCCCATCGTTATCATATATATAAATTTGAAAATTCGATCCTCGTTGCCCTTTTCAATAATTGAAAAATTTTGTCCTTCATCCACATTAAACAATATCCAATTTCCATCTTTAAAATAACAACCTGTTGAAATTGGTACATTAGTTTTTCTTCCAATAACAATATTGAGTTCTTGTAAATCTATACCTAACTCTTTTATCTTATTTTCATATTCATTTCGTGTCATTTTACCACTACCCCATTGGACAAATTCCGCATCTTGACCATTATTATTATTCAGGTTAAAAAATTTCAAGCATTTGAAGGTGCGGTAAAACAATTGAAAAAACTTCTATACGAGTTACTTAGGTTGGTGTTTTAGGTTTGAAAGATGGTTATAATCGGCACTAAGTAACCTCATCTTAAACGCTTCATTACCTATTCTTGGAGACTAAAACGATAATTTTTCTGTTCTTAATCTTTTTATAAAGTTGTCTAAAGCATCACTTTCATTATTAAATTTAGTAATAGAACCTGTAACCACGCTAGCCCTTTCATCAGTTACATAAACTGCCCATTGATCACCATCAACTGTAATTCCTACCTCATTTTCTCTTTGTGGATGTTCATTAAACCAATTGTAACGTTTTAATTTCTCTTGCTCGATTATTTCTTTTGCTTCCAATTGTTTCATTTGTTTATTCTCCTTTAATTTCAAGAAATATAGAATAAACCATTCTCCCATAATATTAGAAGACCTTAACAAAAATTTGTTAAGGTCTTCTTAAGTAGCTCAGTCTTTATATTCGCTTACTACAATGAATAAATAATTTCCAGCCCCAAAGCGCATAATTAATTATCCAGCTTCATTATATAGTCTCTAATTTCTCCCCTTGGTATAACCTTCCTACTTTCAGGTAAATCTTCAAATATTAATATTGGTTTTTTCACCTCAATAATCATTTCTATGTCGTCAAGAGGCACGTCCTTTTTAAATACAAATTGCTCTTGCTTTTCGAATCCAAAGCATTCTACATCATTACTATCCATACTAAATAATGAAATCTCATTTTCATCCAAGATATGCCTGCCTAATGAATAAGGGCCAAACTCTTTCCCCTTATAAGTCACTAAAAAATCTAGCTCATAAGCAAAATTCACTTCTTCTATAGCCACCACCTTGATATATAGATGAGGATGTTTATTCCCTGCTAAATCAATAAGTTCTTGAAATCCTGGATCTGGTGTATTACTTCTCAGCCTTAACATGTCATTTCGAATATTCAAGTGATAATCCTTTTGATTATATGTTGCATATTTCAAATTTATTCACCTCATTTTCTAGGTATCCATTCCATAATATCTCCATCATATATAAAACTCATATGTTTTTCACCAGTAGTTGCATCCTTAATATCAAGTATATCACCATCTTCAAATTGTCTAGGTGTATGATAATATTCTGGTAATACAACTTCTTTGCTACCAGTAAACCCTCTACCTGTATATGGATATGATTCAGGAGTTGGATCCCAATTCGGGATTGAAACTTTACTTGGGTCATTTAACCGGTATTCAAACACACCATAATATCTATCGGGTCCTCCAATAGATTGGGAAATTCCATCGACACCATTTGTAACTTTATAGGCTGTATTGTTATAATCCAATCTTGCTCCTTCATAATGATCATGTAAAGTCTTTAATTTTATAGAATCATCTTTAACTGCAGTAAAGCCTCTAACACCATTATAATCAGGATCATATAAATATTTATAAATATCTCTTTGTGGAATAGTTTTAGCCATTATTGTCCCTATAGATGGGATGCCTATTTGATTCCTAATTGAAGCTACAATATCTTTTTCTGTTAAATTTAATACTTTATCAGGATGTAATAACTTTATAAAATCATCAACTTCATAACCATTTTCATTCACTACCTTTTTTATCCCATCACTTGTTTTTGAAATTACTTTTGTGGTGGATAAACTATTCTTCAATTTAAACTTGTGATCCACATACTTAGCCGCACCTGCCACACCGCCGATTCCAAGTGCCATCAGCAGGCCGTTCTGGCGCTGTTCCTCAGTTAGCTGGTTGCCGAACATGTCTTTGCCGGTGGCTGCTTCGCCGAGTCCGTTGGCTGCGAGGAGTCCGTATATTCCGTATTCGGTTTTCTGGAGGAGGCTAAAGCCTTTTGTCGTTTTATAGGCATCGAGCGCGTGGTTCGCTGCGTTGAGTCCTTTGGCGGTTTTGTAGATGGCGCTGCCACCCTTGATGGCCCGGCCGGCCCAGCCGACGACGGGGATGAATCCAGCGGCTGCCATGGCGCCGGCGGCGATTCGTTCGGCATCGGACAGCTTGCGGCCGGTTACTGGATCGACTCCGGTTGAGGCCCTGATAGAATCATAATATCCCGTGAATTCCCCTGTAAAGGTTTTTGTCGTATCCCAGGCTTTTTCGTACCATGGGCGGTTTTCGAGTTCTTCCATTTCCTGTTCGATTTTCCGGGCTTCTGCTTGCTGCTTTTTAAAGGTCTGATAGTCTTTCATCTGACCGGCAACTTCATCCTTCACTTGATAGACGTCACTATTTTTGAATGCCGATTGATTGAATGTCATCGGCGAAACGTGCCCGTCCTGTTTGGTGGCATCAAGCAAGGCGCGGAAGAGGCCAACGGCCACGTTTTCCTGCCCGATGGACACATCATATTCCTCGACCAATTGCCGGTCGACATTCTCGACCTTTGTCACGGTGTCATCCAGTCTATGCCCGGCCAGCGTGATTTTTTCATTAAAGTCCTTTTGGTCGAACATATCAAGAGACAGGATATCGTCAATGCTGTCGAGGATCCTTTGGAGATCGTTCGCTTGTTCATCGACAAGCGACTTCGCTTGGTTGATGCCGTTCGAGACTTCCCCATCTAAAAAGGGAACCTCGACCACCGTATTTCCGGAGAGGTCCGCCTCTTTCAGACTGGCCGGAATGCCTTCCAAAAAACTGATTTGGGTCGTGAATAGTTCCATCCAGGCGTCAGCAACCTCGATTTGCGCTTCATAGAAGCTTTTGATGGCGGCGGCACCGGCTCCTTGAAACTCGTTGTCCAAGCCGACGATGCCCTGAAATTCCTTTTTCAGGGCTGCGACTTCCTTCTTTAGTTCTTCATATTGCTTGGCGCGCGACTTGGTTGCGGCCGTTAATGTCTTGGCTTCATATATTTTCATCGCGTAGGATACCCATGTGAAGACGTATGGGCGATTGCTTCATCCTGTTCTTTTAATAAGTCAATGTTGGCACGGGTATCTTCCACATTTTTCTGGACGATTTTGATATATTGCTCGAAGACCTTCTCCAGGTTCGTTTCCCGGTCGATCCATTTCGAGGTGAATTCCAATTTATTGTTGCCAAGCTCGCCTGCCGGCAAATTTCCAAGCGTGACTGTACCAAGTGCCGTCTTCACCTGATCGACTTGCTTCGTTACGGCAGGATGATTCAGTTTGATTGTCGTCATTAAAACAACCACCCTTTTAAATATGATATTTTACTTTCCAACTGATCTATGACGGCTTCCCCTTTACCTAAAAGAACATCCGCTTCATGTGCTATGGTGCCTGCTGCACTCAGAGCCTTTTTTTCTATATTAAGCATCATGATTTTACCGTCGATTTTCTCTTGATAGTCGTCATAATCATCATGAATGATCGTTGACATTGCCTTGTATGCATCACTGCGGGCATCTTGAAAGTCTTCTGCACGGTTTCCCGTCCAGCTTTTTGCCAAATCCGGATTTTTAATTTTAGCAATTTCCCCCAGACAAGCATTCTGTTCGTCTTTGATTTGTCTTTTTGCCTGCTCCAAACGATTGATTTTTTCATTCACATCGGACATTTTACTGGAGAGGGCTGAGTGAATTTCACTCAATGAATTTGCATACACTTAAAAAATCACCTCAAACATACTATTCTCATTATGTAGACTGTCATATTTTTCATATTTTTTATTATAAGGATTATAGTCTTAGAGTTAAATAGGGATAAATAAGCTATTTATGCTAGGTATTTAGGGAATTCATCCCATAGGCACGATTTCCAGATTGGACCTTTTACCCCTAGTTTTCCATTTTTAAACACAAAGAGAGGGTGCAAGCTGCACCCTCTAAATATTTACTGCTTTATTTGAATTCCTTTTCGTCAAATAAATGCGGAACTTTCACCTTTTTCCCTTTTTTATGATTTGGATCAAGGTTTTTAGCTTCGATTTTAGCTTGATCATAGACGGCGGTGCCGACAATTTCAGCAACATCTTGAAGCTTTTCTTTTGAGATTTTATCAATGGTATCATCAGGAGTATGATACCAAGGCTCTGATGGACTATGGATGAATAAAGCAGCGGGAATCCCAGCCTCAGCAAAGGATACATGGTCACTTCTCCCGCCTTGTCCATATGGAGTCGGCTCGCCATTCAGTCTTGTACTTGATGCCTGGGCCAGCTCGGTTACAAGGTTCATTTCTCCATCATTAGTCAAAATGACCAAATCTCCGGCATCCCTGCTTCCCACCATATCGAGATTGAAGTTGGCAATGGTCCGCTTGATATCATCATCAGAAAGGTTGTTCACATAATGCTGTGAACCTAGCAATCCATTTTCCTCGGCTCCAAAGGTGACGAAGCGAATTTCCGTATCTGTAGGAAGATTCTTCAGAACACGCGCAAGTTCAAGGGTGACGGATGTTCCTGATGCATCATCATTCGCTCCGGGTGCTCCTGCTACGGAATCATGATGTCCAGTAATATAAATAATATCGCTCTTTTTTGCTTTATTGTTCTTTGTTGCTTTTTTCGTTGCCACTACATTATAAGAGGTTTTTTCTTCGGAATAAGCTCCTTCGATTTTTAATGATGCTGTCAATTTAACTCCGGCATTCAATTTTTCCAGCAGGGCTTCTCCATCCTTTTTGGTTATCGTGACAGATGGAATATACTTGTCATTATCCTCTCCGAGTGTCCCGTTTAATTCCCCATCTGCATTATTGAATAGGATGACTCCCGCTGCCCCTTTTTCTGCTGCATTCAATACTTTCTCTGCAAAAGTGAGGCTCCCTCTTTGTATAAGGGCAATCTTCCCTGAAACGTCGGTTTCCTCTAGCTCTTCTTTCGTTCCTAAACCGGCATATACAACTTCACCGGATAGGTCCCCATTAACTGAATAGGTTAAATGGCTCGCTTGGATTTCCCCATCAAATCCGGCAACGGACAGTTCGACCAGATTTGGGTCTGTATAAGATAAAAAATTGAACTCTTCGATATCGGCTTTATATCCATAAGATTTGAATTGCTTTTTGATGAATTGGACGGCTTTATACTCAGAATCCGTACCCGCCACCCGAGGTGTTTGTGAGAGGTATTCAATATTCTTGTAGATTTTATCGGCATCGATTTTTTTAATGACTTGCTTGTCCGTGGATGGTGCAGATAGCACCGGCGATGAATGTGGCGTTGCTAAAGCGGTGGTTGTCCCGGCTGTCCCGAGTGTCAATGCTGCGATTAAGGTTACCGATAAAAATTGTTTTTTCATAGATTGCCTCCCAGTTTAATAGATTCCCCCATAATTTTACAATACATAAAGAATACTAACTAGGTAGGTTTATCCCTATTCATACAGATCTAAAGTAACGAATTTACAAATTAAAGAAATTAACAGGAAATTTGACCTGCTCCAAAAGTTATCTATCATTCTATATTTTGTCATATTATATAAAAATACCTGGAATCCAAACAGGATTTTCGCTCTTTTTCGGGAAAATAATACAGAAGAGATAGAATTTTTACAGGGAGAAGGCGCAAAAATGTCGATAACTAAATTCGTGATGCCGGAAGTTATTTTTGGAAAAGGTTCGATTGAACAAGCTGGCGAGGCCTGCTTGCGGTTGGGTGCCAAAAAGGCGCTGATAGTCAGCGACTCCGGGGTTGCCAATGCTGGCTGGTTAGATAAAGTCATTAAATCCTGCCAAGATGCAGGCCTTGCTTTTGCTACCTTCATTGAAATGACGACCAATCCGAAGGACAGGGAGATCGAAGCCGGCTGTTTGGCATTTAAAGAACAAGAATGTGATGCCATCATCGGTTTGGGAGGAGGCAGTGCTTTGGATGTCGCCAAAGGGGTAGCCCTTTTAGTAACGAATGGCGGCATCATCAGTGATTATGAAGGTGTTGATAAAGTCCACTCACCCCTCCCACCCATGGTGATGATCATGACCACTGCAGGATCGGGTTCGGAAGTATCTCAGTTTTCTGTGATCGTCGATTCATTCCGCGAGAAAAAAATGACGATCATTTCAAAATCACTTGTCCCCGATATTGCAATAGTCGACCCTGGTACCTTAACCACCTTGGGACCAGATTTGACCGCAGCTACGGGAATGGATGTTTTAACCCACGCCATTGAATCCTATGTTTCAATCGCAGCGACGCCTTTGACAGATGTACAAGCCAAAAACGCGCTTTTCATCGTTTCCCGCCACTTACGCCCCTCTGTTGCATCCAGGCATAATGAGGAAGCAAAAAAAGCGATGGCAATGGCGAGCCTGCAGGCTGGACTGGCTTTTTCCAACGCCATTTTGGGAGCTGCCCATGCCATTTCACATGCCTTAGGCGGCAAATACCTCCTTCCGCATGGTGAAATCAATGCGATACTCCTTCCCCATGTCATGGATTTCAATCGAATTGCCTCACCAAGGCGATTCAGCGAGATTGCAGACATCATGGGCATCGATACACGGGCATTGACAGAGCAGCAAGCAGGAATGGCAGCCATACACTTCGTAAGGGAATTATCCCAGGATATTGGAGCTCCCAAGAGTTTAAGTGATGTCGGCATTACGCAAGAAATGATAGACCCCATAGGGATGACCGCTCTTGAGGATGCCTGCATGATCACAAATCCTCGTGATATGTCATTAGAACAGATTAATCAGCTGCTTCTTACAGCCCTTTAAGAGGTGAAAAGCATGAACAAACTTGAATTGATAGATTTAATGACAGGTGTGAAATCTTCAAAGAAAACGTATTACACGGAACTTAAGAAAACCGTGGATCAACTGAAGAAGAAGAATATGCAGCTTGAAATCATGAATGACATCACTAAAAATATGAATATGGACATCGACATCCAAGAGATTCTCCGAAATGTTATTTCAAAACTTAAGCAGCTCATTACATTCGATGACAGTCATTTTGTCATATTGTATGAGGAAGAACCTGCCCTGCTTCATATCTGCCCTAATGGTCACTGTGAACTTGAAATGGATGCCAAAAACTTGTTACACCCTTTTCAGGATTTCTCGTCCGCCTTGAAAGAAAAACAGCCGATTCAGGTGGAAGTTAAACAGTTACCGGACTTCCGAGAAAAGGAACGTCTATTATCCCTTGAGATCGAATCACTTCTATTGGTCCCTTTATACGGAAAAAGTAAAAAAATCGGAATTTGGACGTTTGGCAGGAAGAAAAAGAAAACATGGCATAAAGATGAACTCGAATTTCTTGAACAACTATCCAATCAGCTTGCGTTAACTTTGGAGAATGCCCAGCTTTATAAGGAAGTTCTTCATTCCAAACAGGAGTGGGAGGATACATTCAAGGCAGTTGAAGACATGATCATCGTCTTTGATCACAAAGGAGCGGTCTATCAATCCAATGATTCAGCCAGGGACTTTTCCGACCAGATTCCTTTAATTGAAAAATCCAAAAATCTGATTCAAGATACCTTTTCATTTAATAAGCCAGGGTTTCAGGAAATTCTCCTTCAGCATGATACCATCCTGGAAATGCATGCCTACCCGATTCAGAATAAGGAGCATCAAGTATATGGGGTCATTGCTTATTATAAAAATGTCACCGAAAGAAGACAGATGGAAGTCCAGCTATTACATGCCGGTAAACTTGGGGCGATTGGTGAAATGGCAGCTGGGATTGCCCATGAATTGAATAGCCCATTAACGGCCATTCTTGGTAACTCGCAAATTTTATTACGTAAAACCCCACAGGATAATCTGGATCATATGCTGTTAAACGATATTAAGATTTGCGGAGACCGATGCAGGCAAATAGTGAAAAGCCTGCTTACCTTTTCAAGGCAGGATGAGTATAGATTCCACTATTACTCTATTAACGAAGCCATTCACCAGGTTTTGAACCTTTTGAAGTTCCAACTTGGGAAGAAGCAAATCTCCCTCCATCTTACCCTTCAGGAAGACCTTCCTTTCATAAAGGGCAGCCAGCCGCAAATAGAACAGATCATCATCAACTTGCTATTGAATGCCAAGGACGCATTGGATGAGTCCGCCCAAACGGAAAAATCTATTGCGATCACTACCTACTCAGAAAACAAGTTCATGGTGGTTCGGGTGACTGATAACGGAACGGGGATAGAAAAAGAACGCCTGCCCTTCATTTTCCATCCCTTCCATACGACTAAAGACCGTGAAAAAGGTACCGGCTTGGGGCTGTCTGTAAGCCTTGGCATCGCCAAAGATCATGGTGGGAAGATCGACGTTTTGAGCACACCAGGACAAGGAAGCACTTTTTTCCTGAGGCTTCCCTTACAAGCAGAAGAAGAAAGGGGATGATAATGTGGTTCATTTACTTGTGGTAGACGATGAGAAAGAGGTTGGGACTTTTCTTTCCCGCCTTTTTACGATGAAAGGTTATCTCGTACAAGTTGTGAATAGCGGGAAGGATTTTCATGAGATCGATTGGAATCAGCAGCGTTTTGATGTCGCAATGATAGACCTGAAGCTTCCGGATTGTGATGGACTTTCCCTCCTGCAGCATCTAAAACAGATGCAGCCGCGTTGCAAGGTACTGATCATGACCGGATACAGCACCGTCAAGACCGCTGTTGATGCAATGAAACTTGGCGCGAGTGATTATATGGAAAAACCCTTTGTAGATATTGAAGTACTGGAAAGGCAGATTGACAACCTTTTGAATGAAAATGAAGATTTGAATCAGCATTTCATCCATAAACTTGCCGAGGATTCAGGACTCATTGTCGGCGAAAGTCCTTTAATGAAGAATTTGATTGAAATGGCTTTCAAGGTGGCTCAAAAATCCGTCAATGTATTAATCGAAGGAGAAACCGGAAGCGGTAAAGAAGTGCTTTCACGCTTCATTCACATTGCCAGCCCCCGAAACCATGAACCTTTTATCGGCATCAATTGTGGAGCGATCTCTGAATCCCTGCTTGAAAGCGAATTATTCGGTCATGAAAAGGGTGCTTTCACCGGAGCGACCCAGCTGCGAAAGGGTTTTTTCGAAATTGCCGGGAACGGGACGCTTTTTCTTGATGAAATTGCGGATGCGAGTCCCGCCATCCAAGTCAAATTGCTTCGAGTTTTGGAAACGCGGGAATTCATGCGGGTTGGCAGCAGCGGGACATTACGGACGAACGCCCGGTTAGTGGCGGCCTCCAATGAAAACCTGCAGCAGGCAGTGGACAAAAATAAATTCCGGGAAGACCTATTTTACCGGCTGAACGTCGTGACTCTCGATATCCCGCCTTTAAGGAACCGAAAAGAGGATATTCCCTTGCTTGTCCGTCACTTGATTGAGAGGAATGGCCATGGAGATATCTCTTTTTCCAATGAAGCCATTGAAAAATTACAGCAATACAACTGGCCAGGCAACATACGCGAACTATCTAATGTGGTCATGCGCACACTAACTCTCGCAGACCATAAGTCGGTAATATCCGCCAATGATATCTCTCTGTCTAACAGCCAGATCACCCCTGACAAAAACGTGTCCACTAATGAGACTCAGTCAACTGAAAACCTTCTTGAAGAATGGCGAAAAAGGCTAGTGGCTGACTTTAATGAGAAGGATGAACTGATGCTTGAAGAAGTACTTACGGAAATCAAACAGCTTCAATCGACAATTGGAAAGGAGCTCGTCATGCAGGCACTGCAAAAAACCTACGGCAACCGGAATGAAGCAGCCAAACGCTTGCAGATATCCATAAGGAAATTACGTTATATATTAAATGAGAAGAACCAGACATAATAAAAAGGAGGATGCCCCGTTCCAGGGCTTCCTCCCTCTGTTCCTATTCTAGCGTCAATACGATGCGTCCGTTGATTTCCCCCTTTTCCATCATTGAAAACACATCATTTATTTCATCAAGTTTCCTCGTCTCTATATTCGTTCTGACTTTACCCTCAGCCGCAAATTGAACAGCTTCCTGTAAATCTTTTCTCGTGCCGACGATTGACCCTTTTACAGTTACCCCATTTAGTACTGTATCAAAAATCGGGATTGGAAGTTCATCATTCGGCAATCCGACTACGACAAGTGTCCCGCCCCTCTTGACTGAACTGTAAGCCTGTTCGAAAGCTTTTTTCGTAACCGCTACAGAAATGGATGCCTGCACACCGCCAACCTTATCCT
The DNA here is from genome assembly GCF_037975445.1 of Peribacillus sp. FSL P2-0133. Classification (NCBI taxonomy): domain Bacteria; kingdom Bacillati; phylum Bacillota; class Bacilli; order Caryophanales; family Bacillaceae; genus Peribacillus; species Peribacillus sp. FSL P2-0133. The sequence goes on along the minus strand of NZ_CP150254.1, from coordinate 501,096 downwards.
TTATAGCCTGTACAGGATCGGTCTTCAGTCCATTAACCGTGTAATCCGCCCCAAGTTCCGTTGCCAGATCAAGCTTATCATCTTGAATATCGACAGCAATCACATTAAAGCCCATCGCTTTTGCGTATTGCAGAGCAACATGTCCCAATCCGCCAATTCCATAAACAGCTACCCAATCACCAGGTTTTGCTTCCGATACTTTAAGAGCTTTATAGGTCGTTACACCTGCACAGAAAATTGGTGAAACCTCCGCAAAGTCAAGCCCTTCAGGAACCTTTACCACATATTTGGCAGGTGCTTTACAATATTCCGCATACCCGCCGTCCACGGAATATCCTGCATTCAATTGATCCAAGCAAAGCGTTTCCCTTCCGGTCAGACAATATTCACAATCGCCACAGGCCGAATAAAGCCATGGGATCCCAACACGGTCACCTACTTTCAAGGAAGTTACGCCTTCTGCCACCTTTTCTATAATGCCTACACCCTCATGTCCGGGGATAAGCGGAAGCTTGGGTTTTACCGGCCAATCACCATGTACCGCATGTAAATCGGTATGACACACGCCACAGGCTTTAATTTTCACTAATATCTCACCATATTCCAATTCTGGGATGGGTACTTCTTTGATCTCAAGTTTTTGGTTAAATTCATTGACGACCGCTGCTTTCATTGTCTTGACCTGTTGTTTTGCATTTACAGTGCTTGCCCCTTGTTTTACATTCATGATTCATTTTCCTCCCTTAATCTAGTGGATATTATTTCTTACTACTACTTAAACAAAATGCAAGTGCCATGCCACTGCAAAAAGGCCAAGACGACAGCGTTCACTTAAAAAAAGTGCCGAAAAATCGGCCCATTTAGACGAATTAACGGCTCAAGTTGGACGAAATCCGGTTTGTATATTGCAGAAAAAATAGCTCACCCTATAAATAGGAGGTGTCCAAAACATGGACCAATTTGAAAAAGCCTATGAATCATATAAACAGCAGGGAACACCGCAAGCAAACCAACTTGATGCAGCAGGAAAAGAAGAAATCATCGCCGTAAGGAAAAATGAGGAGGACAATATTATCGCCATCAAGACGAACTCCGGCCGCGAACTCGACTACCCCACTGCCCTTTCAGAAGCCAAAGCAGGCATCCTGGCAAATGTTGACGTCTTTCATAAATATGGACGTGACATATTGCGGAGTGAGCCCGATGGAATAAAAGAAAATAACCTGGACCAACTGCCGGAGTTTTGAGGGGGAGACTGCCTGATATGGGCAGTTTTTTCTGTTTGGATGCGTTAAAAAAGAACCAGCATGATTAGCCGGATCTTATTTTTCATACTGATAAGATTCAGAGATTTCGAGCAGTCGGCCACAGGACTCGACAACCTCGATGATTTCCATCCATGACATGTCCAGACCCAATTCATTAGCATGGGAAATCTTATCCCGTAACTTCCGGATGGCATTCGCATCCTTCTTCCCTTTACTTTTCGAAGGGATTTGGAAGAAGCGCCTCAAATCTCTATCTTTATGTATGATATCGAATTTATCACTGATTTGCAGGCACTCTATTATATTGATATCCTCGTTTTTATCGATTCTCCTTCTATATAATTCGGTTGCCTTTTCTAAACGGTCTTCGCTGATCATTGGATACCAGCTGCCATCGCCGAATCTATCCTGGATGATATCGCTCATCCTCATTTCCAATAAAGTAATGTATCCGAATATCAGCATCCTGATCGGAGGCTTTTGAAGGTCGGCATGGGTAATCAACTTTTTAATCGAATTATTCTCTAATACGAACACCCTTGTTTTATTCTTGAAAATCTGGAGAAGCTGGATCAAAGGGGTTGAATCCGAAACCATTTCCCTTGGTGAAAAGTTTCTCAAATATTCAGAGATGCTTCCTTCACCGAGTTCCTCCCTTTCGATATACCCGATGATTTCCCCCTGATCTTGCACTGCCAATATATCAAAATTCTTTTTTTCCAATGCTTTATGGATATCCACCGCCAGATCGTTTTTATGGCAAAACTCAAGCTCCTGGGCAATGCTCTTAACCGTTATATTCTCTTCATAAAGAGTTTTAAGACTAAGATAGCTGTTATTGCTTTTTCTTTTGCTTTCATTTAACATCTTTCAACCTCCGCTCAGGAACACTTTCTGCCCGATTTTCCGCTTAAATCATAGAAAATGTATGCGGTCGCCACTAAAATAAAGTCCACCATAGTGGACTCAATTCCATTCATGTGGATTTTTTGAAACCATCAAAGGCCATCAACTGCATTGCCTACCGCCGTTTCCTCATTCCCTTTCTCTTCCCAACCTTTGCAAACATCCACCCAATCCTCCGCGCCTGAATATTCAAACAACTCAGCGAGTTTAAGTTCTATTGCAGAGTTCGCACTGCCGCATGCCGGGAACAATGACTCAAAGCGTTTCATCGATACATCAAGAAAAACAGCTAGATCATTTGCCAGACCAAACGGGCAAACTCCTCCGATCGCATGGCCGGTCTGTGCAAGCACTTCTTCAGGTGAAAGCATTCGTGCCTTGAAACCGAACGTCTGACGAAATTTCTTATTATCCACTTTCGCGTCCCCTGCGGCAACAACCAAAATGGCTTTTTCACCTTCCCCCTTAAAGGAAAGAGTCTTAGCAATCCGCGCTGGGATAACACCGATGGTTTCCGCTGCTTCAATCACCGTAGCACTCGATGTTTCGAACTCCATTACATCGCCTTCCCGATCCCATTGTTTAAAATGGCTTTTGACACTCTCGATCGACATACTATATTCACTCCTTTGAAGTACATATTGAAATAATATCATCCTTCATTGCAATAAATCAAAATCCAATTGAGCTACTTCCCGTGCTTGGAAACTTATAAATTAAAACCATTCTTTACAAATTGACGAAATAAGCTTACATGGGATACTATTAAACATCGGGCAAACGCCTAAACGTGGTTCGTAACCATCCCACGATAAAAAACTAGGGAGAGAGTAAAATGAATGTTCGTACACTCGTGATAAGCGGGTTATTGGCTGCCTTGTATGTGGCGGTCTCATTGGTGTTCCAACCAATATCATTTCAGATGTTCCAATTTCGTGTACCGGAAATATTGAATCATCTGATTGTATTCAATAAAAAGTATATCTACGGTATCGTCGGCGGAGTCTTCATATCGAATCTGCTATTTTCGCCGATGGTGCCATATGACTTGATTTTCGGGGTGGGGCAATCTCTGCTCGCCTTATTGCTTGTCATTTTTGTTTCTCGGTTCATAAAAGGCATTAAAGGACGGATGATCGCCACGATTATCTTTTTCACTTTCACAATGTTTTTAATTGCAATTGAACTGAACCTTGCCCTGGGGTTCCCATTCTGGTTAAGCTGGATGACCACGGCTGTCGGTGAATTCGTTGTCCTCTTGATTGGAGCGCCAATCATTTATGGAATGAACAAAAGAATTCAGTTTGAAAAGTGGCTTTAATGGAATCTTCTCGTCGCGAACCCACTATAATGAAAAGAGCTGTCTGCATGATGCGGCAGCTCTTTTTTTTCACCAATGAACTCGAAAATGATAAACTACTAGTAAGAATGGTGGTGGCCCTTTGAAAAAAGTCCTGACCATAATCGGTCTATTGGTAATTGCAATATTTATTTTTTCTAATGCAGAGTTATTCACTTTGGTTTGGAAAAGTGATCTAGATTCTGTTATTGGCATTTTGAAGGAAAACCTTTTGCTTACATTTATTGTGACATTCGTATTAATGTTTGTACAAAATTCTTTTACAATCATTCCCTTGATTTTGCTCCTGACTATCAATGTCACGATATTCGGATTCATATATGGATATCTATGGAGTTGGTTTACAAGCGTTGTTGCCTCAGGTTTCATTTTTTATGCAGCAAGAAACTGGTTTCAGGAGTTTCTCTTAAAGAAGATTGGCGAAAAGTGGCAAGAATCTGTTGTGGAGCATGGCTTCATGTACGTTTTTACAGGCAGGATTTTCCCTCTGATCCCAACAAGCTTAATTAACTTGGTAGCTGGAGTCAGCACCGTCACTTTCAAGGATTTTTTATTAGCGACGTCACTTGGCAACCTTATATACTTTTTCTTCCTTTCGCTCATTCCATATGGACTGCTATCTGTTGAAATGAACCAATATACGCTAGCAGCACTCGCACTCTTCTTCTTACTATTTTTCATTATCTATAAGCGTGCAAAAAAGAAAAAGAAACAAACCTTCTTCAGAAAAAACAGGTGACCACTTTGGCCCCTGTTTTTTATTTAGGATTCTGCATATATTTTTTTCCGATAGTTTGTTAAAATGTGTATGTAATTTTACCTTAGAAATGTCTTAAAATCAGGGAGAATCTCCATGTCCAAACGCTCCATCTTAGCAATATATATCCTATCCGGGATTCTTACACTAGTCGTGTTCGACTATTTTTTAACTACAAATATCCAAAACAAAGAGGTCTTCATTCAACTTCAAAGAGCGGAAGGATTTGTTTTCCTTTTATCAATAGGCTTGGTTTTATTTCTTTATTTAGCTAAAAGGGAAGAATTCAAGCAATTAAAAGAAGCGGAACAACGTCGGCGTACACTCATCAATTCAATGGTCGATTTCGTTAACTTCAAGGATGGTGATGGCCGTTGGCTTGAATCCAATACCTTCGGCCTTCAATTATTTCAATTGGAGCATGTAGACTATAAGGGAAAAAGAGACAGTGAGCTCGCAGAATACTCCGAATTTTATAAAGAGTCGTTGATTTACTGTGAAGTTTCCGATGAAGAAACGTGGGTAAAAGGGGAAATCACAAGGTGTGAGGAAATCGTCCCTCTTCCCGATGGCAATCACAAGACCTTTGATACGATCAAAGTTCCCCTGTTCAATGAGGATGGTTCACGAAAAGGCTTAGTAGTCATCGGCAGGGATATTTCTGAAAGAGTAGTCGCGGAGAATCAATTATTCGATAGTGAACAACGCTATAAATCATTGTTTGAACACAACCCTTATCCGATGCTGATGCTTGATTTAAACGGAATGATCACGACCGTAAATCCAAGGTTTGAAACGGTAACAGGCTTTCAACAAGAAGAAATACATGGAGCCTCATTCATTAATTTGAACTTCTCAGCAGAAGACGCGGAATTGATCCGTACATCTTGCCAATATGTCATGGAAAACCAAAAGGGGATAAAAAAAGGGAAAGATATAGAATTCCTGACGAAGTACGGGAAGTCCATCTTACTTTCTTGTTCGTTTGTCCCGATGATGGTTGGGGAGGATTTAGTCGGAATCATTACTTATGCTAAAGAAGTCACTCAAATTCGGGAAACCGAAGCACGCTTAAGAAGAACTGAAAAATTATCGATAGTCGGCGAACTTGCCGCAAGTGTGGCCCACGAGGTACGAAACCCTCTGACTTCTTTAAAAGGTTTCGTCCAGCTGCTTAAAAAGAACGACCATCCCTATGAACAATACTACACGATCATGTTAAGTGAATTGGACCGGATCAATCTTATAGTAAGCGAGTTACTCGTTCTGGCAAAACCACAGGAACTTCCATTCAGCAAACATCAAATCATCGACCTGATGAATGATGTCAAAACCTTGTTGAAACCAGAGGCGGACTCGTACCCCACCCAAATATCAATATCTGTTAAAAACGAAATACCGCTTCTATTATGTGAGGGAAACCAATTAAAACAAGTATTCATAAACATGCTCAAGAATTCAATGGAGGCATCCGCCGATCACATTTGGATTGATTTCGAACGCATCGACAATAACCTTTCCATTACCATCAAAGATAATGGAAGCGGAATTGAAAAAAACCGGATAAAGCATCTTGGCGAGCCTTTCTATTCTTCTAAAGAAAAAGGAACCGGATTAGGACTGACAGTCAGTTGCCGAATCATCGAGGCGCATCGGGGAAAGGTCCGCTTTAACAGCGAACTAAACCAAGGAACCGAGGTCCAAATCATTTTGCCCATAAAAATATAAACCTGAGGACAAGCCTAAACCTTGTCCTTTTTTTGCAGGATTCAGACCCATCCCTATTTAATCAGGGAGGTGAAGAAACCCTTTATATTCCCAAAGAATGACCCTGTCTCAACAGGTTGTTTGCGATTAACCTGGCCTCCAGTATTATTGGATGCATCGCTCCCCGACTTGCCGGCTGTACTCATTTGCGTTGCCTCAACTTCCACCTCTTTTGTTTTGACATCATCCACGGTTTCTTCCTCATCCATTTCCACATCCATATCCTTTTCGAAAACAAGGACGTAAGTACGGCGCTCCCCATCCTTTGAAACGGTAACGGAAATGGCCGTTTTCGCTTTATCCTTGATTTTCACTTTTTTACTGCTCTCACCGTCATATTCAATCGTTGCTCCGCTGGCATTTGTCGTTGCATTCATTTCGACTGAAGAAATATCATTATCGACCTCGATATGATAGGTATGCTCATTAGATTCAAAAGATTTGTTCCATACTCCTGATGATACAGTCAGATTGTTCAACACTGGTGCATTATTGCCCTCAACTCCTAAGGAATCTGCTGACGTTACCTTCTCTATAGAATCCGTTTTCGCCATTTGTGTTGAAATGCTTTCAAGTTGCTTTGCTTTCGGTACTTGGCTGACACCACTGCTTGGGTTTAGATTATTGGTGGATTCCGTTGATGTTACAGATGATTTATTCCCCTTATCCGTGGATTCCGTTGGTGTTACAGATGATTTATTCCCCTTATCGATGAATTCCGTTGGTGTTACAGATGATTTATTCCCCTTATCGGTGGAAGGTTGAGTTTTACTCGTTCCTGTTGAGAGCTCCTGTTGAACTTCACCCTCTTTAGGTGCAGTATTCGATTCTTCTTTTTCCTTGGCTGCCGCCCGTGTAATCGTAAGCGTATATGTTTTTTCATCTCCATTTTCTGCTGTAACGATAATCTTCACCGTTGTCTTACCGATTGGAAGGGTAACCTTTACACCTGCACCGGTTGCATCCTTTCCATTCACCTTTACAATTGCGGTACTGTCACTCAATGTCGGAGTTACTGTAATGGACTGGACTTCATTTTCAACAGAAGCATTATAAGCTGTCACTTTAGAATCGAATGTTAATGAGCCTTTTGATAATCCAATCGATGTTAAAAGATTATTATCACTTTCAATTTTTTCGACCTTGAGAGTATAGGCAACCGTTTCATTTTGCCCATCGCTGACGGTGATTTCAAATGTATTCATGCCAGTTTGAAGCGGTAAGTCCTTCACCTTCCCCTCTGTCATTTTGACACCATTCACGTATATAGCTGCATTCTCGTTAGGACTTGCTGCAAGTAAGTTGATCTTTTCCACATCATTCCCCACTGCCGAGCTATAGTCGTGTACATCTTCTGAAAATTTTTGATCCAGTGCTATACCCTCTATTTCTAGCCTTGAAAGACTATTTACCGTTTGTTCCTCTTTTTGAATGACGGAAGTGCCTTCCGCAGCCCCTGCCACGGGCATATAAGTGGATGTTCCCATCCCCACAAGGGAACCAACCAAGATCACCTTCACACTTTTTTCTTTTAATCCCTTCTTTAGCAAAGCCTATCCCTCCTATAATTCCTGCAAACATGATAGGGTCAGGTTATCAAAGGAACCTTAATTATTTCTTAATGGAGTTTATACCAACAGGATGCCTATTAATGTTTTGCAAAGCGGAATTCCAAACCAATATTTATGGCTATAATGGAGGAAGGAAGGTAAATCTAAACTTATTGTTATACTTTTCTAGCGAACCTTTCAAACTGCCTTTAGATAACTAATTTATTTTCACTGTTTTTTCACATTTTCCTTTTATAATGAGCTTACATGATTTGATGAAAGGGTGATGGCACACCAAGATGAAAAAATATTTATGGCTGGTAGTCAGCCTATTCAGTTTGCTTTTATACCCGGCAATGGCTTTTGGTCATGCTACGGTAATAAGCTCTAATCCTAGCCCGAATGAAGCGATGGATACTCTTCCTGAAAAGATCAGCATTCAATTCAGCGAGAATATTCAACCATCTTTCCATTCGCTTGAGGTATTCAGCCAAGGTGGGGACAAAATTCAAATTCAAGACAGTACAATCTCGGAACAAAGTGAAAAAGTACTGGAAGCTAAGTGGAAGGGCACTATCGACGAAGGGATTTATTACATTAAATGGAGAGTGGTTTCAAGTGATGGACATCCCATTGAAGGAACAATTCCCTTTCAATTCGGAGATTCAGAGGGCCTTTCAGACCAAGAAAATCCCGAAGTGAATGCAAGTTTTCCGAATTCCATCAATGTTATCCTTCAAAGTCTTCAATACATATGCTTCGCTGCACTTACTGGAATCCTTTTTTTCAGATTATCGTTAATGAAGGATTCTCGACTTTTTGAAGCAAGCAGAAGAACACGTCTATACCTTTGGCTTTCATATGCAGGTTTAGCATTTTCCATCTTCTTTAATCTGCCTTTAAAAGTTACGATTGACGCTGGCGTGGGTTGGGCAGATGCATTTAAATTGAGTTATATAAAAGAAGTATTGAATGCTACAAACTTTGGAACGGTCTGGATCATAGAAGTTCTAATATTGCTGCTTCTATTTTTAGTGATTTATTTCATGCTCGAGAACTCCCTGAATAAATCATTGCCTATCTTTTCCTTCATCATAATAGCCAGCTTAATGATTTGTAAGGCTTTAACTGGACATACAGCAGCTGTTCCTAATCAGGTTCTGGCCGTTTTGATGGATTTCCTTCATTTGTTGTCCATGGCTTTATGGCTCGGCGGCCTTATGGCCTTATTGGTGATTTTACCTGGGCTTGCTGATCGGCAGGCAGTCCAAGAAGATAAGAAAACATTTTACTGGTCAATCATTCAAAGGTTTTCCAGATGGGCATTTCTGTTTGTAATCATACTGATTGTTAGCGGGATATATAGCAGTTTACAGCATGTTCCGACTATCCATTCATTGTTCAACACAACATATGGACAATTGTTACTGGCGAAAATCGGTCTCATGTTAGTCATGATCGTTTTAGGAGGCTTTCATTTTCTCAGAGGGAAAAAGCAAACGAAAAGACTTGGTTATAGTGTGGGAATGGAGTTTGGTTTAGGGATCGTCATACTTCTCATTGCAGCTCTATTGACAAATGTCCAAACTGCCATGTCTTCTCCCGGGCCCATTGAAAAGACGTTACGGACTGAAGAAAATAATGAGGTTACATTAATGGTGACTCCCAATGAAGTCGGAGATAACGTGATTCAAGTAAATCTCTCCAATGAAGGCAAGCCCATTGCTGAAATAGAGCAGCTTACAATCACTATGCAGCCGTTAGATACGCCACGCGGTGAAATAAAACTGCAAATGAAGGAGAAAAACACAGGTACATTTACATCAAAGTCATTATTAACCATGCCAGGAAAGTGGAATATCCATGTTCACGGATTAACTGAAAGCCTGGATTCAATTAATGCTGATTTTATCATTTTCATAGGGAATTCATAACAGGAGGTTTATACTAATGAAAAATATTTCAAAACTACTTATTTTCACATTTGCTGCATTATTCATTTTTTCCGGTTCAGCATATGCTCACGTTACAGTCAAGCCTAGTTCATCTGCACCTGAGGCGTGGGAAACTTATACACTCAAAGTACCAGTAGAGAAAGAAACTGCCACTACAAAGGTGACTTTAAAAGTACCTGAAGAGGTTACTTTTGAAAGCTATCAGCCTGTACCAGGGTGGAAAGTAACAACAGAAGGTGACAAAGATGGGCATGTAAAAACGGTAACTTGGGCAGCAACTGATGAAGGAATAGCTGCTGGACAATTCCAGCAATTCTCTTTTGTAGCACAAAACCCTAAAGAAGAAACGAAAGTTGCCTGGGATGCATTTCAATATTACGAAGATGGTGAAATTGTTGAATGGAGCGGTGATGAAGGCTCAGACCTACCGCATTCTGTAACGGAGATTACAGTTGCGCCCAAGGCTGATGCAGAACCAGCGGACCATGGTCACAAAGATGAGGCTGAAACTAATGATTCCACGGCAACTGACAATTCAAAGGATTCAGCAACAACAGAAGGTGATGGCAATCAAACGCTGATCATCACTCTGGCTGTCATTTCACTAATTCTGTCCATTGTAGCGCTTTTTGCAGCTCTAAGGAAAACTAAAAAATAATCATTATGGAAGGTGCCCCCAAAATTCTTGAGGCACCTTTTTTCTCTTCTAATATTCCATGACCACCGATTTACTCGGTAACTTAAGGTTTTCTGATTCTATGGTAATCTTAATCGATTTTTCAGCTCTTTGGTCCGCTATCGTTAAGTTAAGCAATCCATTTCCCTGTGCTTTTTTGCTTATTCCCAGATCTTCCGTACTTTTCACCAGTTGTGCATATAATTCCGCTTCAGTTAAATTGCGGTCAAATTCCTTTTCAGCAATCACTTTCAAGAGGGCTGCTGCACCGCTTACATGAGGCGTAGCCATTGACGTTCCGCTCAACCTGGCATATTTATTTCCTGGATACGTAGAAAGAATATCGACACCTGGCGCCACCAAGTCAATTTCATCATTTGTATTCGAAAAATCCGCTAAATTTCTGCTTAAATCCACAGCTCCGACTTCCACTACCTCGGGATATGCTCCTGGATAATCCAATTCATCCGTTTCATGACGCCCATCACCACTATTTCCAGCTGCGCAAACAACAAGGATATCGTTCTGAAGGGCTTTTTGAATGAGTTTGTGTTCAGCCTCATCTGGAGGACCGCCAAGTGAAAGTGAAATAACCGAAACCTTTTCTTCATTAGGTCCCCGCCAATTGATTGCATACTCAAGAGCTCCATTAATCCAATCTATATCACCTTGCCCTTGGCCATTTAGGGCCTTTAACGCTAATATGCTCGCTTTCGGAGCCACTCCCACTACACCAGCATTATTGACGGCAGCCACAATCGTACCGCTAACATGTGTCCCATGTCCATTATCATCTTGATAATCCCCGGTATTGGTAAAATCCTTCCCACCAATGATTCTTTCTTTGAGGTCTGGATGTCCCTTGTCAATGCCTGTATCGATGACGGCAACTACCACGCCCTCACCATAATTGCTTTTCTCCCAAATTGCCGGGGCTTTCACAAGCTCGACACCTTCAGGAATCTTCTCTTTCACCGTTTCCATTACTTCGAGAACTTTGTAAGGTATTAATCTTTTTTCTCTTGTCATTTGATTACCCCTTCCTTCGTTCAATAAGTTAAACTGCCATCAGTGTGGGGATATTCATCCCGTCTGGTTGCCGTCTACCGTTGAAAGAGATGAGATCAAAAAACTCTTCTCTCTTATATATACCAGATTTATGAAAATAAAAAAGAAGTTTTTGGAAAATTCCGTCTAAATAACTACTTTTTATTTCTTTTTGTGTTATTATCTGGTACTCTTATTATAGAACAAACGTTCGTTAAATGCCATATTTTTTTATTCATTACTCAATTTTTTTCCCAAAAAAAAAAGCGACCCCGAATCGAGTCAGCTTCCATGAGATGTTAAGCTGCGCCGCAGCATTTTTTATATTTTTTCCCGCTTCCGCATGGGCATGGTTCGTTTCTGCCAATGACCGGTTCTGTATGAACATGCGGCATTTTAGCTGCCTTTGCACTTTCCATGATGATTTGCGTGCCTTTTTCCTTCATTTGCTGATACCGCTGTTTAAATAACTCCATTACATCTTTGCTGTATTTTAACGTATCTTCCGCAATATCCATCGCCTTTTGCTTGGAAATATTATAATCCTCCAGGACAAATTGATTATCCCTGAAAGAAACCCTCACTCCAAAATGCTGTCCTGCCTGTTTATTGCCTTTAAGCTCCTCAACGAATTCAAGGTATACTTCCTGGCAATCACAAGTCTGGTGCATGCAATAATAATCATATATCCAATACGTTTTATCTTCATACTTACTCTTTAAAGCAATTCCATCCTCCACGCCAAAAACATCCAAATATTTTATCGCTTTTCCATCAAGTATCTCAAATGGATCAATCGTTCTCATCTATAGACACATCCTAATTCATCAAAATTTATTCTTCCTCTGTATTGTACAACCTAATTCATCAATCGTCACTTGAAACGAAGCCTGACGAATCCAAATCCCTTTTATTAAAATCAGATTTAAGGAAGTCTTATTGAAGGCAAAAAAAGCTGCATCAGTGTGTTTACACTGATGCAGCTGCCCCTCAACCCTTCATCCGATCCAAGTGGTCAATTCATCAATCGGTGTTTTCTTAGCAGGTTTTGGCTCCATATCAGGATAACCCAAGTATATGAAAGCCAATACTTCTCCTTTTGAGGATAAATTGAAAAATTCACGGACCTTTTCATGATAAGTTATTTTTCCCGTTCTCCATACTGCTCCCAGACCTAGGGAATGTGCTGCAAGAAGCATGTTTTGAATGGCACTGTTCACCGCCGCATATTCTTCTGCCACGAGGACATTATTCTTATCACTAGGCTCTATGCCCACTGCGATGATGACTGGAGCCCTTAATGGATTCTTTTTTTGCCTTTCGAGCTTGCTGATTAAACTTTCAGGGGTATCATCAGCATTTTCAATTCTTGTGATTTCTTCGAACACCTCTCCAAGTTTATTTCTTCCTTCTCCTGTCAATACAAAAAAGCGCCAAGGCTCCGTTCGATGGTGATTAGGTGCATACGTTCCAGCTTCAATGATTTGCTCGATCATTTCCTTAGGTACCGGATCTTGCTTAACGATTCCAATGCTTCTTCTCGTTTTTATAGCCTCGATAGTTTCCATGTTATCTCCCCTTATCCTTTTATCTCTAATAGTTTCTGTTTCAGTTCATTTTCCATTGAAGCCAATTCCTGTTCGGCTTGTCGGCGTTTATGCCTTCCTTCTTCTTGAATCCTCATGGTTTCCTCAAGTGTGGAAATCAAGTTGGCTTGGGTATTCTTTAATGTTTCGATATCGACAAGTCCGCGCTCATTTTCTTTTGCCGTTTCAATGGTATTCGTTTTCAGCATCTCAGAGTTCTTCAATAACAAGTCATTTGTAGTCTTGGAAACCTGCTTTTGTGCTTCTACAGCATGCCTTTGCCTGATTAAGGTCAATGCAATCGCAACCTGATTTTTCCAAAGGGGGATGGCTGTCATGATCGAAGATTGTATTTTCTCGACTAGCGCCTGATTCGTGTTTTGGATCAGCCTGATTTGCGGTGCGCTTTGAATCGTGATTTCGCGACTCAATTTCAAATCATGAAGCCTTTTATCCAACCGTTCAGCAAATTGCAGCATATCATTGACTTCTTGAAACTTCATTTGATCATTGCTTGATTCAGCGGACTTCCTTAGCTCCGGAATCGTTTTCCCATGGATTTCTTCGAGTTTAATTTCCCCGGCTGCAATATAGACATTCAATGCCTGGAAGTAATCCTTATTCGTTTCATATAGCTTTTCAAGGATTACGATATCCGATAGCAGGATATTCTTGCTCCGATCGAGTTTCACACTGATTCGATCAATTTGGGCACCAGTTTTTTGATATTTGGATAGCACTTCCTGTACAGATCCCGAGAGCTTCCCGAACATACGCGCAAAGAAAGAGGGCTTATCCGGTTTTAGCTCATCCGGGCTCAGCTCGTTTAACTTTTTCATTAAATCATTGATAATGCTGCCCACTTCACCCACATCTTTTTTCTGGACATGCTCAAGCATGGAATTAGAAAAGGTCAGAAGCTTTGATTGGGCGGGTGTACCATAGGATATCATCGCCTGATGATTCGTTGGGTCGATTTGTTCGGCAAGCTGATATGCCTTTGCCCTGTTCTCTTCAGGAATGACATCAATCAGCTTAACCGGTTTCGCTTCCTGGGAAGATACTTTCTCCAGCTCCTGCACCCCATCAAATGGATTGGCTAAAAGATCATCGATCAAACTGGCATTATTCGTTTTATTCAACAGGTTTGGATCATTGTTATTCATTTTAACCTCCTGCTTTCATCAATTACTTGTGACTCTTTTCTAGTTTTAATGGATTGCTTAGCAACATCCAATTCGAAGTTAAGGTGATCGATATCATCGGCAATCACTTTATATAAATCCTTTTCTATCGTATTAGTGAGTTCCTTTAAAGTTTTGCGAGTCTCTGTTAAGGAAAGTTCGAGTTCCCTATTCTTTTTTGGCTGCTGTGCTAAAAAAACATATTTCTCCGCAAGCTCCATGGCGGAATCCAGATGCGAGTAATAAAATTGTTCCGCCTGGTAAAATCGCTTCGGTTCTTTCTTTGTCAGACTATATATTTTTCTGATCATTTTAATCATATCCTTCCTCTGTTTAAAAGAAGAGATATGCCTGACCGAGATTAATGCTTTTTGAACCCGCCATATCTTGGATTTTGCTTCAATTAAATTTTTCTTTATATATTGATATTCTTTTCTCGTCAATTCATGTTTTTTGAGGTATCTTGATGAAAAATATACGGAACTTAGCCAGTATGAAAGCGCCCCTCCTGCTAAAGAAATGACAACGGATAGGGCAAACGGTTGATTCAATGCAAAATAGCTAATCAGCCAAACCGGCAAAACCATTGGAAATGCAATCAATATCGGAACAAAATCAGCAAGAAATCGATTCATAATCATTACACTCCTGACTTACACTCTTTTCTATATATACGGATTATCCCATGGATTGGTTTCAAGATGGATTAAAAGAATTTCTCCTATCCTAAACGATATAGGAACCGGATGGTTTCTGCAAATTTATTGAAATTTTTTCTGTAAATTAACTCTTCTCCCCATTCGTATGGGCTAACGCCTAGTCACTTCATCGGAACTTACATAAGTTATAACGTATCCATCCTGATTTTAAAAAAGGAGAGTTGACCATGAATTCATACGGATTTTACCCTATTCCACAACAAAATGGAAATCACCAGTACTTTGAGCCTAATTATAACCCATATTTCCAACAGCCCGAACGATTTGATTACATGCCACAGCAAGATTGGAACCTTCAACAGGTACAAGAAAATCCATATAGCCAGGTGCCCGACCAATTCGATGTTGAAAGGCAGCCTCAACAACTTGAAAGAAGAGTCCGGGAACTTGAGCGTCAAAACGAGCGTCAATCAAGGGAACTCACTCGGCTGAACCAAGAAATTACAAGGATAAATCGAGAAGTGAACCGTGTAAACCAGGAAATAACCAGACTGAGTCAAAATGATCAACGTCAAACGAATAGGCTGAATCGACTAAATCAAAGACTTCGTGCCGTTGAACGAAACCTTAACATCCCCTTCACCGCAACAGATGATGGTTTTTAAAGAAATAGCAGGAGCTCCTTATGGGCTCCCGCTTTTTTACTTTCTCCATGCTTTTATCGAAGGCTCTGTTAGTCAGCCAGTACATGAGGTTTAATCAAACGATTGATTAAATCTTTAAATTAAAATGATTAATCAATTAAGTAGTTATAATTATTGATGCGTTGGTTAAAAAGAAAATAGGAGTCAGCCATTCCCGCGGAATCCTTTAAATCATTTAACAGAAGATTCCATAATGAAAAAACAAAAAAAGAACGGGAGTATTCTTGCACTCTCGTTCTTTCTCTTTTACAGCATTATCCGTTTCAACTTTTCGTTTCTAGATTCCTGTTCCTCCTGGGTAGACAAGTCATACTTCTTCAATAGATGAAAAAGTTCATTCAATGTTTCTTGCGAATTCCCTTTTTCAAGATATCGATCTAATGTTTGACTCAATTCGGTTGGTAAAAATGCCTTTTGACTCTCAAATTTCAGCCTGACATCTTGTTGCGAATGATTAAGATTGCATGCACCCATTTAAAATTCACCTCTTACTTGATTCTACCATCGTATTATGGACATTACCTTGTCAATTCTTCCTCTTGCTTATAGTAGTCCTCTACCTTAATGAACTCTGGTGAGGTATGTGTGGCCATAATGCCATGATAACTAATATCCAACCCAAGTTCTTCTTCTTCTTCAGTGGATCTTATAGGCAGCCAAACATTTATAACTTTAAAAACGAGCCATGTTACTGAAAAGCCCCAAATGCATAACACCACTAATCCTAACGTTTGAACTCCGAGCAAATGCCATCCCCCACCTGCAAACAATCCGTTTTCAGTGGAAAAAAGCCCGACCGCTATCGTACCCCACATTCCTGATGCCGCATGAACGGGAAAGGCACCAACCGGATCATCGATTTTTCGGGCTTCCAACCAATTGGTCGCAGCTAACATCAACATTCCAGAAACCGCTCCAATCAGTAATGCTGCCAGATCACTAACGAATGCACAGCCAGCTGTAATCCCGACAAGACCTGCAAGTGAGCCATTGATGACGGAAGGTGCATCCGAGCGTCCATATCTAAATAGTGTATAAAGCAAGGTCACCGCTCCCCCTGATGCTGCTGAGAGCATCGTGACAATGGCAATATGGCCAATGCGTACATCTGTAGCCTGCAAGGTACTTCCTGCATTGAACCCAAACCAGCCAAACCATAAAAGGAATGCCCCGACAGATGCCAGTGGGAGATTACTCGGCAGCGAAATGGAGCTAGTCCCCCGTGAAGTGAATTTACCTGCTCTCGGACCGATTACAATGGCAGCCGCAAGTGCAGAAAAACCGCCTAGTGCATGAATGACTGCAGACCCTGCGAAGTCCTGCATGCCTAACCCGCTTAACCAGCCAGCCCCCCATACCCAGTGACCGGCAATCGGATAGATGAATGCCGTCATCATTACGACAAAAATAAGATAAGCCCGAAAATTGATCCTTTCCGCAACCGCTCCCGAAACTATCGAAATAACGGCGATGACGAATGCCCCTTGAAATAACCAAAATGCATCCATGGAAATCGTAAGATCGATGTGCGACAAATCGCCTTTCAGCAGAAAGCCACTTGCGCCAATGGTTCCAAATACATCGGTTCCATACATTAAGCCAAAACCAACGACGAAATAGCAAAGCGTTCCGATCGTAATATCAGCAAAAACCTTCATGATGATATTCACATTATTCTTCGTACGGACGAACCCCGCCTCCAATAAAGCAAACCCGCCCTCCATTAATAGAATCATGGCTGCTGTCAGAACCACCCAAACCGTATCCAATCCAGCGTTTAACGTTTCTAGAGTCATCTTGGTGTTCCCTCCGCTTTCTGCCAGTCCATTATTTCTTTAATGATGTCCGATGGTAAATTCATTTCCCGTTTTTCCGTTTCAGCTTCGAGTAAACCAATCACCTGATTTAAAAAAGCAACCTTCTGTTTTATCATCTCAATTTTTTTATATCTATCCTTAACATTCACCAAATGCTCAACGGCCTGGTGATGACTTGGGGCACGCCCTGTAAAAAAACGTTTAAATGGTGATAGGGATTGATACCAAGCTTCCTCAGCTCTTCGTTTTTGCTCATATTTATGTATTTTACCTTTTATCGATTCAATTTCCGACTCCTGTTTGCTTTTATAAAATAGCAGGCCTTTTAACACTTCTTCAGTTGAAATTTCAAAAACAACTCTACTATACAAATCGTCCCGAATATAAATGTCATATCACCTCACGTAATCACGTTATGTTTCCTGTAATTATATTAAGAATTCTGAATTCAGTCAATAATTAAACAATAAAACAATTTGCGTATCAAATAGGTGGAAAATGATATTAACTACACTTCTGCCTGTTCCCTTTCCATTAATCAAACGTTTGATTAATTCAATCCTAGAGAAATTTGGAAGGTATAGATAATCATTTTTTCCTTACTCTAATAAGGCAGTTACAAACTAAGGAGGTTCATACATGACAGTAATAAACGATGTCAAAACAACTATAGCAGGGCTAAAAAGCGCTCAAGCGAGCTTTGAAACCTTCGCTCTTTCCACAGATAATGAGCAAGCCAAACAGCTATACCAACAAGCTGCCCAACAAACACAAACAATCGTGGACAGCATCACGCCTCGCATTGAAGAGATTCAAAACGAGGAACCTCAATATAAACAATAATCATTCATATAAAAAGGTTGGTTAAAGCAACCAGCCTTTTTTATATCTTTAATCCATAAGGAGAATGAAGCCTTCCATTCTTTTTTCTTTAATAAAGGACGGGGCTTGAATATACCATAAGGTTACATACAAGCAATCCAATTAACCAAATGCAGGCAATCAAGCCTAAAGCTAATGAAACAGGATGAAGTCGCTGAAGCTATTAATTCATACGCTTACAAATTTTCGTAAGACCTTAATAAAAGGATTTCAAAAGGAATTGACTCAAGGATCTATGTTTATTCCAAGGTTTTATCTTAGCACTGACAATACTCTACAATGGGGTGGTTAATAATGCTTACGGGGCATCGCACATGGGTGTTTGATCAAAAGCCTGTCATCGTCTCCACAGGAACCGTTGGCGGTCCATTTGAAGCAGAAGGTTTGCTTGCGGATGATTTCGATCTTCTCCATTCCGATTTATGGATAAATCAAGATACCTATGAAAAGGCACATAAAGTCTTATTGGAAGAAGCGAGTACAAAAGCAATCGAAAAGGCGGGTCTTCAGAAGGAACAGATTCAATTTTTCCTTGGAGGCGACCTTATCAATCAAATAACCCCTACGAGTTTTGCCTGTCGTACACTGGGAACACCTTATCTCGGCTTATTTGGTGCCTGCTCCACCTCCATGGAGGGACTGGCTCTTGGTGCATACCTTGTCAATACCAAAGGGGCAGAGTACTTATTGACAGGAGCATCAAGTCATAACGCCGCAGTAGAAAAGCAATTTCGCTACCCAACTGAATACGGAGGGCAAAAACCTCCAACAGCCCAATGGACCGTTACAGGGGCAGGGGTGGCTTTATTAAGTAGTGCCGGGGAAGGCCCTAGGGTCACTTCAGCTACGATAGGCCGTGTCATCGACATGGGATTGACTGATCCTTTCAATATGGGCGGTGCCATGGCCCCAGCTGCTGTAGATACGATTGAAGCCCATTTAAGAGAACGGAACCTAGACCCATCCTATTATGATTTAATAGTGACCGGGGATTTAGGGAAGATTGGACATGAAGTTTCTCTGGCATTATTTGAAAAACATGGTACTCCGATTAAAGAAGAGCAATATAAAGATTGCGGTTTAATGATATACAGGGATGGTCAACCGGTCTTGTCCGGGGCAAGTGGCCCTGGATGTTCCGCAACCGTCGTTTATGGTCATTTATTGAATCGCATGAAAAAGGGAGAAATAAAACGATTGCTCGTCGTGGCTACCGGCGCCTTATTATCTCCCCTATCCTTTCAACAAAGTGAGACGATCCCATGCATTGCCCATGCCGTTTCGATTGAATATGAATGAATAACAACCATGATTCACTTGTGTAATCGGGTCATATAAGGTTTGAAGTGCCTGCTCATCCGGATGAACTTTCGCAGCTGAGGATATTGTTTTCAGGAGGGTTAGCGGATGCGGAAAAGCATGGATTGATCGGTTGTTGTCACTGGCACGATTGAAGTAACCTGTGCCGGTAAAAACAGCCTCGGAGTGTTACAAGCCATTATATTTAGAGCCAAAGGATAAGGAGGATGCTGTATGACAATAGCTTCTAATGTAAAACAATGTGTCTCTAGCCTTAAAGGAGTTGAAGCAGGTTTGTCCAGCTTAGCACTCCGGACTCAAGATGATGAATCTAAACGCATCTTGCATGAAACGATGCTGGTGGTGAATGAAGTTATGAAGGATGTACAGAAGCGCGTGGGAGAGTTAGAACGGGAAGAACCACAATATAAAGGTTTTTAAATACCATGATCAAGCAGGAGGTGTTTGGTAATGCCGGATTGGATAGAAATTGTTTTGCGTTCATTATTCTTTTTAATTGTTCTTTTTGTGATTACAAAAGTGTTAGGAAAAAAGCAATTGTCACAGCTCTCCTTTTTTGAATATGTAACGGGCATAACCATTGGTAATGTTGGGGCAGAATTAGCTACGAAAGTTGAGGGCAATGTTATACATGGTGTACTGTCCATTCTTGTTTTTGCCATAGCACCCTTCCTTGCAGGATCAATATCTCTAAAAAGTAAAACTTTCCGTGATCTTGTGGAAGGAAAAGCATCGGTTTTCATCAAAGATGGAAAAGTCATGGAAGATAATTTAAAAAAAGAGAAATATACCATCGATGAATTATTGGCATTGCTCCGGAAAAAGGATGTCTTCGATATTTCTGAAGTTGAGTTTGCCTTATTGGAAGCCAACGGGGATTTTTCCGTAATGTTAAAGAAGCAAAATCAACCTATAACACCTAAGGACCTTAACCTGTCAGTGGCTGCAGTGAAGGAGCCACAAACCATCATTATGGACGGCAACATACTTGATGAACCGCTTTCCACGATTGGACTGAACCGAAATTGGCTTCATACTGAACTGGATAAGTTGGGTGTAATCCTTGATAATGTGTTTCTTGGTCAAGCCAATTCCAACGGGGAATTAACCGTGGACCTTTTTGATGATAAACTTAAAGTTCCTTCTCCTCAAGAAAAACCTCTTATGCTCGCGACCTTGAAAAAATGCCAAGCGGACTTAGAGTTGTTTGCACTTGGAACTGAATCAAAGGAAGCTAAAGAGATGTTTAGCAAAAATAGCGAAAAGCTGCAAAGGGCAATAGATGAAGTGGCCTATATCTTAAGGAACTGATAATATATTCATTTCCTGACTTTCATAAGCGAAGTGATCAGTCCAATGATGACGATCGTCACACATGAAAAAAGAAAAATTTCGATACCTAAGGTGAATGCTGCAGCTGAAATGATTAGTGTATCTATGACGATAATCGCCAATGCAATATCCATGGAAGTAGACTTCGAGATAATTTTGGCTAACATATCCGTTCCCCCGCTGCTTGTCTCATATCGAAGCATGAGACCTATACCCATCCCTATGATGGCACCGCCAATCAAAGAACTTGTTAGTATCGACATGGAAAAGACCTTTTTCAATGGATTAAGCCAATCCATAAAAAGGGATGTCAGAAGCAATCCGTGAACACTGCTATAGAAAAAAGACCGTTCATAGTACCAGGCATATAAAAATATAGGAATACTGAGGATCAACATGGATAGACCTGTTTGAAAACCAAAGAAATAATGAAGGATGAGTGCAATCCCAATAACGCCGCCATCTATTAAATGGTGCGGAACTAAAAAGCCATTGATTCCAATACCCACCAAAAAGCTACCAACAATTACAGCAACCGCTTTTTGAAAATTAATAAAATCACCTGCCTTACATTTTATATATCCTTACTATATGTCCAAGTCAGAGCGTCAAGAATATCCATCCAAAAAAAAATTCCCCTCCTTTCACTTCAATTTAACTACGTGAAAAAGGGTCCGGTCATTGACCGAGACCCACAGTTTGTAGGTAAAAGGGGTTCGGAACACCGGAACACATATCTTTCATCACATGATGCTCCGAACCACCTGCCCCAAAGCAACACCTTCAACTTCTCAGGTATGGTTTCTATCTCTAAATGTTATAACAAAGTTGATTGGAGCGGGTGTGCGAAACTCCTGCTTAGAAAAGCGCGTCTGGGGGAGACCCCGCAGGCGCATGCCGAGGAGGCTCCCTGACCGCCCGCGGAAAGCGAGTGCCTGGAGCGGAAATCAACGTCCAAATTGTACAAGCCATAAAAAACTGTAGGGCCCGGTCATTTAGACCGGGCCCCATTCCATCATTTCAATTCTAATAACACTACATTTTCAACATGTGTCGTCATTGGGAACATATCGACAGGCTGGATATCAACTGCTTTATATCCGCCTTCTTCCAAGATATGAAGATCACGCGCCAGAGTGCCTGGGTTGCATGATACGTATACGACTTTGTTTGGCTTCATCTCGATGATCGTATTCAGAAGGGACTCTTCACAACCTTTGCGTGGAGGATCCACAACGATGACATCCGCAGTGTTGCCCTTTTGATACCATTCAGCAATAACGTTACCTGCATCGCCAACCATGAATTCTGCATTTGAGATATCATTCAATTCAGCGTTGCGGCGTGCGTCTTCTATCGCTTCTTCGACCACTTCGACACCGATTACTTTTTTCGCTTTTTTAGCTAAAAATAAAGAGATGGTTCCAATGCCGCAATAGGCATCAATCACCGTTTCTTCACCAGTCAGCCCTGCATAGTCAAGAGCTTTATCATAAAGGACTTTCGTTTGGTCTGGATTGATTTGGTAGAAGGATTTAGCTGATATCGCAAATTTCACATCACCGATCATATCATGGATCACTTCGTCGCCCCATAGTACAGTCATTTTATCACCTAAGATAACATTCGTTTTCTTGGAATTCACGTTTTGAACGATGGATTTCACTTGTGGAAGACGTTCAACGATTTCCTTCACGATTGTTTCGATGAAAGGGATACTTTTCGTTCTTGTAACGAGAACGATCATTAATTCACCTGTTTGCTTGCCATAACGGGCCATGATGTGCCGCAATACACCTTTATGCGCCTCTTCATTGTAAGCAGGGATACCAAGTTTACTGAAAATCTCTTTAACAACTTGAACGGATTCATTGATCACTTCATTTTGGATAATGCTTTCTTTTGTTTCAACAATTTCATGTGTCCGCGGTTTGAAGAACCCTGCTATTAGCTTGCCATCCTTTTCACCAACAGGCACTTGCGCTTTATTACGATAATGGGACGGATTCTCCATCCCGATGATCTGATGAACCTTCACATCCTCAAGTTTCCCGATGCGTGTCATCACTTCACGCACTTGCTTTTCCTTGTATTCCAACTGTCCTTCATAGCTCATATGCTGCAGCTGACAACCACCGTATTTATGGTAATCTTCAGTCGTGACCTCAACCCGGTATGGACTGTTTTCGATAATCTCCATCAAGCGTCCGAAGCCATAACCCTTATTAGCCTTCATCACTTTAATTTTTGCTTTTTCACCTGGAAGGGCGCTCTGAACAAAGATCGGGTAGCCATCGACTTTAGCGACGCCAGCTCCTTCATGCGTTAAATCTTCAAATAAAACCTCTATAATATCATTTTTAGCAACTGGTGCTGTTTTTTTCATATCATCTTCTCTTTTCTTTTTTATGCTAGCCTGTATTTTACCACAATAGAGGCCTCGCCACAAAACCACTCACCAATTTACCCTGTTTTTCATAAAAATATAGTGGAAGGAATTTACGGATTTTTCAAGTTCCATGAATAAAAGTTCAATAAAAAATGAAAAATAAGGAAAAACAGATGAGGTGAGGAAATGGGTTTATTTAACTCTATATCGGCCTGGAATGCTACAAGGTTAGAAAAACACCGAGCAAGTATGGAGGAAAAAGGCCTCTGTCCGGATTGTTACGGACGTGGATACAGCTCCTTCGTACCTACGGAATATCATTTTTCCGATATACATGACTGTCCCGGCTGTAATGGCACCGGAGTTTATTCTGATTGGGCAGCCATGAACGGGCAGCAAATGTAATCGCATACAGTGCCAAATTTCAAATGACTAAAAAGGACCTCCTGTTAAACAGGAGGTTCTTCTATTTCCTTCACCATATAGCGAAATTCATGGCCGCTAATCGAAATGGTTTTCATTTCCATATATCCTAATCTGCTATAGAGACGATTCGCCGCTTCATTTTCATTTTCAACGACTAAAGAAATTCTTGGATATCCCTTATGTTTAGCGTAACCCTCTACATATTGAATCAGGGCACTACCAATTCCTTTTCCTTGAAAATTCGGGTCAACGGACACAGTATCCAAATAAAAGTCTCTCATTTCCGCTTCCTTATCGAGCGTAACGCCTGGGTCTTTCATTTTCATTCTTAATTGTTTCACTATCGGTTCATCCAAACTTTCGGCATCCTTACCATGGTAAGCAATGATCAATCCAGATACTTGTCCATCATGTTCACTGACAAGCGTATTTTCATAGCTGATTCGATTCCCACTTTTCCTGAACAAATCGGCAAGAACGGAAAGTATTCTTTCTTCTTCCGTTTCGCCTGTCAATACCTCTGCAATTTCCTTAATCGCTAACCGGGTCAATACAGCTGCCTTTTCAGCATCCTCCGGTGTCGCTTTCCTGATATACATGTTTGCAATTCTCCTTGCTTCATTAAACTGAAAAGGCCACCAGATTCAGTGGCCTTTTCAACCTATTTATTTGCCGGATCGTCCGGCAGTATTCCTTGCGGGATGAATACATCAAAATGGCGGTACTGATTTACGAATTCAGCTGGGGCCATCCCGCCAAATTCCCCATCCAAGTTAAGCATCATGTCATTTTTGGCATGTACTTTAATTCGATTGGCTTTTTCATAAATGACGTTTTTATCATGGATATGTTCACCGCGCATTGCCAATGTCGCGACACGGACAATATCAGCGAGGTTTGCCTTTTTCAAAATAAGCAACGTGAACATCCCATCATTCAAAGAGGCGTCAGGAGCCAGTTTCTCGAAGCCGCCGACAGAATTCGTGTTAGCCACCAAGAAAAGCATAATCTCTCCTTCAAAAAGCTTTCCATCATATTCAATAGAAACTTCCGTCGGCTTTATTGAAGGAAGCATTTCAATTCCTTTAATATAATATGCTAGCTGACCAAGCATGGTTTTCAGCTTGATCGGCACGTCGTAGGTCAATTCGGTCAATCTGCCCCCGCCAGCAATATTGATGAAATACTTATCATTCATTTTCCCAATATCGACCGGCATCGTATGCCCACCGGCAATAATTTCGGCTGCCCCTTCGATCGACTTCGGTAAATGCAGCGCCCGGGCGAAGTCATTGGTCGTTCCCGTCGGAATGATTCCTAGTTTCGGACGTTTCTCTGCAGTGGCCAGTCCATTAACAACCTCATAAATCGTACCGTCGCCCCCTGCTGCAATAACTATATCATAGCCGCGTTCAATCGCTATCTTAGCGGCTTTCGTCGCATCCCCGGCACCGGTCGTCGCATGTGCAGAAGCTTCATAACCAGCTTCTTCAAGTTTTGCTAGCACACCTGGCAGGCTCTTCTTAATGGCTTCCCGGCCCGAAGTCGGGTTGTAAATCAACCTTGCTCTTTTCATTTCCCATCATCCTTATACATATTGATTCCATAATTTACATCTTAATCCTTCATTACATGAAAAGCAATATTCGAAAAAAAGAGGACCGTAATTCGGTCCATACCTTTATATGCATTTTACTAGAAATCGTATCAGGGAAATTATAATGCTTTTTACAATTTTATTCTAGTAAATGATTTCAATCATGGATATTGAACATTCACGTTAAATGTATCGGTAACCGTTAAAGTATGTTTCCCTTTACCAATATTGAATATCCCATTCTTTTTTACAATGCCTTCTTCACTTGTTTCTTCTTTCACTTCAGTCATCTTCCAGCTATTCTCAGGACCTTCAAGTTCCTCGACTCCTCTAGCATCTATCTTGATATCACTATTATCCTGAAGGAATACACTTAGATTTCCGCTATCCTTCACACTCCAGTCATTCAAGAGTTTTCTAGGCTTCAAGACAAGATCGGTACTTTGTCCGTCTATCTCCACTGCCAACTCAGCAGGGATTATAAGAGTTGCCTTAAGATTCTTTGTACCACTGTCCAAAAGTCCATTTTGAATCGGCAAATCCTTGAAGCTAATATAAAGCGTATCACCTTTTCTCTCAACGAGTAAATAATCTTCAGCGTTCTTCAACAACGAATCAGCATCTTTCATTACCCTCTCACCATATGTACCAAAAACGGAAACTTCTCCGTCATTACTACTTTCAATAGTCAATGGGTATGCACCAGAGTCCAGGACAACTCTCTGTATGCCTTTCCCTGCCTTTTGATTGAAACCAGGCAAATTGACCGTTTTCTCTTCACTATTCACGGCAGCCCTTACTTGATCCATCAATCCGCTTGATGTTAGCAGAATTAAAACTATTCCCGTCGTTCCAAGCAATCCCACGAAAAGAATGCTAAGAATATCATACTTTACAAAAGAACTTTCTTTTCTCGAAAAATAAATATAGAAGAGAATCTCTGCACCCAAGATTATGAACAGCAACGGCCACCATGATAGCAGAACCGTCGTCAAATTCATATCCGCAATTTGAGAAACCAGTAAAACCAAACCCAAACCAACCAGGGAGATCCCCATTGAAATCGTTCCGACTCTCCATGTTCTCATTTTGTCTCCTCCTTGGCTCTCCCTTTTTTACTTCCCGACAGCAGTTTGATTCCCCCGCCTATAAGAAGGATGCATACAAGACCTTTTTGAAAATAATCTCTAAACCAGTATTCCAAGTTTCTTCCAATCCATTCATCTAAATGAGGAGCAATCGCCGGGACGATTATATTACTGGCCAAGAAATAGATTCCAAGGCCCACCAACCCCAACCCTACCCATTTTTGATGATTGACCATTCCCGAAATGATGGGCGTATCCTCTACTGGACCCTCTTCCATTTTCGAAGCTTTTTGCAATCCATCAAAAAAACTATAAAACCAGATAATCGGAATAAGGAAAAAGAAGAAACCTAACCGGAGTAAATCCAGAATATAAATGGCGAATAAAAAGCCGGCCATCAGCTGTATCCCACGTTTTTGCAGCCCCAAATATAAGTGACCTGCACCAGGGAAAATAGCGAATAAAGTCGCGACCGATTTACTCTTCTTCCCGGATTCCCGTCTCTCCTCGAAATCTTCCAAAACGGTTCGATCGATAAGCTCCTCACCTCTTTGCTTTTTATTCAGCTGTTGAACTGAATCAAAAAAGCTGTAAATCCAGATAACAGGCAATAGTGCCATGAAAATTAACAGACCTTCCATTTGTGTCATCAAACTGATGAATATCACCATGATGCCAAGGCCTAAAAAGCCGATGAGAAAAATAAGACCACGGTTCATGAGGCCCAGCTGAAAATGCCCTAATCCAGGAACGAATGAAAGGATGATTACATAAAACCTTTCCGCTTCCGGCTGATCTGTCATTCCCTCTACATCCTCTTCACTTTTAGGATTCCTCAATGAGGTGACCACCAAATCAAATATACTGATGAAATAAAACACCATTCCAATAATGGAAAAAGCCAGAAACGCATCCGATTGACTGATCAACGAAAGAAAAAGACCACCAAGCCCCAATCCAGCCGTGGCAAGAAAATAAAATAACCCTTTATATTTCCTTCCTAGGTAAAAATGTCCGAAACCTGGCAGAAAAGATAATAAAAAAGCTAATACCGGACTTTTATTCATTTCTAAACCCCTCCTTATTTTTCTTTTCGATAGTTTCCATCCAATTAAATGTTTTATCAATAAGTCCATCGGTTAAGGACTGTGCTTCCTTTTCACTGCTTGATTCCACAGAATCCACGTATTCTGTCAATGATTGAAATACTCCGCCTGCCATCAATAAGATCGTAAATCCGGCCGCAATCAGGTAATGTCTTGTTATCGTCCGAAGTGATTTCTCATTTCGGGGTTGCTTTTCCTCTTCAACAGAGCCGCCTTTCAATCGGCCAATCGAGTCCATGATAGGACCTGCAATATCAATATCAAATCCTTCAATGTCCTGACTGATTTCTTCTTTTTCCATCGCTTCCATATAGGCGGACAAACACTTGTCACAGGAGTATAGATGATTTTCATATTCAATTTTTAGAGCCTCTGGTATTTTATCTGCCAAATATGCAACCCATTCTGCTTCAGGAACATGATTCATGAAAAATCCTCCTCTTTCCAATGTTTTCTCATCCAATTTCTCGCCCGATATAGCTTTACCTCCACAGATTTCACTTGAATCTGCTGTTCCTCTGCAATTTGCTTGAAAGTCTTTTCCTTTATGTAATAGCCATATACAACATCCCGATATCCCTCTGGAAGGTCATTCAGCTTCCGTAATACTTGCTTTCGCCTTTCATTCCGAAAAAATACTGCCTCGACATCATCAGTTAAGCCCAAATTAGCTTCCGATGAATGTTCGTCCTGCAATTCTTCCTTTTGGCGTTCCCTTTTTCTCTTTAAATCGATTGCATGATTGACCGCAATTCGGGTAATCCAAGTTTTGAAACCTTGGTTTTTATATTGAGGAAGAGAAGTGTAGATTTTGATAAAGACTTCCTGGGTAACATCTTCTGCATCCTTTTGATTCCGCAAGACGGAAAAGACGGTTCTATAAACCGTCTGTTTATAAGTTTCAATCAACATTCGGAATGCATGATCATTCCCAGCCCTAACCTTCTCAACTAACTCATCCGTCACTTCTCTTCCTCCTTTCCTGTTAAACATTCATGTAATAGACGACACAAAAAGGAGTTACCCCTACAGATAACTCAAAAAAAATCAAAAATTATTTTCAAGCTTTTCACAGTGAAGCCTTTTCTTAATCAAGAGAAAACCGTACCACTTTAAAAGTGATACGGTCAATATTAACGTTTATTGATTTCTTCCACCAAAATTTTATTAACCAGCTGTGGATTGGCTTGTCCTTTTGTCGCTTTCATGATCTGCCCGACAAGGAAGCCGATTGCTTTTTGTTTACCGGCCTTAAAATCTTCAATTGATTGCGGGTTATTATTCAATGCGTCTTCAACGGCTGTACGCAATGCGCCTTCATCGGAAATTTGGACTAGTCCCTTCTCCTTGACGATCGTTTCCGCATTTCCGCCGTTTTCAATCAATTCTTTGAAAACTTTTTTAGCGATTTTAGAAGAAATCGTGCCATCTTCAATCAGCTTGATCATTCCAGCCAACGATTCAGCAGTCAATTTGACTTCATGCAGCTCTTTACCTTCTGCATTCAAGAAAGCTGAAACCTCACCCATGATCCAGTTAGATGCTAGTTTCGCATCCGCGCCTGAAGCGACTGTCGCTTCAAAGAAATCAGCACTTTCTTTCGTTACCGTTAAAACGGCTGCATCATATTCAGGTAAGCCGAATTCTTCGACATAACGTTTTTTCCGGGCATCCGGAAGTTCCGGAATCTCGGCAGCGATACGTGCTTTCCATTCTTCATCGATATGGATTGTCAATAAGTCAGGTTCCGGGAAGTAACGGTAATCATCGGAGCCTTCCTTAATTCGCATTAGTACCGTTCTGCCTGTAGCTTCGTCGAACCGGCGAGTTTCCTGTTCGATTATGCCGCCTTCATTCAAGACTTCCGCTTGTCGGATTTCTTCATGCTCCAATCCTTTGCGAACGAAATTGAATGAGTTCAAGTTTTTCAATTCGGTTTTCGTACCGAATTCCTTTTGCCCAACAGGTTTCAAGGAAATGTTAGCATCACAGCGAAGTGAGCCTTCTTCCATTTTACAATCGGAAACGCCTGTGTATTGAATGATCGATTTCAACTTTTCCAGATAAGCATAAGCTTCTTCTGGGGAAGTGATATCCGGTTCAGATACGATTTCAACAAGTGGCGTACCTTGGCGGTTATAATCACAAAGTGAATAGTTCCCTTTATGTGTCAGCTTTCCAGCATCCTCTTCCATATGAATGCGGGTAATGCCAATTTTCTTTTTCTTGCCGCCCACTTCGATCTCAATCCAACCATGCTCACCGATCGGCTGATCGAACTGTGAAATTTGGTATGCTTTAGGATTGTCCGGGTAAAAATAATTTTTCCGGTCGAATTTCGTAATTTCCGCCACTTCGCAATTCAGGGCAATTGCAGCCTTCATTGCAAAATCAACAGCCTTTTTATTGACGACAGGCAATACACCTGGGTAGCCTAGGTCGATTACAGTCGTGTTACTATTTGGAGCGGCACCAAAATGATTTGGGCTCGCCGAGAAAATTTTAGAATCCGTTTTTAATTCTACGTGTACTTCTAGACCAATCACCGTTTCAAAGTCCATTTTTTTCACCCCTTACAGCTTAGGAAATTGTTTATGAAAATCTGTTGCTTGCTCAAATGCGTGAGCCGCGCGGTAAATCGTGCTTTCATCAAAATGCTTTCCAATCATTTGCAGTCCAAGCGGAAGCCCATTCGCTGCGAATCCACATGGCACGGATATACCCGGTACACCAGCAAGATTGACTGGAATCGTCAAGATATCATTTGCATACATCGTTAATGGATCGTCGACTTTCTCACCAATTTTAAATGCAGGCGTAGGTGTAGTCGGCCCAACGATGACATCGTATTTTTCAAACACATCTTCAAAGTCTTTTTTGATTAACGTACGTACTTTTTGAGCCTTTTTATAATAAGCATCATAATAACCGGAACTTAAGGAGAACGTTCCAAGCATGATACGGCGCTTCACTTCGTCACCGAATCCTTCTGCACGGGTTTGCTTATACATTTCTATTAGAGTTTCTGCATTATCTGTACGATGCCCGTAACGCACACCGTCAAAACGTGAAAGGTTAGCCGAAGCTTCAGATGAAGAAAGCAGATAATAAGCAGCTAAGGCATATTTGGAATGCGGCAAGGACACCTCTTCCCACTCAGCTCCAAGCCCCTCTAATACTTTTAACGCTTCAAGTACGGAATTACGTGCTTCTTCGCCAACGCCTTCACCAAGATATTCTTTAGGCACGGCTATTTTCAATCCTCTAACATCGCCTGTTAACGAATTCACAAAACTCGGCACGTCAACATTAGCAGAGGTCGAATCCATTGGATCTACACCTGAAATCGCTTCAAGCAAATAAGCGTTATCTTCAACCGTTCTTGTGACCGGCCCAATTTGGTCCAATGAAGACGCAAAAGCTACAAGTCCGAACCGGGAAACCCGTCCATATGTAGGTTTTAAGCCGACAACTCCACAATATGCCGCTGGTTGGCGGATCGAACCACCCGTATCGGAACCTAAAGAGAATAGGACTTCACCGGAAGCGACGGATGCAGCTGAACCACCCGAAGAACCGCCTGGCACATATTCCGTGTTCCATGGGTTGCGTGTTGCTTGAAATGCGGAGTTCTCATTAGAGGAACCCATCGCAAACTCATCCATATTCAATTTTCCGATCGTAACCGTTTCTTCCTTTTGTAGTTTTTGAACTACGGTTGCATCATAGATTGGATCAAAGTTCTCCAAAATTTTGCTCGCACAAGTCGTACGCAAATTTTTAGTGACAATATTATCCTTCACTCCGATTGGCATACCAAATAAAGCGCCTTCGTTCTCGCCTTTAACCAATTGATCATCCAATCGTTTTGCTTGACTGCGGGCGTTTTCTTCATCTAGTGTCAAAAATGCCTTCACCTTGTCCTCTACCTGTCCGATTCGCTTATACGATTCGTTAACAAGATCAGTGACACTTATCTCTTTCTTATGTAAGCGTTCATGAAGCTCAGAAACCTTTTGTTCGAACAACGACATCATTGTCCCTCCTTATTCAATTATAGATGGTACACGGATATATCCTTCTTTGCTATCCGGTGCATTTTTAACTACTTCTTCTACTGGCAACCCTGGTTTTGCGACATCTTCGCGCATAACATTCTTCATATCCAAAACGTGAGAAGTCGGGTTTACTTGATCCGTATCAAGCTCATTCAACTGCTCCGCGAATGAAATCATTTGGTCAAGCTGATGCTGAAACTGTTGTGCTTCTTCTTCCGTAATGGCCAAACGTGCCAAATGGGCAACGTGTTTAACTTGTTCCATAGAAATACGTGACATTCTCTTCACCTCCGAAAAAATATCCAAATCGACTGAATTTCGTCGCTTTTCTCCATATAATCATCGTTTAAATCATATCAAACTATTGCACAGTAAAGCAACAAGAGATAGAATGTCGAAAATCAATTATTTCATAAAGAAAAAGAGGTATTTTCCGGGAAATATGGGGAAGTTGCCGAAATTTCCGGGGAAATGACAATAAGGCCTTTAAAATTCGACAAATGTTCCCTTTATAATGAATTTGCTCCCTAAGATGGAAGGGTTTACTTCCTATTATATATTTTTGTTCCAGGTTAAAGGCTATTTTGAAAATCACAAAAAATAGATCCAAATTTTAAAGCGGTTCACAAAAAAGATGAAGCCGTTAAGCTTCATCTTTTTTCATTCGTATATATGCACAGTTGGTTCGTCTTGATTTGCTTCACGGACTATGAGCGCTTCAGGTCCATTAACAGAGGTAATGGATACCTGTACGGCAATGTAGTTCGGGAAACGTTCCATTACAAGCCCGGCAACATATTGGGTAAAGCCGATCGCTTCCGAGTTCCCATAAAATTGAATGGGGATATCGATGTTCAGACTTTGCAATTGATCATCCATATAGAACGCCCTGCCAATGACTCCGTTAAAGTTAGGGAAGTATTCTTCGACATCTTCTTTAAAGTTCGTGAAAGTATTGACGTCATCACGATATTTTTTTTCAGCACTAGCAGAAGGAAATAGGAAATACTCTTCATTCAAGTTCGTCCATTTTCCAATATTGTCAGAGTTTTTATCGATATTTGTATAGGAAATGAAATTCCCAGGGACTACTGAGGATTTTTCATTTTGCTCGAATAAGGCAATCGTAATCGGAACATTTTTCAGCTTGTCCATTTTACGCAGCCTTTTTAAGACTTCTGCAGCAATTTTCTCCCCTTCTTGCTTTAGCTTTTTACTATCGATTTTATTTTCATAGGTGGCACCGAATGCCTCTTTTTGATAGTAATGCACTGAATTCAAAGCAAGACCTATAACAACCCCGCCAAGGCTCACCGAATTATCCTTTGTTTTTACCAAGTAATTATGTTCTAAAATATGAGCAAGATAAATTGGATTTTCTTCATTCCGCTTATCAATGTCTCCTTTACCTGGATCAACCGGATTCAAGCCAAGGTTCTCTGAGGCCTTCATCTTCTTTTCTTTCAACTGACTATCGGTATATTTTCTGTTCAGCCAGGAAGATATCGTGGAACTATCCAGCATTTGCCCCTCTTGAAACAGGTAATCTTCCGGGTCGAATTGCGTTTGGGCCAACCGCATCAATCCATTTTCGAATTCTTCAATGTCATATCGGGTATTTAGATTGGATACGACCAAACCGCGTGCTTTTGATGGTTCAAACGGTAGGATTGTTTGATAGTATTCTTCCGAAATTTTATACTTCGGAATAATTGCTGTTTCTTTTTTGTCTTTGGAGTCTTGAACTACCTCTTGCTTTTCCTCAAAACTAGGCGCACATCCAGCAAGAAGCAGTATAAGAATCATCCCCAAAATAGAGTGTTTCCTCATAGCTACACCTCTTATTTATTTAGTTCCTCAATCAGTCTCTCTTCATCCCATACCATGACGCCTAGGCTTTCCGCTTTTTCCAGTTTGGAACCGGCATCTTCGCCAGCTATGACCAAATCGGTTTTCTTGCTGACACTTCCAGCAACATTAGCTCCTAGCGCCTCTAATTTCTCTTTTGCTTCGTTACGTGTTAACTGATGCAATTTACCCGTTAAAACGACTGTTTTACCGGCAAAAGCGGAATCGATTTCTTCAATAGCAACAGCTCTTGGCCCTTTAAAAGTAAGGTTCACACCGGCTGCTTCCAATTCATTCAGTAACGCATGGACTTCTTCCAACTCAAAATAGGCTACGATGGAATCGGCCATCTTATCACCTATTTCATTAATGGCCGTTAGGTCTTCACGGCTCGCCTTGCTTAATGCTTCCATCGTCCCGAACTCCCGTGCCAGCGTCTTGGCCGCTTTTGAACCAACATGGCGAATGCCCAGCCCGAATAGTAATTTTTCCAACGAATTGGTTTTCGAAGCTTCTATTGCTTGAAGAAGTTTATTGACGGATTTATCCCCCATCCTT
The DNA here is from genome assembly GCF_037975445.1 of Peribacillus sp. FSL P2-0133. Lineage (NCBI taxonomy): Bacteria > Bacillati > Bacillota > Bacilli > Caryophanales > Bacillaceae > Peribacillus > Peribacillus sp. FSL P2-0133. The sequence continues at coordinate 467,256 of NZ_CP150254.1, read as the reverse complement.
TCCAAAGCAATCAGTTGATCGTATGTAAGCTTATAAATATCAGCCACATCTTGTATGAGTTCTTCTTTAAACAACAAGCTAATCACTTTTTCACCAAGACTGTCTATATTCATTGCTGTACGGGAAACAAAGTGAATCAAGCCTTCCCTTATTTGGGCAGGACACTTCGGGTTGATGCAGCGTAAAGCAACCTCCCCTTCCAGCCGGACAAGTTCACTGTTGCATTCCGGGCACTCAGTCGGCATCTTAAACTCGACTTCTTCCCCTGTACGGCGCTCTGCCAGTACATTGACCACCTCTGGAATGATATCACCCGCTTTTTTCACGACCACTTGATCTCCGATTCTGATGTCCTTTTCACGGATTAAGTCTTCGTTATGAAGTGAAGCTCGCTGCACAGTCGTACCTGCTACCCGAACGGGATCCAAAACGGCGGTCGGAGTCAATACACCCGTACGGCCGACATTCAGCTCGATATCCCTTAGGGTTGTAATGACTTCTTCAGCTGGGAATTTATAAGCAATTGCCCATCGCGGACTTTTTGCAGTAAAACCTAATTCATCCTGCTGTTCAAGGGAATCCACCTTAACGACAATTCCATCAATATCATAGGCTAAGTTTGGACGTTGTTCCGTCCATTCTACTATATAAGCTATTACTTCCTCTATATTGGAGCATGTTTTTCTTTCCCGATTCGTCTTAAACCCGAGGCGATCCAATAAATCCAGACCCTCACTGTGGGAACGGACCCCTGTTTCCCCAAAATTCGCGATCGCATAAAGGAAAATATCCAAGTTCCGTTTTGCAGCAAGTTTTGGGTCAAGCTGCCTTAACGAACCGGCAGCTGCATTTCGTGGGTTTGCAAATGGCTCCTCACCGCGTTCCTCTTTAGCCTTGTTCAATGATTCGAATGATTTTTTTGGCATGAAGGCCTCACCGCGCACTTCTATGGCAACCGGCTCCCGCAACTTCAATGGAATCGACTTGATCGTTTTCAAATTAGCGGTAATATCTTCACCGATCGTTCCATCTCCACGAGTTGCCCCTCTTACGAAATATCCATTCTCATATTGAAGAGTGACGGCAAGTCCATCAATTTTCAATTCACATACATAGGAAAAATCGTCACCTACAGATTGTCTGACCTTTCTGTCAAAATCCCGTAAGTCACTTTCATTGAAGGCATTGCCTAAACTAAGCATCGGTGTGGTATGCTCCACTTTTTCAAACATATCCAAAATGGCGCCACCGACCCGTTGTGTCGGTGAGTCCGCCGTTTGCAGTTCCGGAAATTCCTCCTCATACTCAATAAGTTCACGGAGTAACCGATCATATTCAGCATCAGGTACTGATGGCTGGTCCATTACATAATATTCATAGCTGTATTGGTTCAATAACGTTTGCAGTTCTAAAACTTTCTTCTCTGCAGCTTGTAAGTCCATACGTTCAATCCTTTCTAAAGAAGACTCCACCGCACTTCTTTTAGAAGAGCGGTGTCTAAAGTCAGATATCCCTATTCTTTACCAGTAGAAGCATATTAATAGCTTATGCTTTTTCAACTGGTGCAAATTTCGCCAATAGGCGTTTGATGCCAATTGGACTTGGGAAGGCAATATCCAGTTCTTTTCCTTCGCCTTCCCCTTTTACGCTCACCACGGTTCCTATACCCCATTTTTTATGGGATGCACGGTCGCCGACAGCCCAGCCGATTTCTTCACCGCCCGTTGCGGATGGTGCAGAAACAGCTCTTCCAAAGGCAGGCGCTTTTCTTGTTGAAGCTGTTGAAGGAGATCCGGTTCTTGAAGAACTGAAAGGTGTTTGCCTTGCTCTAGGAGCCGGTTTCGGTTTTAAATCTTCAAGTAGTTCCTCTGGTATTTCATTAATGAAACGTGAAACAGGATTCATGCTCGTCCGTCCATACAATGTCCGCATTTGGGCATTGCTTATGAATAGCTCATTTTCAGCCCTTGTAATTCCCACATAAGCCAGACGGCGTTCTTCTTCCATCTCCTCTTCATCCATAAGCGAGCGGCTGTGAGGGAAAACACCTTCTTCAAGGCCCAATAGAAAGACCACCGGATATTCAAGTCCCTTCGCTGAATGCAGTGTCATCAACGTTACCGTATTTGTAGCTTCTTCGGAATTCTCATCAAGTTGGTCTATATCGGCAACCAACGCCAGGTCAGTCAAAAAGCCCACCAATGATTTGTCCTCGCTGTTATCTTCGAATGCTTTCGTAACAGATAAAAACTCATCTATATTTTCAAGCCGGCTTTGAGATTCAATCGTTTTTTCCGCCTGCAGCATCTCACGGTAACCGGTTTTCTTAATGACTTCCTCCACAAGTTCCGTCACGGATAAGTATTCCTGCTGATTTGTATAGTTAGTGATCAGCGTATGGAATTCCCTTGCCGCTTTGGTAGCCTTCCCGCTTATCCCAACCATTTCAACCGATTCGAGTGCTTTATAAATGGAAACATCATATTGATCTGCATAATCTGCCACTTTGTCCATTGAAGTTGCACCAATTCCGCGTTTTGGTACATTGATTACACGGCGAAGACTGATGTCATCATCAGGATTCGCAATAAGGCGAAGATAGGCAAGTAAATCCTTAATCTCTTTACGGTCATAGAACTTGGTGCCCCCGACTATTGCATAATTTATATTGGATTTAAGCAGAACTTCCTCCATGACACGTGATTGTGCATTTGTTCTGTAAAGTATTGCTATATCTGAATATTTCCTGCTGCCGGCCTGAACTAACTCATTTATTTTACCGGCTACAAATTGCGCTTCCCCTTGTTCATTGTCCGCACGGTAATAGAATATCTTACTGCCATCTGCATTCTCGGTCCAAAGATTTTTCGGCTTCCGGTTTTGATTGTTATCGATGACCTTATTCGCCGCTTCAAGAATCTTTTTCGTCGAGCGGTAATTCTGTTCAAGGAAAATCATGTTGGCATTCGGGTAATCTTTTTCAAATGAAAGGATATTCGCAATATCCGCACCGCGCCAACGATAGATCGATTGATCGGAATCCCCGACAACACAGAGATTACGGAAGCGTGAAGCCAATAGTTTAACAAGCATGTATTGAGCCCTGTTCGTATCTTGGTACTCATCAACATGAATGTATTGAAATTTACGCTGATAATATTCAAGCACCTCAGGTACGAGCTGGAACAATTGAATCGTCATCATGATCAAATCATCAAAATCGAGCGCTGAATTTTTACGCAGCCGTTTTTGATATTCCGTATATACATCGGCAGTTACTTTAGTGAAGTAATCAGACGCCGTCTTCAGGTACTCTTCCGGCCCGACCAATTCATTTTTCGCTGAACTGATGCTACCCAAAATGGCACGGTAATCATATTTCTTTGTATCCATATTACGATCTTTCATGATTTGTTTTATGACCGATTGCTGATCCGTCGTATCCAATATCGAGAAGTTCCTATTAAAACCGATACGATCGATATCTCTTCGTAAAATGCGGACACACATCGAGTGGAAAGTCGAAATCCAGATATCTTCGGACGCACCGCCTAGTATGGCACGGATCCTCTCCTTCATCTCACGTGCCGCCTTGTTGGTGAACGTGATTGCAAGGATGTTCCAAGGCGCTATTTCCTTCTCGACCATCAAGTAAGCTATTCGGTGAGTCAGCACACGCGTCTTTCCACTTCCTGCCCCAGCCATGATTAAAAGTGGGCCATCAGTTGATTTCACTGCTTTTTGTTGCTGTTCATTCAAACCTATTAGTAATTTTTCCGCTAAATATTGCATTATCACACCACCTATACGAACATTCGTTTCTGTTTTAGTATACTATATTTATTACATGTTTTCATTTAACTGCCGAAACTGTTGCAAGTGCCACTTTCAAATCTTCATAAATCACATTGCCGACAACGATGACATCCGCAATCTTAGACATCTCTTTGGCTTGTTCAACCGATTTTATCCCACCGCCATAGAATAGTACGGTATCCTCCAAACTCTCTTTAGCTGCTTCCACCATCTGGACATCGCCGTAAACACCGCTGTATTCCAAATAAAAAATCGGCAGGTTGAACATTTTTTCCGCCATCATCGCGTATGCACCCACATCATCCATATCCAAATCGGTATTGGCTTTCGTCAATTGGGCCGCCTTGCACTCAGGATTCAGGATACAGTACCCTTCAACGAAAATTTCATCCCAATTCAAAAGGTATCCGTATTCCTTGACTGCTTGCTGATGCAGTTTCATCATCCAATCCGGGTTGGTGCTATTCAGGACACTCGGAATGAAATATAAATCAAACCCTGGCGTCACCGTTTCAACAGAAGAAATTTCCATCACACATGGGACTGTATATCGTCTGACACGTGCCATTAAATGAAGCACATTCTCAAGCGTGATTCCATCCGTTCCCCCGACCATTATTGCATCGGTACCGGATTCACAAACTTTTTCAAGGGCTTCATCACTTATTTCTTTATTTGGATCGAGTTTGAAAACATGTTTCCACTCGCGAAAATCGTACATTATAATCCTCCATTCACACTTCCCATTACACCATTATAGCATTAAGATTTTTCATTAAAAAAGAGAAGTATCGATAAAATGTTATTACCAAATGGAACCTCTGAATCTAAAATCCAATATAACATGGATACGGCTGAAAGACAGCCGGCAAAGAGAGTGCTGGACTCAAAGTAAAAAGCCGGGAAATGAATTCCCCGGCTTTTTATTATAATCGAAAGAATTAAGATTCAGTTGTTTCCTCGACGTTATCCTTAATACGGTTAAGAGCCATGGAATAAGCGTCATTTCCGTAATTCAAGCAGCGTTTGACCCTGGAAATCGTAGCCGTGCTTGCACCCGTTTCCGTTTCGATTTTATGATAGGTTTTCCCTTCTTCAAGCATGCGGGCTACTTCAAGACGCTGTGCCAGTGATGAAATTTCATTAACTGTGCATAAATCATCAAAAAATCGATAGCATTCGTCCAAATCACGCAAGGAAAGGATCGACTTAAACAGCTGATCCGTTTCTTTTCCTCTCAACTTATCAATTTGCATGTTACTCCCCCTCAATTTCATGGGTATCAAAATGAGACGTCTCTTACTAAACCAGGTTCATCCGGAATAATATTGACCCAAGTTTTCCCTGGAATCAACCCTACTTCTTTATCGTTTTTCACTGGTATAATCCGACCATCCTTATTAACCCATTCTACTTCATTCGCTTTTCCTTTTTGAAGTAAATAACCTTTTCCGCCACTTTTCAAGTCGATTTTACGACGCCCTTTATCGTCGATCACTTGATGAGCAGCCTCAATGATCAATATATTATCCAGTAAAATAGGTTTATTCGATTTATGCTCGACTGTTTGCTCTCCATTCGAATAACGTTTATATTTCTCTTCCGTGACTTCGTATTCATACTGAACATCATACTCGTCTGATCCGTAGGAAACCTCGGTTTTCAATGCCGGTTCCCCTTGAAGGCCAGCCGCCTCTTCCTTTGTAAGGAAGGCATAAGGCTCCGGTGCACCATTCAACTCATATCCCTTTTCCTTCGCACCTTTTTGGATATCCTCAAAGGAGGTGTAGGAATTATGCGGTGCTTTTCGATCTGCCGAACGTTGAAACAAAGTACCATCATAATATAATCCGTTCAAGTTATCAATATACCCTTTGTCCAGCATGGTTTTTGCCTCGGGGCTATTCCCATGACAGACATAGATGCAATCAAGGCCTTTAGCCAATTCGATATAATAGTCCCTTGCACTCCGAATCGGACCGATTTGGCTTGGCATTTCACTTTGGAAGATAGCTAAAAATCTGGTTATGTCACCTTCTGCAAGCATTTCGTAGACCATATCGGCTTCTGAGAGGCCCGATTGTGGGCGTGCTTCTGGATGATTATTAATCATCACTGCTGCAGCCCTTCGCTCACTGCCTGCATCGGTGGCTATACCTGTAAGTGGAAACTCATTGGAAGGTTCATTTTTCACATCTGTATTTTTGATGACAGCTTGGTCTTTCGGCTTACTGTCATCCGATGCAGGATCTTCTTTCGTAGAACAGCCTGCCAGCAGTAAAATAGCAATAACCATGAAAAGAACTCTCTTAAAATTCATCTTTCCACTCCTCTGATTTATTAGCCATTTCTTCTCTTATATTTTAACGCATTATAGTGGGAAAGAGTATAGTTTTATTCATTACATCATATACTCCTCGCTGGGTTAGCCTTATATATGGCAGATGGGTTGTCGAAAAGAATGAAAGGGTGTACACAGGATCGGCGAAACGATAACCTCTGTCTCGCAGCAAATGTTTCAATTCATTTTCTTCTTCTATCAGTTCAGGAACCTCCTTAGTGGACATGACTCCCTTTAATTTCAGAGGAAGTTCATGGATCACCTTGCCTTGTTCCGTTAAAATGATTCCACCGCCGATTTCCTTCAGCCGGTTAAATGCCAAATGCATATCCTTTTTCCTTTTACCGATTAGTATGATATCACCTGTATTTGTATAAGAGCCAGCAAAGCCACACAATTTGTCCGCAAACCCTTTTAATATCGTATTGATGCGCCATTTCCCTTCCCGATCGATAAGCATGAAAAAGCATTCATCATCCTCAAAGTTCAGTTCTTCATACCCAACATCATTGGAAAGGGAGTACGGTTTCGTAATGACATTATTGACCAATTCAATCCCAAACGGCATGGAAAACTCAAAATCTTCCTTTAAACTAAGATCCCAATCAAGATCAAGTGGTTTAAAATCGAAATCACTCCATTCGATTTGCTGTTTATCCGGAATGATTTCACCATCCCTTTTAACCCATTTCCCTTTTGCCATTACCGAAACCGGTGCTGGTTCCTTCACATCGGTCAGGAAGTTGATGTTAGCTACCCTTCCAGTGGCAATATTGCCATGAAGGTATTCAATGTTATAATATCGTGCAATGTTGATAGTTGCCATATTGTATGCATCTATGACAGGAACGCCATTTTCTATCGCTATTTTGATCAGGCAGTCTATGAAACCACCTTCATAAAAGGAAGGCGGCGATCCATCTGTCGTATAAAAGAATTTGTCATAATGATCAATGCCCAGTTCATGGATTTCCTGTATCATCTTTGGTAAATCCGGCCGGATCGAAGAATGTCTTAACGATACATAATAGCCCTGCAGCAAGCGTGACATCACTTCTTCACCTGTCATTGCCTCATGATCACAATCGGCGCCGAACAGGGTCATTTTTGCTAAAGTCTTCTCTGAAGCACCTGGAAAGTGTCCTTCTATTTTCTTTCTCATACGCTTTGCTTCCTGGATCCAGTGCAGCATCATGTCATCCCCATCGAGAAGCTTCGGCCATCCAGTTAGTTCCCCGCCCTGTAATACGGCATCATGCTCCAGCCATGATTTAACGGCCCCGTGGGAAAAGACCATATCTTCATCGATCAATTCCGTTTGTCCGTCAAAACGGCTCCACCAATACATTGTTACAGGAATGTTACGTAATTCTTTCAAAAGAGAAAACGCTTTCTTTTTATCTAACTGCAATAGAAACGGCAAGTTATCATTGATCAATGTCGTTGTGCCAAAATGAGATGCATAACGTGAAAAAGAAAGGGGATTATATAATTGAGAAGGGTGTGAATGCGGCTCAATATAACCCGGGACTAAGTACTGGTTTGTACAGTCTACCATTTCACAGCGGTCTATATTATCAGGAAGCTTATCGCCGACATATACGATGCGATCATCATATATCCATATATTCGCTTTTACCCATTTTCGTAATGCCTGATTTAAATAAGTCGTATTTTTAAGCAGAATGTGTGGTGCCCTATTGCCATCCAGCACATCTATATGTTCTCTTAGATGTTTATTTTTCCATCTATAGCGCTGTTCAAGCATAAACATTCCCCCATAATTTTATAGAAACAGATGTATGAAAAAAACCATTTTCAATCCAATTTTATTTCATAGTAACATACTTGCCTCATTAGAACAGTAATGTTAACCAGAATATTGTTAAATTTTTGTGAAGGGATGGACTTTAAGTGAAGTTTAAACAAAATATCAGTATAATAAATGCATTAATGCGAATTACCTGTGGTTTTACATTGCTAACATGGGCTATGGCTAAAATGGTAAAAAAACCATGGAAAAACCAATCTTATATATTTGTGGTCATGCTTTCTGCCATGAAAATAGGCGAAGGCATTCTCCGATATTGTCCTGTTGTCGATGCAATGGAAAACGGACAAAACTTAATGAAGAATGAACCAAAACAGGAGAAGCACACTAATCAATCTGATTCATATTAAGTTTTTTCTAAAGAAGAAGCTGACTCCGCTTAGAGTCAGCTTCTTTATATTATGATGAAAAATTGTATTTTATTGCACGGTAGCCAATATCCGTTCGCCAGAATAAGCCGTCTTTCTCAATATGCCCTAACTCTTTATATACTTCAGCTTGGGCAGATGACAAATCTTTCCCTTTTGCAGCAACCAGAAGTACACGTCCGCCATTCGAGATGAAATTCCCCTCACTATCGAGAGCCGTTCCAGCATGGTAAACATGGGCGTTCGGATCAATTTTTTCCAAGCCTTTAATGATAGAACCCTTTTTATATTCCCCTGGATATCCATCAGCTGCGACGACCACTCCAAGAACGGCCTCTTCATGCCACTCAAGTTCTAAATCCTCTCCAGAAAGAACCGCTTCAAGCGTATCTACGAAATCTGTTTTTAGGCGCGGTAAAACAACTTGCGTTTCAGGATCGCCAAAACGGGCATTGAACTCAATGACTTTTGTGCCTTTTTCGGTAGCGATCAACCCGGCATATAATATTCCTGTAAAACTCCGATTCTCCGAAATCATCGCATTTACCGTGGGCTTAAGAATTGTTTCGACTGCGGTCTGAATCATTTCATCGGAAATTTGCGGCACCGGTGAGTAGGCACCCATTCCACCTGTGTTCGGACCCTGATCTCCATCAAAAACCCGCTTATGATCTTGAGCAATGACCATCGGATACACTTTTTCCCCATTAACGAATGCCATCAATGAAAATTCCTCACCATCAAGGAATTCCTCAATAACGACTTTGGCAGATGCTTCGCCGAACTTTGCTCCGACTAGCATATCATGGATGGCGTCTAACGCTTCTTCCATCGTCATGGCAACTACGACACCTTTTCCTGCAGCCAAACCATCCGCTTTAATGACGATGGGTGCACCCATTTTTTCGATATATGCCTTTGCTGAATCATAATCAGAAAATGTTTCATATTCTGCTGTCGGAATGCTGTAGTTCTTCATTAAATCTTTAGCAAAGGATTTACTCCCCTCGATGACTGCAGCACGGCCATTAGGGCCAAATACCTGTAATCCTGCCTCCGTAAAATCATCGGTAAGTCCATTCAACAATGGGGTTTCGGGCCCGATCACGGTTAATGAAACTGCATTCTTCTTGGCAAAGGCAACCAAATCCCCGTGATTGTTTTCATCAATCGGAACAAGAGTCGCTACATCGGTCATCCCTGGATTTCCCGGTGCTGCAAAAACAGTCCCAACCCGTTTACTTTCAAATAGTTTGCGGGCTATGGCATGCTCCCTGCCGCCCCGGCCAATTACTAATACATTCATTATCGCACCTCATTTTTGATTAATGTTTAAAGTGACGAATTCCTGTAAACACCATCGTAATCCCATATTCATCAGCTTTCTTGATTGAATCCTCATCTTTAACAGATCCACCAGGCTGAATGATTGCCGTGACGCCCGCTTTCGCTGCCGCTTCTACAGTATCATCCATTGGGAAGAAAGCATCTGATGCCAATGCACTTCCTGTCGCTCTATCCCCAGCTTGTTCCAGAGCAATTTTTGCAGCTCCCACACGGTTCATTTGACCTGCGCCAACACCTAATGTCATTTGATCGTTACTAACCACTATTGCATTCGACTTGACATGTTTCACGATTTTCCAGCCAAGCTCCATGGCTTTCCACTCTTCAGGGGTAGGCTCACGCTTAGTTGCCACTTTTATCTCAGCATCCTTTAAGCTATGTGCATCCCGATCTTGAATAAGTAATCCGCCTTCAATGGATGTCAATTTGCGTTCAGGCTTTTTAACCGCGTCGAAATCGATCGTTAATAAACGAAGGTTTTTCTTGCTTGTCAATACTTCCACTGCCTCTTGTGTAAACCCAGGAGCAATGATGATTTCAAGGAAAATTTCATGAAGCTTCTCCGCAGTCGCCTTATCAACTTCACGGTTCAAAGCGATGATCCCGCCGAAAATGGAAGTGGCATCTGCCTCATAAGCTTTTTCATATGCTTCCAAAATGGTCGCACCGACACCGACGCCGCAAGGATTCATATGTTTGACTGCAACGGCAGCTGGCTCATTGAATTCTTTAACGATTTGAAGTGCTGCATCAGCATCATTAATGTTGTTGTATGAAAGTTCTTTTCCATGTAATTGATTCGCTTCTGCAATTGAGAAAACGGAACCAAGCGGTTTTTTATAAAATGCAGCTTTTTGATGTGGATTTTCTCCATAACGAAGCGACTGTTTCAATTCATAGGTAACAGTCAATGATTCAGGATTTTCTTCATCGGCAAGCTCTGTCATATACTCTGAAATAACGGCATCATATGCTGCTGTATGGCGGAAAACTTTTGCAGCCAGGCGGCGATTCGTGGTTTTTGATACCCCGCCGTTTTGTTTCAGCTCAGCCAATACGGTAGGATAGTCATTGGAATCAACGATAACAGTCACATATTCGTGGTTTTTAGCAGAAGAACGAAGCATTGTCGGTCCACCGATATCGATGTTTTCAATAGCATCTTCCACAGTGACTTCCGGTTTGGAAATAGTCGCTTGGAATGGATATAGGTTCACACAGACAAGTTGAATGGGTTCAATATTATGCTCTGCAAGCTGTGCTGCGTGACTTTTGTCATCATGTTTTGCCAACACTGCTCCATGGACATTCGGGTGAAGTGTCTTAACACGTCCATCCAATATTTCCGGGAAGCCGGTGACGTCACTGATTCCAATTACCTCAATACCATTATCCTGCAGCGTTTTTTTAGTACCGCCTGTAGAAATGATTTCAAAACCTGCTTCAATTAAACCTTGAGCAAATTCTACGATACCTGTTTTATCCGATACACTAATTAATGCACGTTTCTTCATGTTATGCTGGTCCCTCCATTAAGTAAGTTTCTTGTGGCATATATCCTGCAAAACTGACGGATACAAGTCATGCTCCATTTCCTGAATCCTTTTTTGAAGGATGTCTTTCGTATCCCCCTCAAGAATTGGCACTGCCTTTTGAGCAATGACCGGTCCTGTGTCCATTCCATCATCGACATAATGAACCGTTACCCCCGTTTCCTTCACTCCGGCGTCAAAAGCCTGGCCAATTGCATCCTTGCCTGGAAAACTAGGCAGAAGTGAAGGGTGGATGTTCACAATCCTCTGTGAATACTTTTGTAATAATGTCGGACCGATCAAACGCATATAACCAGCCAGAATGATAAATTCTATCTCATACTGGCGAAGTTTTTCGAAGATTTCCGATTCATACTCAGTCTTGTTCGAGTAATTCTTCGCTGAAAAGGAGAAAGAATCAATCTTCTCAAGCTTAGCTCTCTCAAGCACATATGCGTCTTCACGATCGCAAACGACAAGACAGATTTCCGCCTCTAACTTTCCACTTTTTATTGCTTCAGCAATTGATTGAAAATTACTACCGTTACCTGATGCAAAGACAGCAAGGCGTTTCATTATTTGAACGACACTCCATTTCCATCCACAACCGTTCCAATAACTGAGGCTTCTTCACCGCAAGAACGTAGGTGGGCTAGCACATCGGATGCCACTTCTTTTTTCACGACGGCCGTCATTCCGATTCCCATATTGAAGATATTGAACATTTCCTCTTTTACAAGGTTCCCTTTTTCTTCAAGGAATGAGAATATAGTTGGAATTTCCCAGCTTCCGAGCTCGATTTCAACACCGCATCCTTCAGGAAGAATACGCGGAATATTCTCGATGAATCCCCCACCAGTGATATGGGCAAGACCATTAACCTCAAATTTTTCCAACGTCGATAAAACGGACTTCACATAGATTTTTGTCGGTTTTAATAATTCCTCTCCCAACTTGCAATCCAGTTCCGGTACGAAGTCATGAAGCCCCATACCTGAGTCTTCAAGAAGGATTTTACGAACAAGGGAATACCCATTACTGTGGATGCCGCTTGAAGCGAGTCCAATAACAACGTCACCCGCCGAGATTGCTTCACCAGTAATTAGACGTGATTTTTCAACGGCACCTACAGTAAAACCTGCAACATCGTATTCTTCCGTCTCGTACATGCCAGGCATTTCAGCCGTTTCTCCGCCGATTAAAGCACAGCCCGCCTGCTCACAGCCATCTGCAATTCCTTTGACGATCATTTCAATTCGTTCAGGATCTGCTTTACCGCAGGCAATATAATCTAAAAAGTATAAAGGTGCAGCACCTTGAACGACAACATCATTGACGCACATAGCTACACAATCCACTCCAATTGTATCGTGTTTATCCATCATGAAAGCCAACAAAAGTTTTGTACCCACTCCATCCGTACCTGAAATGAGCACAGGTTCTTTAAGGTTCAAGGAAGATAAATCAAACATGCCGCCGAAACCGCCCAGACCATTCATTACTTCTGGACGAAATGTGCGCTTTACATGTTTTTTCATTCGATTTACCGCTTCATAACCAGCCTCAATATCCACACCAGCCTGTTTATATGCATTAGCCATTTGAAATCCTCCTCCGAAAATCAATCATCATTGCCGACTTGATTAACATTTTGTTTTTTCTCGTTCGTATTCAAAAATTTCAGTCGGATAATTTCCGGTGAAACAAGCTAGGCATGAACCGCGCGTTTCTCCAGGAAACGGTCGTCCAATTGCTTCGACCATACCTTCGACACTTAAAAAAGTTAAGGAATCAGCACCGATGATTTCCCTTATTTCCTCCACCGATTTAGAGTTCGCAATCAGTTCTTCCTTTTTAGACGTGTCTATGCCATAAAAACATGGATTCTTGATCGGTGGTGAGCTGATTACTACATGAACTTCTTTAGCTCCGGCATCTTTTAACATGCGGACAATCCTTCTGCTCGTTGTCCCTCGGACGATTGAATCATCAACCATTATGACCCGCTTACCTTCCACTACCCCTCTTACAGGTGATAGTTTCATCTTCACGCCTTGTTCACGCAGACTTTGTGATGGCTGAATGAACGTCCGTCCAACATACCGATTTTTTATTAAACCCATTTCATAGGGAATGCCTGCAGCTTCAGCATAGCCAATCGCTGCCGAAATGCTGGAATCAGGTACACCTGTAACTACATCTGCTTCAATTTTGGTTTCCAGTGCCATTTGCTTGCCAAGGTTTTTTCGTGCCGTATGGACATTGATACCATCAATGTTGCTATCCGGACGGGAGAAATACACGTACTCCATCGTGCACATTGCCTGTTGACTGGAAAGCGAAAAGTACTCGGATGTGATTCCCTCATCATTAATGACAACGAGTTCACCCGGCTCAATATCGCGGATGAATTCTGCACCTACAATATCAAGTGCACATGTTTCTGATGCAGCGAAATATGCATCGCCTATTTTCCCTAAGGAAAGTGGACGGAAGCCATGCGGATCTCTTGCCATGATCATTTGGTTTTCGGTCATGATGACAAAGGCATAGGCTCCCTTCAGCATGCTTAAACTGTTCTTCACGGAATCTCTTACATCCGAGTAGCCGGAGCGTTTAATCAGATGTGCCAGAACTTCCGTGTCAGATGTCGTTTGAAAAATGCTTCCCTGTCCTTCAAGCTGTGCTTTTAACTGATGGGCATTGACGATATTCCCATTATGGGCAAGAGCCAGCCCTCCTGTATGCGAATTGAACAAGAAAGGCTGAACATTTTGATACCCGCCGCCGCCTGCCGTTGTATAACGGACATGGCCGATTGCCGCTTTTCCGGTACCGGAAAGTGCCTGCATTTTTTCGGCAGTGAATATCTCTGTGACAAGTCCTTCGCCCTTAGAGATGGACATCTGCTCACCATCCGTCACGACGATGCCTGCTCCCTCTTGACCACGATGTTGCAAGCTATGCAAACCGTAGTAAGCAAGCTGTGCAGCATCCGGATGTCCCCAGACTCCAACAACACCACACTCTTCGTTTAGGCTTCTTATTTCAGCAAGCATGGTATGGCTCCCTTCCAAGCTGTTTGTAAATCTTCAACGTCCGCTTCCAATACTTTGCTATCACTGCTTGTCTCCACAACTAATTTATTATCAGCAGTTACTGAACCTATGCATATCGCATCTTCAACAAGTGCTTCAAATGCGGCTTTGTTTTCAGGATTGATGGACAGTAAGAATCGTGATTGCGTTTCACTGAATAATTCGGATACCGGTTCGCCGGATATATTCACTTTTGCCCCAAGTTTGCTAGCCCCGAATAAAGATTCAGCTAAAGCCACTGCCAAACCGCCTTCCGAAAGGTCATGGGCTGATGCAACAAGTCCTTTTTGGATTGCAGTTAGAATTTGCTGCTGACGTTTTTGTTCAATGGCCAAATCAAGTTCTGGAGCCCGTCCAAAGATTTTACCCTCAAGCATTTTCTGTAATTCACTGCCTCCAAATTCAACTTTCGCTTCGCCGACCACATAAATCAAATCGGATTCATTTTTAAATGTTTGTGTAGTGATGTGCTGAAGGTCACTGACAAGACCAACCATCCCAACTACAGGTGTCGGATAAATCGCTTCACCATTCGTTTCATTGTAAAGGGAGACATTTCCGCCAATTACAGGAGTACTTAAGCTTCTGCAAGCTTCACTCATACCGTCTGCCGCTTTTTCCAATTGCCAAAATATTTCAGGTTTTTCTGGATTCCCAAAATTCAAGCAATCCGTAATCGCCAAAGGCTCTGCACCCGAGCAAATGATGTTACGGGCAGCTTCAGCCACTGCGATTTTGCCACCTGTTTCAGGATCTAAATAAATAAAGCGGGAGTTGCAATCCGTCGTCATGGCAAGGGCCTTATTCGTACCCCGAACACGCACTACCGCCGCATCCGATCCAGGTGAGACGACTGTATTCGTGCGGACCATGTAATCATATTGGTCGTAGACCCATTCCTTACTCGAAATTGTCGGTTGCTTCAATAGTGATACCAATGTTTCTTTATAATCTCCAATGACTGGCACTTCTGCGGTCATGCTTTGGAAGTCACGGAAATATTGCGGTTCTGCAGAAGGCTTGTGATAAATTGGAGCTTCTTCAGCCAATGCATCAACCGGAACCTCAGCAACGATTTCACCTTGATGGGAAAGTGTTAGATTTTTGTCATCCGTTACTTCTCCAACAGCAACCGCTTCTAGGTCATATTTCGTAAACAAGTCAACGATTTCCTGTTCGCGTCCTTTAGTTACAACGATCAGCATCCGCTCTTGTGATTCAGAAAGCATCATTTCATATGCTGTCATTCCTGTTTCACGCTGCGGTACCAAATCAAGATTCATTTTTATTCCTGATCCAGCTTTACTCGCCATCTCGGCAGATGAGCTTGTAAGACCCGCTGCTCCCATATCCTGAATGCCAACAAGGGCATCATTTTGAATCAATTCAAGGCATGCTTCCAAAAGTAGTTTCTCCATGAATGGATCGCCTACTTGTACGGCAGGCCGTTTTTCTTCCGAAGACTCTGATAGCTCTTCAGATGCAAATGTTGCTCCATGAATTCCATCACGTCCAGTTTTGGCACCCACATACATCACTGTGTTGCCCACTCCATGCGCTTGGCCTTTTTTAATGTCCTTATGATCGATCAATCCTACACACATGGCATTGACTAGAGGATTCCCCTCATACGATGGATCAAATTGTATTTCTCCGCCGACAGTTGGAATACCGATACAATTCCCGTATCCTGCAATCCCGGCAACCACTTCTTTAAATAAATATTTCACGCGATCATTGTCTAACTCACCAAAGCGAAGCGAGTTCAACATCGCAATCGGACGGGCACCCATGGAGAAGACATCACGGATAATACCGCCGACACCAGTAGCAGCACCTTGATAAGGTTCTATTGCCGAAGGGTGGTTATGACTTTCAATTTTAAAAACGACAGCCTGATCGTCACCGATATCAACGATACCTGCACCTTCACCAGGACCTTGTAGCACTTTCTCCCCTGTAATCGGGAACTTCCTTAAGATGGGTTTCGAATTTTTGTAGGAACAATGCTCTGACCACATAACCGAAAACAATCCAGTTTCCGTATAATTCGGCAGTCTGCCTAAGATTTTCTCCACCATTGCAAATTCATCATCGGATAGTCCCATAGTTGCGTACAAACGATCCGATTTAATTTTTTCCGGACTTGGTTCAAGCTGTAATAACATGTGATTCCCTCCAGTTTTTTACGATGGATTGAAAAATCTTTAAGCCGTCTTTACTGCCAAGCAGCGAATCAACAGCACGTTCGGGATGAGGCATCATTCCGAGGACATTTCCTTTTTCATTTGTAATTCCCGCTATCTGTTCCAAGCTTCCGTTTGGATTTTCACCATCATACGTGAACAAGATGCGGTTATTTCGTTTTAATTCAGCCAATGTCTCATTATCGCAGTAGTAATTCCCTTCACCATGGGCAACCGGAATCGTAATCGTTTCATTTAATTCATATCCTGTCGTGAACATCGATTGATTATTTTCAACCTTCAGTCCTACATTGCGGCAAATGAATTTCAAGCCGTCATTACGGCGCATCGCTCCAGGTAAAAGTCCTGCTTCAAGTAAAATCTGAAAACCATTGCAGACACCCAAGACAGGCTTTCCTGCTTGTGCAGCTTTTACGACTTCGGCCATTACATTCGAAAATCGTGCAATTGCTCCAGAGCGTAAATAGTCTCCATAAGAGAAACCTCCTGGAAGGAGAATCCCATCATACTGATCTAGATTGTCTGTAGAGTGCCAAACATACTCCACTTCTTCCCCCAGTGCATCCTTTATCGCATGGTACATATCGACATCACAATTGGAACCAGGGAAAACTATGACAGCAAATTTCATTGGGTGATAACCTCCTCAACATCATAACGGTAAGCTTCAATTACCGTATTGGCCAATAGTTTTTCACACATTTCCTTCACAAGTTGATCTAAATCACGATCCGTATCTTTAATTGTAAGTTCAATGTATTTCCCCACTCGAACATCACTAACTTCGTTATATGTCAAGCTATGAAGTGATTGTTGCACTGCTGCTCCCTGTGGATCTAGTACACTTTCGCGTAGTGTGATATATACCTTAACCTTATACATGTTGAGTGCCCTCCAACTTTGCTAGTATTTTTTCGTAAGCATCTGTTAAACTTCCTAAATCACGGCGGAATACATCTTTGTCTAACTTTTCGTTCGTGTTAATATCCCATAATCGGCAGGTATCAGGTGAAATTTCATCTGCCAGCAAAATGTCTCCATTCGGGGTTTTACCGAACTCTAATTTAAAATCAATCAATTTAATGTCCAACTCTTTAAAGAAGGAAGTTAAGACGATACTGATTTCTTGTGCTTTTTCTTTTAAAATCGCTACATCTTCCTTGCTTGCAAGTTCCAATTCTTCAATATGGTCTTCCGTTAACAGAGGATCGCCGAGCTCGTCGTCTTTATAGTAGAACTCAATCAGCGTTTTCTTTAGCGGCTGGCCTTCTTCAATGCCAGTCCTTTTGGAAAAACTGCCGGCAGCCGTATTTCTGACAACGACTTCAAGCGGAATGATGGATACCCTCTTTACTAGCTGCTCCCGGTCGGAAAGCATTTCAATAAAATGGGACGGGATATTTTCTTGGGCAAGCTTTGAAAATAGTAAGCTAGTAATTTGATTATTCAACTTACCTTTTCCGGCAATCTCTGACTTCTTCTCACCATTGAACGCTGTTGCCGAATCCTTGTATTCCACCCATACTATTTCACTGTTGTCCGTTGCAAAAATCTGTTTCGCTTTTCCTTCATACAACAATTCTCGTTTTTCCATCTGTCCAGACCCCCACATTGTGAATATTATGAATCTTCCTGCCATTGGTCAGGCTTGGCAAACATATCACCGTTTAGAGGTGCCATGTTTGCCGCCTTCACTTTTATAAACCTAAACGATCAAAGATTACATCAACATTTTTAAGGTGATGTGTAGGATCGAAACAATCATCAAGTTCTTCTTTCGTAAGCAAGCTTGTAATTTTATCATCCTTTTCGATCAAGCTTCTGAATGGAACCTGAAGCTCCCATGCTTCCATCGCTTTCGGCTGAACCGTATCATAAGCTTCTTCACGGACAAGTCCTTTATCGATAAGGGAAAGCAGTACACGTTGTGAGAAAATCAATCCAAGCGTACGGTCCATATTGCGTTTCATATTTTCTGGATAAACGGTCAAGTTCTTCACTATGTTGCTGAAACGGTTCAGCATGTAGTTTAATGCGATCGTTGCATCCGGCAAGATGATGCGCTCAGCAGAAGAATGGGAAATGTCACGTTCATGCCATAATGGCACATTCTCATATGCTGTCATCATGTAACCGCGGATTACACGAGCCATGCCCGTCATATTTTCAGAACCGATTGGATTCCGTTTATGAGGCATTGCCGAAGATCCTTTTTGTCCTTTTGCAAAGAATTCTTCCACTTCGCGTGTTTCACTTTTTTGCAAGCCGCGAATTTCCACTGCGAACTTTTCAATTGATGTCGCTATTAAAGCCAATGTGCTCATATAATGAGCGTGGCGATCGCGCTGCAATGTTTGTGTTGAAATTGGCGCTGCTTCAAGGCCAAGCTTTTCACAAACGAATTTTTCAACGAACGGGTCGATATTAGCGTAAGTTCCGACAGCTCCAGAGATTTTCCCAACCTCTATGTTCTTTCTTGCTTCTTCAAAACGTTCGACATTGCGTTTCATTTCTTGATACCAAAGAGCCAGTTTCAACCCAAAAGTGGTCGGCTCAGCATGAACTCCATGTGTACGCCCCATTTGAACCGTGTATTTATGTTCTTTCGCTTTATTTTTCAGGATCTCCACGAAGTTATTTAAATCCTTGGCAAGGATCTCATTCGCTTGCTTTATCACATATGAAAGAGCTGTATCCACCACATCAGTGGAAGTCAGTCCGTAATGGACCCATTTCCGTTCTTCACCTAACGTTTCAGAAACCGCCCGTGTAAAAGCAACAACATCGTGGCGTGTATCTTTTTCGATTTCATTGATACGGTCCACATCGAATGTGGCATTTTCACGAAGAAGCTTCACATCTTCTTTTGGAATGACACCTAGCTCAGACCATGCTTCACAAGCTAAGATTTCAACTTCCAACCACGCATTAAAGCGGTTCTTTTCTGTCCAAATGTTTCCCATCTCTGGGCGGGTATAACGTTCAATCATTTTACTTCCTCCGTTTCAACCTGTTGATTCCATATTTTGCTTCGATCACTTTCCAAAAGAGCTTCCTCAATCGTTGGACGTAAAATATTCACATGACCCATTTTCCGCTTAATCTTGGCTTCTTTCTTACCGTAAAGGTGAACCTTCCAATCTGAAAGCGTCGGAATTTCATCCATTAAAGGCCCGATATGCTCACCAAGGATGTTTATCATTACCACAGGCTTCAATAACGCCGTATTTCCGAGCGGCCAATTGCATACAGCCCTTATATGCTGTTCGAACTGTGAAGTCTCACATGCTTCCATTGTATAATGGCCTGAGTTATGAGGTCTTGGCGCTAATTCATTAATGATGATCTCATCCTGAGCGGTTAAAAACATCTCGACTGCCAATGTCCCCACCAAATCAAGTTTCTCTGCAAGCTGCAAAGCTTCATTAATAGCTTTCCGTTCAGCTTGTTGACTAATACGGGCGGGAACAATACTTTTATGAAGAATGTTTTCAATATGAATGTTTTCCGCAATCGGAAAATGACTTGCCTCGCCATTTGCCTTGCGCGTCACGATAATGGAGATTTCTTTTACGAAAGGAATCCAGGCTTCCAGCACACATTTACCTGTTTTGAGCAGGGATTCAGCCTTTTTGATATCAGCTTCTTCCTTAATGACCAACTGCCCTTTTCCATCATAACCGCCCCGCGTCGTTTTTAACACACTAGGGTACCCTAATTTCTCTATATGAAGGTAAATTTCTGAAATATCCTGTATTTCCTGATATGGAGCAACGGAAGCTCCCGCATCAGATATGGCTTTTTTTTCCGTCAATCTATCCTGTGTCAGCTTTAATAATTCTGAGCCCTGTGGAAGAAATGCATGTTGCTTTAACCAATCCAGGGCTGCTGAACTGATATTTTCAAACTCGTATGTTATGACGTCACTGACCTCAGCTAATCTTTTCAATGCTTCGATATCATCATAAGCACCAGTGATTTCAATATCCGCCACTTGAGCACATGGACCTTCTGCAGTCGGCTCAAGGACCGCTATCTTAAAGCCCGATGCCTTAGCCGATAAGGCCATCATCCTGCCCAATTGCCCACCGCCGATTATTCCAATGGTCTGTCCCGGTAAAATGACTGTATTATTTAAGTTGTTCACTGCTCTGTAACACCTTTTCTCTGGTTTCGTTTCTTAAAGCCTCTAACCTATCAGCAATGTCAGAATCAAAAGCTGCTAATATTTGAGCCGCAAACAAACCGGCATTGACTGCGCCCGCTTTTCCGATCGCAACCGTTGCAACCGGTACGCCACCAGGCATTTGAACAATCGATAATAACGAATCCATCCCATTTAATGCCTTCGACTGTATTGGCACGCCTATCACAGGGACAATCGTTTTAGCGGCGGTCATACCTGGAAGATGTGCAGCCCCGCCTGCTCCGGCAATAATCACTTTAATATCTCTCTCTTTTGCACTCTCTGCATATTCAAATAGTAAATCCGGCGTCCGGTGGGCGGAAACGACTCTTTTTTCATAGGGAATCTCAAGCTGTTCCAATGATTCACAAGCGTATTTCATCGTTTCCCAATCCGAGACACTTCCCATAATAACCCCAACTTGCGGTTTCATATCATCTTTCCCTCCAACACTCATATTATGGCGTCCCGAGTATGCAGACGGACGCTTCTCATTATCTATAACATGTAAATAAAAAAACCGGACAGGATGCTTCCTCATCGAGAAAGCAACCTGTCCGGAAAAGAAAGCCTTTTTGAAAAAGTGCAAAAAGACTTGGCTAGTTTCCGAAATAGTCAGATGCTTTTCTCATAGTCCGATGATTTACGGTCATCAGGTAGAAACTTTTGGGCCATATCCCCATGATTATATGAGATGTATTAATGTAACTTCATCTTACCTTCCGGCCATTTTAATGTCAAGTTAAAATCGAATATTTTTACATGATATTAATTAATCGTTCGTGTTTTACTCAATTAATTTTGCTTCGAATACAATTTTTCGATCAACTGGCACATATTGGACTTTGCCATTCTCAATTCTCTCGGCAAAGATAGGCTCCTCCGTCCGCCTTACAGGAAAGTATCCTGCATCTTTAATTCGATCTAAACATGCATCAATCGTCTCGCCCTCGATGACTTCAAACTTTTCCTTACTCTTTTTACTCACAATACCGATCCCTTCCATAATTCTATTTTGTCTATCTTCTTCCTTAGCATCCAACTTGCATTAATAAGTTCTTCATCAACAATAAATTCTTCCTAGTATAATGAAAAGAACAAATAAAGACAAGAATACATTTTAAAAAAAGTGTTTTCATCATAATTGAAAATTCCATAATGCCTCAAATTATGATATCCCTGTCTTCAGTTAAAGCCCTACGCTCATAAATTATGCATCCCCTTCATTATCCTACCCTTCTCCCCCTCTGATTTACTATAGCCTGATTCATGAAATTAACCATTGCTCCATAATCGGTACATATTCGTATCTTACTCCCATGAATTATTTCAATTCAAGTGTTAACGTTAGGTCGAATTAAATAGGATCCAGGCCGATTTTTCCAATTTTGGTTGCAATTAATAGTCTGCCGGTATAACCATTTCGTTTCAGGTCGACTAGATTAGTCTACAAGCCGAACTAGATTTTAATCTACATCACTTCTCCCTGAAAGCTGAAAGTATATCAATACAAAAAAAGACCAGCCGGATGGCTGATCTTTTTAAATGGCTTGGCGGCGTCCTACTCTCACAGGGGGAAACCCCCAACTACCATCGGCGCTGAAGAGCTTAACTGCCGTGTTCGGAATGGGAACGGGTGTGACCTCTTCGCTATCGCCACCAAACATAAAAGGAACGTTGTTCCTTCAAAACTAGATAATAAGAAGGTATTTCATTTTTTAAAAAGCGTTGGTTAAGTCCTCGATCTATTAGTATCAGTCAGCTCCACATGTCGCCACGCTTCCACCTCTGACCTATCAACCTGATCATCTTTCAGGGATCTTACTAGCTTGCGCCATGGGAAATCTCATCTTGAGGGGGGCTTCATGCTTAGATGCTTTCAGCACTTATCCCGTCCGCACGTAGCTACCCAGCTATGCCTTTGGCAAGACAACTGGTACACCAGCGGTGCGTCCATCCCGGTCCTCTCGTACTAAGGACAGCTCCTCTCAAATTTCCTGCGCCCGCGACGGATAGGGACCGAACTGTCTCACGACGTTCTGAACCCAGCTCGCGTACCGCTTTAATGGGCGAACAGCCCAACCCTTGGGACCGACTACAGCCCCAGGATGCGATGAGCCGACATCGAGGTGCCAAACCTCCCCGTCGATGTGGACTCTTGGGGGAGATAAGCCTGTTATCCCCGGGGTAGCTTTTATCCGTTGAGCGATGGCCCTTCCATGCGGAACCACCGGATCACTAAGCCCGACTTTCGTCCCTGCTCGACTTGTAGGTCTCGCAGTCAAGCTCCCTTGTGCCTTTACACTCTACGAATGATTTCCAACCATTCTGAGGGAACCTTTGGGCGCCTCCGTTACTCTTTAGGAGGCGACCGCCCCAGTCAAACTGCCCACCTGACACTGTCTCCCACCCCGATAAGGGGCGCGGGTTAGAATTTCAATACAGCCAGGGTAGTATCCCACCAACGCCTCCACCGAAGCTAGCGCTCCGGCTTCTCAGGCTCCTACCTATCCTGTACAAGCTGTACCAAAATTCAATATCAGGCTGCAGTAAAGCTCCACGGGGTCTTTCCGTCCTGTCGCGGGTAACCTGCATCTTCACAGGTACTATAATTTCACCGAGTCTCTCGTTGAGACAGTGCCCAGATCGTTACACCTTTCGTGCGGGTCGGAACTTACCCGACAAGGAATTTCGCTACCTTAGGACCGTTATAGTTACGGCCGCCGTTTACTGGGGCTTCGGTTCAAAGCTTCGCTTGCGCTAACCTCTCCCCTTAACCTTCCA
Organism: Peribacillus sp. FSL P2-0133; assembly: GCF_037975445.1. NCBI lineage: Bacteria > Bacillati > Bacillota > Bacilli > Caryophanales > Bacillaceae > Peribacillus > Peribacillus sp. FSL P2-0133. Next base: position 443,746 of record NZ_CP150254.1, on the reverse strand, counting down.
GCACCGGGCAGGTGTCAGCCCCTATACTTCGCCTTGCGGCTTCGCAGAGACCTGTGTTTTTGCTAAACAGTCGCCTGGGCCTATTCACTGCGGCTTTTCTGGGCTATTCACCCTAAAAAGCACCCCTTCTCCCGAAGTTACGGGGTCATTTTGCCGAGTTCCTTAACGAGAGTTCTCTCGCACACCTTAGGATTCTCTCCTCGCCTACCTGTGTCGGTTTGCGGTACGGGCACCTTACATCTCACTAGAGGCTTTTCTTGGCAGCGTGGAATCAGGAACTTCGGTACTATATTTCCCTCGCCATCACAGCTCCGCCTTAATGGAAACGGGATTTGCCTCGTTTCCGGCCTAACTGCTTGGACGCGCATATCCAACAGCGCGCTTACCCTATCCTTCTGCGTCCCCCCATCGTTCAAACGATGTATAGGTGGTACAGGAATATCAACCTGTTGTCCATCGCCTACGCCTTTCGGCCTCGGCTTAGGTCCCGACTAACCCTGAGCGGACGAGCCTTCCTCAGGAAACCTTAGGCATTCGGTGGAAGGGATTCTCACCCTTCTTTCGCTACTCATACCGGCATTCTCACTTCTAAGCGCTCCACCAGTCCTTCCGGTCTGACTTCAACGCCCTTAGAACGCTCTCCTACCATCGACACCTAATGGTGTCAATCCACAGCTTCGGTGATACGTTTAGCCCCGGTACATTTTCGGCGCGGAGTCACTCGACCAGTGAGCTATTACGCACTCTTTAAATGGTGGCTGCTTCTAAGCCAACATCCTGGTTGTCTAAGCAACTCCACATCCTTTTCCACTTAACGTATACTTTGGGACCTTAGCTGGTGGTCTGGGCTGTTTCCCTTTCGACTACGGATCTTATCACTCGCAGTCTGACTCCCAAGAATAAGTATTTGGCATTCGGAGTTTGACTGAATTCGGTAACCCGTTGGGGGCCCCTAGTCCAATCAGTGCTCTACCTCCAATACTCTCATCTTGAGGCTAGCCCTAAAGCTATTTCGGAGAGAACCAGCTATCTCCAGGTTCGATTGGAATTTCTCCGCTACCCACACCTCATCCCCGCACTTTTCAACGTGCGTGGGTTCGGGCCTCCATTCAGTGTTACCTGAACTTCACCCTGGACATGGGTAGATCACCTGGTTTCGGGTCTACGACCTCATACTCATTCGCCCTATTCAGACTCGCTTTCGCTGCGGCTCCGTCTCATCAACTTAACCTCGCATGAAATCGTAACTCGCCGGTTCATTCTACAAAAGGCACGCCATTACCCATTAACGGGCTTTGACTACTTGTAGGCACACGGTTTCAGGATCTATTTCACTCCCCTTCCGGGGTGCTTTTCACCTTTCCCTCACGGTACTGGTTCACTATCGGTCACTAGGGAGTATTTAGCCTTGGGAGATGGTCCTCCCTGCTTCCGACGGGATTTCTCGTGTCCCGCCGTACTCAGGATCCACTCAGGAGGGAACGAAGTTTCAACTACAGGGTTTTTACCTTCTTCGACGGACCTTTCCAGGTCGCTTCATTTACCCCGTTCCTTTGTAACTCCATGTTGAGTGTCCTACAACCCCAAGAGGCAAGCCTCTTGGTTTGGGCTAATTCCGTTTCGCTCGCCGCTACTCAGGAAATCGCGTTTGCTTTCTCTTCCTCCGGGTACTTAGATGTTTCAGTTCCCCGGGTCTGCCTTCAGTACCCTATGTATTCAGGTAAAGATACTGTTCCATTACGAACAGTGGGTTTCCCCATTCGGAAATCTCCGGATCAAAGCTTACTTACAGCTCCCCGAAGCATATCGGTGTTAGTCCCGTCCTTCATCGGCTCCTAGTGCCAAGGCATCCACCGTGCGCCCTTTCTAACTTAACCGTTAAAAAAGTCTTACAGATGCTTTGAAAAAAATTAATTGCCTTCTATCTATTATCTAGTTTTCAAGGAACAAAGCAGAAAGAATCCATCACATCGTGATGCTTGTCTTTCCTATTGAATGAATTACTCATTCAAAACTGAACAAAACAAAAGCGCTCTCGTAATTATCCTTAGAAAGGAGGTGATCCAGCCGCACCTTCCGATACGGCTACCTTGTTACGACTTCACCCCAATCATCTGTCCCACCTTAGGCGGCTGGCTCCATAAAGGTTACCTCACCGACTTCGGGTGTTACAAACTCTCGTGGTGTGACGGGCGGTGTGTACAAGGCCCGGGAACGTATTCACCGCGGCATGCTGATCCGCGATTACTAGCGATTCCGGCTTCATGCAGGCGAGTTGCAGCCTGCAATCCGAACTGAGAATGGCTTTATGGGATTCGCTTACCTTCGCAGGTTTGCAGCCCTTTGTACCATCCATTGTAGCACGTGTGTAGCCCAGGTCATAAGGGGCATGATGATTTGACGTCATCCCCACCTTCCTCCGGTTTGTCACCGGCAGTCACCTTAGAGTGCCCAACTGAATGCTGGCAACTAAGATCAAGGGTTGCGCTCGTTGCGGGACTTAACCCAACATCTCACGACACGAGCTGACGACAACCATGCACCACCTGTCACTCTGTCCCCCGAAGGGGAAAGCCCTATCTCTAGGGTTGTCAGAGGATGTCAAGACCTGGTAAGGTTCTTCGCGTTGCTTCGAATTAAACCACATGCTCCACCGCTTGTGCGGGCCCCCGTCAATTCCTTTGAGTTTCAGCCTTGCGGCCGTACTCCCCAGGCGGAGTGCTTAATGCGTTAGCTGCAGCACTAAAGGGCGGAAACCCTCTAACACTTAGCACTCATCGTTTACGGCGTGGACTACCAGGGTATCTAATCCTGTTTGCTCCCCACGCTTTCGCGCCTCAGTGTCAGTTACAGACCAGAAAGTCGCCTTCGCCACTGGTGTTCCTCCAAATCTCTACGCATTTCACCGCTACACTTGGAATTCCACTTTCCTCTTCTGCACTCAAGTTCCCCAGTTTCCAATGACCCTCCACGGTTGAGCCGTGGGCTTTCACATCAGACTTAAGGAACCACCTGCGCGCGCTTTACGCCCAATAATTCCGGACAACGCTTGCCACCTACGTATTACCGCGGCTGCTGGCACGTAGTTAGCCGTGGCTTTCTGGTTAGGTACCGTCAAGGTACCAGCAGTTACTCTGGTACTTGTTCTTCCCTAACAACAGAACTTTACGACCCGAAGGCCTTCTTCGTTCACGCGGCGTTGCTCCGTCAGACTTTCGTCCATTGCGGAAGATTCCCTACTGCTGCCTCCCGTAGGAGTCTGGGCCGTGTCTCAGTCCCAGTGTGGCCGATCACCCTCTCAGGTCGGCTACGCATCGTCGCCTTGGTGAGCCATTACCTCACCAACTAGCTAATGCGCCGCGGGCCCATCTATAAGTGACAGCGTAAACCGTCTTTCCATCTTCTCTCATGCGAGAAAAGAACGTATCCGGTATTAGCTCCGGTTTCCCGAAGTTATCCCAGTCTTATAGGCAGGTTGCCCACGTGTTACTCACCCGTCCGCCGCTAATCTCAGGGAGCAAGCTCCCGTCGATTCGCTCGACTTGCATGTATTAGGCACGCCGCCAGCGTTCGTCCTGAGCCAGGATCAAACTCTCCGAAGAAATGTTTGACTTGCTCATTTGCTTTTTTGATAGTGTGTGCTCACTTAAAATTTAACGTTGGCGCTTTGTTTTGTTCAGTTTTCAAAGAGCAATTTCACAATCGTTCTTTCGAACGGCTGTTTATTCATCATAACATCTCGTTGATTAGTTGTCAACTTCTGCGAAGTTTTTAACTTATTTTAAATCGCTGTGTTTTTCAGCGACCATTTCATCTTATCATTTTCATAGTAAGAAGTCAACAGTTATTTCTTTCAGCAATCTGCCGAAAGTGATGAAGTTTTTCGCTTGTCTTAGTTGGTGCTTATTTATATTAATCCTTTCCCAATATAAAGTCAACACATTTCAAACATTTCTTTGTTAAATGATTTAATCACTGTAAGTAGGAATAAATGCACTTGTCGTACCTTGGCTTCCGCTTAAAACATATAATCAAACAAAATCATTGCTCCCACCCATTTAATTAATTCAAAGACCCGTTTGAAACACATTCCCCTTCAACCTAGTAATGCTTTTGGCAAAATCCATAAAGCTTGCAAGTGATAGGTAACGGCAATAACAAACTGTATAGATGAAGAAACGTATAATTAGATGTATAAATCGAATAATGAAAACTGATTGTTCCTTTCGAATGGATTGATTTAAAATAAACCGTTAAATCACGGAATTTCATTGTCCAAATATTAAAAAATTTTTTTACAATTTTACTTTCTTATACTATAATAAATATATTTTAAAAATTTCAGGAGAGACTTTTAATCATTATAAAAATAGTTGGGAGAGGGATTTATAAATGATTAATAAAAACACATCTTTGAGGATGCAAAGTATCGTTTTTATTGGCTTTATGGGAGTAGGAAAGACGACGATCGGTCAGAAAGTAGCAAGGAAATTATATAGGGATTTTATTGATATAGATCAAGAAATTGAAAAGGAATTCAAAATGCCTACTACAGAAATATTCAAGAAGTTTGGGGAAAAAACTTTTCGCGAAAAAGAAAAAAGTGTGATTGAAAACTTTAGTCAACAACAATTGAAAATCATTTCAGTAGGAGGCGGGGCATTTTTACAAGAGGATATACGGAATATCTGTTTATCCAATTGCATTGTCTTTTATCTGGACTTATCTTGGGAATACTGGAAAGAGAGAATAGGCTTACTAATTGATAGTAGACCTGTTTTACAAAGTCGGTCCCTTGAGGAAATCGAAGAACTCTTTTACACCAGACAAGAAATATACTCCTATCATCATTCAAAAGTGAATACCAATGATCTTGATGTTGATGAAGTGGCAGACTTCATAGTCGATTCATTGAAAGTGGCCTGGGATATTTATGAACCGCTTAAGTAAGAACATCCTTTTTGTTATGTAGTCAATGTTCCCAATAAAAGAATAATAGAAAAGATGAAAAGGGAACAGCGGTATGGATACCTAGCCTCCTGTAAACTAATCACCTTTTTATTTTTCTTTTTTAGGAAGACTCTCTAATAATCAGTTCTGGATTCAATATGATTCGCTGTTGTTCACGTTCAATTTTCTCCATTTGTTGATACAGAAGATTCGCTGCCTCTTTTCCAATGCGTCTAGGGAATGAGGAAATGGTCGTTAGCGGAGGATGATAGATTTCTGCGACTGGAACGTTATCGAACCCTACGATATCTATATCTTTTCCAGGTGTATATCCTTTCATCATTAATCCTTGCATAACACCGAAGGCAATTAAGTCACTAAAGCAAAAAATCGCCGTAGGCGGATTAGGATTCTCAAGTACTTTCAATACAGCCTCCAGCCCCCCTTCCCGTGTAGGGGCACTATCAATCACCAACGATTCATCCACTTCCAATCCCGCTCTTGAAAGAGCTTCACGGTATCCCTCCATTCTCTCGATCCAAGTAGAAGATTCCTTGATGCCACCAAGGAGCGCAATTCTTTTATGCCCCTTTCCAAGGAGATGCTCAACAGCAATCCTGGCTCCTTCTGGATAGTCTATGCCTACATAGTCGCTATTCACTCCAGGTAGTTCCCTAACAGCAAGGACCATCGGCGTGTCAATTTCATTTAACCGTTCAATTGTATCTTGTGAGCTTTCAGAGACAGGACAAAGAATCAGGCCTCCCACCCTATGTTCCATCATGGTCGAAAGGAGATGGTCTTGCTTGGCAACCGAGTCGAATGTAGTCCCCAGCAACACTGTATACCCGACCTCATCCAATGCATCGTGAACGCCTATCAGGAATTCAGAAAAAAAGGTATTTGATATATCGGTAATAATGATTCCTACAGTATCGGAACTCTGCGACCTTAGGTTTGCTGCAATTCTATCGTAAACATAGCCTAATTCATGCATGGATTTTAATACCTTTTTTCGCGTCGCTTCCGATATTCGGGGGTTATTACGAACGATAAGGGAAGCAGTGGATGTAGATACCCCAGCATGTTTCGCTACCTCTTGCAGCGTGACCCGCCCTTTTTTGGATTGTTTCATAGTTCAATCACCATCTTGAATGTATTTTTGATCTACTTATTATTATCATGTTCTTACTATAATAATAATATAGTTACTGTCAATATTACACCTTTGCTTTTGGAACATGGGTATCTCATCGATTAATAACACTCCAATACATCTATATCCAATATTCAACAGGCCCAAAAAAACGCCACCCTAGTTTTAGAAGATGGAGTTTTAATAATCCTTCAATATTTTTTAGCCGTGGTTAAATATGGTCTGGTGCTGTGTCAATTTTTTATACCGGTAATAAACAAAAGCTGCAGCTAGGATTCCTATAGTTGCAATAAAGCAATCGAAAAGAAATATATGCGATATATCCCCACTCTTAGCGATCAAGCCCGTTGCAATTGGTAAAATGACGCTCGCCAAACTGGATGCCGTCGCAACGATACCTGTTACAGTTCCTTTTTTCCTCCAGAAAAGTTCAGTCATTATTGCAATGGTTAATTGAAATATTCCAGCTGTCGATGCTCCAAGGAAAAAGGAGCTAATACTTAAGACAATAGGTGAATGTATCGTTAATATGATGAATACCGTAAGTAAAGTAATCATTGGATAAAGCAATATCACCGTCACAGGCTTAATCCATTTGTTTAATAAGATGGATAATAGCAGGACGGAAATCAGTGATCCAACACTATAATAGCTCAATAATTTAATTGCACCTGAAGATGGCATCCCTGCAACTTCCTGGCCGAAACTCGGTAACCAGATTTGCGAAACTGTAAATAACGCAGTTGATGTAAACCCAATTATGATTAGTGCGACTCCTTCGCTCCAAAATTTAGGTTCAGTTATGAACCTGTTCATATGCAAACCCTCCTCATGACTGACAGCATCGGATTTGCTTTTTGGAAATGAAGTGGACAACATAAAGATCATATTCATGAAATAGATGACAGCTGGTAATAAAAATGCAAACCCGTAAAATAATTGGTTCCTAGTAAGAAACAAGATGAGGAATGGTAGAATTGTTGCACCAAGTGAACCAAAAGCCTTGACCATAACACTGGCGGAACCAGCAGATTCAGGAAACATTTCAGTTAGCGCCGGATATGTACCAGCATCCATGGCTGAGTTGGAAATTCCCGCAAGTAAAGCAAATACAAAGGCCATTTCGTATGTGGGGGAAAATGGAATCCCAATTAAAAAAACTCCCATTATTACCGAAGAGACAATAACCAATGGCTTTCTTCCAAATTTATCCGATAATACTCCCGAGAGACCATACGTGAGTAATCTGCCTATTCCTATTGCTGCAATAAGATAACTGATGCCAGTAGAGTCCGTATCCCATTGTTTTGTTAAAGAGGTCATGTTTGAGGCGAGAATTATATTAACCATCCCCAGCAGAAAATAGTTAATATACATGCCAGATGCCGCTTTATAATACTGATTTTTCATTATTACACCCCTATAATAAATCACGTTGTGTTTCTCCCCAAGAACCCTTTAATGCAAAATGTAATTACATTAAAGCCTCCCCTTTATGATATCCATTTAAATACTTTTCAAAAAAAAACGCTAAGAAAAACAAGGGATTTCACTCCCTGCATTTTCTTAGCTCCGAGGTTTCTGCACTCATTTGATGGTAATCATATAACGATGATGCACATCGAGTATGAATAAACCTCTATTACGATAAAATGGAGAATAATCTCCAGAGTGGAATCATCTTATTCTGCAAACAATTGCTCTTTGATGTAATCAACAGGCATCTGTTGACCTGTCCATAATTCAAAGGCCAATGCGCCTTGCCAAAGCATCATCCCAAGACCATTAATAGCTGTAGCACCGGCAGCCTCAGCTTGTTCCATTAGTTTAGATTTACGTGGGATGTAAACAACATCGGTTACGATTAAATCAGGACGCAGCATTGATTCGTCTTGAATGACACTTAAGCCTTCAAGTGGTTTCATGCCAACACCAGTTCCATTTGCCAAAATATCACTAGTTGCGATTTCAGCCTTTAATTGTTCAACATTTTCAAGAGGATATACATTGGCTTTCACATTTAAGTGCTTCATATCTTCATTGATGATTCGTACATTCTCTACTGCTTGCGGGAAGAAAGCATCATCACGAGCAAAAATGCTGATTTCCGCCACACCTTCCAGCGCAGATTGAATGGCAATTGGAGTAGCAGCCCCACCAGAACCGATAAGAGTCATTTTCTTGCCTTTAATATCTATACCATGTTCTTTTAGGTTCCGGGTATACCCCATTCCGTCGGTACTGTGACCTACGAACTTACCATCAACATTGACAACTGTATTAACGGCCCCGGAAAATTTAGCACTGTCTGCCAATTCATCAAGATATGGAAGTATTTTCATTTTATTAGGCATGGATACGTTAAATCCTTTTACATTTAATGCACGCATCCCTTTGACTGCATCTTCCAGCTGTTCGTTTCCTACTTCAAATGCTAAATAGGCGCAATTCAAGCCTAATTTATCGAAAGCCAAATTATGCATGGCAGGTGATAAAGAGTGTCCGATAGGTGTTGCCAGCAATCCTACCAATTCTGTTTTCCCATTAATACGTCCTAAATTTTCCATGTTCTATTCCCCCTGATTTTTAAAAACTTATATAAATTCCTTCTTGGAAGGAATTATGAGTTAAATGTTTTGATCAATGATCTCCAATACATCCCTTAATTGAGTAACAGGAATTTGTCCTGGGGCAGATGCTTCTTTTCCGGCACCGAATGTACAAGCAGATCCAAACACCGCGCCTGATAATCGACTGACCAGACCTGTGCCCGACATTGACATCGTAATGAATGGACGATCGGCATACTTTGTTTTCATCGTGTAAGTTGCATCTAATAAAACGAGTAAGTCACCAACAGTTTGCGGCATTACAGCGATTTTTGGAATATGGGCGCCAAATTCCTGCATTTTACGCAATCGGTAAATGATTTCTTCTTTTGCTGGTGTCTTATCGAAATCATGGTTACACATTACTACGTATACGCCATTTTCCTCAGCTACTTTTACAGTCTCCTTCACTGATGATTCTTCAAAAAACAATTCCACATCGACAAGATCAATATTCTTCGTTCCAATTGCTGCATGAAGAAGTTTGAAATAATATTCATCGCTGATTTCCTTGTTCCCGCCTTCTTTATGGCTTCTAAAAGTGAAAAGCAGCAAAGTATTGGGTACAGCACTTCTAAGTTTAGAAATCATATCCGAAACGGCTTCTAAGCTTTCAACTTGTTCATAAACATCTACTCGCCATTCAATGATATGCGGCTGTAGCGCATTTACCGTTTCAACTTCTTTAAGCAGTTCTTCTTCAGTTGTCCCCATCAGTGGAACGATGATCTTTGGAACCCCTTCTCCGATCGTTACGTCTTTAATCGTGATTGTTTTCATGGATGTTTCCCCCTTTTATCATTATCATCAGTGGGGATTCATGCCCCTCTGATGTTCGGCTAGACCGTTTAATTGGAAATCTTAATTACCTTTTTGTATCGATAGGCAACGAATACTGCCAATAAAATACTAACTACCGCAATTGCCACATCAAACAAGAAGACCGCAGTTAAACCAGCACTCTTAGAAATGATACCTGTAACGAAAGGTATGATGATAAATGCTGAACTAGCTGCAATGTTTACATATGAAGTAATCGTCCCTTTATTGGCAGGGAAGAACTCTGTTATTATTGTCATGGCCAATTGGAACACCCCTGCAGTTGAAAGCCCAATGAAGAAAGCGCTCAAAACAGTTATAAATGGTTGTTGGATATAAATGAGTGACAATAAAGATAATGCTGCAATGATCGGATAGATAATCATGACGGTAATGGGCTTAATTACTTTATTCAATAGAACTGCTAGTAAAATGACAGAAACAAGGGAGCCAATGCTATAGTAACTAAGCAATTGAACAGCCTTAGCCTGGGTTAGCCCCAATACATCTTGTCCAAAGTTCGGGAGCCAGACTTGAACCAGCATGAATAAAGCAGTTGATGTGAAGCCCAATAGTATGACGGCCACCCCCTCCTGGCCAAACTTCGGTTTTGAGAGGAATTGGTGTTGAAGCGGCACAGCTTGTGCATCATCTTGAGTCTGGCTTTGAGCTTTATGATCCGGAAATGAAACCTTAAGCAGGAAAAATCCATTAACAAGATAAACAGCAGCCATTAAGAAGAATGTATACCCGTAAAACATATCTCTAGCTATAAAGAACGCCATGATAAATGGAAGAAGTGCGGCACCGACTGAAACGAACGCTTTTATTAATACGGTTGCGGAACCAGCTTTCTTTTGAAAAGCCTCAATAAGTGCTGGATAGGTACCAGCATCCAAAAATGAGTTTGCAATACCAGCACATACAGCAAATATAAATGCCAATGTATAGTTAGGAGCCAAAGGTATACCTATGAGGAAGATTAGGTAGATAAAAGATGCTGAAACAACAAATGGTTTCCTTCCTAATTTATCCGACAGTCTACCGGCGAAAAACAAGGAAACTAACTTACCGATTCCTATAGCAGAAACCAAGTAACTTATCCCTGAGGCACTTGTATTTAATTGATTGGACAAATTCTCCATATTTGACCCGATGATAATATTGATCATGCCTAAAATAAAATAGCTAATATATAAACCTGTGGCCATTTTTATAAATGGATTTTTCATGAAACACACCCCTATTAAAAAAGTTATCGAAATGCAATTTGATTCTTAAGCCTTTCAGAAGCTGCCCCCTTGCCCCATACCATAAATACAAATTTACGTACTAAATAAAAACAATAAACTTCATTAGGTTAACCGACTTCAGTTAGTATATCGTTCTACTAACTTTTCGCATAACTAGTATATCGTTCTACTAATCTTAATGTTAGTACATCGTTCTACCAACAATTCCTTGGTATATCGTTCTACTAATTATTCAGAGCAATTAGTTTCTGAATTCAAAAGGTATTGAATTTACACTTATGCCAAAGTTAATTAGTTAACTTTATTTAGTATATCGTTCTACTGGATTATTATACTGCGCTAATTTAATTGTGTCAAACTCACGAGCGGTCCTTAATAACTATAAAGAGATTCCTCATACTCTTTATTTCTAAATTTCGAAGTGCTCATTTTCGATCTCATTTATCTTATAGGTTCAGCCATACCTTGGATTTATTACCGCTCATACAAGATGAAGAATATTTTTATTTGCTGTGGCACAAAGTATTTTATCATTTATGAGGACCCCCTTCTATTTCGGTATTCCCCACTTTTTGAGTTACCAGTTTCTGAATAAATTTCTTTTTAGCCAAAATATATGTACTGCTGCTTATTTAAATCCAATTCTCCAGTTATTTGCAATCGAATTGAATAACCCATATCCCTGTCTAAGTAAGGCTGGAAGAATGTCTCGCTTATATCCTAAGTTGAGGGATGGGTCAAAACGATTCTCAAAATGAAAAACAATTTTCGATTTCAGCCTCTCTCAGGGGTTATATAACAACTTCTATATATAGAAATAACGGGGCTTCATAATTTTTTTAGAAACTTTTGGTTCATAACGCAAAAAAAGACCAACCGGATGGCTGATCTTTTTAAATGGCTTGGCGGCGTCCTACTCTCACAGGGGGAAACCCCCAACTACCATCGGCGCTGAAGAGCTTAACTGCCGTGTTCGGAATGGGAACGGGTGTGACCTCTTCGCTATCGCCACCAAACATAAAAGGAACGTTGTTCCTTCAAAACTAGATAATAAGAAGGTATTTCATTTTTTAAAAAGCGTTGGTTAAGTCCTCGATCTATTAGTATCAGTCAGCTCCACATGTCGCCACGCTTCCACCTCTGACCTATCAACCTGATCATCTTTCAGGGATCTTACTAGCTTGCGCCATGGGAAATCTCATCTTGAGGGGGGCTTCATGCTTAGATGCTTTCAGCACTTATCCCGTCCGCACGTAGCTACCCAGCTATGCCTTTGGCAAGACAACTGGTACACCAGCGGTGCGTCCATCCCGGTCCTCTCGTACTAAGGACAGCTCCTCTCAAATTTCCTGCGCCCGCGACGGATAGGGACCGAACTGTCTCACGACGTTCTGAACCCAGCTCGCGTACCGCTTTAATGGGCGAACAGCCCAACCCTTGGGACCGACTACAGCCCCAGGATGCGATGAGCCGACATCGAGGTGCCAAACCTCCCCGTCGATGTGGACTCTTGGGGGAGATAAGCCTGTTATCCCCGGGGTAGCTTTTATCCGTTGAGCGATGGCCCTTCCATGCGGAACCACCGGATCACTAAGCCCGACTTTCGTCCCTGCTCGACTTGTAGGTCTCGCAGTCAAGCTCCCTTGTGCCTTTACACTCTACGAATGATTTCCAACCATTCTGAGGGAACCTTTGGGCGCCTCCGTTACTCTTTAGGAGGCGACCGCCCCAGTCAAACTGCCCACCTGACACTGTCTCCCACCCCGATAAGGGGCGCGGGTTAGAATTTCAATACAGCCAGGGTAGTATCCCACCAACGCCTCCACCGAAGCTAGCGCTCCGGCTTCTCAGGCTCCTACCTATCCTGTACAAGCTGTACCAAAATTCAATATCAGGCTGCAGTAAAGCTCCACGGGGTCTTTCCGTCCTGTCGCGGGTAACCTGCATCTTCACAGGTACTATAATTTCACCGAGTCTCTCGTTGAGACAGTGCCCAGATCGTTACACCTTTCGTGCGGGTCGGAACTTACCCGACAAGGAATTTCGCTACCTTAGGACCGTTATAGTTACGGCCGCCGTTTACTGGGGCTTCGGTTCAAAGCTTCGCTTGCGCTAACCTCTCCCCTTAACCTTCCAGCACCGGGCAGGTGTCAGCCCCTATACTTCGCCTTGCGGCTTCGCAGAGACCTGTGTTTTTGCTAAACAGTCGCCTGGGCCTATTCACTGCGGCTTTTCTGGGCTATTCACCCTAAAAAGCACCCCTTCTCCCGAAGTTACGGGGTCATTTTGCCGAGTTCCTTAACGAGAGTTCTCTCGCACACCTTAGGATTCTCTCCTCGCCTACCTGTGTCGGTTTGCGGTACGGGCACCTTACATCTCACTAGAGGCTTTTCTTGGCAGCGTGGAATCAGGAACTTCGGTACTATATTTCCCTCGCCATCACAGCTCCGCCTTAATGGAAACGGGATTTGCCTCGTTTCCGGCCTAACTGCTTGGACGCGCATATCCAACAGCGCGCTTACCCTATCCTTCTGCGTCCCCCCATCGTTCAAACGATGTATAGGTGGTACAGGAATATCAACCTGTTGTCCATCGCCTACGCCTTTCGGCCTCGGCTTAGGTCCCGACTAACCCTGAGCGGACGAGCCTTCCTCAGGAAACCTTAGGCATTCGGTGGAAGGGATTCTCACCCTTCTTTCGCTACTCATACCGGCATTCTCACTTCTAAGCGCTCCACCAGTCCTTCCGGTCTGACTTCAACGCCCTTAGAACGCTCTCCTACCATCGACACCTAATGGTGTCAATCCACAGCTTCGGTGATACGTTTAGCCCCGGTACATTTTCGGCGCGGAGTCACTCGACCAGTGAGCTATTACGCACTCTTTAAATGGTGGCTGCTTCTAAGCCAACATCCTGGTTGTCTAAGCAACTCCACATCCTTTTCCACTTAACGTATACTTTGGGACCTTAGCTGGTGGTCTGGGCTGTTTCCCTTTCGACTACGGATCTTATCACTCGCAGTCTGACTCCCAAGAATAAGTATTTGGCATTCGGAGTTTGACTGAATTCGGTAACCCGTTGGGGGCCCCTAGTCCAATCAGTGCTCTACCTCCAATACTCTCATCTTGAGGCTAGCCCTAAAGCTATTTCGGAGAGAACCAGCTATCTCCAGGTTCGATTGGAATTTCTCCGCTACCCACACCTCATCCCCGCACTTTTCAACGTGCGTGGGTTCGGGCCTCCATTCAGTGTTACCTGAACTTCACCCTGGACATGGGTAGATCACCTGGTTTCGGGTCTACGACCTCATACTCATTCGCCCTATTCAGACTCGCTTTCGCTGCGGCTCCGTCTCATCAACTTAACCTCGCATGAAATCGTAACTCGCCGGTTCATTCTACAAAAGGCACGCCATTACCCATTAACGGGCTTTGACTACTTGTAGGCACACGGTTTCAGGATCTATTTCACTCCCCTTCCGGGGTGCTTTTCACCTTTCCCTCACGGTACTGGTTCACTATCGGTCACTAGGGAGTATTTAGCCTTGGGAGATGGTCCTCCCTGCTTCCGACGGGATTTCTCGTGTCCCGCCGTACTCAGGATCCACTCAGGAGGGAACGAAGTTTCAACTACAGGGTTTTTACCTTCTTCGACGGACCTTTCCAGATCACTTCATTTACCCCGTTCCTTTGTAACTCCATGTTGAGTGTCCTACAACCCCAAGAGGCAAGCCTCTTGGTTTGGGCTAATTCCGTTTCGCTCGCCGCTACTCAGGAAATCGCGTTTGCTTTCTCTTCCTCCGGGTACTTAGATGTTTCAGTTCCCCGGGTCTGCCTTCAGTACCCTATGTATTCAGGTAAAGATACTGTTCCATTACGAACAGTGGGTTTCCCCATTCGGAAATCTCCGGATCAAAGCTTACTTACAGCTCCCCGAAGCATATCGGTGTTAGTCCCGTCCTTCATCGGCTCCTAGTGCCAAGGCATCCACCGTGCGCCCTTTCTAACTTAACCGTTAAAAAAGTCTTACAGATGCTTTGAAAAAAATTAATTGCCTTCTATCTATTATCTAGTTTTCAAGGAACAAAGCAGAAAGAATCCATCACATCGTGATGCTTCTCTTTCCTATTTGAATGAATTACTCATTCAAAACTGAACAAAACAAAAGCGCTCTCGTAATTATCCTTAGAAAGGAGGTGATCCAGCCGCACCTTCCGATACGGCTACCTTGTTACGACTTCACCCCAATCATCTGTCCCACCTTAGGCGGCTGGCTCCATAAAGGTTACCTCACCGACTTCGGGTGTTACAAACTCTCGTGGTGTGACGGGCGGTGTGTACAAGGCCCGGGAACGTATTCACCGCGGCATGCTGATCCGCGATTACTAGCGATTCCGGCTTCATGCAGGCGAGTTGCAGCCTGCAATCCGAACTGAGAATGGCTTTATGGGATTCGCTTACCTTCGCAGGTTTGCAGCCCTTTGTACCATCCATTGTAGCACGTGTGTAGCCCAGGTCATAAGGGGCATGATGATTTGACGTCATCCCCACCTTCCTCCGGTTTGTCACCGGCAGTCACCTTAGAGTGCCCAACTGAATGCTGGCAACTAAGATCAAGGGTTGCGCTCGTTGCGGGACTTAACCCAACATCTCACGACACGAGCTGACGACAACCATGCACCACCTGTCACTCTGTCCCCCGAAGGGGAAAGCCCTATCTCTAGGGTTGTCAGAGGATGTCAAGACCTGGTAAGGTTCTTCGCGTTGCTTCGAATTAAACCACATGCTCCACCGCTTGTGCGGGCCCCCGTCAATTCCTTTGAGTTTCAGCCTTGCGGCCGTACTCCCCAGGCGGAGTGCTTAATGCGTTAGCTGCAGCACTAAAGGGCGGAAACCCTCTAACACTTAGCACTCATCGTTTACGGCGTGGACTACCAGGGTATCTAATCCTGTTTGCTCCCCACGCTTTCGCGCCTCAGTGTCAGTTACAGACCAGAAAGTCGCCTTCGCCACTGGTGTTCCTCCAAATCTCTACGCATTTCACCGCTACACTTGGAATTCCACTTTCCTCTTCTGCACTCAAGTTCCCCAGTTTCCAATGACCCTCCACGGTTGAGCCGTGGGCTTTCACATCAGACTTAAGGAACCACCTGCGCGCGCTTTACGCCCAATAATTCCGGACAACGCTTGCCACCTACGTATTACCGCGGCTGCTGGCACGTAGTTAGCCGTGGCTTTCTGGTTAGGTACCGTCAAGGTACCAGCAGTTACTCTGGTACTTGTTCTTCCCTAACAACAGAACTTTACGACCCGAAGGCCTTCTTCGTTCACGCGGCGTTGCTCCGTCAGACTTTCGTCCATTGCGGAAGATTCCCTACTGCTGCCTCCCGTAGGAGTCTGGGCCGTGTCTCAGTCCCAGTGTGGCCGATCACCCTCTCAGGTCGGCTACGCATCGTCGCCTTGGTGAGCCATTACCTCACCAACTAGCTAATGCGCCGCGGGCCCATCTATAAGTGACAGCGTAAACCGTCTTTCCATCTTCTCTCATGCGAGAAAAGAACGTATCCGGTATTAGCTCCGGTTTCCCGAAGTTATCCCAGTCTTATAGGCAGGTTGCCCACGTGTTACTCACCCGTCCGCCGCTAATCTCAGGGAGCAAGCTCCCATCGATTCGCTCGACTTGCATGTATTAGGCACGCCGCCAGCGTTCGTCCTGAGCCAGGATCAAACTCTCCGAAGAAATGTTTGACTTGCTCATTTTGCTTTTTGATAGTGTGTGCTCACTTAAAATTTAACGTTGGCGCTTTGTTTTGTTCAGTTTTCAAAGAGCAATTTCACAATCGTCCTTACGAACGGCTGTTTATTCATCATAACACTTTATTGATTAGTTGTCAACTTCTGCGAAGTTTTTAACTTATTTTAAATCGCTGTGTTTTCCAGCGACCATTTCATCTTATCATTTTCATAGTAAGAAGTCAATAGTTATTTCTTTCAGCAATGCACCGAAAGTGATGAAGTTTTTCGTTTGTCTTAGTTGGTGCTTATTTATATTAATCTTTTCCTGCGATAAAGTCAACACATTTCACAATAAATATTTTCTTCTCTCAAAGTGAGTTCAAGAATGGTTTCAAGAGTCCGTTTTGTTTAAGGAAAATACACACATTAGTTGGACAGATCTGAAGTTATCCCGACAAAGCCTTCAAGGTTTTTATCTTTTTGGCTGTTTTCGTAAAGTTTGTTGTTTTTGGATAAAGGAATATTATGGGATATAATAAAATAAAGTAGTAAGTAATCTTTTTTAAGGAGTGATTAAATGGCATATGTTTATACTTTATTTGTTATTTCTGCAATAGGCTTTGTTTGTTATCGGCTGCTTAAAAAGAAATCAACGCCTTCAAATAGATATACACCTTATGATGACATCACAATGGGAATTAAAGGTGACGATATACAACAAGATAATCCAATACAGGATACCAAGCATCCCATTCAATATGAAGAGAAATCAAATAACGACAAGACCGTTTAAAGCAGTCTTTTATTATGTGGTCAAGAAAGCAACAATGTATGCGAAAACAGCCATCTTTTTTCATGACCTTATGAAACAAAAAAAGACCAGCCGGATGGCTGATCTTTTTAAATGGCTTGGCGGCGTCCTACTCTCACAGGGGGAAACCCCCAACTACCATCGGCGCTGAAGAGCTTAACTGCCGTGTTCGGAATGGGAACGGGTGTGACCTCTTCGCTATCGCCACCAAACATAAAAGGAACGTTGTTCCTTCAAAACTAGATAATAAGAAGGTATTTCATTTTTTAAAAAGCGTTGGTTAAGTCCTCGATCTATTAGTATCAGTCAGCTCCACATGTCGCCACGCTTCCACCTCTGACCTATCAACCTGATCATCTTTCAGGGATCTTACTAGCTTGCGCCATGGGAAATCTCATCTTGAGGGGGGCTTCATGCTTAGATGCTTTCAGCACTTATCCCGTCCGCACGTAGCTACCCAGCTATGCCTTTGGCAAGACAACTGGTACACCAGCGGTGCGTCCATCCCGGTCCTCTCGTACTAAGGACAGCTCCTCTCAAATTTCCTGCGCCCGCGACGGATAGGGACCGAACTGTCTCACGACGTTCTGAACCCAGCTCGCGTACCGCTTTAATGGGCGAACAGCCCAACCCTTGGGACCGACTACAGCCCCAGGATGCGATGAGCCGACATCGAGGTGCCAAACCTCCCCGTCGATGTGGACTCTTGGGGGAGATAAGCCTGTTATCCCCGGGGTAGCTTTTATCCGTTGAGCGATGGCCCTTCCATGCGGAACCACCGGATCACTAAGCCCGACTTTCGTCCCTGCTCGACTTGTAGGTCTCGCAGTCAAGCTCCCTTGTGCCTTTACACTCTACGAATGATTTCCAACCATTCTGAGGGAACCTTTGGGCGCCTCCGTTACTCTTTAGGAGGCGACCGCCCCAGTCAAACTGCCCACCTGACACTGTCTCCCACCCCGATAAGGGGCGCGGGTTAGAATTTCAATACAGCCAGGGTAGTATCCCACCAACGCCTCCACCGAAGCTAGCGCTCCGGCTTCTCAGGCTCCTACCTATCCTGTACAAGCTGTACCAAAATTCAATATCAGGCTGCAGTAAAGCTCCACGGGGTCTTTCCGTCCTGTCGCGGGTAACCTGCATCTTCACAGGTACTATAATTTCACCGAGTCTCTCGTTGAGACAGTGCCCAGATCGTTACACCTTTCGTGCGGGTCGGAACTTACCCGACAAGGAATTTCGCTACCTTAGGACCGTTATAGTTACGGCCGCCGTTTACTGGGGCTTCGGTTCAAAGCTTCGCTTGCGCTAACCTCTCCCCTTAACCTTCCAGCACCGGGCAGGTGTCAGCCCCTATACTTCGCCTTGCGGCTTCGCAGAGACCTGTGTTTTTGCTAAACAGTCGCCTGGGCCTATTCACTGCGGCTTTTCTGGGCTATTCACCCTAAAAAGCACCCCTTCTCCCGAAGTTACGGGGTCATTTTGCCGAGTTCCTTAACGAGAGTTCTCTCGCACACCTTAGGATTCTCTCCTCGCCTACCTGTGTCGGTTTGCGGTACGGGCACCTTACATCTCACTAGAGGCTTTTCTTGGCAGCGTGGAATCAGGAACTTCGGTACTATATTTCCCTCGCCATCACAGCTCCGCCTTAATGGAAACGGGATTTGCCTCGTTTCCGGCCTAACTGCTTGGACGCGCATATCCAACAGCGCGCTTACCCTATCCTTCTGCGTCCCCCCATCGTTCAAACGATGTATAGGTGGTACAGGAATATCAACCTGTTGTCCATCGCCTACGCCTTTCGGCCTCGGCTTAGGTCCCGACTAACCCTGAGCGGACGAGCCTTCCTCAGGAAACCTTAGGCATTCGGTGGAAGGGATTCTCACCCTTCTTTCGCTACTCATACCGGCATTCTCACTTCTAAGCGCTCCACCAGTCCTTCCGGTCTGACTTCAACGCCCTTAGAACGCTCTCCTACCATCGACACCTAATGGTGTCAATCCACAGCTTCGGTGATACGTTTAGCCCCGGTACATTTTCGGCGCGGAGTCACTCGACCAGTGAGCTATTACGCACTCTTTAAATGGTGGCTGCTTCTAAGCCAACATCCTGGTTGTCTAAGCAACTCCACATCCTTTTCCACTTAACGTATACTTTGGGACCTTAGCTGGTGGTCTGGGCTGTTTCCCTTTCGACTACGGATCTTATCACTCGCAGTCTGACTCCCAAGAATAAGTATTTGGCATTCGGAGTTTGACTGAATTCGGTAACCCGTTGGGGGCCCCTAGTCCAATCAGTGCTCTACCTCCAATACTCTCATCTTGAGGCTAGCCCTAAAGCTATTTCGGAGAGAACCAGCTATCTCCAGGTTCGATTGGAATTTCTCCGCTACCCACACCTCATCCCCGCACTTTTCAACGTGCGTGGGTTCGGGCCTCCATTCAGTGTTACCTGAACTTCACCCTGGACATGGGTAGATCACCTGGTTTCGGGTCTACGACCTCATACTCATTCGCCCTATTCAGACTCGCTTTCGCTGCGGCTCCGTCTCATCAACTTAACCTCGCATGAAATCGTAACTCGCCGGTTCATTCTACAAAAGGCACGCCATTACCCATTAACGGGCTTTGACTACTTGTAGGCACACGGTTTCAGGATCTATTTCACTCCCCTTCCGGGGTGCTTTTCACCTTTCCCTCACGGTACTGGTTCACTATCGGTCACTAGGGAGTATTTAGCCTTGGGAGATGGTCCTCCCTGCTTCCGACGGGATTTCTCGTGTCCCGCCGTACTCAGGATCCACTCAGGAGGGAACGAAGTTTCAACTACAGGGTTTTTACCTTCTTCGACGGACCTTTCCAGATCACTTCATTTACCCCGTTCCTTTGTAACTCCATGTTGAGTGTCCTACAACCCCAAGAGGCAAGCCTCTTGGTTTGGGCTAATTCCGTTTCGCTCGCCGCTACTCAGGAAATCGCGTTTGCTTTCTCTTCCTCCGGGTACTTAGATGTTTCAGTTCCCCGGGTCTGCCTTCAGTACCCTATGTATTCAGGTAAAGATACTGTTCCATTACGAACAGTGGGTTTCCCCATTCGGAAATCTCCGGATCAAAGCTTACTTACAGCTCCCCGAAGCATATCGGTGTTAGTCCCGTCCTTCATCGGCTCCTAGTGCCAAGGCATCCACCGTGCGCCCTTTCTAACTTAACCGTTAAAAAAGTCTTACAGATGCTTTGAAAAAAATTAATTGCCTTCTATCTATTATCTAGTTTTCAAGGAACAAAGCAGAAAGAATCCATCACATCGTGATGCTTCTCTTTCCTATTTGAATGAATTACTCATTCAAAACTGAACAAAACAAAAGCGCTCTCGTAATTATCCTTAGAAAGGAGGTGATCCAGCCGCACCTTCCGATACGGCTACCTTGTTACGACTTCACCCCAATCATCTGTCCCACCTTAGGCGGCTGGCTCCATGAAGGTTACCTCACCGACTTCGGGTGTTACAAACTCTCGTGGTGTGACGGGCGGTGTGTACAAGGCCCGGGAACGTATTCACCGCGGCATGCTGATCCGCGATTACTAGCGATTCCGGCTTCATGCAGGCGAGTTGCAGCCTGCAATCCGAACTGAGAATGGCTTTATGGGATTCGCTTACCTTCGCAGGTTTGCAGCCCTTTGTACCATCCATTGTAGCACGTGTGTAGCCCAGGTCATAAGGGGCATGATGATTTGACGTCATCCCCACCTTCCTCCGGTTTGTCACCGGCAGTCACCTTAGAGTGCCCAACTGAATGCTGGCAACTAAGATCAAGGGTTGCGCTCGTTGCGGGACTTAACCCAACATCTCACGACACGAGCTGACGACAACCATGCACCACCTGTCACTCTGTCCCCCGAAGGGGAAAGCCCTATCTCTAGGGTTGTCAGAGGATGTCAAGACCTGGTAAGGTTCTTCGCGTTGCTTCGAATTAAACCACATGCTCCACCGCTTGTGCGGGCCCCCGTCAATTCCTTTGAGTTTCAGCCTTGCGGCCGTACTCCCCAGGCGGAGTGCTTAATGCGTTAGCTGCAGCACTAAAGGGCGGAAACCCTCTAACACTTAGCACTCATCGTTTACGGCGTGGACTACCAGGGTATCTAATCCTGTTTGCTCCCCACGCTTTCGCGCCTCAGTGTCAGTTACAGACCAGAAAGTCGCCTTCGCCACTGGTGTTCCTCCAAATCTCTACGCATTTCACCGCTACACTTGGAATTCCACTTTCCTCTTCTGCACTCAAGTTCCCCAGTTTCCAATGACCCTCCACGGTTGAGCCGTGGGCTTTCACATCAGACTTAAGGAACCACCTGCGCGCGCTTTACGCCCAATAATTCCGGACAACGCTTGCCACCTACGTATTACCGCGGCTGCTGGCACGTAGTTAGCCGTGGCTTTCTGGTTAGGTACCGTCAAGGTACCAGCAGTTACTCTGGTACTTGTTCTTCCCTAACAACAGAACTTTACGACCCGAAGGCCTTCTTCGTTCACGCGGCGTTGCTCCGTCAGACTTTCGTCCATTGCGGAAGATTCCCTACTGCTGCCTCCCGTAGGAGTCTGGGCCGTGTCTCAGTCCCAGTGTGGCCGATCACCCTCTCAGGTCGGCTACGCATCGTCGCCTTGGTGAGCCATTACCTCACCAACTAGCTAATGCGCCGCGGGCCCATCTATAAGTGACAGCGTAAACCGTCTTTCCATCTTCTCTCATGCGAGAAAAGAACGTATCCGGTATTAGCTCCGGTTTCCCGAAGTTATCCCAGTCTTATAGGCAGGTTGCCCACGTGTTACTCACCCGTCCGCCGCTAATCTCAGGGAGCAAGCTCCCATCGATTCGCTCGACTTGCATGTATTAGGCACGCCGCCAGCGTTCGTCCTGAGCCAGGATCAAACTCTCCGAAGAAATGTTTGACTTGCTCATTTGCTTTTTCAATAGTGTGTGCTCACTTAAAATTTAACGTTGGCGCTTTGTTTTGTTCAGTTTTCAAAGAGCAATATTTCCCATCGCTTCTTTAGCGACTTAATTATTGTAACACCTCCCAAACATAAAGTCAACAACAAGTTATCATTTACTTGCTTGTCTTTTTTTGTCTCAAGCGGTGTATTTAATATATTAGCACCTGCATATAGATAAGTCAATTTAATCTTTTAAAATTCCCCTCATTTTTTTCATGAACACCACCTTCTTCTATATATACACTACTTTCTTTCTATAGAAGCCGGACCCTGCTAATGAATTATCAAAAACAGGAGGGCAGCTGATTATAGCCACCCTCCTGTTTTTAATGATTATTTATTGATGGAAATTACGTCCGCTTCTTCCCTATCTACATTTCCGGCCTTTTCAATCTTCACACTTTCACCTTCGGAAAGGTTAGTAAAGACGATTGGCGTAATGATAGAGCTGGCATTGTTTTTGACATACTCTATATCAACTTTAAGCAATGGCTGTCCGCTTGTCACTTTATCTCCTTGAGCGACAAGTGCTTCGAAACCTTTGCCTTCTAACTTAACTGTATCGATCCCGACATGTATCAAGATTTCACGTCCAGCTTCGGAAACGATACCTATTGCATGTTTAGTCGGGAATAGGTTAACGATCGTACCGTCTACAGGAGAAACAACCAATCCTTCCTCCGGTACAATGGCAAATCCATCACCCATCATTTTTTCAGCAAAAACTGCATCAGGCACTTCCGTGATCGGTTTTAATTCCCCTTTAATAGGAGAAACAAAACGCTCGGAAACTTCATCCGTCCGTAAAGGTTTCGGGACGACATCCTCAATTTGTTTTTCCACACCTACTTCAGGAGACGCTTCTACTTTACGAGGCCTTTTTCCATCGATGATATCTTTCATTTGTCCCTTGATAGTTTCTGAACGCGGTCCGAAGATTGCCTGGATGTTATTACCCACTTCCAGAACTCCAGCGGCACCAAGTTTCTTCAACCTATTTTTATCAACATTACCGATGTCATTGACTGATACACGAAGACGGGTAATGCATGCATCCAAGTGAGAAATATTTTCTTTTCCGCCCATAGCATCCAAGATATCTCCAGGAAGACTTCCAGCTGTACTTGCAGTTCCTTCCGCTTCCTCATCTTCTTCCACTTCACGGCCAGGAGTTTTAAGGTTAAATTTCCTTATCGCAAATCGGAATCCAAAGTAATAGATAACCGCAAAGACCAAACCAACCGGAATAACGATCCATGCATTGGTTTGCGGATTAATTAAACCGAACAGTACGTAATCGATCAAACCACCAGAAAACGTCATCCCGATTTTTACGTCCAGTAAATGCATGGTCATGAATGATAGACCCGCAAACAGACAGTGGATCCCGAAAAGTACCGGTGCAACAAATAAGAATGCAAATTCAAGTGGCTCAGTAATCCCCGTCAAGAAAGATGTAAGTGCCGCAGAAGCCATCAAGCCCCCGACTATTTTCTTTCTTTCCGGTCTTGCTTCATGATAAATGGCCAAAGCCGCAGCTGGTAACCCGAACATCATGAATGGATACTTACCAGTCATGAAGGTACCTGCCGTTAAATTCTGTACACCATCTTTAATTTGTGCCATGAAGATGGCTTGGTCTCCTCTGACTGGCGTTCCCCCGCCTTGAGGGATATAGCTGCCAAACTCGAACCAGAATGGCGAATAGAAGATATGATGCAATCCGAAAGGAATCAACGCACGTTCTACAACCCCAAACACGAAAGCTCCCAGAGTCAGGTTAGCACCCAACATATTTTCGGAAAATGAATTTAACCCCGATTGAATCGTCGGCCAAACTAAAATCATCAACAACCCAAGAATAACTGCGCTTGCGGCTGTTACAATCGGTACAAATCGTTTACCTGCAAAGAATCCTAAATAAGAAGGCAGTTCAATTTCATAAAATTTATTATACATAACAGCAGCCATGACACCGACAATAATACCGCCGAACACGCCCGTCCCCAACGTCGGGATTCCCAGAACATTACTATACACCGCACCATTGCTCTCAATGTCGGCAGTGTCAATCCCAAGAACAGTTCCCATCGTTACATTCATAATCAAGAACCCGATAATCGCAGCCAGGCCGGCAACACCTTCTCCGCCAGCTAACCCAATTGCGACCCCCACAGCAAACAACAAGGGAAGATTCCCAAAAATAATATTTCCGGCATTCTCCATTACCGATGCAACCATTTCCACTCCGCCACTCGCAAGAAACGGGGCGATATCCAACAAAGTTTCGTTTTGCAGTGCATTACCAAACGCAAGCAAAATTCCGGCCGCTGGTAAAATGGCTACAGGAAGCATCAAAGCTTTTCCGATTTTTTGCAAAACACCAAACAACTTCTTAAACATAGGTTTTCCTCCTCTTTACTGTTTTTCCACGCTAATAAAACGGTTACATTTAACGATGGTATTCATCTTCCCACGCATCAGAATTCAAATACAAAAAAGGCATAAGCAAAGATAGGATTGAAATGAAAATTCAGGTATATAATACCCTCTTTCATAACAATCATTCTCCTCACTTATGCCTGATCGAATCAGTAACACGTAAGTTAATGTATGTTTATTTAATTTTCTTTTGTAATCGCTGGATATGCATCGTTAGATAGACAGCTTCCGCATCACAAACCGGTCTGCCTAATTTCTGCTGCATAATTTTTATTAGCTTCCAAGAGATATTGTAACACAGAGGATATTCTTCTTTCAATAGCATTGCTATTTTTTCGGGTTCCTCTACTTGTTCCCCTGCCAACACCCTGTCTATCATGAATCTTAAATGACGGACCAAACGTGAATAGTCTATGCTATCCTTATTAATTTTTACGTTGAGCTGTTCTTCAACGACCTGGATAAGATGATAGATTAACTGCGAATGCTGATTGACTTCCGATAAGTCTTTATTTGATATTGCACTATGAATATGAAGCGTAATAAAACCAATTTCCCCTTGGGGCAGGCCTATGCCTGTCTTATCTTGAATTAATTCGATTACATCAACAGCAATATCATGTTCAAAAGGATAAAGGGTTATCGTTTCTTTCAAGAATGGGTTTTTGATAGTCATTCCTTGTGAAACACGCTGAAGGGCGAACAATAAATGATCAGTTAAACCGACATGTATATGTTCATTGAGTTTCCCAGTTACTCGGTCGTTAATGAGATGAATGGATTCTATAATGGCAGCTTGAAGATTTTGATCGATCTGCGGCAAAAGTTTTTTGTAACTTTCCTGTTCCTTAACATTTTTCAGGACAAACGTTTTCTCCGCAAGTTCCGGACTTAACTCTTCGCCCTTCTTTCGGTTGAAGCCTAAGCCCTTTCCAATAGAAACGACTTCTCCATACGACGGATGCGTGGCAATCACCACGTTATTGTTCAAAACCTTTTCAACGATAAAGCCATTCATTTTTCTCCCTCTTTTTTCTCAAAGTCCCTATGCCCCGTACAGGATAAAGTACTTAATACTTAGTCTTTTTACTATACACGATATGAGCTTTCTCTTACAACATGAAAGAAGAGCCCCGAAATCGGGACTCTCCTTACTTACTTGCATAATTACTTCAAGAAAATGAAATATAGCAGGAAGACGACTCCAAGACCCCACATGATTGGGTGAACCTCTTTAGCTCTTCCTTTCATCGACATGGTGATAGGATAGAAGATGAATCCGCAAGCTATACCTGTCGCAATTGAATATGTCATAGGCATCATGATGACCGTAAAGAAGGCCGGAACCGCAATTTCGAACTTCTGCCAGTCAATATTTTTAAGTGATGATGCCATTAACACTCCGACTATAACCAATGCCGGCGCAGTCACCGCAGATGTCACAACTGAAAGAAGCGGGAAGAAGAAAAGGGATAGGACAAACAGCAACCCTGTCACTACAGCCGCAAAACCGCTTCGAGCACCAGCAGCAACACCTGATGTAGACTCTACATATGATGTCGTGGTGGATGTACCAAGAATTGCACCTGAAACGATGGATAATGAATCAGCAAGTAACCCTTTTCCCACTCTAGGAAGTACATTATCCTTCATCAGTCCAGCTTGTTGCGCAACAGCCACTAACGTACCGGCTGTATCAAAGAAAGCTACGAACAAGAAGGTCAATATTACGATTAACATTTGACCAGTGAAAAGATCACCGGGATTTCCGAAGGCATCGAACGCAACCCCGAATGTTGGCGCTATGCTAGGAACGGCACCGATTATTTTCTCCGGCACCGGAACTTGTCCAAAGATCATTCCTGCAATGGCCGTAATGACCATTCCTATGAACACGCCGCTTTTGACGCCTCTCGTCATCAAAATGACGGTTACGACAATTCCGAACACAGCCAATAAAGTATTTCCTGATGTCAAATCGCCCAGTCCGACAAGTACACTGTCATCATTCGTGATGATTCCAGCATTCTGAAACCCTACAAAGGTAATGAACAAACCGATACCGGCTCCAACTGCGTATTTCAATTCGACCGGAATTGCATTAATGATTTTCTCACGTATTCCCGATAATGAAAGCAAAACGAATATTATACCTGATATCAATACCCCTGATAAAGCCGTCTGCCAAGGAATCCCAAAACCAAGTACAACGGTAAAAGCGAAGAAAGCATTCAATCCCATGCCCGGGGCAAGAGAGATTGGATACCTGGCTATAAGTCCCATCAATATCGAGCCAATTGCGGCTGCTAAGGCGGTAGCTGCAAAAACCGCTCCGTAGTCCATTCTCAATTCATCCGGATAGTCCTCGATGCTTTGTAAAGTCAGCATCACAGGGTTAACAACCAGGATATATGCCATTGAAAGGAACGTAGTTAGACCGCCAAGTATTTCACGGCGATAATTAGTTCCCAGCTCGTTAAACCGAAAATAATTTTTCATTATGAGTCTCCCCTATCATAAAATCATAAGCCAACAGAAAATGCCCCATTCACTTTCGAACGGGGCTTGACTGCGGTCATGTAAAGAAGTGGCGGTTTATCCATACTCGCCAATCCATACACATCGTAGTCAAGCCGTTCACGGCAGCTTGGTAGAAACTTTTGGGCCATATCCCCAATATTATACGACAATTATGTTTTTTTATTATTATAGGTATAGTGTACCAATCACTAAAATAATCGTCAATATACCAAACGAATATTTTTTATGTAATTTTAGGCAATGTTCGCTTTTCGCTATATATTCCTTACTTATTATGGCTATATATTCGCCAACATACGTGAAATGTAAGTAATCTACATATTCAAAAATTATTTTAACCAAAAAAAATCAGTGAAGTTAATTCCTTCACTGATTAAATGATTTTAATCTTTTATTCCCACTCGATCGTTGCAGGTGGCTTAGACGTAATGTCATACACGACGCGGTTTACATGGTTTACTTCATTAACGATTCTCGTTGAGATGATTTCAAGTACATCCCAAGGGATTCTTGCCCAATCGGACGTCATTCCGTCAATGGATGTAACCGCACGGATCCCGATTGTATAATCATACGTACGCGCGTCGCCCATTACCCCTACGCTTCGAATGTTAGGAAGCACCGTAAAGTACTGCCAGATTTCACGTTCTAAACCATTCTTTTTAATTTCTTCACGTAAGATATGGTCAGATTCACGAACGATTTCAAGTTTTTCATCTGAAATTTCACCTAATACACGAATACCTAAACCTGGACCCGGGAATGGTTGACGCCAAACGATTTCATCCGGAATGCCCATTTCACTACCAAGTGCACGCACTTCATCCTTGAATAGAGTGTTCAAAGGCTCAATCAATTTAAATTGCATATCTTCCGGCAGACCGCCAACGTTGTGATGCGATTTAATTGTTTGTGCAGTAGCTGTACCACTCTCGATAATGTCTGTGTAAAGTGTACCCTGTGCAAGGAAATCAATTCCTTCGAGCTTCGTTGCTTCGTCATCGAATACGTAGATGAACTCGTTACCGATGATTTTCCGTTTTTGTTCTGGATCTGAAACGCCAGCAAGTTTCGATAGGAAACGTTCTTTTGCATCGACCTTGATTACGTTCATATTGAAGCCTTCCCTGAATGTTTCCATTACACCTTCGGCTTCCCCTTTACGAAGTAATCCATGATCAACGAAAATACATGTCAGCTGATCGCCAATCGCTTTATGGATCAATACAGCAACCACGGATGAATCCACACCGCCACTCAATGCGCATAACACTTTTTTATCCCCGACCGTTTGGCGGATTTTCTCCATCTCAATTTCAATGAAGTTCTCCATTGACCAGTCACCTTTACAGCCACAAACGCCGAATACGAAATTTTTCAAAATGTCATTACCGTATACGGAATGACGGACTTCAGGATGGAATTGCACGGCATATAATTTGCGTGACTCGTCACTCATAGCCGAAATTGGGCAAGATGGGTTCGTCCCATCAATTTGGAAACCTTCAGGCGTTTCCACCACTAGATCACCATGGCTCATCCAGACGATCTGTTCTTTCGGCAGGTCGCTGAATAACTTAGACTCATTTTGAATGGAAAGTGTCGCTTTTCCGTATTCACGGTTTTTCGCTGGCTCCACCTTACCGCCAAAATGTTTAGTCATAAGCTGCATGCCATAACAAATACCGAAAATCGGAAGGCCCATTTCGAATATGCGTTCATCGCAACCAAATGCATTTGCATCATAAACACTGTTCGGACCCCCTGAGAAAATTATTCCCGTTGGGTTCATTTTCTCGATTTCTTCTACAGTAATTGTATGAGGATGAAGCTCACTGTACACACCAAATTCGCGGATACGACGAGTGATCAATTGATTATATTGGCTTCCGAAATCAAGTACTACGATCATTTCCTGGTTTTTTTGCAATTCTGTTTTCCCCGGCACAAACGTCACCTCTATCAATGTAATTCACTCATAAAATCGAGTGATAATTTCTTATAAAAAATATTATCATAAAAAAAGAAAAACTAAAAATCCACCCTCAAAAATACAGAAAAAGTATAGACGAAGGCAGATTTTCAGCTTTCCTGTTAAAATCCGCCTTCATAGTCAAATCATTTACGGTGATTCGGTAGAAACTTTCGATCCATATTATCGAGGATATATGAAGGATATATTAGTTTAAGTTAGTTTTTGTTATTGTATCAATATAATAAAAACCTGGTCAAGAGCTAGTTTTTCTCATTAAACTTTCCCAACCCTTTTGTAAGTGTTTCCATTCGCCATCTTCCACGTCTCCACGATATATCATTAACTCGTATTTAGCCGTCAATTCACTCATCTCATCCGTATCGTATACTGCATCCACATAGGCGGCGTACTCCCTTAAAGTTTGCCCCTTCGGACGAACCAAACCAGCTCGTTTTAATTGTTTCAATAATATTAAATAGGCTGTCGAGAAATGAGCACCGGTTTTCTTTCTATAACGAAGAATCTGCAGATGAGGAATCCACTTCCTTCTGAAGAAATAACCAATAGAAGCAAGTATCAATACACCTGACAGTGTGATGGCAGTCCATTTTAAGAACCATTCCATGTTCCCAATACCAGTTTTCACGGATGATTGAGTTTCCCTAGCGGGTGTATCATGAAGTTCCCTGGTCTCTTTCTTTGTTTGCTCTTCATTAGTTGGGGTTTCTTCAGGGTTCATCACTTCCTGTTTCAATTCCGAATCGTAAAATTCAACTTCCCCATCGAAACCCTTTGTCGGCTCGAAGGGAACCCAGCCTATCCCTGCAAAATAAACCTCGACCCAGGAATGAGCATTATTATTGGTCACCTTATAAACGGATTCGCCATCAAGGATTGATTTTTCCCCTTCCGTATAACCCTTTACCCACCTTGCAGGTATATTGGCGGCTCTTAGTAAAACGACCATTGCACTTGAAAAATTATCGCAATACCCTATCTGTGTCTCGAATAAAAATTGATCGACATAATCTTGATTGCTCTCCGGATACGGAATATCGTCCTTAGAATAAATGAATTCAGGTCCATCAAAATAATCCTCAATGGCTTTTGCTTTATCGTACCAATTCGTTTCATTCCTTGTAAGACGGGATGCCAATTCATATATCCGGTTTGGCAACCCCTCTGGAAGCTGAGTGTTTTTTTCCATTATTAAATCCATCGATTCGTCGGGATCCGTTACCTCCCTTAACTCAGCTATATCAAAACTCGGCATATCATAGAAAAGCTCATACTCTTTCAGGGACAGTCGTTCGCCATTATCCTGTTCGGAAATAACTTTGTCCATACCCTGATAATATTTGAAATCCATCCCGTTTTTGGCCTCAATCTTTTTTAAATACCCTGACTGCGGATGAAGGATATGGGAATATGATTCCGTCATGGACACTTTTGCCGTCATTTCTTCTGTCCTCACCACTTCAGGTACGTCGTAAATATCTAAAGAAGCCATATCCTGTCCGTTGGAAAAAGTGTGAAAGTCCGTTTCCAGTATCGAAACCCACCCTTTACCGGTATAAGTATCCTTGTTCTCGACTTTCCAGTAATGTCCTGCAGGAGCATTATTATAAAAAACGATGGAACTATCCGGCTCTATCGAACCGCCAAGTTCCGAATCGTCTTCATCATATCCGACACTTTTACGCTTCGAACCACCTTCTTCTTTCCCCGCTTTATCAGAATAGGAAGTAATATAAGGCACTGGGTCCGGCCACTGCGGAGAGAGCTTCGGGGCAGCGAAACCAACAAGGACACTTACCAATATCATGCCGGTCAGCATCAAGATCCACTTATTGATGGAAGCCATCGGAAACTTAATCCTCTCCTGTATCGTTAGCCTCAGCAGGGACAGCAAGCCTAGCATCAAGAAGCCGATGATGATGATTCTAATCATTGCCACATCCCCCACATAAGGAGTGAATGTGTCAAGTACAGATATAAAAATCACCGTTAACATAAAAAAGAAAAAGATGCTTTGCCTCACCATCACCCAGTAATGGATCAAATATGTTACAAGCCAAAGAAGGACAAAAAATAGCAACGTTCGAAATGGATTTGTGATCAACTCCCAATTTCCATCATATATAAAACCAAGATTGCCCTTAAAATCCGCTAGAAATCCTTTCAGCCATGACAATTGAAATAAAGCGTCTTTTGAATGGAGGAACTGTAATGAAATCATTATATAAGCACTAATGAGAATAAATCGGATTGACCAATGTATGCGGAAATAATGCAGTAGCAGGGAATAGAGCAAAAATAAGATAAAAATGATGATATTACCTGTATCGGTGAGTTTATCGACAGGCCTTAACCATTCAGTAATCAACACCAGACCAAATACATACATCAGGACATGCATGAACCTTTCCAACTTTTCGGTAGTGACATTCATTTTGCCATCACCTCTGATCTATCAATCTTTAGTTGGCCATGTTCAAAAAAGCTAACCTTTATCCCCCTCGAAACAGCTGTAGAACTTGACAACCTTTCCTCATCAGTAAGATCCGCCTGTTTCTTAACACATAACATTAATCCCTGATTAGGCCGGAAAGCACTCAATATGTCCACCTTTTCTAATGTTAAGTCTGAAACGATGAATATCACACAAGCGTTTGCCGGAAGAATTCCCTTCCTGACGTTTTCGTTCAATGCGTTTACAACACTCGGCTCCTCTTTAACAAGTCTGTAAAAAATCTTTCGTTTCTGGTTATTGCCTGCTGCTGCCGGTATGATCATCCTCGATCCCATACTCACATACCCAATTTCCATGCCTTTCTTTAACATGGCGTGGGCAACGGAAGCCGCCATTACAATGGATTCTTCGAATAAATCCGACGGCTTATCATCAAGCATGATGAATACATCCCGGTTTTTCTGCACTTCGAATTCCTTCGTCATGATTTCACTCGTTCTGGCCGTCGCCTTCCAATTAATCCATGATAACTGATCGCCTGGCTGATATTCCCTTACTCCGGATACCACTGATTGTTCACGTTGTGTTTTCTTTGTTGAAACAACTGCCCCCTGATTGAACACTCGATCAAGATCACTGTAGGCAAGCTCATGATAACGAGGAAAAACAGTTATTTTCAGAGGTGAACTATATATCGCTTCCTTTTCGACTAACCCGAAAAAGTCCCCAATCCAAAAGCGGATCGATTGAAACGAATGCTCTCCACGCTCCATGTCTTCCAAGGTATATGACATGCTGAAAGTACGCCTGAATCCCGGAAAGATAATTATTTTCCTTTGGAATCCCCTATCTTCCAGCCGCTGAGGCAATTCCTCCTCTACCACCATAAATAATAGGGGCAGCCGGTTTTTACGGGTAAACGTCAATGCTATTTCAACAGATTCGCCGGCCTGGCATTCCCTTTTATTGACCTTTCTCTCAACGGTCAAATCATGCAGCGGATAAAACAGCAGAATCGAAGCGTACACAGAAAACGGCAAAAACGAATAAAAAATGAACCAACTGACAAAACCGCCTTGAAACATTGCATAGCAAAAGGAAACGGTCATGAGTAATACAAGTCCGACCACACTCATATTTCCCCTTAAAATGTTGATGAATTTGCGCATTAGGTCATAGCCCGCTTCACAGGCACCTGTGTTGTCGCCACAACTTCATGTATCACCATTCCAGCATCGAAGCCATCATAATTCGCTTCAGGTTTCAAAATAAGCCGGTGGGAAAATACGAATGGAACTAAATATTGAACATCGTCCGGCAGAACATAGTCCCTGCCCTGGATCAGCGCGTAAGCTTGGGATGCTTTCATCAATGCTATCGATCCACGCGGGCTTACACCTAAATAGACCCCTTCATGCGCACGTGTTCGATTCGCCAATTCAACAATATATCGTTTTATTGTGTCGTCCACTATCACAGCTTTTACCTCAGCCTGTAATTCTATCAATTCATCCAATGTGATGACGGATTCCAGCTCTTCAAGCGGTACCGTGTATTGAGCTCTATTAAGAACCTCTATCTCTTCTTCCACACCTGGATAGCCCATTTTCATTTTTAATAGGAATCTATCCAATTGAGCCTCCGGAAGCGGATATGTTCCCTCGTACTCGATCGGATTTTGTGTCGCCATTACGAAGAACGGCTTCTCCAATCCCCTTGTGACACCATCAATCGTCACACTTGCCTCTTCCATGGCTTCAAGCAATGCAGACTGAGTTTTCGGCGAGGTCCGGTTAATTTCATCGGCTAAAATAATATGTCCCATTATCGGACCCGGCCTAAAAATGAATTCTTGTTCCTTAGGATTGAAGATCGAAACACCAGTAACATCAGAAGGAAGTAAATCAGGTGTGAATTGAATTCGCTTAAAGCTTGCACCTATAGATTTTGCCAGTGCCCTTACCATGACTGTCTTCCCCACGCCCGGAACATCCTCCAATAAGACATGTCCACCGGAAAGGAGTGCCACGATACTTAGTTCTGCTATATCTCGTTTTCCGATAATCACCTTTTCGATATTCCCCAGAACCATTTCCAGTTTTTGATTGACCTGCTTATAAATCATTCTCTACCTCCCGGGATTCACAGATTCACATTATCACTATTATTTCATACCTTTTCTATATCAAGGATTTTACATTAAGATCCAATTAAACCTTACATTGTAAGTTTACTAGATATTCGGTAAACCATAAACGAATTTGTCTAAAAAATATTAATGCGGTCTATTGAAAAAGGTATGGTAAACTGTTGCTAAGTGAATATGAACCTTGCAGAAAAAGGTGCTGCATTGTCAGCTTAATAGAGAATTCGGTTTAAAACCGAAGCTGTTTCCGCAACTGTAAGTGCTAATGAAATAAGATGCATACCACTATTTGAGGATGTAATCGCACGCCGATTACCGTCCATTTATCCCAAATGGGAAGGTTCTTAGAGTAAAATGATGCACAAGCCAGGAGACCTGCCTTTTTTAATCGTATTATGCTCTTCGGAAGATAGGAGATTGTACGGCTCTCCCATCTTTTTTCTACTACAGATACATAGATGCCCGAAGCCGACCAAAACTCTTGGTC
The DNA here is from genome assembly GCF_037975445.1 of Peribacillus sp. FSL P2-0133. NCBI lineage: Bacteria > Bacillati > Bacillota > Bacilli > Caryophanales > Bacillaceae > Peribacillus > Peribacillus sp. FSL P2-0133. Next base: position 409,361 of record NZ_CP150254.1, on the reverse strand, counting down.
GGCTATTTGTCTTGCAGGGAAAAGCAATACGGAGGTCATTCACCCAATACGTAAAAGGAGGAAGATTTATGGCAAAGAAGGACTTTCGTTTTTTATGCTACCCATACATGCGTGAGTCCGTATCGACCGTCGATTTTGAAATCCGCACAGACTCATTGACGACACAAATCGGCTTGGCCGCCTCGCTAACTGAGGACGTCCCCGATGTATACCGTGACTTAATGGAATTGTTGCCCATGGCTTACCATTTAAATGGTTCAGTCCGAGGGAAATTAGCCATTACCGTCGATGATCTCGACCGTTTAAGTGCAATCTACGACCGGTATGTCGCTGAAGTGAAGGATCAAATCGAAACATTCGTCCTTCCACAAGGATCAACCGCAGCATGTACTTTGCATACTTGCCGCAGTGAAGCCAAAAAGTCCGTGCGAGCTTTACACAAGGTAAGTCTGGAAAAGGAAATTCCAGGAATACTTTTTGATTACGCTCACTTGCTTGCAAATGTATTATTCGTGATGGCGGTCTATGTCAATAAGCAACAGGGGATCGAGGAGATTCCTTTTATAAGTAAATCATACCCAACCAAACCCATGAAAAAGAAAACGGAGGAATAAATAATGAAGAGAACCCTACGATTCAGTTGGATTTCCATGCTGATGCTTACGCTTTTCCTTACCGGATGCGGAGTGAACGATGATCAATCCTCAAAGGATAATAAAGAGACTAAAAAGGGCGAAGAAATCAAGGATTATACCGTTACGGATGATACTGGTAAGAAAATAAAATTCGAGAAAATCCCGGAAAAGGTCGTTTCACTACAGCCAAGCAATACGGAAATTTTATTTGCCCTTGAACAGGGTGATAAAGTCGTTGGCGTGACAGACTTCGATAATTATCCAAAGGAAGCGAAGGATATCGAACATGTTTCAGACTCTGTTAATATAAATGCAGAAAAAATCATTGCCTTGAAACCTGATGCCATTATTGCTTATACCATTGGTGATGAAACGGCACTGAAACCACTCGAAGATGCCGGCATCCCTGTATTCATCATTAAATCTGCGGCAAATTTCGATGATGTATATGGTGATATCGGGCAGATTGCTAAAGTGATGGGTGTTGCCGAAAAAGGGGATGAATTAGTGAAAGATATCAAATCCCAAATTACAAGTGTCGAAGAAAAAGTGAAAACTTTAGATGAAAAGGAACAAACATACTTTGAAATTAGCCCTGCTCCGGAAATCTATACAACAGGATCGGAGACCTTCCAAAATGAAATCCTGGACACTGCCGGCATAAAAAACATCTTTGATGACCAAAAAGGCTGGGTTAAAGTATCCGATGAAGAAATCGTCAAAAGGAACCCTAAATCCATCATCACCACCGCCACGTATTCAGATGATGCCGTTGGTGAAATTAAATCTCGTAAGGGCTGGGAAGATATCGATGCGGTGAAGAACGATGACGTCCATTTGCTTGATGAAAATATCATGTCACGTCCTGGACCAAGGATCGGGGAAGCTGTTGAACTCGCAGCAAAAACTGTTTATCCTGACTTGTTCAAATAACACGATAGGAGGATGCGCCAAAATTAATCGGCGCATCCTTTTCCTTTTTCCGCACCTTTCATCAGGTCAATGAAGCCACGCCCTTCCGATCTGTACATTTTAAGGAAACTTCCTTTCCGTCTTGTTTATGCTAAAATGAATGCAATCCACTCATAAGATATAAGAGGTACTGATCATGTATAAAAAATTCTTCATTTTGATCTTCGCAGCCGCCCTTCTTCTAGGGATTATTAAAACCGTTATGGATATGTAGCAAAACAGCCCGATTCCTGATCTTTTAGGAATCGGGCTGTTTTCATTTTCGTTTAACATCACCATTCAGCTTCCCCATTTTCGGGATAAGGATAAAAAACAAACAAACGACCAAAAGTGCCAAAACGATGCCGAGCAATATCGTCAGGTCAAAATTAAGGGAAGGCTCTGTTTCTTCTTCGCTTCTCGTTCGAATGGACACTTCCGAGAATAACCCAAGCTGTTCTGATTTTGAAGCAATGGTATTATTCTGATTCTCCGTTACAGGAGACAGAAACAGTGAGTCCTTCACCGAGTCAACGGAATCATATTTCCCTCTTTCAAAAGTGAGGTCCTTTTGTTCTTCAGGCAGTTTCCGCTTCTGTTCCAACAATCCTTCTTCATGGAAATACTCCGTTTGAATATCAATATCCTTTTCTTGATATTCATTGGGCTCCACCATTGGTTCCTCTTCCGCCCCGCCATTAGGTGCATGGCTAAAAAACAGGATGAGCAAGACAGGCATTACGTATTTATTCCACTTCATGGGCCATTGCTCTTCTTTCTGTAAGACGCTTCACTATATATGGAATGATCGTTGCAATAAGCGTCAGCACAATCAAGATGATACTAGCCGGAATGAATGCCGACTGATTACCGAATTGAATGGACATGTATACGTCCGCAACCGGGTGGTCTACATTGAAATTTGGCATGATTAAATCCAATAATGGAATGGTAAAGAAACTGATCAAACCAATCACCAGGATAGCACCGACAAACGGCCCAATCGAGAAGGCAAGTCGGGTAAACGCTGAACAGAAGAATAAAAGCAGGACGGTGAAAACGGTCCATTTAATCTCCTGCATATCTCCCAGCGGATAGATCTTCAAACCATACATGCTGATGATTAAACCTACGATCAGGTTCAATAAGGTAAACAAGGCCGCATGGACCATCATTGGGATGGTTTCATAATGATGCAGGAAGAAACCGATCAATAACCCAGAAATGAGTATGATCACCAACATGACGATCGGCGGGATATTAACCTTTTCCTGATGAAGGACTTCCCCGCTGATTTGTACGGGATTCGCTAAATATTCGTACACATACCCGTTCTGCTGATCATCGACTAGAGTGTTGTTCAAGACACTATATACGTCCGTCTTGATTCTTTCGGTTGAGTCTACATTTTGGGACCAATTGTCATTAAGCTGATCGGCCCTTTCCTGTACTGACCCCACTTTCGCTTGCAGGTCCGCTGTATCCTTCGTGACCGTGTCCTGTCGTTCCGCTACTGAATTGACAAGTTCGGAAATGAAGCCGACAGTTGTTGCCGTATTGTCTTGAAGTGATACAAACATTTCTCCATCAAGATTAACTGGAGGTTCGGCTTCCACTTCAGGAACTTCCATATGATCTGACAAATTGGAAGACACTTCTTGAGCATTCCCGGTAATTGCCGCTAATTCAGCTAAAGTGGCTTTCTGCCCCGTTTCAACGTTAGCATCATATTCTTTCATATAACCCTTAATGGAATCTGAGAACATGCCGAAGTTCTCATTGACTCCTGCTAAGCTGGCTTTAACAAGTTTCGCTTCTTCATCTACGTTTCCGGAAACCCCATTTTTCAAGTTTTCCAATTCTTTTATATTGGCTGCAAATACCTTATCTACATTTGCTTCCGTGACTCTTTCAGCCAATTCACCATAAGATGAGAGAGAACCGTAATAGGCAAGGAGGGTAGTTGAATCCCGGTTGGAGATAGGATTCTCAAAGGCCCTCACCAGCACCGCTCGCCTTTCTCCCCCCACTTTTTCAAGAAGTGACCGTTCGAGAGTCTTGATTTCTGCGATGGCCTCATCGATTGTCATACTCTGGATGTCCTGTAATTTTTGAATATCTTCCTGTGACTTTTTCCATTGGTCACCTAAATCCTTATAATTCGTGCCGAGTTCATTATAATCAGCTTGTAATTGCGTAAACTGCGCCAGCAGATCATTATATGAATCTACCAGTGTATTAAACTCAGTTATCACTTGGTTATAATTTCCTGTCCTGCCGTTTACCGTTCCGCTGAGATTATTGATTTCCGTTTGGAGTTCTGCTGTAAGGATGTTGATTTGTTCAGCAGCACCTTCACTTCCTTCTGCCGGCACCAAACTTTGAAGTGCCGTGTTGATCCCATTGATTTGATCCAGCAGTACCTGTAGCGACAGTTCATCAATCGGGTCCTTCTTTTCAGGTGCAGCAACCGATTCACCTTTGCCCGTTTCCGTTTCAATATCTTCTATAGGCGACGTTCCTTCACCAATACCCCCCCCATCACCAGAGCTGCTTGCAAGATTTCCTCTTTGCACAAGCAAAGTAGACTGAAGGTTATCAAGACCCGCCTCTTCAGATTGTTTCAATTGTTCAATCGAGCTTTGTTGATCTTGGGTGATTTTCGTAATTTGTTCTACTTGTTTGTCTTTCATGCTTGTTGAAAATTGTTCCAATTCATTACTGCTGGAATCGAGTTTCTGCTGCATGATTCCAACATTCTCACTAATGCCTTGATCATTAAGGCTGTATTTCGTATTCATCCCTTGCTGAATCTCCGGTAACGACTGGTTCCCCTCATTCAGCACCTTGTCATAAGATTGAACACTCTCGTTGACAAGTTGCTGATTCTGAGCCGAAGCCTTCTCAAAAAGAATACTTTGAGATTTTTGATATTCCTCAAAAGAAACTACATCTTCTACAAAGGAAGCCATTTGAGTCTTGGTGTTCCCTATTTCATCCATTGTTTCATTACTCGTTTTGCCAGCATCCTTCGTTTGGGCAAAGACTCCTTCAAGCATTTCCTTATGCTGCTTGATTTCGCCGGCGAGGCTTTCCGAGCTTGGAGTATAAAACTCATACATCGTGTTTTGAAAAGCGATTTCTTTAGCAAGGACATTATCGAACTTCTTACGGATGTCCTCGACCGATTGGGAAACATAGCTCCAATACTGTGTTGAAATATGCTTATTCATTTTACTCTTTGTCTTCTCTAATTCCTTTTGTACCTTTTCCATATTCTCTGCATTCAAACTAGGTTGCACCTTGTACTTTATCCCCGCCTTGACAGGCTGTTCATCATCGAACGTATAAATATTCTCTGAAAAATCGGATGGGAAATATATAACTGCATCATACTTTTCATTTGCAAGTCCACTTTCCGCCGTACTTCTATTAACCACAAACCACTCATATTCAGAATCCTTGTCCAATGTAGTAACAAGCTCTGAGCCCACGAAAATAGGATTATTATTAAATTCAGTGCCATTATCTTCATTTACAATGGCGATTTCACGAGAAGCCGTTTCTGTCTTTTTCATTGGATTTTGGCCAATATAAGAAAAAAACAAGATTGGCAGCGCTAATATCACCAGTATTTTACCGATTAATATCATCGGTTTTATTTTTTCAGACACTCTCTTGCACTCTCCTTCTTTCTTCACTTAGTGGTATTTGGATTTTACTCTCCTGGCCATTCAGCACAAAGTATCCGTAACCCGGCTGTATTTCTTCTTCTTTTCTGGAATAGGAGAGGGTATACAAGCTTTGGTCCGATTTTTTAAGAAGCAAAACAGCCTGTCTGACTTGTTTCAGTTCGGTTGTCAAAGAATCATACCCCTTCGTGAAGTCGTTGGCATTTCCAGCGACAATCAGACTAAAGCCGAGATGGCTGTACTGTTTCATCAAACCGCTGATCCTATCCTGAATCCTGCCGTCTATCGTCTGCTGGATCCTTGAAATGCTATCTATGACAAACATGATCGACGGGAATTCCAGTTGCTTCATCGGTTTCATTTCCAATGCCGCTAGATAACTTCGTTCACGTTCTTCAAATATTTCAGTGATATGATCGAGCCATTCGATTATCTGATCTTTTGTTTCCACATAGCTCACCTTCTCCTCTAAAGCATAAGAAGATAGGCCACGGTCAACTCCGTCAAATAAACCAATTTCCCCAATTGCCTGTGTAAGCAACGATTCCAAGAGCACTTTAATGACATTCGTTTTCCCTTTACGTGACTGTCCTACGACAAGCAGGAATGGATTGGAATTCAACTCCACGAAAACAGGTGCAACACTTTCCTCTGAAAGCCCGATTGGAATGGAATCCTTCTTAATGGCTTGTGAGCAATAACGCTTGAAGCTGCTGGAATCAAGATGTGCCGGTAACATCGGAATCGCCGGCGGTTTGGCTGTTTGCTTATATTTAACCTTATGTTCTGCCACAGCTTGTTTCATTTCTTCTAAAACGGCTATATCATCCGCACCATCGGCTGGTAGATAAACCTGCGTGAGATAGGTTTGTTCCTTTTTCACCAACGCCCTACCCGGAACAGGTTCATTTTCATAAGGGGTTCTCCCCAAAACCGAATATTGTTCCGAACTGTCCATTAAGTAATGGACGACCTTCGTCTTAAGACTATTCATTAACGGCTGGCGAATCGCATTGATTCTCGTTGCCGTTAAAATCATGAATATACCAAGTGACTGTCCATCACGTGCAAACTGAACGAATTGCGCTTCCTGGTCTTGCATCTCATCCTTCACTAAGTCAAAATTATCGACCACGATATAAATAATCGGCAATTTATCTTCCACTAATGCATTATAAAGCTTTATGTTACTAAGCTCCTTTTCTGAAAAAAGCTGCTTACGCCTTTCCATTTCCGCCTTCATGAATAACATGAATTTTTCTATTTTCCTTAGCTCATCGAACCTAAAGTATTCCCCTGTATGAGGCAGCTGCCGCATTGGCAATAGAGCGCTATTCCCGAAATCGAAAATATAATAATGCAGCTCTTTTGGACTGAATTGATCTGCAAAACTAAAGAGAAGTGTCAAAACGGTGGTTGACTTGCCGTATCCGGAAGAACCAAAAACCCCAACATTCCCGTCTTCAATCCAGTTATATACATAATTTGTCTGGCTCTGCAATTCGGGCTCATCCTTCATTCCCAAGTGGAATTGATTGCTCGTCAAGCTTCTTTCAGTGTTTCTCGATAAACGATCTGAAAGAGGCGGCAGCCACGGGCTTGCCAACTTCTTAATCTCCAATTTTTCCTGTGTCGCCACAATTAGATCTGCCACGGCTTCAATTTCACTAATCTTTTCTTTCCTCTTATTAGTGATCTGTTCCGATACATTTGAAATTTGAACCAGACCGAGGTCTGTGACAAGTGCCACTTCATCCTCAGATCCAACCGTATCCTCTAAATATGGTGCACCGCTCCACGCAGACTGGAACAATTCATAAACCTCGTTATTTCCTACCTGCAAATATCCCCGTCCGGTGACAGTAATATTTGCCGCATCGCTATTTTTAAGAATTTCCTTACTATCATTGGCATCCTGCACTTTCAAGGAAATTTTAAAACGGGCATTACTCCAAATCTGGTTATCAATTACACCGCCTGGCTTTTGTGTAGCAAGAATTAAATGAACTCCCAAGCTCCGTCCAATACGCGCCGTACTCACTAATTCACGGATGAAATCTGGTTCTTCGTTTTTAAGTTCCGCAAACTCATCTGATATCAAAAATAAATGCGGTAACGGTTCATCCGCTTTGCCTTCTTTGTATAAGTCCGTGTAATCATTGATATGATTGACTTCATATCGATCGAACAAGCGCTGGCGTTTCTTCAATTCACTATTGATGGAGGCTAGTGCCCTGGCACTGAAGTTCTTGCTTCCCTCAATATTCGTAATGACTCCGAGCAGATGCGGAATCTGCCTGAATGGCTGTGCCATTCCCCCACCTTTATAATCAATGAGCAAAAAGGCAACTTCATGTGGATGATAATGAACGGCTAATGATAGGATGTAGGTTTGCAGTAATTCACTTTTCCCCGATCCTGTCGTTCCAGCAACCAATCCATGGGGGCCATGCGCCTTTTCATGCAAGTTCAATTCAACCCTATCCGTTTTCCCTTTCAATCCAATGGGAACTGCCAAGGATTTGGAAGACTGATTGGTCCGCCAGTTCTGGCTAATAGGCAGATCTTCCACTTCACGAGCTTTTAATAATTCCAGAAATGATACCGTTTCCGGTATGGAATTGTTCATGCCTTTTTGATGATCTAGTGAACGCAGCGTACGTGCATAACGCTCATTCCCTTCTTTTGAATGGGCATCAAGCTTAAAAGGAGTATGTACGGCCTTCGTTTGCTGGATGAGAATTTCACCTTCAAGATCATTTATATACTTCACAAGCGTATGGACATTTTCAGTCAAACTTTCTTTTGCATCCGCGGCAAAAATCGTCGAGATACCTAAATCGTCTGTTTTACCTTCTAAATATTCCAATATGACATGCTCCGCAATTAAATTACGATCCGTGACAATAAAGACAAAGTGGGGAGTAAACCTCACTTTCCCTTTGTTCTCATCCAAATCTCTTTCCCTCAATAGCTGATAAATCGAGGTCAGTAGCTGGTCACGTGATTGCTCATTATATATAAAGCCTTTTGCATAGGCATGCGGCAATTGAAAATGAGGGAGCCATTTCATCCATTCCCATTCTTGGTAATCCTTTTCCGGAAAAATGGCCACAAATCGAACATCATGATAACTATGAAAAAAGGCCAGTTGCCCAATCAGTTGTTGCAGCTCCCGTTTAACAATCGATTCCTTTCCGACCAGGCCCATCGATCCGCTTGATAAATCGATGGATAACGGAAGATCATCCAGGTTTTTGTATACATCCACAAGTTCTTGCGACTGCTCAAGTAAATCATCTATATCCCGATTGGACATATCGCTACTATTTACCGATACCTCATAACTTGAGGGTATGGTCGCCGTTCCGATCTTAAAGTTCAGGGCATCTTCACTTTCCAAAGTCCGCTCCCATATACGGTCGCTGATACTATCAGTTAGAAGCTTCATCCTTTCAAAGGAAGGGTAATGATAGAACAGCACATCCTTTTGTTTTTCAGACAGCTCTTGCAACTCTTCCCTCTTCTGCTCTAAATACCTGGTATATACACGTTGACGTTTTTCTTCTCTGAATTTTTGCTTCTTTTTGTCTTTAAAGTATTGTACCGTCGAAGTAACTAAAGTCGTTGTGAACATCACAATCGATATGATGATGAAAATGCCCCGAGGCTGAATCATCGTGATGACCCCCATGACGATTAACATCATTAAAGGCGGCATAAGGATTAGCCATAACCCTCTATTATTATCTTCCGATTCCTGGCTCGGAAAAGATATCGTCACTTTCTCATCCGGCAATTCGTAGATCATCCTTGGTGTCCTGCGATATTGGGGATAGTTTTTTTTCATTTCAGAGATCGGCTTCTTCATTTTAGATAAAGAAGTTTCATAACTCTCGGCACAGTGGATCATCAATAAGTCGCCTTCAACCAACCTCAGCGCCATATTCGGCCAGCAAATCAGATCACCATTTTGAATGGGAACAGCCTTCGCCACCCTTTCACCATTCAGGAATATCGTGCTATTTTCCTTAGGCATGAGAAGCCATTGCCCTTTATGAAGCAAAAAGGAAAATCCATTGCCGGAAACTGGTCCTTCTTTACGGATAGTCGCTCCCGCCTTGGCCGATAAAGTGATTTCTTTCAAATTGCCTATATAATAGAGGCTTTCTTCCAATTCCCCTGCTGTATAAAAAATCTCGACCGTTTCTTCTCCTTCATGAAAGGTGAAGCTTTGGAATGGCTTTACATCGCCAAGCTTCTTGTCCTCTCTAAACACCTCATATCCATCAAGTCCTTCATGTTTTTTCAGCTTGATGGGACCATGTTCAAAGGGAATGGAATAAACCGTGATCGTATCCTGTTTTGATGGCCCAATCGTAATTGGACCGTTATGATCATCCTTGATCGTATAGGATTGGTAGGTTTCCTTAGAATAAATCCATAATAAACTCATTAAATCTCACCTCCGCAAAAGGCCCATTGCTCACTCTTTGCTTTTCTCTTTTTCTTCAGATGATTTATTGGAGGAATCCTTACTTTTCTCTTTCCCCTCAGAAGCAGATTCCTTTTCCGCTTCTTCTTTTACAGCAGGTTTTGCTTCCGCTGCGCCTTTATCCTCTATATTCGCCTCTGTTGAAGGCTGGTTCTGATCTTGCTGTTCCTCCAATTGCTTTTGCAATTCCTTTAGTTCCTTTTCATATTCGGACAACTCAGTATCGATTTCTTTAATTTGCGTTTCCTTTTCTTCCCCAGAAAGGTTATCGTCCAACTTGATTTGTTCTTTCTGATTTAACAGACCATATGTAATTAATTCGCGATCCTCCATGATTCTCGCCAAATCGATCGCGTCCTCGTTCATGCCCCTGCCTATATAGATCCAATATAGGAGATACTGGCTATCGGTCTGCAATGTGATTGCGTTTTCCACATTTTTCCTAGCTACTCCCTCCAACGGTTCATAGGTGACGTAGGACTTCGCCAGTTCATACTGAACGACATACGGCATTTTTTTCGGATCATAGTTTTCCAAACGGTCAATGACTTCACTATATTTTTGTTTTAAGAAGCTTTCACCGCTTTCTACATACGCCTCCTGCTTAGGTTGGGAGAAGAATAGTGTGTAAATCGCGAACAACAGCAGTGGCACTAGAACGATAACCGTACCCCAAAGTATATAACGGCCCGTTTTCCATTTCTTTTCAGGGATATGCACAAATGCTTTTTCTTCCTTCTCTAAAGCTTCTATCCGAGTTTGAATGAGAGTGGAAAGTTCATCCCAAGTCCCCGATTCCAATATACTTTGTGATTCGTTCGATAGTTTTAGTGTTTTATGGTAAAGCAAATACTCTTCGAATGTATACTGCCCATCCACAAGTGCCGAAATCGTTGCCTTCGTTTCTTTAAATAGCTCATCTTGATCATGCTCATAAGGAGGCAAACTGTCTTTTACGCCATAATGCAGGAAATATGGGGCCAAGCCTGAATCAAAAACGATATTTTCCGGACAGACGACTAGTTGCAGGCGACTCAATTCATGATTCCTGATTTTCTTCAAGATTTGATAAGACGATAACCATCTGCTTAACGGATTTTTTTCTTTAGCTTTGGAAAAAACAAAAAAAGAGGCTGGTGGATTTACTCTGATCTGCACCTCGTCCTCTGTCACTTCTATATGTTTCTGGAGAGTATCATCCGCTTCATGAATAAGCTGTAATTCCAGTGGGTCTTGCATCGATAATTTTGCCCGTTGGAAAACTAACAAATGCCCATTATCATCCTTCATCATTGCAGCTTCTGTTTTTTTCTCCAGATATGAGGATTTTTTCTCATCCATTTTATGTAACTCCTTTACCCCTGCTAAAGGGCTTTAGACTTTTTTCCTATAAAGAGTCCACACTTAATCCATTAGAGGATCTCAAGGCGGTCCCCCGTCGTAATTCCGCTATCAAGCAGGGTTTCATAACCTGAACATACGAACTCTTTATTCTGGACCCGCACCCAATAGCCTTCTTTAGGTGCACTGGCAATATCCTTTACCTGCCATATTATTTCCACAACCTTCTTGATGGATCGGTAATTCGACACTTGCAAATCAAACACTTCCCCTGTATACCTGTTTAAATCGATCGTCAGTTGAATATATATGGAAACCACCTCTTTTAAAGCAAAAAAACACCACGATCTTCATAAAGAGTCGCGGCGCTTTTTCCTAGAAAATTCTTTATCTCATTGACCTAATGATTATCCGCGAATTTGACTAGCAATCTGATTATCTGTGTCTTCAAGGATTTGAGCTGATTTATTCAATTGTTGAGAAACTTCATTCAACAAACGAGCCATATCCATGAATGAAGGCTTTAATTCTTCGTACTGACCTACGAAAGCCTCACTGGAAGAACCTTCCCAAATACCAGTTAAATGATCTCTCATTCTATCTAAACGACCAATCATATCCGTTACTTGTTGGCTCTCATTATCATATTGTCTAGCTACATCTTTCAGTTCTGAAGGTGTTACACGAATTTGTGACATAGAAAAAATCCTCCTTTTATCTTATATAGTACATTTTAATAGAACCATACATTTTCTGCCATATAAATAAGCGCAAAGTCGAAAAATGGTAAATTATGATTATGCAAAAAAACCTAAATATGGCATTATGAAAGTCTATGTACCTGTTTTCTCAAATATTTAAACCCTTTTTTTAATTAATTTTTAACTTTTTACTTTTTCATGGTAAAAAAAGTTCCTTATACCCAATATTTCTGAACTATTATCGAATAATATGGTTTACACCATAATAATAGTGACTTTAGACTTTCTTTTCTAGGAAATTAATCAAACGTTTGATTAAAGTCTAAAAATCAAACGTTTCCATACTGTTCGCCTTTATAATTGATCGATCCCAAATCATTCAAAATGGACACCCGAATGAACGGGGGACCTTTTTTGCAAAGATATATTGTCCTGACTCCCTTTTTCGGCCAACCACTCACTTCAGCTACAGCAGGAATACGTCATATAGCGAGAATCGGTATATCCAACAGAAACAGGCCATCTCTTCCCGAAGGTTTTCGGAAAAGTGATGGCCTTTATACTTAATACATGATCAATTACGTTGCTTAATCAAATAACCCGTTCCAAAAAATGTTTCAAAAACCGATCACTTTCCACATTCGTACAGACGCGGATTCTAGGTTCGCCATCCTCTTGACCAATTGTCCTGCCTGTTTCTTCACCCTCGGTCACCACCTTGACGTTCATCCATTCTGTATTCACAAAACTTGAATCAATCGCAACCCCGACAGCAAGCGGATCGTGAAGGGCGCAACCGCCCAAACCTGGATGGGAGTTTTCATATGCTTTCATATAATAATCGGTCATTTCCGCTAAAAATTTGGCACTTTCCTTACCAGTGGCACGCCAATCATCAAGCTTCGATTTCAACAGATATGTTTGGAGTGTCACATCAAGCCCCACTAGGGTGATTGGCAGTCCTGAAGCAAATACCTGATCAGCTGCTTCAGGATCTGATATTATGTTCGCTTCAGCATAGGGCGTTACATTTCCTGGTACGTTTACGGCACCGCCCATAATAACGACCTCTTTTACTAAGGACATGATCGTTGGGGCTTTTTTAATCGCCAATGCGATGTTAGTCAGTGGTCCAACTGCAATAATCGTAATTTCATGCGGTCGGCTTTTCACTTGATCGATAATGAAATCTGCTGCATTTCCTTGTGATGCTTTGATGGTTGGTTCAAACTGAAGAGTATTTCCTAACCCGTCTTCCCCATGAACATGCTTCGGATATTTCTTCTTCCTTCCGCGCACCAAAGTTTGGTCAGCACCTTCAAAAACCGGAATACGCCTGTTTAATTTCTCCAAAACGGCAAGTGTATTGCGGGTCGATTCAACAACGGGCACGTTACCAAAGCAAGTGGTGAATCCGAGCACTTCCAATTCCGGGGAATTTAAAGCATATGCCATCGCCATGGCATCATCAATCCCAGTATCAACATCGAATATGATTGGTTTCAATATTTCCACACCTTCCAAAATCACTTTTTGAGAGCTTTTTCAATAGAGAAATAACAAATTGATTGCCTTCACTTTTCTCTTTCTTATGTATCATGAAACACTGTTTTCCAACTGAATTTTAACATTCAACGATAGGCAGTTCCACAGAAAGTTAGGAATACTCTTAATTTGCAAACAAATGACAATGCCAGCTGCTTCTTGTATCTACCAGTAATAATAGTTGACCGCTCATAAATATCAATGATATAAAAAGTGAAAAGAAGAAGTTGTATCTTAGTAGTGACCAATCCTTTTCAACTTTGTCAAAGCTATTACGTCTACTACAAAAGCAGTTATGAATACACGCGTTACGAATTTATGATATCCAAGGTGGAAAAAGGATGAAAATGTTTAAGTTGATTGAAGATGTTCCTTCTGCGTATAAAAAAGGAACAAAATTCTTTTTAATATCACATTCAGAATTCATTGGCGTGAAAAGTTATGTATTACTGGCTGAAGATTTGAAAGGAAAGATCGAAGTAACGGAAGAGGAATTGAGGAGTAAATTCGTTTCCATACATTGATTTAAAAAGCTCCATTTGGTTAAGCTGGAAGCTGCTTAGCCAAATGGAGCTTTTCCTTTCCAACCGGCGACTGAAAAAAACTGAATATGAGGAAGGAAAGGACATGTACATTATGGTGAATGTTTTCTTAAAAACTATGATTCTAATGAGGCGGAAATTTTCATCATATTCTATCCCACAGCAGGAGAAACATTGTTAAAGTCTGTACCAAATCAGATGAAGTTCATTCATATACTATTTGGTATGGCTTCATGGGGCTGATTCTATATATTCAGAAGCTCCTTTGCCTTCTATTTTATTGTTTTTTTGATTCACACTATCGCCATATAATAATCAAATTTCAATTAAAGAGAGAAGTATTGGCGTATAGCGATGAAGCTCCACCAGAGTGAACAAATAGAATGTTATCCTCAGGCTTAAAGGTGCCTTTTTGTATTAAATCGATGAGTCCCGCTGCCGCTTTACCCGTATATACCGGATCCAGCAAAATCCCTTCCGTTCTTGCCATTAGCTTGACTGCTTCCACCATTTCAGGTGTAGGCAAAGCATAACCCGGTCCGACATACTCATCAAAGCACGTAACAGCCTCACGAGGAATTGAATTTGAAATGCCGATGTGTGCTAAGGTTTCTTTAACTAGCTGATAAACTTTCTCTTCTTGTTCAGCTTTTCCTCTGCTTACGTTTATTCCAATTACTGATATTCCACTTTGGTTTCCATGAAATCCGGCCACCAAACCAGCATGCATTCCACCGCTTCCACTTACACAAATAACAGCTTTCAAATCAATTCCTTGGTCAAAGGACTGTGCCAAGATCTCCTGTGCGCAAGCAACATATCCCGTTGCACCAATGACATTCGATCCCCCAACCGGAATGATGTACGGGCTATGTCCATTCTCTGTTACCTCTTTAGCCACTTTCTGCATTTCTTGCATTAAGTCCGCCCCATTAGGCACTACTTTGATTTGTTCAGCGCCCAATAAATGATAGAGAAAATAGTTACCATTAAAATCTGGTTCAGAATTTGCAAGACCTTCTTCCAACACAAGAATGCACTTCATTTTCTCTTTAACCGCTGCCGCTAATGTTAAACGGCAATGATTTGATTGAATGCCTCCACATGTAATTAACGTATCAGCCCCTTTATCCAATGCATCGGCAACAAGGAATTCCAGTTTTCTTGTTTTATTTCCCCCAGCCGTCAGACCAAGCATATCGTCTCGTTTAAGATAAATAGAAGGACCACCAAGAACTTCGGAAAAATGATGTAATTTCTCAATGGGTGTATCTGTTGGTGTATATCGCTGTCTAGGAAATTGTGCTAAATTCATTTTTAAAACTCCTCCTGATATTTCTGTTTAAGACTAGCCATATTACATTAAGGAAAATTGAATATCAATCTTCCCTTTTCAATTATATATAATTAAATAATAGCCACCGCTTCTATTTCAATAAAAGCATCTTTAGGTAAACGAGCAACTTCAACCGCACTTCTTGCCGGATAATTATCAGGGAAAAACTCTCCATATACTTGATTCATCACGGCAAAGTGATTCATATCACTTAAAAAAACCGTTGTTTTTATTACCTGCTGTAAGCTTGATCCCGCCGCTTCTATAACTTTCTTAAGATTCTCCAATGACACCCTTGTTTGCTCCTCAATATTATCAGGCATTTCTCCAGTTTCAGTCTGAATTGGAAGCTGCCCTGAAGTATACACTACATTTCCTGCCTTAATACCTTGTGAATAAGGACCGATAGCCTTGGGAGCTTCATTGGTTATGATTGTTTCTTTTATCATATAAACCACCTCTTTTTTTTGTAATCCTATTAAAAAACGGAATTGAATTTAATTTCCTTTAAATAAAACGCTTACATTCAACACAAGCCTTCCCTCTTATTCTTTGCGCTCAAAATCACACTCCATTAGCGGCACCATTTTTGTTTTCTTAATGATTTTATAACCAAGCCAGAGAAGCAAGAAAATAGGAAGACCTATATACGTCGCTATAATTTCTGCCCAGCTAATTTGATCTCCGTAAAAAAGAGTCTGTCCAAAAATGAAAACCACAAAAAATAACAGCGTGATAACTGGGCCCAGCGGGTACCATTTGGCTTTAAACGGCAATTCATTTAGATCTCTGCCTTGGGCTACATAGGCCTTACGGAAGCGGTAATGACTAACGGCAATCCCGAACCATTTGATAAATCCGGTAAGGGCTGAAGCATTTACCAACCAAATAAAAACTGAACCATTTCCAAAAAGGGAAGCCAAAAAAGAGGCAAGTCCTATAAAAGCAGTTGTACAAAGGGCCCACATGGGAATTCCCCTCCTGTTAAGCCTTGCAAAGACCCGTGGTGCCTTTCCTTCTTTCGCCAGTGCCCATAGCATACGTGAAGAAGCATACATTGCTGAATTCGCTGCGGATAAAACAGATGTAAGAAGCACTGCATTCATGACGGAAGCAGCTAATGCCAACCCAGCTCTCTGAAGAACAAGCGTGAAGGGGCTGATAGATACATTTTGAACGCCAGATTTAAGCAGGTTTGGATCCGTATAAGGGATAATCAAACCGATAACAAAGATCGTCAGCACGTAGAAAATAAGGATTCGCCAGAAGATTGACCGAATCGCTTTCGGTACGTTTTTCGATGGATTTTCGGTTTCACCTGCTGCCGTCGCAATCACCTCAGTTCCCTGGAACGCAAAGCCCGCGATGAGCACTACACTAAAGATAGATACAAGCCCGCCATGGAAAGGAGCATCTCCTTGGGTAAAGTTACTGAACCCGACCGCATGTCCTCCCATAATTCCAAAAATCATGGCAACCCCAATAACGAGAAATACGATGATCGAGATCACCTTAATGCCGGCAAACCAGTATTCACTTTCCCCATATGCCTTGACTGATAAAACATTTAAGATTAGCAACAAACCCAGAAATAGTGCACTCCACAATATAGAAGGTGAGTCTGGAAACCAATACTTCATAATAAGAGTAGAGGCCACCAAATCTGCAGGAACCGTTATCGCGGTTGTATACCAATAGTTCCAACCTAACGCAAAGCCTAACGCAGGATCAATATACTTTGAGGCATAGATGTCAAAGGCCCCCGGGACCGGTAAGAAGGCCGATAGCTCTCCTAAACTATTCATGACAAAATAGACCATGATTCCTACCAGAATGTATGCAGCAAGCGCTCCCCCCGGCCCCGCAGTGCTAATCGTCGATCCGCTGGATACAAACAATCCAGTTCCAATAGCGCCACCTATAGCCATCATCGTTAAATGCCTGGATTGCAGCTTCCTTTGTAATGATCCTTTTGTATTTCGCTCTTCTAGGGTGTTACTAATCTCTGCTTCTAATTTCCCCATAGAGTATCCCCCTTTTTACTCATCGTTCAAATACAATTTGTATGCAGGCTCATCTTGTTGTTCTTTTGAAAAATCTCTTCATTGAAATGTTTTTATAATTTTCTGTCAACTTGTTAAATACCTCTACCTTCCGCTTTTATCCCCTCCTCTCAAATTCAGAAGAGAAAATGCTATAAGCACTCTCCCGCATTAATTTTAATTGAGTAAAATAGATGAAGTTAACATAATTTATACTTTTCCAACTTGCGATATAGAGTAGACAGGCTAATCTGTAGTTCCCGGGCAATCTGTTCTTTATCATCTCGATATTTTTCAGCCAGGAAATAGCTCTGGATTACGTCCTTTTCGTATTCTGAAATCATTTGTTCTAAGCTTAATCCACTGCACTCAACAGAGAGATGGTCCTGTTGAAAGAGATAGTCAGGTAAATCTTGAAAGCCCACAATATCCGATTCGGCCATATTGACCATATATTCTACGGCATTTTCCAATTGCCGTATATTCCCAGGCCAATCATAACGGATAAGCCATCGCTCCAGCATGGGGTCAAGTCTCAGTGGATTCCTTTGCATGATCATACAATGTTTATGAATGAAATGTTCGAGATACAAAGCAATATCATCACGCCGCTCTTTCAAGGGTTTGGTATGGAGAGGGAGGACATTGAGACGATAATATAAATCCTCGCGAAAAGTTCCGTTTTTCACCATTTCCTCCAGGTTACGGTGAGTGGCTGCAATCACCCGTACATTAATCTCGATTGATTTATTACCACCTATTCTTTCAATCTCTTTTTCCTGTAAAACCCGTAATAACTTTGGCTGCAAGAAAAGCGGCATATCTCCAATTTCATCAAGAAAAATGGTTCCGTTGTGCGCTAATTCGAATTTCCCCATTTTCCCATTCCTCCTTGAGCCAGTAAATGATCCGCCCTCGTATCCAAACAATTCACTTTCTAACAAGCTTTCAGGTATGGCAGCGCAATTAACTGCCACAAATGAATGCATTCGGCGCTTGCTTTCAAAATGAATCGCCTTAGCTAATAATTCCTTACCCGTACCGCTATCTCCCCTAATCAACACAGTGGATGGACTGTTTACAATCCTTTTTGCTTTTTTAATAACATCTTGAAGCCCGGAATCTTTACCAAGAATGTTTTCAAAAGTAATAGATTTCGTAGGTATCGGTATATCTTCTTGAATTTTGCACCCCTGTTCTTTACCAAGGTCCAGCATTGCTAATTTATTGACTAATAATGTACTAACATTGCGTAAAAACTGTATCAGGTTATCTGATTCTATAATCATTTTCTCCTTTTGTTCAAGGGAAAAACCAATCATGCCGATGACGCCAACCGGTTTGTCTTGCTTTACAATAGGAAACCCGATGGTAGCGAGTTCTTTGCATTGATTTACGAATTTACAACTCCTACACTGCGACTCATCTTTTTTCACATCGTAAACCACTCCAGGCTCCCCTGTTTCCAATATCATTCTGAAAAAGGAGCCTTCCGGAGCCGTTTTGCCAATGAGATCTTTATAGTAGCCAGTTCCGCTAATGCGAACCCCCTTTTCATCAAGCACCGTTATATCCAGACCAAGGATTCCTGCTGTGTTCTCAGCGTAATCTTGAATAAACTGCTGCATGCCGATAAAGCCTGCCATATTATCCTCCTCTGCTATTGCGCTTTATGAAATAATAAAATAAATTTATTATAAAATAAATTTCTACGCTTTGCACAAAGAGGAGACAGCTTTTTCTATGCCACCCAGAGCATTTTTCAACATCGAACGCGGGCAAGCGATATTAAGTCGCATAAACCCTTCACCTTCCATACCGAAGATCTGCCCTTCATTCATTGCAACCCTTGCTCGGCGCAACATAAATTGATCCATTTCTTCAACTCCCAATTCCCGGCAATCAAGCCATACAAGGTATGAGCCTTCAGGCTGAATGACTTTGATTTGCGGGATGTTTTTGCTGAAGTAACTCAGAGTGAACTCTAGATTCCCCTGCAAATATTCAAGGAGCTGATCCAACCATTCTTCTCCAAAGCGGTATGCAGCCTCTAACGCAACAACACCAAATATGTTCGGCGAACCAATGGATAATGTATTAAGTTCTTGATTATACCTTTCACGGAGTTGCTGGTTTGGAATAATGATACTTGACGTCTGCACACCCATTAGGTTAAAAGTTTTGCTTGGCGCAATGCAGGTAAGAGAATGATTCGCAAACTCTTCTGAAATAGAAGCAAAAGGAATATGGGTATGTGTTTTATAAACAAAGTCAAAGTGAATTTCATCTGCGACAACGAGAATATTGTGCTTCATACAAAGCTGCCCCAGTCTCGTCAATTCTTCTCTGCTCCATACCCTTCCTATTGGGTTATGGGGACTACATAGGATCAACATTTTCACTTTTGAATCCATCTTTGCCTCTAGGTCTTCGAAATCTATGGAATAACGCCCATTTTCAAGCTTAAGCGGGTTGTTTACAATTTCACGGCCGTTCGCTTGGACTACACGGGCAAAATGATGGTATACAGGAGGTTGGATAATTATTTTGTCCCCTGTCTGCGTGAAGGACTGAATCGCCAACGATAGAGCTGGGATCACTCCTGGGCTGTGGGTAATCCATTCTTTCTCAATGGACCATCGATGTCTTCTTTTCAGCCAACCAACAATGGATTCCATGTACGAGTCCGGTCTAAGCGTGTATCCATATACACCGTGGACCACACGTTGTTCCAATGCATCGATGACTGGTTGCGGAGACTTAAAATCCATATCGGCCACCCACATCGGAATAACATCCTTTACGCCAAAATGATTTTCAAGATCATCCCACTTTTCGCAGTCAGTGTTCAGTCGACGGATTTCTTGGTCAAAATTATATTTCATCGAGTATCTCTCCTTCTCATGTTTGCTTGTGTACCTTGCCTCTTTATATATGCAATTGTCATGCCAACCCATTTCTCTTATAAAATCTCCTTATTTCCTTAGAATATCTTGTTTGATTACCCTAAACACGCGGTCTTTTTTTTAAAACCCTTTTATCCTAAGCTTTAGCACTTTTGCAATGTTAGGAAATATTTTCTTATAGATGATAAAATCAAAACATTCATTAAGATTCCTGGTGAGTCACAACTTCTTCTGTTTCCTCCATTCCTCATATCCACCTACAAGGCTTTGTACCTCTTTAAAACCATGAACTTGCAGAAGGCTTGCAGCGATGGCTGATCTTCCTCCGGTTTTGCAATAAACCAAAATTGGTTTATCATGTGGAAGTTTAGGTGCCTGTTCTTGTAAATGGCCAAGCATGACATGATTAGCTTGTGGAAGATGGCCTTCCTTCCATTCGGCCATGCTTCGGACATCTAGCACATATATGCTTTCTGTTTGAATTGCGTCATCTATCATGTCCATTGTCACTTCTTCATATTTCATAACACGTGAATCAGATTCGCCAGCCTGCTCAATGATATATGGATCCAATGTTGCAATGACGCGATCCACCCCAATGGACTGGAGATCTTTCACAATATCTGCAACATCAGCATTGCTTGCCAGAAGATATATAGGTAAGTCATAATCCAACAGCCACCCCGCCCACGTTACAAATGATTTGTTATATGGAATATTAATTGAGCCTCGTATATGCTTGGTGGAAAATTCACTGGCCGGACGCGTATCCAAGACTATTCCCTGTTCCGTCCACTCCTGCACAGTATCTATTGACCCCATCATTGGAAGTGGTGCTGCTATCCTTCGGATTTGTTGCGCTCCATCTTTATTCAACCGCTTCATCATTGAAAAATAAGGGGGTGCCTCAGGCTGCCCAGCCAACAGCGCTTCAACAAAGAGATTTTCATCATTATATTGCAGTGCCCAATTTGTCCGTTTTTCATAGCCGATGGTTGACGACGGAATCGCACCTAGCGCTTTACCACAGGCACTGCCCGCTCCATGCCCTGGCCATACTTGCAAATAATCTGGAAAGTTTTTAAATTGTTGCAATGACCGATACATCATGCGTGCCATTTTTTCTGAGGAACCATGTACCCCTACGGCTTTTTCTAATAAGTCGGGTCGCCCCACATCACCGACAAATATAAAATCCCCGGTAAATATGCCAAGTGGGTCCGCACCCCCATCTGTTACGAGCAGCGATATATGCTCAGGTGTGTGTCCTGGCGTATGTACCACCTCAAAATGGATATTTCCAATGGCAAATACATCTCCATTTCTCAGAAAGCGGTGGTCATACCCAGTTGCGTACTCATATTTCCAGTCCGGCCTTCCTTCATCAGACAAATACAATGTCGTTTCAAGCCTGGAAGCCAGCTCCAGCGAACCAGACAAAAAATCGGCATGAATGTGTGTTTCCGTTACGCCCACAATCCTCACACCATGTGCTCTTGCCGTTTTTATGTAAGGCTCTATATTACGTGACGGATCGACAATGATCGCTTCACCGGTAGCCTGACATCCCACAAGGTATGAAGCTTGAGCCAGTTTCTCATCATAAAAATACTTCAATAGCATAAATCCTTCTCCTTTCAAGCACCTCGGACACTTTTGTTTTGTTATGACTAGCAACGTTTTTACATCTTTCCTTTAAGCATTCCGTTCCAATACATAATGGGAAGCAAGTTTTTCTTCAATAAATACATACTGAACCTCTCACGGGATTGATCGATTGGAAAGGTTTCTTGCGGCTGTAAATCATAATTGAACTCAGCCAGTATAAGCCGCCCATATCCGGTAACAAGCGGACATGATGTATAGCCGTCATATTTATGGACCATAAGTTTGGCACGCATCCGATGAAGCAAATTTTGCACAAGCACGGGCGCTTGTTTGCGAATCGCAGCCCCCGTTTTCGAAGTAGGCAGGTTTGTACAATCCCCTATACCAAATACATTGTCATAGTGTTGATGCTGAAGTGTATATTTGTCCACATTCAGCCACCCATTACTTGCCGCGAGCGAACTATTCTTGATAAAATCAGGAGCGCTCATCGGTGGTACCACATGTATCATGTCATATTGCATATTCACGCGCTCTTCTGTGTTCAGGTTTTCAAATGTCGCTCGCTTCTTGTCACCATCAATTTCAACAAGATGATGCATAAAATATGTCTCTATTTCTTTTCGTTCAATTATTTTATTTAGTGCCTGTTCATATTTTTTCACATTGAATATGGATGGGTTCCCTGAAACAAAAATAACCGAAGATTGCTCGCGAACTCCCGATTTTCTGAAATAGTCTTCTGCCATATACATAATTTTTTGAGGAGCCCCTCCGCATTTTACCGGCGTGTTCGGGTTGGTGAAAATGGAAGTCCCCCCCTTGAAGTTTCTGATCGCCTCCCATGTGCCATCAACATAATCATAAGAGTAATTACTACATACCCCATTCTTTCCAATACTCTCTTTTAAACCTTTGATTTTATGCCAGTCAATTTGAATCCCGGCTGCGACAACTAGATATTCGTAGTGCAATTTCTTTCCGGATGCTGTTACAACAACATTTTCATCGGGCTCAAATGTGTTAACCGCATCCTGTACCCACACGGCTCCGTTCGGAATTACGGATGCTTCCTCCCTTTGTGTCACAGTTTTGTCAGCTTCGCCAGCTCCTACAAGTGTCCATAATGGCTGATAATAATGTTTCGTCGCAGGGTCAATGATGGCAATGTTTCCGCTCAGAGTGCGAGATCCACGCAAGAGACGGGCTGCAACCGTAATTCCGGCACTGCCCCCTCCTACAATCAAAATTTTGTAATGGTTTTCATCCTTCATCTTTGCCATTCTAAGCACCTCATCTCAATTTTATAAAGTACCTCACCAATCTAACGCTTCAGCATTAATGATTAGCTTGTTTCGCCGACAGCTCCCCCTCCAACAAATGCGAGCATAATCCCCTAAAGCAAAAAAGTTATATTAAAAGTTATCTATTCTTCTCTTCTAGCCCTAAACGCTGTATAGTTCCTACAAAAAAAATAAGATGATAAAATCGGTGATTTTGAATATATTGCCAATAAATATTGTGTAACTACTCAATATTTATTGGCTTCAGATTAATGCGGGTCTCTGATTAACGTTACAAAGTAGAGCAGCTCTAATTGAGTTTCAGTATTGGATTTGCATGGAGGCGGCACGATAATCTTTTTGGATAGGCGCCCTCCAATTAAATACTAGTAAATGATTATCTTTTTAATTTTCCACTTTCTACGATTTGATTGAGAAACTGTTCAACCTCTTCCTGGCTTTTTCCGATTTTACTTACAAAGCGATTGAGTTCCTTCCCTTCTTGAAAAGCAATAAAGCTTGGGATTCCATACACATCTAGCTTCTCTAATAGTTCCGGAAAATGGTCTCGATTTACTGCGATCATATCTATTTTTTCTTTATACGCTTCTTCTACAATTGGCATGAATAAATTGGTATTCTGACAGTCCGGGCACCATTCAACATAAAATTTGGCAACAACTGGTTTTATTGATAAAATCGCCTCATCAAACTCTTGCTCAGTTTTGATCTCTTTCATAATTACAATCCTCCCTATATTTTGTTCTCAATGTTATACTGATTGTCTCCATTACTTGATCGCTCTTGCATCAAGATATCTTTCGCAATCCAGAGCAGCCATACAACCACTTCCTGCAGCAGTAATTGCTTGGCCGTATTTATGATCTTGTACCAGGATTCACGATGATATATTCCATATCGTCCGTAAATTGATCCATATCCGCCGAGCAAACTAAGTACGAATCCGACAATAGTTCCTGAAACAATGGAGAGGAGTACTTTAATAGTCGTCATTCTCTCCGAGACTCTTACCAACAAATAGTTGGCTATGCAGCTCTCCCTCCTTTCTTGATTTACTCTTATTTATATAAGCAAAAACCATGCCAACTAATTTCTCCTGTAAAACCGCTTGTTTTACACACCCCGCACTTTATTAATTCTCAATTTTGCCACCATTCCCCTTAAAAAGACTTTCTCATCAAGCTTGATGCCTTCTTAAGAATGGGAACTACTTTTGCACCTGTAATAAAATCAACTTGTATAAAATGGTTCATTAACATATCGGTTATCGTTTAACTGAAATAGGATACATAAACAATGTTATTGTGTTACTTCTGATGAAAGAAAAAATCGCCCTAAATTTATTCAGGCGATTTAACATTACTGGTATTATAGATTTTAAAGCTGGATGTATACTGTCGTCCTTCAGTTCAATCCTAAGCCAGGCCAAAATTGAGCTGGATAGGTCTTACATGAACAGAATTTGCGGCTAACTTCTGACGTGCTTCCATACATCACGTTTATCTTCAAAAAGCTTTATTGGGCATCTTCCTTTTGGTATCACTCTTTAAACCAAATCGCTCACGAAGCTGACTATATGACTAACCCTTCATCCAACTTAAATCGTTTGACTTCTCGCATAAATTCTTTGTCGCTTTTTTGCCATAAAAAAAATCCCCTACAGGTAAACTGTTAAGAACAGTCTACCTGTAGGGGATAATACAAATTTCCCTCGTTTTCTTATTTCAAGTCTTCAATCGAATCAATATCGACGTAATCCGGTACGACCAGACCAAGCTTTGTTCCTTTTAAGTTTGGTCCAAGGTCAACGATATCATCTTTATACTTATTATAGTATTCAAGATGTGTTCCCGGGAGCCATGCAGCCACCATTGCGTCCGCACTTCCGTTTGCTACACCAGCAAACATTGGCCCTACTTCGACCTGACTCAATGTTACATCATAGCCATTCTGCTCCAGTACCTTGCCAATCACATTTGTACTGGCAATTTCAGTGTCCCAAGCAACATAAACCAGTTTGATTTTTTCACCATTTCCTGATTCAGCACCTTTGGTCCATTCGGATACTTTGTCCTGATTTTCCTTTATCCATTTTTCTGCTGCTTCTGAAGGAGACATACCTTCAGTAACTTTGACCATTACATCTTCCATATCTTTAGTATCCCAGAAGAATTGATCAAGAATTTTATAAGCGCCAGGGGCATCTTGTTCAAGACCTTTTCTGGCAATCGAATTAATATTTTCAGCCTTGCCGAAGGATTCATTCGGATCTTCTAGATATTTCAAGTCATATTTCGAGAACATCCAATGCGGTGACCATCCTGTAACGACGATTGGTTCTTTTTTATCAATTGCTTTTTTCAATTCTGCAACCATCGCTGCCGATGACCCTTCAACCACTTTCCAATCATCCAGCTTATAATCATCTATAGCCGTTTTAGTCAACTTCATTATTCCTGCTCCAGGTTCAATTCCGATGATTTCATAATTGGCCTTGGCAGCAAGACTGTTTTCATCCCCGTTCACAGCTTTTTCTTTTGTAAAAGCACCGAATAGTGCAGTACCCACAACTAGTAAAGCCAATATTGTAAAAATGATTTTCCTGCTAACGATATGTTCGTAAGCTGGTTTACGAAGATTTTGCGTGATACGATCTAAAATGATTGCAATGATTACGATGGATAATCCTGCTTCAAATCCTTGCCCCACATTAATTTGGCTGACAGCCCTGTAGACATCAGCCCCAAGTCCGGGTGCTCCAACCAATGAGGCTGTAACGACCATTGACAGTGCGAGCATGATGCTTTGGTTAACTCCTGCCATGATCGTTGGAGTAGCCAATGGTATTTGTACCTTGAATAACTTTTGGCTGCTGGTTGAACCAAAAGCATCCGATGCCTCGATCAAATCATTAGGCACTTCCTGAATCCCAAGATTGGTCATTCGGATTGTCGGTGCGATAGCGAAAATGAATGACGCAATGATCCCAGGCACTACCCCTATTCCAAAGAATAATATCGAAGGAATCAAATAAACGAATGCAGGCATTGTTTGCATGAAATCCAAGATCGGGGTTACTATACTGCGCACGGTTTTATTTTGGGCACACCATATTCCGATCGGTATCCCGATTACTATCGTTAAAGCTCCTGACAATATAACGATTGCCAGAGTTTGGATGCTTGATTCCCAATAACCCAGATTATCAATCAATAGTAAGCTGATGAATGCAAATACTCCCAATGGCCATTTGCTTGTATAAGTAACCAGAAGGGTCAGGACGATGATTAAAACGATCGAAGGTCCTGCACTCATTACATCGACCAAGATATTCAATAGACCCTCGATTACATTAGTAATAAATGTAAATAATCCAGCAAATACAATAGTAATCCAATCCACTAAAGAATCGACCCAAGCTCCTAGTGGGATTTTCGGCATATTCATTGAATTATTCACTCTCCATTTCATTCAAGGAATCTTTATTTCCTGCCAAAGCACCGATAACGGCACCGCGAAGAAGAATTCCTTTAATTCTGTTCTGATCATCGATCACTGAGATTGGCAAGCTTGAAGTCGCCATCACATCCATGAGGTTTCCAAGTAATTCATCCTCTTTTACAGTTGGGATATCAGTTGACATCACTTCTGAGATCGATTGGTTATTGCTCATTGCCTGACGAGCCTGTTCAGCAGTCACGGCTCCCAATAACTTCTGCTTTCTATCCACAACAAAAATACTGGAATACCCTTGTTTACGCATGATTTCCAAGGCAACCCTCGGACCTCTGTCCACCGCGATCTTCTCTGGGCGTATCATCACATGAGACGCTGTCAATACTTTTGATAAATCAACATCTTCCACAAACTTCTCGACGAATTCATTGGCTGGATTCATCATGATTTGTTCAGGGGTTCCCAATTGAATTACACTTCCATCCTTCATGAGGGCAATTCTATCCCCGATTCTTAATGCTTCATCAAGATCATGGGTAATGAATATGATCGTTTTTTTGTACTGATCCTGGATTTGGATCAGTTCATCCTGCATATCCTTACGAATCAATGGATCAAGGGCACTGAAGGCTTCATCCATCAATAGGATATCCGTATCACTTGCGAGTGCCCGGGCTAACCCAACCCTTTGCTGCATACCGCCGCTAAGCTGTGATGGCAGCTGATTCTCGTAGCCTTTCAACCCAACGGCCTCAAGAGCCTTCATCGCATTTTCATGACGTTTTGCTGGATCCACTTTTTGAATTTCGAGCCCGAATTCAGCGTTTTCCAATATCGTTTTATGCGGAAATAAAGCAAAGTTCTGAAAGACCATGCTTATTTTCTTTTGTCTGACTTCCCTTAACCGGGCAGCGTTCATCTTCACGATATCTTCATCATCAATTAAGATTTCACCCAAAGTGGGATCGATCAAACGATTGAACATGCGGATCAAAGTGGATTTCCCGCTTCCGGATAGGCCCATGATGACAAAAATCTCGCCGGGATAAATCTCGAAATTAACATTATTCACTCCGACAGTTTGTCCCGTTTCTTTCAAGATTTCTTTTTTCGATTTGCCTTGCTTCAATAAGTCTGTTGCTGCTTTTGGAGATTTGCCAAAAATTTTCGAGACATTTCTGACTTCAACATACGGCTTCATCAAGTCACCTCATTCTAATAGTTGCCCATATGATATTCAGTTTTGCTGAATTCCCCCGTTTTATGCGAGTGATGATTATTAATGCACAAGTACCTTGAAATAACCGAAATTCTACCCCATTACTTTTTCTTCAAAAAAAGCGGAAGTGACACTTATTCAGTGGCACAGGGCATAACGTGCATAAAAAAATAATCTAAATTTATTATTCCCAAGAAATAATTCTTTACTTGGATTATATTATGTGTGATAAATTGAGCATTTCAAGTAGGAAAAAAGAGGTGCAATCACAACTGAGGAAACTAGCAGGCACAACATATACCAACTGTAATATAAACGATTTCCACTTAGAGTTAGGTCCGGATGATGGACTTACGACTACCCTCTAAAGTACTTCATTTCCTTAACCAGATGGAATGGTACTTGCAGTGCAATATAACACCAAAACGCATAGAAATATGATTATGGGATTCCCAATGTGTCTAATTTGAGCTTTGCAGGGAAAAGAGGTGCAATACAACTGAGGAAACTAACAGGCACAGCATATACCAACTGAAATATAATGGTTTTTTATTTTAGAGTTTTGTTCAGTCCGAGCACACATGGAATGAACCTGTAACCCTAAAGCACTTCATTACCTTAACAAACAATGAATATAAATTCAAATGATGTGCGGCGGAATTGTTGAGTACATATGTTAAGATGGTGCATCATATGAAAGTGGCACCATCCTTCTATAAACATTGATTTATCAACGGTTAAAGCAAAAAATGCGACATTGAAAATATATTTCAAGACACACGATTTATCATTTTTTAATAAATGTGAAATTATCTCACAATCGAATACTCTTTACGAACAAAACCAGAAGTACAAAAAATATGGCTACTTTAGTTAGTGGATTGCCTTCTTTCAATCAGCCCATTCATAGCATAGCTTCTTTGGCTGTACAAGCTTTCCATGCTGCAAAGAATATTCAATAATAATAATAAATACAGACCATGCATTTTAACTAAACCCGGCGTGATAAATCGCTACACTTCTATTGCCTTAATGTTCATTATAAAAATTTTATTTTCAATCATTTTTTGTTATTCTAAATATTTTTTTGACGTTGCCTGTCAGATAACAACCATATTTCCCTAGTTAAAAATATCCCTAACATTACTAGATTTCTTGTTAAAAAAATACCCATTTTCACTTATCAATTCATAATTATCGTATATCATCACTAATCTAACAGCAGGGAAAAAACCATGCACATGAAATACCTGCAGCCCCTGGCTGACATCCTGGGTCACTACGAAATGATTCTCAGAAGCATGGATGAACCAGCATAATAAACACGGTTTTCGTAGCGTAAATCAACAGTTGCTGCACCTTTCCCTAACTTAGCCATAAACTTCTTAAACATTTGGTTCATTTCTCCATTAATTTCCATTAGTCTGGTAATTTCACTTTCGATTAAATCTCTATCAATTTATACAAATACTCTTAAAGTTTCATTTACATTCTAAGATTGCCCTCTTGAATATTATGTGTTCCTAATCTGCCCCTTTAAATTAAGAAAAAAACTATTAATCTTTATCTTTTTAACAATCTGATAAACCAATAAAATATTATCCATGGAAGAATGACCCATTCAATTATATTAGTAATTGCATATTATGTGCTTACACCAACTAAAGGGAGTATTCGCTTTATTAAATGACGCCTTGCTATTTGGTAAATCGTTCTTTCTAAAAACTGGATCAATGGTGAAGCCATCGATAACCTTTATTCTCTATATAGAAGATAATAAGTGTTTTTTAATGTTTGTATACTCGATTTGTATACAAGCCTATGTATTTCCCTGATAAAATCGTTTCTGATTTTCCAAGTAAAAATGCATTCATACAGGAATAGATAATTTCATAATGAAGACCCACCAAATAAAATCTTCATTCTCTAGGATGATTGCTGATTGTATAAAACTTTTTTAATGAAAAGCTAAAAAACACAACGGTGATCGTAACTTGTATAAAGCGGTCTTACCAAAGGAGGATTGATGGAGATTTATCCATTAAAGAGAGAAAAAATAGAATCGAATTCTTTTTTTGAAATAGACAAAAGCATTACTCAAATCCCTTTTACTTGTAAATCATGTGGGGAAACTTTTGATGAATCTCTTATGAAAATAGAATTGAATGTATGTCCGAAATGCCAATATCACCACCCGGTTTCAGCTTATGAACGCATTTCAATGCTTACAGATAGTGGTTCTTTTTCGGAATTCAATAAAAGTTTAATTTCCGTTGACCCGCTGAACTTCCCTGAATATAAAGATAAATTAATTTCTGATAAGAATAAGACTGCATTAAATGATGCGGTTATTACCGGGGCAGCTTCCATAGGTGGCTATCCGATTGTGATTGGTGTCATGGATTCTCGTTTCCGTATGGGAAGTTTGGGCTCAGCAGTCGGTGAAAAAATCACAAGAGCCATTGAGGAATCATTAAAAACTCGAAAACCATTTATATTGTTTTCGGCAAGCGGCGGAGCTCGTATGCAAGAAGGAATTCTTAGCCTCATGCAGATGGCAAAAACGAGTGTTGCTTTAGAACAACTAAACTACGAAAAGATCCTTTTCGTATCCGTTTTAACGAATCCTACAACGGGTGGAGTTTCTGCTAGCTTCGCTTCATTAGGTGATATCAATATTGCCGAACCACAAGCTTTAATTGGCTTTGCAGGAAGACGCATAATTGAACAGACGATAAGAGAAGAACTTCCGGAAAATTTCCAAACCTCTGAATTTTTATTGGACCATGGGCAACTGGATATGGTTGTAAATAGGAGTGAATTAAAACAATCATTAACAACCATTTTAAAAATCCATCATCTCGACTTCAGGGAGTGTTTTAAACGATGAACTTGCAAGTATTAAAACAACTGGAAAATCAAATTGCTGAATTGAAAGAGGTGTCTACAAAGCATAATCTTGACTTTAACGAAGTAATAAATAATCTTGAGCAAAAAGTCAATGACATCAAAATTCATCTTAACGAGAATATGGAAGTTTGGGATAAAATTCAACTATCCAGAATTCAACAACGTCCTACTACTTTAGATTATATCCACCATATTTTTGAAGACTTTATTGAACTTCATGGTGACAGACTTTATGGGGAAGATCCTGCATTGGTTTCAGGAATAGCTACCTTCGAAGGAATGCCTATAACTGTCTTAGGAAATCAAAAAGGTAAAAATACTAAAGACAATATCTATCGTCGTTTTGGCATGTCGCAACCTGAAGGCTACAGAAAATCCCTAAGAATTATGCAACAAGCCAATAAGTTCAATCGCCCCATCGTAACATTTATCAACACGGCAGGAGCCTTCCCAGGTCGTGAAGCCGAAGAACGCGGACAATCTCAAGCTATCGCCCTCAATCTTCGTGAAATGGCAAGTTTTGGAGTTCCTATCATCTGTTTTGTAGTTGGTGAAGGTGGGAGTGGTGGTGCATTGGCTCTTGGTATCGGCAATCGAATCTACATGCTAGAAAACACATTTTATTCGGTTATTTCACCTGAAGGAGCAGCAGCATTATTATGGAAGGATGCCACACAAGCAAAACGAGCAGCTGAAGCATTGAAAATTACGGCTAAGGACTTGATGGAACTAGGAGTGATTGATGAGATCATCAAAGAACCTGTAGGAGGAGCACATATTGACATCCCACTTCAATCGCACTTTATCAAAGAAACCTTACGAAAAGCATTACAAGAACTTGGTCAATTAGATAAAGGCATTCTACGCCAACAACGTTTTGATAAGTTCCGAAAAATCGGTGAGTATATAGAAGAAAGGACATTTAAATAAGTAGATGAACAATTATTTCCGAACATGTTCATAGACCATTTGATATAGACGTTAGACTCAACATTTTGTAATGCAAATTATAGTGTCCATTCTTTCCTCCCCAATTACACCTGAATTATTTTATATCCTTTTGTTACATTTTTCACGGCCATGCCAAATAACCCTCCAAACCCTTTTGGCAGGGTTTATCTCTGTTTTCCAAAACCGTTAACTAGGCTATATCAAGGAAATCTCTTGCCTTTTTAACAAAGCATAAATCCAATGAACCTCCTCCAACTTTAATCGAACTACTTCACGTTTTAAATGTTTGTCCCTTTTCGCCAATAAAAAAATCCCCTCCTAGGTAGATTATTTAATCTACCTAGGAGGGGATAAAAAAGGCATATTCCTTAAATGAAATTGATATTATGCGTATTGATTCAATCATCTCCAACAAGTTACTTCGGCTCAATCAACTGGCATCAACTTTAAATTATTGTTTATTTTGTTTCTTTGGCGGTAAGGAACCTTGTCATTTCAAAGCTGCTAAAACTAACTTTCTTAACAAAGAAATAAAGAAGTCTTATGTCTATTTTGCATTCCTATGTTCATCAAAATCGATTTGGCATTCCTCTATCGGAATTACTTTTGTTTTCTTAATGAACTTATAACCAAGCCACATTATCAAAAAGAATGGGATGCCAAGATAGGCAGCGATCACACTTGCCCAGTTAATGTCATCGCCAATGAAGGCCTGATAGTTTTGCGCCAATAAAACGAAAAAACAAAGAACAAAGGAAAATATCGGTCCGAAAGGAAACCATTTTGACTTATAGGGAAGGTCGTCCAGTGAATACCCTTGTGCAATATAAGCCTTTCTAAACCTGTAATGGCTTGCCGCTATACCCAGCCAAAATATAAATCCAGTCACTCCAACCGCATTCATGAGCCAAATATAAATAACTCCATCACCGAAAATGGAGGCAAAAAAGGCCAACATCCCTACAAGTGAAGTGACAACCAGTCCCCAAATGGGAACGCCGCGCTTGTTAAGCTTCCCAAAAATACGCGGTGCCAGTCCTTCATTTGCCATTGAGTACAACATTCGGCTTGTCACGTAAAGGCTTGAATTACCAGCGGATAATACGGCTGTCAAAATGATGGCATTCATCACGGAAGCAGCAAATGCCAGTCCCACTTTTTCAAACACCATCGTAAAGGGGCTGACCATGATCGTGTGTCCCTGCAGACTGCCATTCGTATAAGGAACGATCAACCCAATAACAACTATGGCCAGGATGTAAAAGAGGAAGATTCTCCAAAAAATGCTGCGAACTGCACGAGGTACATTTTTTGCCGGGTCTTCACTTTCACCGGCTGCAACACCGACTATTTCTGTACCTTGAAAAGAAAATCCAGCAGCAATGAAAATACCCAATGTTGCCAAAAAACCACCGGCAAACGGAGCGTCACCAACTGTGAAGTTTTTAAAACCAATCGCCTCTCCGTTCATAATTCCGAATATCATCAATATTCCGACAACGATAAAAATGATGATGGTTGCCACTTTAATGAGAGAAAACCAATATTCCCCTTCGCCATACCCTTTAACAGATACGTAATTCAATAAGAATATCAAAACTAAAAACAAAGAACTCCATAAAAATGACGGACTGTTAGGAAACCAAAACTTCATTACCATCGTTGCGGCAGATAGTTCCGCAGCAAGGGTCATCGCCCAAGTGAACCAATAGTTCCAACCAAGCGCAAACCCTAATGCTGGGTCGATGAAACGCGAAGCATAGGTGCTGAAAGCTCCGCTGACTGGCATAAATGATGCCAGTTCTCCAAGGCTTGTCATAATAAAATAAACCATTATACCAATTACGGCGTAAGCGACCAAAGCACCGCCAGGCCCTGCAGAGTGAATGGCTGGACCGCTTCCGAGAAACAGCCCTGTTCCAATTGCACCGCCCAGCGAAATCATCGTAAGGTGGCGCGCTTTTAGCTTCCTTTGTAAAGTATTTGACGGCTGGTTTTGTTCATTTATGACAGGTGGTTGCAATTGCCGATTTTCCAAATTAGATTCCCCTCCAAAAATGCATATTTAATCTAGCACGAATAGGTAAAGCCGATCATTTCATCAATGGTCATTTCCTGCACTTATTACTATTTCAAGGTCATTTTCTCTAATGCCGGGACCTTTTTGGATTTCTGGGATCTATGTTGCATTTACATAACGATGTTAGGCTTAAAACCCAAGTCAAAGGGCTATAAGCCTAACGTTTATTCGGATATTCCGCACTTCATATTATGTTGTAGGTAAACTCCTATTAATAAATGAATTCCAATCGATCTGATGTAACCAGCTTGCCGTTGCTTCGATATCTTTTGAAAAGATACGATCTTGTGTAATGCTTGGAATGAGCTTTCTTGCTTCCGTATAAAACTCTTTTGTAAACGGAGCCATCTTTTCTATTCCACGGTATTCCACCGCTTGTAGGGCACAAATGAGCTCAATCGACAAAACGCGGCGAACGTTTTGAATGATTTGATGTGCGTGTCGGGACCCAATCGTTCCCATGCTTACATGATCTTCCTGGTTCGCTGAAGATGGAATGGAATCAACACTTGCAGGATGTGCGAGTGTTTTATTCTCAGAGACGAGTGAAGCTGCACAATATTGCATGATCATCGCTCCCGACTGCAAGCCAGGCGACGGACTTAAGAATGGCGGTAAATCATTCAGCTGAGGATTGACGAGTCGCTCAATGCGGCGCTCTGAAATGTTCGCAAGCTCAGCAACAGCGATTTTCATGAAGTCCATCGCAAATGCAATCGGCTGGCCATGGAAGTTACCCCCTGAAATAACCTTTTCCCCATCGTCAAAAATAAGCGGATTATCCGTCGCAGCATTCATTTCGATCTCCAATTTCTCTTTTACATAATCAAGAGTTTGCCATGATGCACCATGCACTTGCGGGATGCAGCGAAGCGAATAAGCATCCTGTACCCGCAGTTCTCCTTGCTTGGTGATGAGCTGGCTGCCGCTGATCATGCGAAGGATCCGTTCCGCGACCTCTGTTTGCTGGCGGTAACCGCGTGCTAGATGAACATCCGGATCAAAGGCATCTTCAATGCCGCGTAATCCCTCTAAAGTCAGTGAAGCAATCGCTTCAGTTTGATGGGCCAGCTGTTCAGCTTCAATGTAATTTACTAGGCCCATCCCCGTCATGGCCTGTGTTCCGTTAATTAATGCAAGACCTTCTTTTGCTTTAAGTGTCACTGGAAGAATGCCTTCCTTCGATAAAGCTACGATGGCTTCCATTCGCTCTCCTTTATAAAACACTTCCCCTTCTCCCATCAATACTAAAGCTAAATGGGAAAGCGGCGCCAAGTCCCCACTTGCTCCAAGAGAACCTTGCTGAGGGATGACCGGGTGGATATGAGCATTCAAAAGATCGATCAAACGTTCTATGACGACAGGACGGACGCCTGAAAACCCTTTTAATAGCGCATTGGCACGGAGAAGGACCATAGCTCTCGAAACCACCTCCGGAAATGGTTCCCCGACTCCGCACGCATGGGAGTGAATCAAATTCCACTGTAACTGCTCTGCGTCCTCTGCATCAATCAAAACATCGCTGAACTTCCCGAATCCTGTTGTAATACCGTAGACGACTTTCTTTTGTTTCACGATATTCTCAACCGCTTCCCGGCTTTTTTCCACTTTCTTAACACTCTCGGCTGAAGCAGAGACAAATGCTTCCCCATATAATACTTTTTTCGCTTCTTCAATCGTTAAAGTTTGGCCCGTTAACATAATCATTTCCTGCACCCCTATTCTTTTTTTAAACAAACAAAAGGAGGCCATATTGACAGACTTATCCAGTCTTTCAATACAGCCCCCTATTTCACTAAATAACTATAGGCTTTTAATTATTTAAATGTGGTTAATTCCCAAGCCAACGGCTTCATGTTCAAATCCCCGAACCGGTGCTCCAATCGTTCCATACACGGCGACAGCAATCCATTCACCTTCGTCCCTGCTTTTAAACGGCCTGCCCCGAACGATTGCAAACCGAAGGCCCGCAGTCCTCAAAAGGCCGCCAAGCTCGACTTGGCCGCGTGTCACTCCTTGGAGTGCTTCGATGATCGCATGATACAGCGCATGCATTTCACGATACATATCGGGATTAACTAATCCAAGTCTTTTCGCTGATGTCTCAATGGCCGCAACTATTTTCTGCAGCTCCATTGAACCGACTTTACCTTTTCCATAAAGCCAATCCATCCGCTTTAGATCATTCGTCAATATGACTTCTTCCTCTTCGTCCGCAAACGCGTACATGATTGCATGGCGCCCGATTCTTCTGTCGAATTCCTTTGTCATGCAAGTACCTCTTTTACAATTTTCTAAATACACTAATAACTAAATATTATTGTAAGCGGATACAAGCTGTTCAGTCAATATATTTTTTTAAAATAAATCTTTTAGGGGATAATTCATCACTCCCCAATGCCGCTTTCTATCCGTACAGCTCACATCAATACTCTTTGAAAACCTATGAATGCAAAAAAGCCCATTCTCATTAATGTCCTGGAAAATGGGCTTTTTTTTTTCTGAAACTTTTATGTACTTCCCATATATTCTAAATGTTTTTCAAGAGCAAGTAGATAAAATACGGCGCTCCTAAAATCGAAACGATGATCCCCACTGGCAATTCCATTGGGGCCATGATGACTCTTCCTAAAGTATCGGCGGATAACAGCAATAAGGAACCTAAGATTGCAGTGAGTGGTAATAGTTTTGCATGTCTTGCCCCCACTAATCTCCTGGCTATATGCGGTGCGATCAGACCTAAAAACGTAATGCCTCCGCCAACCGAAACGCATACACCAGCCAATGCGACTGAAATCATCAATAATAGCCTGCGTTCTTTTTCTACCTGTACACCTACTCCAATCGCAATCGAGTCGCCTAAGCGCAAGACATCCAATACCTTTGATTTATAAATCGATAAAGGAATTAGCACGACCAACCACGGTAACAACGCCCATACAAAGGTCCAATTTGTCCCCCAGATCGTCCCAGATAACCAGATTAGTGCCTTCATGAAATTGTTCGGCTCCATTTTCATCTGGAAGATCATCAGACCCGCACCGAATGCTGCATTTATTCCTATGCCTACCAATAATAGTCTCGCGGGCGTCACCCGCCCTTTTTTCCAAGATAATACATAAATTAAAAAAGCGGCAAGAAAAGAACCCAATAAAGCAGTGAAAGGCATGATGAATACCGATGCCCCCCCCTTGAAAAATGCAGTGCTTTGGAAGA
This sequence comes from Peribacillus sp. FSL P2-0133, assembly GCF_037975445.1. NCBI lineage: Bacteria > Bacillati > Bacillota > Bacilli > Caryophanales > Bacillaceae > Peribacillus > Peribacillus sp. FSL P2-0133. Next base: position 372,431 of record NZ_CP150254.1, on the reverse strand, counting down.
AGAACATATAAAGTACAACTGTGAATCCTGCACCTGCGTTGATGCCCAGTATGCCCGGGTCAGCTAGGGGATTTTGAGAAATGCCCTGTAGAATGGCACCTGAAATGGCAATCCCCATTCCAACTAGAATTGCCAGAACAATTCTTGGTAAACGAAATTCGAAAATCGTCAACTCATTTTGAGCAGTGCCGTTTCCTAATAATGTCGTCATGACATCAGTCAATGGAATCTTAATATAGCCCGCATTAATACTAATGAAAAATACAATAACGGTTAAAACGCTAGTTATGAAAAGCAGTTTTTTATACAATCCCTCTTTTGGGGCCGAATGCTTCATCATAATCCCCTCCCTTCTTTACGTGCTAAATAAAGGAAAAAGGGGACACCGATAATGGCTGTTATGGCTCCAACAGGTGTCTCGAATGGGGCATTCACCATGCGTCCGACGATATCGGACACAATCAATAGCACCCCACCCAAAATTGCCGAACATGGAATGATCAGCCGATAATCATTACCTATCAGAAACCTTGTAATATGGGGAATGACCAAACCTATGAATCCTATCATTCCCGCTATTGATACTGCAGCTCCCGTCAGCAACAATACTACAATCGTTCCCATTAGTTTCACTATGCCTGTATTTTGTCCAAGTCCCTTTGCCACTTCTTCACCTAGGCTGAGAATGGAAATAGAACGCGAAAGGGCTAAAGCTAACAATAGCCCGGCCAATATAAATGGCAGCGTAAATAAAACATGCTGCGGCTGCACACTTGAAACTCCCCCAGCAAACCAATAGCTTATGTCCTTTGAAATATTGAATTTAATCCCGACTGCCGTAGAAAGTGAGCTAAGCAAGGAGGTAATGGCCGAGCCGGCCAACGCGAGCTTTACAGGTGTAATGCCGCCTCTCGAAAACGATGTAATCCCGAAAACCAATGCTGCCCCTAAACCTGCACCTACAAAAGAGAACATCATTAAACCAAGGTAAGTTATACCTGGTATAACCACGAGAGCAATTGCAATTAGGAATGAAGAACCCGCCGTTACACCCATTATCGAAGGTGATGCCAATGGATTTCTTGTCATTCCCTGCATGATCGCTCCGGAAACGGCTAAAGCAGCTCCTACACATATAGCGGCGACTGCACGTGGAAACCTTAATTGCCGAATGATCGTATGTGCCGGATTATCTTCATCGAATTGAAATAATGCGTTGTAAACATCACGATAACTTAAATCGGCAGCCCCAAAGTTAATCGAAGCCACGACCGAAATGAGCAATAAGCCAATACCTACTATCATTATTATCAAACTTACTAATCTATTTTTATATGTATTTTGCGGTATCTTATCTATCTTTGTTTTTGAATTCATCTTAACAACTACTCTCTTTATAGTGAAAATGCCCAAAATAACGATTGACAATGAGTGGTTTCTATAATTAAATTAATTGAAATTGAAATCGATAATCATTATCATCCACGGTATATTTTATCATATCTTTAGGAGGATTCAAATGTATAAAGTGTTGAGCACAAAAAAAATGTTACAGGCGATGGGCGCTGGATTATTAGCCCTTTCCTTAGCTGCCTGCGGTGACGAAGAAGCGACGGATAGTCAATCTTCTACAAATAAAACAGATCAAACTTCAGCTAAAGACCAACAAGCAGAAGCCAAAACAAGAACCTTAACGGATGCAATGGGGAACAAGGTAGTTGTCCCAGCTAATCCGAAACGTGTCATCGCTACATATCTTGAGGATAATCTTGTCGCTCTTGGGATAAAGCCTGTCGCTCAATGGAGTGTGAAAGATGGGGCAAGTATACAGGGGTATTTACAAGACGAACTTGATGGAATTCCTACCATTCCACATGACCTCCCTTTTGAAGCTGTTCAAAAAATGGAACCGGACTTAATCATCATGGACTCTGCGAGCATGGTTGAAGGTGGAAAGTATGAGCAATATAATAAAATCGCCCCTACATATGTAATCGGAACCGAGGTAAACAATGACTGGCGTGATGAATTGAAGCGCGTTGGAGAAGTATTTGGGAAGGAAGAAGCCGCTAAGAAGGCTTTAGAAAAGTATGATGCTAAAGTTGTAAAGGCGAAAGAAACCTTAAAAAAAGAAACGGATAATCCTTCCGTGGCAGCCGTTTGGCTAGTCGGCGGTAAATTCTTTGTGGTAAGCGACAACCTATCCAGCGGAGCTGTCATGTATGATGATTTAGGCTTGAAAGTTCCGGCTGTCGTAAAGGAAATATCCGCTAGTGCAACAGGAAACTGGAGCGCCATCTCTCTAGAGAAGTTAGTGGAAATGGATGCCGATCACCTATTCTTGATCAATAGTGATGAAGCCACTGGCTCTGAAGCCTTGAATGAGTCTTTATGGAAAAGCATTCCTGCTGTAAAATCCGGAAATGTTCATGAGTTTTCTGCTGATGAAAGCTGGTTATACACTGGTGCAATCGCTAATGAACAAATCATTGATAATGTTTTAAAAAGTTTAGTGAAATAATAAACGAGGCCATCACAGACAGTGATGGCCTCTGCCTGTTTCCCCCATAAGGGGACCTATTTCGATTCATGTATAATGAAATCAAGGAAAAATGAGGTTATATCATGTTGACTGTTATCAAGCGTTTCTTAAATTATTATAAACCTTATAAAAGGCTATTCATTATTGATTTTTCATGTGCAGTTTTAATTGCCGTTTTAGAATTGGTCTTCCCTCTGGCAGTAAACCGAATAATAGATGACTTATTACCATCTAACAATTGGAAATACATAATTATTGCTTGCATAGTGCTTCTTTCCATCTACTTATTAAGTACTCTATTAAACTTCATCGTTTCTTACTACGGACATAAACTTGGTATAAATATCGAAACGGATCTTAGGGAAAATCTATTCTCCAAGCTTCAAAAGCAATCCTTTAAATTTTTTGATAATAATAAAACAGGACATTTAGTATCCAGGATGACGAATGATTTAATGGATATCGGGGAAATCGCACACCATGGTCCAGAGGATTTATTTATAGCGTTCATGACCATTTTTGGCGCCTTCTTTGTCATGTTTCAAATTAATTGGCAATTAGCCATTATCGTATTTACCGTCGTTCCTTTTTTAATAATCTTATCCGTTTATTTCAGCCGTAAAATGACAAGGGCTTTCAAAATGATGTTTGGTGATATCGCGAATTATAATGCCCGTATCGAAAATAATATTAGTGGCATCCGCGTTGTCCAATCCTTCACTAAAGAAGCTCATGAAATTCAGTTATTCAATCGCAGCAACTCAGAATTTCGCCTAACAAAGCTACTTGCTTATAAAATTATGGCGTGGAGTACATCCATGAACTTCATACTTATGAAATTAGTCGCCTTAACCGTGTTAGGCTGCGGAGCATGGTATGTCATCCATGGAAAAATGACTTATGGGGAATTCGTGGCATTCATCATGCTATCCAATATCTTCATAGCACCAATCAAACAAATCAGCTCGATTTTGGAAACCTTGCCAAAGGGTTATGCAGGGTTCAAAAGATACCTGGAATTGGTTGATATGTTTCCAGATATTCATGATGTCAAGGATGCGATCGAAGTTGATCATGTAAAAGGTAATGTAGTTTTTGAAAATGTTTCTTTTGGCTATGAAGCGGACAGAACGATACTGAAGGATATCTCATTTTCCGTAACGGCAGGTAACACGATTGCATTGGTAGGTGCTTCAGGCGGCGGTAAAACAACATTATGCAGTTTGCTGCCCCGCTTCTACGATATCCAGTCAGGAAGTATTCAAATTGATGGCATCGATATCAGGGAATACAAATTGACTTCATTAAGAAAACATATCGGCATCGTACAACAAGATGTCTTTTTATTTGATGGAACGATTCGGGATAACATCATGTACGGCAATACCGAGGCAACCGAAGCCCAATTGACCCAAGCCATCGAAGATGCTCAATTAAATGACTTGATCGAACAATTGCCCGAAGGCTTGGATACGTTGATTGGAGAACGTGGAGTGAAATTATCAGGTGGGCAAAAGCAGCGTGTCTCGATTGCCCGTATATTCCTAAAGAATCCACCGATATTAATACTCGATGAAGCCACTTCCGCACTAGACACCGAGACCGAAAAAGCAGTTCAGAAAGCATTGGAACGACTCTCGATAAATCGGACTACACTTGTCATTGCACATAGATTAGCGACAATTAAACATGCCGATCGCATCATCGTTGTACAAAATGGGGAAATCATCGAACAAGGTGCCCATGATAACTTGCTCCATCAAGACGGAGCATATAAAAATCTGATTCTTGCCCAAACTGTATAATTTCAGCTCGGAAACCAACAGCGGTCAGACATTCTGCCATAATCGATTACAAGAAAAAAGACCTCCCAACATGAACTAATGGGAGGTCTTCAACTTTTTGGTGATATTCATTCATTCGTTTCCAATGCTTCATAAATCGCAGTCACAACACTTCCATAGCTTCCTGTTTTGAAGAGGTCGCCAAAAAACTGATTGGAATTGGCTACAGGGTTAACGAGCGGAGAGTGCTTTTTATTAGTAAGTAAAACAATTCCTAAATCCATCTCCGGATCAATGATCGTTACCGTCCCAGTCCATCCAGTATGACCGTAGGCACTGTCGCTCGCATAAGGGCTGAACATCCACTCCATGCTAGCATCGCCATTTCGTCTCCACCCAAGTCCATATGTCGGATTCATCGCGGAAGGTGCGACGAATTCATCGATGGTTTCTTGATTAAACAACATATGTTTACCGTATCCCCCGCCATTCAGCATCACCTGCAGGAGGACGGCCATATCTTCCGTATTCGAGAAAAGACCTGCATGCCCTGAAACGCCCCCCATCGAATAAAAGGCTTTTTCATCATGTACTTCCCCTTGAAGTGTGTATGTGCGAATGTTAGGGAAATCTATCACGCCGTCCCGGGTGTTACCAAGCAATTCAGTTGCAGCAAAATCCATTGGCTTAAAGCCCTTTTGAAGAGGATTGAACTTTGTATTTTTCAAACCAAGCGGCTTGTACAATTCATTTTCAACATAGGTGTCAAGCCGCTTACCCGTTATTTCTTCAACAATGGCGCCAAGCAGCATATAATCGACATCACTGTATACATTCTGTGTTCCGGGTACATATGTGAGCGGTGTTTTGGAAATGAACTCGATGGTTTTATCCCGTTCCTGAGAGTAGAGTTCTTTCGAAACCTTTGGATTATGATATTGCGGATCAGGTCTAAACCCTGCTGTATGATGGAGAACATCAATAATCCTCAGATTATCCTTTCCTTTGATCACATCCTCCTTTGTGTCTTTGAATTCAGGAATGTATTGCTGGACTCTTGCCTGGATATTTAACTTGCCTTCGCTGACCAATTTCTGAATGGCAAAATTGGTTGCATACATCTTCGTGTTTGAAGCAAGGTCAAATAACGTTTCATTTTCCATTTTCCGAAACTTCTTAAGAGGTGTATGTTCATTATATTTCTGTTTGTACCCGTAGCTTTCATTTTTAACGATTTTTCCGTCCTTTATGACAATCAGGGCAGCACCAGGGAAACCGGCAGCCACCTCCATTTCAATAAGCTGATCCACCTTTTCCAGCTTTTCAGACGAAAAGCCCGCTTCTTCAGGTTTTTTTGCTTTCTTTAACATGGGATACTGGCTGGCAGTTTCCTTACTAAAAGCGGCTTCAAGATTTGGATTTTCATTAGCGAAAGACACGGATGGTGCTAGTAAGGAAAGAGCCAGAATTGAACTAAGTGTGCAGCTTGTCCATATATTCATCATTTTCCACCCCTTTAAAATCGCACTTTAGTAACTAAGGAACAAATTTGCCTTTTGACCCATATCGAAAGATAATCTTCTCATTCATTCCGTTCTATTTTTTAACCAGGCATCACAATCCTATAAAGCGATCATCGTGTATCCTTTTCCGTTCCGGGTAGCGATTGGGTATCTTATTCTTAAGTTGATAAATGCGGATATTTCCCAAAGTTAGCTAACATTTACCAATAATTCTCAATTTTCAGTATATATGATTTTGAACATCATTTCAATTTGATATTTATATTTTTAAAATTACATTTCAAATCTTGAGCATAAATCTTCTCAATTTCAACGAGGAAAATCCGATTATTAAAATCATTAATTAAAATGCCCAGTAAAAGCACTGATAAAAAAACACCCTCTTTTTTACTTTCTAAAAACTTCACTAATACATTCCAATAAATTGTTCACGATTCATGTTCATTAAATCTCACCATGATCATTCGGATAAGTACCAGAATCGATTTCTCCTCCTTCTCTCCTCCACTATGTTCAAAATCACTTTTTCTACATAGCTAATACTAAGTATAAGGTGATGTAAAACGGGTAATGGATTTTAACTTCATTGCATAAGAAACACAGAAAATATTAATACTATTTGAGAAATAAAGGAATTTCACAGATTTTTAGCTGCTATCTGAGACAAGTATAGGGGGATGAAAATGTGGAAAACGATTGTTTCCTACCTTCCAGAATGGCAGGTTTTTATACAAGCTTTTATTGTGTTTTTTATACCGTATTCAATCAGCAAATTGTTTAATTGGCTTCGTACCTCAAAGGATGAGTGATGATGATGAAAGAGTGGAAGTTTGGTAAAAAAGGAAAAGGTACTGATAAAGACAAACAAGAAGCAACTACCTCCCAAGATGCAACGTGTCAGTTAACAGATAATTTTAATTCCAATCTTGAATGTGTTAAGCAAGAAATTGGCCATAATTGGGATGTGCATTTTCGGGAATTTAATCTAGGGCGTACCGGTATACGGTCAGTTATCATTTTTGCGGATGGACTATCGGATAAAGATCTCATTGATAAACATATTATGACATCATTGATGGTTGATTTTTCAGCAGAATATAAACAGGAGCTTCCTTACACCAAAGGAAGCATTTCAAAAGAATTCATAAAAAATGAAGTATTATCTATTAGTGAAGTAGAAGCAGTACGTTCCATTAAAGAGTTAGCATCTAAAGTACTAACAGGTTCTACCGCTCTTTTAATTGATGGATCAATGGATGCGCTGATCCTTGGAACTACAAAACTTAAAACAAGGACGATCGAAGAGCCGGTATCCGAGGCATTAGTCAGGGGTCCACGGGTCGGTTTCACTGAGTCATTGAGTGATAATACCTCTTTTTTAAGGGGTAGTGGTGAAATCGAGAATTTATCGTTAGTAAAATTCCAAGTAGGAAAGCGTTCAAAAAAAGACTTGGTGGTCGCTTACATAAAAGATATTGTTGATCCCGAATTAGTTCAAGAGGTAGAAAACCGAATTAAGAAGATCGATATTGATAATGTGCCGGAATCAGGTTATGTAGAGCAACTTATCGAAGATAATTACCTTAGCCCTTTTCCGCAGGTACAGAATACAGAGCGTCCCGATCGCGTGATGGCAGCTTTGATGGAAGGGCGAGTGGCCATCTTATTAGATGGGACGCCATTCGCTTTGATCGTTCCGGTTACCTTAAGCATGATGTTGCAATCACCAGAAGATTATTATGAAAGATGGATCCCTGGCACATTCATCCGTATGCTTCGTTATCTCACAGTTCTTCTAGCTCTTTTTACACCGTCTTTATATATAGCTTTCATCTCATTTCATTCAGGGTTGATTCCGACCAAACTGGCCATCTCCATTATAGGAACCAGGTCTGGGGTTCCGTTTCCGGCACTTATCGAAGCATTATTTATGGAAATATCCATCGAAATATTGAGGGAAGCAGGACTGCGATTGCCTAAGCCAATCGGTCCCGCAATGGGAATTGTCGGCGGTCTAATCATTGGGGAAGCTGCTGTACAGGCAGGGATTGTTAGCCCTGTTTTGGTCATTGTAGTAGCGTTAACCGCTATTTCATCATTTTCTATTCCGCACTATAGTATTGGGATTACATTACGGATTCTGCGTTTTCCAGCTATGATTTGTGCTGCCACATTTGGATTATACGGGGTCATTCTCTTTTTTCTTTTCATGACCAGCCATTTAGTGAAATTAAAAAGCTTTGGTGTGCCTTATATGAGTCCAGCCGTTCCTTATCGCTTAAGTGAGTGGAAAGACTTGATTGTTCGCATGCCACTTATGATGATGAAACGCCGTCCAAAGATGATGCATACCAAAAACCCCATACGTAAAGGATAACCTATTGATGAAAGGGTGGTTAAAGAATGATTCTCAGTCCGAAAGACAAAATTACAACTCCTCAAGCAGCTGTCATCGTCATCAACTTCATACTCGGCACAGGATTACTCACCCTACCCAGATCATCTACAGAGAAGGTACATACACCAGATGTATGGATAAGCGTTATTTTTGGCGGGGGTATCGCCATAATCGCGGGGGTGATCATGGTCAAATTAAGCCAACAGTTTCCCGAAAAAACCTTTTATCAATACATCAATGATATTGTCGGAATATGGGTGGGTGGGTTACTCAGTTTAGTTATAATCTGTTATTTTCTTATGACTTCCGGGTTTCAGCTCCGTTCAATGGCGGAGGTTGTAAAGTATTTGCTTCTGGAAGGTACCCCTACATGGGCAATTATTATGATGTTTATGTGGGTGGGTCTCTATCTGATCATCGGCGGCATTAACCCGATTGCCCGTCTTTTTGAAATTATTTTACCTTTGACAGTTATCCTTTTTTTGGTGGTTGCCTTTATGAGTATTAAAATATTTGAGATCGATAATCTGCGTCCGGTATTAGGAGAAGGAGTTATCCCTGTACTTAAAGGAGTAAAAACAACGGCTCTCGCTTTTACAGGGCCTGAAATCATGTTACTGCTTCTTCCGTTTATGAATCAGCCAAAAAAAGCAGTAAAAGCCGTTCTTGTTGGAGTTTCCATTCCATTGATTTTTTACGTGATAACGGTCGTAATGGTTATCGGGGCATTATCTATTGATGGAGTGGTCACGAGAACATGGCCGACACTTGATCTTATTCGAAGTTTTGAAATCTCCGGTTTGATCTTTGAACGGTTTGAATCTTTTTTGCTCGTGGTTTGGATCATGCAAATTTTTTCCACATTCACCATAACATTTTATTCGGCTGCTTTAGGGCTGGCTCAACTTTCAAAAAAGAGCATTCACCCATTTATGTTTGGGTTGCTTCCAATTCTCTACATCATTGCAATGGTTCCGAAGAATATCAATGACCTCTTTAAAATTGGAGATTTCCTCGGCAATGTCGCACTGTTCTTATTTGGTTTACTCCCGCTCCTCCTGCTTATTATCTCAAGAGTAAAGGGGGGAAAATATGAAGCAAACACATAAAAATATCCGGCCTCTCTTCGTTTCCCTTTCCTTTCTTTTGCTCTTATTTCTTACAGGATGTTGGAGCAGTCATGAAATTGAAGAGCAAAGTTTAGGAATAGGTTTGGCATTTGATAAAGGCAAGAAGACCTTCATTGATAAAGAGTTAAATGAACAAGGAGAAGGATATTTGAGAAAAGACCTGATAACTTCAACCTATCAAATTATCACTCCACAAGTAGCAAGTTCAACAACGAAACAAGCCGGACCACAAAAAAAAGCTTATGTTAATGTTTCTCAAACGGGGGATTCCGTCCTTCAAATGACTCGTGAATTATCATTGAGAAGTGAACAGCCCTTAACCGCTCACCATATGAAAGTGATTGTTATCAGTGAAGAGCTTTCAAAGTCGTATGGTTTGGAACAATTACTTGATCTTAATCTTCGTGATAATGATTTTAGACCAAGCTGTCTTGTGCTCATCAGTAAAGGAAGAGCAAGCAACACACTGGAAACAAAGACAGCAGGCGAAATCCCAGCGTTTCGTCTGGTTGGCATTGTGGAAAATGCCTATCGAACAGCGAGAATTTTGCCTCCTATGCCGCTTATTAAAATAGAAAGTAAGATCAAATCAGAATCTAGTTTTCTGTTGCAAAATGTACTATCAGTGAATGGGGAAGTCAAATTTGCGGGAGCTGCCGTGATCGATGGAAAGACACACAAAATGACTGGTACTTTGAATGAGGAAGAACTGGAGGGCGTAACATGGATTACAGGTAAGGGAAAAGGCGGTGTAGTGAAAAGCTTTGATGAAGAAACTGGTCAGCTTATTGTGTATGAGATAGAGTCCATGAAAAGCACTATTATACCTCGAGTTAATGGAAACAACATCTCTTTTGATGTAAACATTGAATCAGAGGGAAGGCTATCTGAAACTTGGGTGGATCTGGGAAATACTTTTAAAAATGAGTTTCTAAAAAAAGCAGAAAAATCCTCTGAAAAAGAAGTGGAACGCTTAGTGAGAAGTGTAGTAGAAAAAATGCAAAAAGAATACCAAGTGGACGTTGCTGGCTTCGGAAATCGATTGAGAATTGAGAAACCTAAAGTTTGGCAGAAGGTCAAAAAGGATTGGGACCAAACATTCAGTGAAACCCTGATCAACTACAATATTAAATTAACGATTAAAGATTATGGAACATCAGGAGGATTAAAGAAGTGAACCCTCAGGATAAACACATAAGAGCTTTTAGCATTAAATGTTGAAAGTGAAAACTTTTTTTAACATTTTAAAATACCAGGGAAGCGATTAAACGGTGCCCATGGAAATACAAATAACGATGAGCATGAAAAAGCCTCCCACAGTAAATTGTGGGAGGCCTTCTTAAAGTGAGGTATTTTCCACTCATGGCCCTTCTTACATAAAACCTTAACCGATGGACCAAGTGGGACATCTTCCATTTATACCACTCAATTAAAACATAACTTCTTTATCTATTCATATCCTAAATTTATTTATCAAAACCGGCTCTTGATATATTCATTTGAATCAATCAAACCCACAAATGCCCATACAACTGAATTATCCCTTTCCAATCGGAAAATTAGTTTAATTCCACTTTAGTAATTTCAGATAAATAAACCCCATTTATAATCGTGCCTTCGTCTGCAACAACATATTCAATAACAGTCGGGCTTATGGTTCGAATATAAACAAAAGCTGAATCATCTACATGCTCAATTCTAAGTTTTTTCCTCTGTGCCTGCTTAATATCAAGCTGGTTGGTACTAGCTTCCGGCAGGCTTGTGTAATAAATTTCAAAATCTTCTTCTGACGCATCAATGAAAAGATGCCATTTGTTATACTCTTCTTCTTGATCAATCACTGTTTTTAATTTCCCTTTTCTCCCGATGCCAAGAAAATACTTGAACTTTGATTCACCATTGACCATATCGCGGTCAATAACTTTTATACTTCCGCCTTTTCTACTTTGTACAAGTCCAAAGGCAACGCCTGTTTTTCCTGTAGGGGCTGTTAAAATATCTCGGTTAACCACTCTGTTTCTCTCTTGTTGCTTTAAATAAGCGCCTTCCGTCCCCAGCGGTGGGAGAATCTCAAAAAGATTATCAGACACTTCTCCCCAGTTTTGAGTGTTCTGTACTTCCCTTTCAATCCATTTATTAAATAAATTCATAACGACCGGGGATTTACTTGAATTACCCGCAAGCAGTATATTGACTTTCTTAATATTACTGGGTTCCAATCGGGCAAAAGCGCGCCTTAATGACTCAAAGAAATTTTTAATGCCTTTTTCAATTCTTTCCTCAATCAGTTGTTCCATTTCATCTTGATCAATCAAAAGTTCCACATTGAGTTTTGCGTGGCCGGCTTTGTCAAACAAGTCTGCCCGAATCATTCCTTTTCCAAACTGTTCTTCATACCGTTCATGTCTTTCCCAAAGCGGCCTTAATTTTTCTACCAATTGTTTCGTATTTAAATAGGATTCTTGTGACTCATTAATCAGCGTTTCACTTCCGGGAAACTTCACACATTCTGCTGGGAGAGTAAAAGGAATATTTAGCTCACGCATTGTTCTTTGGTTGTTTTTAAACACTTGGAACGCCAAAAGCTCTAGCATGTTCTCTCCACCTAAATAACGGTCCCCGCCCGCAGCAAAATGCTCAATGACATAATCATATCTGCTTTCTTTCAGGCCTGCTTCACGCCAAATACCAAAATCAAAATCTGTCGTTCCTCCACCAAAATCAAACACACCATAGTACGTTCTTTCATCCTCTTCCGGTTCAAACCCGTATTCCTGTAACGCACAAACGGCATAAGCAGCAGGTTCGCTCGCCCCAGCGGTGACACGAAACTTTTTCATTAATTCTTCATCCTGCTGAATCGGCATAGGAAGCGTCTTTTTTAACCCACGCTCAAAACACTTTAGAATTTTTTCTCTTACCTCTTTTTCATACGTCACCGGGAAAGATAAGGTGTAGTCCAGGTATATCCCATTGTTCTGGTTATTGATATACAAACCGAGGTAGTAAGCGTATAACTCAATCGGGTTGATGTCCTGATCGGTTAAATCCAGAAAGGAACGCAGTACAACGGCATATCCCCTCTTGTCTTTTAATCGGAGTTCGTTTTTCTTTTCTCCAGCCCACTGCTTTAGATTATTCAATATGGAATAATAATGGTCACTCTTTCCATTCATCAAATTGTTAAGAGCATTGTGGGAAACCGTCACATCCTGCCACCTTGTATCTGGTCTTCCTTCCTTTTCTTGATAAAGCTCCAGGAAATGTTCTAAATCAATAAATTCAATCACGGTTGGATTTTCATAATGCCAGTCTTGTACCTCCGTGTTAAGGTAGCCAACCCCAATACGCATGGGAAGAGTAAAATCACTTTTCTCTTGATGAACTACCACTGTACTTTTCGTTCCAAAATCAATGCCAACTATGCCGTCCTCCCTAATATCCATTTTAGGGTTTCTGGCCATTATTTCTTCATTCAGTTTTATCGTTAAAGGTTTTTCATCAGAGAGGACAGGCCATAAATCCCAATGTCCTCGGTTTGGATCTGTTAGCATCTTTTCATCATATGTATCAATATCAGCTCTTACTTTTTCAGAGTTTAAAAGCTTCTCATAAAACGTCTTGGAATCGATAGCGATTGATGGCAATTCTTTTAGAAAACTTTCATGATCTAAACCCTTTAATTGATACAATGCCAGCAAATAATCATACTCCTTCTGGCGTTCTGCGCTTAATCCACTTGGTACCAATCGATTTTCCAGCCAGAGATGGAGAGCCATTTGATCATTGATTCCAAAGGCATTTTCCCCATTTAAACGGAAAACAGGAACGAAAAATCCTTTACCTAGCAAATTATTTTTTTGATTTACTACATCGAAACTTTGAATGTCGTACCCGTTGAATTTAAACGCTATTGATTTAGAAGAGTTAGCCGTTTGATTGGCAAATATCCTTGAAATGGAAGGATTTTTACTCGTGGAGTAATCATCTAAAGCTATTATTTTCTTATATATAGGGTGATCGGTTGTATTGAAACTTTTGGCAGCTTCTTCCCGAGTCATGGCATCACCTTTAAAACCGGAAACGTCCAGATGCTCTTTGTAGTCAAAATCTTCGTCCATTAATTCATAGTATTTTCTATAAGGAAATAAAGCTGCAATGTTGTGATCATATATAACATTCCCGTTATTCATGTAAACCCATCTGGAACGGAGCATCTTTTTAATGTCTTGAAAGAAGCTCGCTTCATCTTTAAAAAAGGTTTCTTCTGCACTCTGATATAAATGGCTGATTAAAGATCTCACTTCTTTATAAGTCATTGAAATGGTAGAGACCGGAACGGTTTGGGAATCAGGTGATAATTGAACCTGCTCTTCGTTCTTATTCATTAAGTATATAGAACTGTCTATGTTATTTTTTTCAGCTAAACTTGTTACGTTCTCAAGGGGCTCTTTATCTTCTATCATTTCTTGTTTTTCAACTTCTATTAATAATTCTTCTGAAAGAGCTTCACCAGAATCCAAATAACATATCAGATCACCAATCTTGACTATAGTGTCCTCCGCTACATTCAATTCTTTAAGGGTACCTTCCTTTTCTGAAAAAAGGTCAAATTCGATCCCCTCACAGCTGAATTTGGCTAAGCTTTCGCCCACCGTAATATAATCGCCCGGCTGTTTATACCATTGCATAAGAAGGATTTTTTCAATGCCTTCTTCAATCTCTGGGATAATAATCGATGTCATTGTTATTTCTCCTTTATTATCATTCTCTTTTTCGCCTGCTAGATTCTCACAACGGATTTTTTAATGGTTTTACCATTAATGCTCATATATCCTGGCAGCAGGATGTCCGTAATGTTCCCGGATATTTTGCTATTGAGGGCTCTTATGTACAAGTCTTCTCTGAAGACCTCATTCATTTTCACTTCCTGTAATTTATATAAAGGAGTATCGTATGTTTTACTGTATTCTTGAAAGAAATACTGAAAAAGGGCACGCAAAATCCCTCTTTCCTGCTCCCTCCCTTCCATAATCTCGTTTTTTATAAAATCCCACAAAGATGAAATGTTTTCATATTGCACACCACAGACAATAAATTCCTGCACTGAGCCGCCCTTGAAGATTCCTTTCAAGGAATTTTTAGTCGTTTCTGATAATTGTTGAACAGCTTCGTAAAGTTCTTCTGCTTCCCGATAGTCTGCTCTTCTCTTTTGCAATTCATTAAAATAGGATTCAATTTTCTCATTTAGTTGGTGGATCATTATTTGGCACTCACTAATTTCCTCTTTTTTCGACTCAATCTCTTGCTGAAGCTTTGCAATTTCCTTTTCTTTTTCTCTCAGTTGCTCCTTAGGTACCCCCATTTGACTAAACGAGCCCGCTTCTACTATTTCTTTTATCTTTTTAATGACCCTTTCGTCTTGAAGGGAAACCATTAATGCCTCAATAAAATCATCCTCTAGTTCTTTATTCATCTTTACACTCCTTTCAAAGTGTTACCCAACCATGAATAGCAACATAAGCTTGCTCTGCTGTTTTTGTACCAAATATACCTTCTCTGCCCATATAGACTTTTTAAAATAGTCCGCCTGCGCTTTCAGATAAAAATTTTCTTCTTCAATATTTACTGTTCGATATAATCTATTTGCACATCACTTTTAGCAACTTTCCGCTTTATTATTCTGTATATGCATGAAAGGTTTGCCCCTTTTTTTCAAAAGAAAAATCCCCTCCCAGATAGACTGTTAGGAGAATACAACCATAACTTATATTATAAGAAAGCAGTAGTGAGATTACTTTTTTCCATCAAAGATACGTATATAACGTATTAAAGATGTATTGATAATATGATGCTTACTTTCACTTTTTACAATAAAATACTCACAGTGTTCCATCCTTTTTAGGACTTCTTGTAAAACATCTTCTTTTTTACTACACAATCCTTTTTTTATTTTCTCCCACTTAACATCAGCGTCAAGAGTATAACAAACATAGAATTCCTTTAACAGGTTAATCTTCCCCTTAAATGCTTTAGTTTCTTAACTGTTTTTAGTTTGATAAAATCCTTACAAGAAATAAAAAGCTAAAGACAAATTACGATAACTTTATTTAGATACCCATCTGTTGTATACAAGAATATTTTGTTTAATATCTAATTCAATAATTTGCAGAATCAAATCATGTACATCCTATTTAATTTTTCCTCACTCCGATATAATGCCTCATAAGTACCACTTAATAATATTCGGTATGATCATATTGTTTAAGTGGGTTGAAATAACTAGGGTTAAACCTACTGATTACTGGATAAAAATTACGTGAGGAATTACTTGCAGTTACATTGTTTTTAAAAGTGACGGTAACATTTCTTTTCACCCAGGCAGTTCTTTAATGTAGGAGTAGAATTGAAAGAAATCCAACAAAAGGCCACCCTTCAGTAAACTGTGGGAGGCCTTCAACTTTAAAGATATTCACATGTTAGGTGAGCACTCATTCCTGAATCCCCGTCCCCCCTATATTAAGGGATTTGAGCGATGATACACATGCTCCCATTCATATTTAAATAAAGTAAGTAAATGCAATATTATTAGGAAGAGGACAAATCCGAACAAAAAAAGCCCTTCTCTTTTGAGATGGCCTATGAGCAATCGCTTAACTTTTAAAAGGCTTTGCTTGATGCTAGTGGGTTCTTGATTGTTCGCATACATCGGAATAGGAACGACCATGTTTGTATGGGAGCTTAAACAAATTATCCATAACATCAGTAACACAATCTTCGCAATAATAATTGACGAACTCCCTACCTTGCTCAAAAATTGGTGTCATCGTATCTATGTCAGCCCATTTAAAACAGTAAATACACATTTGCCTCATGATATATCACTCCTTTATTATTTGAAAATAATTGGTAATAATCAAAAGAAGAATATGTGCTACTTATCGACTTATTCATGAAACGATACACTTTCGTAAAGAACCCCTAACATAATTAAGGTAGCAGGGGGAATAAACTGCTATAAACCGATATCCTTTATATACCACTTATACTGAGTATTAAACCTACCAAAAAACATTATCTTTCACACCAAGACTTTTTCTCTTTTAGTAGAAGTTCTCCCAGGGTTCAAATTTGTGTTTACTCCGTTTGCTGATTGGAAATAACATAATAAATCTTTTAACTATAATCAGAGTAGGAGTGATATTTATGACAAGGCGTTCCAACAAAATCAAACATAAAGCAAAAACTACTTTGAATAAAGTAAAGACTAATATTAAGGAAACATTATTTAATATCGCAGACATTCCATCAACATCTGTACAACAATTGGCTGATTTTATACAACATCACCCTGATGCAAAAGTCACCAAGAAACAAATGCTTGGAATTTCCTATGCCTTCTATATTTTAGAAACAGAAGGGTATAATTATTATTTAGAAACCAATAAATCTAAAATTTTGCAGTTGGATGGACATTATCAGGATAAAAAAATTGTATCTTATCGATCATATAGGGATTATTATCAATTGAATGCACCAATTAAAATGCCATAACTAAAATTTCCTCCTCTTTAATTACTGCCTGCGGGGTCTCCCTTGGACACGCTTTTCCCGCAGGAGTCTCGCACACCCCCTCCAATAACTTTGTTTTAATATATAGATAGACCCACTTTTGTTACATAAGAAAAAGAGCTGCCAAAGCAACTCTCTTATTGAAGTAAAGTACCTGTCTCAGATTCATGAACGGTTATTGAAAAACGACTGTGTCTTTGTCACTTTCCATCACTGCCAGTTTGTGTGAAAGACTCCTGCCAAATCACGTCGTTCATAAGTATGTGCACCAAAATAATCACGTTGTGCTTGCAAAAGGTTAGCATTTGAGATGCCTTTTCGATAACTATCGTAATAAGTGAGTGAAGCGCTTAAACATGGAAACGAGATACCGGAATTTATTCCCTCACAGACAACCTTTCGCAATCCTACCTGGTAATCCGTAACCTTTTCGGCAAAATATGGTGAGATTAATAAATTAGCCAGATTCGGCTGCTCTTGATAGGCTTCGCTAATGACGTTTAAAAATTCTGCACGAATGATGCAGCCACCACGGAAAATCAGCGCAATATCCTTTAAAGGCAAATCCCAGCCGTAAAGTTCGGAAGTCATTTTATATTGAGTAAAACCTTGCGCGTATGCACAAACTTTTCCCATATATAATGCCTGTCTAATATAGTCAATCCACTCATTTTTATCTAATTTTTGCTGATCGTTCTCAGGGCCTGTTAGAATATTTTCTGCATTAACCCGTTCTTCTTTTAAAGCGGAAATGTAGCGAGCAAACAAAGACTCAGTAATAATCGATGCTGGTATTCCGTTATCAATAGCTTGCATGCTGGTCCATTTGCCTGTACCTTTTTGTCCTGCTTTATCAAGAATCACATCGATCAAGGGTAAGCCGGTTACTTCATCTTTTTTCCTTAAAATTTCAGCAGTGATTTCGATTAAATAACTTTTCAGTTCGCCTTGATTCCATGTTTCAAAGATGTCAGCAATTTCATGAACTTCCAAATGCAACTTTTCTCTTAAAAATGTATAGGCTTCGGCGATTAATTGCATATCTGCATACTCAATCCCGTTATGTACCATTTTTACAAAATGACCTGCTCCTTTTGGACCGATATAGGTACAGCAAGGATCATCATTTACTTGTGCTGCGATTTTTGTCAGAATCGGAGCTACTTTTTCATAGGCGTCTTTATCTCCACCCGGCATGATTGAAGGTCCCTTTAATGCCCCGACTTCTCCACCAGAAATACCAATTCCCAAATAACTGATTCCTTTAGATTTCAATTCATCATATCTGCGTTCAGTATCTTCGTAATGGGAGTTACCGCCGTCCATGATTATATCGCCTGATTCAAGATGAGGAAGCAATGAATTGATCACCGAGTCGATCGGCTTACCCGCAGTCACCATTAGAAAAACCTTTCTTGGAGTTTCAAGTGACTGAACAAAGTCTTGGATTTCGTAATACGGATGGAGCGACTGACTATCCAATTCAGCTACAAGCTGATCCGTTAAATCTCTTGTGTAGTTATAGACAGCTACTCGTTCCCCTTTACTAGCCATATTTAAAGCGATATTACTGCCCATTACCCCTAAACCAATGACACCAATTGTATTGTACATTTATTTCTGCTCCTTCTATGTAAGAATAATAGGCAGTAAATCCCTGCCATAGTGGGGGATTTACTGCCAGGAAAGGCTTATACAAATAAGCTTAGTAATAGAATAAATCCTAATCCAGCTACTGAAATGATCGTCTCAAGCAAGGTCCACGTTGCAAATGTTTCTTTCATGCTTAAACCAAAATACTCTTTAAACATCCAGAAACCAGCATCGTTAACGTGTGAAGCAATTAAACTTCCCGCTCCTGTAGCAAGCACAACTAGAGCAAGGTTAACGTCCGTCTGACCTAACATCGGAATTACTAAACCAGCTGTCGTTAAGGCAGCAACGGTAGCAGATCCTAAGGAAATACGCAGGATTGCCGCGATGATCCAGGCAAGCAAGATTGGTGATAATGATGTTCCTTTAAACAATTCAGCTACATAGTCACCTACACCGCCGTCGATCAATACTTGCTTGAAGGCTCCTCCGCCCCCTATGATTAAAAGCATCATTCCGATATGCAAGATTGCTGATGTACAAGATTCCATAATATCTTTCATTGGAATCTTTCTTGCTAATCCCATTGAATAGACCGCAAATAATAAGGAAAGCAACATGGAAGTACCGGCCTCACCAATAAAACGGATAGCTGCTAGTAGACCATTATCTTCAAATCCCATTGTTTTTTGCATCAAAGTGATAATCGTAGCAATTGACATTAATATAACCGGAAGTAAAGCAGTAAATACACTGATCCCAAATCCAGGTGTTTCTTCAAGTTTAAATGATTTTTGTTCTCCTAAAGAAGCAATGCTGCCTGTTTTCGTAAATGATTCAGGTACTAATCTTTTAGCTATCTTCGTAAATACTGGTCCAGCTAAAATAACGGTTGGAACCGCAATAATGAAGCCGTAAAGTAAAACCTGACCAATGTCAGCACCATATTCACCAGCGATAACGGTTGGTCCTGGGTGCGGCGGTAAGAAACCGTGTGTTACCGATAATGCTGCAACCATTGGAATACCAAGATACAATATCGAAACTTTCAATTCCCTTGAAATTGCAAATACGATTGGAATTAATAATACTAATCCCACTTCAAAAAACAATGCGACACCGATAATAAATGATGCTGCCACAACTGCCCATTGAATATTCTTTTCACCGAATTTTTTAACAAGGGTCATGGCAATGCGCTGCGCGCCGCCTGAATCTGCGATCAACTTACCCAACATCGCTCCAAGTCCAAAGATTAACGCTAAGTGACCAAGTGTCCCGCCTAATCCAGCTTCAATGGTTTTGACAATTCCATCAAGTGGCATCCCAAGTGCTAAAGCCACTCCAAACGATACAATGATCAAGGAAATAAAGGTGTTTAATTTTAAGCCCATTATTAAAATTAATAAAGCGACAATTCCTAAAGCGACAATAACTAATGGCATTGTAATTCCTCCATGTCTTTACTTTGTAGCATTTATTAAGTTTCTTTGATAATTCGCAATCTGTGTATATTCGTTTTCCAATCCCCTTGATAGGTTAATGAAAATCGGCAGTAGTTGCCTATATTCTTTTACAGAATCATCTTTCGGTGTGTGCTTGTGGGTATTGCCTATCATTTCAGAAACGACTTCGAAGGAATCAATTTCCCCGGTGGCATATAACCCCAATATACAAGCACCCAGGCACGAACTTTCGTAGCTTTCTGGAACCACGACTTCCGATTCGAAAATATCGGACATCATTTGCCGCCAAACAGCCGACCTTGCGAAGCCTCCCGTAGCTTGAATTCGGGTCACGGGACCGTCCATACATTCGGTTAAGGCTAAAAATACTGTATATAAATTGTAAATGACTCCTTCTAGAGCCGCTCGAATCATATGTTCTTTCTTATGCGAGAGTGTTAATCCGAAAAATGAACCCCTTACGTCCGGATTCCATAATGGTGCACGTTCACCTGCAAGATATGGATGGAATAACAATCCATCAGCGCCTGGTCTTACACGTTCGGCAATCTTGGTCAAGACTTCATAAGCGTCGATTCCGAGTCTTTTAGCCGTTTCTACCTCGGAAGAAGCAAACTCATCGCGAATCCAGCGAAGGACCATCCCGCCATTGTTTACCGGCCCGCCAATCACCCAATGCTTTTCCGTTAGGGCATAGCAAAAGATTCTTCCTTTTTCGTCTGTTTTCGGCTCGTCAATAATCGTCCGAATCGCACCGCTTGTCCCAATCGTGACAGCGATTTCGCCTTTCCGGATAGCGTTTACACCTAGGTTTGAAAGGACACCATCACTTGCCCCAATGACAAAGGGGGTTTGTGGATCAATCCCAATCTGTTTGGCTAAATTCGGGTCACAGTTGTTAAAGACCTTTGTTGTTGGTACGAGTTCAGATAATTGCCCACGCGTTATTCCGGCAATTCTTAGGGCTTCCTCATCCCAATCCAAATTTTTGAGATTCATCATGCCCATCGATGAAGCAAGGGAATAATCGACAACATATTGATCAAATAACTTTTTAAAGATATATTCTTTAATCCCGATGTACTTTTTAACATTGGTTGCGATCTCTGGGTGATCATTCACGATCCAGGTGATTTTGGATAATGGTGACATTGGGTGTATCGGTGTTCCGGTCCGTTTGTAAACTTCATGCCCATCTAATTCATCTTTTATTTTATGGGCCCAAGCTTCACTGCGATTATCTGCCCAAGTGATACAACGGGTCAGCGGCTGGTCATTTTCATCCATGGCTATAACACTATGCATCGCACTGCTAAATGAAATAAAAGATATCTGTTTATCTGAATGCTGTTTCGTTATATTTGTAAAGGCTTTCAAAACGGCCTGAAAAATCTCTTCAGGGTCCTGTTCCGCTGTTGTCATATCCGGTGTGTAAAGAGGATAACCAATATTCTCTTGCTGGATGACATCGCCTTTTTTAGTGAATAATACAGCTTTTGTACTTGTTGTACCGATGTCTACACCTAACATATAGCTAGTCATTTTCTTGTTCGACTCCTTTTGAAAGCATCTGTTGGGCCATCCATAAGTCTTCAACTTTCCCTTGAACATCATCAAAGTTTTCATGTAACGACTTAATCATGAGGTCCCGATTTTTTGTTCTGATCGCATCAATATAAAGTTGATGATTATTTATGATCCGTGTAAAGTCTTCATACTTTTCTTTAAAACGACTGCGCATGGATAGAAGAATCAAACTTTCCATCACAGGTTTTAAATTATCCCAGATCATCAGGATGTAGGAATGATCGATGGACCGAATGATCGTTTCGTGGAATAGGACATCCTGATAGGAAAACTCATCAGCATCTCGGTATTTTATGGAAATTTTCATCATTTCCAGTATTTTACTAAGTTCCATCACTAATTCATTCGTTTCCATCTTTACTAGACGTTCGAATACAAACGTTTCGATGAGTATACGCACATCATAAATTTCTGCATATTTTTTTTCTGTTAAACCAATGACAACCGCACCCATTCTTTCCAATCGGATGATATTTTCAGAGGCCAATATTTTTAACGCTTCACGAACTGGTGAGCGGCTTACACCGAAATCGGCAGCTATTTTATTTTCAGATAGGATGGCACCGCTTTCAATCATCCCCGAAATAATACGCATTCTAAGCTCGGATGTTACGCGATCACCAGCTGAAGCTTTTGAAAGCCATTTTACAGGATATAGAAACTCCTTTGATTCAGCCATAAATTCACCTTCTAATAGAGTTCAAGTACACTTGTATACAAGTATTTTATAATAAAGATAATGAATAATGCAAGCATTTTGAATGTAACCGGATACTGGTTAATATAGTTAAAGTTTGTTGGGATTTTAGAAGGTTCTGGTGCAAAAATAACTTATGAATGAATCCAACCTCATTTTGGGCAGACTTTGCCCGTTGATGAGGTTGGTTTTTTTTAACCCTATGCATAGCTTCGATACCACACAAAATATAATCGCTGTTCGAAACGATTTCAATCCCCACATGGAACGGATCCGTTTTTATAAAACGATGATCTTATTCCACAATGTTGTTCAGATACAGTTCCGGTAATATCAGGATTATTGCTTTCCACTTCAATCATTGGAGCGAATTTCGTTGACAATACTAATCTAGTTATTTTATTCATGTGTATCGCCTTTTTTGGAGACGGTTTCGCTTCAATCCCCTGGGTGTTTGTTTCATTGCTTGCCCCAAAAAGGCTGATTGGGATTGCTGGAGGTATCTTCAATTTCATTGATGGTACAGCATCAATTATTATACCGATTGTCAAAGAGCGGTGATTTTGCTCCTGCACTTACCTTTATTGCTTGTATAACCTTTGCAGGAGCAATGTCCTACATTTTCTTGGTTGGTAAAATCGAAAGGGTTCAGGATTTTGCTGATTTTGATTTACGGAATGGTAAGAAGTTATCGAGCTAATTATAAATGCGTAGAAAATCTACAAACAACAAAGCAGTGCATCCCGAAAATTGGGATCACTGCTTTGTTGTTTGTAATTCAACATTAATATTAAACTCTTCGTTATGCTCGATATAGAAATCCTCTTTTGCAACTTGTATATAAGTTAAAAAAGCGTCATCATATACGTTATTTACATTCTTATCTGAATCTTTATTTTAATACCCCACTAACAAAGCTAAAGTTACCGACTTATTACTAGTAAGGTAAAAAATCAAGCCATCATAAAAATATATCTTTGCAACTTTATCTGAAAATCCTGCAATAATTACTGCATTGATATCAATTTTACCCAATAAGTGTGCCTGGCTAAGAATTTAGCCATATTAACTCTTTTCAATTTACTTATGTTTTACTACATCTTTTAGAAGCTTCTAATTTTGTCGATATCTACTCAGAATTTGTAGATATTTCTCGGGAAATTGTTGAAACTTGAAAATAATGATTCTGAATAGAATTTACACTTTCGATTTGATTGCCTTAGGTTTAAATAGTTATTAACACCCCAATATCGTAAAAGAGACTAAAAAAAGGTAATGAAACCTTTTTCTTATTGAAGTAATGTTTCGTAATGGGTTTTTTGTTGTTCATTTTTAAGCTATGACATATCGTTTGTCAGTGAGATGTTCATTTCACGCGTAGCTGCGAGTTCATTGATTAAAAAATTAAGCTCTCTTTTAATCGAATGAGAACATGGGTTAAATTGTCATATGTATCGGGTATCGCTATCTCTGTTTCATTGGTTCCATCTAATCTTTCTTTTTCATGATACAAGTGTCTCTTGCTTTATCGTTTAGGGGGTTGCCCGTATCGCGTAACGCTTTAAGCGTTTCGATATCGGATTGAACGAAGGGGAGTTAATTTCCATATTTTAACAACAATTATCCATTTCGCTCTACGTATTAAACTTACTTTCGAACATTGATTTTGCATCTCCACTTCTTTGCCACTTCCTTGGAAGAGGATGCTCATTCATTTGGATGTATATCTTGTCGCATATCGGACCTCCCTTTCTATAAAAGATAAAGGTTCTGTGGATTTATTTTCATGTTATATCGCCCAGCGATACGAAACACACAAAAGAACCGATAAGCACCTTTCTTAAGGAACACTATTAGGGACATGGATCTTGCTGGAGCTTCGAAACCGTTGTTTTAAGCTGAGAAATATCCTTTGTCTGTGGACGTTCATTTCAAGCGTAGCTGGAGTTCATTGGTTAAAACAATTAAAATCTCTTTTATTTGTTTGGAATCATGGGTGTTAAGTTGTCATATATATCGGGTATCGCTAGCTCTGTTTCATTAGATTCATCTAATCTATCTTTTTGTAGATACACAAGGTCTTTAGCTGTACCCTCTAGGGACTTGTCCGTATCGCGTAACGCTATGTGCGATTCGATGTCAGATTGAATAAAGATAGGCAACCGCCATCTTAAAAACTCATATCCGTTTCGGTCTAAGTTTTGACCATACTTTTGAACAGTGGGTGTTGCATTCCCACTTCTTCTTCCACTCCTTAGAAAAGAATACTCGTTCATTAGGATGTATATCATGTTTGCATATCGAACGCCGCTTTTCTATTAAACCTAAATGTTTCGAATTTATTTGCAAGTTATATCGCCGAGCGATATGAAACACACAAAAAAAAGAGCTGATCAATCCCTGTCTGGATCAACTCTAGTAAGGATGACTCTTGTTTTTGAATGCAAGTTCTTAACCGCCTCAACTCCCATTTTATCAAACTGCCTTTTTTGCTTGCTTCAAATTGTGTATTTTTGTTTTAGATGCATATCGCTTAAACAAATCTCCAATGAATTTCAATTGGGCCTTCGTTTGCCTTTGGTAGAACGTCCGATACATTGGTGTCCCGAGCTCTTACATAGCAGGTACCAAATCCTGTGAATTTGAAATATTTTTTCTTGATTATGTGTTTTAGCTACGCGAATCATATATGACACTATGATTTTTTATAAGTTTTGTGGATTCGCAACTCAATGCTTTTATCCATCATTATTTATTTAAAAAAGATTTATCAAATGTTTCTACAATACACAGCTAGGCAAAAAAACAGTCACCTTATTTTTTGAATATGGAGAAAAGCCCCCGCCATTTTTCGGAACGTTTTTGTATAGTCACTTCTAAACGTTTATTAAATTCATTTTGTGAACTCCATTCTTTTTTCTGTTCGTCCCGCATATTTTGTATTTCTTTTTGTAAGAGTTCACTTTTTTGTTTTTCTTGTTCCAGCAATGTTTCGTAATGGGTATTTTGTTGTTCAGTTAATTGTTCAATTTTAGCATTAGTTCTTTGCGCTGAATTTCCAATACTAGAACTTATAACATGATGATCCTGCTGGAGCCGGGAAACCTTTGTTTTAAGCTGTGACATATCGTTTGTCAGTTGGACATTCATTTCACGTGTGGCTGCGAGTTCATTGACTAAAAACATTAGGGCCTCGTTTAATTGATTGGGATCGTAGGGTAAATTTTCATATGTATCGGGTATCGCTATCTGTGTTTCATTGGATTCTTCTAATCTTTCTTTTTGTTGAGATACAAGGTCTTTAGCTGTATCGTCTAGGGGCTTGTCCGTATCGCGTAGCGCTATAAGCGCTACGATGTCAGATTGAACAAAGATACGTCGATCTCCATCTTTCAAAAACTCATATCCATTCCGCTCTAAGATTTGACCATACTTTCGAACAGTGGGAGTTGCAATCCCCACTTCTTCTGCCACTTCCTTGGATGAGAAAGCTCGTTCATTCAGTTGTATATCACGTCGCATATCGGACCTCTTTTCTATAACTAGTTGTATCTGTAGTCTACCTGACCTTAAATTTTCTGTCTAGATAAGTATAGCCTATCAAGAAGTTGTTAGGGATACCGATAAGATTTCCTTTTCCCTTCTTCTGTTTCCATCTAGGATTAGATCATCTATTCGCTTCCCTCCTTCTCTTGCATAGCCTCTATCTATCCTTATCCATTGTGGGTGTTACATCTGGTTGGGCCTGGTGCCTGGTCCCGTAGTGAAATGATTTTTCGGGCAAAAAAAATAGAAGTCCTTAGCATCCATTTTAAATACACACAATTATGTGCAGAGAGCTAATACTTTACAAAAGCTCTCTCTTTTATTGATGTTTAATTCCGAATCACAATTTAGCCTTTGCTTCTGATGAGCAAAGGCTTCTTTTTGATCAGTTTCTTCTATTATTTTTGATACTTACTATAGTCCGTATTATATAAATAACTTTATATGATGTGCACTTGTTTCATTACTGTTTTATGGGTGTGAGCAAGTTGGATGGATTTCTTGCACCGAAACCGGTTATCCATGGTATTCTCTTTAAAAGAAAGATGATTATGTTTCATAAGAGAATCATTCCTTTCTGGTTTGGGCCGTTGTGGTGACTCCTCTACCCCAGTTTGGACCGATTCTTTTATTTTTTTATACTAAATAAAAAAGCTCGACCCAAAAGGCACATTATGCGCCTTTTGGGTCGAGCTCCTTTTCTCATTATTTCATCAGCTTTGCTACTGGCTTCGAAAGAAGCAATAATACAATACCTAAACCAATTGTTACAAAACCAATTACACTGAAGATTTCCAGGTAACCTAAAGACTGTGTATATGCAGCTAATTGGCCGGCTACCATATTAGCCACCGCGGAACTTGCCAGCCATACTCCCATTAGAAGAGAGGCAAGCTTGATTGGAGCAATTTTACTTACCATTGATAAACCAACTGGCGAAATCATTAATTCGGCTAATGTATGAAGGAAATACGTTACAATCATAAACAGGATGTTTACTTTCAGCGCTGTATCGTTTCCTGTATACATAACAGCAGGAAGCAGTACTAAGAAACCTAAACCAACAGTGACTAAACCAAGAGCCATCTTCGTTGGAGTTTTTAAGTCACCGCGTTTTGAGCTGCCAAGCTTGTACCATAAAGCAGACATAATTGGCGCTAAAATCACGATGAATAATGGGTTCAATGATTGGAACCAAGCAGTTGGAACCTCAAAACCAAATACATTCCGATCAATTTGGTCATTAGCATACAATGTCAATGAACTTCCTGCCTGCTCGAAAGCGGCCCAGAACGCAATAACGAAGACTGCCAAAATCACGATTGCCGCTGTACGTTTTTGTTCTCTTTTCGTTAACGGTGCAGCTGATTTTTGACCAGCTGTTACATCCGGTTTACCAGTAGGTTCTTTACCGATATCACCTAAATAGCGATTGCCTAATAAGTTGAAAACTAACTGCCCTACAATCATACCAATTGCCGCTGTCAGGAACCCATATTTATAGCTCATAAGTCCAACTACTAATGGTGCGAAGAAAGCCCCAACGTTAATACCCATATAGAAGATGGTGAAAGCTCCATCACGACGCGGATCGTTGTCTTCATAAAGATCACCAACAATTGTCGAGATGTTTGGTTTGAAGAAACCATTACCGATAATCAATAAACCAAGACCAATGTAAAGCGCTGTCAAACTCTGACTTGCGAATAGCGAAAAGTTACCAAGCGCCATTAAAATACCACCAATCGTGATCGCCAATCTTCTGCCTATGAAACGATCAGTTAAGTATCCGCCAATCATTGGCGTAATATAAACGGCACCAGTAAAGAATCCGTATATGCCCATAGCCGTAGATTTGTCGACTCCAAGCCCGCCATTTACAACAGTTGCTGTTAAGTAAAGAACGAGAATTGCTCTCATTCCGTAATAACTGAAGCGCTCCCATGCCTCAGTCGCGAAGAGCATATACAGTCCAGGAGGATGCTTTTTTCTGGACTGGTTTGGCTGCTGAACATCATTTTTTAAAATTGCTTGCATAATAAAGTCCCCCTAAATATGGTTAAATATTAAACCATCCACAAATCGTTTACATTCACAAAATAATTGCATGGTTTTTATTTTATTATTGATTCGTTCGTTCCACCTACGCCTAATACGATGATGGCCACGCATGCCATCCAACCCACCATAGGTAAGCGTTTACATTTTTTAATCTTCGCTCTGGTGCAAAAAGAATCAGATAGCAAAATCCAAATGAACATTAACTAATAAATACATTCATATTATTCGAAGAAGTTAAATGAAAGCATGTAAATTTTAAAGAATTTTTAGTGTTGTAAAATAATTTTATATTATCAGAAAATATAAAAATACAGAAAAAAAAGAAAAAAAGTCTTGCTGCATTAGCGGTCTGTGTTGCAACGGAGACGCCCATTATAATAAAAAAACTGCCTTGTATTAAGGCAGTTTTTTAGTCAACAATCCATTGATATAAATTTTTCGGTCTTCCTATTTTTTGATAACTCACAATAATTTCTACTTTTCCTTCATCAAGTAAATGCATAATATAGCGATAGACGGTCGGATAAGCCAAACCAACTTCTTTAGAAATTGTATCAACGGAAAAAGGTTCACGATTAGAGTGTAAAAAATCACTAACGTGACAGAGTGTTCTCTTACTAATTCCCTTTGTTACAAATACATTCTTTTCTTCACTGGATTTTTGCTGCGTAGCTGATTGAGTTAATTTTGCAAGGCGTGCATGCAGTTGAATTCTTGAAATCAAATCAGGCGCTTTTACAGGCTTTAATGCAAAATCTGTTGCGCCTGCTTCAAGAAAGCGATCAGCAATTTCCTGTCGTTCATCGACTGTTAATACAAGTATCGGAACATCAGCATTAAGGTTACGAAGCTCACCCACTGTTTTTATTCCGTCCATTTCCGGCATATGATAATCAACTAAAACAACATCTGCTCCTTTTTCTGCAAACACATTTAACCCTTCTTTTCCGTTGTTTGCCGTATCTACATTCCAGCCGGCAAATTCACAAATTTCACTTAGCATATATTGAATTGATGCATCATCATCAATGACTAAGATGTTCATCTTGACACACTCCTCTCAGCTAGTTTTATCCAAATTATTGTCCCGTGTCCAAGCTTGCTGTCAATTTCTAAAAATGCACCATGTCCTTTAGCAACTTGTTGTACGAAAGCTAAACCCATCCCTGGATGCGATTTTGTACTAAACCCAGCTTTCCATATTTTCTCCTGCTCTTTAGGTGAAATCCCTTTCCCATTATCTGATACACCCAACCAAAGTTCATTTTCATAGGTTTTTATCTTAAGCAAAATATTTCCATCTTCTATTCCATTCACTGCATCGTAAGCATTGTCAATTAAATTCACTAATGCCCTTGTCATTCGGATTTTATTAATTAAAATTTTAATTTCAGGATCTGTTTGAAAGTCTACTTTCAGATTAAGATTTGTCCCGCTCAGTCTGCTTGCTTCCACGTATCCAACTAAATCTTTTATACGGCACCAATGTTTTTTATCATCATATAAAATCTCAGAAATCATGTCGCTAACAGAATGAATCGATGATGAAATTTTTTGACAATATTCTTTAATTTTAGAATCGTCCACTTTCAAACTAATTAAAGAATTTAGCCCCTCAATTGCTGTGAGAGGTGTTTTTAAATCATGGACCAGATATAGTGCTTCTCGTCCTGATCTTGACTGCATTGCTTCTAATTGCGCATAATGAAGCTCTTGTTTTATCCGCCACTTTTGTTCAGCTAATGAAAAATACACAGCTAAAATAACAGCATTTATAACAAAAATTAAACACAAAGTTAAACTGTACAATGTTAAAGATTGCTCAAATCCAATTTGAACTGCTATATCTTTTAATTCCTTTGAAATCGACCCTTGGCCAAATCCATATTGGGATAAAGAAGGAATCTCATTCAGCCATTCAATCCCAAAGATTAATTGAGAACAAATAATTGTTTTAATAATTGGCTTTAGCCTATCCTTTTCAAAGGCTTGCAATAATAAGATTGCTAACAACAATAACAACGCATATGCGCTAAATGAGTATGTTAAAGAATAATAAGCATTTATCACGATATAGTCGAGAGGAATAACAATAAGAGGAATGATAATTTTTAACCATGGACGGTTTAAACGATCACCGATTTCGTCTCCCAACAGCAGTGCACCAATATAATGAAACAAAGCCAAAACTGTATTTAAAGAAATTAACAAAAAAACGGCAAGCATTAACTTATTTCCTGTTTCTTCACCTTCTCTTAATGAAATAAGCAAATCAGTAAGACCAATTTCATCAGGACCCAACCACGATAGTAAGAATACCCCGAATAAAATTACTCCAATTTTCATCCATATTGTCCAAGACTTCATAAGACTAGCTATCATAATCATTTCACCTTTTATAGATTAATTTGCTTAGAATAGAATGGCATTCAAATAGCCGCCAATTAGTGTTCAATAGATGACAGCTGCCAGTTTAAATTTAGCTTGTACCCCATATTACATTGGATAAAATAATTGTTTTCTTAGTTTTAATAAGTAAACGTTATATTCTTTTCTATAAGTGTTTTTTCAAGTCTTTTCAACTTTTTAATCGATTCTTCTGATGACCGCTTACCAATTTCAATTACTATTGCATCTATTAATGCAATTATAGGTATTACTGAAAATTGTTCTTCACTAACCTCTACTTTCAACGTAACAGACGCATATGAAATAATTGGACATGAGATATGATCTGTTATCAATATAATTTTATTGCCTAGTTCATAGGTCAGCTTAACAGCTTCGATAATTCGATTAGTGTAGGGTTCGAATGCAAAAACCACTAAAGTTTCATCCTTTTCAAATTGCAAGATCCTGTCATAAATCACTTCCGTATCGTGGCCTAGCTGCCTTATCTTAGGATAGAATTCCCCAAGCAACAGTTCAAAATATAATGGTAATCACATTCTTTTAATAGCTTATTCATTTTTCCATTCATACAGCACAATATCGTTATATACCGGATCATAAATAGAATTAGAATGAAACTCTTTTATTTTTTTAATCTTACCAGTAAGGTTTATACCTTGTGCTTTAAACCCCTCTACTGCCTTATTCGTTATTAAAATCTTTCTGTTCTGATAATAGGATTTATCATGTAGAAAAACTTGATAAGTTTGTACCTTTTTATAGGGAGTTTTAATATTTAAGTACTGAAAAACCCTCGTCTCTTCCCAGGCATAAACAATGGCTGATTGATCGAGAGACTGTATATAGTTAGCTAGTTGAATTGTGGCTGGAGATTCGATCGCTTGTTGTTTAATCAACATAGAAGAATGATACGTTTGTGTAATTAATAGTAGACAACAAAGAATAAATATTACAGAGTTCCTTATCTTTTTTAATAAATTGGTCAATAGAACGAAAATAAAAAGTATGACTAAAGGAAGAATATGTCTAGGTTTATCAATATTTTGTGCAACAATAGCCCAGGTCAAATAACAAATGCCCATGATACATGCTAATTGATGAGAGAAATCTTTTTTTAGATTACTCCCTTTCAATTGATATATAAACAAACTAACAAGTATACCGTACAAAACGGCTAATAAAATCATTTGAGAGGAAACACCCGTCCATATTACATTATCAAGTACTAATATTTTCACCCTTTCTAGAAAGGATAAATCACTGGAAATAGCCGTGTTACCCCAATCGTTAAAATGACCGCTGGTAAAAGCCAAAGAAAGTTTAACGAAACCTCTCACACTTCCTTCAGAAAAAACAAGAGAAGCTACCCAAATTAACTGGCACATTATCGCCAATAAAGAATAACCAACTATTTGTTTATTCGTGTAATATTTTTTCTTCCATTTCTTATAAAATAGGAAAAGCAAACCGATTGCAAATGGCAGATAGGATAATCGTATTCCTAACAATATACTAAGAAACAATGGAGGCAAACTATTTACACCTATGCTCTGATCTTTCATCGCCCAATGAATACTCCAAAAATACCACCATAAGGCAGCTAGGGCGGCGCCTTCTGATATTGGTTGATTTACTATCACCATAACATAGGTCGAGGAGTATACTATTGAAATAATCCCTAAACTATATGATCTTGAAACATAATGCCTAGCCAATTTATACATTGGAAACAAAGCACTAAAGTAAAACAAAATATTAAAAGTAGTCAGTGAAGACACCTTATTATCGACAAATTGATGAATAAAATAACCGCCTAAAATAAAATAAGGGTACCCTGGGAAATGCGGTTGCATAGCCATCAAATCATATCGATCTAATGCAAGCGCATAATCCACCTGATCCCATGTAGAAGCAAAAGAATTGACATGAGTTAATTGAGTCCAAAATAGAAACATTATCGAAAATATGCTAATAAGAGCAATACCTATATTGAATATTTTAATTGGTGTAACCAGTTGATCTTTCCTTTTCATACTCAATCACCATTTTCTAATTAATTAGCCTTCACATGGAAAAAGCACAAGGAAAAAACCTTGTACTTTTTTATCAGAGGAGAAAAATAATTTATTTTGCCTGTGCTTTTAATTCTTTTTCCTGTTCGATCTTGTTGGTACTCTCATTGTTCCCATTTGACTTAAATGAAGTTAATAGATAGATACCAACAAAGTAACCAATATAGGCAATAACCTCTTCTAAAGATGGCATAGAAGAATATCCGAATAATGCTTTAAGGAAAATTCCAATATCTCCTGACAAAATGGGAGCCGTCCCGTGATCACGCAAATAGTGATCATAATCAATTGGATGTTCTGGAAGAAACCAAGTCAAATCATACAAATGCGGTATAACACTTCCAATAATATTTAAATCTTGCATTATCGAAATCGCTTGAACTAAAAGACCTGCCGCAATCAATATGATAAAAATGCCAGTTACTTTAAAGAACGTTTTAAGAGAAACCTTCATAGTTCCTTTAAAGAAGATATAAGAAACAATGGCAGCAATAATTACTCCAGTAATGGCACCCCAGCCTTTCATGGCAGCGCCAATATCTCCACCAGTAATTGCCGCAAAGAAGAAAACTGTCTCAACCCCCTCACGAAGGACAACCAGAAATGAGTGAATCACCATACCGACTACATTGCCCGTTGTAATAAAACGTTCCATCTTTCCTTCCATATTACCTTTCATATCTCTGCTGTGCTTAGACATCCAAAAAACCATTTGCGTTAACAACATAGCAGAAACCAGCATAATCCCTATCTTCAAATACATCTCGCTGCCCATTGAAGCAAAGCCTGTAAGTACAATCTGGAATAGCATCGCTACACCTACACTAGCAAGTACAGCAAGACCTGCCCCTAACCATACATACTTTGTAAAATGGTTTTGGCCCATTCTTTTTAGATACGTTGTAATGATACCAACAATGAGCAACGCTTCCAAGACTTCACGGAAGGTAATTAATAAAGCTTGTATCTCCACAGATTATTCTCCTCTCCCCATATAAGAAAATCTAAAGCGTTCTTAATAAACCTTTATTATTTGATTTTCTTTTTGCGAATCGTATAAATTACAACAGCTCCAATGATTACAACAATTATCATTAGCGGAAGCCAATTTCGTAAATTGGAGATATCTGTCCAATCCTTTTTTTTGGTACTAGTATTAGCGGAATCCCCTGTAAAATGTCCAACCTTCAAACTCTTTAAGTTAAATTCTTTTTTTAGTAAAGAAAATATTTTATCTTTACTCGCATCAAAGGCCTTCTTATCAGCCTCTTTTTGGCCAACGCCAAAAAGTCCTGGATTTCCTAATGAATTTAGAGCTATATCAAATTCTGATCTAATCTCTTTATCCATTTCAGGATTTCTTGCTTCAACTTTTGGTGATAAAGCTTCATATGTAGCAAATCCCTTTGCTAATAAACGCTTGCTTGTTTCGTACTCCGAGAAGTTTTCATCGATATTTTCCAAACGTCTTGCGATATTTAATACAAGGAGTTTATCCATATTATTAATCACTTGTTCTTTATCATTATTTTCAAGATTTTGAAGAATAACTTTTGTCGGCTCTGATCCCATATGCATGTCGACTTCTTCTTTGACTGTATTAAAATGATTTTCCGCTGTGACATAGTCTGGAGGATTTTTGTCTAGTTCAATAAGCATTTTTTTATATACTTCTGCCAATGCCTCTTCATTTGGGTCTCCATATGTATAGGCTTTGGCGGAAATTGGAAATGATTGAGTAAGAACAAATATTAACATAAAACAATAAATTAATAGTTTTTTCATATATAATCCTCCTACATGATAATAATGGTATTTATTATCATTTATTTTGTCAATTTCTATTTGCAATGAATACATTTCCCCATTTATCTTCCTCTAATTTATATGTATTCATATTCTTCAACTGATGAGCATTTACATCTATCTTTACTTTTTGAACCGGTCTTTTTACTTCTTTCCAAATGGCCGGAATCACGGATGATAGGTAGCCTCTGAAAGTAATGAATGATTCTCCCGTCGAACGAACTTGATATTGAATCGGGACTTCCTTCACTCGAAAACCCTTTCTGACGAGATTTAAGGTTAAAACCTGTGCGTAATTATAATTATGGACGATTTCTGCATGTTCAAGAGCTTGTTTTGTAAAAGCCCTCATCCCTGACTGACCATCATAAATCCACCTTCTGAGTAACAAACTCTGAACGAAAGTAAAAAAATAATTACCGAGACGGCGATGAAGTTTCATCCCATTTATAGTTCCCAAAAAACGGGAACCCATTGTATAATCAGCTTCTCCTTTAAAAATGGGTTCCAATAAATCTGGTATTTGGCTAGAGGGGTATTCTCCATCTGCATCAATCATGACCGCGATATCTGCACCTAATTCATAACTTTCCTTTAAACCTGAACGAACTGCTGCTCCTAGACCTCGATTTTTCTCGAAACTGACAATATAGTCAGCTCCAGCTTTTCTAGCCACATGGACTGTATGATCCCTTGACCCATCATCGATAACTAAAACTTTAACCTCGACCTGTTGATGGAAGTGTCTAGGAATGCTTTCGATGACTTCCCCAATGGACTCTTCCTCATTATAGGCTGGTAAAAAGACAATCACTTGCTGTTTTCTCATGCTTGTTCCTCTTTCTTCTCCCTAATTGCATCTAACAATACTTTTCCCCGGCTATGACTAGGGAAAGGCGCTCCCAACAAGTACGATATAGTTGGTGCCATGGACACGAGGCTCTGTTTTTCTTGGACTTTTTTCCCCTTTTCAATATGAGGACCATGAACAATAAATGGCACAAATCTTTCACCTTCATCTAAATGTCCATGTCCTCCAATCCCATCTGCTTGGCCATGATCAGCACAAATGAATAAAGTCGTATTGTCCATCTTGCCTTCCTTTTTCAGCCAAGAAACGAAATCTTCAATTAACACATCAGCTTCATGGATTTTTTGCAAATATTCATCATAAAAAACTCCCTGGCTGTGACCGGTTTGATCTGTCCCAATCATTTGAACAACGAACAAATCGGGGTCCTGCTCTTTCATGATTTTCTTTGCCCTTTCCATAATATTAGGGTCAGCTTTATCTTTATGCATAACCGCGGTAACGGTTTCTACATCATCCCCCATCGAATCCACCAAGTGGGCGATTCCAAGAAGTCTGCCCTTTTTGCCTACTTTTCTTAACGAATCAAAGATACTTTCAACATTAATCCCTAATTTCCATACCATATTGGAGGTAATTCCATGCTCGAATGGATAGGTCCCTGTGAACATCGAGCTAAAGCATACGACGGTTCTTGCAGGATAGACGGTTTCCATATTCATATATTCTGTGCCGTTATCTTTTAAAGAGTCTAAAAAGGGCGTATTTGCTTCATAAAAGCGTTCCTTTCTCATTCCATCCACTACAATCACAATGACTTTATCAGAAATGGCTTCTCCTGGTTGAGGCCCCTGATCTTTTGAGTATGTCTCATAAACTTTTGGTTTCCAATCAAATAAATAACGATGAAGAATGTAGGCAAACACGAGTATAAAAGCATAAAAAATCAAAAGTGATAGATTATTGATGACCCCATCAGCCCGATTAGTTTCAAAAACCATTTCCCAAATAGATAGGATTAAAAAAAACTTTGGCAATTGCTCCTGGGCGTTTCCACTAGTAGAATCACTATTTTTTAATACAAGTTTCCAAAAACGAGTGAAATTCAACCAAGAAGTCCCTATTCTCAAGTGATAATATAAAGTCCCCCAAAAGAATACCGTAAAAAAGAAGTAAAGGGCCATTGAAAATAAAAGAAGCCCTATATCAATATCTTTCCAAATGATTATAAAAATAACAAAAGGAATCCACAAATAATTCCTTAAAAAGAGTGGAAAATCAAAAACAAAATAGATGATTAATAAAGGAATTACATAAATGAAGGCAAACATTAGGTCTTGGACCGCTTGCAGCGAGCCCAAAATCGCAGCATGGAATAAAACCATGGTTCCTAAGACAAAAATCGGTGTAAATGGCTTTCCTTCATTTAATAAGTTCCAACAGCGTGCAGCGATTTTTTCAAATTTTGATGCACTTTTCACTTTCTCCTCACTCCTTTTATCCAAACCCACCCTTTCACTGTTTTAAAAGAGACAGGATAAATTAATATAACAACTGCTCCAGCCATATAAGAAAATAAGAATTTCATAAAATGGGTTATGACCGCAATCGTATACCCTTCTATCAGAGGAAATCCAAATAAACCAAGAGCAAATACAAGAAAACTTTCATAATTACCGATACCACCAGGTGTAATTTGGAATATCTGCCCAGCAATGGTGATACTATTTGAAAACACAGTTTCAAAAAATGACAGGTCTCCTTTTAGCGCGAGGACCGTACCATAAAGAATTCCGCCTTCTAAGACCCAACTAAAAAAGGTAACTAGTATGATAGCCAGACCATTTCTCCCTGAAAAAGCATTTTTAAGCAAAGAGATATGTCTTTTTAAAAAGGCAGGAAAATATTTATGTAAAACAGATAAAGTAATCATACAAAAGATACTACCGGCTATGATGCTCCATACAGGAAATTTAAAGCTTACATCCAGGCCTAACAGGCCTGTCAAGGTAATCCCTATTAAGCAGAGCATATCCAGAACCCTTAATACAACGACTGAATGTAAAGCTTCCTCATAGTTTACCTTGTCGTCCCTTACACTTAAGATTTGGACCCTCACTAGATCACCCACTTTTATAGGAAGTAGGTGATTCACTAATAAGCTATATAAAATCCCCAAAAGACATGTTGAAAAACGAGCCTTTCCTTTTAAATAAAGCTGCCAAGCCCATCCTTTTAAACAAAAGGAAAGGAAATAAACGA
This sequence comes from Peribacillus sp. FSL P2-0133, assembly GCF_037975445.1. Classification (NCBI taxonomy): domain Bacteria; kingdom Bacillati; phylum Bacillota; class Bacilli; order Caryophanales; family Bacillaceae; genus Peribacillus; species Peribacillus sp. FSL P2-0133. The sequence continues at coordinate 335,169 of NZ_CP150254.1, read as the reverse complement.
TCCACATTATTACAAGCAAAAAAGGATGCTTAAATAATTCACTTATACCTTTCCATACCTGTTTCCCATCAAAATAATGAATGGTTAAGAAAACAAAAACAATAAGTATCAAAAAAGCAGGACCCAGCTTAAAGAATCGTCTCATTTTCCTTAGCCCACTTTACCGTTTCTGATAGTCCTTTTATAAAGTCTACTTTTGGTTCAAAACCTAACAATCGTTTGGCTTTCCCGATATCTGCCCACGTATTTACAACATCTCCCACGCGAGAAGCTTCTTTGTTTATTTTCATGTCAGGGAAGTTCCGTTTCAATTCAGCTAATAGAGTATCCATTAATATTGGTCTTCCCGATCCAATATTGATGACTTCACTTTTCAATAGTTGATTGATTGACAAATAAATGCCATTCACGATGTCATCTATGTATGTAAAATCACGTGCTCTTCCATCACCAAAGAGGGTGATTTCCTCCCCATTCATTAACTTTTTGATAAAACTACCAATTGCCATGTCAGGACGTCCCCATGGACCATAAACGGTAAAAAACCTCAATATATTCACCTGAAAACCATATAGATATTCATAAACATGACAATAGGATTCAGCCGAATATTTGGAGGCAGCATACGGGGAAATAACCTTTCCGTTCGCCATCTCCTCCTTAAAGGGTCCTGATTGATTTCCATAAACTGAGGATGAAGAAGCAAATACAATTTTGGAAACACCTGCCTTACCTGAAGCTTCAAGCACATTAATCGTTGCTTTAATATCATAATCGACATATTTAAGAGGTTCTTCAATTGAATAAGCAACACCAGGTAAAGCTGCTAAATGAACAACTACATGCGGAGAAATCTGTTTAAATATGGACTCCATTTCATCTCTATCCAAAAGGTCCTTTTGAATAAAGTGAAAGGATCCGAAACTCGCTACATGATCCAATTGTTTCTCTTTTCTTTTTGGTGAATAATACGGATGAAGACAATCTATGACATATACATCGTGATTTTCCTGAATAAGCCTTTTGACAAGATGACTCCCTATAAAACCGGCACCACCCGTTACAATAATCTTCATGTGAACACCCCATTGTTGTGAATCTTTATCACAACCAGTATAACTCTATTAGCATAGAAAAAAACCTTGTTATTTCACAAGGTCTCCTCCCAAGCAAAATAATAATTATTTCGCCTTTTCAATGACTGTTTGTAAAGTGGATTGAAGTTCTTTCAGCAATGGCTCGCCAGCTTTTTTATCCTTCGCTTTAGCTGCTTCCAAATATTGTTGTGTTTTTTCCGTAAGCTCGCCATATTCTGCTTCACCTATTAACCCTTTAATATCTTCACCAATAATGTCGATAAATAGGGCACCTTCTAATGCTGTTATTGGAGATTTATCTTCTCCCCAAAATTCTTCACTTTCCTTATATTCATCAAGGGCAATTTTAGAGAATCCTCTAACGAACGCCTTATTAACCTCAGCAGGATCTAATTTCGCACTATCCGTTTGCAAATCGAATTGCTGTTGAATGAAGGCTGCTTCTTCTGGAGCATGCCCATTTAAATAACTGAATAAAGATTGATAGAAGGCCCAACCTTCTGCTTGCTCCACTTTTGCTTCTTCCTTATCCGCCTTTGCTGCCTCTGCCGCTTTTGTTGCATAGCCATTTGGAACGGCACCAGTTGCTAGATAAAAGGTTTTCATAATTGTTTTATCTACAACTTGCTTACCAAGTGCGAATCCTAATTGATCATCCGCTTCTACAGCTTTTTCCATCTCAGCAAATCCACCAGCAATCACGTCTACCATATTTGTTCCATATGCAGCATCACGTTTTTCAACTGTAGATTGAAGAATTGCGTAATATCCCTTCGCTTCTTCAATTTCCTTTGTTACATCTTCTTTATTACCCCATTTTTCATCTACTTCAGTAAAATCATGTTTCATCGTTGTATAAAAGACTTTTTGCATTAGTTTATCAAATATTTGCTTAACAACGACCTTGTCCATAGTACCTTCTTTACCAGCTTGTAATGCGGTTGTAATGTGCTGATCCAATTTATCTTCGAATTCTGCATCTCTGTCTTGCACTAAGCTTTGCAGATTATTTTTATAAAGGTCCGTCACTTTATCATAGTCTACTTCTTTTCCTTCTTTAGCCTTCTCCAACTCAGTAATAGCTTCTTGGAAAACCTGTGCGTAATTCACTTCTTTTACTTCTGATTCTTTCTTTGTTTCTTCTTTATTAACTGTTTGTTCTTGCTTTTTCTCTTCGGTACCTTCACTTGCCTGTTTCTCGCTAGTACTGCATGCTGTCAAAACCGTACCTGCCATTAAAAAACTAGCAAAGATAGCTGATAATTCTTTTTTTCTCACAATAGTATCCCCCGTCTATTTATACATAATTGATAATGAATATCATTTCTAATTACGATTATAATAGGGAATGATAATCAACGTCAATGTATTTTTTAAAAATCAACACTTTCCATTTTACATTTTTTAAAAAAATGGTTATAATTAAATATTTACCTTTAAAAAAGTTCATTATAAAATGGACTTTGTAAAATGTAAGGAAAACACGATAATGAGAGGAATAAATATGAAGAACATAACAATCGTTGGAACAGGTCATGTAGGACTAGTTACTGGCGTGACTTTAGCAGAAATAGGTCATCAAGTTGTGTGTTATGATATTAATGAAAATGATATTGCACTAATGAAAGCTGGGATATCTCCCTTTTATGAACCAGAGTTAGCGGATTTATTGAAAAAAAATCTTAATAAAGGTCAATTGTTTTTTACAGGCGATCCCAAACTAGCATTAGTAGATGCAGAAATTATATATATTGCGGTAGGAACACCTACTGCTGAAAATGGAAGTGTTGATCTTAGCTATATCAAAGAGGCTGCAAAAACCATTGCTGAAAACATCACGAAGCAAGAAGTAATAATAGTAACGAAAAGCACTGTCCCCGTTGGCACAAATAAATTAATCAAACAGTTAATTGTAACGAATTTAACAAATGAAGTTAATATAAATATTGTTTCTAATCCCGAGTTTTTAAGAGAGGGCTCCGCAATCTATGATACTTTTTCTGCAGATCGGATTGTTATAGGGTCCGATTGTGAAAAAGCAGCATCTATCATTGAAGAGATAAATATACCTTTTGGGAAAACTATTTTTATTACGGATCTATTAAGTGCTGAAATGATTAAATATAGCTCAAATGCTTTTTTGGCAACTAAGATCAGTTTCATTAATGAAATTGCAAACCTTTGTGAAAAGGTGGGTGCAAACATAGAAGATGTAGCACATGGAATGGGTCTAGATTTTCGAATAGGAACCCAATTCTTAAAAGCAGGAATCGGATTCGGGGGCTCTTGCTTCCCTAAAGACACTCGTGGTCTAATTCAACAAGCTAGTGAAGCTGGGCAATCGCTTGAAATTCTGGAAGCAGTAATAAAGGTAAATAAACAACAAAAGTATGTGTTAATAAATAAAGCAAAGCAACGTTTTGGTAACTTAAAAGACAAAAAGATTGCTATATTAGGATTGGCATTTAAACCGAATACAAACGACGTACGTGAATCAATTGCCATTGATATAGCTTCAGAGCTAACTATGCAAGGAGCATTGGTTATGGCTTATGATCCATTAGCACTTGAAGAAGCGAAGCAAATTTTGGGAGAAAACATTCATTACGCTTTATCCATAGAGGAAGCTATAACAAATACAGACATGGTTTTTATAGCTACTGATTGGGAGGAACTCAAAGACTTCCCCCTAGAAAAATATGAAATGCTAATGAAACACCCAATTATTTTCGATGGAAGAAATAGTTATTCCTTAGAAATGGTGTCGGAATATAATATTGAATATTACTCAATAGGCAGACCTTTTCATAATAAAAATAATTCTTATAGCCTGAATTAGTCTAAAAAAAGAACTAAGCCGAAGAAGTGATAATTAAATTTTAAAAGCACCTGCTTCATTGGCATATGCTTTTTTTCCTTTTTTAAAACTAATTTGAATGTGTTCATTCAAAAGGCCACCATTGGGTGGCCTTTTGCCGGACTAACAAAGTCGTTAGTTTAATACGAATGATCTTTTCTAAGACTTTTGTGACATCATTTCTAATGTGCTATGAAAATGGGGTTGACCGTGTGAAATGTCCAAAGAGTAAGACTAAGACAAACTTATCGTTCTATAATCCGTAAAAAAGCCTTCTAATTCAATTCTTGTAAAATAATGAAGAAACATATTTGAACTTTCATCATAAAACGTCTGCTTTGCTAATTGCATACTTCACTAGAGCTTTCTCTCTACCTGGTTCTTTATCATCAAAGGCATTAACATCTACCAACCCACTTTTTAAATTAGTTTTTTATTTTTGGAGCAAGGTTTCTTCTGTTTTATTCCATCTCACATAGTTAGGTTTCTTTACTTTGAAGAAATCTTCAATTCTAAAATATCGATCTAAACTTAAAATCAATGCATCTTTCCTAAAGAATAACAATCCGAACGCAGAAGTATAAAGAGTTAAGCTAAGCAAATTCATATTACCGGAAAGGATGAAATTAATTTGCATAAATAAGCAGATAAAAATAGCAGGTAATGTCATAAGGCCAACTATCAAGCATATGCCCATAATTATTTGGGTAATGGGTATTGTGTAATTTAAAAACGGCACATGATTTAAAGCTGCCCCCTCAATAAAGTTCTTATAAAATTCGGGTACATTTGGCTTATCCAATGATTTTGTCAAATATTCAGTAAGGAACACTGTGGGTTGTTCGTACCATGATACTTCACCTGTTTTACCTGTAATTTTAGTTAATCCCGCTAAAAACCACCCTACTCCAAATAATACCCTCATGAGCACTACTAGAGATTTAAATATCATATTATCGATTGATTTTTTCATATCCTCACCCCTTAATAAATTAAATTTTTCATGTTAACGTGAATTTCAAAGCTATAAAAAACTCCATTAATAATTTGACAATTCTTTAGATTCTTCATACTTGAATTTCCATTTGAATGTCATAGGTTCATAGAAACCTTTAACATCTTTAACGTGACGAGCTAAATCAGGTGCACTGATCTCATAAGTCAATTCATAATTCCCTGATTGCGGAATATAAACATTTGAGGCATAATGCGGATCGCCTGCCACCATTTGATAAAGTTTTCCTTCTTCTACCACTTTATTTGTATCTAGATGATGTATTTTATACTTAATTGATAGATATGGAATCCATTCACCTTCATGGAATCCAAAAGTATTATCCCCCGTTGCATGAATGTCTGCTTCTAAATGAATGTTACCTTCTTTTCCTCCATGTTCTACAGGTGCTACTTCAACTGAATGGGGCATATAAACAGCATTAATCTCCATACCGTTTTTATTTACATGACCAATTGTTACATCTTCTCCAGCTTCTTCATGTTGTTCATGTTTTTCATGTTGTTCATGTTTTTCCTGTTTTGCATTTTTTTCCTTTTGTTCAGAGGCCTTATCTTTTTGATTGGTACAAGCAACAGATAAGGCAAGAATTACGATTGATACCAAAATTAATAATAAGTTTCTCATAAGCTATACCTCCATATATGATCTAAAGTGTGTAAAAAATGATTTCATTCTTAACAGTTAATTCTTTCAATTATTTTATTTTTCTATCTATAGGTGTAATCCTTCTAACTCTTCCTGTTACACCATAAATTCATCCTACATAGTATAGAAAGCTAAAAATAATAATGATAATCATTATCAGATATTTAGTCGATGGTGGTATGCTACAAAAAAAAAATTAAAAATCCTTTAAAACAAAATTAAAAAAATTTAATTTTTCGCCCTGATGTTCCAAAATGCCTCCCTTATGATTCGTTTTTTTCTTTCATTTAATCGAGGTTTTAAATTTTCTTGTTCTAGTCAAATGATCATAAAGATAGTTATCATCATATTATTTAGTTTTATAGAGGCCTAGTATGCCAAGACTAGGTTATTAATCATTCTATTAAAAGATTATTTATCAGTTTTTGTAATAAATTCCACAGAGAAATAACAGTGGTACCAAAGTGTGTTTTCTTATTAACTTTTAAATGGAAACTATTGTTAGATTGACCAGGTCAGAATGTTAATCTAAGATATTGTTATAAATAATTTGATAATGATTATCATTATCTTATTGAAGTGAGTGAATTTGTTGGAGGAAATGGGATGCGGTTATTATTGGTGGAAGATGAGACAAAAGTAGCACGCTTTATATCTCAAGGGCTAAAAGAATACCATTATGTTGTAGATGTGGCGAATGATGGTGAAATGGCTTCTGAGCTGGCTTATGCAGAAGATTATGATCTTATTATTGTTGACCTAATGATTCCAAAAAAAAATGGAATGCGGTTAATTAAGGAACTAAGGTTGAATGGAAGAAATGTTCCTATTCTTATTCTCAGTGCCAAAGATTCAATAGTAGATAAAGTAGAGGGACTTGATTTCGGGGCGGATGATTATATGACAAAGCCTTTTGCTTTTACGGAGTTATTAGCACGTATACGGAGTCTGTTAAGACGAAATCAAGAGAAATCATCACCTCTTTTACAAGTCGCTGATTTGACGTTGAATCCTTCTACGAGAGAAGTGATTCGAGATGGACTCCATATATTCCTTTCCAATAAGGAATATGCAATTTTGGAATTTTTGATGAGAAATGCGGGTAAGACTTTGTCTCGAACCTTGATTCTAGAGCGTGTGTGGTTGGATGCTTATAATATAGGAACAAACGTGGTTGATGTTTATATTAATCATCTAAGGAATAAAGTCGATAAAAATTTTGATGTAAAACTAATACAAACGATTTATAGTGTAGGTTATATGATCAAAGGAGAAAAATAAACCATCATGAACTTTTTTAAAAGTATCGGATGGAGAATTACGATTTGGCATTCAATTATGTTTATGTTCATTTTATTCCTATTTAGCGCATTCTTATATTTTACATTTACTGATATGTTAACCAAAAAAGTTGATTCGATGTTGGCCAGAGAGCTCAGTTTAATTACATATTGTTTGGAAAAAAAAGATACGTTTTCTGAAATCGAACAGCACATTAACAGATCGCCAAGTTTTGAGATGGTTAACGAAGAAGAAATATATTGGCAAATTGAAAACAAACAAGGGCAAATCATCGCGGGATCTCATAACTTGCATGGCAAACGAATCAAACGTTCAGATGTGTTGGAGAAGAAGGATGAGAATGTTTTGATTTGGAATACAGAGTTGAATGGTACACCTCTACGCGCCATGTCAGCACCAATGAGTTCTAAGGGAATATTAAACTTTCAAATTACAGTTGCAACATACAGCAGAATATTAGAATTATCAATTTTGAATTTAAAAAGCATTCTTTTATTTTTTATTTTCGGGTTTGTGGGGATCTCACTGGTCATGGGACGGCTGATATCGAAAAAAACGTTACATCCGATTCATCAAATAATCAATACTACCAATCAAATTACCGCAACAAATTTACATGAACGGTTGCCTATTGAAGGGCCAGAAGATGAATTGCAGAGTTTATCTAAAACTCTTAATCAGATGATTAACAGATTAGAAACCTCTTTCACTCAAATCCAGCAGTTTACTTCCGATGTTTCTCATGAACTTCGTACTTCCTTAACGATTATGCGAGGGGAATTAGATGTTGCTTTTATTAGAAATAGATCAGAAGAGGAATATAAACGTGTCCTACATACTGTTTTGGAAGAAATCATCTATTTATCTGATATGGTTGAAAAATTCTTATATTTATCAAGAAATACCTCCAATTCAAATCAGATTGAACAAAAAACAGTCGACGGAATGTTGTTGTTCCAATATGTAAGGAATCATTTATTATCTTTGATTATGAAAAAACAGATTGAAATGCATATTCAAATACCTGATCCATTCATTTTATACGGGGATGAAGATCTCTTGCGAAGATTATTTATTAACTTGATAGAAAATGCGCTTAAGTACACCCCAGAAGGTGGTAAGGTAGAAATCAAAGCGTTCAGTAAAGAAAAATTCATTTATATCGAAGTGTATGATCATGGGATCGGGATTCCAGATGAACACTTGCCTTTTATTTTTCAGCGATTTTATCGTGTGGACGATTCCCGATCAAGAAGTCAAGGAGGAACAGGTTTAGGATTGTCTTTATGTAAATGGATTGTAGAAGCTCACAAAGGGACGATTGAGGTTTTTAGCAAGCCTGATGAAGGAACTAGAGTGATTGTAAAATTGCACGCTAGTTAATGGTATACAGACGACTCCCACTATCCAAGATTGTCTTCCAATTTCGAAACAAGTGTTCCAGGTTTGTTTTTTTCACTTCATATTAGGGTTCCTGCTAAGGTTTTGAGTTAGAGTGGTGTCTTACTCATATCTTACTGAGGAGCCCTATTTTTTTCAAAGCTAAAAAATAACGAACTACAGGAATGCTAACCTGACCCTTTAGTTTAATCAGAAAATCAACACTAATCTTTAACAGAGCCTTTTATTAAAAGAAAGTGGACCATCTACTAGTCCTCTCAGACTTACTTTACTTATCACAACCAATTCCATCACCATCACGGTCTAGATGCTTGCCGTAACCAGGACTTCCTTCATATACAGGCGCTGCACCGGCGGATCGTACGGCATCACAGTTCTCATAATAAACACTGTTGACCGCCTCTTGTTCCTTTTTTTCTTCAGCTAATCGAGCAGCTTCTTCCTTTTTCTTTTGTTCCTCAGCTAATTGAGCAGCTTCTTCCTTTTTCTTTTGTTCCTCAGCTAATCGAGCAGCTTCTTCCTTTTTCTTTTGTTCCTCAGCTAATCGAGCAGCTTCTTCCTTTTTCTTTTGTTCTTCAGCTAATCGAGCAGCTTCTTCCTTTTTCTTTTGTTCCTCAGCTAATCGAGCAGCTTCTTCCTTTTTCTTTTGTTCTCTCGCCAAATGTTCAGCTTCTTTTTGCTCTTGTTTAATAGTAATTTCTTTCTTTTCTTTAGGTACAGTTTCATTTACTGGTTCTACAAAAATCATAGCTAGTATGCAACTAAGTAAGAATCCTGCTACAACTACCCATCCAGGTTTTGAGAACGTCACTCTTCCTTTACTACGTTGAATCATTTGGTAAATACCAAACAAGAAAATTATTAGACCTATCCAAGCAAAAGGGGTAACGATAATAGTAGATAAAATTACAAATAGAGCAATAGCAATCATAATCCATTTAATAAACTTCAAAATTTCCACCTCATGAGTTTAAAATCTTTTGTTTTTCTATTTCAAATTCTTCTTGAGTTAGCACACCTTGATCACGTAATTTAGCAACTTGAGCAAGCTTTTCATACTTATCATCTGAACGTGTAGCTGCTTTATTTTTAGCTTTGCTTATTCCAGTAACCTGTTTTGACTCGTTCATTTTACTTCTAACAACGTTGAGAAATTGTTTGAATTGATCGTCGTTTGCTATGTCGTCAAAGATTTTGCGGGTTCGTCCATAATCGATTAATAACTCTTTTTGAGCAAATCCATCCGGAGCTAGTGAAATACCATTCATTTTTCGATAATCGAAAGCTTCGGTGAACTCACCGTGACCTATTCCACTAGTAACAAATATAAGTCTGTGGCTGGTTGCAATAAGCATGCCCTTGATTTCTCTTTTTTTCGTTTTATCATACTCGGCAGGTATAGCTATTAAAACTTCCTCATCGGGGGATTTAATATATTTTTCAAAATGGATAATTGTACTTTTATAGAGAGAAAAACCTACCCTAGTGAAAAAACCAGCACTCTTTCCGAAGTATTTCTCCATTAATTGCATGTCAGCAGCTTGCTTTTCTTTTTTTTGTTGTTGGGCGATCTGATATTCCGCTTCTCTTTGTTGACGTTTCTCCTCTTTGATTAAAAGTGCCTTTTCTTTTTCTTCTGGTGAAACGTACTCTTGCCCTAAAAGTTTTTTAAAAAAACTCAACACAATCACCTCCGTTTTTAATAAAGGCTATTTTTTATGTAGCGGAAGACGTTACTATTTAATAGCGATAAATAAAAAATACTACAAAAATCGAAAAAAATGCCTACACTTAATAAAATAAAAATTCTCATGGAGATAGGAAGGGGCGAATAATAACATATTTGAGCAATTTCCAAATTGGTGGATATTGCATTACAGATTAATTACCTCATAATTGGTTATCTTAAACAATAATGGATATTAAATACACGAAAAATAGACAATCATTGCGATGGTCTTCTTCAACTAGCTGCCCCGATAGTTGAATTAAGAAAAAGCAGCCTTAAAGACAGCCTCGATCTTAAAGAAAGAACCCTTAATTTAGTTAAGAAGTTGGTTTTTATCTTTAAAGATTGGGTGGGAACATCCAGTTATGTATGGTAGCACATAAAAAAGCACCTGTTTAAGGTGCTAAGCTTGTAACGTTTTATATAGTGGATTTTCTATATCAATTAGAGATTGCACAGTACCTGTGTACTAGCATAGGTTGCTACTCGCGGGGATCTAGCTAACTTCCTTAATTCCCCATACACCTATAAAAAACGCTATCATTTTTGGGCCTGCTTGTAGTCTTGTTGTGATGTCCGAGCGTGATAGGTTGCTACTCGCGATGATTTACTGCTTTCAGTACTATCGTAGGTTGGCCCTCATACACCCTTTTATTACGTACGAGTTTATTCTTCATCCTCAGTTTTAATAGTATAAATAAAAACACTGCAAAGCCCTCCTAAATTTTAAGAAGGGCTTATTTTTAATCCTCAACGATTACTTTAATAATTTCATTAAATTTAATTCTCTTAAAGGAACTATCTTTCTTCTGAATACTTAACTCTTTCGTGACAGGATCAATATACACACAGTATCCATGCAGTTCAATTGGATTTCCCTCGTTAGCAATCTAAAACTTATCGGTAAATGATATTCCATCGCATAATGAATGTTGTTTTCATATTCTTCAACCTGGTATTCATCTAGGACAGGTTTTTTATTTAAGAAATAATCGTCCTCATCCTTTTTTTTATTTAAAGCTTTATGTTCTGGTAACATCAATGCTGCTTGCCCTTTAATGATTCCTCTATCACGAATTGTACCCATTAGAAAGATCTCTTCTTTTTATTCATTATATACGAACGAGCGTTCTTACGGAAGGTAGGGAAAAAGGGCTATTCCAGAAAATAGATTTTTCCATTTTATAATTTATTTAAGTAACCTTATTAAAGTAAATTGGGTGGAATATACACAGCTTAATCTTTTTTGTGAAATTGGCAGATGGGTGCAAAAATATTTTGCTATCTCCACACTAAAATTATTCATGCAAAAAAATTTGGCAGTCTAAAGCCACTAATACTCTTTTAATTCTGCGAGTTACAAGTTGGCGCGATACTTGCATTGTAGATTGAGATAGATTTAAAAACTTAGGAGGTACACAAAATATGTCCTTAACCCTAAAATAATGAACCATTATAGACTAAGTCATCATGCGGATAGCAGCTTATTGTTTGGAAGAAGAAAGACCGCTGAATCTTCTCGTTTTCAGTGGTTATAAAATCATCTAATGGAAAAACAGATTTAAAAAACTTTTTATTGGAGGCCTTTTATGTGGGTAATCACTGTTCATTCAAAGAACAACTTTAAAATATATGAGTTTGACTCTGAAAAAGAAGCTAAAGATACTTTCAGGAGGATGCAAGGTTGTAAAATCCTAACAGAAGTAATTTATTTTAATGATTTTGATTTAGTTAAATCATAAAGATTCAGAATTTTTTGCTAATTATAACTTTTTACATTCCTTCTTTGAACTAGTCAGGATTATAAAAAGAAAGATAGACGTACTAGAACCTTGTTCAAAATCAAATCGATATGAGCGAGACAGTTTCACTATTTTAGGAATAGATATAAAGAGGTTTATAAATTAAAGGGAGATATGTAAATGGAAACTAAATACTGTAAAGAATCAAGAGTTATAAGAACAAGTCGTATTTTTCCAAATGATGTAAATAATCATAATACTTTGTTCGGTGGTCGTTTGATGAATCACTTGGATCAGGTATCCTCAACTTCTGCAGCGCGTCATAGCCGTAGGGAATGTGTAACTGCCTCTACAGATTCAGTTGATTTTTTACATCCAGTTCGAACAACAGATTCAGTCTCCTTTGAATCTTATGTAACATGGACAGGTACCTCGTCAATGGAAGTCTTTGTGAAAATTATTGCAGAAGACTTAAAAAGCGGTAATCGTAAAATCGCAGCAACTGCACTATTAACTTTTGTAGCACTTGATCAACATAACCGGCCAACACCTGTTCCACAAGTCATTCCAGAAACAGAAGAAGAGCGAAAATTACATGAAACCGCACCTGACCGAGCAAGAATTCGTAAGGAAAGGAAACAAAAAAGTAAGGAATTGGCTGCATTTTTAACCGCAAATTATCCCTGGGAACAATATAGTTCATGCTAAGCTATATCGATAAGTAGTAGAATGGGATAAATTAGATAAGAACCAATTCGTGAGGGCATGGTAGTCCTAGTGACTCTTACAATCAGGTTGGAGCGAGAGGATATTGTGTCAGTCTTATAGATTAGTGAAATTTTCGCGATGTTTTTAACGGACAAGCGTATCTACGAAAAATAAAATGATAAATTCTTACCTTTACTCCCATGGAGCAAAGGCTTTTTTTTGACGAGTTTCTTCTACATGATAACGATTATATTCTTTAATAATAAGTTCTAACTTTTTGATTGAATTCACAGAGGTATACAAGAACATATAGGGAAACAAATCGTTAATTTTGGGACGGTAATTTTTGTATCCCCCAAAAAACATCATTTTTTTGAGGGACAGTTTGCAAGTCACATATGCTTACTTTTTTTGCGTTCCTGGGCTTTTAATGCTATTTTTTCAAGTCCTTTATTCGCAAATTCTACATCTGTTTTAGGTAAAGCATCATTATTCTTAAATTGCTTATTTTTATTTTTAGACATTTTTCACCACCCTGTAGTTTGATTTAGTTATACGAATTGGATGCCAACAAAAATAAATTTAAAGATACTGTGTAATTTTTATCCTTTTTCCTTATCGGCAACCAGTATTTTTAGTTTGCGTTCTTTTTTGCAGGCTATGCTATTTGAGATTCTTCTTCAACCTCATGATTTTAACTTACCAATAATTCTAATTTGGATTTAACAAGTAATCCCTATGAAGATTACACTTCTTTTCGTTCAGAAATCGAAAACATTATAGAAAACGATGATGAAATACAAGATATTCTGGAAAAATAGATTTGGAAGGAAGAACCATACTTATACCTACAAAACTGTCCTATCTAGTTTTTTTAGTTTTAAAACTTCCTCTGTTGGTATTTTTAAACTATATTGATTGTTTCTATTCAAGATTGAAAAAGTATTTGGGGAAACCAAAAACCCTGAACCTATACACTTTAACCAGCTTTCCTTTCAAAGGTACTCAAAAATTGCATGTGATTTTTCGTCTATCGTATTTTAGTCAAAAAACTGCACCTCCGATTGTTAGAGTTGTCTAACAATTGGAGGTGCAGATCAAAGTCAGTCCATTTTTATGTTTTTTTAGAAACTAGTATCATTTAACACCTTTTGCCGTACTGTTCATGGATCCAGAAGCGTTTTTCTGCCATATTGTATGTGTTCTTCAATATTTCGAACTACTTCTTCCATGTTGCCTTTTTCCAGGGCCTCTACAATTAATACGTGTTCATCATATGTTTGCTTTAGGCGATCTATTTTTTTCTTTAATACTTCTTTTCCGTAAAATTTCAGTTTTTCTCTAATGCTTTTAAACATCTCTAACATTTGTTCATTTTTATTAAACTCCATTATTCTAAGATGGAACCTCATATCGTATTCAAGTGCTGAATAGGAATCTTCATTTTTTATATACTCGTATTGCTTATTTAAGATGTCATATAGTTCTTCGAGTTGGTGTTTTTCAATACTATGTGAAAGTTTTCGTAACGCAAATGTTTCAAGTGCAATTCGTATTTCATACACTTCACTGACTTGTTTTACAGAAATATCACATATATAGATACCTTGCTTTGGATGAATACGAACCAATCCATCATGTTCTAAACGCTGAAGGGCTGACCGAATAGGAGTCCTGCTCATTTCTAACTGTTCACTAAGATCCCCCTCTTTAACAAATTCTCCTGGCGATAACTCTCCGTTCATAAGTAGTTTCTTAATCATCTCATAAGCTCGATCTTTTAAAAATTGTCGTTTGGGTTGGTGTATGCTCATTTTATCTATCCTTTTAAAAAGTATTAATACTACTAATGGTATATAAAAAATAAACAACAAGGAATTTCTTTAACTTACTATATTCTATCATATAAATCGCGTATTTAAATTTCAGAATAGATTGACTAATAAGTTTACCTGTTGTATACATATAATATACAACATAAATACAACAAGTCACAAGAGGTATTAGTAAGTGATTGATAGCGTTTACAAAGAAAGGATGAATGTAATGATAACGGTAAATTCTAAAACTCCAAGACCAAAACTTGAAGAAGTAAAGCAATTGGGAACTATTTCACCAAGTGATTATGGGCATCATTTAAATTTCCAATTAATCAGTACTAAGAAAATCAAGCCTTTATTCCCGATTGAAAACACATTTGCTGGTCCTGCAGTGACAGTCCGAATCCCTCCAAACGACGGTCTATTAGTTTATAAGGCACTGGATTTAGTACAGCCTGGTGATGTCGTTGTGATTGATATGAACGAAGAAGAGCGTTTTGCATGTTGGGGGGAAATTACAACAAGAGTTGCGATGGAAAAAGGAGCCATTGCTGCGATCATTAACGGGCCTGTCACCGACACCAAAATAATTAATAATTTGCAATTCACCGTGTTTTCTTACGCAATTTCACCTTTAACTACCAAAGTCTATAGTATTGGTGGCGACGTAAATGTACCTGTATCTATTTCAGGATGCATCATTAACCCTGGGGATATTATTGTTGGAAGTAATGATGGCCTGTTAGTTGTTCCACAAGAAGAAACATTAAGTTTTGTTGAAATCGGCAAGAAGGAAGAAGAAGCAGATGAAAAACGACGTCAAGAGTTGCAAGCGTTAGGTGTTGAAAAATACCTTCGTCGGTTCGATCCTCTTTGGGAAAAGATGTTAGTTAATAATCAGAATTAATCGATTTGCTAAAAATACTTATTTCTCACCTAGGCTCCCAGCATAATCCTGTTTTATACTTTTTCAGTTATCAATTCTTATAAAGGAAGTGGATAAAAAGATGAAACAAGTGAAGATCGAAAAGCAGGTAGAATTAATCGCCGAATCTCAGGGGAAGGAAAGAAAAATTGGATTACGTTGGGGAATGGGTTTGATCTTTTTTATTATAGGTTTGATAGCGTACATGGACCGAGCCAATCTATCTGTGGTCGCAAAACCGATGATGGATGCTCTAAATATGAACAAAGTTGAATTTGGACTTTTGTCTTCCCTCTTTTACGCAGGATATTGTATTGCTCAAATTCCAGGGGGGATGCTTGCAGAAAGGTTCGGGTCAAGGAAAATCATTATAATTGCGATTACCTGGTGGTCTGCATTTACAGCACTTACAGCGGCCTCTACGTCTTACGTTGTATTATGCATTGTAAGGTTTTTATTTGGTGTTGGAGAGGGTCCAATGTATCCAGCCAACGCTGTCTTCAATTCATACTGGTTCCAAAAACATGAAAAGGGACGAGCAGCAAGTGCATTATTAGCTGGTTCTTTCTTCGGACCTGTTATAGCACCAGGAGTTTCAGTGGCTATCTTGCTGCTTTTTGGATGGCAAGGCGTTTTCTACAGTTTCGCTATTCTCGGTATTGGGATTGGCTTAGTTTGGTTTATTGTGGGGCGTGATAAACCAGAACTTCATCCTTGGATTTCTGAAAAAGAAAAAGTGCTTATTTGTGAAAATCGAAGCATCACCGGAACTGTAAAAAAGGCCGCCCCATGGAAGCTATATCTAAGAAACATCCAATTTTGGGCTGTTGGAATTCAATACTTTGTCGTTATCTATATGAACACCTTCTTTTTAACATGGTTACCTACTTATTTAATGGAAGCACGAAATTTCTCCTTAAAAGAAATGGGGATAGCGGCAAGTTTCCCTTGGCTGGCTATTTGTTTCACTGTTCTAGCTGGAGGCGCCCTATCAGATATCATCTTACAAAGAACAAACTCACGAATGAAGGCTCGAGGTAGTCTAGCCTTGATCGGATTCATTTTTTTCATTATCGGTTTGTATTTCGCTGCCTACTCCACAAGCCCTTGGATGAACGTTGTCTGGTTGACACTAGCACTTGGCGCTCTTGGGCTGCCAATCGTTACTTCTTGGGCAATCGCAAACGATTTAGGTCAAGAATACGCAGGATCTGTCAGTGGTTGGATGAACCTTTGGGGAAGCATTGGAGGAATAACGTCTCCAATTATCTGCGGATGGTTTGCGCAGGAAATGGGTTGGAATACAACCCTTTTAATCAACATCATCCCTATAGGACTTGCTATTTTCTTGTGGTTTATCATCAAACCTGATCGTCCATTAATTTCGTCTGAAAACTAGAAACATTATGTAAGGTCAAAAATTTCAAAAAAGGTGATAGGACAAATGGAAAATTCGATAAATAAAAGCGTCTCAACCATCAAGATTCCCGGCATACGGACATTTTCCAATATGGTGATCCATTATACCGATGCGATCAATCTTACCCTAGGTCAGCCAGATTTCACAACACCTGAACATATAAAAGAAGCTGCAATAACAGCGATTAGACAAGATCATACAGCCTATACACATAATGCGGGTCTATTGGGCCTCCGGAAGGCTGCTGCAGATTATGTATTCCAAAAGTACAATCTTACCTACAATCCTGAGGATGAAATCATTGTTACAAACGGTGCAACTGAAGCCATTGACAGTGCGTTCCGAACCATTTTACAAGCAGGGGATGAAGTCATTCTTCCCTCTCCAATTTATCCTGGATACGAACCGTTAATTACATTATGCGGAGCAGTTCCGGTTTACGTTGATACGTCAAAAAATTCTTTCAAAATGAATGCTGAAATGATTAAGAATAAACTAACGAAACGAACACGCTGCATTGTTCTTTGTTCACCTTCAAATCCTACCGGAAGTATGTTAAGTGAAGAAGATATCGTTGAAATTGCTAATGTACTTAGAAATAAAAACATCTTTGTTGTATCAGATGAAATCTACAGTGAACTGTCTTATGATAAAAAACATTTTTCAATTGCCTCTGTTCCAGGTATGAGAGAGAAAACTATCGTCGTTAACGGACTTGCAAAATCCCATTCTATGACAGGTTGGAGAATTGGTTTTACTTTTTCGCCTTCCTATTTATCTAGCCAAATGTTAAAAGTCCATCTTTATAATTCAGTATGTGCCAGCACAATTAGCCAATATGCCGCAATCGAAGCATTAACCCAAGGGAAGGATGATCCGAGCCAGATGGTTGAAGCGTATCGAAAACGAAGAGAGTACATCTGCAAACGGCTTACCGACATGGGATTAGATGTTGTCAAACCAGATGGTGCCTTTTACGTTTTCCCTTCTATAAAAAGTACAAAGATGAAATCGTTTGATTTTGCGTTGAAGCTACTCCAAGAGACAAGTGTTGCAGTTGTTCCTGGCGACGCGTTTTCAGAGTTTGGAGAAGGGTACGTTAGGATTTCTTATGCGGCATCTATTGAAACACTTGAAGAAGGATTAAACCGAATGGAGCAATTTGTCCATTCAATAAGGCGTAAGTCGCTAGCAACTAATAAATAAATACATTTTTTTAAGGAGATAACAATCATGTACAACAAAATATACAACATGACAACGCCTGAAAAAGTAGAAACGCTTACACGTGCTCTTGTAGGTATTAACAGCATTAACGGAACAAGTGGCGAGGTGGAAGTGGCTAACTTTGTAAAAGAAACTCTTCTAGGCTTTCCGTATTTTCAACAAAACCCATCTCAAGTATGGGAACAGCCGGTTCCAAACGATATACTAGGCCGGAAAAATATTTTTGCTTTAGTCAAAGGGAAAACAGAGACTAAAGATACAATTATTTACCATTCGCATTTGGATACTGTTGGTATTGAAGATTATAGCAGCATGAAAAAAGATGCGATGAATCCCGATGCGTTAGAGGATTTTTTCAAAATGTATGCATTTGACAAAGATGTACAAAAAGATGCTCAATCAGGAGAGTGGCTGTTTGGAAGAGGGGCCGTTGATATGCAAAGCGGGATCGCAATACACATTGCAAATGTTCTCCACTTTTCCGAACATCCCGAAGAATTAACAGGTAATATTCTGTTAATGGTAAACCCAGATGAAGAAAGCCAGCATAAGGGAGTGATATCTGCCATTGCTGAGTTGAATCGATTGAAAGAGGAGCAAGGGTTGTCTTATACGGTAGCCATTAATGATGACTTTATTACTCCTTTATATGATAATGACCCTCACCGCTATATTTATACGGGAGCAGCAGGTAAGCTTCTACCGAGTTTCTATATTTATGGTCGCGAGGCCCACGTAGGTGAAACGTTATCCGGTATTGATCCAAACTTTATTGCGGCTGAGATAACGCGCCGTGTCCATAATAACCTGGATCTAGCCGAAAATATTGACGGTGAATTGGTTCTCCCCCCTTCTTGTTTGTATCAACGCGATACAAAAGAATTTTACAATGTACAAACCGCTACTAGTAGCTACCTCTATTTTAACTACTTTGTTTATAAAGCGACAACGAAAGAAGTCATGGATAAGTTAACTGCTGTTGCACTTGAGGCCTGCAGGGAAACAGAACATGTTCTATTCAAGCATTACAACGATTTTCTCATGCGCACAGGGTTGCCACCGAAAACACTATCCTGGAATATTGAAGTAACGAGTTTGGCCGATTATGTGGATGAGTTGGAAAAGATGGGTATTAATACAGCGGAAAGAATGAAGAAAGCGTTTAATGAGAATGAAAATTTAGAGCCAAGAATGCTTTGCTTCAAAATTGTCGAAGCCTTACAAGAACTTGATCCTAATAAAAAGCCGCGGGTTATCATCTTTTTCGCGCCACCTTATCTTCCACACAACTATTTAAATCAAGATAATGAGAGGGACGCTAATCTGGAAAATGCACTAAAAGAAGTATTAGATGAAGTAGCAAAAGAAACCGACGAAAAGTTTGCACTGAAAAAGTTCTTCCCTTATCTAGCAGATGGCAGCTTTTTATCCTTGCACGAAACCGACGAGGACATCCTGGCGTTATTAAATAATTTCCCGGAATGGGAGTCCATTTATCCTTTGCCTATAAAGGACATTCGTAATCTTAATATCCCATCTATCAATATCGGTGTATATGGAAAAGACGCTCATAAATGGACAGAACGGGTTTATAAGCCTTATACTTTTGGCGTTTTACCCGGACTTTTAAGAAATGTAACGCTTAAGTTATTAAAAAAAAATGAAGCGATTTTAAGCAAGTAGACCCGGTAATGTAATAGCTTCAGAGATTGGAGGGAGAAAGAAGCTTTTATTCTTTCCAATCTTCCCTATAAATTTGATGTTATTAAGCCTGTGTGTTTTTTAAACAGCTATCGAATTATTTTAATAGGTGATGCTAAATAGATTGTGTAGTTTACCTATTATCCTAGAAATATGCACGAAATAATTATCATAATATTCATATTTTTTGTTTCATTAATGATATAAGAAAGAGTGATAAAGAATGGGAATGATACCTAAGGAAAACGATGAATTAAGGCGCACGATGAAAAGCAGACATTTGTTCATGATTGCACTTGGTGGTGTCATTGGAACTGGATTATTTCTCGGTTCAGGATTTACAATTAGTCAGGCGGGACCCGGAGGAGCCGTTCTTGCTTATGTACTTGGTGGGTTTCTTATGTATCTTGTTATGCTTTGTCTCGGTGAATTAACAGTAGCTATGCCAAATTCGGGCTCTTTTCAAGCATATGCTACGAAATATATTAGTCCTTCAACTGGATTTACGATTGGCTGGCTTTACTGGTTAAGTTGGGCGAATACGATTGGATTAGAATTTACATCTGCAGGTATTCTTATGCAGCGTTGGTTTCCGGAAGTTCCTGTTTGGATTTGGTGTATGGTATTCGGAATTATCATATTCTCAATAAACGCATTGTCCACTCGTAGCTTTGCAGAAACAGAATTTTGGTTTTCTAGCATTAAGGTGACAGCTATTGTTCTCTTTATTATCCTTGGGGGGGCAGCTATGCTTGGTTTCCTTGACTTAAAAGGTAATGAATCTGCCCCGTTTTTTTCGAATTTCACAGGTGACGGTGGCCTCTTCCCAAATGGTATTCTCGCCATATTTTTAACAATGGTTACGGTGAACTATTCTTTCCAGGGAACTGAACTCATTGGTATAGCTGCTGGAGAAAGTGAAAATCCAGACAAGACGCTACCGCGTTCCATTCGAAATATCATTTGGCGTACCATGTTTTTCTTTGTTTTGGCGATGTTTGTACTTGTTGCACTAATACCGTGGAAAACTGCCGGATTAGTTGAAAGTCCGTTTGTTTCCGTATTTGACATGATTGGAATTCCATATGCTTCAGATATTATGAATTTTGTTATCCTTACCGCTGTTCTATCTGTAGCCAATTCAGGACTGTATGCAGCATCAAGAATGCTCTGGTCACTTTCTAAAACTGAAATGGCCCCATCTGCGGTCGGTAAATTATCTTCAAAAGGTATTCCGTTGAATGCACTGATTATCACAATATCCATATCGGCACTCTCACTTCTTACTAGTGTCGTGGCTGCAGAAACAGTCTATGTCTGGCTTATTTCTATTTCAGGTGTGATTACAATTGTCGTATGGATGTCTATTTGTGCATCACAGTTCTTTTTTCGAAAACGGTTTATAGCAGAAGGTGGCAATGTAAAAGATTTAAAATTCAGAACACCTCTTTATCCACTTGTTCCGATCTTGGGATTCGTGTCATACGGAATTGTGTTAATTAGCCTTATTTTCATTCCTAATCAAAGACTAGGGCTATACTGTGGTATACCATTTATGGTGGCCTGTTATATTTATTACCACGTAATAATAAAGAAGAGAAAAAAGCACAAAAGCGGTGAAGACAATGAACTTGGAAAAGCACAATGAGTTCATTGAGGAGTACCCGGTATGCCTTAGAACCATTTTATCTATAGTATCGAAACAGACTTTAAATATATTACTACTACCATTTTGAATAGATCATTAGGTTCTATGTGAAGAAGATGTTTAGACATTTTTAGTCTAAACATCTTCTTTTAATCTTTTCAATTTTCACGTCTATAGAGGATAAGAGGATCTAATCGTATTGAACTTAAAGTCTCACTTCTTTAATCCTGATGTTCCATAATCTTTAATAGTTAATTTTACATGGTAGTTGATCGGCATTTCACTAAATGTTTGGGCCCAATCCTTTTTGACCTTCTTCCATAATATAGGGGGTTTAATTCAATCGATTTCCGAAGCCAGCAACGTCGCCTTAGTATTCTTTCGCTTTTTTTCCACTGCATTCCTCACCAAGCGTTTCACTTCTTTTTCAGAAGTTTTTTCTGTTTATTTTAGAAATTCATTTTTATAAGAATTTCCCGCCCAATTTTCAGATAGCCTTCCCTCTGATTCAACGTTTACATCAAAAGAGATGTAGTTTCCTTTAACTCGAGGTTAAATACTGCTTTTCATAGACTCTCTATCTCATACACATTGAAGCTGAGGCAGGTGTAAAAAAGATTCAAGAATGATTAAGGCATTCAGATATAAACACGACGATGAACATTTACGCTCATATGACAAAAAATATTTTAAAAAAGACCTCTCATAAGTTCAGTGAACTTACGAAAGGTCTCCTCTAATTGGTGAAATTAAGTTGTTTCAAAAACTGAAAGTTAGCAAAAAGTTAGCATTTCACTAATCTCCACCTTACAAACCCCTATATACCAAGGGTTCTAGGCGATGATTACATCATGCCGCCCATTCATCTTTAAATAAAATAGAAAGTAATAGGATACAAAAAAGGACTATATATCAATATTTCGCAAGAATTCAACTAAATTAATTTAAATGCGATATTATTAAGAAGAGGACAAACCCGAGGACAAAAAAAGCCCTTCTCGTTTGAGATGGGCTCTAGTTATGCTGTTTCTTCTTATTCATTTCGAAAGCAAATCTAGATTTAATCACTTGATCATTTTAGGTATTTTTTGTTAAACTCATATATTCCATTTTCATCAGTACCCATCACATTTCCCATAAAATTTTCAAGGCCAGGCGTACTTCAAATTAATTGTAGGGCATATACAGCTCTTCCTGAAGAATTCCGTTTTAAAAAACATTTTGATGACTATCTCTTTAATAGTTACAATGATTTTTTTAACACATTGAACAAAAATGTGTGGAGGGAATTCAGCTTTTTGAAGAACAGCCTCTAAGTTTTGGATTTCACAATTCTTTGCTAGTTTCAGAAATGTACCTTTTAATGTATCCCCCGTTCTATATCTTCCAACAACCTAGAATAATTCACTTTTGTATAATCTGATACATCGACTTCATATAATTTCCCTAATTCAAATGTGTCATATCCTCTTGTTGTACATCTATTTATAAATTCCTCATAGATCAATAAATTATCTGCATTACTTCTATTAGCTAAATGATCCCCTTTTTTATAGGAAGTCACGATATGACTCAAATGCCTTGTCGGATCCAAATCTCGCTTTTTTTGCCGTTCAAACAAAATATCTAAATCTGCAATTAACCGAATAGTAACGATCTCATAACCATATCTATCTACTAATTGCTGAATATGAGGCTTTTGTTTCTGACTAAAAGGATAATCAGACATAATATTGTCGCCTACTTGCATTTGCTTTTCCATTATTTCATAGTACTTCGCCCATGCTATCTTTTCTATCTTCTGCTTTTCTTCTAAATTACGATAACCATATATATCACAATAATATTCTTTCAAGTCATCCTGAGAAAGATTATAAAATGACCCTAATTTACTATTGATGATATTACTCAAGTAGGTTTTCCCTGTTCCTGGTAAACCTGCTAATAAGATTAAGGCTTTATCCATCTTACCACCTCATAATCTAACGAATAAAGAAAGAGTACTAGGAATACCCCGTACTCTCTTTATTATCCATCTTCTCCAACTCTTACAAAAATGCCAAATGAACTTTTTTTTGACTATTTTACTTGAAGCGTACTGTCTTCTTTATTCATGAAGATTCCAATTTTATGTTTGACAATTTCTTTTACTGCCTTATTACATGGAATAATATTATGTCGTAATGATTTAGTTACTTTTGTTTCTCCGAATGTTTCTTTCGCTGCTTTCGTCCATGCTACTAACAACTCAGTACCAACATTAAATTTACGAATCCCATTATTTATTAATTCATGAATATCCATTTCATTAACACCTGTACCTCCATGAATAACTAAAGGTACATCTACTACAGCATTGATTTCTTTTAATAGCGGTAGATTTACTTCTGTTTTAGATTTATATTGACCATGATTAGTACCGATTGCAATGGCCAAAGCATCAACCCCTGTTGCTTTAACAAACTCTTCTGCATCTTTTGGGTCAGTATAAACCTTATCATCCTCATCTACATGAATCCCTTCTTCAGTACCACCAATTGTCCCTAGTTCGCCCTCTACCGAAACACCATATTTGTGTGCATATTCTACTACTGCTCTTGTTTTCATAATGTTCTCTTTGAATGGTAAATGAGAACCATCAAACATCACTGATGTATATCCTTTATTGATTGCCTCTTTAATATCATCAAAATCCCTTGCATGGTCTAAATGCAATACCACATCTACCATTTCATTTGTGGCCATAGTTTTACATACAGCAACAAAATTTTCATGACCAATGTATTTCGCAGTATCTATACTTGTTTGAATAATAATTGGTGCTCCTTGCTCTTTTGCTGCACGTATCATATCAGGTAACATCTCTAAATTATGTGCATTAAATGACCCAACTGTATAATTCAATTCTTCAGCCCTAAGTGTTACTTCTTTTAGTGTTATATACATAATCAATTACTCTCCCTTTATACTTCTTTTATTTTCTTCCTTATCGAACACCACGCGTAACCTCTTTAGAAACTTGCATCATTTGATCCATTTTCTTTAGATATATCTGTAATAATTCTTCATCATTCACTTTTGCTGCTTCTGCACGCTTCTTGTTATAAAGTTTTAATAAAGTTTTGTAACCTTCGCCTAATGACTTTTTAGCCTGAATACTTTTTTCTAACGAATCAATAGCATTATTTTCTTCACCAAGTTCATTAAATGCCAGGCCAATCTCCTCATGAATTTTTGCTTGTTCTTCTCCAACTGTTTGATTTACTTCTTCTTTTTTAGTGGAGATAATACGTACTAACTCTTCTTTTCGTTCTACTGTTAACACTACCTTTTCGGTTGTTTCTTTTTTCGGTTCTTTAGGTTTTTTCTTACCAAATCCAAACATTACTTGAACCTCCTTTTCTCTTTCAACGTCCTAGAAAGCTTTTAAAAGTGGACCAATGAGCCATGCATATAGTAAAGCAGCTGTTACTGTATCAACATCTGTAGCTGTTGCATTGACAAATCCCATAGAATTGAAAGTCGTTACTAACAGTGCTGGTAATAATGTAATGAAGAAACCATGTACAATACCACCAATAATTGCACCGCGAATACCACCTGTTAAGTTACCGAAGATACCGGCAGTCCCACCCGCGAAGAAGGCTGTCAGAATACCTGGTAAGATCATTGCCAACCCAAAGACTGGTAATACAAACATTGCAATAATTGAACCTATAGTAGTTGTGATAAACCCTACAATGACTGCATTAGGGCTAAATGGAAATAGGACTGGACAATCTAATGCAGGCTTTGCATTTGGAACCAACCGCATGGCAATCCCTCTAAATGCCGGAACAATTTCACCTAGTAATAAGCGAACCCCTGCTAGTAATACATACACTCCAACTA
This sequence comes from Peribacillus sp. FSL P2-0133, assembly GCF_037975445.1. Taxonomy (NCBI): domain Bacteria; kingdom Bacillati; phylum Bacillota; class Bacilli; order Caryophanales; family Bacillaceae; genus Peribacillus; species Peribacillus sp. FSL P2-0133. Next base: position 310,038 of record NZ_CP150254.1, on the reverse strand, counting down.
CGAATTGGATAGATTGTAAGAAAGCAAACATTAAGTAGTTTGTATTTTCTGATATTTTAGAAGCGAACTCATCACCTGCGAACGCTGCTGTAATAATATAAAGAGGAGTCATTACCACCATCAAAGATAGATAGGTATCTTGTAAGAATTCAAATTGAGCTGGTAATTTCAAATCTTCAACAGATTTTTTCTTTTCGCCTTTTCCCCCAACTAGTTTTGCTACACCTGCTTCAAACACATACCCAACCGTACAAAAGTGTCCTAATGCAATATCATCCATACCAGTAATCTTCCGAACAAATGGTTGTGCAATCGCAGGCATTGCTACCGCAAAGACGCCCCCAATGAAACCGCCTACTAAAATCAATGCAACACCACGTAAACCTGCAAAGTAACCAAATACTGTTGTCATAGTAGCCATCCAAAGAATTGCCTGACCAGTTAAAAAGATGTATTTCCATTTAGTAAACCGGGCAATTAAAATATTAAAAACAAAGATAGCTAAGAAAGTTAGTGCGATATCACGACCCAAGCCTAACTCATTCATTGCTTGGCCATTAATGGCTTCAATTGAAGGAATAATCCCTTGCATATGGAAACCTTCTGTAAAAATTTTACCGAAATACATTAAACTACCAACTATAATGCTGGATCCGGCTGACAATACCATAAATCCTAACATCGTCTTTAACGAACCAGAAATAACTTGCCCTGTTGATTTCTTTTGCAAAATTAACCCCAACATAGCAATCAACGCGATTGTGACTGATGCCTGTGTCAAAATATTCTCTATAATAAAGTTGACTACACCCATTTTCTCCCCCCATCTCTAGCTATCTCTATTTATTTTTAAGCTAAAACGCCTTTTTCCCTTAATACCGGGGTGATTTTTTCTTCAATCTCTAGTTTAGATACAATATTTCTCAAATAAACAATTGTCGTTTGTTTTGGATCAACTGAAAATTTCTCAAATTGGGATTTGAAATTCTGTGCCGTAATAATAATATCGGGTTTTACTGAAACAGCAGACGAGATATCACTATGATCTAGCTTGGCATTAATACCCAACTTGCTTAATACATCCTCTGCCGCCATTTGACAAGCAAAACTGCTTCCTAAACCTGCTCCACATACAAATAAGATATTTACTTTTTTCATGTCACTCTCTCCTCTTTCGTTTTTTGTTTTATATAATTCATCTTCTCCTACTTGCATCTACACCAATTGTAATAACCACAGCTTTCCTCATTCCATTACTTCACTTCCATATAACACCTGATTAAACATGGTTACATCTTGTGCTGTAATTAACTGGTCTAATTTCTCTTCATCATTAATTAACTCAATCAGATTTTTCATCACATTTAGATGCGAATAAGAATCCACTGCAGCTAGACAAAAAACAATTTTCACCGGATCATTATCCGGATTTCCGAAATTCACCGGTTCCTTTAACGTCATGACACTAATACCTAATTTATTTACTCCATCTTCTGGCCTTGCGTGTGCTAACGCTAAATGCTTCCCTACTACTATATAAGGCCCATACTCTTCAACAGATTTAATCATGGCGTTTATATATCGCTCTTCAATGACCTCTTCTGTTAACAATATCTGGGCAGATTTCGTAATCGCTTCTTTCCAGTCTTTACATTCTTGCTTTAGTAGAATGTTGGAATCCCTCAAAATATCCTGCAACATTGGCTGTATCTCCCTTGTATTAATTTTTAAATGATGTTCTTTAAAAGTCTCTTCTACTTTCTGATAGCTTTCCTGTGTTACCGTACCGCCGCTTTCTACAATTAACATAAGAATATCCTGCATTAGCATTGTGGCATCTAACTTATTGGAAACGATCCTTCTCTTATTCTTATTTTTGAGTAAAAAATCTTTAATTTCCTTCTTATCACTTTCTCTTAATATTGGATTAAGCAATAATACGGGTTTTCTTGGATAATCAATTGAAATGGTCGTAAAAACTAAATCAACATCAAGCTTGTCAATAAAGGCTAATTCAAACGAACTCAATACTGCTACAATCTCGATATTGAATTGCTCTTTCAAATTCGCAGCCAATAGCTTTCCAGTTGAAATCCCATGATTACAAAGCACAACAGCCTGATAAACATATTGTTCTTTCTGTTTTATTTGGCTGGCAGAAGTTGAAAAATAAACGGTCAAAAACCCGATTTCATCTTCTGATAATGGTTTTTTTATATAGTCCTCTATTTGCTTACTAAAGCATGTGACTGCCTGATAAATCTCGGCAAAGGACTCCTTAATAGTTTCTTTCAACGGATTAAATACCTGTAAATCGTTCTTCGCCCTGCTTAATAACCCTGTGATATGCTTATATAAACCTTCATACAAATCTTCTTCTCTCTGAGAAAAGGGGATTCTGGTTACTTTTTCTACATGCTCAATTAATTGAATAGCTAATAATTGTGCGGTAACCCAATCGAATGAATTATTCATATCTTTTGGATTAAAAGATTCGATTGTAAAGGTAGTATATTTTATTTCATTTAATGATGGATATAAACCAAACTCCATACAGATGAAATCCACAAAATTTCTGACAGGATCTTCTTTTATCTCGGCTCTAACTTTGGCTAATTCCCTAAGGTTATTTCCCTCTTGCAACCGCCTTACCCATATACCTAAAAATAGAATGCTTTGATTTCGATATACATGATTAATCTCTACTCTAGACTTTTCAAAGACTTCGTCATAATGTTCTCCAATGACCCTCAATGCACTTGTATCCAAATAATCAAGGACAAATTGATCTGCAAAGGTATTCACAGTATCTCTATCTCGGTACCCCAATAGATTGGAAATATCTGTAACACTATTAATTACGTCGTACAACATAGTGCGTATTGATCGTTCATCTCCTTTTAATACAATCCCTTGCTTCGTTAAACTCACTACAGAAATACCATATTCCTTTAAAAACTGGCGAAGTCTTCTCATATCCTCATCCAATGTACTTTTCGATACCTGCAGTTTTTCTTCCATTTCAAAAAGCATTGTCCTTTTTGTGGTATCGGCAATATCTAAAAGTAAGGCAAGAAAACGTTCATTGGGCCTATAATAATCCGTTTCCCTATCATCACCAATTTTCAATTGGAGCTTTCCGCGGTCCACATCAGACAGGTCTAACTTCAACCCCTTTCCTCTTATCGTCGTAATGGATGGATAATTATTTTCAGACAGATATTTATTAATCAGAACCAATTCGTTTCGAAAAGTACGCTCACTAATATTGAACTCTTTACTTAAATCCTCACAAGTTAAAAAGGTATTTACTTTCAAAAATCTGGTAAGTACTCGTTGAGACCGTTCTTTCATGATAGTAACCCCTTTCATAATTTGATTATAAATGGACATATTCAAATAGTTTAGTACATCTTTTTGCAACTTCAATCTGCAAAAATGTAAGCGTTAACAATTTTATCGATCTACAAATCAAACATCCAACGAAATAAGGGAAAACCGCCTTTGGATGATCCTTCACTAAGTTAAAAACATTTTTAATCCAACTTTCAACAGTTCCTTTTACTTGAAAAAACTCTAGTAGTTGTTGTCCCCCCATCGCCCGGAACTATATGTATGTCTTTCGTTGAAATTGGATGTATGAAGTTTACCTTTACATCCCCTAGGCGATTTACCATTTTGATGGACGATCAGGTCATGAAGTTATTAAAAAGGCATCTACTACAGCAAAATAAAATGAAAATTCAAAACAGGCATCATTACATGGATGAAAACTTTGTCTTCACTTCACCAGAGGGATATACATTGGTGCAAAAACTGCCTGCAATACGATTACAACGTCTTCTTAAGAAATTACCGCATAACAACAAGAAAATTACGTTGCATCCATTCAGGCATACGCATACATCATTACAGATCAAGCAGGTACAGGAATTAAAAAAATCCAACAATGACTAGGACATACCGAATTCAAATATAAAGAAAAGGCCCCTCACAGTAAACTGTGAGAGGCCTTCAACTTTAAAGATATTCACATGTTAGGTGAGCATTCATTCTGAATCCTCGTTAAACCCCTTAATAAGGGATTTAGGCAATGATTACATCATGCCGCCCATTCCGCCCATGCCGCCCATATCAGGCATGCCCATGCCGCCAGCGCCAGCAGGTTCTGGTTTGTCAGCAACAACAGCTTCTGTTGTTAAGAACATAGCTGCTACAGAACCAGCGTTTTGTAGAGCTGAACGAGTTACTTTAGTAGGGTCGACGATACCGGATTCGATCATGTTCACCCATTGTCCAGTAGCTGCATTGAAGCCAGTGCCTACTGCTTCGCCTTTAAGGCGCTCTACGATTACAGAGCCTTCAAGACCGGCATTGTGAGCGATTTGACGAACAGGCTCTTCGATTGCACGAAGAACGATTTTCACGCCTGTTGCTACGTCGCCTTCCGCTTGAATTTCAGCGATTTTATTGTATACGTTAAGAAGCGCTGTACCACCACCGGCTACGATACCTTCTTCAACAGCGGCACGAGTGGAGTTCAATGCATCTTCAATACGAAGTTTACGTTCTTTTAATTCTGTTTCGGTAGCTGCACCGACTTTGATTACCGCTACACCACCAGCTAATTTAGCAAGGCGTTCTTGTAATTTTTCACGGTCGAATTCAGAAGTTGTTTCTTCTAATTGAACACGGATTTGGTTTACACGAGCTTGAATTTGAGCTGTATTTCCAGCACCTTCAACGATCGTTGTATTTTCTTTTGTAACAACCACTTTAGACGCACGGCCTAATGAATCGATTGTTGCAGATTTAAGATCAAGTCCGATTTCTTCAGTGATTACTTCGCCGCCTGTAAGAGCTGCGATGTCTTCAAGCATTGCTTTACGACGGTCACCGAATCCAGGAGCCTTAACCGCAACAGCGTTGAATGTTCCACGAAGTTTGTTTACAACAAGAGTTGCAAGCGCTTCGCCTTCTACATCTTCAGCAATCAATAATAGCGGTTTCCCTTGTTGAACAACTTGCTCAAGGACAGGAAGGATTTCTTGGATATTCGTGATTTTTTTATCTGTGATCAAGATATATGGATTTTCTAGGACAGCTTCCATTTTATCTGAATCAGTAACCATGTATGGAGATGCATATCCACGATCGAACTGCATACCTTCTACTACGTCCAATTCAGTTGTGAAACCTTTAGACTCTTCGATTGTGATGACGCCGTCGTTACCAACGCGCTCCATTGCTTCTGCAATCAGTTGGCCCACTTCTTCATCAGCTGAAGAGATGGCAGCAACTTGTGCGATTGATTCTTTGTTTTCAACAGGTTTGGAAATGGCTTTCAATTCTGCAATTGCTGAATTGACCGCTTTCTCGATTCCTTTACGGATACCCATTGGGTTAGCACCAGCTGTTACGTTTTTAAGACCTTCACGGATCATCGCTTGTGCAAGAACCGTTGCAGTAGTTGTACCGTCACCAGCTACGTCGTTTGTTTTGCTTGCTACTTCAGCAACCAATTTCGCACCCATGTTTTCGAATGCATCTTCCAATTCGATTTCTTTAGCGATCGTCACACCGTCATTTGTGATAAGCGGTGAACCGAATTTTTTCTCAAGAACCACGTTACGACCTTTTGGTCCAAGCGTTACTTTAACTGCATCTGCAAGTGCGTCCACACCACGAAGCATGGAACGGCGAGCTTCTTCACTAAATTTAATTTCTTTAGCCATTTATAAGTACCTCCCTAAAATTTTAAGAAAATTTTCGTTCAGTTAAGTATGATGTATAATTAGCCGATAACAGCTAGAATGTCGCTTTCACGTAAAATTAAGTATTCAGTGTCTTCGTATTTAACTTCAGTACCTGCATATTTTGAGAAGATAATTAGATCGCCTTGGGCAACCTCTAAAGCAACACGTTCGCCATTTTCAAGGACACGGCCAGTACCAACTGCTACTACCTTACCTTCTTGTGGCTTTTCTTTAGCAGTATCAGGAAGAACAATACCGCTTGCAGTTTTTTCTTCAGTTTGAACTAGTTCAATAATAACGCGATCACCTAATGGTTTTAACAAGTGAAACAACCTCCTCATATTCTCTTGATAATTTGTTTCATGATTATTAGCACTCTTCATCATCGAGTGCTAACACATTTATAATATTAAATAAACCGAGCCTTTTTTGCAAGTATCTTATTGAAAATTTTTTATTAATTTCTGATAAATTATGGGTAAACTACTTTAGCATAATGATTTCCTTAACAATGTAATTGAAATGTTATGCTAGGGGTACCTTTAAGTGGTGTTCTGCCTCAATATTTGATACCATTTTGGAGTATGCGTTTATAGATTGTCCCCATATCAGGAACGTTCCGAACGGGATGGGTGACTATAAAAGGAGTTTTCATTTTTGAAAAAAGAATATTGGTTCGTCATCATCACTTATATTGCCATGCAATTATCCAGTATTGTTGGGGTACCCATTTTCATGCTGATCGGGTCTTATACTGGAATGCCGGCAGATGAACTCGAAGTGAAGTCTGCAGCATACTGGATAGTTTTCAGTTTTCTCGTTACTTTATTATTGATTCTTTTTTTAATAAGAAAAGATATGAGGGAAAAGTTGGACACGAGAAATCAAACTTCCGTTTCGTTGTCCGTATTATGGGCAATTGCAGGAGTGTTCATGGCTCTTTTTGCACAAAGCATTGCCGGCAGCATTGAACAAATGCTTGGGGTGGAGTCTGAATCTGAAAATACGCAGCAACTTATTTCACTCATTTACAAAGTCCCCATGGTCATTTTCGTCACTTCAGTAATTGGACCTATATTGGAAGAATTAATTTTCCGGAAAATCATTTTCGGATCACTTCATAAACGCCTTAACTTCTTTATTTCAGCCTTAATCAGCTCAGTTATTTTCGGCTTGGCGCATGGTGAATTTGAACATCTTCTTTTATATACGGCAATGGGCTTCACCTTTGCTTTCCTTTATGCGAAAACAGGCCGCATTCTTGTTTCCATGAGCGCACATATTGCGATGAATACGCTTGTTATCATCCTTCAAGTGGTATATCGGGAGGATATTGAGAAGATGCTAGATACTGCACAGGCCTTCATTGGAGGTTTATTATGAAACGTCAATCACCATTATTCATGGGCATCATCTATGCAGGCTTAGGAGCTCTTTTTACCGCTATCGCGATTCAAACCGTCAATTCTTCCGGATGGGGACTCTTTGCCTACATACTTGTCCTTATTGCAACTCTTGATTTTGGATCGGGATTACGCATGATTATGCTGCACTTTAAGATTAAAGCAGCACAAAAAAATAAGAAAAAATAAAAAAACGCTGCAATGATGCAGCGTTTTTTCATTCCTCCAATGCGGCTTCTTCCACTACTGGATAATGTTTCAGGAAGTAGATGAGCGACTGAAGCTCCACGGCCAGGTCAATGTGGTGAACCCTTATGGATGGAGGCACGGTCAGCCGTGCAGGTGTGAAATTCAATATTCCTTTTATATCAGCTTTGACTAGACGATCGGTTATCGTCTGGGCTACCTGTGCAGGCACTGTCAATATAGCCGCAGTAATATTATTTTCCTGCAATAGTGTATCGATTTGATCCATATGATAGATGGGCACATCAGCTATTCGCTTGCCGACCTTTTCTTCAGAAACTTCGAAAGCCATTTCAATTTTAGTATTATTATTTTTCATGAAATTGTAATTTAAAAAAGCGGTTCCTAAATTTCCTACCCCGATTAAAGCGACTTTGGTCAATTCATCCTGATCTAGTGTTTTTCTAAAGAAGGATAATAAATAATTGACATTGTAGCCGTAGCCTTTTTTCCCAAGCGCGCCAAAGTAGGAAAAATCACGGCGAATTGTGGCAGAATCCACTTTTACAGCTTCACTTAGCTCTGCCGAGGAAACTCTTTGTTTGCCTGAGGAATGTAAGTTCTTTAAAAATCGATAATACAATGGCAACCTTTTGGCTGTCGCCTGCGGTATCTTTGGGTCATGGTTCATTGTTCTTCCCCGCTTTCACACATGCTTTTCAACTTAATCTCTATCTGTTTGTTTTACTTGCCTTTTATAATCGCTACTAGACACTCCGCCTGTTTTCTCCACTAAGAATGTAGGCCCGATCACCATTCCCTTATCAATGGCCTTACACATGTCATAAACAGTCAAGGCAGTCACGGATGCAGCTGTTAACGCTTCCATTTCCACACCTGTACTCCCTTTTGTCTTAGCTTCCGTTTCAATCCTAAGCCTATATCCTTGTTCTTCTTTTTCCCAATCAAAGGCTATATTGACCCCTTGCAGAGCAATGGGATGGCACATCGGAATTATATTGGATGTATTTTTGCTGGCCATTATTCCTGCAACTTGCGCAACAGCCAGTACATCACCTTTTTTCATTTTATGGTTCGTGACCAATTCATATATTTCATCATTCAATAAAATGCTCGATTGAGCTACTGCCGTCCGGGTTGTTTCAGGCTTAGCACTCACATCAACCATTTTGGCCCTGCCCTGTTCATTAAAATGCGTTAAGTCTCCCATTTAAGTAACCCCTCCTAAATCATACACTATTATTCCACTTTATGTAACAGCTTTTGTTTCAGCTTGGAACCAAGCTGTTGCCGATAATAACTAAAATACGTTACACTAACAATAATCAATTGAGGTGAAATCTATGATTTTATTACAAATCAATCAACTATCGAAATATTATGGAGCTGAACTTATTTTATCAAATATGAAGCTCGAAGTTCAAAATAAAGATCGAATTGCACTTGTCGGCCGAAATGGCGCCGGTAAATCCACTCTGCTTAAAATCATAGCTGGGCAGCTTTCCCATGATGGCGGTGAAATAATCAAACCAAAAGGCGTCACCATCGGCTATATGGCCCAGGATACGGGATTGGAATCCGAACTGACCATTTGGGATGAGATGCTGACTGTATTCACGGATCTTATAGAGCAAGAAAAGGAACTGCGTCGCCTTGAGGCTGATATGGCCAGACCTGACATCTTTGAAAACGAAACAATTTACCAAAAAGTGCTGAATGAATACGACACTTTGATGGTGACATTCAAAGAGAAGGGCGGTTATCAATATGAAGCGGATATCCGTTCCGTATTGCATGGACTTCAGTTTGCTGACTTTGACTATTCTACCCCAATTTCCACTTTAAGCGGTGGGCAAAAAACAAGGCTTGCATTAGGGAAGCTGCTTTTAAGGAAACCGGATATATTGATTCTGGATGAGCCGACGAACCATTTGGATATCGAAACCCTCTCTTGGCTTGAACAATATTTACAAGGCTACCAGGGAGCTGTCCTTATTGTTTCCCATGACCGCTATTTTTTAGATAAAGTAGTAAACCTCGTATATGAGATTTCCCGAAATAACATGAAAAAATACCATGGTAATTATAGTTCTTACCTAGAGGGAAAAGCGGAGGATTATGAGCGGGACATGAAACTGTTCGAGAAGCAACAAGGGGAAATTGAAAAGCTTCGCGACTTTGTCCAACGTAATATCACCAGGGCTTCCACCACGAAAAGAGCACAAAGCAGACGCAAACAGCTCGAAAAGATGGATGTATTGGACAAGCCGCAAGGTGATGAAAAATCTGCGAATTTTTCTTTCCAGATTGAAAGGCAAAGCGGAAATGAAGTACTTCACCTCCAGGACTTGGCTATTGGATACGAAGGGGAAACGGTATCAAAGAATATAAATTCCCGGATGACTAAAGGTGAGAGCATAGCACTTGTTGGCCCAAATGGAGTTGGAAAATCTACTTTATTGAAAACGATCATTTCTAAGCTGCCTGCACTTTCTGGGGGTTTCCGTTTTGGAACGAACGTAGAAGTCAGCTACTACGATCAAGAACAGGCTAACCTTGTTTCCAATAAACGCGTACTAAATGAATTATGGGACGACTATCCCCTTAAACCGGAAAAGGACATTCGCACCGTACTCGGTAATTTCCTTTTTAGCGGGGACGATGTTTTGAAAACCGTTTCCACACTAAGCGGGGGCGAAAAGGCCCGGCTTGCTCTAGCCAAAATGATGATGCAAAAAGGGAATTTTTTAATTCTTGATGAACCAACGAACCATTTGGACCTCGATAGTAAATTGGTGCTTGAAAACGCATTGATCGATTATCCGGGAACTATTCTTTTCGTTTCACATGACCGTTATTTCATAAATCGAATAGCAACGAAAGTGATAGAGCTCTCCAAAGACGGCAACGAAGAATTCCTCGGTGATTATGATTACTATCTAGAGAAGAAACAGGAGCAGGCTGAAATCCAAGCACTTGAACAGCAGGAACAGGCTAATACTTTAGATGCAGCTGTAGAAAAAACGAATTACAAAATTGATAAAGAAGCAAAAAAAGCTGAACGCCAGCGAAAACGGCGCATTGAGGAAATCGAGGCAGCCATGGAGCTTCTTGAAATCGAAATAAACGAATATAATGACCTCCTTTGTGATCCAAATGTTTTTCAGGACCATGAAAAAGTAATGGAGGTCCAAACAAAGCTTGATACTGCACAGGAAAGTTTGGACCAGCTTCTCGAAGAATGGACTGAACTGGAAGAATGACAAAAGACCGAGTCAATTGACTCGGTCTTTTTCTTTTCCATTCAAAACGTCGCTTGAAAGTTATCCACAAAATTGTTAACAAACCACTTACCGTTCACTAGCCATTAATTTGAGTTATACACATTATCCACAGAAACATATCCACTTATCCACAAAAACACCACTTTATACACATGCAGTATGATTATCAAAAAAACTTTATCCACAGAATATTCTATTTTTTTATAAACACGATAAAAAGACAGGATGCCAAAGTGAGGAATCCTGTCTTCTCTTCAATTAAAATGCTTCGATATCCAATCCAGGATTTCCGTTCAAATCCAAACCAGATCGTTTTCCCTTTTCAAACATGACACTGCCAGCAGCACCGATCATGGCGGCATTGTCCGTACAAAGATATAGGGGCGGAATGGATATATCCATAGGTAAATCCTTAAAAGCTTCCGTTAATGCTTCCCTAAGGCCTTTATTTGCGGCAACTCCTCCAGCAAGCAATACCTGCTTCACATTATATTCCTTTGCAGCCTTTACAGCTTTCATTACAAGCACTTCTATCACGCTAGCTTGGAAACTTGCCGCTAAATCTTTAGGTTCAATTTTTTCCCCGCGCTGTTCAGCATTATGCAAAGTGTTGATTACCGCTGATTTCAACCCGCTGAAAGAAAAGTCATAGCTGCCATCCAACCATGCCCGAGGCAGTTTCAAAGTTGGTGAGCCTTCTTGTGCCAGCCTATCGATATGAGGGCCGCCAGGATAAGGGAGCCCCAAGGTTCGGGCCACTTTATCATACGCCTCACCTGCTGCATCATCCCGCGTCTCCCCTATCACCTTGAAAGAACCTGGTTCTTCTAAAAGCACCAATTCCGTATGGCCTCCCGAAACGACTAAAGAAAGCGCAGGATATTCGATCTCCTGAATAAGCCGATTCGCATAAATATGACCCGCGATATGATGCGTACCGACAATAGGTATTCCATGTGCGAAAGCTACAGCCTTCGCCGCATTCACGCCTATTAATAGTGCCCCTACAAGTCCGGGACCTTCTGTAACGGCAATGGCATCCAAGTCTTCATATGTCACCCCTGCCTGAAGCAGTGCTTCTTCAAGAACGATCGTAATTTGTTCTACATGATGACGGGAAGCTATTTCCGGGACAACACCGCCAAAACGTTTATGGCTTTCGATTTGTGAAGCCACGACATTACTCAGTATCTCCGTTCCATTTTTTATGACAGCTGCCGCAGTTTCATCGCAGCTCGTTTCAATTCCTAATATAAATTGATCTTTTTTCATGAAAAATTCACCCACATAACATAAGCATCTTCTTGATTGTCTGTATAATAATTTTTTCGGATTCCACCCTTTTGGAAACCAAGTTTTTCATAAAGCGAAATGGCTACTGCATTACTGACACGGACCTCAAGCGTCATCCTCACCACACCCATCGAAATGGAGATTTCAATCATCTTCCTGAGCAAAGCTTCCCCAAGCTTTTGCCCTCGGTATTCTGGCAATATCGCTATATTGGTAATGTGCGATTCATCAATGACTATCCACGCACCGCAATAACCGGCAATTTTCCCTTCATCCTCTATCACCATGTATACAGCATATTGATTATGATTCAGTTCATTAAAAAAAGCTTCCCGGCTCCAAGGCAAAGTAAAGGACTGCTTTTCCACATTAAGCACTTGCTCGATATCTTCCGTATTCATTTTTCGGAACGTCAATGTTTTACTCATAATAATCGGTCGCTTTCCTTGTTTATTTCCCCTGCTGTTCAAGCCACTTAGCTTCTGCTTCAGCCATGCGGATATAATTCGGTACAAACTGGTGAACATCGACTTCAGCCTTATCAAGGCCAATGAAGGCCAGTTCGCTTGGTCTTGAGTTATATGACTGTACCGGAGCAAATACAGCTAAATCACCTAATGCTTCCGTAATTGCATCCCGGTGAATGTCCACATCTTGACCAACGAATAAAACAGGACGATTTAATTCCTTCAATTGATTCGCCCACTCAGAGGATAGAATATTACAATCTTCAATGACTGTCTTTAAAGAGTTATTTTCCATTTCATATAATCCAGTATAAATCTGCCCTCTTCTTGCATCGAACAATGGAGAGATCAACCCGTTAAAATAACGTCCATTAGCTGCTAAAACCTCTAAGCTGGAAACACCCGATAACGGAATCTGAAGTGTCCATGCCAAGCTTTTTGCAATCGTTACTCCAATCCTGACGCCTGTATAGGATCCCGGGCCTTGAGCGACCACTATCTTAGTCAAATCCTTCGGTTTAGTATCACAATCCCTCAGCAGTGTTTCAATTGCTGGCATAACCCGCACCGAATGATTTTTCTTTAGGTTCGTCGTATACTCACCAATTACTTGACTCCCGTTTACCAGGGCAACCCCTAATGTGAAATTCGATGTATCTATAGCTAAAACCTTCATCAAATAATCTCCTTACATAACTTTACATATCGTTCGCCTTTGGCTTCCAGAACAAAACGCCGGCTTGTATCGCTCAGACGATAAATATAGATGGTCAGGATTTCCTCTGGAAGGTGATCCTTTATTAAATGGGCCCATTCAACGACAGTCACACCATCACCATCAAAATATTCTTCAAAGCCTAAATCTTCTTCCGATTCACTTACCCGATATACATCCATATGATATAAAGGCAATCGACCCATGTATTCCTTTATTATCGTAAAGGTAGGGCTATTCACCATTCTGGTAACACCTAATCCTTTAGCCAACCCTTTTGTGAATGCCGTCTTTCCAGCACCCAAGTCACCTTCTAAAGCCAGCACATCGCCACTTGAAAGCTTTTGTGCCAATTCATGCGCAAATCGCGCTGTTTCTTCCTCATTCTGAGAAATCCATTCAACCTGATGCATATATCAATCACCTTTATCATTATTAGGAAAACGTCCTAAAGTTCATGTCGAGAACCATAAACGCAATATTATGGAACAAAAACCATTCTATATGTAGTTTACCTTGTTTCAAAAGAAGAAACAAATAAGTTAGGGACATAATTATTCGAATTTCGGATAAAACAAAAAAACGAAACCTAAGTTTCGTTTTTTTCATGATTGCGGGGACAGGATTTGAACCTGCGACCTTCGGGTTATGAGCCCGACGAGCTACCGGACTGCTCCACCCCGCGACGGTATAAATGTTTCTTTTATAAATATAGTATTCCCAATCACTCAAAAAGAATACAAAGATTATAGCTTGGCGGCGTCCTACTCTCACAGGGGGAAACCCCCAACTACCATCGGCGCTGAAGAGCTTAACTGCCGTGTTCGGAATGGGAACGGGTGTGACCTCTTCGCTATCGCCACCAAACATTTAATCTTTTTTGCACATTTACTATCATACCATGTATGAAACCAAAATGCAAGAAAAAATTTTCATTCCTTCAAAACTAGATAATAATAAGAAGGTATTTCATTTTTTTAAAGCGTTGGTTAAGTCCTCGATCTATTAGTATCAGTCAGCTCCACATGTCGCCACGCTTCCACCTCTGACCTATCAACCTGATCATCTTTCAGGGATCTTACTAGCTTGCGCCATGGGAAATCTCATCTTGAGGGGGGCTTCATGCTTAGATGCTTTCAGCACTTATCCCGTCCGCACGTAGCTACCCAGCTATGCCTTTGGCAAGACAACTGGTACACCAGCGGTGCGTCCATCCCGGTCCTCTCGTACTAAGGACAGCTCCTCTCAAATTTCCTGCGCCCGCGACGGATAGGGACCGAACTGTCTCACGACGTTCTGAACCCAGCTCGCGTACCGCTTTAATGGGCGAACAGCCCAACCCTTGGGACCGACTACAGCCCCAGGATGCGATGAGCCGACATCGAGGTGCCAAACCTCCCCGTCGATGTGGACTCTTGGGGGAGATAAGCCTGTTATCCCCGGGGTAGCTTTTATCCGTTGAGCGATGGCCCTTCCATGCGGAACCACCGGATCACTAAGCCCGACTTTCGTCCCTGCTCGACTTGTAGGTCTCGCAGTCAAGCTCCCTTGTGCCTTTACACTCTACGAATGATTTCCAACCATTCTGAGGGAACCTTTGGGCGCCTCCGTTACTCTTTAGGAGGCGACCGCCCCAGTCAAACTGCCCACCTGACACTGTCTCCCACCCCGATAAGGGGCGCGGGTTAGAATTTCAATACAGCCAGGGTAGTATCCCACCAACGCCTCCACCGAAGCTAGCGCTCCGGCTTCTCAGGCTCCTACCTATCCTGTACAAGCTGTACCAAAATTCAATATCAGGCTGCAGTAAAGCTCCACGGGGTCTTTCCGTCCTGTCGCGGGTAACCTGCATCTTCACAGGTACTATAATTTCACCGAGTCTCTCGTTGAGACAGTGCCCAGATCGTTACACCTTTCGTGCGGGTCGGAACTTACCCGACAAGGAATTTCGCTACCTTAGGACCGTTATAGTTACGGCCGCCGTTTACTGGGGCTTCGGTTCAAAGCTTCGCTTGCGCTAACCTCTCCCCTTAACCTTCCAGCACCGGGCAGGTGTCAGCCCCTATACTTCGCCTTGCGGCTTCGCAGAGACCTGTGTTTTTGCTAAACAGTCGCCTGGGCCTATTCACTGCGGCTTTTCTGGGCTATTCACCCTAAAAAGCACCCCTTCTCCCGAAGTTACGGGGTCATTTTGCCGAGTTCCTTAACGAGAGTTCTCTCGCACACCTTAGGATTCTCTCCTCGCCTACCTGTGTCGGTTTGCGGTACGGGCACCTTACATCTCACTAGAGGCTTTTCTTGGCAGCGTGGAATCAGGAACTTCGGTACTATATTTCCCTCGCCATCACAGCTCCGCCTTAATGGAAACGGGATTTGCCTCGTTTCCGGCCTAACTGCTTGGACGCGCATATCCAACAGCGCGCTTACCCTATCCTTCTGCGTCCCCCCATCGTTCAAACGATGTATAGGTGGTACAGGAATATCAACCTGTTGTCCATCGCCTACGCCTTTCGGCCTCGGCTTAGGTCCCGACTAACCCTGAGCGGACGAGCCTTCCTCAGGAAACCTTAGGCATTCGGTGGAAGGGATTCTCACCCTTCTTTCGCTACTCATACCGGCATTCTCACTTCTAAGCGCTCCACCAGTCCTTCCGGTCTGACTTCAACGCCCTTAGAACGCTCTCCTACCATCGACACCTAATGGTGTCAATCCACAGCTTCGGTGATACGTTTAGCCCCGGTACATTTTCGGCGCGGAGTCACTCGACCAGTGAGCTATTACGCACTCTTTAAATGGTGGCTGCTTCTAAGCCAACATCCTGGTTGTCTAAGCAACTCCACATCCTTTTCCACTTAACGTATACTTTGGGACCTTAGCTGGTGGTCTGGGCTGTTTCCCTTTCGACTACGGATCTTATCACTCGCAGTCTGACTCCCAAGAATAAGTATTTGGCATTCGGAGTTTGACTGAATTCGGTAACCCGTTGGGGGCCCCTAGTCCAATCAGTGCTCTACCTCCAATACTCTCATCTTGAGGCTAGCCCTAAAGCTATTTCGGAGAGAACCAGCTATCTCCAGGTTCGATTGGAATTTCTCCGCTACCCACACCTCATCCCCGCACTTTTCAACGTGCGTGGGTTCGGGCCTCCATTCAGTGTTACCTGAACTTCACCCTGGACATGGGTAGATCACCTGGTTTCGGGTCTACGACCTCATACTCATTCGCCCTATTCAGACTCGCTTTCGCTGCGGCTCCGTCTCATCAACTTAACCTCGCATGAAATCGTAACTCGCCGGTTCATTCTACAAAAGGCACGCCATTACCCATTAACGGGCTTTGACTACTTGTAGGCACACGGTTTCAGGATCTATTTCACTCCCCTTCCGGGGTGCTTTTCACCTTTCCCTCACGGTACTGGTTCACTATCGGTCACTAGGGAGTATTTAGCCTTGGGAGATGGTCCTCCCTGCTTCCGACGGGATTTCTCGTGTCCCGCCGTACTCAGGATCCACTCAGGAGGGAACGAAGTTTCAACTACAGGGTTTTTACCTTCTTCGACGGACCTTTCCAGGTCGCTTCATTTACCCCGTTCCTTTGTAACTCCATGTTGAGTGTCCTACAACCCCAAGAGGCAAGCCTCTTGGTTTGGGCTAATTCCGTTTCGCTCGCCGCTACTCAGGAAATCGCGTTTGCTTTCTCTTCCTCCGGGTACTTAGATGTTTCAGTTCCCCGGGTCTGCCTTCAGTACCCTATGTATTCAGGTAAAGATACTGTTCCATTACGAACAGTGGGTTTCCCCATTCGGAAATCTCCGGATCAAAGCTTACTTACAGCTCCCCGAAGCATATCGGTGTTAGTCCCGTCCTTCATCGGCTCCTAGTGCCAAGGCATCCACCGTGCGCCCTTTCTAACTTAACCGTTAAAAAAGTCTTACAGATGCTTTGAAAAAAATTAATTGCCTTCTATCTATTATCTAGTTTTCAAGGAACAAAGCAGAAAGAATCCATCACATCGTGATGCTTCTCTTTCCTATTTGAATGAATTACTCATTCAAAACTGAACAAAACAAAAGCGCTCTCGTAATTATCCTTAGAAAGGAGGTGATCCAGCCGCACCTTCCGATACGGCTACCTTGTTACGACTTCACCCCAATCATCTGTCCCACCTTAGGCGGCTGGCTCCATAAAGGTTACCTCACCGACTTCGGGTGTTACAAACTCTCGTGGTGTGACGGGCGGTGTGTACAAGGCCCGGGAACGTATTCACCGCGGCATGCTGATCCGCGATTACTAGCGATTCCGGCTTCATGCAGGCGAGTTGCAGCCTGCAATCCGAACTGAGAATGGCTTTATGGGATTCGCTTACCTTCGCAGGTTTGCAGCCCTTTGTACCATCCATTGTAGCACGTGTGTAGCCCAGGTCATAAGGGGCATGATGATTTGACGTCATCCCCACCTTCCTCCGGTTTGTCACCGGCAGTCACCTTAGAGTGCCCAACTGAATGCTGGCAACTAAGATCAAGGGTTGCGCTCGTTGCGGGACTTAACCCAACATCTCACGACACGAGCTGACGACAACCATGCACCACCTGTCACTCTGTCCCCCGAAGGGGAAAGCCCTATCTCTAGGGTTGTCAGAGGATGTCAAGACCTGGTAAGGTTCTTCGCGTTGCTTCGAATTAAACCACATGCTCCACCGCTTGTGCGGGCCCCCGTCAATTCCTTTGAGTTTCAGCCTTGCGGCCGTACTCCCCAGGCGGAGTGCTTAATGCGTTAGCTGCAGCACTAAAGGGCGGAAACCCTCTAACACTTAGCACTCATCGTTTACGGCGTGGACTACCAGGGTATCTAATCCTGTTTGCTCCCCACGCTTTCGCGCCTCAGTGTCAGTTACAGACCAGAAAGTCGCCTTCGCCACTGGTGTTCCTCCAAATCTCTACGCATTTCACCGCTACACTTGGAATTCCACTTTCCTCTTCTGCACTCAAGTTCCCCAGTTTCCAATGACCCTCCACGGTTGAGCCGTGGGCTTTCACATCAGACTTAAGGAACCACCTGCGCGCGCTTTACGCCCAATAATTCCGGACAACGCTTGCCACCTACGTATTACCGCGGCTGCTGGCACGTAGTTAGCCGTGGCTTTCTGGTTAGGTACCGTCAAGGTACCAGCAGTTACTCTGGTACTTGTTCTTCCCTAACAACAGAACTTTACGACCCGAAGGCCTTCTTCGTTCACGCGGCGTTGCTCCGTCAGACTTTCGTCCATTGCGGAAGATTCCCTACTGCTGCCTCCCGTAGGAGTCTGGGCCGTGTCTCAGTCCCAGTGTGGCCGATCACCCTCTCAGGTCGGCTACGCATCGTCGCCTTGGTGAGCCATTACCTCACCAACTAGCTAATGCGCCGCGGGCCCATCTATAAGTGACAGCGTAAACCGTCTTTCCATCTTCTCTCATGCGAGAAAAGAACGTATCCGGTATTAGCTCCGGTTTCCCGAAGTTATCCCAGTCTTATAGGCAGGTTGCCCACGTGTTACTCACCCGTCCGCCGCTAATCTCAGGGAGCAAGCTCCCGTCGATTCGCTCGACTTGCATGTATTAGGCACGCCGCCAGCGTTCGTCCTGAGCCAGGATCAAACTCTCCGAAGAAATGTTTGACTTGCTCATTTGCTTTTTTTGATAGTGTGTGCTCACTTAAAATTTAACGTTGGCGCTTTGTTTTGTTCAGTTTTCAAAGAGCAATAATGGAGCGGGTGAAGAGAATCGAACTCTCATCATCAGCTTGGAAGGCTGAGGTTTTACCACTAAACTACACCCGCATTTAATTTTGAAATATTTTAAGAAAGAATGGTCGGGAAGACAGGATTCGAACCTGCGACCCCTTGGTCCCAAACCAAGTGCTCTACCAAGCTGAGCTACTTCCCGTAAAATATGGTGCGCCCGGCGGGAGTCGAACCTACAACCTTCTGATTCGTAGTCAGATGCTCTATCCAATTGAGCTACGGGCGCTAATTTCTATGATGTTATTGGTGCGGCCGAGAGGAGTCGAACCTCCACGGGGTTTCCCCCACTAGGCCCTCAACCTAGCGCGTCTGCCATTCCGCCACGACCGCGAAAGCGACTTTGTAAGTTTAACACCTTTTCAACTTGATGTCAAGAAGAAAATATCAGTGCGGGTGAAGGGACTTGAACCCCCACGCCTTGCGGCGCCAGATCCTAAGTCTGGTGCGTCTGCCAATTCCGCCACACCCGCGAAAATTAATGGTGAGCCATGAAGGATTCGAACCTTCGACCCTCTGATTAAAAGTCAGATGCTCTACCAACTGAGCTAATGGCTCTAAATAAAATGGCTGGGCTAGAAGGGATCGAACCTTCGCATGACGGAATCAAAATCCGTTGCCTTACCGCTTGGCTATAGCCCAATAAACAATTACTAATTAACAGCCAGGATAATATTATATCACGATAATATTATTTTAGCAAGTGTTTTTTAAAAAAATGGCGGTCCCGACGGGAATCGAACCCGCGATCTCCTGCGTGACAGGCAGGCATGTTAACCGCTACACCACGGGACCAGCATTATGATCATGTATATGAAAGTGACCCATACGGGATTCGAACCCGTGTTACCGCCGTGAAAGGGCGGTGTCTTAACCGCTTGACCAATGGGCCTTGATTAAAATATGCAACTGGCGGAGAAGGAGGGATTTGAACCCTCGCGCCGCTTACGCGACCTACACCCTTAGCAGGGGCGCCTCTTCAGCCTCTTGAGTACTTCCCCAAAAAAATGGCTCCGCAGGTAGGACTCGAACCTACGACCGTTCGGTTAACAGCCGAATGCTCTACCACTGAGCTACTGCGGAATAATAAAAATTGGGTTCCTTTTTCACGCTCAAGGACCTTAGTGTTTGTCGTTAAGACAAGTTGTTATCTTGTCGACTCTTATGATTATAAAGAGGTTACAACTTAAAGTCAAGAGTTCTTTTGTGTTTTTTTATTTTTTTGTTATTCACTCCTTAAACCCTTGGTAAATCAATGATCCACGACATTTACCACACACGAAACGGGTAGTGTCGATTCGTTTTTTTCTTATATATACCTGCTGACAGTCTTCACATTTATATTGAATAGTATTCATCTTTTTCTTTAATTGGTTAGATGGCAGCGGCTCGCAAAATCTTGGTGCCCCCACTTTTTTGAGTAAATGCTTAAAGTCCGCATCACGATGCTGGTACCCTTTCTTCTCGATGTGCAAATGATAATGACACAATTCATGCTTAATGATTCCAATCATTTCTTCCACACCGCGTTCATCAAGATACTTCTTATTGATTTCTATATTGTGTGAACGGAGCAAGTATCGTCCTCCTGTTGTTCGGAGACGCGGATTAAAACTGGCTTCGTGTCTAAAGGCCTTTTTAAAGTCTTTCATCGAAATTTCTTCTACTAGTTTTTGCAATTGCCGATTATCCATTTCCCCCTCCCTTTCTTTGGTAACATGACAACCCATTATAACATAGACTAATAATACAATAGGAAACTAAGGGAGGAAAAGCTATGCCTAATTGGTTCCAGAATCAAATCCGCAAAGCCTTTTATGAAAAGGATTATTATCAAGTGAAGATGTTGAATCAATGTTGGTTTTTTTATCAAAAGAAAGAAAGTCTAAGGGTATAGATTCAACTGTGCTCAAAATATAAATACATCACTTCAAAAAAACCCCTTCTAATATAGAAGGAGTTTACCATAGGCTAGTTTTGATCCTTTGGCTCGAGCATCGTTAAAGATACCCTTTGCTTTTTGGGGTCAACCAGTTCGACCCAAACCGTCACAACATCCCCAACGGCAACTACATCCAATGGGTGTTTTACAAACCGGTTGCTCAGTTTGGAAATATGCACCAGACCATCCTGTTTGACACCGATGTCCACAAACGCACCGAAATCCACAACATTCCTCACTGTACCTTGTAATTCCATCCCAGTTTGCAGATCCTCCATTTTTAGTACATCCTGCTTAAGCAGTGGTTTTGATAATTCATCACGAGGATCTCTTCCCGGTTTCATCAAATCATCTATGATATCTTTAATCGTAATTTCCCCAATTTCCAATTCATCGACCAAATCAGCCGGATTTAGTTTACCTAACTCTTCATTCAATGCATCACTGCCTAAATCCTCAGATGTAAATCCCATTTTCTTTAATAATTTATTCACTGCACTATAGTTCTCAGGGTGTATCGCGGTTTGATCCAAAGGTTCATCTCCATTAATGATACGTAAGAACCCTATACATTGTTCATATGTTTTGGCACCAAGCCGGGGAATTTTCTTTAATTGCTTCCTGCTTGAAAACTTCCCTTCCTCTTCCCTTTTCTTCACAATATTTTGAGCAACCGATTTTGATAAACCAGCTACATATTGTAATAGAGACGATGAAGCGGTATTGACATTCACTCCTACTTGGTTAACAGCTGTTTCCACTACAAAGGTGAGGGATTCCGTTAACTTTTTCTGGGACACATCATGTTGATACTGACCTACCCCCACTGATTGGGGGTCAATTTTAACAAGTTCGGCAAGGGGATCTTGAAGCCTCCTGCCTATCGAAACTGCGCTTCTCTGTTCTACTTGAAGATCCGGAAACTCTTCACGGGCTATATCCGAGGCTGAATACACGCTGGCTCCCGCTTCATTAACAATTATATATGAAATGTTCCCTTTCACTTCTTTTATAATATCTGCGATGAATTGCTCTGATTCACGCGATGCCGTACCATTGCCGATTGCCACGATCTCAACCGAGAACCGCTGAAGTATTTCGATCGTTTTTTCACGGGCAGCATTAAGCTTCGCAGCAGGAGGATGTGGATAGATTACACTGATATCGAGTACCTTTCCGGTTTCATCGATGACAGCCAACTTACACCCAGTCCGATATGCCGGATCTAAGGCTAGGACCACTTTCCCTTTAAGCGGGGGCTGCAAGAGCAGGTTCCGGAGGTTTTCAGAGAAAATATGGATAGCTTGATCCTCAGCTTTTTCCGTCAGCTCTTTTCTGATTTCCCGTTCTACAGAAGGCATTATCAAACGTTTGAGTCCATCCTCAATCGCAGATTTAAGAACAACTTGGGCTTCAGATTTGTTGTTTTTAATGATTTTCCGTTCCAGATGACCAATGATGATTTCAGTCCGAGGATGAATGGAGATTCGTAAAACCTCTTCCTTTTCACCTCTATTCAACGCCAACACCCGATGTGGTACGATTCTTTGAACCGGCTCCTCATATTCATAGTACATCTCGAAGATTTTTTTCTCGTCCTTCTCTTCATTTTTCACAGTTGAAACCACTTTTCCAGCTTTGAAAATTTCAGCCCTTATCCACTTCCTTAATTCTGCATCATCGGAAATATGTTCAGCTATGATATCCTGCGCTCCCGTAATAGCCTCTTCAATAGATGAAACTTCTTTTTCTGCCGATATGAATTCTGCAGCCTTTTCGCTAACCCGAGCATGCAATTGACATTCCAAAAGCCAATTAGCCAATGGTTCAAGACCCTTTTCTTTAGCGACTGTTGCTTTCGTTCTCCTTTTTTGTTTGAATGGCCTGTATAAATCCTCGACTTCCTGCAGTTTTGTCGCTTTTTCGATTTGTCTTGTTAATTCTTCCGTCAATTTCCCCTGTTCACCAATCGAACGCGTAACTTCCGCTTTCCTCTGGCCAAGGTTTTCTAAATAGTTCCATCTTTCCATAATGGAACGAATCTGCACTTCATCAAGTGAACCCGTCATTTCTTTTCTATACCGCGCAATAAAGGGGACAGTATTACCCTCTTGAAGCATCTGTATGACGTTTTGGACTTGATGATTTTTCAAAGTTAGCTCATTTGATATTTGTTTAATCAATTCTTTTAATGTATCTTCTACAACGATCATTATGTTTACCTCCAACGTTTTGATCTGATATATATAGTCTAGCAAATGAGAGATGAAGTTGCGAATTCCATACAAAAAAGCTCACTTCCGAATTACGGCGAAAGTAAGCTTCCTAAAATGAAAGTTGTATCATCTGCAGTTAATGGACTGCTTTTTAATATGCTTTGGGCGTTCTTATCGATAGGGACCAGCCTTTTCAAAAAAGTTTTAGCTCCCTTAAGTTCTAAACCATCGGAATGAAGAATGAATTTTGCATTTGGTTCATATTTGTATCTCTGCGTCCTGTATTTTTGTTTCCTTCCTGATAAATACCCTGTAACAGGTAAAGGGTAAACGAGTTTATCGTCACTTGGATTATACAGGAAAAAGCGGATGTTACCAACTGAACTGTATACAAATTCATTCTTGTCATAAAAAATCTTCAAAATGGAAACGGCTGCTCCACGTTTATCGATTAAAACTTGATTGCACACTGCCATTAGTGACTCGACATCCAACTCATGATTACGTTTAACTTCCTCGATGACGGCATGGGAGGAATCGTAAGCATTTTTCCCGCTTCCCAGACCATCTGCCAGTACACAGACAAAGTATTCTTTCGTATGAAGAAAAAAGTAATCATCACCACAATAAACCATCCCGTTTTTAGACGATTGAGAGACAAGGACTTCTATTTTTTCTCCCCTCAGAATATCTTTGATCACTGAATTAACTCCGAGTTTTCAGCATTAATGGCTTCTTGAAGTTTCTTGATCGCGCGGCGTTGGAGCCTTGACACATGCATTTGGGAAATCCCAAGTTTATCGCCCGCTTCTTTCTGACTTAAATTCTCTAAATAAGTATGTTGAATGATCATCTTTTCACGGTCACTCAGCACATGCAGCACCTTTTCAAGTACAAGTCTCTGATTGACCTTTTCAAAA
This sequence comes from Peribacillus sp. FSL P2-0133, assembly GCF_037975445.1. Classification (NCBI taxonomy): domain Bacteria; kingdom Bacillati; phylum Bacillota; class Bacilli; order Caryophanales; family Bacillaceae; genus Peribacillus; species Peribacillus sp. FSL P2-0133. The sequence goes on along the minus strand of NZ_CP150254.1, from coordinate 286,060 downwards.
CCTTCATCGACATTCCCGAATATATCAAGCAATGTGACAGTACCGCCATCAGAATCCGCCTCAATAGAATGATCCACGGATAAAGCTTGATAGCTTTTTCCCATTTCCATCGCCTCTAAAACTTCTTCTTCAGTCACGCCTATACTATCGGCTATTTCATCTATTCTTGGTGAACGATGCAGAGTTGTAGTTAATTCCTCGACAGTCACCCTGATTTTCGGACCAAGTTCCTTAATTCTCCTTGGCACATGGACACTCCATGTTTTGTCACGCAGGAACCTTTTGATCTCGCCGATTATAGTAGGGACAGCAAATGCCTCAAAGCTCTTACCGAAAGATTCATCATATCGTCGAATTGCACCTAACAAACCAATCATGCCGACTTGGGAGATATCCTCCTGAAATGATTTCCCTTTCGCATATTTACGGGAGATTGTTTCAACCAAACTTTTATAATGGATGACTAGATTGCTCTGTGCTTCCTCATCTTGATTCTGCTGGTAAGCTCTAATCCATTCATTTACCTGTTCTCTTTGTGCCTGGTTAGGTTGAGACTGTTTTTGCATCCATCTCCACCTGCTCTCCTTCTAAAAACTTAGTCATAAATACTGTAACCCCATCATGCTGATGAATTTTCACATCATCCATTAGAGTTTCAATAAGGTAAAGACCCAAGCCTCCTTCTCTCAAAAGTTCGACTTTTTGTCCATTTTCATATGGACCGATTCCTTGTCGAACCTCTTCGAAATTACAGCTCTTACCACTATCAGAAACCATGACCTCCAAGCGGTCAGGATAAAGGCCGAAACTTACTTTCACTTCACCTTTTTCAGAATCCTTATATGCATGCTGTACCGCATTTGTACAAGCTTCACTTGTAGCGATTTTCAAATCCTCAATTTCATCATACGCGAATCCCATCCGGCTTCCTATCCCAGAAAGCGTTAAACGAATGACACCGATGAATTCTGGTTTTGCAGGTATTTTCATTTCGATGTAATCATATACTTGACTCATTCTAACCCACCCTCTGTACCACTTTTTATATCAATGATATCTGCAAGACCTGTTATATCAAATAAACGTCGTAACCTTTCTGATAAGCCAACTAAAGTGAATTCGCCATTATGTGCCCTTACGCTTTTAAAAGCACCGACAAACACCCCAAGTCCCGTACTATCCATATAAGAAACTTCAGTTAAATCAATAGTAATCGAAACATTATCCTGCTCCGAAATCGGAAATAGTGATTCTCTTAATTTCGGTGCAGTATATGCATCGATTTCACCTTTCAGTTTTACAATAAATTCAGAATTTAATTCATTAACATCTACAGTTATATTCATCAATGACCCACCTCTTCAAATCCTCTTCATTCCTATATCTATACCCAGCAGAAAAGATACTAAACATTTGATTTTAAAATTATTAATGTAAAATCATCCCTCAGTTGGAAGTTCTGCATTTTCTCCAATTGTTTATATATATTATTCACCATTTCCTGGGCTTGCAAATGCATATTCTTTTTAATGAAACCAATAAGTGTTTCCCTTTCTATGAACCCATCATTCGTCCGGCACTCCGTTACTCCGTCAGATAATAAAATGATCATGTCTCCATGATTCACCGTTTTTTCATATTGGCGATACCTTGTTTTTTTATCAACTCCAAGCAACAAGCCCTTTGCATCCAAATCGCTAAAAGTACCCGTTGCGGCGTCATAGTAAAAACCAGGTTCATGTCCGGCTGAAGCATAGGAAAATTGCCTGTCATGCGGATCATATAAGCCATAGAACATGGTTATGAACATGCTTGGATCCACATTATGCTCCACAACACGGTTCAAACTCTCAAGCACACTATTCGGTTCATGACGATGCTCCGGAAGACTGTCCATCGCATATTTGATCATCGACATGCACAATGCAGCAGGGATCCCTTTTCCAATGACATCTGCTATCCCTACCCCTATCCGCTCATTTTCATCTTGGACGAAGTGATAGTAATCCCCGTTCATCTGCCTAGCCGGAACACTGATCGCTCCAATTTCAAGAGCTTTGATATCAGGAATTTTCGTTTCCAAAAGAGTATGTTGAACGTTTGCCGCTATCTCGATTTCCGTTTTCAGTTCCTGCTGCTGATGTCTAAGGCTTTGATGTTCACGGTATGCAATGCCGTAGCCCATCATGACTTCTAGCAGAAAATCGAAAGAATCCAATACTTTTCCCGGTAATTCTGGGTAAAGTTCCATCAAGTTATTTTTATGCATACTGATGATTTCTTCTGGAGATATATTGTATTTGATATGTAGGCGGCTAATCTTTTGCCCTTGGTAGAGTGCCTGCTCATTTTGGTCTTTAAGATAAGTAGAAAGCGCCTCATGATACTTTTTCTCCATGTTCTCCCTAATGTCCATAGTCCCCCCCTAACGGAGCCATTTCGTAGCGATAATCTTAGTCCCTTCACCTGGTATCGATTCGATATCAAAGTCATCCATTAAACGTTTGGCTCCAGGAAGGCCTGCGCCCAGTCCCCCCGAGGTGGTATATCCATCTTCCATGACTCTGCGGATATCCTCAATTCCCGGCCCTTGGTCCTCTGCAATGATTTTCAATCCTGACTTCCCATTTATATTTAGCTTTTCTATGCTAACACTGCCTTGTCCAGCATATAGGTATATGTTTCGGGCCAATTCGCTAATGGCCGTCGTGATCCTGGCCTGGTCTACAGTACCGAACCCCAACTCTTTAGCGACATTTCTTCCGAGCTGCCTTGCAGCTACGATGTCCCATTCATTTATGATTTTTACGCAGGATTGGAACTCCATTCTTTAATCCCCCAATTCCTGTTGTAATTTCTCCAGGCCTTTCTCTAAGTCTAATGCTGTCAGAACATCTTCTAGACTAATTCCCAGTTCAATTAATGTTATTGCAACAGCTGGCTGGATCCCCGTAATTACAACTTTGGCCCCCATAAGCTTAGACATGCTAAAGACATCGCCTAATACCTTTGCGATAAAAGAATCAATAAAATCTATTGAGGTAATATCTATAACAACGCCATTTGCGCTTGTTTCATGAATCTTATGCAGTAAATCCTCTTGAAATTGAAGGGCTGTCACATCATCCAATTCCCACTGTATAGAGACTAACAAGCAGTCATAAAGCTTTAATATCGGAATCCTCATACTTATCCCTCCACCTTTACGATCTTACGGCTCGTTAATTCCAACGCAACTTCTATTCCTTTTTTCAACGTATTTTTTGTAATCACTTCATTTAAATTAATTCCAAGATTAACGATGGTTTGGGCTATTTCAGGGCGGATGCCGCAAAGTATACATTTGGCGCCCACCAATCGGACCGCTTCCGCAGCTTGAATGATATGATGGGCAACCATGGTATCCACGACCGGCACGCCCGTTATATCAATAAGTACAACTTCAGATCTATGCTTAACCACGCCAGTCAACAGGTTTTCCATTATCTGTTTGGCACGTTCCGTATCAATCGTACCAATCAGCGGCATTACAGTAATGCCTTCCAATACAGGAATGAGCGGAGCCGAAAGTTCTTGCAACGCTATTTTTTGCATGGAAACCGTTCTTTCCCAAGTTTGAGTATATATATTGACTATTTCATTATTTATCGGTGTGGCCCATTTATCCAAATGGTTAACAAGGTTGACTTGATTATCAGGAGTAACCAGACCCTTTTCCACCATGCCATTAATGACAATTAAAGTGAATTTATGAAGTCCTTCATTGACGAAAGTAAGAGGCCATCCCAATTGGACGACTTTCTCGGCAAAATCAGAAAGCTTCAATGTGAATTCCTTGTTTTTACTATCAACGTTCGTGATGATCATATCTATAAATTCACTGCTCGTTTGCGTGAACATTCGATCTGAGACGACTTTAATTAATCTTTCGTCCGTACTTTCCTTCATGATGCCCATCCACTCAGTAAGGATGTAATCTTGATTTTGCTTAATAAAATCGTAAACCAATTGATTCATAATATCCTCCCATTCTAACACAATCGCTATGTTTCCCTGTCCTCGTCACAAGGATGTTAACTAACTGTAATCTTATTCCCATCTGGATTTTCTTCGAGTTTCCCTACTACACTTTTGCTTTTTTTAGGTATTTACAACATAACTACATACCCAAAATTCAGGTAAGAAAAACATCAATTAAAGAAAAGTTAAGGAGATACTATAAAAACAATGAACGTTCGATCCAATATCTAACTGTATAATGTTTTTATTCGTCAATTTTTTCATATTTCCTGCTGATACTTTTTGGACATATATTCATGTTATTTCACAAAAAAAAACACGATTCCCACATTTGGAGGAATCGTGTCATCTAAAATAGCATCAAGAATGATTTGTATTATAATAACGCCCGGTTTAACGGGAAAAATTTTCTTTAAAACTCAATGAGGCCTAAACTAATTTGCAAAGCTTCATTGACTTTTTGCATCATCGGTTCGTCAAGATGCGTAATTTTATCAGTTAAACGCTGCTTATCAATTGTCCGGATCTGTTCTAATAAAATGACGGAATCCCGCTCGAATCCGTACTTTTTTGCATTAATCTCAACATGTGTAGGCAATTTCGCTTTTTGAATTTGAGCTGTAATGGCTGCCACGATCACAGTCGGACTAAAGCGATTACCAATATCGTTTTGTAAAATTAGTACCGGACGGGTCCCACCCTGCTCTGAACCAACCACCGGGGAAAGGTCTGCGAAGTATACGTCACCACGCTTAACAACAATCAATGGCTCAGCCTCCGCTAACTAATCGTTCAACGCAATGACCAGCCTCAAATTCAGCCTGGAAGGCTTCAGAAGCAATCGTCAAATTAATGGCCGCCATTTCAATATAACCGCGTTTCATCGATTCACGAAACTCTTTCTTTTTACGTTCGCGAAGATACATTTTTGTGGCACGATAAATAAATTCACTGCGATTCACATTTTCCTCACTCGCATACCCATCTAACTCTGTTAAAAAATTTTGAGGTAATCGAATTAATATCTCTCTTGTTGCGCTGGATTCAGACACAAACATACACCTCCACCATCACTACACACCTTTATTATATATCCTTTTCAATATTACCATTAAATTGCCTATCTGCAAAGAGTATATTCTATTCTAAATCTTATTATCAGCATAATAAAGGAAATCTTATTCACAATCTTAGGATTTTTTTACAATCCGGTCATTCCAGGATGAAATTGCGTACATGATTCACCTGATTGTCTTTAATATATATGCGGGGCACTCTTGCTCCTATCATACATGTTACTTCATAGTTGATCGTCTCCAGTTTTGCCGCTATCTCATCGACAGTGATTGATTCATCCCCATCATTCCCCATTAATGTAACCTCTGTTCCTACAGGGTATGGTCCAGGAAGCTTGATCATGCATTGATCCATGCAAATCCTTCCGACTATGGGCACTCTTTTTCCATCCACAAGAACTTCCTGACCTTGCAGCTTACGGATCCAGCCGTCAGCATAACCGATTGGCAAAGTCCCAATCCATTCATCACCTTCAGCCGTATAAGTCGCCCCATAACTAACGCTTTCACCCTTGGCAAGCTGTTTAACCGCGACCATCTTCGTTCTCAATGATATAGCCTGTTTTAATGGAAATGGCAATATCGGCTTCATCTCCATGGAAGGACTCAAACCATACATGGAAATCCCCATTCTTATTGCATTCCATTCAGGATCGGTGAACCTTAAAGAAGCTGCACTATTGGCTGCATGAACATATTCCGGCTTTCTGGTCAATTCGGAAAGCATCCCTTTAAAGAAAGCAAGCTGCGCTTCATAAAAGTCAGTCTTTATTTCATCCGCCGTCGCGAAATGAGTGAATATCCCTTGGAAATTGAAACAAGCTTCCCTCTCAAGCAAACTTTCCACTTTCATGAGTTGGCCTTTATCTCGAATGCCGATTCTCCCCATGCCGCTATCCACTTTTACATGGATTTGCAAAACTTGTCCCGGTTTCAACAAATCCTTTGCCTTCTCCAACCATGCTACATCGAAAACCGTCAAGGAAATCCCATACTCGGCAGCAAGAGCTGCACTTTCAGGCCTCGATGCCCCAAGTACAAGAATCGGAGCCAATATTCCCTTTTTCCGCAAGGCGAGAGCTTCATCCAAAAAAGCGACACTTAAAAAATCTGCCCCCGCTTCAAGCGCCGTTTTAGCCACTTCATAGTCCCCGTGTCCATAAGCATTCGCTTTAACGACAGCGAAAAGACTAACACCTTTTCTTAGACTTTTTTTCATTGAAGAAATATTTTCAAAAATATTATCCAAATTTACTTCTGCCCATGTATCTCGATGAAATGTTTTCGTTTCCAAGACCTTTTCCTTCTTTCCTACACTCACAATAAGATTCTTCCCAGTAGCGAAGTTTTCGTTTCATTATAGGACCATTCTATAACCAACCGCTAGAAATATAAAGTGCTTTTTCACCTTGATTCTAATTTACCCAGCTGCCAGCCTAAATCAAATGGAAGGATTAAAAATGTCAACAAGCTGCTTCCCCGCCTATCCTACCTAGAAGAAACCTTCATAAGGAGACGGGAAACATCAGCTTGTTATGTAATCCTATTTGACTGGATCTTCCCCAACCGAACGGGCGACTTCTATCATTTCTTCCTGTTTCAGATCCTTTGATGCAAGCATATAATCGACACCTTCAAAAGTCCATGCAATCGTATTTCCTGTCATGGCTCCGACAGTATAACCCAAATCAACCGGTTCTCCATTCACATTCGTCGAAACGGATGTTTGAACCACCTCAGCTTTTTCCTGTACCAATGTAAAACTTTTTGTACCCTCATAGGTCAAAACGACTCGTTCTCCCTTTTCCGTCGTAATTTCTTTTTCTTCCGTTAAATTCATATCACCAATATTTTCAGGGTATTTCACCGCAAACCCCTCATTTTGGACTTCTGCCATAACAGGAGCTTCAAGTTGTGCACTTGTCATATTTTTCTTCATATCAAATGAATCTTTATCAAAAGTCGTATCGAATTTAACTTTTGAGAATTCAACAAGAACCAATGCAGTCTTATCGGGGTCCATAACTTTCACACTGACTGGAGATAAATCCTTTTTGTTTATAGTAATCTCTTGATATGGCAACATTTTATTGTTTTGGTAGCGCGTTTTCGTTTCAAAGACATAATGTTTATCCGTTTCTTTATATGTCGCACTTTTATCTTCCGTAATGTCTTTCACCAACGACTCGAACAAATAGGCCTGACTGCTGTTCTCCGGCCACTCGCTTTGAAATTTAAAACTTTTATTCAAAGCTGGCGTCAAAACATATACACCATCATCATTTTTCAATATCATCTGGCTTTGATCCTTCTCTTCATTTTTCAGATTCACGCGGTAAAAAGAGGGGTCCTTATGCCAAATCTCCACATTATACACTTGAGGTTCCGTCCCCATCTTTAATGTCATCTTCGCGTTAGCTTTATATCCTTTCATTTCGCCAAGCTTCTCATTCAATTCACTCACTACGTCACTCTGTGATTTTTGGCCGCAAGCAGAAAGAGCAAGCAAGAGCATGATCCCTGCAAAAAGCATTACCATCTTCTTCATCTTTTCAACCCCTTTTTGTCATTTGAACGTAAAAGGGAGAGGAAAAGGCAGGATCCGGACATTGGCTCGACTGATGTCTTAGATTCCTCAGTATTTTAGACACGGACTAATTCTAAGATCCGACTAAAAACTTTTCGAGAGCACCTACTCTGCCATGTACCTTTTACCGGGCCTTGTCTCCCTATAGCACTAAATGTATATGAGACAACCTTAAGGTTTATGACCCGATTGGACAAAACTCCATTCACCCTTCGATTACGACTTGCGCAACCGCATAATCCCTGCTGTGGCTAATCGAAAGATGGACCCCTTCAGAAAACGGCTTCGAAATCACCGGCTTTCCTTTATCATCCGAGATGATTTCAATATCCAAAAAGGATAAGTGCTTACCGATCCCTGTACCGTTCGCTTTTGAAAAAGCCTCCTTTGCCGCAAAACGCCCAGCAAAATACTCGACCTTCCTTCTTCCATTTAACTTTTCGAAAATCAAGATTTCACTTTCTGTTAATATACGCTCCTTTAAACGGGGTTGCCGATTAATCAATGTTTCCATTCTATCCAACTCAGTAATGTCCACGCCTATACCTTTAATCACTTTTACACCTCTTCTATTCATTTAATAGGTTGCATATCATTAGGAGGACTCTTTTACCTGAAAATGATAATATTGTATCTAATTAAAAACGATAATAAGGAGGAATTTATGTTTACAAGAACAGAAGGCTTCCGCGAATACGCAAATTCATATCGAGCTGTAACTGTGCTCATACTCATTATGATGATTGTATTCGTTCTCGTCCTTTTCCCCACATTTCCCGGCAATGTACTCTTTTATTATGGCACAGGTGTTAACTTATACATCGCTGATGGACAATGGTGGCGTTTAATCACCCCCATCTTTCTACATAGCACGTTTACACATTTACTGTTTAATGGATTCTCCCTTGCCATCTTTGGTCCATTCCTAGAGAAATTACTTGGCACCGTCAAGTTTTCAATCTTCTTTTTATCGACAGGGCTCCTTGCCAATATCGCAACCTTCCTAATTAACCCACTGACATATAACCACGTAGGTGCTAGCGGAGCAATTTTTGGTTTACTCGGATTCTTTCTATATCTTGTCCTGTTCAATAAAACCAATTTTACGAACAACGAAAGAAATACAGTATATACACTGACCGGAATTGCCGTTATCATGACTTTCATTCAACCGCAGATCAACGTTGTCGGTCATTTGGCTGGACTGGCAACCGGCTTTTTAACAGCTCCATTATACTTAAGAAAAAAATGGTAGGACAAACAGCCGACTCTTCCTTTAAATCATTGGGAGTCGACTGCTTTTTTTAGGTAAATACCATGATTTAATTATTAGGCAATCCTTTTCTTCCACATCAGCAACCACGCCGACCCTGGAAGTGATTCCTGATTTAATCGATGCTGAAATCGTAGCTAATTCTTTTCGATTCTGAAACCAACTTTTTTTATATGTGATTGATTGAATTCTGCTTCTCTGCATGATTAATGTTTGCTTTGAGAAAAAACGGCTGCTCAATAGCAACAAATTCCCTTCTATGCTCCATCCTGCATCCCTATATTGCATGTAAGCCCAAAAAATCGCCAACGGTACAAGCAAAAGGGAAAGATAACCCCAAGGTCTGAAAAACCATACCAAGGCACCTATGATCGGGATGTGGTATAGAAACTTACGAAACAAATACGGGGAAAGTGCACGCTTAGGTATCGGTGTCATCTCAGTGGTTGTTTCATAAACCGGTAAAATTCCCAGGATTTTTTCATGTAAATGCTTCTTCCTGATTAAAGGGAACAGCATGATCGATAGACTTTCTTTATCTTCCACACTGCCTCCCGCATACTCAATATAAACCGTCGCCAATCCCAATGGCTTTCGAATCAAATTCTCCATGATCCGAATACCTTGTATTTTATGGACAGGGATTGTCAGCTGTCTTTTCTCGAGAAGCCCTCTGGAAATAACGATTTCCTCATCCGTTTTTATCACGGTAAAGGAAGCATATTTAATTACCATGCTTAATGTGGCCAGTACATAAACCACCAATAAAGCAACTAGGGCAAACAAGGTCAGAATGATGGTCCCCATTTCAATAAAATCTTCATAATCCTTAAATATCCTCTCAAAAGGTATCATTTCATCGAACTGTGAAATAAATGCGATTGCTCCAGATAGGAAGACACCTACCGCTCCCGAAGTGGCAGCCATAACGAATAGTTGCGGCAGCGTCTGCTTAAAAACAGAAGACGATTTTGCAGCATAATCATTATCCGCTACTTCATCTTTATCTATATCAAAAGGATTATTCGCATTTTTTTCCTCACTAATAAAAGCATTGATTCGATCTGCATCACTTTTGCTTATAGCTGATAATACGGCATCAGCCTGAGACCCGCCTGCCGTTTCAATATTCAACTTCACCAGGCTGAATATCCGCTGGATGATGCCCTCTGAAATATCTATGCTATGAATCCGATCAAACTTTATATACCGTTTCTTCCTTACGAATACCCCGGACTCAATTCTGAATTCTCCCTCTTCCACGCGATATGTAAAGCGTAACCATTGAAGGAATGCATTACCTATAATAAAAAGTATAATAATGGCTATGACCAGCGGTTGTATCCATCCAGGAATTCCTTCATTCTTCCCAGGAATGACGACCACTAACAAAAAAGGGATGACTAACTCCTTAATCGATTTTATAATGTTAAGCAATACAGCTATGGGGTGCAGCCTTTTAGGTTCAAACATCTTCTTCCTCCACACTTGCCATCCTGGAAATATAGTGCCGCAATTCATCTGCCTCTGCTAGGTCCAGGGCAGGGATGACATGAAGGGTCGCTGCAGTTGAAATTTCAACGGAGGCTAAATCGTATTTCCTTAATAATGGCCCTTGCTTCGTTTCAACATGCTGAACCCTAATCATGGGTATGAGTGTTCTTTTAATGACGAAAATACCACTTTGGATATCAATTTCGGTATTTCTTACTTCGTAACGCCATCTCTTCCATTTCACCGATGGAATCAGAAAAATGGCCAGATAGGATTGGATTATCGAAATCATGATCAACGCTCCAAACACCCAATATGTCCAATCAAAAATGATTGTAAGCACGAGTACGGCGATGCTTATAATCCAAGTTATTGAAGAGCTTATAAGACCACTGATTTTCCATACGGTCAAGGCCTTATTCGATATACGATTTTCAGGTTCCATGTGCTTCTCCTCTTCCGGACAGGTAATTTTAATGAACCTCATCCTCCATCCTTCGCTTTCATCCATTATACTATAATTAATTGCTGGAAATTAACCCCTTTTCAAACAATGCTTTGAGCAGTCCATCCATCCAACCGTCAGCCATTCGGAAACCATATGAATTATGAAGATGCACACAAAAAAATGCCGCTCAAATGAGCGGCATTTCCAATTCAATTAAATCTTATTTGTTTTTTCTCTTTTTTGGCTTGTGCTGCGGTTTCCGTAACCATTCGATTTACGGTTCGTGCTCGGGCGTTTACTTGATCCGCTACCGTAATCTTTTCTGCCTGAAGAACTGCGGCCATTGCGCTGTCTGTTACCAGAAGAACTGCTGCCACCGCGATTGCGACGCATTGGAGATGGAGATTCTTCCGTTAACTTGATAGGCGTTTGATCCGGTTCTTTTGTCATTGACTTAAGCATGGCTGCAACTAAGTCCGCTGCGCTATGTTTTTGTAATAATTCTTCCGCTTGACCAAGGTATAATGTTAAATCCTCATTCTCGATTGTATTAAGGATTTTTTCCGTTACTGCTTTTTGTTGACCTTCCAACGCTTCAGTTAACGTAGGAGTCTTAAGTTTCTCCATACGTTTTTTCGTTGTATGTTCAACTGCATGCAGTTGGCCTCTTTCTCTTGGTGTTACAAACGTAATGGCAATACCATGTTTACCCGCACGTCCTGTACGTCCAATACGGTGAACGTAGCTTTCCGGATCTTGAGGGATATCAAAGTTGTATACGTGAGTAACGCCGGAAATATCTAGTCCACGTGCAGCCACATCAGTAGCAACGAGTACATCGATGCTGCGGTCTTTAAACTTTTTCAATACAGAAAGGCGTTTTGCCTGACTAAGGTCACCATGAATGCCTTCAGCCATATAACCGCGGATATTCAATGCAGATGCCAATTCATCTACACGGCGTTTCGTACGTCCGAAGACGATGGCTAGATCCGGTGTTTGAATATCGAAAAGGCGTGCAAGTGTATCGAATTTTTCACTTTCTTTTAACTCCAAGTAATATTGTTCGATACGATCCACTGTCATTTCTTTTGCTTTTACACGTACAAGAACGGGTTCCTGCATGAATCTTTCAGCAATTTTACGGATTGGATCAGGCATTGTAGCTGAGAAAAGCAATGTTTGTCTTTCATCAGGTACCGTTGAAAGGATCAATTCGATATCCTCAATGAATCCCATGTTAAGCATTTCATCCGCTTCATCAAGAACTACAGTGTGAACTCCGCCTAATTTAATATTTTTACGTTTGATATGGTCTAAAAGACGACCAGGCGTACCAACGATAATATGTGGTTTTTTCTTTAAAGCACGGATTTGACGGTCGATATCTTGTCCACCATAAACCGCAAGTACACGAGCGCGTTTTCCGTAACCAAGCTTGAAAAGTTCCTCGGAAACTTGAATGGCAAGCTCACGTGTAGGTGCAATGACGATCCCTTGCACGTTTTCGTTATTAATATCGATGTTTTCCATCAATGGAATACCGAATGCCGCTGTTTTACCTGTTCCTGTTTGCGCTTGACCAATGATATCTTTACCTTCAAGTGCTAGAGGTATCGTTTGGGATTGAATCGGGCTCGCTTCTTCAAATCCCATTTTTTCTATTGATTTCATGGACGTTCTATCTAATCCTAATTCGCTAAACAATGTCAATGTTTTCGTACTCCTTTTTATATCGTAAATTTACACGTGCATTCATGGATCATGCACAGATGTTTTAGTTCAAATCCTCATCATCATGACGGATGTTCTTCTTTATCTCTTATAAAAAGTTTATCATTATCACCTAAAAGTATGTCTGCCTTTTAGTTCAAATGAACTCAATATGATTTTTTAAAAAGGAAATATACCAGTACGAACATTCACCGGCATTTTTATTTTCGCGCACGTGTAGACTTATCATTAACATACGCTCATCTTTTTAAAAGTACATGTAACCAAAATTAAATTCAATATGGAAAATTAAAAGTAGCATAAACGGGTGTTTGACCGTTTTATTCAGGTGAGGGCTGCTGCACCTATTATTCATCAGACTTAAAAAGGCTGTATGAACAAAACTTGACGAGAGCCAAGATTCTTATACAAAACAGGCCCGGTGCGTTGAGGATTTGCAGAAGTGGAAAAGCGCTTAAATGCGGCTTGATTCCCTAATAGCTACTAAAGCCGCCAAGAGATGCAGCTTTTATATATGACCAGACGCGCGGCCTATTTAATCTAAAATAATCTCAAGAATGAACTCATGAAACATGTAAGAACATACAATTTTGTTGCCTCAACCTGATTAATTTAAATAATCATCAATGATAAGACATTTAAACTCATACTCATATTACCATTTTCAAACTGTTAATGCAATAAAGGATATCGCCCCATTCAGAGTTACTAAAAACTTTAGATCGTTTCAAAAACGAGGAAATTGGATAGTCCCACTTGATAATTGTGCAGCCTGATTTATTCATCACTAGGATTACCTTAGTTACTAAATCCATTCATGCGTAAGTGGATTTAAGACTGCAGACAAATTCGGAAGAAAGCGAGTTTACCTACGGTTTTTCCCTTTAAAGAACGTTCCAGTCGGTTTCAGAAATCCAGTTATGAGGATTTCAGTAACCTAGTCCTGTTTTAGGATGAGACGATTCCAACCACTTACTGTATCCATTTATATGCTTTGCAAAACGAACATCTATACATGATATGTGTTTAAATCAAATAGTTTCAACAAACATTTTTCAGGAAGGATTAGTTCGAATGAATGGCCACCATCCACGGTTACCCCCGTTGGAAAAAGAAAGGGCTTATTAAGAATCCACTTTGAATTGCCAGGTATATGGAATCATTTGATTTTCGAAAATTCCAACTTTTCACTCAAAAAATATAGTAAATAAGTCTAAATGCAGTATGATTGACCTATCAACAAAACAACGGGGGGTTATATGAATATATTCACAATAGATGTTCCTTTATGTAAGGATTTTGGTCGAATCTTAAAGAAAATGAACAAGAATGTCACCTTTTTGGAGGATCCACTCAATCAAAGTCATCTATTCAAGGATTCAACGGACTTAATGAAATCATTATTTATTTTACCTTTACACATATCAAAAGATTCTTGGCAGCAAACTTCTTTGTTTGCCTTAGCTGAATCTCACGAAATCCCTATCTTATTCATTTTCAAACGCGCTTTAGGAATGGAGACACCCTCGGCTTTACCAGAAAAGACATTTTATGAAACCATGGCGGTCCCTGCCGATTCAGTAGAAGTCAGGATTAAATTAAAATCACTCAAAAACATCAGCATGCAACTGTTTTCGGCAAAAATGAAGGGGCAAGAGCTTGAAAAGATACACCAAAAATCAGCAAGGAGCCTGCGAATTGCAAAGGGCATTCAACTTTCAAATTTACCTTTGTCGATCAATAATGAAGATATAGAGGTCAAAGGTCTTTCCCAGCCTTCGAGTGAACTGTCAGGGGATTTATTTTACTGGACGGAGGTTGATGACAGGATATACGGCTTCATAATGATCGATGTATTCGGAAAGGGCATCCATACAGCACTTATAAACATGTCCATACGGACTATGATGCCCGACCTAATCAAACGTGTAAAAGACCCCATTTTCATAACAGAGGAACTGGACAAACATATGCGGGGCCTATTTCAAGGAATTAATCGGGAAAACAAAAACCATGCTCGCATTACAGCTTTCATAGCATATGTGAATACAAAGGATCGACTCATCGAATATGTGAACTACGGACTTCCTTCAGCCTTTTTGTATTCCCCATGCACCAACCAAATTCTCAATTTAAACGAAGGGGCCACCCCAAGCGGACTGATTCCCGAATTGCCCATTAAAAAAATAGTCTTTCATTATGAACCGGGAAGCCGTTTCATCATCTATACAGATGGACTCTCTAAAACGCCCATTTCTTCCGCCTTTGACCGGTCTGACAATATCGAGAGGGAATTCATGGAAAATGTCCATCTCGATACAAATGACCTTCTTCAGGAACTTTTGGTCTCAAGGATGAGGCATTCAGTGATTAGCGATGACATCTGCATTATTGCAGGGACACTTTTTTAGGTACGATGAAAAAAGGCCGTTTCAAAAAGAAACGGCCAACTTTCTACGCTTTTTATTTTTGCAGGGCTTGAACGACTTCCTCCAACTTCATGCCCCTGGATGCTTTAACGAGAATGATGTCATTTCCCTGTGTAGAAGACTTAAGTTCCTCTATAAGCTCCTGCTTATCTTGAAAAGGACGAACCTGCTCCGATGAAAAAGACTTACTCGCTCCCTTGGCAATAAACTCGGCTAAAGGACCAAACGTGAAGATCTTATCAATCCGCTCATTGGAAATCAATTCACCAATTTTCAAATGAAAGTCTTTTTCCTGTGGCCCTAACTCCAACATGTCTCCCAATACAAGGATCTTTTTCTCGAATCCAGATAATCCCTCAACCAACTCCACTGCTGCCTTAACTGAAGTTGGACTGGCATTATACGCATCATTGATGATTTTCTGCCCTTTTGCGCCTTCGACCAATTCCATCCTCATATTAGTTAACTGAATGGTTGACAGACCTTTACGGATCGATGAATCATCCACATTGAATTCTTTAGCAACCAAGATGGCAGCCAATGCATTAAGAACATTATGATTGCCTAATACGGGTATCTCATAATTGATCTCCTTTTCACCACTTGCGATTGTAAACTCGGTACTGTCTGCCCCTTGGCTTATGGTCTGTGGATATAAATCATTTTGTTCCGTACGTCCAAAAGATATTACGTTTAAATCAGGGAAATCCTTTATACGATTGCGAAGCAATGGTTCATCACCATGATATATCAGCGTCCCATCTTTCGCCAAACCTTCGACAATTTCCAACTTTGCATTCGCGATTTCCTCGCGTGATCCTAAATCCAATAAGTGTGATTCACCGATATTGGTAATGATCGCTACATCAGGCTTTGTCATTTTTGATAAGAACTCAATTTCACCGCGGCTGCTCATTCCCATTTCCAAAACAGCCGCTTCAGTATCCTCTTCCATAGAAAGCACCGTTAGTGGTAACCCTAAATGATTATTGAAGTTTCCAATGGTCTTATGGACTTTATAGGTAGTGGCCAGCAACGCAGCCGTCATATCTTTCGTTGTCGTCTTACCGTTGCTTCCTGTTATCCCAATGACTTTTATATTCAACTGCTGACGGTAAGAACGCGCCAATTGCTGAAGCGCTTTCTCGGTATTTTCGACAATGATTATCGGTAAATCATTAGGAGGATTCGGAACATCCCTTTGCCAAAAAGAAGCAGCAGCTCCTTGCGCTAAAGCTTGCTTGACATACTGATGGCCGTCAACCTGCCCACCCTTAAGCGGAATGAACAAACATCCTTCCTTAACCGTTCTTGAATCGATGGTAACCCCATTAATTCCTTTGGACTGGAATGGACTGATATCATTTAATCCCTCTGCCATTTCATGTACTTGTTTTACCGTTCTCTTTATCATTTTGTTCCTCCTACATTCATCGAACCATTAATCGCTCTCTACTTCCAATAACCAAACGAAGCAGAAACCAGTTTAAATTGCACCGGTTCCTGCTGATTGGAATCCATCAAATCAACGTTTGATAGATTGTGAAGTTTACTGCTACATTACTTGCATGATCAAACTGTATATTTGATTTGTTGTTTTTCCTGATGACGTTCCAAGGCAAGTTTCACGAGTTTTTCAATTAGCGCTGGATAGTCGACACCTGTGTGCTTCCACAATAACGGAAACATGCTGAAAGGAGTAAACCCAGGCATTGTATTCACTTCATTAATATAGATTTGCCCCTCATGAGTTAAGAAGAAATCAGCGCGAACCAATCCAGAGCAATCCAATGACTTAAAGGCAGTAATGGCCATTTCGGATAAAGTTGCATACTCGCTTTCCGATATCTCCGCTGGAATGACCATTGCTGAATTACCGTCTACATATTTTGCTGAATAATCATAGAAGGTAAAATCCTTCTTAGGGATGATTTCGCCTGCCACTGAACAAGACGGTTCATCATTACCGAGAATACCAAACTCTAGTTCACGAGCAACGACCCCTTCTTCAATGATGATCTTCCGATCGAATTGAAAAGCTTCCGCTACCGCTTTTTCCAGTTCATCAGCATCATTACATTTGCTGATACCGACACTCGAGCCTAAATTGGCAGGTTTGACAAAACAAGGGTACCCCAATTCATCCGCTACCTTTTTAATGGCACTTTCAGTATTCTTCTCCCATTCGGACCGAATGAACCAAGTGTATTTCACTTGCGGAAGTCCCGCCTGGGCAAAAATGTTTTTCATGATGACCTTATCCATTCCTGCTGATGAAGCTAAAACGCCATTTCCTACATAAGGAAGGTTCAATAGTTCCAGCATCCCTTGTACGGTCCCATCTTCTCCATTTGGTCCGTGAAGCAATGGGAAAATTACGTCATACCCTGTTGATTCACTATTTTCATCAGTTGAATGTGCCTGCAAGGCAAGAGGCGAGCTCGATTTATCCGGTGAAAATGTCAAAGCCTCCACATTCTCAGCAGGTCCTGTTAACTTTGGTCCATTAATCCATGAACCCTCTTTTGTTATGTAAATCGGATATATATCAAACTTTGCTAAATCGAGAGCTTTAATGACCGCTAAAGCCGTCTGCATAGAAACCTCATGCTCCGCAGATTTTCCACCATAAAGCAAACCAAGTTTAGTTTTCATGAGTTATTACCCTCCAATATTCTTTTAACCATGTTCATTGTATCACTTTACACTAAAACGGATAAAGCGAAACTTCCATCATTCGAGCTTTACCAATGATGGTTAGTTGAGCCAATCGGGCATTTACAGGCTGTTAGACCTCCACATTTCTTTTTTGTTACATCATCTATCCGCCTGACCTACAGCCTGTTAATGCGGGGTAAAGCGAAACTTCCATCATTGGTGCTTTTCCAATGATTACCATAAGCGGAACACAGGTTAAAACCGCCACGTCCTGTGGCAACACCTGTGCTAGCACATCCTGTACGTCGCAATCGGGCATTTACAGGCTTGTTGGCCCACCACATTTCTTTTTCATTACATTTGCCATCCGCTTCCCTTACAGCCTGTTAATGCGGGGTAAAGCGAAACTTCCATCATTGGTGCTTTTCCAATGATTACTATAAGCGGAACACAGGATAAAACCGCCACCTCCTGTGGGTCGCCCTCTCTTATCTTTTATGCATGAGATGGTAAGTCTTACCCTAAAAAATTCGAGGATGTCAAATAATCCAATCCACGAACCTCGGAAGTTAGGATCATCAGGAGGATGATGTATTTTTAATAACGCTTTCCCATACCTTTTCTTTTCGATTGAAGATAATAAAGGCATCGGGTTCATTAATATCTCTATCCGAAAAGTCATCATGCATCTCATCCATATTTAAATAATCCCCTACGATCCATGCAGGTATCTCAATTTTCGTTCTTGTATACTTAACATCCCGAAAGGAAAAAGCGAGCCCCTCTGCCAGAATATGAGCCAAGGAAGAAATGATTTCTGCTGGAATCGCCGTCAGCTCTTTTTTCTTTCTGATTCCAAGCCATGTCCTCTCTACTTTTAATGGCTCCAGCTTTTGCGGAATCAGGCTTCCTAACATCATATAAAATGTCGAAAGAGAACGAAAATAAATTTTATTGAACCAGCCATCATCCTGGGCAAGGTACACAAATTGATTATTCAATTTACGGAAAAACGGGGGACTCAGATGGGTTTTAGCGTGTCCTAAATATAAAAGTTCCGCTAATTCCCTTCCATCCAATTCATCCAGTCCTTCCGCCTCTTCAAAATCGACCCAACAGAAATCTCCATATGCCCGAACATTTTCTTTAACGAGCTTCGCAATATCCTCAGATGAAGCGCTCTCAAGCAGGACATTCAAATTGTATTCCCCACCATCGAATTGATGTTTCAATAATAAGATGGAATCCAGGGTATATGGCAGCGAATAGACGAATTCACGAAAATTGAGTCCATTAAAAAGGACAAACCTTTCGGAAGCCTGCATATACATATATAAGATATCATTGCTATCATTCTTCATAACCTGACCCCCTCCGAGCTTTCAATCAATAATGTTATTTTATCAAACTTTTGGGTTTTCACGTAAGTTATATAGCCCTCAATATTAATCATCATCAGCATCGTGTAAATAATGCGAAACACAAAATCCATATTAACCCAAATAAACATCCCTATTACAGTAAAAAATATCGAATTTGAGGAATTGATCATGGATAAAGTTAAAAAAGCTTTTATCATTTATTCTTTTCACAGGAACGCTTCCCCTGATGCAACTAAAAGATTAGGTCTATGGCAATCAGAAAAATATGCATTCGAAAAATGTTTATATCAGGATAATGCAATCCTTGATATGGATGCGGTACAGGAAGAACTACCTTCGCACTATATAAAAAAGGATTCCATAATATAACGGGAATCAATCTATCTCCTGACATGCTTAGTGAAGCCGAAAAAATAGCCATGAATATAACGGGGACATACCCTTTATCCTTGGCGATGCAACACATGACCTTGATAAAAACGAAAATCATCTAAACTTCTGGGAACAAGAGGAAATGATTCGGTGTGGAGGTAAACAAAATGCAAGGCTTTATGAGCTTGGGTATATTTTGATTATCCGGAAAGACGCTTCAAGAAACAGTTACCTCCATATCCCTACTCGACTCGAATGAAGGATACAGGGTTTACATCCATCGAGAGCTTCTACCATAGTGAATTATTCCATGAAAACGATGATGTCAACGCTTTCTCTTCCGATTGCAGCTTCTGGATCGTCAATCGGAAGAGAAAGCGCATTTTTAATTCAAAAAAAAAAAATCCAGAGTGACATTTCACTCTGGATTTTTTATATTAAGAAACTTGCTCTAATTCTTTTTTGGAAGGAGGGTTGAATTGACCTTCCCATTTAGAGATGACGATAGCTGCAAGTGAATTACCGATAACGTTTACTACTGTACGTCCCATATCAAGAATACGGTCGATACCGGCAATAAATGCTAGACCTTCAATAGGAATACCGACAGTTCCCAATGTCGCTAAAAGAACTACGAAAGATACACCCGGTACACCGGCAATCCCTTTGGACGTGATCATTAACACTAGCATTAGCGTAATTTGTTCATACGCGCTTAAATCGATTCCGTACATTTGAGCGATGAAGATAGCTGCTAATGCTTGGTATAATGTAGAACCATCAAGGTTAAAGGAGTATCCAGTCGGAATAACAAATGTAGCAATATGTTTCGGACATCCCGCTTTCTCCATTTTTTCCATGATTTTCGGAAGAACCGCTTCTGAACTTGCAGTAGAGAAAGCAAGAATCAATTCTTCTTTTAGAAGTTTAATCAAAGTAAAGATATTGAATCCGACAAATTTCGCAATAAGACCAAGAATGACTATTACAAAGAAAATCATTGTTCCGTATACAGAAAGCGCTAACTTTCCTAGCGGAATTAAAGATTCCAAACCGAACTTGGAGATCGTCACACCGATTAGTGCAAATACACCGATAGGAGCGAATTTCATGACCATGTTAGTTAGGTAGAACATTCCTTCAGCTACACCTTGGAAGAAACGGAATACTGGTTTACCCTTTTCACCGATGGCCGCAATACTAAGTCCAAACAACACGGAGAAGAAAATGATCGCTAGCATATCGCCTTCTACCATGGCTTTAACTGGATTGGATGGCACAATGTTTACGATTGTATCTACGAACGATTCATGTTGCTTAGTTTCTGCTGTATCAACATAGGTAGAAATATCAGTTTGTTCTAGCTTGTCCATATTTACACCAACACCAGGCTGGATGATATTCGCTGAAATTAAACCAACAGCAATCGCTATCATAGTTACTACAACAAAGTATGATATTGATTTAGCTCCAAGTTTACCTACTGATTTTAAATCGCCTACACCTGCAACTGCAACGATAAGACTTGACACAATGATTGGTACTACAATCATTTTAATCATTCGTAGGAAAATGTCTCCGAATGGCTGTAAAAAGTTTTGGGCCGCCTCACTACCATAAAAAATGGCACCAACGATAATCCCTAAAATTAAACCAATGAAAATTTGGCTAGCTAAACTTAATTTGAATTTCTTCATTTACTTTCCTCACCTTCCATAAAGTCTTTGATGCAAAAACATTTTTGTCTCGGTAAGGGAAACAAGATACTAATAAAAGAAAGTAATTTTTCTTTTTTTGAAAAACTCTGTCTTTACGCCGAAAAAAAAGACACTTCATGTGTCGATTTCTTATTGGCGTGAATATTCACACATGTTCCCTTAAAGACGCTGACGAGGTTAGCTGTCGGGTTAGGAATTGGAAACACAAAGCCCTTTCATTTCTGAATTCACCCCTAGCGGATAAAATCCACAAAAATGGGTCCCCCGTTCTTGGAATAAGATTAAGCGAGTTAACTTATAATAAAATATTATACTAAAAATGATAATCTGTAAATATTTATTCGCATCCGTTCTAGAAAAAATCTTTAAATATGTCTGAATATTCTGTATTAATGGCTATTTTATCTATAATTACTCTTCCCATTTTTCAATCACACAAGTTATATTGATATAATTACTAAATAATTTGACATCACCTCTCTTGTTGAAGGAACAGTTATTTTTCCAAAATGCCAAGTAACAGATATCTTACTTTTTCCCTAGAGGTGAATTTTTTATAAGTTGCAACTTTCACTTTTTCAAATTGAATCGGAGTAATAAAATTAGAATGGTTCTTCACTGCCACATCCGGCTTCAACAGGATGACGTCACCTACCGACGGTCCCTTTATGATTTCTTGCTTTCCTTCTGCTTTAAGCCCTTTTGTAATGTAATGTTTATCCACATATCCTTTTTTAGTCAATTTGTAAATATAAGGCTGTTTTTGGTAATGTACCGCCTCTATGGGAACGGAGGGTACACCGGCTTTCTCATTGGTTATTACTGTAAGATACACTTTGGATCCCACCAATAAAGGTTCCGTTTCTTCGCCTTCCGGTTCTATTAAAGCCTGAAATGGAAATCTGTTATCTTTTTTTAACGACGGCTCTTCAGCTGGATAGGAATGGATACGGCCTATCGTTCCTTTCAATGTCTTTTTTGAATCAGAGGAACTTGCTTTTATAGTCATGCCCACATCAGCCTTTTTCATTTCCTCTTCGGTGAAATACCCTTCAATTGCCATATTTGTAGAAACAATGGATATGATGGGATTATTCAGGTTTTTATTAATATTTTTAACTACACCATCACCCTCGCTCGTCGTCACGATCGCATTGGACTGCTCCTCAATTGAACTTAATTTAGCGTCAAGCATTTTCACTTTTTCATTCAAACTGTTTTTTTCCAGTTCCTGCTTGTACATTTCTTGCTCAATGTTACTTTTAATAAGATCCGTCGAGCTTGTTGTTAAATCAATACTCAAGTTTTTTTCCACCGATTCATCAATGGCCGCTTTTCCAGAATCACTGGTCAGAGTCCCTTGATAAGACCTCAACTTGCCTATGTATTCTTCAATCCCTGCAATTTCTCCCTCAGCTGCCGTTTTCTCCGCTTCTAAATCCGCTTTTAGCGCATCAAGTTCGGTCGTCGTATACTCAAACAACGAGGTGCCAGCCGTAATCGCATCGCCTTCTTTTACAAGGAATTTCTTAAAATCATTTTTCTTGGTATCGAAATAGATATCATACTCTTCTACAGGTTTAATTACCCCATTTGTTTGAATAGTATCCGTAATTGTATCTTTTTTTACCTTTGTCCAGTTTTCAACGAAAACAGTTCGTTCCACTTTGCTTTCTTTTTTTTCAAGAAGGTATATGTTAACGGTTATTAACACTATCGACGCGATCGAGACCGCTGCTATTTTCCATTTTCCGCTCATTCTTTTCACCCGCCTTATACAAATACGCCTACTTGGATGTATGCTAAAAAGGCTTTAACAAACCATGTGGCCAGATAGAATAGAACAATCATTAAAAGGACCAAATAATTATTTCGTTCTGAAAATTCCTTTAAATAAAAATATTGCAGAGCAATAATAAGAAATTGAAAAATGGTGATTTCGCTGAAAAAGTGAATGAAATAATCACTTCTGAGAAAATACTGACTGATGATCCCCAATGAAAAAGGATTGGCATCGCTGCCTATATCCATTAAAACGAATAGAGGAATCAGTAATATTTTTTCCACTAACTGCAAACCAAAAAGAATCATTTGAACGATGACCAATTTTATATATGGGATATCAGTAACGATCCAAAAGAATAGAGCTGCTAAAAATATGTATATGGAAGGGGCGAGTATGCCTGTTATTATATTGCCGCTCAAAATCAGCAACTTTGCTGCTTCGAATTCATTGGCACTCATCGTCGTGATTTCTTTGGAAAATGATTCTGAACCAATGCCAAAATAACCCCCAATGGCGAATACTATAAGACTAAGAAAATATAAAAATAGTAATTTCAATCCAAGCTTTGTGACTGCCTCTGCATTTTGCAGCTGATAACGACTCCGATAAGGCTCTAAAATGCCCTTTAACAATCTGACCTGGTACACCATATGTGGTCCTCCTGCAAAAAATGATATTTCATCATATATTTTATCTTATTTTGGAAACAATTGCAGAAATAAGGGATGAATATACAAAAAAAACACATAAGCCCTTCCCTTCAAATTTAATCCCCACACTAATTTGTTGTTAATGCTGACAATTGAAAGAATGTCTTCTTCCCATCACTAGTACTTTTCCTAAACCCCCGCTTTTAAAACTCATTAACAAATGAAAAAAGAGGCTATACGCCCCTTTCAGTAATGCCTTCATATATTCAACAAATAATCCTTCATCATTAAGATAAGCTTTGAACTCAACGGACTTCTTTTTTCATTTTTTTCCAAAAACAACAAAAGGCTTTCCAAGATGATGGGGCTTGGCCTAACTTTTGAAAACTCTTCCTGGATCGCCTTTAAAGCTTCCGTATTCTTATTTGGTTCCATTCCCTCTTCCTTACGTGTTTCCACTTCCAGCATCCTGACGATGATCGAATGGATTTCCTCTTTTGGGCTCATATCCCGCATCGAGCATCCTGGTAAGGGAAATTGTTTCAATAATGGATCTTCCATGTTCTGCAGGCTTGCGATGATTGAATCCATCCGGTTCAATATGAAGCTAGGTAACAATTCCACATCGAAAGCATTTTGTTTCCTGATCAATATTCCGATATATCCTTTGAAAAGGGAATCCAAAATTATGGTGCAATCCGGCAAAAGATCAGCAGAAAGTCCCGGGTATAACTCAATGATTTTACGCTTGAACCAAATCAAGCCCTCTTCATGGATATAATGTAAAAATCTATCTAGTTCTTTGCTGATATGAACCATTTGTTCCTGCATCATCATTTGAATCAAGTTGGTGTTTCCCGTCATATGCTCAATGTGAACGGTGATCTGCCTCATGAATTTGTCTTTACTGGACAATGAAGCATCCAGTTCAAGATCAAGCAATGAATCCGTCAACGCTTCATAATAAAATTTAAAAATGGAGACCAGTAATTCTTCCTTCGATTTAAAATGATTATAAAAAGACCCCTTTGCTATCCCACATTTTTCAGCTATTTCCTGAACGGAAGTGGCATGATAGCCTTTCTCCGCGAAAAGCTCTACAGACTTATCTATGATCATCTTATTTTTTTCTTTCATCAAATTCATCCTATCTCTTAAAATTATCCGTTGGTGACCAATGGGTCACTTCTTCCAAATTGTATCCCAAAACCCTTGAAATAACAACGTTAACACTACTGAATATTATCTGTTGCAATCATAATCCATATACTATATATTTAAATTTGTGACCGAGTAGTCACAATTTTATGTATGGAGGGTGCAAGCTTGAATTCAATAATTAAATTTTCATTAAAGAATAAATTGGCAATCTGGTTGCTTACGATCATCATTGTTGCAGCTGGTTTATACTCCGGTTTAAACATGAAACAAGAAACCATTCCTAGCATCTCGACTCCTTTAATAAGCATCTCCACTGTATATCCTGGAGCTGCACCTGAAGAAGTAGCAGATAAGCTCACAGACCAGATTGAGCAGAAAGTAACAAATTTGCCAGGAGTCGAATTAGTCAGTTCATCTTCCATGGCTAATGCCTCTTCCGTCCAATTACAATATGATTATGATACGGATATGGACGACGCTGTAAAACAAGTGAAAGAAGCTTTAGAGAAATTAGAACTTCCTGAGGGAGTGGATGACCCAAGCGTATCAAAATTAGAATTAAACGCTTTTCCTGTCGTCGCACTCAGTGTAACAGATAAGGGTTCTGATTTACCAGCTCTTACAAAAAACGTTGAAGAGGTGTTAGTGCCTAAACTTGAAGGAATTGACGGCGTGACATCCGTATCAATTTCCGGACAACAAGTAAATGAAGGCAGCCTAGTATTCGACGAGGAAAAAATGGCTCAATACGGGCTCGATGAAGATACCGTAAAGAAGGTTATCCAGGCCGCAAATGTCAACATGCCTCTTGGGATATATAACTTTGATGATAAAGAAAAAACGATCGTTGTGGATGGAAACATCTCCACATTAAAAGACCTGAAAAATATAAAGATACCTTTAACCGGCGGCTCTCAAACAGGTACGCCAGCACAAACCGGACCGGAAACCAATCAATTATCTCCTGAAATGGCAACTGGTCCTGCCCAACTGCAAAACGTCAAATTATCAGACATTGCCGATGTTAAAATCACCGGTAAGGCTGAATCGATTTCAAGAACAAACGGTAGCGAATCGATTGGGATTCAGGTTACAAGATCGCCTGATGCCGATACAGTTGCAATCGTAGACGACGTAAAAGAAGAAGTTTCGAACTTCAAAGAAGAATTTAAAGGCGTAAGTGTACACACTACGCTTGATCAAGCCCAACCGATTAAAGATTCTGTTGAAACTATGATCAGCAAGGCACTCTTCGGCTGTCTGTTTGCCGTCATTGTTATCATGCTGTTCCTTAGGAACTTTAAAACGACTCTCATTTCCGTCATTTCGATTCCATTATCCCTGTTAGCAGCCCTTTTGGTGCTTAAACAAATGGATATTTCATTGAATGTCATGACACTGGGGGCCATGACCGTTGCCATTGGCCGAGTCGTCGATGACTCCATTGTCGTCATTGAAAATATTTATAGAAGAATGGCTTTAAAAGGCGAACAATTAAAAGGCGGCGAATTAATACGGTCGGCCACTAAGGAAATGTTCATCCCTATCCTTTCATCGACAATCGTTACTGTAGCCGTATACCTGCCTTTAGCAAGCGTTACAGGACCTGTTGGGGAACTATTCATGCCATTCGCCTTAACAATGGTGTTTGCATTAGTCGCTTCATTAATAATTGCCATCACACTTGTTCCGGCAATGGCAGACTCTTTATTTAAAAAGGGACTATCTAAAAAAGAATTAAAATCACATGAAGAAAAACCAAGCAAACTATCTTCATTCTACCGAAGAGCATTGGATTGGTCGTTAAACCATAAATTGATCACTTTCGGTACAGCCATTGTATTATTGATCGGCAGCTTATTCCTAATCCCAAGCATCGGTGTCAGCTTCATGCCTGCAGATGAAGAAAAAACGATCATCGTCACTTACACTCCCGCACCTGGAGAGTTAAAAGAGGATATTGTAAAACAAACAGAAAAAGTAGAAAAATACTTCATGGATAAAGACGATGTGGAGACCGTTCAATACACACTTGGTGAAAGCATGATGGGCGGCATGATGGGCGGCTCGAGTAACTCGGCTCTCTTCTATGTACTCTATGATAAAGACACCGAAAATTTCGGGGACAAAAAAGAAACCGTCATAAAGGATTTAACTGAACTTGATTCACCTGGAACTTGGAAACAACAAGAATTCACGTCAACATCAAGCAACGAAACCACTCTATTTGTTTACGGAAATACACAAAAAGACATTGAACCGGTAATTGATGATATTCAAAATATCATGAAGAAAAATAAAGATTTAAAAGATGTTGATACAAGTCTTTCCGATGCTTATGAGCAATATACGCTAGTTGCAGACCAGGAAAAGCTAAGCGACCTTGGACTGACAGCTGCACAAATTGGTATGTCCATTGCCAATACGAATAAAGATGATGCTATAACTACGATTAAGAAAGATGGAGAAGAAGTCAAAGTATATGTCGAGACAGAAGAAACGACTTTTGAAGACAAAAAAGATCTTGAGAATACGAAAATTTCTTCTCCAATGGGGATGGAAATCCCATTGAAAGAGCTTGTGAAAATCGAAGAAGGCAAAGCTTCCGATACAATCAGCCGCCGAGATGGAAAAATCTATGCCGACGTGTCTGCAACAATCAAAACGGATGATGTGGCAGCAGTAACAGCTGAGGTACAAAAGGAAGTTGATAAATTAGACCTTCCCGCAAGCGTCTCTATAGACTATGGCGGAGTGACGGAAGATATCCAAGAATCATTCACTCAACTTGGTATCGCTATGTTAGCGGCCGTTGCTATCGTATACTTTGTCCTAGTCGTTACTTTCCATGGTGGTTTAGCACCTATAGCCATTCTCTTCTCCTTACCATTTACGGTAATCGGGGCATTGGCAGGGCTATTCGTTGCAGGTGAGACCATCAGCGTTTCAGCAATGATGGGTGTCCTAATGCTTATTGGTATCGTTGTAACCAATGCCATCGTCTTAGTGGACCGTGTTATCAAGAATGAAGAATCCGGGCTATCTACCAGGGAAGCTTTACTCGAGGCAGGATCCACCCGCCTGCGTCCAATCCTGATGACTGCCCTTGCCACAATCGGCGCTTTAATACCTCTGGCAATCGGTGCGGAAGGCAGTGGATTAATATCACAAGGTTTGGGAATTACCGTTATCGGCGGACTTGTGAGTTCTACATTGCTAACACTTGTAATAGTGCCGGTAGTATATGAAGTTATAATGAAAATAGGTAAAAAGAAGAAAAAAACAGTTAAGTAACAAAGAAAAAGAAAGAGGGGATTCCTTATATTAGGAATCCCCTCTTTCTTGATTCAACAATTGATCAATATGCCCTTAACATATTAGCCCTTCATACTTCCGGCCCCTTTTGACCGAACTATATTCCTTCTTCTTTTAACACTCCCCGTCTCATAAGACAAAACGTCCTATTCGTCATTTCCAAGGAAATTTGTTTGTTTTAAAACTTTATTTAAACAAAAAAAGGGAAAGAACCCGCTTTCCCTTTTAATTTCTATAGCTTAGTGTTTGGTGAAAGTTTGATCTATCGCATTTGCCAGATCCAGCGATTCGTCTTTTAGATAACGCTTCGTTACGTTTAAATCTTTATGACCGGCAAGCTTTGATATCGTTTGTATATCTATTCCATTATCAACTAACCTTTGGCAAAAGGTATGTCGCAGTTTATGTGGATGCACATTGTATTTTTTTAATATATATTGAACTGACCTCGGAGTGATC
This sequence comes from Peribacillus sp. FSL P2-0133, assembly GCF_037975445.1. Classification (NCBI taxonomy): domain Bacteria; kingdom Bacillati; phylum Bacillota; class Bacilli; order Caryophanales; family Bacillaceae; genus Peribacillus; species Peribacillus sp. FSL P2-0133. The sequence continues at coordinate 257,498 of NZ_CP150254.1, read as the reverse complement.
CTTTGATTATAGCTTGAGATGAATAACGGATCCGCTTTTTCTTTTAAAGAATGAAGATAATTTTTTACATGTTGTATAGCCGATAGTGTAAGGGGAACAGATCTATCGATTTCACCTTTTGCGTTCCTGACAAGTATATAATTTCGCTCTGTTTCCATAATGACGTCACGGCCATTTAAGTCACATAATTCAGAAACACGAATTCCAGTATGTAACAAAAGGTAGACGATGGCAATGTTCCTTAGATTTCCTTCTGCTTCTATATCCCTTAACAGGATCTGCTGCTCATTGACGCTTAAAGTTTCAGGTACCTCAAGCTTGTGCTCCTTAACCTTACGTTCCACAGAAAGCATTACTTGCGGTTTGCCTAAAAATTTAAAGAAGACGTTTAGGGCGATATAGTGTTTTTCGATTGTCCCTGGGCTTTTCTTGCAATTTTCTAAATTATCAAGATAACCCTGAACATCTTCAGAATGAATCTCCATCAATATCTTTTGTGTCTGGTCACAAAACTGTGAAAGGACACCAGTATACGTTTTGATCGTATTAGCTGATTTGCCTTGGTCTCTCAACCATTCAGCAAACGAAAAAATCATTTCATCTTTAGCAGAGGTATCCATCGGCTATTCCCCCAATGACAGTTTCAGAACTACGTTAAGTTTAACATATATCCCTACAGAAACGAAGAATTCTGTCCCTTTGTCTGAAACAGATATGGATAATACAGATAGCTGTAGAAATTCAGATGCATTTATAGTATGTCCTACCATTTATACGGAATATTACTTTCTTTATGGTCCTTTTGAGTCACTACTTTTTTAACCGGTTTAAATAAAAAGATACTGAAGGAATATCAACCTCAAAAAAAGACCAGCCAGGGTGGCTGATCTTTTTAAATGGCTTGGCGGCGTCCTACTCTCACAGGGGGAAACCCCCAACTACCATCGGCGCTGAAGAGCTTAACTGCCGTGTTCGGAATGGGAACGGGTGTGACCTCTTCGCTATCGCCACCAAACATAAAAGGAACGTTGTTCCTTCAAAACTAGATAATAAGAAGGTATTTCATTTTTTAAAAAGCGTTGGTTAAGTCCTCGATCTATTAGTATCAGTCAGCTCCACATGTCGCCACGCTTCCACCTCTGACCTATCAACCTGATCATCTTTCAGGGATCTTACTAGCTTGCGCCATGGGAAATCTCATCTTGAGGGGGGCTTCATGCTTAGATGCTTTCAGCACTTATCCCGTCCGCACGTAGCTACCCAGCTATGCCTTTGGCAAGACAACTGGTACACCAGCGGTGCGTCCATCCCGGTCCTCTCGTACTAAGGACAGCTCCTCTCAAATTTCCTGCGCCCGCGACGGATAGGGACCGAACTGTCTCACGACGTTCTGAACCCAGCTCGCGTACCGCTTTAATGGGCGAACAGCCCAACCCTTGGGACCGACTACAGCCCCAGGATGCGATGAGCCGACATCGAGGTGCCAAACCTCCCCGTCGATGTGGACTCTTGGGGGAGATAAGCCTGTTATCCCCGGGGTAGCTTTTATCCGTTGAGCGATGGCCCTTCCATGCGGAACCACCGGATCACTAAGCCCGACTTTCGTCCCTGCTCGACTTGTAGGTCTCGCAGTCAAGCTCCCTTGTGCCTTTACACTCTACGAATGATTTCCAACCATTCTGAGGGAACCTTTGGGCGCCTCCGTTACTCTTTAGGAGGCGACCGCCCCAGTCAAACTGCCCACCTGACACTGTCTCCCACCCCGATAAGGGGCGCGGGTTAGAATTTCAATACAGCCAGGGTAGTATCCCACCAACGCCTCCACCGAAGCTAGCGCTCCGGCTTCTCAGGCTCCTACCTATCCTGTACAAGCTGTACCAAAATTCAATATCAGGCTGCAGTAAAGCTCCACGGGGTCTTTCCGTCCTGTCGCGGGTAACCTGCATCTTCACAGGTACTATAATTTCACCGAGTCTCTCGTTGAGACAGTGCCCAGATCGTTACACCTTTCGTGCGGGTCGGAACTTACCCGACAAGGAATTTCGCTACCTTAGGACCGTTATAGTTACGGCCGCCGTTTACTGGGGCTTCGGTTCAAAGCTTCGCTTGCGCTAACCTCTCCCCTTAACCTTCCAGCACCGGGCAGGTGTCAGCCCCTATACTTCGCCTTGCGGCTTCGCAGAGACCTGTGTTTTTGCTAAACAGTCGCCTGGGCCTATTCACTGCGGCTTTTCTGGGCTATTCACCCTAAAAAGCACCCCTTCTCCCGAAGTTACGGGGTCATTTTGCCGAGTTCCTTAACGAGAGTTCTCTCGCACACCTTAGGATTCTCTCCTCGCCTACCTGTGTCGGTTTGCGGTACGGGCACCTTACATCTCACTAGAGGCTTTTCTTGGCAGCGTGGAATCAGGAACTTCGGTACTATATTTCCCTCGCCATCACAGCTCCGCCTTAATGGAAACGGGATTTGCCTCGTTTCCGGCCTAACTGCTTGGACGCGCATATCCAACAGCGCGCTTACCCTATCCTTCTGCGTCCCCCCATCGTTCAAACGATGTATAGGTGGTACAGGAATATCAACCTGTTGTCCATCGCCTACGCCTTTCGGCCTCGGCTTAGGTCCCGACTAACCCTGAGCGGACGAGCCTTCCTCAGGAAACCTTAGGCATTCGGTGGAAGGGATTCTCACCCTTCTTTCGCTACTCATACCGGCATTCTCACTTCTAAGCGCTCCACCAGTCCTTCCGGTCTGACTTCAACGCCCTTAGAACGCTCTCCTACCATCGACACCTAATGGTGTCAATCCACAGCTTCGGTGATACGTTTAGCCCCGGTACATTTTCGGCGCGGAGTCACTCGACCAGTGAGCTATTACGCACTCTTTAAATGGTGGCTGCTTCTAAGCCAACATCCTGGTTGTCTAAGCAACTCCACATCCTTTTCCACTTAACGTATACTTTGGGACCTTAGCTGGTGGTCTGGGCTGTTTCCCTTTCGACTACGGATCTTATCACTCGCAGTCTGACTCCCAAGAATAAGTATTTGGCATTCGGAGTTTGACTGAATTCGGTAACCCGTTGGGGGCCCCTAGTCCAATCAGTGCTCTACCTCCAATACTCTCATCTTGAGGCTAGCCCTAAAGCTATTTCGGAGAGAACCAGCTATCTCCAGGTTCGATTGGAATTTCTCCGCTACCCACACCTCATCCCCGCACTTTTCAACGTGCGTGGGTTCGGGCCTCCATTCAGTGTTACCTGAACTTCACCCTGGACATGGGTAGATCACCTGGTTTCGGGTCTACGACCTCATACTCATTCGCCCTATTCAGACTCGCTTTCGCTGCGGCTCCGTCTCATCAACTTAACCTCGCATGAAATCGTAACTCGCCGGTTCATTCTACAAAAGGCACGCCATTACCCATTAACGGGCTTTGACTACTTGTAGGCACACGGTTTCAGGATCTATTTCACTCCCCTTCCGGGGTGCTTTTCACCTTTCCCTCACGGTACTGGTTCACTATCGGTCACTAGGGAGTATTTAGCCTTGGGAGATGGTCCTCCCTGCTTCCGACGGGATTTCTCGTGTCCCGCCGTACTCAGGATCCACTCAGGAGGGAACGAAGTTTCAACTACAGGGTTTTTACCTTCTTCGACGGACCTTTCCAGATCACTTCATTTACCCCGTTCCTTTGTAACTCCATGTTGAGTGTCCTACAACCCCAAGAGGCAAGCCTCTTGGTTTGGGCTAATTCCGTTTCGCTCGCCGCTACTCAGGAAATCGCGTTTGCTTTCTCTTCCTCCGGGTACTTAGATGTTTCAGTTCCCCGGGTCTGCCTTCAGTACCCTATGTATTCAGGTAAAGATACTGTTCCATTACGAACAGTGGGTTTCCCCATTCGGAAATCTCCGGATCAAAGCTTACTTACAGCTCCCCGAAGCATATCGGTGTTAGTCCCGTCCTTCATCGGCTCCTAGTGCCAAGGCATCCACCGTGCGCCCTTTCTAACTTAACCGTTAAAAAAGTCTTACAGATGCTTTGAAAAAAATTAATTGCCTTCTATCTATTATCTAGTTTTCAAGGAACAAAGCAGAAAGAATCCATCACATCGTGATGCTTCTCTTTCCTATTTGAATGAATTACTCATTCAAAACTGAACAAAACAAAAGCGCTCTCGTAATTATCCTTAGAAAGGAGGTGATCCAGCCGCACCTTCCGATACGGCTACCTTGTTACGACTTCACCCCAATCATCTGTCCCACCTTAGGCGGCTGGCTCCATAAAGGTTACCTCACCGACTTCGGGTGTTACAAACTCTCGTGGTGTGACGGGCGGTGTGTACAAGGCCCGGGAACGTATTCACCGCGGCATGCTGATCCGCGATTACTAGCGATTCCGGCTTCATGCAGGCGAGTTGCAGCCTGCAATCCGAACTGAGAATGGCTTTATGGGATTCGCTTACCTTCGCAGGTTTGCAGCCCTTTGTACCATCCATTGTAGCACGTGTGTAGCCCAGGTCATAAGGGGCATGATGATTTGACGTCATCCCCACCTTCCTCCGGTTTGTCACCGGCAGTCACCTTAGAGTGCCCAACTGAATGCTGGCAACTAAGATCAAGGGTTGCGCTCGTTGCGGGACTTAACCCAACATCTCACGACACGAGCTGACGACAACCATGCACCACCTGTCACTCTGTCCCCCGAAGGGGAAAGCCCTATCTCTAGGGTTGTCAGAGGATGTCAAGACCTGGTAAGGTTCTTCGCGTTGCTTCGAATTAAACCACATGCTCCACCGCTTGTGCGGGCCCCCGTCAATTCCTTTGAGTTTCAGCCTTGCGGCCGTACTCCCCAGGCGGAGTGCTTAATGCGTTAGCTGCAGCACTAAAGGGCGGAAACCCTCTAACACTTAGCACTCATCGTTTACGGCGTGGACTACCAGGGTATCTAATCCTGTTTGCTCCCCACGCTTTCGCGCCTCAGTGTCAGTTACAGACCAGAAAGTCGCCTTCGCCACTGGTGTTCCTCCAAATCTCTACGCATTTCACCGCTACACTTGGAATTCCACTTTCCTCTTCTGCACTCAAGTTCCCCAGTTTCCAATGACCCTCCACGGTTGAGCCGTGGGCTTTCACATCAGACTTAAGGAACCACCTGCGCGCGCTTTACGCCCAATAATTCCGGACAACGCTTGCCACCTACGTATTACCGCGGCTGCTGGCACGTAGTTAGCCGTGGCTTTCTGGTTAGGTACCGTCAAGGTACCAGCAGTTACTCTGGTACTTGTTCTTCCCTAACAACAGAACTTTACGACCCGAAGGCCTTCTTCGTTCACGCGGCGTTGCTCCGTCAGACTTTCGTCCATTGCGGAAGATTCCCTACTGCTGCCTCCCGTAGGAGTCTGGGCCGTGTCTCAGTCCCAGTGTGGCCGATCACCCTCTCAGGTCGGCTACGCATCGTCGCCTTGGTGAGCCATTACCTCACCAACTAGCTAATGCGCCGCGGGCCCATCTATAAGTGACAGCGTAAACCGTCTTTCCATCTTCTCTCATGCGAGAAAAGAACGTATCCGGTATTAGCTCCGGTTTCCCGAAGTTATCCCAGTCTTATAGGCAGGTTGCCCACGTGTTACTCACCCGTCCGCCGCTAATCTCAGGGAGCAAGCTCCCATCGATTCGCTCGACTTGCATGTATTAGGCACGCCGCCAGCGTTCGTCCTGAGCCAGGATCAAACTCTCCGAAGAAATGTTTGACTTGCTCATTTGCTTTTTTGATAGTGTGTGCTCACTTAAAATTTAACGTTGGCGCTTTGTTTTGTTCAGTTTTCAAAGAGCAATTTTACAATCATTCTTTCGAACGGCTGTTTATTCATCATAACACTTTATTGATTAGTTGTCAACTTCTGCGAAGTTTTTAACTTATTTTAAATCGCTGTGTTTTTCAGCGACCATTTCATCTTATCATTTTCATAGTAAGAAGTCAATAGTTATTTCTTTCAGCAATCTGCCGAAAGTGATGAAGTTTTTCGTTCGTAAAGTTGGTGCTTATTTATATTAATCTTTTCCTGCGATAAAGTCAACACATTTCACAATAAATATTTTCTTCTCTCAAAGTAAGATCAAGAATGGTTTCAAGGGTACGTTTTGCTTAAGGAAAATACACACATTAGTTGGACAGAGCTGAAGGTATCATGAAAAAGCCTTAAAAGTTTTCATCTTTTTTCATGACCTTATGAAACAAAAAAAGACCAGCCGGATGGCTGATCTTTTTAAATGGCTTGGCGGCGTCCTACTCTCACAGGGGGAAACCCCCAACTACCATTGGCGCTGAAGAGCTTAACTGCCGTGTTCGGAATGGGAACGGGTGTGACCTCTTCGCTATCGCCACCAAACATGAAAGGAACGTTGTTCCTTCAAAACTAGATAATAAGAAGGTATTTCATTTTTTTAAAGCGTTGGTTAAGTCCTCGATCTATTAGTATCAGTCAGCTCCACATGTCGCCACGCTTCCACCTCTGACCTATCAACCTGATCATCTTTCAGGGATCTTACTAGCTTGCGCCATGGGAAATCTCATCTTGAGGGGGGCTTCATGCTTAGATGCTTTCAGCACTTATCCCGTCCGCACGTAGCTACCCAGCTATGCCTTTGGCAAGACAACTGGTACACCAGCGGTGCGTCCATCCCGGTCCTCTCGTACTAAGGACAGCTCCTCTCAAATTTCCTGCGCCCGCGACGGATAGGGACCGAACTGTCTCACGACGTTCTGAACCCAGCTCGCGTACCGCTTTAATGGGCGAACAGCCCAACCCTTGGGACCGACTACAGCCCCAGGATGCGATGAGCCGACATCGAGGTGCCAAACCTCCCCGTCGATGTGGACTCTTGGGGGAGATAAGCCTGTTATCCCCGGGGTAGCTTTTATCCGTTGAGCGATGGCCCTTCCATGCGGAACCACCGGATCACTAAGCCCGACTTTCGTCCCTGCTCGACTTGTAGGTCTCGCAGTCAAGCTCCCTTGTGCCTTTACACTCTACGAATGATTTCCAACCATTCTGAGGGAACCTTTGGGCGCCTCCGTTACTCTTTAGGAGGCGACCGCCCCAGTCAAACTGCCCACCTGACACTGTCTCCCACCCCGATAAGGGGCGCGGGTTAGAATTTCAATACAGCCAGGGTAGTATCCCACCAACGCCTCCACCGAAGCTAGCGCTCCGGCTTCTCAGGCTCCTACCTATCCTGTACAAGCTGTACCAAAATTCAATATCAGGCTGCAGTAAAGCTCCACGGGGTCTTTCCGTCCTGTCGCGGGTAACCTGCATCTTCACAGGTACTATAATTTCACCGAGTCTCTCGTTGAGACAGTGCCCAGATCGTTACACCTTTCGTGCGGGTCGGAACTTACCCGACAAGGAATTTCGCTACCTTAGGACCGTTATAGTTACGGCCGCCGTTTACTGGGGCTTCGGTTCAAAGCTTCGCTTGCGCTAACCTCTCCCCTTAACCTTCCAGCACCGGGCAGGTGTCAGCCCCTATACTTCGCCTTGCGGCTTCGCAGAGACCTGTGTTTTTGCTAAACAGTCGCCTGGGCCTATTCACTGCGGCTTTTCTGGGCTATTCACCCTAAAAAGCACCCCTTCTCCCGAAGTTACGGGGTCATTTTGCCGAGTTCCTTAACGAGAGTTCTCTCGCACACCTTAGGATTCTCTCCTCGCCTACCTGTGTCGGTTTGCGGTACGGGCACCTTACATCTCACTAGAGGCTTTTCTTGGCAGCGTGGAATCAGGAACTTCGGTACTATATTTCCCTCGCCATCACAGCTCCGCCTTAATGGAAACGGGATTTGCCTCGTTTCCGGCCTAACTGCTTGGACGCGCATATCCAACAGCGCGCTTACCCTATCCTTCTGCGTCCCCCCATCGTTCAAACGATGTATAGGTGGTACAGGAATATCAACCTGTTGTCCATCGCCTACGCCTTTCGGCCTCGGCTTAGGTCCCGACTAACCCTGAGCGGACGAGCCTTCCTCAGGAAACCTTAGGCATTCGGTGGAAGGGATTCTCACCCTTCTTTCGCTACTCATACCGGCATTCTCACTTCTAAGCGCTCCACCAGTCCTTCCGGTCTGACTTCAACGCCCTTAGAACGCTCTCCTACCATCGACACCTAATGGTGTCAATCCACAGCTTCGGTGATACGTTTAGCCCCGGTACATTTTCGGCGCGGAGTCACTCGACCAGTGAGCTATTACGCACTCTTTAAATGGTGGCTGCTTCTAAGCCAACATCCTGGTTGTCTAAGCAACTCCACATCCTTTTCCACTTAACGTATACTTTGGGACCTTAGCTGGTGGTCTGGGCTGTTTCCCTTTCGACTACGGATCTTATCACTCGCAGTCTGACTCCCAAGAATAAGTATTTGGCATTCGGAGTTTGACTGAATTCGGTAACCCGTTGGGGGCCCCTAGTCCAATCAGTGCTCTACCTCCAATACTCTCATCTTGAGGCTAGCCCTAAAGCTATTTCGGAGAGAACCAGCTATCTCCAGGTTCGATTGGAATTTCTCCGCTACCCACACCTCATCCCCGCACTTTTCAACGTGCGTGGGTTCGGGCCTCCATTCAGTGTTACCTGAACTTCACCCTGGACATGGGTAGATCACCTGGTTTCGGGTCTACGACCTCATACTCATTCGCCCTATTCAGACTCGCTTTCGCTGCGGCTCCGTCTCATCAACTTAACCTCGCATGAAATCGTAACTCGCCGGTTCATTCTACAAAAGGCACGCCATTACCCATTAACGGGCTTTGACTACTTGTAGGCACACGGTTTCAGGATCTATTTCACTCCCCTTCCGGGGTGCTTTTCACCTTTCCCTCACGGTACTGGTTCACTATCGGTCACTAGGGAGTATTTAGCCTTGGGAGATGGTCCTCCCTGCTTCCGACGGGATTTCTCGTGTCCCGCCGTACTCAGGATCCACTCAGGAGGGAACGAAGTTTCAACTACAGGGTTTTTACCTTCTTCGACGGACCTTTCCAGATCACTTCATTTACCCCGTTCCTTTGTAACTCCATGTTGAGTGTCCTACAACCCCAAGAGGCAAGCCTCTTGGTTTGGGCTAATTCCGTTTCGCTCGCCGCTACTCAGGAAATCGCGTTTGCTTTCTCTTCCTCCGGGTACTTAGATGTTTCAGTTCCCCGGGTCTGCCTTCAGTACCCTATGTATTCAGGTAAAGATACTGTTCCATTACGAACAGTGGGTTTCCCCATTCGGAAATCTCCGGATCAAAGCTTACTTACAGCTCCCCGAAGCATATCGGTGTTAGTCCCGTCCTTCATCGGCTCCTAGTGCCAAGGCATCCACCGTGCGCCCTTTCTAACTTAACCGTTAAAAAAGTCTTACAGATGCTTTGAAAAAAATTAATTGCCTTCTATCTATTATCTAGTTTTCAAGGAACAAAGCAGAAAGAATCCATCACATCGTGATGCTTCTCTTTCCTATTTGAATGAATTACTCATTCAAAACTGAACAAAACAAAAGCGCTCTCGTAATTATCCTTAGAAAGGAGGTGATCCAGCCGCACCTTCCGATACGGCTACCTTGTTACGACTTCACCCCAATCATCTGTCCCACCTTAGGCGGCTGGCTCCATGAAGGTTACCTCACCGACTTCGGGTGTTACAAACTCTCGTGGTGTGACGGGCGGTGTGTACAAGGCCCGGGAACGTATTCACCGCGGCATGCTGATCCGCGATTACTAGCGATTCCGGCTTCATGCAGGCGAGTTGCAGCCTGCAATCCGAACTGAGAATGGCTTTATGGGATTCGCTTACCTTCGCAGGTTTGCAGCCCTTTGTACCATCCATTGTAGCACGTGTGTAGCCCAGGTCATAAGGGGCATGATGATTTGACGTCATCCCCACCTTCCTCCGGTTTGTCACCGGCAGTCACCTTAGAGTGCCCAACTGAATGCTGGCAACTAAGATCAAGGGTTGCGCTCGTTGCGGGACTTAACCCAACATCTCACGACACGAGCTGACGACAACCATGCACCACCTGTCACTCTGTCCCCCGAAGGGGAAAGCCCTATCTCTAGGGTTGTCAGAGGATGTCAAGACCTGGTAAGGTTCTTCGCGTTGCTTCGAATTAAACCACATGCTCCACCGCTTGTGCGGGCCCCCGTCAATTCCTTTGAGTTTCAGCCTTGCGGCCGTACTCCCCAGGCGGAGTGCTTAATGCGTTAGCTGCAGCACTAAAGGGCGGAAACCCTCTAACACTTAGCACTCATCGTTTACGGCGTGGACTACCAGGGTATCTAATCCTGTTTGCTCCCCACGCTTTCGCGCCTCAGTGTCAGTTACAGACCAGAAAGTCGCCTTCGCCACTGGTGTTCCTCCAAATCTCTACGCATTTCACCGCTACACTTGGAATTCCACTTTCCTCTTCTGCACTCAAGTTCCCCAGTTTCCAATGACCCTCCACGGTTGAGCCGTGGGCTTTCACATCAGACTTAAGGAACCACCTGCGCGCGCTTTACGCCCAATAATTCCGGACAACGCTTGCCACCTACGTATTACCGCGGCTGCTGGCACGTAGTTAGCCGTGGCTTTCTGGTTAGGTACCGTCAAGGTACCAGCAGTTACTCTGGTACTTGTTCTTCCCTAACAACAGAACTTTACGACCCGAAGGCCTTCTTCGTTCACGCGGCGTTGCTCCGTCAGACTTTCGTCCATTGCGGAAGATTCCCTACTGCTGCCTCCCGTAGGAGTCTGGGCCGTGTCTCAGTCCCAGTGTGGCCGATCACCCTCTCAGGTCGGCTACGCATCGTCGCCTTGGTGAGCCATTACCTCACCAACTAGCTAATGCGCCGCGGGCCCATCTATAAGTGACAGCGTAAACCGTCTTTCCATCTTCTCTCATGCGAGAAAAGAACGTATCCGGTATTAGCTCCGGTTTCCCGAAGTTATCCCAGTCTTATAGGCAGGTTGCCCACGTGTTACTCACCCGTCCGCCGCTAATCTCAGGGAGCAAGCTCCCATCGATTCGCTCGACTTGCATGTATTAGGCACGCCGCCAGCGTTCGTCCTGAGCCAGGATCAAACTCTCCGAAGAAATGTTTGACTTGCTCATTTGCTTTTTTGATAGTGTGTGCTCACTTAAAATTTAACGTTGGCGCTTTGTTTTGTTCAGTTTTCAAAGAGCAATTTTACAATCATTCTTTCGAACGGCTGTTTATTCATCATAACACTTTATTGATTAGTTGTCAACTTCTGCGAAGTTTTTAACTTATTTTAAATCGCTGTGTTTTTCAGCGACCATTTCATCTTATCATTTTCATAGTAAGAAGTCAATAGTTATTTCTTTCAGCAATCTGCCGAAAGTGATGAAGTTTTTCGTTTGTCTTAGTTGGTGCTTATTTATATTAATCCCATTTCACTTTAATGTCAATGCCTTTTTCTCTATTTCTTATATTTATATCTTGCACCGGTTATAAGCTTCTTCAATTTATCAAAAATTCCAAGACAGTACTTATATAATAGAAAGAATGGCAACGATACATGGAATAGACCTACTAAGTATCTTTATCCTTTTTTAATGCCTCTTAATGACAATGAATTTTGGAATATAACCAAGTTGACTTCACAATTTTCATTATGCTATTATATAACCAAGTAAAATAATCGGAATAGTTAATTTTATTTATAAACTTTCTTTCAATAAAACTTAGCTAATTTAAAGGAGATGGGAATATGACAGCAGCAATGGTAATACCAGGTGCGGAATCTTTTTTCATACCCGGCAATTCTATCGGCATTCTTATTTGCCATGGTTTTAATGGAACGCCACAAAGCGTAAGGTATTTAGGTGAAAAATTCGCCGCCAAAGGCTTCACTGTCTTCGCTCCTCGACTGGCGGGCCACGGAACGGATGAATATGAAATGGAAACGAGTCATTATCAGGAATGGATACAAGATGTTGAAATGGCTTATGCAAAATTAAAGCGAACCTGCACCCATGTATTCGCCATCGGACAATCAATGGGAGGCGCCCTTGTTCTCGATTTAGCGACAAAAGTGGCTTGTGATGGAATTCTCACCATCAATGCCGCTCTCCAAGTTCCTGAATATGAAAAATATCGTAACCAATCGGTTCCGCGCTTCGTTCCTGAAGGCAAGCCTGACATAAAAGACGATACAACTAAAGAAATCACGTATGACCAAGTTCCGGCAAAAGCAATTAATCAATTGCTCGATATAATGGAACATACCAGTCAAAAACTAGTAGACGTTGCATGCCCGATACTTATCTTCCATTCTCCAGAAGATCACGTTGTACCAGACTCGTGTTCCTATCAGATTTACGATACTGTCATGTCCGGTGATAAGGAGATGGCGTCCCTTGAAAATTCATATCATGTGGCCTCGTTGGATCATGACAAAGATCATATCATTGATCGGTCATATCAGTTCATTCAAAGGTTAAGCAAAAGGGCAATAATCGCTTCTTAAACTCCCTTCTCCATAAAAATCAGGTTTACCCATACATTTCATGGGTATATATAGCATATAAAGAAAAAGGAGGTAACATAATGAGCGGTTTATCAGACAAAGTAAAAAGTGCTGTAAATAAAGTTAAAGGTGAAACGAAAGACCAAGTCGGAAACGCGAAAAATGATCCTCACTTACAAGCAGAAGGTAAAGTCGACAAATTAAAAGGCAATCTCCAAGATGGCATTAGTAAATTGAAAAATGACCGTTAATGCAAATAACCGAATAGAGGATTCTCTCTCTAAACGAACATTCTCATTTCATATAAAAGTGACCCCCCTTTTATAGAGAAGAGGCGGCAGATAATCTGCCGCCTCTTCCTTCTTCAATTTGCTTGAATAACAACAACACACATATCATCAGGTTGATCTTGCTGCATTTCCGGGGACATTAAAAAATCGATAGGGGGAGATTCTTTACAATCAAACCATCTCGTCGAGACCGCTTCTTTTATTTGGTCGAGCCCTTCCGTCCCTTCTCGATCTATTGCTTCCATGACTCCATCCGTAAATAGCATAATCTGAATCTTCTCTTCATAATGAATGACGGATTTCTCTATTTTCATTTCGGTGAAGAACCCAACAGGACATGTCCCTTTTGAAAGTGAGGCCACTTTTCCATTGTCCATTAAAGCAAATCCCGGAGGATGTCCGGCATTCACATATTCCACTGTCTTTTGCTCTGTATCAATGATCATATAAATCGCGGTAAAATAATAATGCACTTGATTATCTTCTTTATTAAGGGTACTCATCCAGCGATTCATTTCGTTTATTACTGCCACTGGATCTGTATGTGTCCTGATGGCATCCCTCAATACGGAGGAAATGAACATGCACACAAGTGAGGCGGATATACCATGCCCCATCATATCCAACAGGATGATCCCATACCGATTTTCATCGATGCGGTGCCAATAGTACATATCCCCTGCTAATTTATTCGCAGGTAAGTATGATGCCCTTATAGTTAAGTGGTCATTTATAATGGGTTCACTTAATAAGCTGCTTTGAACCTGCATGGAAAGATCCAATTCATTGCGGATTTTTTCATCCTGCATTTTATGCCAATCTTTTTCATATTTAAGTCTTAACCCTACGCGAATCCTCGCAAGTAAATCTATTTTATTGATAGGCTTCATTATATAATCAATTCCACCAACATCAAGTGCCTCGGCCACCTTATTTGAATCTTCAAGGGCGGTTACAAAAATGACGGGTATATCTCTAAGGTGTGGAATACTTTGAAGTCTCCTGCACGCCTCTATCCCATCGATCTCCGGCATCATGATATCAAGCAGAATGATATCAACTGAAGTCTCTTTAGGTTGCGGACTATCCACCTGTAAATATTCAAACATCTCAACAGCTGAAGTTAATGATAGAAAATCCGTATAGCCAGCTCGTTTTAGAATTTTCTCTATAACGAAAAGGTTAACCTGGTTATCATCTACGATTAAAATCGTCATTCTTTCATTCCCCTTTTGGCTTATATCGAGCGGCAACATTTATCTTCATTATATGGATCGGTACGTTCTAAAACTCCCTTAAATATTATAACGAAGTTCAGTCTCATTTAATAATGATAAACCATGTCAGCGATTTTACATGGAGACCAACTCATTTTATATACCCCTTCTTCCGATACCTTAAACATAGAAATGCAAAAAAAGTGAAAAATAATGCACTAAATTAAAAAGAAAGAGTCCGCTTATATGCGAACTCTTTCTTTTTACAATTTCCGATAAATTCTTTCCTTTGAGTCAAAGTCCTCATAATCTTCCGAAAAGGATGATGTATGAAGTGTTTCCTTGCTGCCAACCGCAAGGAAGCCGTCTTTACAAAGACTGTCATAAAACAACTGATTAACATAGGTCTGCAATTCACCGGTAAAGTAAATCATCACATTCCGGCACATGATGATATGAAACTCATTGAACGAACCATCAGTAACTAAATTATGCTGGAAAAACACAATGTTTTTAAGGAGATTGAAATCAAGATAAGCATTTTGATAATCGGTTGTATAATACTCCGAAAATTCCTGGTTACCTCCAGCTTGCAAGTAGTTTTTCGTATAAGACTGCATTCTATTTAAAGGTAATATTCCTTTTTCCGCATGACGGAGAACTTCATCATTCATATCAGTGGCATAAATCCTCGCCTTATCATAAAGTCCTTCTTCCTTGAGGATGATCGCCATGGAAAAGGCTTCTTCACCGGTCGAACATCCCGCATGCCAAATTCTGATTTCAGGAAGTTTTTTCAGGAGCGGTACAATATTTAAACGAAAGGCTTTAAAGAAATCCGGATCGCGAAACATTTCAGTGACATTTATTGAAAAATCCTTCAAAAGCTTCTCAACATACCCTTTTTCATATAAAACCATTTCAATCATTCCGCTAATCCTGCGAACATGGTCCAGTCTCATTCTATTTTCAACTCTTCTTTTTATTGAAGAACGCATATATTTGCGAAAGTCAAAGCCAGAAACGGAATAAATGGCCTCTAACAATAATTCGATTTCTAAATCTTCTCTTTCCTCAATCGTTAAAGTATCCTTCATGCAAAACCTTCCTTACCCGTACTATCAATCAATTAGTCAGCCATACTCTTAGGACGGATAGCAGCTGATCCAATTTCAATGGCTTGCTGACATAATCGGAAGCTCCGGCCTTCAGGCATTTTTCCCTATCGCCTTTCATCGCTTTCGCAGTTAGCGCGATGATTGGAAGATCCTCGAACTTACTTTGCTCGCGAATTCTGGTCATCGTTTCGTAACCATCCATGCCTGGCATCATGATATCCATCAAAATAACATCTATATTGTTTCCTTTTTCAAGGAGTTCCAAACATTCATAGCCGTTTTCAGCTGTAAGGATTTCCATCCCCTCATGCTTCAGTGCATTTTTCAGAGCAAATATATTACGGTGATCATCATCGACGACCAGTACTGTTTTATTGCAGAACGGTTTGACCTTATCCCGATCTTCTTCATCCATTATAACTACATCCGATTCTCCTTGACCGCCAAAAGGCGCTGCAGAATCATCGTGGTTAGCTGCTGCCACTTCTGGAGAAGCAGCTATTGCTTCGCCGACATTTTTAAAGCCCTCTGGCATGCTTGGAATAAAGAAAGTAAAGGTACTGCCTTGCCCTTCTTCACTATCTACAATGACCCAGCCTCCCAGAAGTTTGGCGAACTCCCGGCAAATCGATAGCCCTAGGCCCGTACCGCCATATTTCCTCATTGTAGCTCCGTCACCTTGCTGGAACGCTTCAAAGATAAGTTTTTGCTTCTCTTTTGATATTCCAATGCCCGTATCCGTCACCTTAATTTCAACCCAATTGCTAGCTCCTTTTGTCTGTATCCATTGTGCTACATTTTCTTCATCAGCTTTTTGGATTTGAACAGACACAGAACCTTTTTCCGTGAATTTAAATGCATTGGATAACAGGTTTTTCAAAATTTGCTGGAAGCGCTGTTCATCCGTAAAGAAAATATCCGGAACGTTTTTACTTTTTTCTATTATAAAGTCAATGTTCTTTTTCTTCGCTACATGATCGAAGTTACGGTGCAATAACTCTGGAAGCTCACTCAAATTCATTTCGTCAAAGACCACTTCAAGCTTTCCGACTTCAACTTTTGATAAATCCAAAATGTCATTGATCAACGTTAATAAGTCTTGGCCCGATGAGTTAATGACACGAGCGAATTCCTGTTGCTCTTCATTTAATTTACTATCATTTGGATCTGAAAGCATTTCTGATAAAATCAGGATACTATTGAGCGGTGTCCGCAATTCATGGGACATATTTGCCATGAACTCGGATTTGTATTTGGAACTTAACTTTAATTCTTCCGCTTGTTTTTCAAGATTTTGTTTTGCGACTTGAAGCTCTTTCGATTTTTCTTCAGTTTCACGATTTCTCTCTTCTAATTGTTCATTGATCATTCGCAACTCTTCAGCCTGGGTTTGCAGTTCCTCCGATTGGGCTTGCATTTCCTCTGACTGTGACTGCAATTCTTCCGATTGAGCCTGTAACTCTTCGGTCTGTGCCTGTGATTCTTTCAATAAACGCTCTATTTCCATCCGGCCCTCTACATTATTAATCGTGATGCCTAGAGTATCAAGAACCTGGTTCAGGAAAGATTTTTGCAACTTCGTAAAAGTCTCCAAACTTGCCAGTTCAACCATCGCCACAACTTCTTCCTCAAAAACGACTGGCGCAATGACAATGCTTTTCGGATTGACTTCCCCTAATCCTGTCGTAACCAATTGAAAATCTTCAGGGATATCGTCAATGACTTTGGATTTCTTTTCAAGGGCACATTGTCCGATTAACCCTTCGCCAAGACGGAATTCACGTCTGCCCGAATCTTCGCCATCTCCAGCAAAGCTGGCAAGCTTCACAAAACGCATATCCACACCCTCACCCCGTTTGACGTAAAAAGCTCCAATTGAAGCCCCCATCATCGGTGCAAGTCTTGTAATGAACCGGTCAGCCAGAACTTCCACATCAACAATGCGCTGATACATGGTAGCTATATCTGCAACACGGGTCTGGATCCAGTTCTGTTCACTGATCTTTTCGGTGAAATCTTTCTCTTTTCGATTATAGTCTTCTAGCGATTCCGCCATATCATTGAACGATCTCGCTATTTCACCAATTTCATCAGTAGTCCGAACCGGAACTCTTGGTATGACCGATAAATTTTTAAAATCGATATTTTTGATGACCTTCGTAATCGATTGCAGATCTTTCGATGTACTGCGAATCATCCAAACAACCGTTACGGAAATAACCAAAATGCTGAGGATAACAGCGAAGATTACAAAACCGATCATATCTTCATAGGTTTGTTTCGAATTACTTAAAGTATCTTTCATGACACCTTCTTGGTAATCCTTAAAGTCATCCATCGTACTTATGACTTTCGTTCGTTTTTCCCTTTGGTCGTCCATCAGGCTTGTTAGATCCGAAGAGTTTCCTGACTTTATCTTTTGGATGATCTCAGCCTCCGTTATGGAGTAAGAAGCATATTGAGTCTCGAACTCTTTCATTAATTGCTTTGCTTTCGCCTTATTTAACGAACCTGATAACCCAGCAACTTTTGATTCAATCAAACTATGATTCTCATTGATGATTTCGAGGCTCTCTGCTCTTTCTTCTTTGTTTGCATCATTAGCTGCAAACAGGATCTCACGGTCCGACCTGGAAAAAAGCTGACGGATTTCCATCGAATCTTGAACTTTTTCATAGCGATTTTCAACTATTTCAGTCATGCTGCTCTTTAAATTGTTAAGCATAACCATCATGAAAGAAAGTAAAATAGCCAAGAAAAGCAAGATTAAACCAAATCCCAACATTTGCTTCTTCTTAAAACCCATTTTCCCGCCCACCTTCGATACTTATTTATACCAGCCAAAAATAAACGGCATTGCAAAGTAAATCTTAATACTATCATTAGTATTACTTTTATTCTTTGACACTTTAAAATGATATATAGATAGATTCATTGCTCAAAGTCAATTTTAACATTTACCAAGTCAAAATGGTTACCTACAGCGTAATTTTCAAGGAATTCCTTTTCCAATTAAGTAACAGTCTGCTTTAACCATTGTTATAATTGTCATTGTTCGAACGAAGGAGCATTAATAAAAGCCGAAAGTTTCCACTTTCGGCTCTTGTTGTGATCCTGTTTATTTAATCTTCTTCACTTCAACATATAAAACATGGTGGCCGTCCATTTCCTTTACAGTAAATTCAAATCCGGCGTATTCGATTTTATCCCCGACAGCAATCTCAAATCTGCCTGTCAGGAACCATCCTCCCAATGTATCGATATCTTCCTCCGGCAAATCGATCGCAAGGGTATCATTGACATCTTCAACCAATGTTTTAGCGTCGAATACATAATGCCCTTCATCAATCTTTTGAATGAGCGGACGTTCATCCTGGTCAAATTCATCACGGATTTCCCCAACGATTTCTTCAAGGATGTCTTCAACCGTAACAAGACCGGCCGTTCCGCCATATTCATCAGTCAAAACTGCCATATGGATCCGTTCCTTCTGCATTTTTAGCAGCAAATCATGAATGGCGATCGTTTCAAGAACACGTATGATGGGCGTTACAAAGGAATCCACCGTCAAAGCTGTTACATTATCTTCTGTAATCGTCGCTGTATAAAGTCGCTTGATATTGACCATCCCCACGACGTTATCTTTATCGCCGTCTATGACCGGATACCTTGTGTATTGTTCTTCTTGAATAAGTTCAACAACTTCCAATAATGGCATGCCTTTTTCGATAACGGTCATTTCCGTACGCGGAACCATGATTTCATTGGCAATACGCTCATCAAATTCAAATATCTGATTTACATATTTGTATTCAGATTGGTTGATCTCACCGCTTTTATAGCTTTCCGATAAAATGATGCGCAGCTCTTCTTCAGAATGGGCCATTTCTGACTCAGATGCTGGCTTTAATCCGAAAATGCCAGTCAGAAGACGCGCAGAACCATTCAGTAACCAAATGAATGGGTATAAAATGCGGTAGAAGAGAATTAACGGCTTTGCAAAAAGCAAGGTTACCTCTTCAGCCTTTTGAATGGCAACCGTTTTCGGTGCCAATTCACCGACTACAACATGAAGGAATGTTACGGAACCGAACGCGATCAGGAACGAGATGATGTGACTTACGGATTCCTCTAATCCCCATTTAGTGAACAATGGCTTTAAGATCGCCTCGACCGTCGGTTCACCCAACACCCCCAAACCTAAGGCGGTTACTGTAATCCCCAATTGACAGGCAGATAAGTACTCATCGATATGCGTTGTCACTTTCTTGGCTGCGAGGGCATTTCTATGCCCTTCTTCAATCAATTGATTGATTCGGGAACTTCTGACTTTCACGATTGCAAATTCCGATGCAACGAAAAATGCGGTTAATGCTATTAATACAGCTACTGCTAATAACTTTATAAAAATCTCCAATATGTGCGGGTTCGCCATATAGTGCCAATCCTTCTGACCTTCGGATTAGACATGTACGGCTTAATCCCAAGCACCTCCTGTATAAATGGTTATTGTCGTTTCAAAATGCGATTTTTGCCTTATAACATGAACCAAAACCATTTAGCCTATATCGTTAATATGCACCTTCGTGCATAAAACTATAGAGATAAATTTTAATCATACAAGCAACAATAATAATGATTGGATCAAGGCCATGCTTTCACGGGACACCTGTTTTTTTAGAAGAAGCTCACTTTTTCCGTCCTTTTCAATCAAGCTGATGAATTCCTGAAGTTCCTCGTTCAGGCCATCCATTTTATTCTTGAGTTGAAGACCTTTTTCCTCAATTGCTGACGCGGCTTCCATTTCCTTTTTAAGTAGTTCTTTAATATCTTCCAATGAAAGGTTTTCTCTTTTGTATCCTTCGATACGGCGGAGCCTTTCAAGTTCACCGACTGAATAATAACGGTAATTAGAGGCGGAACGTTCTGCTTTAAGCAAGCCTAGGTTCGTATAATAATCTACGGTTCGTTTCGTAACGTTCGCCATTTCCGCCAACTCGCCAATTTTTAAAGTCTCGTTCCCAACATAACCCCTCCTAACCGTCACGTGATGGTTTGACAAACAAAAAGTATGTCTTTTCCTCCATGACGTTTTATTCTATTCCATAATCGTACATTATTTTAATTGAAATGAAAAATATTTATTACCCTCTTTTTACCCTTTAATGGAAAAACAAAAACCGATTAATTGAATAATCGGTTTAATTTTATAATTTAATCCACGGATTTATTTTTTTGTTTTAACTGAGAATTGATTGCTCAATATCTTAGGACCGCATTGGCATAGGGAAGAATGCTTTAGCTTTTTTATTGGTGTTCCGCATGTTTCACAGACTTTTGCTACCATTTATACTGTCCTCCTTACTTTAATTGCTTGTTATATATATTATACTACTTTTATAATGATAATCAATACTAAATTAAAATAATTATAAACAAAGGGAGTTTTTGACTTTATTTTATTAGCTTTTCAATTCACAAGTGATTATAATAAAGATAAAATATCACAAAACACATAAGGAAGGTTGGTATAAGTATGCCGAGTGAAATCCGTTCCATTCCCCGTCCCTTAGTACGAACGAATCAATGGGTCATTTTGTTAAGCGTAGCCACCGCCTTATTAACGGGACAAATATGGATATTAGTGATTCCTTTAACAGCAGGACTTTTGGGTCTTCTCTTTAATTTCAATCCAGTGATGCGTCTCGCCAAGCTCTTTCTGAAAAAGAAACCTTCCGATTATATTCCTGAAGATCATTCACAACAGCAATTCAACCAAGTTATTGCAGTCGTTTGCTTGGGACTTGGATTAATTTCCTTCTTGCTTGGTTGGACCGTTTCAGGATATATTTTTACGGTGATGGTCGGGCTTGCTTCTTTCATAGCCATTCTTGGATTCTGCATTGGTTGCTTTATCCTCTATCAATGGAAACAATATTCCTATCGCCGATCTCTGCGCTAGATACTACAAAAGAGGACTGACATTCGTCAGTCCCTTTTTTTATTCAGATGCATGTACAGAATTATTTTTTTTAACCCAATAGGTAGCCAGTAAGATCAACAGAATTAATACAGCTTGCGGCAGTATCGTTTCTACTGTCGGATAAAGTCCTATCCATTTTACAAACGGGAAGGAAGTAATCGTATGTGTCTGCAGAACTTGTGAAACTTGAAGTGAATGAATAGAGACCCCAAGAATCTTAAATGCCAAAACATAGATGAGTATCGTTGCTGCTTTAAAGAATAGGGTAATCGGTAGTTTCACGCTGTAACGTAGCATGATAAAACCAATCACTACTAATATGAGGAAGGCAATTGCAATCCCGCTTAATAGCTGCTTCAATTCCATATACGGCGCCATACCTGTATAAAAGATAATTGTCTCCGCACCTTCACGGAAAATGGATAAAAAGCTAATTAAAGCAAACGAGACGATACTACCTGTAGCAATAGCTTGGTCCATTCGCTTGCCAATATAACGGTTCCATGCATGGATATTCGATTTACTATGGAGCCAAAGGCCAATTGTCAACATCATCAATACTGCCACTATCCCAGTGATTCCCTCAATGTACTCACGGCTTGACGCAGCCGTAATTTGAGAGAAAACAATATTGATGATGACCGCAAAGATGGTACTCGCGGCTAATCCAGCACCGACCCCTGTCCAAATCCATTTTTGTTTGTCCGCTTGTCCAATTTTCTTTAGAAAAGACAATAATGTCGCTACAATCAAGAGTGCTTCTAGCCCCTCCCGTAAAAGTATCAAAGCAGCATCCCATGTTGTATAGCTCGTATCTTCAATCAAGGGTAGCAACCGGGTGTTTAAATCCGAAACGATATCCTTCGCTTCCTCTGCTTTTATCTTTTTCGATTGTAACAAGCTGATTGCGGTCGGAACTTTTGTTTCCATATCACTGTACAACTTGCTGTCTCTTGTTGAAACTTCCCCTTCGACATTAGGCCAAATTGTTAAAATTTCATTCAACTGATCAATTGCTGAATCGATATCATTTTTTTCAATATCGGTTATGCTTCCTTGTAAGAGTTGTGTAACATCTCCAAGTGAATAAGTCACCTTCTGGTCTTCTTCTTTAACCTTACCAGCAAGAAAATCCTCCAGTAAACCTTTTAATTCAGAAAGATTCGTTTTGGCTTTTTCCGAATCAGGTGGGTCCTGGGTAATGGCTATCCTCACAAAGGCCATATACGTTTCAATCTTACCGTATGAAGCAACACTTTCCTCCCGAACAACAACCTCTGCGTCAATCCAATGATTCCGCAGGTTTGTATATTGACTCTTAGCTTGAACAAAGTCACCTTCAGCTATTGTTGCATCCAACTCATCTATCAATGGGATTAATGCCTGTAACCGGTCTTTATAGACCGTCTTATCTACTGGGTTTTCCTCTGTATCATATGTAATAAGAGTACTTGATAAAGCCGATAATTGCTTTTTAATTTCATCAGCGTCTGCTTGGTTCTTCACAGCACTTTTTACAGCCAATAGTTGCTTATCAACTTTCTTCGCAACTTCACTGTCCGTTTTTATCATTTTCCAATCTTGCTCGAATAGATCGATATTTTTCGATACTTCCTCAAGGTCGCCGGATTTTACCTTCATTAAACTATCGCCAATATAAACAAAAAGCTGATCATGGTTTTCACCCGCCGAAACCATCTTTATATCAGTCGAAAGAAATAAAAGACTGACGACTAAAACCAATATCCCACTCTTCCATCTAGAAACAGTCATACTGGTCCCTCCTTATTTATGAATTAAAATCGCCAACCCGGATACGCATCCATGCTGGCGATTTTCTCGTCTATCTTTTAAAATTCAATTACCTAAAAAGGGATTCTCCGATATAGCCACCCTTTTTCACACCTGGCAAACAAGCAAATACAGCACTACCTCGGTGAATGATATATTCATTCAGCTTATCATTTTTCGCAAGGCGTTCCTGTATAGGAACAAATTGTTTACTTGGGTTGCGTTGATAACAAATGAACAGAAGGCCAGCGTTTAAGCTTCCTGTTTTAGGATCCATTCCATCCGCATATGAATAAGGACGCCGCAGAATCTTTGCTTTTCCGTCCCCCCTGGATAGACTCATATGCGAATCTTCTGGAATAATCCGATTTCCATTTGGATCTTTAGCTTCTAAATCAACACTATCAAATTCATTCTTCATCCCTAATGGAGCTCCACTGTCACGGTGACGGCCAAATGTATTTTCCTGCTCTTTCAATATAGTACGATCCCATACTTCAATGTACATCTGAATTCGGCGTACAACCATATAACTGCCGCCAACAAGCCAGTCTGGACCATCCCCAGCCTTTACCCAAACATGATCATTCATTTCACTACTTTTCTTCGTATCCGGATTGGCAGTTCCGTCCTTAAACCCGAATAAGTTACGCGGTGTCGTTTTTTGAGAATCGGCTTGTTTAGTACGTTGGAAACCTGTTTGGGCCCAATGAATAATCGTTTTCCCTCTCCCGATTCTCACTAAGTTCCTAACGGCATGAAAAGCAACCTGAAGATCATCTGCACATGCTTGAATACAAATATCTCCACCGCTCCAAGAATCTTCTAACGCATCTAAAGGGAATTTGGGCAGATCCTTTAATTCAGCAGGCTTTTTCGATTTCAAACCAAACCGATCTTTACCATTCTTCGTAAATAGGGTAGGACCCACTCCAAAAGTAATCGTCAAATTAGAAGGTGACAATTCTTTTGCTTCCCCAGTATCTTTTGGAGGCATACTAGTATTTAGAGAAGCTTCACCTACCAATTTTCCCGCTGTCATCTGAGCCGCTGCTTCTGTCCAGTCCTTAAATAGCTGGATTAGGTCAGATTTATTATCTGTCGTAACTTCCAGTGCTGCAAAATAAAGGTTATCCTGAGCTTCAGTAGTAATGCCCGCCTGATTTGTCCCATAAAATGGAACAACATCATTAGTTTGTCCATTTGCCTTCGAATCAGATAGATTCAAAAGCCCACCAAATCCAGAGGCTCCTATCACGACTCCGACCCCACCAACTCCTGCTGTTTTCAACATATTGCGACGACTTACTTTTTTAGTAAAAAGCGAAGTTTCGTCATTTGGCGTGTTTTCTTTCAATTATGATTCCTCCGTTACAATCCCTATTTGCGAAAGTGGTTCAGCTAATGCATCAATGGCTTGGCTTAGCTCTTTAACCTCAGATTCTTTTAAATCCGTATAAGAGGTATAGCCATTACCTTCTTTATGCTTCTCAAGCAAGCTGTATACATCGTCAAAACGTTTTTGGATTTCCGTTACAAGCTTTTCGTCTTTTTCTTTAAGAGCTGGTGTAAGAAGTTCGTAGATTTTTTCGGCACCTTCTACATTTGCAACAAAGTCATATAAGTCTGTATGAGAGTATCGATCCTCTTCTCCAGTTACCTTACTGGTAGAAACTTCATTCAATAAATCCACCGCACCCGTGATCAACAAATCAGGTGTTACCTCAACCGTCTCAACTTTGGCACGAAGCAAATTGACATCACTCATTAATTGATCTGCATACTCTTCATAACCTTTTGTTGTGTTTTCTTCCCATAGACCCATTTCAATCCGGTGGTAACCGCCCCACTCTTCATCTTTAACGTCCCCTTTACGCGCATCAATTTTGGGATCAAGATCACCAAATACTTCTGCAATTGGTTCCGCTCTCTCATAATGCATACGTGCTGGAGCGTATACTTCCTTCGCCTTTTCAATATCACCGGTTGAAACAGCCGTCGTAAATTCTTCCGTTGCTTTTACAAACTCTTCTATTTCACCAATCGCATATTCACGGTACTCACTAGATACATCATCGAGCTTGCTTGCACTTGTTTCTTGGGCGTTATCATCTGCCGGCTTAGTATTTTCCTTTTCCTGCGAACAGCCAAATAATAGGCTGGTTGATAGTAAGACTGCTAATGACGCTTTTGCTTTCTTCATATATTGTATTCTCCCTTTAAAATGTTTTGTAGATTCATATTAGCAGATAATGAAATTCATTATCAATATATATTTTAATGGAAACATAACATTGTCCATTCTCTTCCAAAATATTCAACTTTATCCCTTTTCTTTTCGTATGATAAGCCATCGGCAGGCTAAAGATAAAAAAGGCAGCCTATACATCTGCTACCTTTCACGCTCACTCATTAATTTGTCATTTTCTTTGTCCATGATTTTTGTTATATCCTCAATAAATTTATCGATTAACATTAGCTCTTGCTCATTATAAGCGGAACATAACTCCTTGGTTGCCATAGAGAGCGATTGATAGTGCGATTTAATCTGTTCCTGTCTTTCGGGTATCGGTGCAATCATTACCCTTCTTCCATCCAATTGATCTCTTTCCCTTTTAACATAACCGGATTTCTCAAGGCGATTGATCAGTGCAGTAACCGATCCCGTACTCAATCCTGTAATTTTGGATAATTCACCGGCGGTAATCGGTCCTGTTTCATTCAATATTTCAGCACTCTTTAAGTCCGTATGGGACACCCCTATTTTCTGGGCCATGTTTTGTTGAAATAAAACGGACCTCATTCCATACCGCTGCAATCTGTGTGTTAAACTCTCTAACAGAGTTGCATTCAACCCATTATCGCTTGACATAAAATGCCACCCCTTTTACACTTAAATTTATCTTGATTTTCAAGATAAATATTTTGTTTCATCTTAACGTTTACCCTTCAACCATGTAAAGGAAATTCATTAGCTGGTTGATTTGAAGGAGGAAAATAAATGAACAATCAAAAAAAACAAAAATTCATTGTTGCCGGTTTACTATTGGGTATCTTGATGTCAGCAATGGATAATACGATTGTTGCAACTGCAATGGGAACGATCGTTTCTGATTTAGGCGGGTTCGATAAGTTTGTATGGGTGACATCTGCCTATATGGTCGCCACGATGGCAAGTATGCCGATTTTCGGTAAGCTTTCCGACATGTATGGAAGAAAGCGGTTTTTTATTTTTGGACTTATAGTCTTTTTGGTCGGTTCCGCATTATGCGGTATGGCTCAGAGCATAGTGCAGTTAAGTATCTTCCGTGCAATCCAAGGGATAGGCGGAGGAGCTTTGATGCCTATAGCCTTTACGATCATTTTTGATATTTTCCCACCGGAAAAACGCGGGAAATTAACTGGCCTTTTCGGCGCTGTATTTGGGGCCTCAAGCGTATTGGGACCACTTTTAGGCGCTTATATTACTGAATACTCCAGCTGGCATTGGATTTTTTACGTCAATGTTCCGATTGGGATCATTTCTTTATTTTTCATCTGGAATTATTACAAGGAGTCACCCAACACCCAAGAGCAAAAAATTGATTGGGGTGGCGCAGCAACTCTCGTCATTGCCGTTATCAGCTTAATGTTCGCTCTCGAACTGGGCGGGGAGTATGGCTGGAGTTCCTCTCCTATCATAGGCCTGTTTGCCAGTTTTGTGGTTTTCTTCGTTTCATTTTTCTTTTTCGAAAAAAGAGCAAAAGATCCAATCATTTCATTATGGCTGTTTAAAAGGCGATTATTTGCCACTTCTCAGATTTTAGCGATTCTTTATGGCGGAACATTCATTATTTTAACCGTCTATATTCCGATTTTCGTGCAGGCAGTTTACGGTGGTTCCGCAACAAATGCCGGCTTGATTCTCACTCCCATGATGCTTGGTTCAGTATTCGGCAGTGCAGTAGGCGGGATATTCAATACAAAGACAAGCTTTCGCAACTTAATGACGATTTCCGTCATCTGTTATTTTGCAGGAATGCTTCTATTAGGGACCATTACCCCTGATACCAGCAGGACTTTATTAACTTTGTACATGATTCTTACTGGATTTGGCATGGGCTTTTCTTTCTCCCTTTTACCTATTGCGTCCATTCACAACTTGGAACCTAGATTCAGGGGGTCGGCCAACTCAACAAACTCATTCCTCCGTTCATTTGGGATGACACTCGGTGTAACGATTTATGGAGCGATTCAGACCAATGTTTTCCAAAGCAAAATGACGGAAGCATTTAAAGGAATGCAAGGAGGTCCGGATACAGCCGGATTGATGGAGGACCCACGTCAGCTCTTCCAATCGGATGCACGTGCCGAGATTCCGGACTTTATCTTGGATAAAATCGTTCATGCGATGTCCGATTCGATATCATTAATATTCACCTTGGCTCTCATTCCGATCGGTCTTGCTGCAATCACTGTTTTCTTCATGGGAAAAACAAGAGTGGAAACACCTTCAAAAAAGGAATCATTGCAATAAACAAAAAGCGCTGAAATTCCAGCGCTTTTTGTTATTTTCATCTTCCTTCTATAAATGGGAGGTGAAGATTGCCGAAAAATCATTCCACAACTAAAATATAAGTAACACATTCACATACCGAGGTGAGAAGTTTGAAGATCGTATGTTTTGGTGACAGTTTAACAAGAGGCATTTCTTATGTTAAGGGGCGCCTTCGCATCATTAAAGAAAATTATCCGAACTCTTTAGCTAAGCTAACAGAATCTTTGCCATTCGTGGAAGTCTTGAATAAAGGGGTTTTCAATGACAACTCCGACCTGTTGGTTAGCCGGATCGAGAAAGACGTCATGTCTGAAAATCCCGATATCGTACTAATAGAGGTCGGTGGAAACGACTGTAACTTCCATTGGGATGAAGTAGCCAACAATCCAGAAGGTGACCATGAGCCCATCGTTCCAATCGAACGCTACCTGGATAATATCACACAACTTGTCAAGCAGATTCAGGACGAGCATGTAACACCATTCCTTTTAACTCTCCCGCCACTTGACCCTGCCAGGTATTACAGATCCATCGCTGATAAGTTCGGTCATTCGATCGGGCATTTCGTTTCCCATGTCGGTGGTATTGAACATTGGCATGGGATGTATAATCGCCAATTGAAACACCTTGCAGAGGAACTGAAGGTGCCATTGATTGATGTCCGTTCCTATATTAAATCCTCCGGCGACTTGAGAAGCTTGATTAGCGATGATGGCATCCACCTCACTTCAGAAGGGTACCAGCAAATGAGCATGGCCATATTCAGTGATTTGCAAAAGCATATGGAAGCGGATATTCTTCCTCAGCCATAAAACGGTAAAAAGGCAAAGCATGGCGCTTTGCCTTTTTTTCCTTACAGACTTTTCACTTCCACGTTTTCCGGAAGCTTGAAAGGGTTTTCGGTGTTGATCCGGTCATAAAACATCATCCCGTTTAAATGATCTAACTCATGTTGAAAAACGATTGCAGCAAAGCCCTTCAGCCGCATCTCTATTTCCTCACCATTACCATCCACCGCTTTAATTTTAACCCGTTCATAACGCGGTACATATCCTTTAATATCACGGTCGACAGAAAGGCAGCCTTCACTTTGCGGTAAATAGATCATAGTGGCCGAATGACTGATGATTTTCGGATTCACAAGGGCATATTCAAACAGCTTCCCCTTTTCGTCGGGAAAATACATGACGAACATACGTTTATTCAAGCCTATCTGATTTGCAGACAACCCCACTCCTTCACGCAAGTTGAACTTCTTTTGGAGTTTTGGATCCTGACTATTTTTCAGGTATTGCATCATGCATCCCAACGTTTCACGATCTTCTTCCGAAATCGGCAGGCTAACTTCATCCGTTACCTGACGCAGAATGGGATCCCCTTCTCTAACGATATCCTTCATCGTAATCATATAGTCTTTTATAAATTTACTCATAGAACTTCACACTCTTCTACCATTTTATTTTTTCATGACTTAGACCATTTCACTTTAGCATTTCGCTTTTAAAAAGTCTAATATGCTGGTTAGATTAAATATTTCTAAATTCCGGGATCTTTAAACTTCCATAATAAATATTATTTCTTGCATTTCACATTATTTACCTTTATTTTAAGGTATAAAGACCTATAGATTACATGTTTAAAAATTTTATACTAGATATATACTCTTAAAGGAGATGAAAAATTGAACTCGAACTCTAAATTAGTTTCGAAATTGCTGCCGTTCCTTACGGCTCTCATTGTGATAATTGCTGGAGTCAGTTGGTATGTTGTTACTCAGTCAAAGGATATGGTCATTCCCTTTTCTTCGGTAGAAAAGACGATTAAAGCCCAAAATGGAGCCCTTGTCACCATTGAAGAAAAAAGAAATGGCACTCTTCACATCTCCACGCCAGATGGAGAATATGTTTCCAATATTCCTCCCAACAGTCAAATGATCAATAAACTTGTCGAAACTTATAACGTTCAATATTCTTTTTCATCAACTAATAAATCAGCATTATGGATTTTAGGCGGTTTAATGGCGGCTCTCGTCACAACCGGTGTCATTATACAGAAAAAATCAAAGAACGGATTGCGGATCGGCAGTAAAAAACAAAGCCTTTCCACCCCAAAGCCCCTGCCAGAGATAACTCTGGATGATGTAGGCGGGTTGCAATCCGAAATCAAACAGGAAATCCTACAGACACTCACTACACTGAAGGAACCTGAACGTTCAGCTAAAATTGGAATTAAGCCGCCTCAAGGCATTTTATTATATGGCCCCCCTGGAACGGGGAAAACTCTGCTTGCACAGGCAATTGCAAAAGAGCTTGGTGCAAACTTCTTCTCAACGAGCGGTTCAGCCTTCAACGAAATGTTTGTTGGAGTCGGTGCAGCCCGTGTCCGCAGCCTTTTCCAAAATGCACGTAAGCAATCGCCAGCTGTCATTTTCATCGATGAAGTGGACGCGTTGGCTGGTAAAAGGAAAGCTCATGGCGGGGAAGAAGGCGAAAAAACGTTAACTGAACTGCTTGTGCAATTGGATGGAGGCCATCCAAATGAAGGCATTTTATTCATTGCAGCGACCAACCGGAAAGATATGCTCGATGAGGCATTTCTACGTCCGGGCAGGATTGATTTTTCTTTCCAAGTTCCACTTCCAGATACACAGGGAAGAAAGGAAATCATCGATATCCATACGAAGGGAAAGCGTCTAGCGACAGATGTCCTGGCTTCCCTGGATGAGTTGGCTGAAAGTACATCCGGTTTCTCCGGCGCTGACTTAAGCTCCCTGTTCGATACTGCCTCACGACATGCCCTGAGGAATGAACAGGAAATGATTCGTAAACAGGATCTAGATTACGCCATTGACCGTACGATACTTGGAGCGACATCACGTACCTTGAATGATGCGGATACGAAGCGGCGTGTGGCCATTCATGAAAGTGGACATGCCCTTATTGCAGCTTTGACAAAGCCCGGTTCAGTTCGAAAGGCGACCATCATTCCGCGTGGGGAAGCCCTTGGATATGTAGCGCCAATACCAAAAGAACTCCATCTGGCAACAGCCAGTGAATTGCTTGATCAAGTCAAAATGATCTTAGCAGGTGGCGTGGCGGAAAGAATGTATTTAGGAGAACATAGCATCGGTGTAGGCGGAGATGTACAACAGGCGAAGCATCTGCTTGAACAAATGGTCGATACCGGAATGCTTCAAGATGGATTTACCCTCACCTTTAATAAAGGTGAGAAGGAGCAAAAGATGCAGGAATTATTCACGAAAGCGATTTCTGAAACGGAAATGTTGATTGACTCGAATCGCTTACAATATGAAGAGCTCGTTGAAGAGTTATTGAAAAAAGAGACACTTGAAGGATCAGAAGTTCAGCGTATCGTTGATGCTTCAGAAATAACCGGCATATGCTCGAATGCTTAATACTCTTTTTCGCTGAGTCTTAAGACCTAATGTTATATTTAGAGCCTGTTTCCAATCGAACAGGCTCTTTTTTTTATCATATATGGCCTCAAGACAAAGAAATGAATTAACCAGATGGAAATTCCTCATACTAGTCAACACGATATGATCTTTTACGGTTTTTCCTCCCCTTGTCCACCTTGACACTCCCTTTCCTAATCAAAATCAAAAAATTCGATGGCAGCTCAAATACAATCCCCTTGGCAAATATGAATTTCAGAAAGTTTTCCGCTCCTCCATGCGAAGGCCATGGACTTCAGTCTGGTCTTACAGGTAACTCACTGACCACAACAGGCAGAGTGAAATCATAATATCGTTCAGAAGGAAGGAGAAATCATTAAAATCGGTACCCCGGGCGAAATCATTACACCTGCCGTTTTAGAAGAAGTCTTTCGTATTCATGCAAGAGTCCTGATAGATCCTGCCAATGGTGCACCCGTTTGTTTTGGTTATGACAATTTATCACAGCAAGAAGTATACAAAGAAGCCGTTTCATCCAATTAAAAAAAGGGATGTCGACAAGTCGACACCCCTTTTTTGACACGTATTATAGTTTTTCCAACTGGATGATATCCGGTGTATTTTGTTTCTGGATCCCTGACTTTTGCAATTTCACTGCCGTTCCTTCTGGTAAGTTAGTGAATATAATAGGAGTGACCGTTGATGGTGCATTCCGTTTTATGAAATCTAAGTCAATTTCCAAAAGAGGTGTTCCTTTTGTTATTCTTTGACCTTCTTGCACAAGAGCTGTAAACCCTTCGCCATTTAATTTAACTGTATCTAAACCAACATGGATCAGGATTTCCAGACCATTATCCATTTTCAATCCCAGTGCATGATTTGTCGGGAAGATACTTAGAACTTCCCCATCAATTGGGGATACTAGTTTTCCGTTGACTGGCTCGATAGCAAAGCCATCCCCCATCATTTTCATGGCAAACACTTGATCGGGAACTTGTTCGATCGGTAAAACGGTTCCTTCAATTGGAAGGACAAAGTCATTTGCACCCAAAGCTTGGTTTTCTTCCATTTTATCCTCTGCCACTTGTGCAGCTGGACTTGTTTTCACTTTGCTTGGATCGACGCCATTCTTGACAAGTTGTTTCATTGCATTTGCAACGAATTCAACATTCGTTCCAACAATGACCTGCACACTCGATTTATTCAACTTCATGACACCGCGCGCACCATGCCTTTTCAAGGCTGCTTCATTCACATTTCCTGAATCGGCCACTTGTAAACGCAAGCGCGTTGCACAGTTATCAATTATCTTTATATTCTCTTTACCGCCAAGATCTTGAATGAAAAGCGATCCCATATCGGTATATTTATCCCCTGTTTTCACAATAGTTTCTTCTTCCACAACTTCCTCATCGTCTTCACGGCCAGGTGTTTTTAAATCCATGATCTTGATGACAAAATAGAAAATCACGAAGTAAACTGCCGCGTATACTAAGCCAATCGGTATTAACCATAGCGGTTTTTGCGCTATACCAAAGTTCAAGAAATAATCAATGGCCCCTGCGGAGAATCCAAACCCATGATGGATATCCAATATAACAGCTAGTGCCAGGGAGACCCCGGTTAAAAGGGCATGTATTACATATAACACCGGTGCGATGAACATGAACAGAAATTCAATCGGTTCAGTGATTCCTGTTAGGAAAGAAGTGAAAGCTAACCCAATAAGCATCCCCGTCACCAGTTTACGTTTCTCTTTTTTAGCAGCTGCAATCATCGCTAATGCGGCGGCTGGAAGGCCGAACATCATGATCGGAAAAAAGCCGGTCATGAAGGGCCCAGCAGTCGGGTCCCCTGCGAAGAAACGATTTATATCCCCTGTCGCTCCATTGTATTCACCAAAAACGAACCAAACCATACTATTCAATACATGATGCAATCCTACTGGAAGCAATAAGCGATTCAATACGCCGAATACGCCGGCACCCAAAGCCCCTGCACCTGTAATCCAGTCTCCAACACTATTGATTACATCTTGAATCGGCGGCCAAACAAAACCGAATATGCCCGCAAGTATAATCATCGCCAGCGAAGTGATGATTGGGACGAATCGTTTCCCTGAAAAGAATCCAAGCCATTCAGGGAGTCTTATGTCGGAGTATCTATTATATAGAAAAGCTGCAACTATACCCGATATAATACCGCCTAGTACAGCCATGTTGATATCTTTATTAATCGCTTGTGTACCATTCGTTAAAACAAAGTAACCAACAAGACCTGCTAATGCCGCTGCACCGCTTCCATCTTTGGATAATCCAATTGCTATACCTAAAGCGAACAATATGGCAAGGTTATCAAAGATCGCTTGTCCCGAGGCAGCCATAAATGGAATATTTAGTAAATCTGGTTGCCCTAAACGAAGCAATAAAGCCGCTGCCGGCAAAACAGCAATCGGTAACATTAAAGCTTTCCCAATCTTTTGTAAAAAATTTAACATCGAACTCATCTCCCTTGTTCCTAACTTCTTTTAATTCAGCAGAACGAAAAGACGTATAAAGCGTTTTCATTTTATCAATATAATAACTTTTCTTTGGCTTATACTAGCACAGAAAACATATAGATGTCTATACCAATTTACTTGAAAATATACTATATTCTTCGAAAATAAAGCAATAATATCTTTTTTATTCCTTATACCCTTTAACTGGTCTAGACAACTTTTGATAAAAACGATAAAATGAGGGCAAAATATATGAGACTTTTTCATGACTCATTCATTAAGTTTTACTTTCATAAAGGAGATTATGTATGAAAACATTCATTATTAATAATCTAATAGTTCATGGCGAAAAGGAAACATACAAAAATGGGTATATTAAAGTCGTGGATGGAAAAATTGCCGAGGTTGGTCCAATCAGCCAATACAAACAGGAAGATGATGCCAAGGTAATTACTCTTTCACCGGATTATCAGGTAATTCCCGGTGCCATCGACATTCATATTCACGGAGCATCCAATTCCGATGCAATGGATGCCACACATGAAGCATTATCCACAATGGCAGAGACTCTTCCCAAAGAAGGAACCACGAGCTTTCTGGCCACTACAATGACTCAATCTACCGAAGCCATTGAATCAGCCCTTCTTAATGCTGGTAAATATATCGAAAATCAAACTGAAGAACATGCTGAAATAGTTGGGATTCATTTAGAAGGTCCTTTCATTTCACCTGCCCGTAAAGGAGCGCAGCCTGAGGATTATATCGTTGATCCTGATGTCACTCTATTTAAAAAGTGGCAGGAAATGGCCGAAAATCAAATCAAGCTTGTAACGCTTGCTCCTGAACAACCAAATGGATTAGATCTAGCCGCCCACTTAAGGGGAACTGGCGTCGTCGCCTCCATTGGACATTCAGATGCAACATATGACCAAATAGATGAAGCAATCCAGGCAGGCACTACCCACGTTACACATCTTTATAATGGGATGCGGGGACTCCATCACCGCGAACCTGGTGTTTTGGGAGCTGCTTATCTTCGAGACGAGCTATATGTTGAACTTATTGCTGACGGCATTCACTGCAGGCCGGAAATGGTGAAGCTGGCATATAACCAAATTACCAGTGAACGCATGATCTTGATAACGGACTCGCTTCGTGCCAAATGGCTTGAAAAGGGAACCTATGACTTAGGCGGTCAGCCAGTGTATGTAAACGAAACGAAAGCAACGCTTTCAGACGGTACACTAGCCGGCAGTATATTGAAAATGAACGATGCCATCAAGAACACATTGGAATATACCGATTGTTCCATGACTGACATCATAAAAATGACGGCAGAAAACCCTGCCAAACAGCTTCGGATTTTTGACAGAAAAGGAAGCATCCAGGTTGGCAAAGACGCCGATCTTGTAATATTGAATGACCGCATAGACGTTGAAATGACGTTCTGCAGAGGAAACTTAGCTTTTAAAAAGGAGAATGTATAATGAAAATCATAAAGGTGCAGGACTACATGGAAATGAGCCGGACAGCTGCAGAAATTGTGATCGGAAAAGTCAAAGGGAATCCAAATATCAAATTGGGCCTTGCTACAGGCGGCACCCCAAAAGGAATGTATGATAATTTGATTGAAGATCACGTGAATAACCAAACTTCTTATGAAAATGTAACATCTTTTAATCTTGATGAGTATATCGGCTTAAAACCAAATGATCCAAACAGTTACCATTATTATATGAATGACTCCTTATTCACTCACATCGATATAAATAAAGAGCGTACTCACCTACCAAATGGCACGGCCGATGATACCAACGGGGAATGTAAACGGTATGACGAAATGATTGATTCCGTGGGAGGGATCGATCTTCAGATACTTGGTATTGGCCAAAATGGCCATATTGGTTTTAATGAACCTGGAACTTCATTTACATCGGGTACACATGTCGTGACACTTGAAGATTCAACTCGCCAAGCGAATGCACGTTATTTCGATTCCATAGACGAAGTTCCTACACATGCCGTTACGATGGGCATTTCAACAATCATGAAAAGCAAAGAAATTCTGCTGCTGATATCTGGTGAAGAAAAAGCCGAAACCTTGAAGAAATTGATACACGGTGACATTTCCGAGGAATTCCCTGCATCTATCCTAAAAAAACATAATAGTGTTACAATTATCGCAGACCAAAAAGCGTTATCCGGAGTGATAATACCCTAAAAGGAGCGAAAGTCGATGATTGATAAAAACTCACCTCTTCCGATTTATTTTCAAATCGAAGAACAAATAAAAAGACAAATAGAAAACGGTGAGTTCCAAGCGCACAATGCCCTTCCATCTGAACGTGAATATGCTGAGCAATTCGAAATTAGCCGAATGACCGTCCGGCAAGCCATAAATAATTTGGTGAATGACGGATACTTATACCGTCAAAAGGGAAGAGGAACCTTTGTCGCCGATAAGAAATTGGAGCAGCAGCTCAATGGGTTGACCAGCTTCACCGAGGACATGAAAGCCAGGGGATTAAATCCAAGCAGTAAGCTGCTGAGCTTTGAAATCATTCCGGCTGATAAGAAGATTGCCAGTGAATTGCACATTTCCCTTTATGCTCCCGTTTATGAAATAAAACGCATTCGGTTGGCTGATGATGTTCCAATGGCTCTCGAGACCGTGTACATGTCTGCCAATTTAATTAAAGGATTAACGGAAGAGATCATTAACCTCTCTCTTTACCAATATGTCGAGAATTACGTTAAACTTAAAATAGACTATGCTACACAAACGTTGGAATCATCGATTGCTTCTGAATTAGAAGTCACCCATTTAGCGATTCCAAAGCACTCACCCATATTATTCATTCAAAGGCATACGTTCCTAATGGATGGAACTCCCCTTGAATATGTTAAATCGGCATATCGTGCGGACAGGTATAAATTCACTATCACTATAAGCAGATAAAATTGAATATATATTTTCATCACTAAAGTCTTTTAATTGCCAAAGGTAATCGGAGGGTGTCACAAATATGAACTCATACTTTGAAGAAGTGCAGGCTTTACTCACAATTGTGGGAGAACAGGAAAAGCAATCAATTAAGGAATCCGTCGACCATATCTCAAAAGCGGTGATGTCGGATGGAATCATCCATCTATTCGGAAGCGGACACTCTCATATTTTGACCGAAGAGGTATTCTACCGGGCAGGTGGGTTAGCCGCAATTCGTCCTATTTTCGTTGAAGATTTGATGCTTTTTAAGGGAGCTTCAAGGTCATCCCAACTTGAACGGCAAAATGACCTATCAGAGAAATTCATGCATGATGAGGATATCCGTTCTGGTGATGTCTGTATCGTCATTTCATCATCCGGCGTAAATCCCGTTCCCATAGATGTCGCCACTATCGCAAAAGAAAAAGGGGCCTTCGTCATTGGACTAACATCACCGGAGTATGCAAAAAGTTGTCCTTCACGGCATAAACAGAAGCATTATCTCCACGATGTCGTTGATTTGGTCATAGACAATCATATTGCCAAAGGTGACACATTACTGAAATCAAATAATATATCTTTTGGTTCTGGATCGACCGTGATCGGGGCCGTTCTCCTCAATATGATTTTCACGCAAGTCATCCAAACGATTATTGAATCAGGGGAGACCCCTCCCGTATTCCTGAGCAGTAATATCGAAGGGGCAGATGAACACAATCAAAAGATCATCGCGAAATATAAAACAAGAATCCCCCAATTATGAATCGATATAGCAAAAAAGGAATACATAAGCTTTTATGTTCATCGTGAAGCAGTCATATAAAAGAAGGCATCCATTCGGATGCCTTCTTTTATTCAATGGTTACTTCCCTTTATTCCTTATTCTTCAAAAACGGCCACCAATTCGCATTTCCAAATGTCGCAACCATAACAGGAATAAACAATGGCAATATGACAAACGCATATAAAGCAAGCCCCACCAAAATTAAAGTGGCTATCTCCAAGAGCGATAAAACTCCTGCTGGCATCATGGCAGCAAAGGTTCCACCCAGAATGACAGCCGCTGAGATGATCACCGTTCCCATTTTTCTCATGGACAGTAACATAGCTTCCTTGACCGGTTTATCTTTCCACTCGTTAAAGCGATCCATCAAGAAAATGCTATAGTCAATGCCAAGAGCAATCAAGATGACGAAAGCAAAGAAAGGAACTGCCCAGCCGATGCCGGCATAACCGAGAATATTAACAAAAATCAACTCTGTAATGGCTGCCGCTGTATAATAAGTCAAAACGAGCGACACAATCAAATAGACCGGCATGACCAAGGATCGCAGCATGAAAAAGAGAATGATTGCGATACCCGACAGCATCAAAATGACCGTCCGCGAGAAATCCTCCTCAGACATCATGCCCAAGTCATGATGTGTACTTGTGATTCCCCCTATCGCCACCTGCGCATTTTCAAGCTTTGTATCTTTCGTTACTCTTTCAACGGCTGCCTCAATCGAATCGATTTGCTCGATTGCTTCATTGGAATATGGATTTGCCTTGAATACCACATCCATGGTCATGATTTTACCATCTTCAGATAAATACGCGTTCAATGCTTCCCCGAATTCTTCGCTTTCCACTACTTCTTTGGGAATGTACATGCCTGTTACCGTTTTATCCGTTTTTGCCAGCCCTGATAAATAACCCTGTGCGGACGATAGTCCATCATGGACTTCATTCAAACCATCAGCACTTTCATTTAAGCCATCTGTCAAATCGGTAAGTTGCCCGCCGAGGCTTGAAAAACCATTTAGGAGCTCTTGCTGCCCATTACTTAAGCTGGTAAGGCCTCCTTTAAATCCTGACAAGTTATTTATGACTTCCCCCTGACCATTGGCCATCGTGCTTAAACCTTTTTGTAAAGTGTCAACACCTGAAATCAATTGGTTCAGGCCCTCCCCAAGAGAAGTTTGACCCTTTACGATCTCTGCCATATTTTGATTCGCCGTATTCAAACCGCCGGACACTGAACCAAGATTCCTATTGAGCTCGGATAGGCCTGCTGCCATGGGCTCCAAGCCACCCTGTGCCCCTTGCACCGTTTGCTTGATCGTTTGATAGGACTGATCAGCCTGTAATTCTGGATGTGTGGCTTCCATTTGCTCAAAGGAAGGATTTAAACCAGCAAGGCTTTGTGATACGCCCGTAAGGTTAGTTTGAATCTCTTTGTATCCCCCTGTGAGCTCACTTAACCCATTGGCTGATTGTTTATAGCCTTCGAGGAGCTGTCCGCTTCCGGCGGCGAGCTTCTCCAAGTTTGCCTTGACCTCAATCAGTCCGTTTTTTATGTCCCCAGTCCCTGAAGACCCATCGCGAATGCCTGCTTCAATGCTTGTTAACGCCTTCTCTACCTGACCTACGCCGCTCTTCAATTCATTGGTGCCGGATATGAGACCTCCTATACCGTCCGTCGCTTGCTTCAAGCGCGGTCCTGAATCGGAAAGCTCACTGCCTGCCGTTTTTAATCCATCACTGATTTGTTTAATGCCTTCATTTCCTTCCCCGATTCCCTTTTCCAAAGTTTTGGCTTGGTTCGCGACAAATAAGTCCTTAATGGGTTCACCTGTCGGGCGGGTCATGGAACGAACTACATCGACTTCATCCACCTTGACGACTTCCTGGCTGATTTTTTCAGCAAGTGCGACGTAATCCTCCGAATCCATGCGTTCGTCATTTTTTATGACAATCTGTGTTGGCATGGATTGTCCTGGCCCGAATTCATCGGAAATGATATTAAATGCCATGATGGAAGGAACATCATCACCCGCTTCTTCAAGGGAGTTATATGAAATCTTCCCATCATACATAAACAAAAAGGGAACACAGACGATTGCAACGATTATAAGCGCCAACAATGGGCGGTTCAAGGAGAAGTTACCCAGAATTCCCCATAGTTTACTTTCACTATGCTCAAGCTTCCCTTTTGCCGGCCAAAATAGCTTCTTGCCAAGAACCGCCATGAAAAATGGAACGATCGTATAAAGGGCGATCATTAAAATGAAAACCCCTATTGCAACAGCCGCCGCAGATTGATAGAGCTTAAAAGTAGAAAAACCGATTGCCGCAAAGCCAATCATTACGGTCAGCCCACTGAAGAAGACAGTCTTACCGGCGGTTCGGTATGTCTCCACGATCGCTTCAGTCAAGGACTCCTGTGACGATAGCTCCTCCTTGAAACGACTAAGAAGCAGGATGCAATAATCAGTCCCGATTCCAAATAAAATACCTACCAGGAATATTTGGGTGTAAGACGAAATCGGAAAGTCCCATTTATCCACCAGGAATGAGACGATGGACTGTGAACATAAATAAGTGAAACCGACTGTTACTAATGGAATGATCGGTGTCACCACTGAACGGAAGACTATCAGCAATACAGCCAGAATGAAGACAACCGTGATGCCTTCAGTTTTCTTCAGCCCCTCTTGGGAATTGGCATTAAGATCCTCATCGATCATCCAGCTACTTGTGTAATAATGCTCGACGTCCACTTGTTCCAACTCTTTATAAAGGGCATCGATCACGTCCTTAGCTTCTCGGTCCCCCTTGACCATCGTGATGGAAGTCAAAACTGTTGATTCATTCTCCGAGACCAACTGGCCTTTTAGCGAGGGCTCTTTAAAATGGGTCATAACCTCTTTGATGCCAAGCTCTGCTTTATTCTTTTCAAGCTTTTGGATCGCTATCTCAATCTCTTTCAATTCCGAGGAAGACAACTTCTTATCACCATGGAATACGAGAGCCACTTGTGACTCATCCTTGTCCTGGATCTCTTTCATTAGCTCATTGGCCATCCCGGAGGAATACTCTGCCGGTACATCCAGCTGTCCCTTATTCCGGACAAGTTCCGCCATATTCGGTGCCGCAAACAATAATCCTGCTGTAATTGCAACCCAAACGATAATGACCAGCCATCTTCCCTTTATGATTCCCCTCATTTATATTTCCTCCAATTCCTCATTTTTCATTTGAATGAAAATTTGTGAAAGCTTCTCATATGTATCAAGGAATCTAACAATCTCTTCATAATCGAATTTCGTCATGATGCTCTCTACCAATTTATGAATCTTACTTTCCGTTTCATGTAACAATGCTTCCCCCTCTTTGGAAAGCTTCAAGTGAAAGACCCTTCGGTCAACCAGGTCCTGTTCCCGTTCTATCAATCCTTTGCCTTCCAGCCTGTTGATGTTGGAAGTGACGGCACTCTTATTAATATAAAAGGCATCACTGATTTCCGTCGATGTACACAACCGCTGTTGTTGAATGAACCGTAAAGTATAGTATTGTTCGTTCGTCAGCACATCACAAATCTGGTCTTTTATTAAAAGCTCACCCATCTTATTGACATAGAAGGATACCCTCATATATCGATCAATCAATCCAGAAACTTTGTCATTAGTCATCATTGCACCTCTCGAAAAGTAGTTCAGTCATTTAACTATATGTAGATTACTATTGTTTTATTTATTATGTCAATCCCATCATAGTTTATTATTTCCAGTTTAACTTATGGTAAATAAGGGAAAACCAAAAGTAAGCAAACAATCTACTATTCTAAAGGAGGAAATATAAATGACTCAATCGACTATCGAAACTCAACCGAATAGCAAACTCTTAAAAGGGATTCTAATTGGGGGGCTTGTTGGTGGTGCGTTGACCTTGCTTGACTCCAATACAAGAAATAAAGTAAAGCGTTCAGCCGTCCTTTTAAAAGACAACTCCATGAATATGATTGAACAGGTCAAGGAAAATCCCGGAGAAATGAAGGAACAGATGGTATCAGGAGTCAAAGGGGCAACGGAGACGATTAAAGAGGCAATCAATGACGTTGAAACACTATATGAAACCGTTAATGAAGACGTGGTGGGTAAAGTATCCGAAGTAAAGGATATCTCCACTGATGCCCTTGGTACAGCTAAAGATGCAACAAGTGAATTGAAAGACATCAGTTCAAAAGTGGTCGTTGCCGGTAAACAGCTGAAAGAAACACCATCACAATCATTGAAAGCCGATAATGATAAAAATGAAAAAGAGAGTGATGAAATCGTTAAAAAATCAGGATTATCCAATCAAAAATCCATTTCATCCAACTTTTAATATATAAAAAAAGCTGGGGCACGATGCCCCAGCTTTTGTTTTTCCATATATCATCTCACACGATGATCTTAGTTAGAACCCTCTAATTTATTCGTTATCTCATGGTCTTTTTTCACTTCAGCCAACCAAACTGGATATTCCTCTTGTAATTTTTCAGAAAGAAGCGTTTCTTTAATTACATCTTTACTGTCTTCTAAATTAGCCTTTTTTGCTTCCTTCTTACCGGTTACTTTTATGATATGGTACCCATAATCGGATTTGACTGGGTCACTGACTTTATTTATATCAAGATCAAAGGCGACATCTTCAAACTCTCCCACCATATCACCTTTCCCAAAATACCCCAGGCTTCCGCCGTTATCCGCCGTTTGTGTATCAGTGGAATATTCAGCTGCCAATTTAGCGAAATCACCGCCTTCTGCAATTTCTTTTGCAACTTTTTTAGCCGTTTTTTCGTCTTCGACTAAAATATGACTAGCTTCCACTTGTTCAGCTTGATCAAATGTTTCTTTATTATCTTCAAAATACGTACTGATTTCATCGTCCGTCACGGTAATTCTCGGTTCGACCAGTTTTTTCGTTTGCAGATAAACCACGATGTCCTTTTTTAAGGCCTCCATGGAAGAACCGCTTGCTTCCAATTGCTCTTTTAACGACTTTTCATCACCATAGGACTCAACCATAGTATCGATTTCTTTCTGGATTTCTTCATCCTTTATTTTAATTCCCGCTTTTTCCGCTTCCAATTCAACCAATTTATTCGTAACTAACAGGTCTAAAGTGTCTGCTCCGTACCCCGCAACAAGCGCGTCATACAGCTCATCCTTACTGATTTTCTCGCCATCGATGCTCGCCATTGTCTTATCCGTGGACGAGATCATCGCAAATACCATGATCCCGGCAATGATTAAAATGCTCCCTGCCCAAATATATGCCTTCGTGCTTCTTAATAGTTTCATGAATACTCTCCCTTAATTTTTCTATAATGATAGCTTAGAAATATTAATTAATCCTTAAGATTCCTTAATATGCACTAACCCATCATTATACTAACATACATATATCCCTACAGATATTTTAGAGTATTTCATTCTGCTACCAATTTACATTGAGATTTGGTTGATCATTACAAAAAAAAATTATACCGTTATATCGACTTTGATATATAGGTAACCGAGTGCAAAAAAATAGAAACAAAAAAGCATGGTGTACGGAGGGAATTCCTACACCATGCTTTTTTTATGTGTTATTTACGATGCATCTTGAATTCAAGG
The DNA here is from genome assembly GCF_037975445.1 of Peribacillus sp. FSL P2-0133. NCBI lineage: Bacteria > Bacillati > Bacillota > Bacilli > Caryophanales > Bacillaceae > Peribacillus > Peribacillus sp. FSL P2-0133. The sequence goes on along the minus strand of NZ_CP150254.1, from coordinate 214,735 downwards.
AAGAGTTCGTTGTAATGGGCCAAGTTTTTCTTCCCGAGGTTTTCGTACACTTCGAGTTTCTTTGTCAGTTCCGGTGATGGATAGAAACGTTCATCCTTCACCACTTCTTCAGGCATATATTTCAGTGCTTCTTTATTAGGTGTCGAGTAACTTACATATTCAGCATTCTGTGCCGCAACTTTCGGGTCCAGCATGAAGTTGATGAACTGGTGAGCCGCATCGACATTTTTGGTTGTCTTCGGTATGACCATATTATCAAACCATAAATTGGACCCCTCTTTTGGAACAACGTATTCGAGATCTTCATTTTCAGCCATGATTTCAGAAGCAACTCCCGACCAAACAAGGCCAATCGCCGCTTCCTGGGCTTCCAATAGCATGCGGCTTTCATCTCCTACTATCGCTTTAATATTCGGGGTGAGGGCATCAAGCTTGGATTTTGCCTCTTGAAGGTGTTCTTCATCTATATCATTCAATGAATAATTCAAAGAGTTGAGACCCATACCCATCACTTCTCTTGCCCCATCCGTCAAAAGGATTTCATTTTTTAAATCTTTATCCCATAAATCCGCCCAGGCCGTTATTTCTTTGCCACCGAGCATCTTGGAATTGTAAACAATTCCAACCGTTCCCCAGAAATAAGGGACGGAATATTTATTCTCCGGATCGAATGGCAGATCGATGAATCGCTCATCGATATTTTTCAAATTCGGAAGCTTGGAATGATCCAAGGGAATCAGCAAGTCTTCTTGCCGCATCTTATCGATCATATACTCAGACGGAATGGCAATGTCATAAGTCGTACCGCCTTGTTCGATTTTAGTCATCATGGCCTCATTCGAATCGAACGTCTCATAAATGACCTTTATCCCTGTTTCTTTTTCAAAACGTTCGATTAGATCCGTATCGATGTAATCGCCCCAATTATAGATGGTAAGCGTATTGCTGCTCGTAAACCCTTGCGATGAATTCAATCTTGAAATCGCATATAGCAGCAAAGCGGATACGAGGGAAATGATCAAAAACATTTGGACAAGCCTTTTCATCGTTTCCCCCCCATTCCCGTTTGCCTTACACGTTGAGTTATAAAGTAATATACGACAACCAACAGCAGTGTCACGACGAACAGCAGTGTCGATAGTGCATTGATATTCAATGAAATACCACGGCGGGCCAATGAATAGATTTCCACAGAAAGAGTGGAGAAGCCATTACCGGTCACAAAGAACGTAACTGCAAAATCATCAAGTGAATAAGTCAATGCCATAAAAAAACCAGCAAAGATACCTGGTAAGATGTATGGAAGGATGACCTTCGTCAATACATCCCACCGGCTTGCCCCTAAATCTCGGGCCGCATCAATTAAAGTAGGGCTCATTTCCTGAAGTTTCGGAAGAACCAGCAGCACTACGATCGGGATGCTGAAGGCGATATGCGACAACAGTACCGAGTAGAATCCAAGCTTGATCCCGGCCATTGTGAATAAAATCAGGAAGGAAGCACCGATGATCACATCGGGACTGACAATCAATACATTATTCAATGATAATACCGTATTCTTAGCTTTACTGCTCGTAAAGGACCGAATTCCAATCGCCCCCATCACCCCAATGATCGTTGAGATCAGTGCAGATAATAAAGCGATCACAAGTGTATTCAATACAATGATCAGCAGCCTTGTATCTTGGAACAGTTCCATGTACCACTCCATCGTGAACCCTTTAAAGTCATACATCGTTCCACCGCTGTTAAAAGAGTAAAAGACTAAAAAGAAAATCGGTGCATAGAGTATGAGAAAAATCAAAACGAGAAACGCTTTTGATGTTGGTGATAATTTATTGCCCAATTTACACACCCTGCTTTCGGTTACCCGTTACAAACATAATCAGGAACATTATAATAATCAAAAATACCGCAATTGTGGAACCCATTCCCCAATCCTGTGTCACAAGGAAGTGCTGCTCGATAGCCGTACCAAGCGTAATGACGCGGTTACCGGCAATCAGTCTTGTAAGCATGAACAAAGAAAGTGCCGGGATGAAGACTACCTGGCATCCCGTCTTTACACCATCTAACGTCAATGGAAAAATGACACGGCGGAATGTCATCCATCGGGACGCTCCCAAGTCATTAGCCGCATCCAAAAGGGTTGGATTCATTTTATCAAGCGAATTGAATATCGGTAAGATCATAAACGGGATGAAAATATAAACCGAAACGAATATGAAGCTGAAATCCGTAAAGAGAATCTGCTGCTTCCCGATTCCTACAGCCTCTAGAAAACCATTCGCCACACCATACGTGCCAAAAATACCAATGAAGGCATAAGCCTTCAAAAGTAAATTGATCCAGGAAGGAACGATGATTAGCAAAAGCCACAACTGCTTATGCTTTGTTTTCGTTAACAAATATGCGGTTGGGTAAGCGACTAAAAGGGATATTCCCGTAATCAGGAAAGCATACCAAAATGAGCTTAATGTCATTGTTAAATATACTGGCGTAAAGAACTTTTGATAGTTAATCAAAGATAGATTGCCTTCAATGTCAAAGAAGGAATAGTAAAGGATTAACAAAATGGGTGCAATCACGAATAAAGCAATCCATAAGACATAGGGTATGAAGTAAATATTCCGGGATATTTTATTCTTCATGACTTTCTCCATCATGATACGCTTCCAGACGTTTATCGAATTCTTCTTCCGTTTCACCCAATCGCATGACATGAATCGATTCTGGATCGAAATAAAGACCTATTTCATCTCCAACTGCCACTTTTTTCGTTGATTGGACAAGCCATTCATTTCCATCATGGTCATAACAGCTGATTTCATAATGAACACCGCGAAATAGCTGGGAGTCCACCCGAACTTGCAGTTTTCCGCGATTTACGGAAGTAATCTCTAAATCTTCCGGGCGGATGACGATATCGACAGCTTCATTACTGTTCAATCCTTGGTCGACACATTCGAACTGTCTGCCGACGAATTCCACACAGTAATCTTCAATCATTTTTCCTTTTACAATATTAGACTCACCGATGAAATCTGCAACGAACCGATTCAGTGGTTCATCATAAATATCCGTAGGGGTTCCACTTTGCTGAATCTTCCCTTTGTTAAGGACAAAAATCTCATCTGACATCGCTAACGCTTCCTCTTGGTCATGAGTGACGAAGATAAACGTGATACCAAGCCTCTGTTGCAGCTCCCGTAATTCATATTGCATTTCTGTACGTAATTTTAAATCGAGGGCAGATAGCGGTTCATCCAGAAGGATGACTTCCGGTTCATTAACAATCGCCCTGGCAATCGCTACCCGTTGCCGCTGACCGCCGGACATTTCCCTGATCTCCCGTTTTTCATACCCCTCCAAATTAACAAAGCTGAGGGCTTCCTTCACCTTGATTTCCACTTCCGAATTCTTCATTTTTTTAATCCGAAGACCAAATGCTACATTTTCAAACACATTTAAATGCGGAAAAAGTGCATAATCCTGAAATACCGTATTCACTTGCCTTTTATTGGCTGGCACGTCATTGATCTTTTTACCTTCAAAGTAAATATCACCTTTGGAGGCTTCCGTAAATCCGGCAATCAAGCGAAGGATCGTGGTCTTCCCACATCCGGAAGGACCCAAGAGCGTATAGAACTTCCCTCTCTCGATTTCAAAACTAACATTATCGAGAACTACCGTATCATCATCAAATTGCTTCGTAACCTGATCGAAGCGTATTATATTCCCGTTTGCCATAGCTTCTTCCCTCTCTCTATTACCTTACTCATCAATCTTCAACGATTGCATTTGTTTTGAATTCTATAAGTATGATTCCGTCACCACGAGTAATAACTCTGACGGACCTTCAAAATCATTGATGATTTGATGTTCATCTGAAGCATGAAAATAAATCGATTCCCCTGCCTTGACGAAATACGTATGTGTACCAAGCTTTACAATGACTCTTCCGCTTAATACATAACCGAATGTTTCCGACAGGGATGGTTCAAACTGTTTGAACTCCCCTTTTTCCTGGAGAATCAGCCGAATAGGTTCCATTTCCTTTTCATTCGATTCAGGCACGAGCCACTGGATTTGATACCCGCGTTCTTCATCGATGAAAAATGTTTGTGCTTCTTCTTCATAAACCACTTTTTGGACTTGATCCTCTTCATCGAAGAACTGCTTCGGCTTGCAGCCGAGTACTTCTAAAATATTGAAAAGAGTTTCAATTGAAGGGGAACTAAGATCCCTTTCCAACTGTGAAATATATCCTTTGCTTAAATCCGTTCTTTCCCCCAATTCTTCCTGGGTCAATCCTTTTTTCAAGCGAAGGTTCTTTATTTTTTTTCCAATTTGCATCCCATTACCCTCAATCGGTTTACTTATAGTAAACCCACAGTAGATAAAGTTTTATATAAGTAAACTTTCAGTTTAATTTTACGAATATCATTATACAGGAAATGCGGGAAACTTCAAACGGAATTTCCAGGTGTGAATAAAAAAAGGACCGCCACTTGGCAGTCCCCCTTTTACAACTTCAGACATATCTCTTGCGCTTTCTTTTCCCCATCAGCAATACAGTCCGGTATTCCGACACCATTGTATGAGCAGCCCGCAAGTAAAACATTCGGATAATTCTCGGAGATTTTCTCCTCCAATGATTGAACGATTTGAGGATGTTTAATATGGTAGTTCGGCATATTCTCATGCCATTTCGTCACTTCACTCGTTACTGGATTCCCGGAAATGCTTAGACTGTTTTTAATGTCGCGTAAAGCCACCTGGATCAATTCCTGGTTTGTAAGGGACCGTAAGCGTTCATAGTCCGGACTAGAGCTTTTATAAAAAAGCCTTACCAAAAGCTGACTGTTTTCAGAAGTATGCTCCCATTTCCGGCTTGTCCATGTACATGCATTGCAGATCAAATCACTATTATCACCTGCAATGAAACCTGTCCCGTCTTTAGGAAGCATGCTGTCCGGGATATCGAATCCAAGATAAACGCTAATCATCGAACTATTGATCAAGCCGTCGAAGTCCTCATCCAACTCCCGATCACCCAATAATTTCTGGGCGACTGTATGCGGTGTACTCAATACGATGAAGTCCGTTTCCAGCGTTTCACCGTTTGCCAATGAAATGATGTACCCTTCATCTCCAACTCCAATTTTATCCACACTGACCCCTTTTAAAATTTCCACCAGATCGAGGCTTTCCTCAATTCGATCAACCAATGTTGATAGGCCATTTTTAAACGAAAGGAACTTCTTATTACCCTTGCTTTGGTATTTCTGCATATTTTCCGATAGACCGCGTATTATACTGCCATATTCATTTTTATAATCCAGCATCTCTGGCAGTGTTTTGGCAATGGTCAATTCATTTAATTTTCCTGAGTAAACACCCGATAGGACAGGCGATATCTGCTTTTGCACCAATTCCTTACCTAAAAAGCTTTCAAGAAATAAACCAATTGAGTCATTCTTCGTAAACGTCTCATTTTTTGTATAGAAATCCTTTAAGGCGTCAACCTTCCCTTGGGCAGAAACCAGATCGCTTTTCGCCAGCGACTCAAGGCTCATTGGTATTCCGAATAGGGCATCCTCGGGAATTCCCTTCAGCATCCCATCTGTATGGATGAATGATTTTCCCGTCGCATTATAGACAACTTGATCCTCTAGGTTCAATTCCTTAATAAATGGTTTTATATTTTGTTTCCTGGCGACAATCGAATCGGCACCCGCTTCAATTTTAAATGGACCATTGAGCACAGTCCTTATTTTACCGCCTAGTTCCTCATTTCCTTCTATTAATATCAATCGTACGGAGAGATTCCTCGCTTTAACTGTTTTTTGTAAATAATACATGGTTGATAAACCGGTAATGCCTCCACCTACGACTACGACTGTTTTCATTAGGGCTACACCTCGATTAACGAATTTTGCATTAAGTAAAGTGTACCATAAGGCAGCGGCATTATTAAAAGCGGCACTTCTAATTCATTGGTTTCGTAATGAAACCTGTAACAAATTTGACAAAAAAAGACCTCTCCTCTTGGAAAAGTCTAGATCAAACAATATTAGTTATTCGTTTCTTATTCCATATCCTTGTTCATCGTATCTAATCGATACTCCATTATCTCCATCACCCCGCTTCTGCCTACTTTTTGAATCCCTGTATCCTGATACCCAGATTTCGCATATAGCGATTTTGCAATCACGTTCATGACGTTCACTGCCAGAATGATCGAATCCTTGTTTGGAAAAATCGCTTTTGCGAATTCCGGAAGGATTTGCAAGGCTTTCTTCGCAACCCCTTTACCTTGATGCTTTTGATCAACAAGAAATCCACGGAGTAATATCGCTTTTTTATCATTGGTGAAAGGGGTGATATTCTCGCCAATGTGTAAAACGAAAAAACCAACTGGAATACCCTCATCCATTATTACGATAGGATGCCTGTCGCAATCTTCCCGGCAATATTTTAGTGACTCTTCAGGCAGAGCAGAAAAAGGGGTTTGTGTATCCGGTAAATAAAACTGGGAAAGCTGGTGAAGATGTTCCGGTAAATAAGGCGTTAAGGTGATGGTCCCGATTTCCTTGTCCTGGTTCATTAAGCACACCCTCTATCATCAATTATTGGATACATTAATGATTCGATGACCCTTCCGATAATCCCTTCATAAACCGCAAGGAGCACTGCCGAATATATCGGCAGTGCTCCTTAAGTAAATCAATGTGTATTTTCATTGATTGTTAGTGCTTCCCGTAAATTGATCTGCTGGCGGAGTATGTTGGCAACATCTCGGGAAATTACTCGTTTTTCAAACATATCCTGCACTTCGTCCCGTTCTGCCTGGATCGCTTTATAGAACAGCTCTCTTTCATAATCGGCCATTTTACTCGGGGTCCGGCCTCTATTTTCACGTTTGCATTTTAAAATCAGCACTTTATACTCATCTATGATCATCGAGGATGTCTTATGATTATCAGCTGTAATTCCGGCCTGTATCTCTTGGATGGCAGCTTTATACATCCTGATTTTAAGATCCCTGACCTTTTCCAATCTCTCAAGATTGATTTTTCTTATTTCTCTTTTATTAGGGAAAAATAATTTTAAAACCCTCAGCATACTTCTTCTGAAAAGCGTTACTGACCTGAAAAAACGGAACTTCAGTCGATTTGTTACGGCACTTTCCATACGCTGGATGTATTCCTTGCATATATACGCCGTCTCCCGGTCCACTTTTTCATCCTTAATGAGCTTATCCAGGAATCTTTGCTCTGCTTCAAGGGCCTTGAAGCGAAGATCCTTCTCTTCTTCCCTCAATGCAGCTGGTTCTTTCTCCTGTTCTACATAGGACAAATCATTGATCTTTGTACAGTACCTCGAAATGATCGATAAAGCCGCTTCCCGGTTTTCATCAGTCATTTGTGACTCAATCACCCGAATAGCCGCTTGATGTGATTGAATGGCAGCAGTTTTCGTTTTGTCAGCCTGCTTGTCCACCACTTCCTCTTCTTCGGACCGTGCCACGATTGGCAGAAATATACTCGCAACAAGCAAGGTCAGCAAAATGACTCCTGCTGCTATGAAAATGATTAACGAACGCTCAGGAAAAGGACTTCCATCCGCCAACACATACGGAATCGAAAACGAACCCGCTAACGTTACAGCTCCGCGAACACCGGAAATGGTAATGATTCCGGCCGCTTTGAAGTCCGGTTTTTGGGCGCCTGCTTTTTTCGTCATCCAGCCAATCGACCAGGCAGCCGTAAGCCAAATGAATCGTAAAGCGAAGAGGAAAAGTGTAATGACCACGATATAAAGGATCACTTGTCCATTATTGAAGGCTGGATCTTGAAAGATAATTTTCGCAACGCTTGGGATTTGCAAGCCAAGCAAAACGAATACAAGGCCATTCAATATATATAAAATGACGGACCATGTACTTCTTGAAACGACCTGAAGTTCCACAGTTGGTGATATTTCCCGATCTCGTTCAATGGCATGGACAATTCCCCCAGCCACGACCGCTAAAATCCCAGAAAGGTGGAAATGTTCCACAGCGAGGAAAATAATAAAAGGAGTTAGGATTTGGATCAGCATATGCATCGTGACGTCTTCCATCCCTAAACGGCGAAGAACTACACGAAGCCTGATAATGATGAAAGCAAGTATTGCTCCACCTACAAACCCGCCAATTGCAATCCATATGAAACTGAAGGTTGCATCGACTAAGGAGAAAACACCAGTAACTGTAGCCGCAACGGCAAACTTAAAGGCAACTAGACCTGAGGCATCATTCATTAGTCCTTCTCCTTCGAGAAGGTGCATGATACTCTTCGGTAACTTGACCCGACTCGCCAAAGCACTCACTGCCACAACATCTGTAGGTGACAAAATGGCCGCCAAAGCGAAAGCCGCCGGCAATGGAATCGAAGGGATCATCCAATTAATTAAATACCCGCCTGCCCAAACCGTTATGAATACAAGGCCCAGTGCAAGCATTAGAATGGGTGCTCTCAACTTCCATAGTGCTGTTCGGGGTACATTTTTTCCATCATTGAACAATAGGGGCGCGATGAATAACAGCAAAAACAATTCCGTCTCCATCTCAACATGCATACCCAGGGGTAAAAGCGCCAATATGACCCCCAGTGTTATTTGTATTAATGGTACAGGTATAAAGGGTATAAAATGGTTAATTACATTAGACACTCCAATCAATATAAGAAGAGCTAATATAACAAGAAAAAACTCCATACAAACATCAAACTTCCTCTCTCATCTATTCTCATAACTATAAGCGTAACATATTTATACCCATTCATTCATGCATTAACTATTCTAACCTAGAATCCTCCTGAATAATGATACCTGTTTTAATATCATGAAGATTGAAGTGTTGGATGTTTTACAAAATCAACTCTATCAACAAACTTGGGCACACATAAAACAGAAAAAAGCTGATTGGCTAACCATAATCAGCTTTTCCCAAATGATGAATGAAAATGGTCTTTGTGAAAAGACACCTCCCATAACAAGCTCGGAATAAAAAACTTATTTAGTTCCCGGGACAAAGAGACGAAGATGTTTGTGCAGTACATTTGCCTGGAAAGGAAGAAGGATGCCTTCATCGCCATCGATATTGACTGCTAGTTCCTCTGATGTGGCTAAATGGAGCTTGGATGTTTTAATATATTCAACTTCGTCATGTCCCTTGATCTCTCCCCTAATTAAACTGGGAATGATCTTGACGATGAGAGGAAGAGATAAATCCTTAATGATGAATGTGTGCAGCTTTCCATCATTCACTTCCGCCTCTGGTGCAAGTTGTTCGAAACCGCCGACAGAGTTAGTCATTGTTGCAATTAGTAAATGTGCCTCGCCCATCCACTTTCCCTGATCATGTTCCACCGTTAAAGGAAACGGAGTCTTTTTAATGATCGCTTTTGCTCCTTCAATGAAATATGCAAAAGACCCCAGACGGGTTTTTTGTTCAACGGTAACATTATAGGTAGCCTCGGCAATCGCCCCTACTGCCAACACATTCATGAAGTAACGGTCATTGATCTTCCCTATGTCCGATTCCTTAATATGCATATCCTTTAAGATCTCAATGGCTGCATTAGGATCCAGGGGTATTCCCAAAGATCTCGCGAAATCATTAATGGTTCCTAGTGGAATGATTCCGAAAATAGGTCGATGTTGCTGCTCGCCCAAGCCATTCACTATCTCATTCACCGTTCCATCCCCACCCATGGAAATGACAGCATCGAACCTTTCTGCACAGGCCTCCTTTGCAAAATCCGTAGCATCCCCCTCTCCTTCCGTTTTACAAACGCTTACCTCATCATAAATTTCACCAAGTGCCTTTTCCGCTTTCGGCAAAATCTTTCCTGCCTTTTCCTTACCTGAAGATGGATTGATGATAATCATCGCTTTCGACATATGCTACCTCCCATTATTGTACTTCTACTAGCAAGTTACCTCTTTACTGATGTACTAAAACCACACGGACATTTTTTCTGATTGTTAAATAAGCATTTCCCCCAGTAACTTAATCGCTGCCACTTGAAGTTTTCCGTCATTTTAAAACACGCTCTTATTTGTTACATAGACTGTGAAACCGGCATTCACTGATCACTGAAATTTCCTGTTCCACATCTGTTATATTAATACCTATCCCAACCAATTGAAAATTGTCTGTCCCTTTCGCTCCCTCTTTGTTTTTTCCTTTCATAAAAAGCATTATTTCTTCAATTTCCTACTTGCCGTGAAGAAAAATACAAAAATAAATTGATGATAAATCCCTTTCCTATAAGGTTTTCACACTAAGAGTGAAAAAAATTTGAAATTTTCTGTAAAATACCTATACATTTTCCAAATTCGGGTATATACTGTATTATAACAACGAGCAAACACCCAAAACTGTACTATAAAGAGGAGGAGCGAGACATGCAAGCAAATCAATCAGATTTATTCATAATCGATTCATTTAAACATTGCCCGGAGTGTGGTGAAACACATGTGGACCACTCAGATTCCTATCTGATGGAATGCGATCGCTGCCTTTCCAAACGTGAAGAATAAAACGATCGGAAAATATATCTAACATTAAAAAGGAGGAAATATCATGCAAATGAAAAAGTCCATTGAGTTTTTTAACAATATCCCTGCTAAACATTGCCCCGAGTGCGGTGACCATATTATTGAGCACGCTGAGTCCTACTTAATGGAATGTGACCGCTGCCTTTCCAAACGCGAAGACTGATTAAACCAAATCAAAAAAGGAGGAACCACCATGCAAACTATAAATCCACTGGAATTCTTCAGGACTCTGCCGCCTAAACAATGTTCGGAGTGCGGAACCCATATCACGGAACAAGCTGAATCCTACTTAATGGAATGTGACTACTGCCTTTCCAAACGCGAAGACTGATTAAACCAAATCAAAAAGGAGGAATCATCATGCAAACTAAAAACCCATTGGAATTCTTCAGGACTCTGCCGCCTAAACAATGTTCGGAGTGCGGAACCCATATCACGGAACAAGCTGAATCCTACTTAATGGAATGTGATCGCTGCCTTTCGAAACACGAAGACTAAATTAAACCAAATCATAAGGAGGAATCATCATGCAAACTAAAAACCCATTGGAATTCTTCAGGACTCTGCCGCCTAAACAATGTTCGGAATGCGGGACCCATATCACGGAACAAGCTGAATCCTACCTCTTGGAATGTGACCGCTGCCTTTCCAAAAAAGATGAATATTAATATAAGATGCTGACATCAAGAAGCTATATAGGCCAATTTGATGTCAGCATTATTTCCTTGCATTCAAAAAAGGATGTCCCCGGAACACCCTTAAGCCGTACTTATTTTTTATCTCCCAATATATTTGTCTACATATTTTCCACTTATCTGCCTGCTGCTGTATTGTAAGAAATCCAATGCAAAAATCATGAATTCAAGGCCTAGACGCTTATCTGAACGCATAAAATCAGAACCTAGCAGTTTCTCCAATTTTTCAAGCCTATGGTATAGCGTTTGCCGGACAATGAATAGTTGTTTCGATGTTTCCTGTTTGGAACCGTTACAAGCAAGATAGGTCTTCAAGGTAGGCATTAACTCACCATTGTTTTGCTTGTCATATTCAATGACCGGACCTAAATATTCGTACACCGTTTCCTCCAGATTACCATGTTTATTTATGAGCGAAATCATGCGATGCATATGTAAGTCCTGATAAAAGAAGCTCCTGTTATCCTCTGGTAGTGTATCCTGAAGCAGCAAAGTCTCACGGGCCGTTTCATAACTTTTATAAATCTCACTTAACCTTTGAACATGCTTTCCAAACCCAATGGCAAGCAGACCCATACGATTACGCCCGCTTACATCCATTTTCATGATTCGATCCACCGCGCTTGTAATCCTTGATTTCCAATCTTCAGATGAACGATTATCACCTAGAATAAAAACAAGATGCTGATGTATTTCCATGGAAAATATCTGAAACCCGTACTGTTCAAAAACTGTTCTAAACATTATCTTAAAATAGGTTCCATCTAATTTTGTGGAACTTTTATTATATTTTGGGTGTTGTTTGCAAATGCAAACAATTCCGCCATCCAACTGCATTTTCGGATCAATATAGGAAAGTCTCTCCCGGATTGCTTCATCACTATATTCACCTTCAATCCAATTTGTAAGCCATTTACTTTCTTCCGACATTTTCTTTTCTTCTATATATAACTCCCTTAATAGATGCTGTGCCAATGCGGTAGCCGTTCGATCCAAGATCAGTGAATCAAAATCAGTCAACTCTCTGTCGTTGCTGCAAATGAGCAGTTCCGCATAATTTTCACCGAGCACTTGAATCGGCTGTCCAAGAACGGTCTTATCCAATTTCCGCTTCTCTTCGTATATGTCCGCTACCATTTGGAAGGTTATTTTTTTCTTGGTTTTTGGAATGCTGGCTATATCATTTTCATTAAAGATAAGAATAACCTGTACATTTAAATAGCTGTGGAGAAATTTTAGAATTGGTTCATAATGGTCAATTTCGAGGAGATTTTTATTTAACTGCTGGGAGTAGTTTTCTAAGTTGGAGATCATCTGATATTGTTTATTGATGATAAGGGAATGAATATCCTGCGTGATTTCTACGAAAGGGACCTCTTCATGAAATAGGATGATAGGGAATTGCCGTTCATTTGCGAGATCAATGGCACATTGCGGCACGGCCATGGTGTCTGCGCCAACCTCTATACAGAGTCCAGCTGCATCGCATTCAATTAACTGTCTTAAGTAGGATAGAAATGTGTCATCGCAATCTTTCCACCCTAAACCGGTAGTCAGAATCAGTTCATTTCCATTTAACAAATGGCTGATTTGGGTTACTTCCATACAGTGTACCCACTTCACTTGACGCTTTATCCCACCGCTACCTGCAATTATATCCGTCAGATTAAAATGCTTGCGTGTTAGAATTTCCTCGATTGTAATCGATGTATTCATCCATACACATCCTTTTATAAAACTGCTTTAAAATCTATTATAAACGGACAACCTTTAAATCTCCAGACACTTGTTAGAAAATCTAACGTCAAAATTCTACAAAAAAATCGAACAGGAACAAGAAAAAGGACCCATTCGTGAGGAATAGGCCCGGTTCATAACCATTTCAATTCAATTTTTTGACAAGCAATGTAGAGAAGTATTTCCTTCCTTCCGGGGTTTTGATGTTCAATTGCTTCCATTCCTGCTTCGTTCCTTCAATCAGTTCAAAATCGAGAAAAGCTCCACTTAAACTTTCGGAAACCCGGGTGATTCGATATCCTCTTTCAAGTAAAAAATCGATTTGTTCCCTTTCTAAGCGATACTCTTGATATTCGGACATTTACATTCCCCCTTTTTCATACGTTCTCCTTGCCGGTTGAAGCCGGAAAAACCATCTCTTCCTCAAGTTCTGGACCTTTTCCGATTTTCCAATCCCTGCCAACTGAAATTCCTAAATATTTCTCATCGCTGGGATCAATGATTTCAGCTTGTTCATATTGCTTGAACCACCAATACTTAGCTAATATATAATAACTTGCACCGCCGAGAAGAAAGCCAATAATAAACGAGTAATTTGAAAAAATCGTGGCACCGATTCCGCCAATCACCCAAGAAATGATTCCTGCCCAATTCACTCCATTCAAATATTTATACTGGCCTTCACTCTCATAGAGGTCTCGTACATTCACTCTCCGTTTACGGAGGAAATAGTAATCCGCTATCAGGATGCCGACAATGGATGCCAGGATTCCGCCTATTATTAATAAAACTTCTATTATGATGCCGAACAGGCTCCATGGCTGAACTACTATCCCAATAACCCCCGCCACAACGACTCCCGCCCAAAATGGCATTTTAGGACCCATGACATTGGAGAAAATCGTAGCTGCGGGAATGACATTGGCCGTAGTATTCGTCGACCATTGAGCAAATACGATCATGATTAATAGGACCCCGAGAGCAATTCCACTTGCTGATCCCTGTATGGCAACTACAGGATCATAATTGGAAACAGCCATATAAGAAACGGCTCCGATAATCACCATGAACGTCTGCGTGATGGGATAGGTGATAATATTCCCAATTATTTGCCCCTTATTGCGCTTGAACCAATTTTTTTCATTTTTTGGTGCCTTTATATAGCGGGAAAGCGTGGGCATATCTGCAGTCAACGTGCCCCAAAATCCCATATTTGCCATGATGACGACCATGAAAGCCGTGGCGGCAGCACCGCCAGTGACCGGACTTTCAATCCAGGACCATACATCTCTTCCTTGGGCCACAGCCTGATCGGATAGAGTGAAATACATCCAGCCAGAAATTAAAATGATAACGGGCGCCGCCAAGTCGGCGAATCGTTCTATCGACTTTATTCCCATTGCCGTGTTGACCAATTGTAAAACGGCAAAAATGAGGAAGCATATAAACCAATTATCAAAGTCAAAAAGGGTTGTGAAGATAGCGTTCATTGCAGTGGCTCCAAAGTAAGTATTGAGGCCGAACCAGCATGACGCTACAAAACCCCGTACAACCGAAGGGATGTGGGTGCCAATCGTACCGAACGGCGCCCTCATATAGACCGGGAATGATATTCCATGTTCAACACCAATATCCCCTGTCATTGTCATCAAAAAGCCGAGAACCACACAGGCAATGACCGTTGCAAGAACGACCCAGCCTAAGGATAAACTTTGAACACCGTTCCCACCGATTGCGAAGGCGGCCAATACTACAGCCATGCCCACCCAAATGAAACCAAATCCGGCTGCACTTATATTTTTCTCACTATGAGGTATAGGCAGCAAATCGGGAGACTTTAAATAATCTTTCTTCTCACTCATAGAAAATCCCCCTAAATTAATTTGCAAGATTCCTTACCGAAGTTAGACTGGAAGCCTTTTTCCGGTATCCGGCTTCAGCGCCGCATTATATTTTGCCCGTTTCAGGAATTGCCCTTTTCCAGCTTCGCCTACAAATTGTTTGTCTTTAATGACGAATTGACCTCTCGATAAAACGGAAACCGGTTCACCTGTAATTTCCATACCTTCAAACGCATTATAATCCACAGCCATGTGATGAGTATCTGCAGAAATGGCCCTTTCAACTTTCGGGTCAAAAATGACGATATCAGCATCCGAACCTACCGCAATCGTCCCTTTCTTAGGGAATAATCCAAATAGTTTTGCAGCACGCGTAGAGGTCATGTCGACGAATTGATTCAAGGTAATACGCTCTTTCATGACCCCTTCAGAGAAGAGGATGCTCATACGGTCCTCAATCGTTGGGCCACCGTTCGGTATTTTCGTGAAATCTTCACGTCCAAGTTCCTTCTGTCCCTTAAAATCAAAAGAGCATTGATCGGAGCCGATCGTTTGCAGCTGTCCCGTTTTCAAAGCATTCCATAGCACTTCCTGATTTTTCTTCTCCCTTAACGGCGGGGACCATACATACTTAGATCCTTCGAAATGGGGCTTTTCAAGATAAGACTGGTCAAGAACCAAATATTGCGGACAAGTCTCCCCCCAAATATCCACCCCTTTATTTCTTGCCTCCGTGATCTTTTCAACCGCATCTTCACAGGTGACGTGAACCACATAGAGCTGACCATTTGCCATTTCCGTCAGTTTAGCTGCACGTCCAGTTGCTTCCCCTTCAAGTTCCGGAGGCCTTGTCAGTGCATGGTAAATTGGATCGGTGTTACCTTCAGCAAGTGCCTGCTTTGTAAGATAATCGATGACATCACCATTTTCAGCGTGAACCATGACAAGTGCGCCAAGTTCCTTTGCTTGCAACAAAGTGCGGTATAGCGTGGCATCATCAGCTTGAAAAACATTCTTGTAAGCCATGAACACTTTAAAGGAAGAAATCCCTTCATTATCGATGATACTTGGCAACTCAGCCAATACATCATCGTTAATCTCACTGATCATTAAATGAAAACCATAATCTATGGCCGCTTTTTCATTGGCCTTTTCATGCCATGTTTCAATTGCTTTCTTTAATGGCACCCCTTTTTCGGTCAGACAAAAGTCGATGATCGTTGTCGTGCCTCCATATGCAGCAGCAATCGTACCCGTTTCATAATCATCCTTCGTCGTTGTCCCTCCAAACGGCATATCGAGATGGGTATGCGGATCAATGCCCCCCGGAAAAATATAAGCGCCTTTTGCATCAATGATTTCAGCCCCCTCAGCCGGCAGGTCCTTGCCAATCATTGCAATCTTCTCATTTTCAATCAATATATCCGCCTGATACGTATCTGCAGCTGTTGCAATCGTTCCATTTTTAATGATTTTCTTCATCTTCGACCCCTCCATCATTTTACGAAATCAACACTTTCACTGCTTATGCCCCCAAGGAACGACTGGCGTTCATTCCAGGTCATTGGCGGTAATTCATTTGTCAACTCGATCATATCGATCGCCCCATCGACCGGACAGACGATCGAACAAAGGTTACAGCCTACGCAATCTTCTTCGCGCACTCTCAAGAAGGAACTGCCTGACGTGTCCTTTAACATATCTATACATTGATGAGATGTATCTTCACACGCAATATGGCATTTATTGCAGTTGATGCACACATCATTATTAATGCGCGCAACAACCTTATAATTGAGATCTAAATTCCCCCAGTCGGAATAACGCGGTACGGACTTACCGACAATATCCATCACAGAAGAAATCCCTTTTTCATCAAGGTAATTGGACAGGCCATCAATCAAGTCTTCTACTATTCTAAAACCGTGATGCATGGCAGCCGTACAAATTTGCACTCCAGTTGAACCCATCAATAAAAATTCCACCGTATCCTGCCAATTTGAAATCCCGCCTATTCCGGAAATGGGAACATTGATCATTTTATTCCTTGCACACTCAGCCACCATATTCAAAGCAATCGGCTTCACGGCGGGACCGCAATACCCTCCGTGGGCCCCCTTGCCGCCTACATGGGGAATCGTATTCCATGAATGGATGTCCACTCCTGCCAAGCTGTTGATCGTATTGATCATGCTTATTGCATCCGCACCGCCGCGCACCGCCGCTTCAGCCGTAACCGTAATGTCGGTTATATTGGGTGTAAGCTTGACGATGACGGGTTTGGATGCAGCTTCCTTCGCCCAGTATGTTTGCTTTTCCACAAGTTCGGGAACCTGTCCCGAAGCAGCTCCCATCCCACGCTCTGCCATACCGTGCGGGCAACCAAAGTTTAACTCGTAACCATCGACCCCCACATCTTCTATACGTTTGATGATTTCATGCCACTTTTCCTGTTTTGGCTCCACCATCACCGATGCAATGATTGCATGATCAGGGAATCTCTTCTTCGTTTCATATATTTCTTTCAGATTCACTTCAAGAGGACGATCCGTAATCAATTCTATATTGTTGAACCCGGCAACTCTCTGTCCATTAAAGCTGACCGCTGCAAAACGTGATGAAACATTCAGGATAGGATCACCCAATGTCTTCCAAACAGCTCCACCCCAGCCAGCTTCAAATGCGCGCTGGACTTGATAACCCGAATTAGTAGGTGGTGCTGAAGCAAGCCAAAAAGGATTGGGAGATTTAATACCTGCAAGATCAATTGATAAATCAGCCATGATAAGCCTCCTAATTTTCATAGTTATTAAGCAATATCCACCGCTTCGCCCATCAAAATCGATTCAATTTCATAGGCTGTCTTCTTCCCTTGCTGGGCAGCTGAAACAACCATTGCCTCACCTTGGCCTTTTCCGAAGATCACGTCACCGCATGCAAAGATCTTTTCATTCGATGTCCTGTAGGAATCACCCTCCAATGTTACGACACCATCATCATGTTGAATGCCGAACTGTTCAATCAATCCTACATACCTGGATTGGCCTATAGCACGAATGACCCCATCGACCGGTATGACGAACTCTGATCCGGAAATTTGGACTGGACGGCGCCTACCATCTTCCCCCGCCTCGCTAAGCACCATCTTCACGCACTCGATGCCCGTAACCTGACCGCTTTCATCCGAGAGTATCCTGGAGGGGGCAGTCAGCCAGTGAAACCCGACACCTTCTTGTTTGGCAAACTCATATTCAAAATCATAGGCTGTCATTTCCTTTTGGGTACGACGATAAATAATGCTCACCTGTTCGGCGCCAAGGCGTACAGAACAGGTTGCGGCATCGATCGCCGTGTTTCCAGCCCCTATTACCGCCATCTTCTTCCCAATGAATTTATCAGTGATTGCCCCTGTTTTCGTTGCTTTCACGAAATCGATTGCATCATAAACTTCAGCCAAATCCTCCCCTTCAATTCCAAGCTTAGGAACATCGGACATGCCGATCGCTAAAATGACCGCATCATAGTCGGCAGTCAGCTGATTTGCGGAAACATCCACTCCGACCCGTGTATTCGTTTTAATATCAACATCCAAACTCTTTACTTGTTCTGCTTCCCAATAAGAAATGCTCTGAGGTAAACGGAACGATACAATTCCGTAAGTATTTAATCCGCCTGGATTCTTTTCAGCTTCGAAAATGGTTACACTGTAGCCAAGCAAGGCTAACTCCCTTGCTGCAGACAAACCCGCCGGACCGCTTCCTACAATGGCAACTTTTTTGCCATTCTTCTTCCCGGCCTTGAATAGGGCTTGTTTATTTTGGATGGCCCAATCTGTGGAATAACGCTGGAGATTGCCAATCATGATTGGCTTTGTAGAATGGTTCAGGACACATGACCCCTCACATAGCTCTTCAGTCGGACATACCCGCGCACAGCTGGCACCGACAGGATTGGCTGTCATGATGGTCTTGGCCGACCCTTTAAAATTACCTGAAGCTATCTTCTTAATAAAACCTGGAATATCTATTCCGGTCGGACATGCTTGGATGCATGGGGCATCATAGCAGTATAAACATCGATTCGATTCTTCCAAAGCTTCCCTTGGGGATAAACCCCTCTCCACTTCCTGGAAGTTAATCTCCAGATCACCTTTTAATGGGCTCGTCATACTCATCCACTATTTCTCCTTCCAAACATTTATTTTTGAAAAATAAAAAGGGAGGAATTGCATGCATTTCTCTCTACTGTCCTCATATTTAAACGATTGAAAGCATTGCCAACATGGTTTTCATCAATTTATTCAACTAACAGTCATGGCGATTTCCCAGCCAAAATTCTCTCGTTTTGTTTATTATTTTCTATCATTCTCTCACTGGTCACGCCTCGGTCCCTGCTTCCTTCTAACACAAAAAGCCCCCCCTGCTAATCTTAAAAACTCATATCCTGATGATAAATCAGAGAATTGAGTATTCTTTATTTTATAATGTTAAAAAGTAAGTTACATTATACAAAGTGTAAAGTATTTCCAGATGCTAGATATGCAATATGTAATAATCATGTTATATTTCCTAACAATAAGTGATAAACATCGTCATTTTTCTACATTCAAACTTACTTTTCACCATACTTATTGATATTCTTTGGATGATTTGTTCTGAAGACCTAATTATCAACACTTTGTCCACATAAAAAAAAACCCAGAAACTAAAATCTTGGTTTCCTGGGTCTTTTCACTTTTATCCACAACTTATTCACATATTATATGGCATTATTCTCTTTGTTTTCGCAGAACAGAGGCATTCAACCAAAAGTTATCCACAATATTGGATCGACTTTTCCACTTATCAACAAACCGTTAACAATTTATCAACAGGCAGGTTCATTCCGGATGAATAACGTATCGTTTATATTTCTCATAATCCGTTTTCTTGCACTCAAGCTTTATTCGATATCCGGTTGCCTCATATTCTGTTACGGTTATGTGACCATTTTCATTGAAATATGAAACCAGCTGTCCTTGATCAAATGGAATCAGCATTTCACAGTGAGTATAGTCTACAAAAATATGCTTGCGAATTTGATCTATCAATTCCTCAATGCCAACTTTGTTTTTTGCTGACATATACACAGAGCCACGATTCACCTGAGGGATATCCAAATCGGTAAGGTCCGCTTTATTATAGGCAAAAATCGTTGGAATCCCTTTAATGCCTATCTCGTCTAAAGTATTATCCGTTATCTCTATTTGCTGCTCATGATTAGGATTGGAAAAATCGACAACATGGATCAACAGATCCGCTTCTACCACTTCTTCCAATGTGGATCGGAATGCTTTCACGAGATGATGGGGTAATTTGGACACAAACCCCACCGTATCCGTCAATAAAAATTCCTTTTTATCCGGAAGCGGGATGTTTCGGACGGATGTCTCAAGCGTAGCGAACAGCATATCCTTCTCAAACACCTGCTTCTCGGCTGTTGGATGGAACATCTCAATCAGGGCATTCATGATCGAAGATTTACCTGCATTGGTATAACCGACTAAGGATACGACAGGGATGGCATTCTTTTTCCGCTGTTTCCTCTGCGTTTGCCGGTGTGCAACAAGGGCTTCCAGTTCTTTATTCAAAACACTTATATTTTCCTCGATTCTCCTGCGGTCAAGCTCTAACTGCTTTTCACCTGCACCTTTGTTTGTACCGACCCCGCCACTCTGACGCCCTAATGACTCCCTCAAACCAACGAGACGCGGGAGCATATACTGAAGCTTTGCCACTTCTACCTGAAGCTGTGCCTCCTTCGTTTTCGCCCGATGCGCGAAGATGTCCAGAATCAAGATTGTCCGGTCGATCACCTTGCAATCCATGTCCCTCTCCAGATTACGAAGTTGCGAAGGGGAGAGCTGATCATTAAAAATGACGACGTTAGCTTCTTTATGCTCAACGAGATTTTTTACTTCCTCGATCTTCCCGGTTCCGATAAAATGTGACGAGTTCACCCGTTGCAAATTTTGTGTGATGGTCCCTGCAACCTCTACCTCACATGCTTCCGTTAAATTGGCCAATTCCTCCATTGAATACTCAAAATCCTTTTGACCGTTGAGATTAACTCCAACCAAGATTGCCCTCTGCTGTAATTCCATCATTTCAAATCCCTTCCGTACATACCTTACTCCCTATATTATGCTTAATCAAACCCATCATACTGCCTAAAAGCCAGCCACATTGTAGCATACCAGACATTACTTGCATAACGTTCGCTGCCCAAGTTTATAGGACTTCCCTTTACTATAAAAGAAAATTCAACAAAAAAATAACAGGACCGATTAATTTTTTCAAAGTTTCACATGAAACAATTGGAAAGCTAATAAATAAAAGCTCCCTCGTGCACCTTAAGATACACCAGGGAGCTCATATTATTCTATTCCTTTACTCTCAATAACCTAAGACTATTCAATGTAACTAATAACGTCGCACCCATGTCGGCAAAAATCGCCATCCAAAGTGTTAACCAGCCCGGCGCTATCAATAATAAGGCCAGGATTTTAATCACCAATGAAAACGTGATGTTCTGCTTAATGATTTTTAATGTTTTGCGGCTTAAGCGGATTGTATAAGGCAGCTTCGATAAGTCATCACCCATTAAGGCAATATCGGCTGTTTCAAGGGCCGTATCTGTACCCGCCCCGCCCATTGCTATTCCTACCGTGGAAGCTGCCAAGGCCGGAGCATCATTGACACCATCGCCTACCATGGCCACTCGATCATATTTTTGTTTCCATCGTTTAATGATGGTCAATTTATCTTGTGGCAATAGCTCCGCCTCGATCTCATGAACGCCAGCTGCCGCTCCAATAGCTTTAGCTGTTCCGATATTATCCCCAGTCAGCATGATCGTTTTTTCAATGCCTAATGCATGCAGTTTCCGAATTGCTTCTTTACTGCTTTCCCTTATTTCATCAGACACCGCGATGAGCGCCAGGATCTTCACTTGATCGCCAAGCACCATCACCGTTTTTCCCGCATTTTGAAAGCCGCTGATTAATTTAAGCACATCATCAGAGAAAACTAAACCTGCCTCTTCTTCAAAAAGGTGGGGTTTACCAATGTAATAGATTCCTTGATTGATTTTCCCTTTTATACCTTTACCTGTGATCGCAGTAAAATCCTCTACCAATAAAGAATGATAGTCCACATCGTGGTTTTCCGCCTTTTGAAGAATGGCTGTGGCAAGGGGGTGCTGTGACCTGCTTTCTAAAGCAGCAGCGATAGCCAGCACATCCTGTTCATTCAACTCAGCAGATAACACAGTGAAATCAGTCACTTCAGGTACGCCCTTTGTTAAAGTACCCGTTTTGTCAAACGCAATCGCCTTTAAGGCTCCCGCTTCCTCCAAATGGACCCCGCCTTTAATCAGCACACCATGTTTCGCAGCATTTCCGATAGCTGTCACAATGGCGATGGGCGTAGAAATGACCA
Source organism: Peribacillus sp. FSL P2-0133 (assembly GCF_037975445.1). Lineage (NCBI taxonomy): Bacteria > Bacillati > Bacillota > Bacilli > Caryophanales > Bacillaceae > Peribacillus > Peribacillus sp. FSL P2-0133. The sequence goes on along the minus strand of NZ_CP150254.1, from coordinate 192,373 downwards.
AAGCACAAGGACAACCGACAACAAGTACAGCCAACCCCCGGTAAATCCATTCACTCCAATCCCCGTTCATCACAATCGGGGGCAATACGGCAATGGCCAAGGCAATGAGCATAATGGCCGGCGTATAGAATTTTGCGAATTTATCCACGAAAGCTTGGGAAGGGGCCTTTTCGGCCTGTGCTTCTTCAACTAGGTGGATGATTTTTGCAATCGTCGTATCCTCGACTCGCTTCGTGACCTCCACTTCGAGCAACCCTTCACCATTTAAGGTTCCGGCAAACACTTCACCATCAACCGTTTTAAAAACCGGCTCGGATTCCCCAGTAATGGCTGCTTGATTAAGTGTCGAGGCCCCTTTCATGATCCTGCCATCCATGGCAAGCTTTTGACCCGGTTTAACGATCATGATGTCGCCCACTTCAATCTCATCAACAGCAACCATCATTTCGTGATGCCCCCTACGGATCAAGGCTTCTTTAGGTGCGATGTTCATTAATGATTCTATAGAATTACGAGCTTTATCCATCGAATATTTTTCCAGTGCTTCACTTATCGCAAATAGGATGACGACAGTCGCCCCTTCGCCCCATTCACCAAGCACGGCCGCCCCGATGATTGCAACCGTCATAAGGGTGTGCATATCAAAGCGAAGTCTGACAAGATTCTTCAATCCATTGACAAATAATGAATATCCCCCAATTATGATTGCAGCCGCATAACCGATCACCGGCATGATGCCTCCATCAGCATATCGATTATCCAATATCCAGCTGATCAGCAAAAGGATAACCGAGAACACCACTTTTATATTTTCTTTTTGCTTCCAAAATGGTTCCTTTTGCTTCACCTGTTCCTGTTCACCACGGATTCTCAGGTTATCAAACGCACCCGCCTTTTCAATTTCTTCTATAGTCGCACTGCCCTGTACAGAAATCTTCGAGGCACCAAAGTTGATTTTGGCATCCTCCACGCCCTCTAGTTCACGGACTTTGTTCTCAAATTTAGCTGCACAATTAGTGCATGATAGACCTTGGATACGATATGTTTTTAATGGGGACTCAGCCATCGACCCTTACCTCCTGCTGATGTTCTAAAGCAATGAGAATTAATTGCTTTATATGGTGATCATCCAACGAATAAAAAGCCAACTTGCCTTCTTTTCGGTATTTTACGATTGCGTGTTTATAAAGGGTACGAAGATGATGTGACGTTGTCGCCATCGAAGCACCAATGATATTGGCCAGATCGCACACACACAATTCCTCGTCCTTACAGAGCGCATAAGCTATCTTCGCCCTATTCTCATCGCCTATAACCTTAAACAGCTTCGACATGCTGGATAAATTCACCTGGCTCATTTCCTCTTGAATGCGATTAACCTTCACTTCATCATGCAGGTGGACATCACATATATCTTTCAGTTCCGTCATCTTCTCACACCTCTCATTCAAATCTGCGTTTGATTATAATATAACACAATTACCTGAATATTCAAATCTATATTTGAATGTACAAGAATCTTTTCTCCTTCCTTTGAAAGTGCTATATGTCTTTATATGTGGGCCATCGTTTTTTGTTTCACTTCGCAGTCGTTCCCCTGGAATTTTACTGAACACAAAAGGGCAGGCCGTCCTCTTTTCAGGGACTCCATGAATCTCCTGAACCGAAACTTCTATACTTCAGGCGAAAAAAAAAGAAGGGACATAAATTCCTTCACGTCCCTTCAATCCAATGATTTCAGTAATTTCCTATCGATTCCTTGATAAGTATAATATATTTAATTTAGTATTTTTTAGAAAAACTATGATATACTTAGTCAAACCTTTTTAAGCGTTTTACTTTACTTGTACCATTTACCCTGCTTATCGTTGAGCAGGGTTTTTTGCTATGTATTTTCACAAAACAAAAAAAAGACAGACCCTATAACAAGGATCCGTCTTTTTTTGTTATTGAAATTATGCTTTTTGAACGTTAGAAGCTTGAGGTCCGCGTTGACCTTGTTCTACTTCAAAAGTAACTTCTTGACCTTCGTCTAAAGATTTGAAACCTTCGCTTTGGATAGCTGAGAAATGTACGAATACGTCGTCTCCGTTTTCGCGTTCGATGAATCCAAAACCTTTTTCTGCGTTAAACCATTTTACTTTACCTTGTTCCATTGTTGTTGCCTCCTAGTGCATCTAAGCACAATGTATTACTATCCTTGCTCTAAGTCATCATCGAAAACGAAAAGTAGTACTTTTAGTATCCTTAGTACCGAACAAAAATAATTAAGACTAAGCATAACATTAAATGGTAGCGATTGCAAATAGTTTGGGGAAACTTTTTTCCAGCAATTTTTAATACTCTCTAAATTCATTTAAAATCAAGCAGTAACCAATTGGCTCTATCTATACAGATGATGGCTTCATGACCTCCCACATGCATTCATCAAAACAAAAACCTCTCGTATAACAAGAGGTTTTTGTAAATGTTCAAATCGAATATTTATTTTTCGGTAATGAACTTTTCTACCATTTCTTCTAAAATGGCCGATTCTTTTGCTAAATCTTCATTTTGTTCCTTCAATCCAGTCATTATGGTGCTTTGTTGAATTGCAGCTGCCGAGATTTGCTCCGTTGTTGCGACTCCTTCTTCTGAAATCGCCGCAATTTCCTGAATGGATGCCAGGCTTTCATCCGAAGACTCATTGATTTTTTTCGAATGTGCGGCTAATCGTTCCGTGCCTTTCAGTAATTTCTCTAAGGATTCAAATATCTTATTGAAAATCTCGCCATTGTTTTCCACTAAGGAAACACCATTTAATATATCCTGAAAACTCTCATCATTATTTTGGATGACTTTGGCTGTTTGTTCATTAATCCGCATAATGGATTCTGAAATGATATCGATGGATTCATCTGTTTGCACAGCCAATTTTTGCACCTCTTGAGCCACTACGGCAAAACCTCTGCCGGCATCACCCGCCCGTGCCGCTTCAATGGAAGCATTCAGGGATAGCAGGTTCGTTTGAGAAGCAATCACCCTTATTAAGCCAATCACTTCATTTATCTTCACTACATCCTCTTCCAGGCTCACCAAATTGGCTTTATTCGCTTGGCCATTTTCCATGATTTTATCCATCTGGCTCGTTACATCTTGCACTTGTTTACTTCCTTGTTCAGCAAGTGTATTGGTATGCAAGGTAAATTCATTCATTTCATTCGTTTGTTCGTTCATTAAACGGATTGTGTCCGTTAAGTCACTGATCATATTGGAAATTCGGTCAATATGATGGGCACGTTCTTCTGAAGCTTTTGCTTCTTCCGTTGTCCCCGTCACTATCTGGCCATAGGATTCCACCATCTCCTCAAAGGATTGCTGAATGGACACTGTCGTTTGATTCATCGTTTGGGCGTGTTCACGGACATTCTGGATAATACGGGCCAAACTTAACCTCATATCTTCGAATCCATTTGAAAGATCGCCAATCTCATCCTGTCTACCAACGTGAATCGATTTACTTAAGTCCCCTTTTGCCATTTCATTCGTGTAACCAACAAGTTCATTGACGGGTCCCGAAATCTTTTTCCCGATGACAACGGCGCATAGCACACCTAATATAACGGCACTTGCAAGAAATAAGATATTATAGAATATCATTGTGCTTTTTAATTCATCAATGAATTTTGCATCCATATCGATTCCGGCAATCGCGCCCGTCCCTTTGATTGGCGTAAAGTACGACTTGTGTGTACCCCACTTATCTTTATATATTTCACTTAATACGTCTTCGTTTCCATTTATCGATTTTGCCTGTTCCGGCGTGAAAGGGGATTCCACCATGTAGTCCTCGCTGCCGTTCAAGGCTACAATCATGTCGGCATCATTCTCCCGCTTCAACACATAAACATATTCAATTCCCTTTTTATCTTCAACAAAGGCATCTAGTTTCCGCCTAATCTCTTCGCCCCGTTCGGAAGCTTTGTTTATCAAAGTGGGATTGAGGCTCGCTGCTAAACTGTGGGCATTTTCAGAAAGGCGATCATCGAATTGCGGAAGGACATTCTCATTGATCATTTTATTAGTAATATAGGAAAAGCAAAGACCCATGGCCCCTGCGAAAAGTACGATAGGAATAATATAAAACAAGAATAGTTTTGCCAGCAAAGATTTTTTAGGATTAAGCTTTGAAAATCTCATTTCCATGCCCCCCTTAGATGAAAACCAGGTGTTTTATAGTCAAATATGGTATTAAGTCCAAATGGAGCAATTGGAGATTTTCATCCAAATCCTCACTTCTATAAAAGATGATTGCCATGCTCCGGTCATTTTGAAAAGGAAGCTGCCTATATTCCAAAACATGTTCGAATTCATGACGAAGTCCATCATGATCAATACATGAAACATCTTCCGGATTTATTTCCAGTGGTACCTCTGCAAAGAAAAAGCTATATATATGATCGTCCATCTCTTCCAATATCCGATTCCAATCAGGTTTCGTTCCTGAAAAATAGTGTTCATACATATTCATTCCATAGGCATGGTAACCTAGATCCGTTGTACCCGCCCCAGCAAAACGCAGGGGATTGATTTCAATGGGTATCACCCGGTTTTCCTTTTTGCGAATTTCAAAGTGTACAGGGTAATTCCTAAGTGGAAGGACCGTTTGAATATTCTTCATGAACTTTAGTGCATCATGATAGATTTCGTTAATGGCCAACTTCGAAGTATAATAAATTCGATCGGAAGTATCGTAATCATCCTTGAATAATCGTTTGAAGATATTCAAAATGACCGGTTCACCATCTTGATTGTAATAGCCATCAATGGCATACTCTTCACCCTGAATCCACTCTTCTATTAAAACGGTCTGGGAACCGACCACTTCTGAATCATATAATCCATCCGAATGAAGTAAATCCGCTTTAAGCTGGTTCACGGCTATATCCCAATCCTGCTCATTATTGACTTTGTGGACCCCTACACTCGAATAGCCAATATTGGGTTTGATAACTGCCGGAAACGGTATTTGATTTTTATCCAGGTCACTTATTATGGATAAATCAATATCTTGGAAATAGAAATCGGGATATAAAGATTTCGTCAAATTTCGCACCTGACTCTTATCCTTCAATAACTTTGACCAAATGTATTCATTGCTATTCGGTTGGAAATGACCTAATAATGTTATGCCATTTTCAGAGTTTGTAAGAATTCTTTTGTCCATTTCCATGGACTTGAAAAATTCGGTATCTTTTTGAATGTTTAGCTTTTCTGATGTTAATGCGACTCCCCATTGCCCTTGTTCCAGCACTGGAATTTGCTGTTCCTCCAACACCTTTAGAAGAATTGGCGACACAATGGACTCATTCAAAATAATCATTTTTTCCACCTAACTTATACTGTTTTTTGTATCTCCATATTTAATCGGTCAAAAGCGGTAAGTATTTAGCTTATATAGGGATTATTATTAAAAATGCATTAAAAATAAAGATATCAATATATCTTTTTACCTTTCCCATCAGATCTAGCCTTGAGGTCCTTACATGGAATGTTTAATTTTCTTGCACCTTCATTAAAAAAGGCCGACACTATTTTAAATGTCCGCCATATTTTTTCAAATTTATCGTGCAGAAAAAGTTCACCACTAATTTTCGTGGAATAATAAGAACTAGTTCATATTCAATTCATAACTTCTTTGTATACTTCTCTGTAATGAAAACCAAGAAAGGATGTATTTCATATGTCAGAAGCAAAAAATCAAAAGGGATGGCGCCAGTTCATTCGGTTAATTCAACAAACGAAGCCTTCTAAACTAATGATAGGGATTGCATTGGCATTAAGCCTTGGTACAACGGGTGTAGGTTTATTAGTCCCTTTATTCACAAAAAATCTAATTAATGATTTTTCGATCAGCTCACTAAGTACTGAACGGATCACCCTTCTCGTTCTTGCCATCATCGTTCAAGCATTGGCCAGTGGATTTTCCATCTATTTATTAAATCGGATCGGTCAATCTGTAGTGGCGGGTATCCGCGATCAACTATGGAAAAAATTACTCGTATTGCCCGTGAGTTATTTTGATGAACATCCCTCAGGAGAAACAGTCAGCCGAATGACAAATGATACAACTGTAGTGAAGGGATTAATCTCTGAACACCTCTCAAATTTCGTTACTGGAATCATTTCCATCGTAGGCTCCATGATCGTATTATTCGTACTGGATTGGAAAATGACATTATTGATGTTCACTGCAATTCCACTCTCTGTTTTGATATTAATGCCATTAGGGAAAAAAATGCATAAAATTTCAAAAGGGATGCAGGACGAGACAGCAAGCTTCACCGCAGTCCTTCAGCAGGTGCTAACGGAAATACGCCTTGTTAAAGCTTCGAATGCAGAAGCTTTGGAATATCAAAATGGAAAAAAAGGAATCCATAAATTATTTCAATTCGGATTAAAAGAGGCAAAAATCCAAGCGTTGATTGCGCCGCTAATGAGTTTTGTGATGATGGCATTACTCGTGCTGATTTTAGGTTATGGTGGAATGCGCGTTTCTTCAGGAGCCCTGACAGCTGGAGCTCTAGTTGCATTCATCATGTATCTTTTCCAAATAATCATGCCAATGGCTCAATTAGCTAGTTTCTTTACACAATTCCAAAAAGCAACGGGTGCAACAGAGCGCATCATTTCCATTCTGGATTCAGTGGAGGAAGAAGATGCGATGCAGCCAGTTCAAAATATAAGTCAATCAATCAGCGTGGAGAACCTGAACTATAGTTATAATAATGGAGAACAGGTACTTAAAGATATAAGCTTTAACGTTGAAGCCGGAAAGGTCACTGCAATTGTCGGCCCAAGCGGCAGCGGAAAAACGACCCTTTTTTCGTTATTCGAGCGTTTCTACAAACCACAGCAAGGGTCCATATCCATAGGCGGGAAAAACATAAATGATTTCACACTCCTTTCATGGAGAAGCCAGATTGGATATGTTTCACAAGAAAGCCCGATTGTATCAGGTACAATTCGAGATAATATTTGTTATGGCATCGAACGGGATATAACGGATGAGGAATTAAATCAAGTGGCTAAAATGGCGTATGCAGATCAGTTCATTTCTGATCTTCCGAACGGATATGATACAGAGGTTGGTGAAAGGGGCATGAAATTATCAGGGGGTCAAAGACAAAGAATCGCGATCGCTCGTGCATTTTTAAGAAACCCCAAAATATTAATGCTTGATGAAGCTACTTCCAGCCTAGACAGCAAATCAGAAAAAGTGGTTCAACAGGCATTGAATGATTTAATGAAAGGCCGAACAACAATAGTTATCGCCCACCGCCTATCGACCGTTATCGGTTCAGATCAAATCATCTTCCTTGAAAAAGGGAAAATAACAGGCAGCGGTACTCATAAAGAGCTGTATCATACGCATTCATTATATCGAGAATTTGCTGAACAGCAGTTGCACAAACTTGAACTGGCCTAATTCACCGAAAGGAAAGAAGCAGGATGACAAAAATATTGATAGTAGATGATGATGCACATATTCGCGAACTTATAAACCTGTTGTTAAGAAAAGAAGGATTCGATCTATATGAGGCCCGTGATGGACTGCAAGCATTGAAAGTAATGGAGAAGGTGAAAATCGATTTGGCAGTCATCGATATTATGATGCCTAACATGGATGGATGGCAATTATGCAAAGAGTTAAGGGAATTTAGTGATATCCCCATTTTAATGCTGACTGCAAAAGGGGAAACAACTCAAAAAGTAAAAGGATTCGGTCTTGGGGCAGATGATTATCTTGTAAAGCCATTTGAACCGATCGAATTGGTTCTTAGAATAAAGGCATTACTTAAACGGTATAAAATCACTATTTCACAAACATTAAATATCGGCGAATTAAAGATGAATCGCAACACGCATGAAATGTCATTCAAAGAACAGGAATATACGATTCCATTAAAAGAATTCGAATTGTTGTTTAAATTAGCAAGCTATCCTGGAAAAACTTTTTCCAGGGAAGATCTTATTGAAGACATTTGGGGCTATGATTATGAAGGTGATGAACGAACTGTCGATGTACATATTAAAAGAGTGAGAGAACGGTTTCCGGAATCGGAGTTCCCCTTCCGAATTAAAACGATTTGGGGATTGGGCTACCGTTTGGAGATAACGAGATGAGAAGCAATCGATTTTTCAAACAAATGCTTGGCATATTGTTTTTTCTTACGTTTAATTCAATTTGCTTTTCGGCCGGGTACTATATCATTGAGCTATTGCCATTAAGGTTACCCGATTTTGTACGGTATCTGACCACAATCATCACAAGCATCGCAATCATGATATTAATTGGCTATCTTATGCATGCCATCCATCACAATAAACGGGCAAATATTTACCTCGAGATCATTAATGCCTTAAGGAAAATAGCAAATGGCGATTATAATGTTCAATTGGATTTTAAAATCGATAGGAAAAACGAAATGACCGATATCATTAACCACTTCAATCACATGGCCAAGCAATTGAAGCAAATGGAAGAGATGCGGCAGGAATTCATCTCTAACGTCTCACACGAAATACAGTCGCCCCTAACCTCCATCGTAGGATTTGCCCAAGCTCTTCAATATAATAAGCTGACAATCGAAGAACGAAATCATTATCTTCATATAATTGAGACAGAGAGCAGGAGATTATCTAAATTAAGTGATAACCTTCTAAAGCTTACATCCCTGGAATCTGAGCATCATCCTTTTGAAAGGACAGACTTCCGGCTGGATCAGCAAATACGAACCATTATTTTGGCTTGTGAACCGACGTGGTTGGAAAAAGAACTCGAAATGGATATATCTTTAGAAAAGATTCGAATTTTTGCAGACCAGGATTTAATGAGCCAAGTATGGACAAATTTAATACACAATAGTGTCAAATTCACCCGCCATCGTGGAAAGATCACGATTCGATTACAACAGATTGATGACCTGGCATCCATAACGATATCCGACAATGGAATTGGCATATCTGAAACAGACCAGTTCCATATATTCGAACGATTCTATAAAGCCGACCTGGCAAGGGAACGTACAAAAAGCGGGAGCGGTTTAGGTCTGTCCATCGTGAAAAAGATTATTGAAATGCATGAAGGGACCATATCCGTGGAAAGTGAGCTCGATAAGGGAACGACTTTCACCATTCTGCTTCCTATTTCGTGAAGGGTTTTGTGATTGTTAAGTACCTTTTATAAAAGAGGTTGATCATTAATGCTGCCTTATTGTTAACAACACTGCCCAGTTCGTTGATGATTATCTTGTAATATCAACGCTTCTATTAAAAGAAAATGGCTATCCAGAACAGGAGATTGTGGGGAAATTTGCAAAAAAAAATTGAAACAGGAAATGGAGAATTTAATCAGATCATTGGGGCGTATCGTTGGGTTCAAATCAGGTTCGATCCCAACGGTTAACAAGCCGGAAGAATTGTTGGTGGCAATAATATGGACATCGACCTCAAAGAAATCCTCTTAAATGAAATCGTTATGAATTAGGTTCATTTTAATACCTGTATTATCTTTGATTAAAATTTATTTTATTGTTAGGAAAAGAACATACATCAAAAACAACAAAATAATATATCCATCAAAGAATTTAACTTTTCCACTTTGAAATTGATTATTTTTTCTTACCTTTATAAATAAAAAAGTTAATATAGATAGAAAAAATATTAAACCTGTTATGGCAGTAATTGGAGACACCATTACCTTAAAATAAGTTTCAGTAACCTTTTCTGGGAAATGCATGATGATCCTCATTATTTCATTCACTAAAAAGTGAAAAAAGATAGCCGGAACAATACTTCCAGTATAGATGGTTAATAGTGCAAAAGAGATACCAATTACAAATGCAAAAACCAAGTTTCCCACCGTCATATGATAAATGCTAAAAATAAGAGCACTTAAAATTATGGCCGACTTTATGTTCATTCTCTGATATTGTTTTAATAATATGCCTCTAAAAAGAATTTCTTCACTAATCGCCACTGAAAAGCCAATCATGATAATGCTGTAAAAACTTATGTTTTTACTACTCTCCATAAGTGTATTAACAATTTTTTCAGCAGTAAGCCATTCGCCGGTTAGTAGATAATATTGAATCCTACCAAAAAACATAGTTATCATGTGAACTATAATACCCATTAAAATACCAAGAAGTATATATTTTATATGTACCTTTTTAAGCCTAATGCTCGATAAGGTTATTTTTTTCTTTTTTAAGAAATGAAAAAGCACATAGATAAAAACCAGTTTACTTAAAAAGAAAAATAATTGTTTGTTTATTTGGAAAAAAAGTTCTTGTAATATAAGTTGTGCAAAAGGAAAAATAATCATAATTAGTATTGTTATATATAATATAAAGCGATGAGTTTGCTTAATATTAGTATCCATTCTTACCCCTTTTTATATAAAAATTTCAAATTCTAAAAAAACTCTCTTTTTAGAATAAGGGTTTGCATTTGCACTATTTCTAACTTATTTTATTGCTACTTTTTTATATTTAATGTAAGTTTCATTTCTTTGTTCTGTTTTTATCAAATTACCAGTTGGGTTATATGTTTTTAGAGTTCCAGTCAATTTCCATGTTTCTTTGTACTGGTTCCATTTTTTCGATGCCGAATATACCTTTTCTCCCCCACCAGAAACAGCTATTATACCAGCTATTTCCATCTTAAAGGTAAGGTTTAGACTCCATTTTGTATCATCAGTCACTTTTTTGTGAAAGGCACTTGATTGTCGTTTATCTGTGGCTGTTTTCCAAGTATATCGATTACAAGTAGCACACACCGGAGATATACCAATTCTATTATTAGTCATTTCTCCTGTTTTTTCATCTACTAGTATAGGTATTTCTTGACCTAAAGGTACATCAGTGCCTGATAGAGTTGTATATTCTGTCAGAAACCCACCTGATTGGCTTTCCTCTTTTAAATCAACTTCTTTAGTTGGAGAACTTGCAAAGGTTGATACGGGATTAAATCCAAACAAAAATACATGAATTATTAAAATAAAAAGATATAGTAACTTCTTCATTTCTTCACCCCACCTAATATTTTTTCCTTAAATACCCACTATGAATTTTTGTTTTAATATCTTAAGTAGTTTGGTTGTAATATTTGTATATCTCGATTTTATCAAAAACCAAAAGCACAAGAAGTTCCAAATCCGGAACTCCTTGTGCTTTTTTTGAACTTTAAACTATTTATGGAATCGCAACCGTAAAGGTAAGGTCATTAAGGAGGGAGAATCTTCCTTTTTGCCTATGGAGCTAGATCAGACGGCAGATATGGGGATCTTATAACCTCAGGACCACATCGTTTCACTTCTAATATTGAACAGAACCCCGAATAATGGACACTTTAATAGAGGTTCAGCTCACCCGTAACTAATCCGATTTTTTATTTATTTCCTCCAAAAAGTTGAACAGTCTGCCTTATCAAAAATATTAAACTCGATCATTTTTTCAAGTAATGAATAATCAACCGGACTGTCCCACTTGATACGTACCAACTGCTTGGTGTGATCATAGCCAGCCTGCACGATTTCATCAGAAAAATGATCAATCCCTGCCTTTTCAGGGGCAACAGCCAAATGATGTTTCGCTACACTAAAGCCAATAATATATGTGTCATGATCGGTAAACATAGGCTGATTCCACGCAATCTTCGGCATTAAATTTGGAAATTTCTTAGTTACCCAAGCCAAGACTTCTTCCGTTCGGTCCCTATGTTGCGGGTTATCAATATTCGCTAAAAATTCTGCAAAAACTTCCATGTCATTCTCTCCTAAATTAAAAAATTTTTATGAAGATGTTATTTTCATTCCAATACGCCCCAGCTTCGATAGAATTACAGCTTCATTTTCCACATCGCCTAAATTTAATGCCTTATGGATTTCTTTCAACAATGCACTATAGGAAGATCTTTAACTTTGCTCTAATGGATGCCGTGATTACCTACCGATGGATTTAATAGATTGCATTAAACAACTCTATTGTCACTGCACATCGTTTCCTATTCCTTAGAATGCTTTAAACCACTTATCAACTTGAGAGGTTCTCGTTGTTTTAGACATAAAAAATACCCCTTTGGCTAATCATAGCCAAAGGGGTAAAGCTTCGCAACTTTTTAAAAACAGTTAATCTATATTTAGATCTACCTAACATTGTTCAGTTACAAAAAAAGTCGGGTACTGATTGGATATTTGGCATCCGTTCGTTGAGGAAAAAATCTTGTATTATTGTACCTCTATGACAAAAGTATAAGAGGAGTCTCCATTTGACCATTTAGCGTTAATTTCAATTACATACTTTCCTTTTTCCGACGGTAAGGTTATGTGGTGTTGATTCATAGGTAATTCTTCACCACGTTTTTCTCCTTCCCATAAATAAGCCTGTAATTCTGGTTGGGAGCCATCATTAAACTCTACATTTGCTACTGAACTTTGTTCAACTATTTTCGCTTTCATATCTTCAGCTATTTGAATTGGTGCAGCAGCATCGGCGATAACCGTAGTATTAGAGAGTAAACGCTTTTTTTCCCACTGATAAGTACCTCTAGCTGTTTCGATATTTTCATCATTTATACTCACTATCGCTTCTGGTGGTTCTTCTTTGGTTTCATTTGAACAACCTACTACTATAAGTAAGAACAGCATCAATATAGCGAAAAAATATTTCTTATTTTTCACATTAATCCCACCTTTTTTCTGTTAGACGTTAACTATTTATAAAAGTTACATGCCTTCTTCTACAATCCTGCAACGCATTTGTGGAATGGAAATAAAAGTGAAAGATTTTTAAGGGAGGGATCGTAATGGTTCCATCCTTTTTTTGATATACATAAGAGAATGAAAGAAGACCACAATAGGTAGTCTCTTCTATTTGTTTAAAACCAACAATAAGTTTAACAAACGCTATCTAAAGGTAATTTAATACTGAATCTCGAAATTAAAAGGATTAATTTAAAGACCAGCCTGATATCCAGGCTGGTCTTTTGGTTTATTAGTAACAAGAATTATTCTTAATTTCCAATCTCGCTAGAACAGGACTACCGCAGCAACTAGAAGCTAGATTCATACTGTACACTCCTGTTTCAGGGAGATTCAACTGTATCTCTTTCGCACCTTTGACATCCCCTGTAAGGTAATCCACAACATCAATATTTATTGAAGTCCCCAGCTGAGTTAGTTCTTTATCCGCTAATATAAACAAGTATTATATTTAAAAAAGAAGCATAGGATATAACCTATGCTTCTAGTGCTTAATCTTATTATCGAGTACCCGACTTTGTTGTCCAGTACCCAACTTTGTTGTCTTTCAACAAACATACATTGCATTCATTCCGACTTACTCAACCGTTACACTTTTCGCAAGGTTACGTGGTTTATCCACGTCACATTCGCGGTGCAAGGCTGCGTAGTAAGCAATGAGCTGCAGCGGGATAACAGAGATAAGGGGTGTTAATAGTTCATTCACTTCCGGGATGACGAAACGGTCATCCTCTTCTTCAAGCCCCTTCATGGAAATGATGCAAGGGTTGGCGCCTCGGGCAACCACTTCCTTTACATTACCACGGATGCTTAGGTTGACACCCGCTTGCGTAGCAAGGGCTATGACAGGTGTACCTTCTTCAATCAAGGCGATCGTTCCATGTTTAAGCTCTCCGCCAGCAAAGCCTTCCGCCTGGATGTATGAAATCTCCTTCAGCTTAAGGGCCCCTTCAAGCACAACATAGTAGTCAAGGGAACGGCCAATGAAGAAGCAGTTTCTCGTAACGGACAAATATTCACGGGCAATGTCTTCCATCTCTTCTTTCGAATCACATAGGGCTTCCATTGCTGTCGCAACGATTCCAAGCTCTTTTACAAGGTCGAAATCATACTCCATGTTACGGAATTGGCCAGTTACATTCGCTAAGATCGATAAGACTGCCACTTGAGCTGTGTAGGCCTTTGTAGAGGCAACGGCAATTTCAGGGCCAGCATGCAGCAAGAGCGTATAATCCGCTTCACGTGACAATGTAGAGCCAGGTACGTTCGTGATGGTCAGGGCTTTATGACCAAGCGCTTTGATGGACACTAACACGGCACGGCTATCTGCAGTTTCACCACTTTGTGAAATGAAGATGAATAGCGGTTTTTTCGATAATAACGGCATATTGTAAGTGAATTCCGATGCCACATGGACCTCAACCGGAATTTCAGTCATTTTTTCGATGAATTGCTTACCAATCAACCCTGCATGATAGCTGGTTCCGCAAGCGATGATATAAATACGGTCAGCCTCACTTACGGCTTCAGTAATGCTATAATCGATTGCAAGTTTACCTTCTTCATTTTGGTATGCTTGAATGATTTTACGTATGACAGCTGGCTGCTCGTCGACTTCTTTAAGCATATAGTGCGGATACGTACCTTTTTCAATATCACTCGCATCCAGTTCAGCAGTGTATGGAGCACGCATGACTTCTTCGTTGGAAAGGTTCTTGATCGTTACCTTTTCTTTTGTCACGATAACCATTTCCTTATCCATCAGTTCAAGGAATTGATCTGTGACTTGCAACATGGCCATTGCATCCGAAGCGACAACGTTAAAGTCTTTTCCGACACCGATTAGCAGCGGGCTTTTATTTTTTGCGACTAAGATGGTTTCATCATTTTCAGCATCCAATAGGGCAATGGCATATGAACCCTCCAGAAGAGTGAGTGTTTGACGGAACGCCTCTTCCACTTCCATGCCCTCGTTTACGAACTTCTCTATGAGTTGAACGATGACTTCCGTATCCGTTTCACTTTTAAAGGCAACATCCTTCAAATATTCACGTTTTAGAATCGCATAGTTTTCAATGACCCCATTATGAACTAAAGTCAATCGACCTGAATTACTTTGGTGAGGATGGGCATTTTCACGGCTTGGCACACCATGGGTGGCCCAGCGTGTATGTCCTATTCCAGTATGTGCCATAGTATTTTCATCCACGGCTCCGCGTAAGTCCGCGATTCTTCCCTTTTCCTTAAAGATTGTAACGCCTGCTTCATTTCTCACAGCAATCCCTGAAGAGTCATAACCACGGTATTCAAGTTTTTCAAGACCTTTTAATAAAATTTCCTTTGCATCGTTAAGTCCAATATATCCAACAATTCCACACATAATTTCTGTTCCTCCAACCGATTCGAGGGAACAGGAATGCACGGGGGCATCCCTGCCCCCTCATCTCTGATATATATTTTTTATAAAGGAAATGCCTTAAAGCACTTTTTCCCTTTGTGCATTTCCAACCCTTTGTGCAGTAAGTTGCCCTACTGTTTTAAGATTGGAATTACTGCGGCTGTGCACTTCAGCCGGGAGGTATCCGCCGATCATTCGATAAACCTCCTCCTCGTCAACTAAGCCATTTCTCGTCCTGACTTAGTTCAGGCGCTTTTGTGAATCCGTTTCTCCTTCCCTACCCTCCTTTTTAACACAACCCTTTTCAGAAAATGAGTTGTAAATCAGGATAATCATACCTTAAACAAGGGACATAGGTCAATTCTTTATTACCAAGACCTAAAAAAAGTACTTCTTAATAAAAATATGCATAAAAGGAAATTACGTTCCTTTTATGCATAGGATTAATTATTCGTTCATTCCCATTTCCGCTCTTACAACTGCGACGATGCGATCTACATAATTAGTGCATTCCTCAGCTGTCGGTGCTTCAGCCATAACACGGACTAGCGGTTCAGTACCGGATGGTCTCACCAAAATTCGACCGTTTCCGTCCATTTCCTCTTCGACTGCCTTGATGACTTCCTGTACCTTTTCATTATCGGTTACAGCGTGTTTATCGGTAACTCTGACATTGATCAGCGTTTGTGGATATTTCTTCATCTCGCCAGCGAGCTCCGATAAGGTTTTTTTGGTATCACTCATGATGTTCACAAGCTGCAGGCCCGTCAATAAGCCATCGCCTGTCGTATTATAGTCCAGGAAGATGATATGTCCGGATTGTTCGCCGCCAAGGTTATAGCCGCCTTTTCGCATCTCCTCGACCACATAGCGATCCCCCACTGCCGTCTGGGCGCTTTGTATACCATGCTCTTCAAGACCTTTATAAAAACCAAGGTTGCTCATGATCGTAGAAACCACTGTTCCTTGTTTCAGACGGTTATTTTCTTTCAAGTATTTCGCACAGATATACATGATTTGGTCGCCATCCACTATATTTCCTTTTTCATCTATCGCAATGACGCGGTCTCCGTCACCATCGAATGCAAGTCCGACATCCGCACCTTTTTCCTTTAAGAATTCAGCAAGTGCCTCAGGATGGGTGGAACCTACCTTATCATTAATGTTCAAGCCATTGGGCGATGCCCCCATCGTAGAGATGTCTGCATCAAGATCTGCAAACAAATGCATTGCCAAGGCAGATGTCGCCCCATGTGCACAATCAAGAGCAACATGAATGCCTGTAAAATCTTCATCCACTGATTGTTTCAAGTACTGGAGATACTTTTGCCCTCCTTCGAAATAATCGTTCAAATGGCCTAAATCTCCGCCTACAGGGCGTGGAAGTTCATCCTTTTCCATATCTAATAGTGCTTCAATTTCCGCTTCTTGATCATCGGATAACTTAAACCCATCCGGTCCAAAGAATTTAATCCCATTATCCGCTACTGGATTATGGGAAGCGGAAATCATGACACCTGCTTCAGCACTTAAGGCCTTTGTTAAATAGGCAACTCCCGGTGTCGAAATGACACCGAGGCGCATCACCTCAGCCCCTATGGATAAAAGACCGGCAACAAGCGCACCTTCCAGCATTTCACCTGAAATTCGAGTATCGCGTCCTATCAGCACTTTGGGTTTCTCTGTATTTCTAGTAAGCACGTAGCCACCAAAACGGCCTAGTTTAAATGCCAACTCCGGTGTTAATTCGCTATTCGCTATACCCCTGACTCCGTCTGTTCCAAAATATTTACCCATCTTTATCGCTCCTTCTTCGAATCGTTACTGAATTTAATGATGATGTTAAAGGATGGTCATGTCTCTTCGTCTTTTTGTGAGATGGTGACCGAAACCGTTTTAGAATCCAGTTCCCATTCCACTCCCTCAGGCACTGTTACCGCCAAATCCACATCATGCGTACCTTCATCTAAATTACTCACATCTACTGTAAGATTAATGTCGTCTTTAGTTATTTTCTTCAAATCATCCGCCTCACCAAGCAAAGTGATGCTAGTTACATCGGATTCCAATTCGGCATTTTGGTCATCCTGTATGCCCACAGGCACTATTTGTATATTGTTGAAAGTTTTAGACTCAATGGCAGCCGGTTCATCTTCTTCTGCTTCTTCTTCGACTACTTGTTCTTCTTGTTTTTGTTCGGTTTCTGGTTCTTCCTCTTCTACGACTGGCTCTGCATTCTCTTCATCCACATCAACTTTCTCTGTACGAATCTTGACCTTTGCCTTACCCAAGGACATTTTTTGTACACTTTCCGGTTTATCAAGATCAAGTTCCAGTTCTGTATCACCATCAATTTTCGAGATATTTACAGGAAGAACTACTTCATCTATTTTCTCCAGGCTCGTTTCCGAACCAAATAAGGTGACCTCTTTTGGGTCGACACTTATACTCGTGATTCTGATGCCATCCTTTGTCTTGCCAGTTTGCTTCGGTGCTATCGACACCGTCTTGGAAGGAATGCTCACTTCTAAGGAAACTGAAACAGTAGATGGCTCGATCGTCACATCCAGCTTGTTCAAGTCCCTGTCCAGGGCTTTAACGGTTGCCTTGCTGTTCACCGTTTCGTTAAGTCCCTTACTTATTTCAAGGTTTGCCTTTACATAGGAAATTTGTTCAATCGCATCTTTAGCACCCGTTATTTTGACAGTTTTCGGGCTGACTGTTGGCTGGCCAGCGGTATATCCCTCTTCAAGTAAAGAGCTATTATACTCGGCTTCAACGGGGAATTCCTTCGTCACCCGTTCCTGAACGTTGACCTCCGCATATTCCGGATCGATCGTCGCCACTAACTTTTCATTCAAATCACTTATTTTAAATGTGACAGTTCTGTCCCCCATTGAGATTGCAGGATCGGAAAGGTCTACATACACTTTAAAGTCCCTTTGGTTTTTCGCATTTATCAATAAGCTTTTTGCTCCCTTTAGAGTAACATCAACCGCCTCCGGCACTCCGCTCACCACTAGATTCTCACGGTCATAGTACACTTCAACCGGTACATTTTCGATGGTCTCCGTACTGATTTCAGGGGCAGTCGATAAACCAAGGGATTTTTTATCCGACTCCATTTCGAAGTTAATGGAAATGAACAAAAGTGCCGCCAAGGCAAAAGCTACGATTCTCATAAACCAAGCGCTATTGGTGAATTTATCCATTCTTTTTCCCCCTCCAGTTAAAGATGCTTGAGGAAGTTGATTTGATGTTTTCCACTACCAGTTCACTTGTAAGCATGGCCCTAAATGATTCTTGATTCAAATCCCGGTAAAGTTCCCCGTTTTTAGTGACGGATATCCCTCCCGTTTCTTCTGAAACGACAATCGTAAGACTATCCGTAACTTCACTCATGCCTATGGCTGCCCTATGCCGTGTGCCAAGTTCCTTTGATATGAAAGGACTCTCTGATAGTGGCAAATAGCAAGCTGCAGCTGCCACCTGGTTATTTTGCAGAATAACTGCACCATCATGGAGCGGCGTATTAGGGATGAAGATATTAATGAGCAGTTCTGAAGAAATATAGGATTTTAGCGGTATCCCCGTTTCAACATAATCCCCTAGCTCCGTACCTTTTTCTATCGTAATCAAGGCTCCGATCCGCCTTTTTGCCATATAGGTGGACGCCTTTAGGATTTCTTCGACTAAACGCTCTTGCTGATTCTCTTCCGGAACGGTGCCCCTTGCAAAGAGCTTCCCGCGTCCTAATTGTTCAAGTGCCCTTCTCAGTTCAGGTTGAAAAATGACGAGAATCGCCAATACTCCCCAATTCATGACTTGTGCCATTAACCATCCGAGTGTATTGAAACCAAACAGGTTGCTTAAGCTTTTTACAATGACAATTACAAAAATTCCTTTTAGCAGCTGAATAGCCTTCGTGCCCCGAATAATAGTTAACAATTTATATATCACAAACCATACAAGGAGAATATCAATGAAATTTACTACATAGTCCCAAACAGTCAAGTTGGTTAAAGACATGTTGTTTCCTCCAGTCAGTATTACTCCAAATACAAATTACAATCTTTATACGATAACCTTAATAGTATACCATTTTTTAAATGATACATCTAAAAACTAGTGTGAGAAATTTACATAGGAAAAATGAATCATGAAAAAGGGTTCCCTTCCCTTTAAAAAATAAAGCTGAGCGAAGTCACCGTAAATGAAAAAACGGTGCCCCCTCCCAGCTTTATTCCTTATTCCTTTTTCTCCTCTTTAGCAGGAACCAACGAGGTTGCAGTATCCTTTACTTTATACCACATCCACTCAAAAGCTTGGTCAATAACATGGATGCTTCCAGTCACATTCCCTGCTTTTGACATATATTTATGCCCATTTATGACTGTCACATCTCCCTCTACTTCACCATCTATTTGAATGTTACCATTTTGAACTACCACATTCCCCTTGATTGTCTCACCTTCAGGCACAATCACCGTTTCACCTTCGACCACTAAGTTAGGCTGCTTTGATACTGAAAAATGTTCGTCCTGATTATAAGTGGAAAAAACAGATCCTGTCATCAATAAGATGAACATCGCTGCCGCTGTCATGAAGGGATGGCTTTTGAACCAACGTTTGGCACCTGTTGTTTTCGTTTCCTTTGGCAATTGAGCCATAACCTTTGCTGTAAAGTCATCCGGGGCCTTTATATGGGAAGTGCTTTGTACAAGAGCGACCGCCTTTTTCATTTCATGAAAGTAATCCCGGCATTCAGCACAGTTATGCAAGTGCTCCCGTAAAACTTCTTTATGCTCCGGTTTGATGTCCTCATCTAAATAATCATGCATATATTCAATGATTTCCTCATGGCAGTTCATTTTTCTCACCTTCTTTTTATAAATGGCGTAGTTGTTTACGCAAGGCTTCCCGACCGCGATGTATCCTCGTCTTAACCGTACCGACCGGCAAATCGAGTATTTCACTGATTTCCTTTAGAGATAACTCTTCAATATACTTCAATACGATTACCGATCGGTATTTCTCGGGCAATTTCATTATTTCCACTTGAATGGTTTCCTGTAGTTCTAAAGATTCAACCTCTTCCTCGGGTTTCGCCATATCCGATGCAATTTGGGAATACATATTCAATCCCTCTGTTCCTGCCACCTCTGCATCTAAATAGTAATCCGGTTTTTTCTTGCGAAGCCGGTCAATACAAAGATTGGTCGCAATCCGGTATAACCATGTAGAAAATTTCATTTGTATATTGAAACTTCGAATATTCACGTAGGCCCTTACAAAGGCCTCTTGTGCCAAATCTTCTGCTTCTTGCCTGTTTCCGAGCATCCTGAAACATATTTGGAACACTTTGTCCTTGTATATTTCGACAATTTCCCCAAATGCATTATGGTCTCCCTTTAATACTTGATTAATTCTCTCTCTAATGAGTGCATCCATTTTCCGGTATTACCCCCGCTCATGCGGCTATACGATTACTACGAACCGTAAGCTAAAAGGTTTCAAAAATTTAATACATTAATTTTAACAAAGTTTTACATTTTATGTTTAAGAAAAAAAAAACAGGGCTATATAGTAAGAAATTGTAAAATCCAAGGGAGTGATTCTCTATATGACTGCAGAACAAATTTTAGACCATATTGAACAATACAGACAGAAAATGATGTTTTTGGCTTCCCGTTCTTCAATGGTGGATAATGAAGTTGTTGAAGTTAGCAGCAAACTGGATTCTTTAATCATCCAATACATCCATTTAACTAAAAATGGAGACCTCACTGACAGACGTGCCCTCAAGTGAATATGGATATACGATTGCAACCATTTATCTATAGATATGTTCCTGTTACATACACCCTAGTAAATAAACCTACGTCTTCTAGCATATAAAAAACAGTAACCCATTACAAGCCGGTTACTGTTTCTTTTATTTTTTCAGTTATAATAATTTTTCTCCAAATAGCGAACCCATTAGAGCCACGGCCACGATCGCCGTCTTATTTCGCTCATCTAAAACGGGATTCACTTCAACGAATTCAGCTGATGTAATCAAGTTGGATTCCGCAAGCATTTCCATGGCCAAATGACTTTCCCGATAACTTATACCACCAATCACCGGTGTCCCCACTCCGGGTGCATCTGCTGGGTCGACTCCATCCAAATCCAATGAAAGGTGGACGCCATCCGTTCTCTCCCTTAAATAATCAATGCATTCTTCCATAACCCGTGCCATTCCCATGCGGTCGATCTCATGCATCGTGAATACTTTAATCCCTTTCTCACGGATAAGTTCTTTTTCCCCTTCATCCAATGACCTTGCTCCAATTATTACGATGTTTTCCGGTTTCACTTTTGGAGCAAAACCATGGATATTGATTAGGTCCGGATGTCCAAGCCCAATACTGACAGCTAGGGGCATACCGTGTATATTCCCTGATGGTGAAGTATCTTCCGTATTTAAATCCCCATGTGCGTCGTACCAAATCACACCCACATTTTCATAGTGCTTCGCGACTCCTGCCAGTGTACCTATAGCTATGGAATGGTCTCCTCCCAATACAAGCGGAAAGGAACCCCCTTCTATTATTTCATCAACTCTTGTAGCTAACAGGGAGTTACCCTTCGCTACAAGCTGTAAGTTTTTTAGATTTGTCCCAGGCTCATCTGCATTTTCAGGGCGCCCTACAATTATATCCCCTAAATCCTCTACTGCTATATTCAACTTTTCAAGACGCTCGACAATCTCTGCGCAGCGAATGGCACTAGGTCCCATATCCACCCCTCGCCTTGCTTGACCGAGGTCCATAGGCAACCCGATGACGGAAATTTTCTGAATAGACATACAATTCCCCCTTTCCATCATTTTATATCGTATATGCCGATTGGTTCAACTCGACATTTCCATGTATAAAGATGCACGTTCCTATCACATATGTTTTTTGTGAAATAATATCTTTCTGGGGATTAGTTTACCCAATTATGTCTTAAACAAAAAAAAGTCTTAAACCATTTTTGGCTTAAGACGTAAGTTTTGGTGTATGTAGTTGATGGTGGAGCCTAGCGGGATCGAACCGCTGACCTCCTGCGTGCAAGGCAGGCGCTCTCCCAGCTGAGCTAAGGCCCCTAAGGGATTTAAAATTTATTAAGCGGAAGACGGGATTCGAACCCGCGACCCCAACCTTGGCAAGGTTGTATTCTACCACTGAACTACTTCCGCAAATGGCTGGGCTAGAAGGGATCGAACCTTCGCATGACGGAATCAAAATCCGTTGCCTTACCGCTTGGCTATAGCCCAATATATGATATGTAATGATTAATGTTCAACAAAATAAAAAGGTGGTAATCATATATTTCCCCAATACAGAGAATATATAACTGATCCACAGGATTTTATTAAAATGGTGGAGGGGGGCAGATTCGAACTGCCGAACCCGAAGGAGCGGATTTACAGTCCGCCGCGTTTAGCCACTTCGCTACCCCTCCGCAATATATGGTTGTAAATGGTGCCGGCAAGAGGACTTGAACCCCCAACCTACTGATTACAAGTCAGTTGCTCTACCAGTTGAGCTACACCGGCAAGTAAAGAATAAAATGGTGGAGGATGACGGGATCGAACCGCCGACCCTCTGCTTGTAAGGCAGATGCTCTCCCAGCTGAGCTAATCCTCCGAATTAAATGGTGACCCGTACGGGATTCGAACCCGTGTTACCGCCGTGAAAGGGCGGTGTCTTAACCGCTTGACCAACGGGCCGAACTTTTTTTGTGTTCATAGATAGATTGGGAAGCTCCCAAGCGGATTCGAACCGCTGACCTCTTCCTTACCATGGAAGTGCTCTACCTACTGAGCTATGGAAGCATATGGCTCCGCAGGTAGGACTCGAACCTACGACCGTTCGGTTAACAGCCGAATGCTCTACCACTGAGCTACTGCGGAATAATATAATGTTTCCTAAAACCCATTTAAAGATTTAAATGAATAGCCTGGCAACGTCCTACTCTCACAGGGGGAAACCCCCAACTACCATCGGCGCTGAAGAACTTAACTTCCGTGTTCGGAATGGGAACGGGTGTGACCTCTTCGCCATCATTGCCAGACTATATTCATTTTTGAAGAATTTTCATTCCTTCAAAACTAGATAATAAGAAGGTATTTCATTTTTTTAAAAGCGTTGGTTAAGTCCTCGATCTATTAGTATCAGTCAGCTCCACATGTCGCCACGCTTCCACCTCTGACCTATCAACCTGATCATCTTTCAGGGATCTTACTAGCTTGCGCCATGGGAAATCTCATCTTGAGGGGGGCTTCATGCTTAGATGCTTTCAGCACTTATCCCGTCCGCACGTAGCTACCCAGCTATGCCTTTGGCAAGACAACTGGTACACCAGCGGTGCGTCCATCCCGGTCCTCTCGTACTAAGGACAGCTCCTCTCAAATTTCCTGCGCCCGCGACGGATAGGGACCGAACTGTCTCACGACGTTCTGAACCCAGCTCGCGTACCGCTTTAATGGGCGAACAGCCCAACCCTTGGGACCGACTACAGCCCCAGGATGCGATGAGCCGACATCGAGGTGCCAAACCTCCCCGTCGATGTGGACTCTTGGGGGAGATAAGCCTGTTATCCCCGGGGTAGCTTTTATCCGTTGAGCGATGGCCCTTCCATGCGGAACCACCGGATCACTAAGCCCGACTTTCGTCCCTGCTCGACTTGTAGGTCTCGCAGTCAAGCTCCCTTGTGCCTTTACACTCTACGAATGATTTCCAACCATTCTGAGGGAACCTTTGGGCGCCTCCGTTACTCTTTAGGAGGCGACCGCCCCAGTCAAACTGCCCACCTGACACTGTCTCCCACCCCGATAAGGGGCGCGGGTTAGAATTTCAATACAGCCAGGGTAGTATCCCACCAACGCCTCCACCGAAGCTAGCGCTCCGGCTTCTCAGGCTCCTACCTATCCTGTACAAGCTGTACCAAAATTCAATATCAGGCTGCAGTAAAGCTCCACGGGGTCTTTCCGTCCTGTCGCGGGTAACCTGCATCTTCACAGGTACTATAATTTCACCGAGTCTCTCGTTGAGACAGTGCCCAGATCGTTACACCTTTCGTGCGGGTCGGAACTTACCCGACAAGGAATTTCGCTACCTTAGGACCGTTATAGTTACGGCCGCCGTTTACTGGGGCTTCGGTTCAAAGCTTCGCTTGCGCTAACCTCTCCCCTTAACCTTCCAGCACCGGGCAGGTGTCAGCCCCTATACTTCGCCTTGCGGCTTCGCAGAGACCTGTGTTTTTGCTAAACAGTCGCCTGGGCCTATTCACTGCGGCTTTTCTGGGCTATTCACCCTAAAAAGCACCCCTTCTCCCGAAGTTACGGGGTCATTTTGCCGAGTTCCTTAACGAGAGTTCTCTCGCACACCTTAGGATTCTCTCCTCGCCTACCTGTGTCGGTTTGCGGTACGGGCACCTTACATCTCACTAGAGGCTTTTCTTGGCAGCGTGGAATCAGGAACTTCGGTACTATATTTCCCTCGCCATCACAGCTCCGCCTTAATGGAAACGGGATTTGCCTCGTTTCCGGCCTAACTGCTTGGACGCGCATATCCAACAGCGCGCTTACCCTATCCTTCTGCGTCCCCCCATCGTTCAAACGATGTATAGGTGGTACAGG